>CAVSPT010000005.1:615000-1380231 GCA_963729855.1 Candidatus Aminicenantota bacterium | reverse complement strand
CACGAAGGGTGACATTGTCCTCCACCTTGATGACGAACAGCATTGAGTGGTATGTTGCCTATATGGCGATTTTAAAAACAGGTGCCGCGGTCACGCCGCTCAATTTTCGCTTCGCGGCCGCGGACATCAAATACGCCGCCGACGTGACGAGGTGCAAGGCTTTTGTCCTTGGCCAAGAATTTTCGTGCCAAGGATCGATCCCATACGTCCCCAACCTCGATTATGTCGCCCGCTACGTATGTGTGGGTGATAGTGTGCCGGCGGGAATGGCGTCGTACCGGAACATTATCGAGAGCGGTAGTCGGGTAGAAGTGCTTGCCGAGACCGCGGCCAGATGGGGGCGTCGGGGATGCTCTCGAGCACCACTTCGACGGCCTTTTGTGGGTCCGTGTGGGAAGGCTACCGATGGCGGTGGCCAGACATCCAGGCTCGAAACTCATGCTGCGATCTCCTTTATCGGGAATCCAGGTTCTCTTTGAGTTGTCGGTAAGGCCCCGACAGGCGCCGTTGCCCAAGTCGAAGATGGATACGCCGAGCCGGTCCGCGACTGGCCATTTGAGGGTCGAACGGGATGACGCCGCGAGGTGGGAGGGCCGGAACTCGGCGGCGATCCAAACGGGGTCCGAGAGGGCTCGATGGATTTGTTCAACACTACGGCAAAACGCCGGATACCGAGTGTGGCGGACATCTCGCGAATGCGTTGAGCGGTCTCGATGCTGCGGCGCCCGGGTTCGACCACGGCGAGCATCAAGTCGACGCCCATGACCGTGCCGCGGCCGAGATGCTCGATGCCGGCCTCCATGTCAGAATCACCACCTCGCCGCGCCGCATGGTCAAGTGCAGGACCAGGCTCTTCAACAGGACGCTTTCCGGGCAGGCGCACCCGCCGGCGGCGCGGGGAACGGCGCCGAGACCAGCACGTCCACGCCGCAGTGTCGGACGGCGTACGTTCGGCGATGTCGCGACCTCGGGATTCAGGCGGAAGATCTGTCCGTATTGGTTCACCCTGGCGCCTGTCGTTCTTCCATCAGGCTTGCGCTCGGTCGCGATGGTGCGGATGCGGGCGCGAGCTTCGGCGGAAGGCCGAGGGCGGAGGCGAGGTTGGCGTCCGGGTCCGCGTCGATGGCCAGCACGCGGTCGCCGGCCTCCAGCGTACGGCGGGTATCGACAATACGGGCACCGAAGAAGGCTACGGAAAAGAAGAAGCGAGTCGGACGCGGCATGGGTCCGGCATGGGCAAGACCTCGACGCGCGGCCACAAGGGCCAGTGGTCCGTTCGGGTGCCCGTGATCCGCGGATTTGAAGGCGGCCAGATGCCGCTGCACCGCCGCGTGCCGAAGCGCGGATTCACCAACATTTTCCGCGAGGAATACGACGTGGTGAATCTGGACCGTCTGGCGAAGCTCGGCGAGACCGAAATTACCCCCGAAGTGCTGAAAAAGGCGGGCGTGGTCGATGGCAAGGCGCCGGTCAAGATTCTGGGCAACGGCGAACTGAAGACGGCGATCACCGTGCACGCGCACAAGTTTTCCAAGTCGGCGCAGGAAAAAATCACCAAGGCGGGCGGCAAGTTTGAGGTCTTGCAGTAATGCTTTCGTAAAAGCTGGCGAACATCTTCCGGGTTCCCGACCTTCGCAAGCGCGTGTTGTTCACGCTCGGCCTGCTGGCGGTGTATCGCATCGGCGGCCACATCCCGACGCCGGGAATCAATGGCGACCGGCTGGCACAGTTCTTCGAGCAGAATAAAGGTCTCGGTGCTGGGCTTTGTCGATCTGTTCAGCGGCGGCAACCTGCGCCGCCTTACGATTTTCGCGCTGGGCATCATGCCCTACATCACGGCGTCGATCATTCTGCAGTTGCTGACCGTGGTCTATGAGCCGCTGGCCAAGCTGCAAAAAGAAGGCGAGCTGGGCCGCAAGAAAATCACCATGTGGACGCGTTATCTCACCGTGATTTTGAGTGCGGTGCAGTCGTTCGGCATCGCCATCAGCCTGCAGAAGGCGGGCGATTTCGTCAACACCCCCGGGCCCGGGCTTTATCCTGATGACCATGCTGACGCTGACCACGGGCAGCGCCTTCATCATGTGGCTGGGCGAGCAGATTACCGAGCGCGGCATCGGCAACGGCATGTCGCTGTTGATTTTCGCCGGCATCGTGGTCGGCCTGCCGCGCGGCGTCGTCGATCTCTACCAGAAGGCCAAGCACTTCGGCCTGGGGAGCTTTCACCGCTCCGGCCATTCTGATGCTGCTGGTACTGATGATCGCGGTCGTGGCATTCATCGTCTATGTCGAACGCAGCGAGCGCCGCATTCCCGTGCAGTACGCCAAGCGCGTCGTGGACGCAAAGTGATGGGCGGCCAATCCACCCACTTGCCGCTGCGCGTCAATGCCGGCGGCGTGATGCCGGTGATCTTTGCTTCTTCGATTTTGGCCTTGCCGCAGATGCTGGGCGCGGCGTTCCACAACAACAAGGTTATCGGCCCGATTCTCGACGCGCTGAGTTGGGGCGAGCCGCTCTACACGCTTGCTCTATGCCTGGGCATCATTTTCTTTGCCTACTTCTATATCTCGATCGTGTTCAACCCGAACGAGGTTGCCGACAACATGCGGAAGTGGGGCGGGTTTATTCCCGGCATCCGGCCGGGCAAGCGTACCTCCGACTTCATCAACGACGTTCTGACCCGCATCACGCTGGTGGGCGCGCTGTACCTGATTTTGATTTCGCTGATTCCGGAGTGGATGATCGCCGGCATCAAGCTGAACCACCTGTGGCTGGTGGGCGCGATTCTTCGAGAACCTGCCCACCTGGGTCACGAACGGCTTGGGCGTGAATTTTTATTTTGGCGGAACATCGCTGCTGATCGTCGTCGGCGTTGCGATGGATACGGTCACGCAGATTGAGGCGCAGCTGATCATGCGGCACTACGATGGATTCACGCCGAAGAGCGGACGGATTCGCGGACGCCGGACCTGGTAGAAGCTAGTCGGTTGCAGCAAGACTGGACTTGAGTTTTGCTGAGAACTGAGGTAGCTGGAACTGTAGGTTTCTGCAGGCACGGGCAATACTGCGAGTGGGAGAAGCGACGAGGAGCCATTTCGATGGCCGAACGACACCCGCGCGAAAAATTGGACCGGTGATTCTTCTGGGGCCCCCCGGGGCCGGGAAGGGCACACAGTCCAAACAGATCGTCGAGCGCTACGGTATCCCGCAGATATCGACGGGCGACCTTTTACGGGATAATGTAGCGCGCGGCACCGAACTCGGCCGTGCAAGCCAAGGCGATCATGGCGCGCGGCGAACTGGTTCCCGACGATTTGATGTACGGCATCGTGGCCGACGCGGCTGCGGGAGCCGGATTGCAAGCGCGGATTTGTGCTGGATGGCTTTCCCCGGACAGCCGCCCAGGCAGGATGGCTGGATGCCTTCCTGGAAAAAGAGGTCTTTGACAAATCGGAGAAGTGCCCGCCGGTTGTGATCCAGTTGCTGGTGGACTATACTCAATTATTGCTACGGCTTACCGGACGGCGTTCGTGTCCCACCTGTGGACGGCTCTATAACATCCACTTCCAGCCACCTCTCGTCAATGAGTTGTGCGATGTGGACGGATCGAAGCTGGTGATCCGCGAGGACGATCGCGAAGAAGTGATTTCCGGCCGGCTGGCGGCCTATGAGCCGCAGACCCGGCCGGTGGCGGATTACTACCGGGCGCAACGGCGGCTGGTCGCGATCAATGCCGATCGGACGATGGAAGAGGTTACGGCGCAGATTTTCGGCGTGATTGACCGGCATTGCCAGGATGGATGCAGCAGTAGCGGAACGTCAAGAATGGCGATTATGAGTTTTGGAGAAGACCGGATCATCCGCAAGTCGCCGGAAGAGATCGAGAAGATGAGGCGGAGCGGCAAGATGGTCCGCCAGGTTCTGGACCATCTGAGAAGATCGTGGCGCCCGGCGTTACGACGATGGATCTGGAGAAGGCCGCGAGAAGCTGATCGCGGACCTGGGAGCCGCGCCGGCATTCAAGGGATATTACGGTTATCCCTGTGTGCTGTGCACTTCGATCAATGAAGAGATCGTGCACGGCATCCCGTCGGAAAAGCGGGTGCTGAAAGCGGGCGACATTGTTTCCATCGACTGCGGCGTGGTTTGCGATGGGTACTACGGAGACGCCGCCATCACGGTGCCGGTGGGCGAGTCGCTGACAGCCGGAATTGAAGAAGCTGCTCGAAGTGACCGAGGCTTCGCTGTACAAAGGCATCGAGCAGGCGAAGATCGGCAACACGGTCGGACACGTTGGAGCGGCGATCCAGAAACATGTGGAAGCCAACGGATTCAGCGTGGTGCGGGAGTTTGTCGGGCACGGCATCGGGACGAAGCTGCACGAAGCGCCGCAGATTCCGAATTTCGGCAAGAAGGGCCAGGGCGCGGAGTTGACCGAAGGCATGGTCCTGGCGATCGAGCCGATGGTGAACTCGGGAGGTCCCGAGACGCAAGGTTTTGAGCGATAAGTGGACGGCCGTAACGGTAGACG
Organism: Candidatus Aminicenantota bacterium; assembly: GCA_963729855.1. Classification (GTDB taxonomy): domain Bacteria; phylum Acidobacteriota; class Aminicenantia; order Aminicenantales; family UBA4085; genus UBA4085. The sequence goes on along the minus strand of CAVSPT010000005.1, from coordinate 1,375,699 downwards.
GCAGTTACAGCGCGCACTTCGAGCATTGCGTGGCGGTAACCAAAGCAAGGGCCGGTGATTTTGACGCAGTAGAAGCTTTCAGCTATCAGCTCTCAGCTTTCAGCTAGACGAGTTTGACAGCTGAGAGCTGACAGCTGAGAGCTGATTCAAGGAGTCGAATGAGTAAAGAAGACGCGATTGAAGTGATGGCAGTGGTGATCGAACCACTGCCCAATGCCATGTTCAAGGTGGAGCTGGAAAACAAACACCAGGTGCTGGCGCACGTTTCCGGCAAGATGCGGAAGAACTTCATCCGCATTCTGCCGGGAGACAAAGTCGCGGTCGAGCTTTCTCCCTACGACCTGAATCGCGGACGAATTGTGTACCGCTACAAATAGAGCTGTCGTCGAGCGTTGCGGCGATCTGCAGTTCAGCTGAGAACTGACAACTGAGAACTGAGAACTGTTATGAAAGTAAGAGCATCGGTAAAGAAAATTTGCGACAAGTGCAAGGTCATCCACCGCAAGGGTGTGGTGCGGGTGATCTGCGAGAACTCGAAACACAAGCAGCGTCAGGGCTAAGAAGGCTTTAGCTGTTGCTGAGAGCTGAAAGCTGACAGCTGAGAGCTGACTAAGAGAGGGAACTATGGCACGTATTGCAGGCGTCGATCTTCCGCGCAACAAGCACGCGAACATCGCGCTGACTTACATCTACGGCATCGGCAATTCGCGCGCGGCGCGCATTCTGGACGAGGCCAAAGTGGACGCCGATGAAAAAGGTTCAGGACCTCGGCGAAGACGAGGTCAACCGCATCCGCCAGGTCATCGAAGCGGAAGGCTCGGTGGAAGGCGATCTGCGCAAGGAAGTTTCGATGAACATCAAGCGGCTCATCGAAATCGGCTCCTATCGCGGATTCCGCCATCGCCGCAACCTGCCGGTTCGCGGACAGCGCACGCACACCAACGCTCGTACCCGCAAAGGTCCGCGCAAAGGAACGGTCGCGCAGAAGAAGAAGACGGCAAAAGCGTAAGACAGTTTCAGTTCTCAGTCTCAGTCTCAGCTCTGAGAACGGTTTACTGAGAACTGAGAACTGAGAACTGAGAACTCGAAACATGGCAAAACCAGCAGCAGCAGGCGGCGCCGCGGCGCCCGAGAAAAAAGGCAAGAAGAAGACGTTCAAGAAGAAAGAGCGCAAGCACGTTCCCCACGGACTGGTGCATGTGCAGGCCTCTTTCAACAACACGATCGTGACCATCACCGACATGAACGGCAACGTGCTGTCGTGGAAGAGTTCGGGCTCGCTCGGTTTCCGCGGATCGCGCAAGGGGACTCCGTTTGCCGCGCAGCAGGCCGCGATCGAACGCCGCCAGCATGGCGCGCGATCACGGCGTGCGCAGGTGGATGTGCGCGTCAGCGGTCCGGGATCGGGCCGCGAATCGGCGGTCCGCGCGCTGGCTGCGGCGGGAATCGAAGTGCGTTCCATCAAGGACACGACGCCGATTCCGCACAACGGCTGCCGTCCGCCGAAACGGCGCAGAGTGTAAGAGTACAGTTCTCAGTTCTCAGTGTTCAGTTGTCAGTAGACCGCAGAACTCGGGATTTTACTGAGAACTGAGAACTGAGAACTGGCAACTGATTTTCGTCCGGGACGAAGGGTGAAGCCAAACCTGTAAACCGGTCATCTAAAAGGAGAAAAATTGGCACGTTATACCGATGCAGTTTGCCGTCTTTGCCGCCGCGAAGGCATCAAGCTCTTCCTCAAAGGCACCAAGTGCTTCAGCGACAAATGTCCCATTGAGAAGCGCAACTTCGCTCCCGGACAACACGGGAAAGACAAGAAGACCAAGGTCGTAGGCTACGGTCTGCAGTTGCGCGAAAAACAGAAAGCCAAGCGCATCTACTTCACCCAGGAAGGCCAGTTCCGGAATTACTTCGAGAACGCGGTCCGGTCCAAGGGCGTGACGGGCGCGAAGCTGCTGCGAGCAACTCGAGCGGCGTCTGGACAACGTCGTCTTCCGGCTGGGCTTCGGCATTTCCCGCCGCCAGGCGCGCCAGCTGGTGCGTCACGGACACGTGCAGGTGAATGGCAAGAAGGTGAACATTCCTTCGTACGAAGTCAGTGTGGGCGAGGAGATTCAGATTCGCGAGAGCAGCCGCAAGGTGCCGATTCTCGAAACCGCGAAGGATTTTGCCAGTCATCAGCCCGCGCCGGTGTGGCTGGAGATCGATCGCGAGAACTACAAGGGCCGCGTGATCGCGCTGCCGAAGCGCGAAGATATCCAGTTGCCGGTGAACGAGCAGTTGATTGTGGAGTTGTATAGTAAGTAGAAGGTCGTTGGTCGCTAGTCGTTCAGTCGTTGGCAGAGCTCAGCGACTCGGCGAACGACCATTGCGACTTGCGACAATGAGACTTTTTGGCCCACTTTTTCGTGCCAGATCAGCCTTTGCTGGCGCTTGACCTGAGCCGGGCCGCTCAGCGAGCCAGCACTGAGCCACATGGCCGAGAGGAGAAACACAAATGCTTTGGAGAGGTTTTCAAAAACCGAAACGTCTGGCGAGTCGACACCAGTTCGCTCACCGATAAATACGGGATGTTCTGGGCGCAGCCGTTTGAGCGCGGATTTGGCACCACCATCGGCAACGCGCTGCGGCGCGTGCTGCTGAGTTCGATCGAAGGCGCGGCCGTTACCGCGGTGAAGATCGAAGGCGTGCTGCACGAGTTCCAGTCGATCCCCGGCGTGGTCGAGGATGCGACCGACATCATCCTCAACATGAAGCAGATTCCGTTCAAGCTGGCGGGCGACGGTCCGAAGGCGATTTACCTGCGCGCCGATCAGCCGGGAGTGGTCACCAGCGGCATGATCGAAGCCGATGGCGATGTCGAAGTGCTGGACAAGGAAATTTACATCGCGACCGTGAGCGAGGGCGGCAAGCTCGACATGGAAATGCGCCTGAAGCGCGGCCGCGGCTACGTTTCCGCCGACAAGAATTTCGAGGACGACCTGGGCATCGGATTCATTCCCATCGATTCCGTGCACACGCCGGTGCGCAAGTGCAACTACACCGTCGAAGCGGCGCGTTTGGGACAGATCACCGATTACGACAAGCTGACGGTCGAAGTCTGGACCAACGGCTCGATCACTCCCGGCGATGCGCTGGGACTGGCGGCGAAGCTGATGAAAGATCACATGAATATCTTCATCAACTTCGAAGAGGAAATCGAAACCGCGTCGGCGAGCGAAGAGCGCCGGCCCGAGATCAAGAACGAGAACCTGAACCGTTCGGTCGAGGAACTCGAACTCTCGGTGCGCAGCTATAACTGCCTGAAGAACGCCAACATTCAGTCGATCGGCGAACTGGTGCAGAAGACCGAAGCCGAGATGCTGAAGACGAAGAATTTCGGCCGCAAGTCGCTGAACGAGATCAAGGAAATCCTCTCCTCGATGGGCCTGAGCCTGGGCATGAAGATCGACGAGCACGGCAACGCTGTGCCCGGACCGACTTCGAACCAGGTGCTGCCCGCTTCGGCGTACGGCGATAACGATCTGTAGAAACAGTTGCCAGTGGCCAGTGGTCAGTTGCCAGTAAGATCTGACCAGCGAGCCACTGGCTCTGACTGACAACCACTGGCAACTGGCCACTGGCAACTGACAACTGGGGTTTAGACATGCGTCACAAAGTTGCAGGATACAAACTAGGACGGACCACTTCCCACCGGCGCGCCATGCTGCGCAACATGGTCACTTCGATCATCATGGAAGAGCGCATCGAGACGACCGTGATCAAGGCGAAGGCGGTGCGTCCGCAGGTCGAGAAGATGATCACGCTCGGCAAGAAGGGCGATCTGGCGGCGCGCCGTCAGGCGGCGTCCTATTTGATGACGGACGAAGCCGTCGCAAACTGTTCGATACCGTGGCTCCGCGCTTTGGCGACCGCAAGGGCGGCTATACGCGCATCGTTCGCACCGCCTGGCGCAAGGGCGACGGCGCCGAAAAGGCGTTCATCGAACTGCTCGGCAGCGAGCAGGTGCTCGACGAAAAGCGCCAGAAGCGCGCCGAAATCCGCGCCAAGCGCGCCGAGGAAAACCGCAAGGCGATGGAAAATGCCGACGCCGAAGCGCAGGCGCAGAAAGACATGCGCCGCGCTGAGGCCGAGGGTAAGACTGAGGGCAGCGACAAGAAAGAGTAATTTGCAGTGGGATCGCATCTAGCAGACGAATATTTCAGAACAGAAGGCGTCCGATATGGACGCCTTTTCTTTAGGTAGTGGATCAAATTAGCAGTTTGAAACGATCGGTAGGATCATTGATGACGATATTTGACGCTGAAAGTCCTCTTGGCGATGAGGAGATGGTCAGAGGTCAGGCAGTATGCGAGGGCGCGCATTGCCTCTGGCGAAGGCGCGCTCTCTACTCCGCGGTGGCGCTGCTGCTGAGTTGTGCATGGTGATATCCATTCTCGAGAGGGAATTCGCTTCACGCATACTGAGTCGTTCGGAAATCTCTTGGTATTCGTTCGATGGCCTTACTGGTCGTATTCGTCTATTGCGCCGGCTTATGCTGGAGCGCGTGGCAAGCTCTCCGCGACGTGGAGAATGGGCCAAGACATAGCCTCTGCGGAAGCCGACCGCATTTGCTTGATGCTGACGCCCTCCCTACAATAGAAGTTTCATCCAAAATCCTATGATCCATTTTCCCGTCCCCGAAGCCCTCACATTCGACGACGTATTGCTCTTGCCGGCGCGTTCCGAAGTTGTGCCCGCCAACGCCAACACGCAGACCCAGCTCTCGCGCAACATCCGGCTGAACATTCCCATCATCAGCGCCGCCATGGACACGGTGACCGAGTCGCACATGGCGATTGCCATGGCGCAGCAGGGCGGACTGGGCATCATTCATCGCAACCTGACCATCGAGCAGCAGGCCAATGAAGTCGACAAGGTGAAGCGGTCGGAGAGCGGCATGATCGTCGATCCCGGTCACCATGTCGCCGGACGCCAAGGTTTCCGACGCGCTCGAAGTCATGCAGAAGTACAAGATTTCCGGCGTGCCGATCACCCAGAAAGATGGCAAGCTGGTCGGCATTCTGACCAATCGCGATCTGCGCTTCGAGACGCGCTTCGATATTCCGATCAGCAAGGTGATGACGCAAGAAGAACCTGATCACCGTGCCGGTGGGCACCACGCTGGAGCAGGCGGAAGAAATTCTGCACGAGCATCGCGTGGAAAAACTGCTCGTCGTGGACGACAAGTACAACCTGAAGGGCTGATCACGGTTAAGGACATCCAGAAGAAACTGAAATATCCCGGCGCCGCCAAGGACGACAAGGGGCGGCTGCGCGTGAGCGCGGCGATCGGCGCGACCGGCGATTTTCTGGAGCGCGCGCAGGAACTGGCGAAGGCGAAAGTCGACGTGCTGGCCATCGACAGCGCGCACGGGCATTCTTCGCTGGTGCTCGAAGCGGTCAAGAAGGTGAAGGCGAAGTTGCCGGAGGTGGAACTGATTGCCGGCAACGTTGCGACCTTCGATGGCGCCTGCGACCTGGTGCGCGCGGGAGTGGACGGAGTGAAAGTCGGCATTGGGCCGGGCTCGATCTGCACCACGCGCATCGTAACCGGCGTGGGCGTTCCGCAGATCACGGCGATTGCGGAGGCGGCGCGGGCCACGCGCGACTCGGGCGTTCCCGTGATTGCCGACGGCGGCATCAAGTATTCCGGCGATATCAGTCAAGGCGCTGGCGGCGGGCGCTTCGGCGGTGATGATCGGATCGATGTTTGCCGGAACCGATGAAAGTCCCGGGCGAACTGATTCTGTATCAGGGCCGCACTTTCAAGTCGTATCGCGGCATGGGGTCGCTGGGAGCGATGGCGGCGGGTTCGAGCGAGCGCTATTTCCAGAACTCGGATGGAGATGCGTCCACGGCATCGCCGGTGACTGGGCGAAGAATCGAACCGCCTGGGCAAGTTGGTGCCGGAAGGAATTGAAGGGCGCGTGCCCTATCGCGGATCGGTGGCGATGATCGTGCACCAGATGGTGGGCGGACTGAAGTCGGGCATGGGGTATTGCGGATGCCAGACGGTGGCCGACCTGCAGCAGAAGGCGCGCTTCGTGCGCATCAGCGCCGCCGGCCTGCGCGAAAGCCACGTGCACGACGTCATGATCACGCGCGAAGCGCCGAACTACGCGGCGGAATGAGAGGACGAGACGCCGATTTGACTGCCTCCCGTCCCAATCTTGCTGCGCGCCTGGTGGCCGGCCGTCGGTCTGGATCGGCCTCATTGCGTTTGAGTCCACCGATTTTTTCTCGTCGCAGAATACCGGCAGCGTGCTGTACGCGATATTGACCCACCTGTTCGGCCACATCAATTTCTACGAGTTCCTCATCTTTCATCACTATCTGCGCAAGACCGGACACGTCGTCGGGTACGGCATGTTGAGCCTCCTGCTGCTGCGGGGCTGGCGGGCCACGCTCGGTCGAAATCCGCGCCTGGTGGTGGCGCCGTCGCTGCTGTCATGGCTGGGGACCGTCTTCGTGGCCGCGATGGATGAATGGCACCAGAGCTATATTCCGTCGCGCACGGGCACGATTTGGGATGTCGCGCTCGATAGCGCGGCGGGCGTGGCGTTTCTGGTGGTCGCGTATTTCTGGTTGCGGCGGTCAAGTAATACCTGACTCGACGGATTCTCGTGACGGAGCCACAGGACCGCGTCCGTCCTTAGAGCGCTCCTGGGTGCATTCGCGCGTCATCAAATTCATGATTGTCGCGCCGGCGAACGGTGGGCCAGCAGCGCCACTGCGGCGAGACGCGGCGATTCCCGCCGAAAAATAAAACGGCACCGGCGCACCGTATACCTTCCACAAGCGCCCGGTGATCACGCTGGACAGCAGCGTGGTCAAGCTGGTAAGAAAAGAATAAATTCCCAGAGCGCGCCCGCGGACATCGACCGCCACGCTTTCGACGACCAGGGCCTTGAGCACGGGATTGGTCAGCGCATAGAAGAGTCCGTAGAAAGCCATGGCCAGCCAGATCGCCAGTTGCGAGGGCGCGAGCGCGAAAACAAAATAGACGATGGCGAAAACGAAATATCCGGCGGCGGCGATGGCCGAGCGCGAGAAGCGGTCGCTGAATTTGCCCGCGGGCCACGATAGCAGCGTGAACATGATGTTGAAGACCAGTCCCAGCAGTGGCGCGCGCGACGCTGGAATGCCGATGTTTCCGGCGCGCAGGACGAGGAACATGTCGCTGGAATTTCCCAGCGAAAAAAGCGTGACCACGGCCAGCACGTAGTAGAAGCCGAAGGGCAGTTTTGGCAGCCACGCTTGCGTATGTGGCGGGCGCCTCGGCCGTCCACGCCGAGCGCAGCTCGGCAACTGCCAGCGGCGCCGCATTCGCAGCCGCTTCGACCACAGTGGCGGCTGCGCCGCTGAACCTCGCGGATTCCGAGCCAGGCGACCATGACGCACAGCGCTCCCGGAACCGCGGCGGATGCGAACACGCCGCGCATGCCGAAGCGTCCGATGATGGCCAGCGCCAGCAGCGGGCCGGCGATGGCGCCGGCGGAATCCATGGCCTGAATCAGGCCGTAGGCCGAGCCGAGCGCCGATTTGTCGACCGACTCGGCCACCATCACATCGCGGGCGGTGCCACGCACGCCTTTGGCAAAACGGTCGCAAAAACGAATCCCCAGGATTTGCCACCACGAAGAAACCAGCGCCAGCAGCGGCTTTACCGCGTTGGCCACGAAGTATCCGCCGACCACGATGGGCTTGCGGCGCGAAACATTGTCGGCCAGGTATCCGGAAAAAAGCTTGGCAAAGGAAGCCACGCTTTCGGCGATGCCTTCGATGATGCCAAGTTGCGCGGGCCCGGCGCCGAGCGATGTGAGAAAAGCGGGCAGCACCCAGTACGCCATTTCGCTGGCCGTGTCGTTGAGAAACGAAGTCAGGCCGAAGGCATAGATATTGCGGGGGATCGCAGCGGCACTTGGCGGCAATGTGTCCATGTCAGTTCTTTTGAAAATAGCATGGGAACGGTACGGACGACCCGGTCATCCTATGGAGACAGGACGTCGGCGGACACTTTATTGTTTCCAAGTGTTTTGTTATGCTCCATGAACCATTCTGACTACGTAGTAGGCACGCATCTTACAGCGCAAAGGGAAATGTCTGGATAATCACATCTCGGCCGCAGCCTCGAACTCACCTACCCAACTGCCCGGTTGGTTCTCGCGTCAGCGGCTGATTGTTCTGCTTTGGCTGGGTGCTGTCATTGCTCTTGCCGTCATGGCCGGGGCAGGGTCGGTCGGATGGGATGCCAAGGTCTGCTGGAGGGCCATTCAAGCCCTGCACCACGACTCCGACCCTTACGCCGAGGGTATTGTGGCCTTACGTGCGTTTCACAGCCGGGCGGCCTTCAATCCGAAGGAGCACCCACCCCTGGTCTATGTCTACTCTCCGATCACGCTGATCTTGCTGCGGCTGATGGCCATGTCTCCGGGCTGGATCCTCGGCCTGCGTTATGGGGTTGCGTTCGCAGCCGGAGTTTTGCTCCAACTCTGGGCCGGGTTCCAGATGGCGGATCGTCGCGAGCGCCGCTGGCTGGCGTTGATGCTTCCGGTCATTCTCTTCTTTCCCGGGCTGGTCACCGACGATGCGATTCTGAGTGGCAACGTGGCCTATCTGTTCTATGGAGTGATCCTAGCTGCTGCCGTCGCAGGCTGGAAGCGCGGCAGATGGCTTTGGTATTACATCGCCGTGCTGGCCGCTTCCCTGTGCAAAATGCCGTTTCTCGCGCTGCTTGCTTTTCCGGTTCTGGTGGATAGCAACAAGCGCCAGTGGGTTCGCTCTGGTTTGACTGCGGTTGCGGGCGTGTTGATCTTTGCCGCGCAGGTGCGGTTCTGGCCAGGAATGCTCCGCGAATATCTGTTGACGCTCCGCCTGATGTTTGATTGGGAGCACGATTTTGGATACGGCCCGGCAGGCATTTTAGGCAAAGCTCTTTGGCAGCGTGGACTGCCCTCGTCTGGGGCGGCCACCATCCTATATCTGGCGATTGCGTGCGGGCTGGGAGTTGGCCTGTTGTCCCTTGCCCGGCGCGTCCGAGAATGGAATCTATCCACGGAGGCATGGGTTCCCGTCGCGCTGGTCGGCACGGCTCTATTGAATCCGCGCATTATGAAATACGATCTGGCCGCCATCAGTGTCCCGATGCTGCTGATCGGATGGCGGGCGCTGCGCTTCGCCTTGGCGCGGCCGACGGCGGAGAGCCAGGCCGGCGATTTACCGGAACCTGAGCAGAACCCTTCAGGGCGCATGTTGATTCTGGCTGGATCGGGATGCCTCCTGATTCCCAATGTCATCACCATAGCCGGGCCCTCCTGGTTTCCGGTGGAACTCGTGGTATTGCTCGCCATTTTCGCGATGGGCGTCTGGTCGCTCGATCAGTCCCGTCTCGAAGCCCAGCTGCAAGTCGCAACCGTAAGAGCACCCGACTAAGATTTCCTTCGGAATGTGAAGGCTTCCAGTAAAATAGACCCACATGTCCGACCGCACATTTACCCTCGATGAAGCACACATGCTGTTGCCGATTTTGGAATCGTTGCTCCGGCAGGCGATCCACGGCAAGAAGCTGATTGAAGATGTGGACACCGAGCTGCAGGAGACCGCTCACCGTGTTTTTCTCAACGGTGGCACCCTGTTGAATGTGGTTCATCTGGCGCGGCGCAAGTCGGAGCGCGAGAAAGCGATCCGGCGCATCAAGGATGCGCTGGCCGAAATTGACGCCACTGGAGTGCAGGTCAAAGATATCGACATCGGATTGCTCGATTTCCCCTGCCGGGTTGAGGGTGAGATTCTGCTGTTGTGCTGGAAGCTGGGCGAGCCAGCCATTCGGCATTGGCACGGTACCAACGAAGGCTTCACGGGCCGTAAGCCGATCGACGAGCGCATCGCGAACGCCGGCAAGAAGCGGCCGAAGTAGAGAGAACAGATCATGCTCTGGTGAATCGGGGCCAGGCGCTGACGCTTGGTCTACGGTTTGACGGTCCTTGCGTCTGCTTTGGCGCGCTTGGCTTCGGTAGGATTCACGGCCGCGACGTGCGGCTTGGCTAGCGTTCCCGTTAGCGCCCACGATTGCTCGTTCCCGCTTTTCAAGAGGAAGTCAAATCCCTTGTCCGGGGATGTCGTCCCATTCACCTGATAAAGTCCGGCGCGCGATTCCAGTCTGCCGGCGGAGAGTTCCCAGGCGCCTTTCTTTAAGCGCAGCTCTCCGGCGGCCGGAGCGGGTGATGATATCGGCCGTGACGGGATCACGGTAACGGCGGTCGACAACGGCCATGGTCCGCCCCAGCCCGACACCCTCGGTAAGGACGAAGACCGCAGCCAGAAATAATATCATGGCCGCCGCACCCCTGGCCCTGGGTGTGAGGGACACGAACGGGGCGATGACCAGATCGGCCAGGGCCGCGGCCCCTGGCGCAGGCCGGCCAGGAACAGAAGGACGAACAGCGGATAAAGCGGAGAGGTAGCGCGGCTGGACATGCGTCCGGAAGACGCCGAAGAAGAGAAGAGGAAAAAGCAACCCGAGCGTGAGGTAGAGATAGGGTGACCGGCCTCGGTCTCGTCCGGCCCGCTTTTTCCAAGACGGGCGCCCAAATAAAGAAAGACCCCCCCGAATACGACCAGGGTCATGGCCGGGAAGGCGACGAAGAATTCCTTGAAATAATCGAAGTTGAAGCTGGAGAAGAAGTAGTGGAGCATCCCGGCCAGGCTGGAGTCCGTCTTCTCGTAGACGTAGCCGACCTGCCAGACGAAAAATTCATGGAGCTGGTCGCCGAGATAGGCCAGCGTGACCAGGCCGAAGCTGATCAGAACGTCCTTCTTGAAAAACCGCTTCAGCCCCTTCATCACGACCAGGGCGGCATAGCAGAAGATAAGGCCCATGCCGAGCTGATGGACCCAGGGGATGAGGATGAACACGACCGTGGCCCAGGGCCGGAATTTCTTCCGATCGAGGATGAAGCCCTGGTAGAAAAGATACAGGCCCGCCAGGTAGAGCAATTGGGTCGGGGCGAAATAAAGGGCCAGGCGGGCGTCCTCCACCTCCCAGACCGAAGGCCAACAGGACGGCGGCCACGCGCCGATGGTGCGGGAGAAGGAGCGTTTGCCCACTCCATAAGCCAGGCCGATGACGCCGGCCACGCAGAAGACGCTGACGGCGCGCAGGGTCGCCGCGGTGAAGCCGAAAATCCTGGAGAAGAAAGCCAGGACATAGGTGTATAGGGCGACTTTGTAATAGATATGTCCGCTCGGAAAAAGCGGATAGCCGTGCTGATTGATTCCCTGGGCGGCCAGGTAGTGGAACCCCTCGTCCATCCAGAGCGAGAGATAACCGAGGTTCCTGAGCATCAGGACGACCCAGGCGGCCAAGCCGAGACCCAGGGCGATCCACAGGAGGAGGTCGATCCTGGAGGATCGCCGGGAGGTCAGGCCTGAGGGGGCGTCCTCGGCCATGGGCTCACCGCCCGGCCGGACCGGCGGCCGCGGCATGGATATCGATGCGCTCGAGGGAATAGATCTTGAGGGCGTGGGTGGCGAAATAGATGCGGGAGATGACCTCGGCCAGGAGGCCGGTCGAGATGAACAGCCCCCCGACGATCATCAGGAAGACGCCTAAAATCAGCATGCCCAGGTTGTCCCGGATCTGCCAGCCGAGGAAGTAGTCCCCATGGTCAGCACGAAATCGATGAGGAAGCCGAGGCTCCCGAGAACGAGCCCCAGCGGGCCGAAATCTGGAGCGGCCGGTCGATGAAGGTGACGATGAACTTGACCGTCAGCAGGTCGAAGAGGACGCGCCGCACGCGCGACAACCCGTACTTGGACTTGCCGTGGAGGCGGACGATGTTGGAAATGGGCAGTTCGGTGATCTTGAAACCCTCCCGGCTGATGAGGGCCGGGATGAAGCGGTGGAGTTCGCCGTACAGGTGGATTCCCCGCACCACCTCGCGCCGGTAGGCCTTGAAGGTCGTCCCGAAGTCGTGGATCTGGACCTTGACCAGCTTCTTCATCATCCGGTTGGCCACCCAGGAGGGGAATTTGCGCACGAGGGCGTTATCCTTGCGGTCCTTGCGCCAGCCGCTTACGATGTCGTAGCCCTCGTCCAGCTTGGCCAGGAATTGGGGGATCTCGGCCGGATCGTGCTGGAGATCGCCGTCCATGGAGATGATGATCTCGCCGCGGGCGTGGTCGAAGCCGGCCTGCAGGGCCGGCGTCTGGCCGAAGTTGCGGCGCAGCTTGATAATGACGACGTTCTCGTCTTTCTTATAGATCTCCCGAAGGAGGGTCCCGGTCCGGTCGGTGCTGCCGTCATCGATGAAAATCAGCTCGTACGTCTCGCCGGTCGGGTCCAGGGTCGCCTTGAGGCGCCGGTGCATCTCCTCGACGTTTTCCTCTTCGTTATAGAAGGGCACGACGATGGAGATTTTGAGGCTTGGAGCGTCGTTAATCATCGTCACAATCCATGGTAGCTGATCAGCCGGCGGCCGCGACCGCCGAACAGGGCCCGGACCGAGGGATCGGTCACGGCCCGCCATTCACCTTCCCGGAACCGGTTGATGTAATAAGGCCCGGTGAGCGCTTCCAGGGCGAAGAGTTCCGGACGGGCCAAGCCAGGGTGGACCATGATCTCGGCGGAACCCTCTTCCGGACGCTCGATCAGGCGGCGAAGGTCCGCCGCCGTCATCCGGCCGCTATCAGATATACCATAAAAACGGTCGACAATCACCAATCCGGCGGCCTTGATCCGGGCCGAAACGCGGGCGCAGCAGAGCGAGAGGAAGACGGCCTTGGCGTTTTGGGAGACGTGCCGGGAGAGGCCGAACTCCCTGATAAAGCGCACTTTCCTAATCCCGTACTCGACGGCCAGGTCGATGACTACACGGAAGACGGGCGGAAAGGCATGCATGTGTTTCTCGCTGTCCAAGTGGCTGGGGACGAGGCCGGCCCGCAGGGCTTTCTCGATCTGGGCCCGCAATTCCCGCTCTAAAGCCGCGCGCCCCGCGTTCCCGGAGATGATCCGCCCCATGAGTTTCCGGGGCGAGACGAGAAACCGGCCGTCCGGTCCCAGGAGGGGGGCGATCGTGGACGGATCCGACAGGGGCAGGCCGCGCAAGAGATTTAAGTGGACGCCGACCCCCAAATCCGGGTTTTCCCGGGCCAGATCGACGGCCTCGGCGAAGCCGGGCATATTGGCCATGACCGTCGCGCTGGACAGGACGCCCTCGCGGTGGGCCCGGACGATGCCCTCGTTGACGCAGGCGCAGAGGCCGAAATCGTCGGCATTGATGATGATCCTTTTCATGGCCTGGGCCGCCCTCAGGGTACATTTTTTCCCTGAAAAAAGCTACAATGGCCCCCATGTGCGGCATCTGCGGGATCTACGGCGCTGCGGGCCTGCCCGAGGACGCCCAGGCCCTGACCCGGGCCATGTGCGACGTCATCATCCACCGGGGTCCGGACGAGGACGGCTATTACGCGGACGGCCCCGTCTCGCTGGGCATGCGCCGCCTGAGCATCATCGACCTGGCCACCGGCCGCCAGCCGATTCACAACGAAGACAAGACGATTTGGGTCGTCTACAACGGCGAAATTTTCAATTTCCCGGCCCTCAAACCCGAATTGCTGGCCCAAGGCCATCGTTTCTACACCAACGCCGATACGGAAGTCATCGTCCATCTTTACGAGGAATACGGCGAGGACTTCGTCACGCGCCTGAACGGCATGTTCGCCGTCGCCCTGTGGGACACCAAGGCCAAAAAGCTCGTCCTGGCCCGCGACCGGCTGGGGATCAAGCCCCTCCATTACGCCTGGCGGGACGGTCGGCTCTACTTCGGCTCCGAGATCAAATCGCTTCTGCGGGCGGGCGTTCCGCGTGAAATCGACCTCGAATCGCTCTCCCAATTCTTCACCTTCGAATATATCCCCGCCCCCCGTTCGATTTTCATCGCGATCAAGAAGCTCCTCCCGGGCCATATCATGACCGTGCGGGACGGAAAATCCGAGATCCGCCGCTACTGGGACGTCCATTACGCCAAGACCAAGATCAAAGCCCGGCCGGAAGCGGAATACGCCGAGGAGATCGCCTCGCGCCTCCGCAAATCGGTGCGGATGCGCCTGTTGAGCGACGTGCCCTTGGGCGTCTTCCTGAGCGGGGGCATCGATTCGAGCACGGTCACCGCCCTGATGAGCGAGACGGCCGGCGGCCGGATCAAGACCTTCAGCATCGGCTTCAAGGAAAAGACGTTCGACGAGCTGGACTATGCCCGGATCGTGGCCGAGCGCTTCGGCACTGAGCACACCGAATTCGTGGTCGATGCCGCTCAGGCCGCCGGACTCGTGCCCACGCTCATGGAATACCTGGACGAGCCCCTGGCCGACGCCTCCGTCATCCCCACGTATGTCATTTCCAAACTGGCTCGGAAGCACGTCACCGTGGCCCTGGCCGGCGACGGCGGCGACGAGCTCTTCGGCGGATACGACACTTATAAAGCCTTCAAGATCGCCCGCCTGTATCGGAAAATCCCCGGATTTCTGCGCAAGGGCCTGATCGGCCCGGCCGTCCGCAGGATGCCCGCCTCGGAGAAGCGCCTGAGCTTCGAGTTCAAGGCCAAGAAATTCGTGGCCGGCGCCGAACATCCCTTCGAAATCGCCAACACCCTGTGGTGGGGCGCTTATTCGCCGGCCCAGAAGGCAAGGCTGTTTTCCCCCGCGTTACGGAGCCGCCTGTCCGACGATCCCTTCGCCCCCATCGCCGACCAAGCCGCCAACACTCAAGCGGCCGACCCGCTCGACCGGCTGGCCTATCTCGATCTCAAACTCTACTTGCAGGACGATCTCCTGGTTAAAGTCGACCGGATGAGCATGGCCAACTCGCTCGAGATCCGTGTCCCCTTCCTCGATTACACCTTCGTCGAATTCGCCGCCGGGGTGCCCAGCAGCCTCAAGCTCAAGGGCATGGCCTCCAAATATATCTTGAAAAAGGCCATGGAATCGCGCCTGCCCAAGGAGATCCTGACCAAGAAAAAAATCGGGTTCGATATCCCGCTGGGGCCGTGGATCCGGAAGGAGCTGCGGGCCTTCACCCTGGACACGCTGGCGCCGGATCGCCTGAAGAAGCACGGCTATTTCGACCCGGCCTTCGTCCAAAAAGTGCTGGACGAGCACATGGCCGGCTCGCACAACCACCGCCAGCTCCTCTGGCCGCTCATCATCTTCCAGTTCTGGCACGACCGTTACATCGGACGCTGAGAACGGCGATGGTGGATAAAAAAAGGCTCTACCCGATCTTCAAGGGCCAGGGGGCCTGGACGGCGTTCTACACCCGCACCAAGTTCAAGATCTGCCCGCTCCTTCCGATTGAGCCCCTCCTGCCGCGCGCGGGGCGGGTCCTGGATCTGGGCTGCGGCAACGGCCTCTTTGCCGCCATCCTCAAGCTGGGTTCGCCCGAGCGGACGATCACCGGCTTCGATCTGGACGAGAAGAAGATCGAATCGGCCCGGGCGGCCTTCAAGGGCCGGCCGGGCATGGATTTCTCGGTCGGCGACCTGGTCCAATCGGAATACCCGCCCGCGGACGTCATCACCATCATCGACGTCCTCTACCTCATTCCCTCCGATGCGAAGGAGACCATCCTCTGCAAGTGCCACGCCGCCCTCCCGACGGGAGGCCTGCTGGCGGTCAAGGACATGGACACGCGGCCGCGCTGGAAGTACGCCTGGAACATGATCCAGGAGACCCTGGCGGTCAAGATCATCGGCTTCACCCTGGGCAGCCGGTTCCACTTCCAGGGCCGCGAAAGATTTACCGCCCTTCTCGACCGCGTCGGCTTCGACGTCGAGGTCGTCCCCCAGCACAAAGGATACTGGTACCCGCACATCCTCTATCTGGCGAAAAAGAATTAATGTCGGCGGGTCCTGCCTGCTCCGGCGCCCCGAATTCCGCTCGCTCCACCCATCCCCCAGTGGGGCCCTTCCGCGAGCGGAGTCCGGGTGCATCCGTCGCGTCACCCGCTGAGATTTTTAGCTCTGCATGCTCGAGTATTTCGCCGGAACGAATTAGCGACTGAACAGGCTCGGGGCAAGCCGGGGAAAACCCGCGCGTTTTAGCCGGCTTGCCCCGAGCCTATTCAGTCGCGTTGAAAAGCCCCGCGGTTGTGGCTTACAATACGGCGATGAAAATTTCGCTGCTTGTACGTCCGGACTGCGTCCATTTCAAGGGCGAAAAGCCCTGTAAATTCAAGCGGGTCTGCGACGGCTGCCCGCAGTTCAAGCCCTTCGGCCCGAAGATCCTGGTCATCAAGTGCCGGGCCCAAGGCGACGTCCTGCGCACGACGCCGATCCTGACCGGCCTGCGCCGCAAATACCCCGACGCCTTCATCACTTGGGTGGTGGACGAAGAAAGCCTGGAGCTTCTGCGCGACATCCCGCTCATCGACCGCCTGCTGCCCCTGAACGTAGAGACGGCCCTGGCGCTGCAGGGACAGCGCTTCGACGCCGTCTATTCCCTGGACAAGGACCCCGGCTTGGTGGCCCTGGCCGGGCTGGTCTCCGCGCCCCGCAAGTTCGGCTTCGGCCTGAACGAGCACGGCAGCCTGACCGTCTTCACCCCGGCCGCGGATTATTCCATGCGCCTCGGGGTGGACGACGGGCTCAAGTTCAAAGTCAACCAAAAATCCTACCAGCGGATGATCTTCGAGGCCGTCGAGCTCGACTACCGGGACGACGATTACGTCTTCGTCCTGCCGGACTCGGCCCGGGCCAAGGCCGCCGCCTTCTTCAAGGCCAAGCGCGTCCCGAAAGACCGGCCGAACATCGGCCTGAACACGGGCGCCGGGGCCAAATTCACGACCAAGCAGTGGCCGGAGGCCCGTTTTCTGGCCCTCATCAAGCTCCTTAAACGCGAGCTCAAGCCCAATATCTTCCTCTTGGGCGGGAAGCGTGAGAAAGCTCTCAATCGCCGCCTGGCCGCGCGCGCAGCGATACCCGTCTTCGACACGGGCACGGACAATTCGCTGCTCGAGTTCGCCGGCTTCCTGGAGAAGATGGACGCGGTCGTCTGCTCGGACACGCTGGCCATGCACATCGCCCTGGCCTTGAAAAGAAAGACCGTCGTGCTGTTCGGACCGACCTGCCCCCAGGAGATCGAGACCTACGGCCGCGGCGTCAAGCTTTTTGCCGGGGCCGATTGCTCCCCCTGCTACAAGCAGACCTGCCCCGACCCCGTCTGCATGGAATCGATCACCCCGGTCCAGGTGCTGGCGGCCATGCGCGGCCTGCTGGGAACGAAATGACCGAAAGCCGCCGCCCGCGTGTCGTGGCCATGGTGCCCACGTACAACGAGCGGGAGAACATCGGCGACCTGATCCAGGCCATCCTGGCCCTGCCGCTGCCCGATCACGACATCCACGTCCTGGTGGCCGACGACAACTCCCCCGACGGCACGGGCGCCTATGTCGAGGAATTATCCAGGACCGATCCGCGCGTCCACGCTTTGATCCGCATGAAACGGCGCGGCCGCGGCTCGGGCGGAATCGACGGCTTCAAGGCCGCGCTGGCCCTGGACGCCGATTTCGTGGTCGAGATGGACGGCGACTTTTCCCATCAGCCCAAGTTCATCCCCGCTCTCGTCGCAGCGGCGGACCGCCGCGATCTTGTTGTCGGCTCGCGGTTCGTCAAAGGAGGACGGGACGCCGACCGCGGCCTGCACCGCCGGATCATCACCTTCTTCGTCCGGGCCTTCATCCGCCGCCTGTATCGGATCGACGTCAAGGACGTGTCGTCCGGTTTCCGCTGTTTCCGGCGCTCGGTGCTGGAGGCCGTCGACCTCGACGATTTGATCTCCGTAGGCCAGTCCGTCGTTTTGGAGATCCTTCGCAAGGTCCAGCTTCTGGGCTTTTCCATCGCAGAAATTCCCATCGTCTTCATCGACCGAACCAGGGGCCAAACCAAGCTCGATTTCCTAGCCCTGCTGGAAACCCTGCTCATGGCCGTCAAGTTCAAGAGGCGCTACACTCCCGCCACCGTCAAACCCCTTCGATGAAAAAATCGCGCCGGCACGCCCTCGGCCAGCACTTCCTGCGCGATCCGAACATCCTGAACAAGATCGCCGCCGCCGTCCAGGCCGCGCCGGGAGAGGCAGTGCTGGAAATCGGCGCCGGGAAAGGACCGCTGACCCTTGCCTTAGCAAGGGCTGGCGCCCGGGTCGTCGCCGTGGAAATCGACGCGGCTTTGGCGGCGGACATGAAAGCCCAAAAAATGGAGGGCGTCACGATCGTCGAAGGCGACGTTCTCGATCTCGACTGGCCGGCCCTGATGAAAGAAAACCGCGCCTCGGACGATCCGTTCGCCGTGGCCGGCAATCTTCCCTACTCGATCTCTTCGCCGATCTTGTTCCGCGTCCTCGATCTCAAGGACGCGATCTCCCGGGCCGTTTTTCTTATCCAGCGGGAAGTGGCCGAGCGCATCACCGCCGGCCCGGGATCCAAAGACTACGCTCCCTTGGGAATCCTGCTCCAGATCCATTTCGAGACGAAGATCCTGTTCCGCCTGCATCCCGGCTCGTTCTCCCCCCCGCCCAAAGTCGAATCGGCGGTCCTCTCGCTTACGAAGCGCGGGCGTCCGCTCGTCGCCGTCGAAGACGAAGCCGGGTTCCGGATATTTCTCTTCGCCGCCTTCGCCCAGCGCCGCAAGACGCTGTCCAACAACCTGGCCGCCGCCGGCTATCCCGTCGAGGAAATCGCCCGCATTCTCTCCGGCTTAAACCTAGCAAAAACAGTCCGAGCCGAGCAGATCGAAATCCCCCTCTGGGCAAAAATAAAGGATGCTTTTCGCGTTAGCGATTAAAATCGGGGCGGGCGCGCGATCGTTTGGGGAAAAACCCGTGCGACGATGAGCGGGCATGGTCCAGCCCAGTAAAATCAATTTCGTTCCTCTCTCGGGCTGGGAGCGAAGAAGGAGCATCGGAGCGAGTTTTCCTCGCCGGGGAAAACGAGCGTGTTTTTCCCCAAATGTCGCAAGCCCGCCGACCTTTTTAAACGCCTCTTACGCAAATCCCGGTTTTTCGCTACAATAGCGCCCCATGACCCGATCGGCGTATTATAAGCGTTTATGGCAAATCTTCCGCGCCTACAAGGGCCGGAAGACCCGCCTCGATTACCTGCCCATCCGCCTGTGGATCGAGCCCACCAGCATCTGCAACCTGCGCTGCGTCATGTGCCCCAACAAAGAACTGACCAAGGAGCAGAAGGGCTTCATGGATTTCGAGCTGTTCAAGAAGATCATCGACGAGGCCAAGGGCTTCGTTTCCGACGTCCACCTCCTGCATCGCGGGGAATCGCTCCTCCACCCCGATTTCTTCAAGATGGTCCGCTACGCCCACGACGCCGGGATCGTCACCCGCTTCCACACCAACGGCACTCTTCTGGACGAGGACAAGGCCCGCAAGCTCATTGAATCGGGACTGGACCAATTCGCTTTCTCCTTCGACGGCCTGGACAAGGAGAGCTACGAAGCGATCCGGGTCAACGCCGATTTCGAGAAGACGCTGGCCAACATCATCCGCTTCCTGGAGATCAAGAAGGAGAGGGGCGCCCGTAAGCCGGCCGCTTTCATCGAGCTGATCTATTTCCCCGAGGTCTTCAAACGGCTGGGCAGGGGCGCCCTGAAGGCCTTCAAGGCCCGTTTCAAGGGCCTGCCTCTCGACCGGCTCCACATCAAGGAGCTCCACAACTGGGCCGGGGACGCAGGGGCCGCGCGCCGCTCCAAGGACTATTCCCCCTGCACCTTCCTCTGGCACGCCCTGATCATTTTCTGGGACGGCTCCGTCCTGCCCTGCACGCAGGACTTCTTCGGCTATTATACCCTGGGCAACGTCAAGGACGCCGCGATCCGCGAGATCTGGAACAACGACAAGATGATCGATCTGCGGAAAAAGATCCTGGCCCGCGACATCGACGGCCTGGAGACGTGCTCGAAATGCGACCGGCTGTGGCGGCCCAAGATCCTGGGCATCCCGCGCCAGTTCCTGGGGCGGGCCCTGCGCAAAAGCATGAACTAGCGCCAATCGGCGAAGACGTCCCGAGCCCCGCTGGCGAAAAGCGGAATGATGCGCTTTGTCTCCACCTTGACCAAGTTCAGGGACCAGACACCTTCCGTCGGGTAATGGGCCGTGCCCGAGCTGAAGACGATGTATTTGCCGTCGGGCGACCAGCCCGGAAAATAGTCCCAGGTTTCCGGCCGCTCGGTCAGGTTCTCCTTCCCGCTTCCGTCCGCGTTCATCAGCCAGATATCACCCTTGCCGTCCGCCGAAGCGGACACGAAGGCGATCTTGGCCCCGTCGGGCGAGAAATGGGGCCTGCAGGCCGCGCCTCCCTCGGTCAGCGGACGCGCTTCGCCCGTCGTCAAGTCGGCGACGAACACATCCCAGCCGGCCAGACGCTTCCCGGTGAATCCGAGCCGGCGGGCATCCGGGGAGAATTCGGGCAGGGCGTTCGATTCGGCAAAGCGGGGTAGAAGCTTCTCCGTCCGGCCCGAAGCCAGGTCCAGGCTGTACATGACATAGGACCGGCCGAACATCCTCTTCCAGGATTCGGTGAAGGCGATCTTCTTCCCGTCGGGAAACCAGGCCTGTTCGCCGGCGTCGTTATCCGAATGGGTCGCCTGAACCACGTTTGTCCCATCCTCGTTCATGACGTAGATCTGGTAGCGGCCGCTTCGGTTGGAGGAAAAGGCGATCCGCCGCCCGTCGGGGGACCACTTGGGAAACTCGTCCGAGGCCGGGTCGTTGGTCAGGTTGCGCAGGCCGTCGCGGGTCAGCAGGTAGATTTCGTTGTTGCCGTTGAGATCGGATTGGAAAAGGATGCGGCCGCGGAATTCGAACTTCGGTTTGAAGGCCGACAGGTCGGCCGGGACGGCGGGCTTCGGCGGCGGCGGGGCCTGCCGGCAGCCTTCCGTCGAAATAAAGGCCGCCCCGGAGGCCAGGATGGCGAGAAGTCCGAGAAATCGGAATTTCATGCCCCTTATTCTACTCCAATTGAAAGCTGAAAAAGGATATCCGGCCGGGACCCTTCCATTTGACAAATCCAGGTAATACCCATATGATTGATTCAAATTAACTTTCCTGCTGTTCGGCGTCCGCCGAAATCGTTTTTCCAGGGGGAGAAAAAGGCCATGCCGTCTAGACCGTCGAAAAAACAATCACCCCCCACCCCGTCGGGACGAACGGATTCAAAACGAAAGAAACCCAAGGCCAAGACGGCCGCTCCGGCGAAATTCAACCGACGGCGGTCCGTCTCCGCGAAACAGCGGGCCATCAAGTCCCGGGGCGCGGGCCTTGAGGTCTTCCAGAACGCCTTCGACAAGTCCCGCTTCGGCAAGTCGCTCACCCGGCCCGACGGAACGATCCAGGCCAATCAAGCGTTGGCCGATATGATGGGGTACCCGGTCCGGGACATCGAAGGAAGGGACTGGCGGGATTATACGCATCCGGACGACATCGAAGGGACGCAAAAGAAGATCGACGCCCTGCTGTCCGGGGCCGTCGAATCGGTCCGTTTCACGAAACGCTACGTCCATAAGGACGGGCACACCGTCTGGGCCGAACTCGGCTCGACCCTGCGCCGGGATGAAAACGGCCGGCCTCTGTACTTGATCACGGACATCATCGACATCACCGAGCGCAAGCTTATCGAGGAAAAACTGGCCGCCAGCGAGAGACGGTTCAGACAACTGGCCGACCTGCTCCCGCAATACGTGTTCGAGACGGACATCCAAGGAAATCTCACGTTTACCAATCAGTACAGCCTCGATTCGTTGGGCTTTTCCGTCGAGGAACTCCGATCGGGACTTAAAATCGACTCCGTGTTCTCTCCGGAGGACGTCGAAGACGTCCATAGGCGATTCAAGGAGGTCCTGGGCGGCTCAGCCGTCGCTGCCCGCGAATATCAATTGATGCGAAAAAACGGGGAAAAATTTCCGGTTTTACTGCACGCCACGGCCGTTCTTGAAAATGAAGTCCGAACCGGGATCCGGGGAATCGCCATCGACATCACCGAACGCAAGCGCCACGAGGAGGAGCTGCGGGAGAGTGAAGATAAATTCAAGTACGTCTTCGATCATTCCGTCATCGGAAAATCAATCACCCTTCTCTCAGGCCAAGTCCATTCGAACAAAGCTTTGTCCGATTTGTTGGGTTACTCGCCTGAAGAGCTTAATCAACGTCGATGGCAGGATATCACCCATCCGGATGACATCGGGCCGACTCAAAAAGCCCTCGATGCAATGGTTTCCGGGAAAAAAGATTCGATGCGGCTTGTTAAGAGATATATTCATAAGAATGGTTCCATCGTCTGGGGGGACTTGAGCACATCACTACGCCGGGACCAGGAAGGCCGGCCGCTTTACTTGATGTCTTCCGTACTCGACGTCACCGAGCGCAAACGGGCGGAGGAGGTCCTCGGAGCCCAAAAAGCTCAGCTCTCCCTGATTTATGACAATATCTACGATGTCATCTTCACGATCAAAGTCGAGCCCAATGATCATTTCCGATTCAGCTCGGTCAACCGGAGATTCCTGGAAGTGGCCGGTCTGCGGGAAGACCAGGTTGTCGGAAAACCCGTTCAAGAGGTCATTCCGGAACCGGCCCATCGTCTCGTCTTCGGGAAATACCGGGAATCCATTCGAAACAAGCGGCCCGCCCGCTGGGAAGAAGTTTCCGTATATCCCGCCGGCGAAAAGGTGGGAGACGTCACTATTGCCCCGATTTTCAACGCCCAGGGAGAATGCACCCAGCTGATTGGGACGGTCCACGACATCACCGAACGCAAGCAGGCGGAAAACGCGCTCCGGGAGAGCGAGAAAAAGTATCGCGCCATGATGGACCAGGCCGCCGATTCCATCTTCGTGCACGACGAGACCGGCCGCATCGTCGACGTCAACCGGATGGCCTGTCAGACCCTCGGCTACTCCCGGGAGGAACTTCTCTCGAAATCCATCGGGGATATCGATCCGGAGGCAATCAAGACCGGAAAACTCAAGTTGTGGGGCCGAATCCTTGGAGGGGAGCACGCTACGTTCGAGAGCGGCCAGATCCGCAAGGACGGCAGCCCCATCCCCGTGGAAGTGACGCTGGGTTCCGTGCGCCTGCCGGACGGCCCGGCCATCCTCGGCATAGCCAGGGACATCACGGAGCGCAAGCTGGCCCAGGGACGAATTCAACTGGCGCAGGACGTGCTGGCATGCCTGAACCGGCGCGAAGGCATGGCCGTCACGATCCGCCATATCCTGCAGACGATCAAGACGAGCACCGGCGTCGAGGCCTTGGGCATCCGTCTGCGTGAAGGCGACGATTATCCCTACTGCCAGACCAGCGGATTCCCGGAACACTTCGTGGAGCTGGAGCGAACCCTCTGCGCGCGCGACGAAGCGGGCGGGCTCCTGCGCGACGCCAGGGGGAATCCCATCCTGGAATGCATGTGCGGAAACATCCTCTGCGGCCGGACCGATCCGAAGCTGCCCTTTTTCACGGAGGGCGGCAGCTTCTGGAGCAACTCCACGACGGATCTCCTGGCTTCAACGACGGAGGAGGATCGACAGGCCCGGACCCGCAACCGCTGCAACGGCGAGGACTACGAATCCGTGGCCTTGATTCCCCTGCGCTCGGCCGACAAAATCATAGGCTTGCTGCAGCTCAATGATCACCGGCCAAACCAATTCACGCCGGAGATGATCAAGTTCTTCGAAGCATCGGGCGCGAGCGTCGGCGTCGCCCTTAGCCACGCGCAGGCGGAGGAGTCGCTGGCGGCCGAGCGCGGCATCCTGCGCACGCTCATCGACAGTCTGCCGGACAACGTCTTCATCAAAGACACCCAAGGCCGCATCATCCTGGACAATCTCACCCACCGGCGTTTTTTAGGCCGACAGGAATTGGACGACGTCGAAGGAAAAACCGACAAGGATTTCTTCTCTTCCGCTTTGGCCGATCAATATATGGCCGATGAACGCCGGATCATCGAATCCGGCCGGCCGATGATCAATTACGAAGAGCCGACCGTAGACCGGGAAGGCCGGCCGCACTGGTATCTGACGACGAAAGCCCCCGTCCGCGACAGCCGCGGCGCCATAACGGCCCTGGTGGGCATCAACCGCGACATTACCGAGCGCAAGAAAGCCGAGGACCGGATCCAGCAGTCCCTGCGGGAAAAGGATATCCTGCTGCGCGAGGTTTACCACCGCACGAAGAACAACATGAACGTCATCACGGCCTTGCTCTCGCTGCGGAGCGAAAGCTGCGCGGACGAAGCCACGGCCCGGGCGCTGAAGGACATCGAGGACCGGATCATGGCCATGGCCCTCGTCCACCAGAAGCTGTACCGGTCCCCCGACCTGTCCCGCATCGACATGCGGGAGTACCTGACCGACCTGTCGTCGCTGCTGATGACGACCGCGCAGCAGCCGGCCGGCCGGATCGTCCTCAAGATCGAGGCGGAACCGCTGCGTGTTCCCATCGACACGGCCATCCCCTTGGGCATGATCTTCACCGAGCTTTTCTCCAACGTCTCCAAACACGCCGCGCCGGCGGACGCCGAAGTCGCGGTCCGACTGCGGCTGGCCCGGTCCGGCCCGGGGGAGATCGAGCTGATGTTCTCCGACGACGGTGTCGGCATGCCGCCCGGATTCGATTTCCATTCCAACCGGACCCTCGGCCTGCAGACCGTCTTCATGCTGGCCGAGCACCAGCTCCAGGGCCGATGCGATTTCGAATCCGGCCGGGGCGTCTCCTGCCGCATCCGGATCCCCGAGCCGGATCCTCCCGAGGAGGCCCGGACATGATGGGCCAGCCGACCATCCTGCTGGTCGAAGACGAGGCCATCATCGCCCTGGACCTGAGCCGCAAGCTCCAAGACTCGGGCTATCGGGTCATGGGAACCGCCGCCACCGGCGAGGACGCGGCGGCCCGGGCCCTGCGCGACCATCCCGACGTCGTCCTGATGGACAATCATCTGGCCGGTCCGATGGACGGGATCGAAGCCGCCTTGCGGATCCGCGCTCAAAGCGACGTCCCCGTCATCTTCATGACCGGCTACCTGCGGGACGACACGTTCCGGGAGCGCGTCCGTCCCGTGCGCCCGATCGCCTGCCTGGACAAGCCCGTGGCGCTGGCGGAGCTCTTGAAGGCCCTCGCCGCGTCCTGCCGGGGCTGACCGCTCCTGCGCCGAACGCGGTTTGACGGATCCCTTTTTCTAGGCTAGCATGGGGCGGATGCCCATGTCGCGCCAGGAAAACCTGCTCAAATCGCTGGAGATCATCCGCGATTTGGCCCTGAAGAGCGATTCCCTGCGGGCCATCAAGCACATCCCCGCCCAGGACGGGCAGTACGTCGATTATCCGACCGAGGTCCATCCCGTCCTCGCCGAGGTCCTCAAGGAGAAGGGTTTCGAGCGGCTCTACACCCACCAGCATTCCTGCTGGCAGGCCGTCCGGCGCGGAGAGAACGTCGTCGTCGTCACCCCGACGGCCTCGGGCAAGACCCTCTGCTACAATCTGCCTATCCTCGACGCGCTGCTCAAGAACCCCTCGGCCCGGGCCCTCTATCTCTTCCCGACCAAGGCCTTGGCCAACGACCAGCGGGCCGAGCTGGACGAAACGATCAAAAAACTGCCCGGCGAGATCCGCATCTTCACCTATGACGGGGACACGCCCCAGGACGCCCGCAAGGCCATCCGGGCCCGCGGCCACATCGTCCTGACCAACCCGGACATGCTTCACAGCGGGATCCTGCCGCACCACACCAAGTGGATCAAGCTGTTCGAGAACCTGCAGTACATCGTCATCGACGAGCTGCACAACTACCGCGGCATCTTCGGCTCGCACCTGGCCAACGTCCTGCGCCGGCTGATGCGCATCGCCAAGTTCTACGGCTCGACGCCCCAGTTCATCCTCTGCACGGCCACCATCGCCAACCCCGTCGAAATGGCCGGCAAGATGATCGAGGCGCCGGTGACGCTCATCGACGACAACGGCGCCCCGCGGGGGGACAAATACTTCGTTTTCTACACCCCGCCCATCGTCAACAAATACCTGGGCATCCGGCGCTCCTACGTCAACGAGAGCCGCCGCATCGCCTCGGTCTTCCTCAAGAACGCCCTGCAGACGATCGTCTTCGCCCAGAGCCGCCTGATCACCGAGGTCCTCCTGACTTACCTCAAGGAGGACATCGAAAAGTCGATCAAGGACGAGGGGCTCATCCGCGGCTACCGCGGCGGCTACCTGCCCATCAAGCGCCGGGAGATCGAAAAGGGGCTGCGCGAGGGCAGGATCCTCGGGGTCGTCTCGACCAACGCCTTGGAGCTGGGCATCGACATCGGCACCCTGGACGTGGCCGTCCTGGCCGGATATCCGGGCTCGATCGCTTCGACCTGGCAGCGGGCCGGGCGGGCGGGCCGCAAGACGGGCACCTCGGCCGCCGTCCTCGTCGCCTCCAGCGCCCCGCTCGATCAGTTCATCGTCAACAATCCCGATTATTTCTTCTCCGGCATCCCCGAGAAGGCCCTCATCAATCCCGATAACCTGACCATCCTCATCAGCCACATCGAGTGCGCCTCCTTCGAGCTGCCCTTTCAGGACGGCGAGACCTTCGGGCGGGCCGAGATCGGGGAGATCCTCAAGTTCCTGGAGGACGAGAAGCTCGTCCACCATTCCAAGGACAAGTGGTACTGGACGTCCGACGCCTACCCCGCCGACGGGGTCAGCCTGCGCTCGATCAGCTCGGACAATTTCGTCGTCGTCGACACGACCGGGCCGGCCCGGATCATCGCCGAGGTCGACTTCACCGCCGCCCTGACCACCCTTCACGAAAAGGCCATCTACATCTGCGAAGGCGAACAGTACTTCGTGGAGAAGCTGGACTACGACCAGCGCAAGGCCTACGTCAAGAAGACGGACATCGACTATTACACGGACGCCATCGACTACACCAAGATCAAGATCCTGGACGAATTCGACAGGGCCCGCCTCGACCGCTTCGACGTCCGCCACGGCGAGGTCCACGTCGCCACCCAGGTCGTCGGCTTCAAGAAGATCAAGTTCCACACCATGGAAAACGTCGGCGCGGGCGACCTCAGCCTGCCCCAAAACGAAATGCACACGACCGCCTACTGGGTGACCGTGCCCTCCAGTCTGCTC
The DNA here is from genome assembly GCA_963729855.1 of Candidatus Aminicenantota bacterium. Taxonomy (GTDB): domain Bacteria; phylum Acidobacteriota; class Aminicenantia; order Aminicenantales; family UBA4085; genus UBA4085. The sequence goes on along the minus strand of CAVSPT010000005.1, from coordinate 1,348,487 downwards.
CAATCGCTGGAGTTCGATTCCGAGGAGAAGATCAACGGCCTCTACGGCCTGGCTTACATCCTGCACCACGTCTCGCCGATCTTCCTCATGTGCGATGTCCATGATATCGGCGTCTCCATCGGCGACAACTCGACCGGGGAATCCATACCGCCCAAGGACCTGCGGGCCAAGATCCAGCCGCTCCAGGGTCCGGTCTATGCCGAGATGGACTTCGAGCCCAATATCTTCATTTACGACAATTATCCCGGCGGGATCGGGCTCAGCCCGACCCTCTTCGATCTGGACAAGAAGCTTCTCGACTACTGCCTCAAGACCGTCCGGGCCTGCCCCTGCGCCAACGGCTGCCCCTCCTGCGTCGGTCCGACCAACGAGAGCGGCGAGAAGGCCAAGGACGTGGCCCTGGAAATCCTGGGCCGGCTCCTCGAATAACGGAGGTTTCGGCCGGGCACTTTTCGGTTTTTAATGCCGAAAAGTACCGCAGGTTTTCGGCCTCCGCCCGAAAATAAGGTCCTGCGGGGCCCCGAGCGCAGCTTGGGGACAGGTTCCGCCATGCTCAATCCGCGCCTGCAATCGCGGTCGAGTACCGCGCCGGGCGCCGACCGAGGTTTATTTTTAAAAAGGGCCTGTGCTACAATGGATCGAACGATTATGAATATTATCAAGCTCCTCTCCGATGCCACTCTGGTTGTCAAGGCCATCCTCGTCATTCTGCTGTTTTTCTCGGTCTTCTCCTGGACGATCATCATCTACAAGCGCCGGGCCCTGAGGGCGGCGGCGGTCCAATCGAAGAAATTCGCCGAAATCTTCAGGAAAAGCCGCAACCTGACCGAGGTCCAGGAGGCCTCCAAGAGCTATCCCGGCAGCCCCCTGGCCTCCATTTTCCAGGCCGGTTTCAAGGAAATGGCCTACCTGGCCAAGCAGCAGACGACGGCGCCCTCCGCGACGAACGGGACGCGCCTGGAAAACCTGGGCCGGGCCCTGACCAAGGCCTCCAACGCCGAGGTCGCCAAGATGGAAAAGATGATGGGTTTCCTGGCCACCACGGGCAGCGTCACGCCGTTCATCGGGCTGTTCGGCACGGTCTGGGGGATCATGGATTCGTTCATCCGCATCGGTTCGACCAAGTCGGCCAGCCTGGCCATCGTCGCTCCCGGCATCGCCGAGGCCCTCATCGCCACGGCCGTCGGGCTGTTCGCCGCGATTCCCGCAGTCATCGCCTACAACTCGTTTCTGCACACGATCAAGGACCGGATCACGGACATGGAAGACTTCTCGCTCGAGCTCCTGAGCATCGCGGAGCGCCTCTATGGTACTCCCTAAGCTGTCCTCGGTCCGCTCCAAGCGCGGAATCGGAACTTCGCTCTCGGAGATCAACGTCACGCCGTTCATCGACGTCATGCTCGTCCTGCTCGTCATTTTCATGGTCACGACCCCGCTCATGCAGTCCGGCATCGGGGTCAACCTGCCCACGGCCGAGACCGACAACGCTCCGGCCGAGGAGGGGGTGCGGGTGACCGTCGAGCTCGATCGCTACATCAAAATCGAAAACCGGACGATCAACATCAACCTGCTGGAGAACACCCTCAAGAACCTGTTCGCCGGCAAGTCCAAGAAGATCGTCTTCCTCCAGGCGGACAAGGACCTCCCCTACGGCTTCATCGTCGAGGTCATCGACATCGCCAAGAAGGCGGGCGTCGAAACGGTCGGACTGATGGCCGAGCCGAAAGAGGTCAAGGACAAGGAAAAATGACCGCGCTGTCCGGCCCCTCCGGCGGGACCTTCAAGCGGGCCCTTTATATCTCCGGGGCGGCCCACGCCCTTCTGATCCTCGTCATCATCCTCAACCCCAGCCTGCCGTCTTCGCGGAAGACGGGCGTGCTTGCCTATATCAATCTGGGCTCGTGGGGAGGCGGGGGAGGAGGCGGCGGAAACGGCGGGATGCGCGCGCCGGGCGGCGGCAGCGAAACGGTCGCTGAAACGCCGCTCTCCAAAACGACCCTGCGCGATCTGACCACGCTCCAAAAGCTGCAGGCCCAGAACGAGTCCTCGCTCCGCTACCCGGTAGAGAAATCCAAGCGCGACCGGAGCAAGCCCGCGCCCGACAAAGTGGCCAGCGTCCCTCGGCCCGACCCCAAGGCCAAAGCCGATGCCGCGGGCGGCCGGGCCGCGTCCGGAACCGGCGGCCAGGGCGGCAGCGGGGCGGGGCTGAGGATCGGCGGCGTGGGACCCGGCAGCGGCGAGGGTCTGGGCGGAGGCGGGGGCCAGCTCGGCATCGATAATTTCCCCTACGCCTATTATCTCCAGAACATCCAGGACCGCATTTCGGCCCGCTGGTTCACGTCGCTCGTCGATCCGGGCGTCGACGGGACGTTTCAGACGACGGTCTATTTTCGCATCTTCCGGGACGGGTCGATCTCCGAGGTGGAGATCAAGGAGTCGAGCGGCCTGCCGTCGATGGATCTCTCGGCCAAGCGCGCCATCATCAATGCCGCTCCCTTCCCCCCCCTGCCGACCGACTACGACGAACAATATCTGGGAATTCGACTCATCTTCGAGCACAGCAAATGAAAAAGACATTCATCCTTTTCTGCTTCCTCATCCTCGGCACCGCCATGGCCCGGCCCGCGGCCGCCCAACAGGACGTCACCCTGATGATCAAGGACGGCATGCCGGCCATCGCCTTCGCCCTGCCGCCGTTCGCCGCCTCGGGCCCGGCCCAGGCCCTGGCCGCGGAGATCCACGACGTCCTCGAGGCCGACCTGAAATACAGCCGCATCTTCCAGGTCCTGCCCAAGAGCTACTACGCCTATATCCGGGCCCTCGATCCCCGCAGCATCGTGTACAAGGACTGGGAATCGATCGGGGCCGCCGTGCTCTTCACCGGCGAGGTCTCGCTGGCGGCGGGGGGGGACATCGTCTTCGAGCGCAATTTTTATGACGTCAAGTCCGAGCGCACCATCATGCCGGGCAAGCGCTACCAGGCCAAAAAAACCGACCTGCGCTATCTGGCCCACAAGACCGCCGACGAGATTCTCAAAGCCTACAGCGAGAAGCCCCTTTTCACGTCCAAGATCGCCTTCGTCTCCAACCGCGACGGGAACTATGAACTGTACATGATGGATTATGACGGGGCCAACCAAACCCGCCTGACTTTCAATAAGGTCACCGACTATTCGCCCACCTGGTCACCCGACGGCGCCCACATCGCCTACACGTCCTATCAGCAGCAAACGGCCGGGATCTACATTCTCGACGTTTATGAGGGCAAACGCACGGCCGTGAGCCTGCGCGGGGAGAACTTCAGCCCGGCCTGGTCGCCCGACGGCAAAAAGCTGGCCTTCAGCTCATCGGCCGAGGGCAACGCCGAGATCTACGTCGCCGACATCGAATTCGAGCCCACGCGCGTCGGGAAGATCCGCCGGCTGACGTTCAACCCGGCCATCGATACCGCCCCGACCTGGTCGCCCAACGGCCGGGAGATCGCCTTCACCTCGGACCGCGGAGGCACGCCCCAGATCTACATCATGGACGTCGACGGCTCCAACGTCCGGCGGATCAGCATGGGAGCGAGCTGGAACGATTCGCCGGCCTGGTCCCCGACGGGCGACCGCATCGTCTATGTCGCCCGGGTGGACAACCTCTTCGACCTCTACGTCTACAACATAGGCTCGGCGTCTTTTCAGAAGCTGACCGAAACCAACGCCCGCAACGAATCACCGGCCTGGTCGCCCGACGGGAGGCACATCGTCTTCACCTCCACCATGAAGGGCGGGACCCAGCTGTGGACCGTGGACGCCGACGGGGCCAACCTCCGACAGCTGACCAGCCAAGGCGACAACAAGCTGGGGGACTGGAGCAACTAGGAGGGCTGACGGGTGGGGAGAACGGCCGTATTTTCCCCCATTTTTTAAAAGAAACGTTTCAGCGCGAATTGACAACCCCCCCCGATTGATGTAAATAAAGGGCTAATGCCATGGTTATAAATTCTTCATTCCCAATAACCCCACTCAAAGAGGAGGCGTCATGAAACGCTTTATGATCCTGGCCTTGGTCTGCTTTACGGCCCTGGCCTTCATGTCGGCTTGCAAGGCGAAAACCCAACCCACTCCCCCGCCGCCGCAGGTCAAGGAACAACCCAAGGTCGAGAAAGTCGTCCCGCCCCCGGTGACGAAGCCCGCCCCGACCGAGGAAGAGATGTTCATGTCCAAGTCGCTCGAACAGATCAACAAGGAAAAGCCGTTGGACATGATCCATTTCGACTATGACAAGTACGTCATCCGTGAAGACGCCAAACCCATTCTCGAAGGGAACTCGACCTGGCTGAAGAAGTGGAAAAGCGTGAAGATCCTGATCGAGGGCCATTGTGACGAACGCGGAACCGAGGACTACAACCTGGCCCTGGGCGAAAAGCGGGCCAAGAGCGCCTACGACTATCTGACGGCCCTGGGCATCCCGGCCGAGCGGATGAAAACCATCTCCTACGGCAAAAGCCAGCCGCTGGACATGGGCAAGGATGAATCCGCCTGGGCCAAGAACCGCCGCGACCAATTCCTGATCATCGAAAAATAAGACCGGTTTCTCATGAAAAAAGCCCTCGGGGCGGCGCTCGTCCTTCTGCTGGCCCTTGCCGGCGCCGCCCAGGACCGGGAAAAGAAGACGTATGAGCTGATGTACGATGACGTCCAGCTCCTCAAGCAGCAGGTCCTCCGCCTGGACAAGAAAATCGACCAGGCGGGGGACGATCTCCGTCAGCTCAAAGACCTGGTCCGGGATCTCCTGGGCCAGTTCCGGCTCCTGCAGACGGACCAGTCCAGGACGCAGGACGGCCTGAGGAACGTCCCGTCGCAATATCAGGTGCTGATCGACAAGCTGTCCCAGATCGAGTCGACGGTGATGCGCCTGAGCGACGACGTGGCCGGCCTGAAATCCCGCCCGTCGGTCGAGGAGAAATCCGAGACGGCGGCCAAGGACGACAAGGCCCCGAGCGGAAAGAAACCCAAGGACAAGGAAGCGGCCGGCAAGGGGGATGCGGCCAAAGACAAGGGCGGCAAACCGGCCCAAGGCGTTCCCCCCGCGGCCAACCTCTCCCCCGAAGACGTCTACAACACCGCCCTCTCCGATTACGAGAAGGGCAACTACGACCTGGCCATCGACGGCTTCGCCATGTACCGCGAATCCTTCCCCGCCAGCCCCAAGGCCGACAACGCCCTCTACATGATCGGCGAGTGCTATTACAGCCAGAAGAAATTCGCCAAGACCGTCGATTCTCTCGACGACCTGATCATGACCTATCCCCTCAGCGACAAGATCGCCGCCGCCTATCTCAAGAAGGGCCTGGCCCTGGCCGAAATGAAAAAGAAGGACGAGGCCGTGGCCGTCCTCAAATTCCTCATCGCCAAGTACCCCCTCGAAGAGGAGGCCAAGGCGGCCCAGGAAAAATTGAAGGAACTGCAAGGAAAATGAGAGACGTCAACAGCCTGAACCGGGTCATCCTCGTGGGTCACCTCGGCCGAAAACCCGAAATCCGGGTCCTCCCCCAGAGGGACCAGCACGTCGCCAATTTCACTCTGGCCACCAGCGAGAACTTCTACAACAAGGCGACCAACGAATCGACCAAGCGGACGGAATGGCACCGTATCGTCGTCTGGGGTCCGCAGGCGGATTTCTGCGAGCGCTTCCTCGACAAAGGCAAGCAAATCCTCGTCGAAGGCAAGCTCCGCACGCGCAGCTGGCAGGACCGCGACGGCAACAAGCGGTCGACCACGGAGATCGAGGCCACAAGCATCGTCCTCCTCGGCCGCCGCGAGAGCGGTCCGGGGGGCGAAGGGAACGCTCCACACCCCGCGGCGGGATCGGATTTCCATCAGGATCCGGCCGTCTCCGATTTCCCCGGGGAGGACGACTCCTCGGGCGACGCCGGGGGCGACGATGAAGTCCCCTTCTGACGAAGAGCGGGATTTCCGCTCCCGCATCCTGGAAGACCGGCGACCCTGGGGAAAATTCCGTTCGTTCCCCCATCCCGCCGCCGGGGCCGTCAAGATCATCACCGTCGATCCCGGCGGCACGCTCTCCCTCCAATACCACGAGCGCCGGGCGGAATTTTGGGTCGCCCTGGACGAGGGATTGGAAATCACGGTCGGGGAGCGGACCTGGCGGCCGGCGCCCGACGAAGAGATCTACATCCCCCGCGGCGCCGCTCACCGGCTCCGCTCAGTCGGCTCCCGTCCCGCCCGGATCATGGAAATCTGGCTGGGCGACTCGGACGAAGCCGACATCGTCCGCCTAGACGACGCCTACGGCCGCTCGTCCCGCTGATCCGGATCGCCCGGATCAAACCGGCGGATTGGCCGGCACCTGCATCTGCATGACGATGGGGTGGCCGGCGACGATCATATAAATGCCCAGAATGACGCCCAGGCCCAGCACCAGCCAGCCCAGCAGATTGTTGATCTTGGCCACGATGAGCAGGATGTTGTAGTGGGCCCCGTGCACGCCTTCCTTGCGCGTGTTGTGGGCGACCTCGCGGATGGCCAGCAAAAGCTGGCCGAAAGCGACGATGGCCAAGCCCATGATCGCCGACCAAAGGATCAGGGCGATCCCGACGATGATGTTGCTGATGGCAAACGCCTGTCCGTTCATGACTCTCTCCTCGTTCTTTGGAATCTATGCCCCGCCCCAGCCCCGGCCGGCCCTGCTCCACAGGGCGGGCGGGATCAGGATGAAGGCCCGATCTGAAGGAACGCGTTGGGGTGGCGGACGAGCAGCTTCTCGATGATGGTCTCTTCGATGGCCTGGGCCGAGGGCAGGTCGAGGGCCTGGTGGACGACCCGCCGGACCGTCCGGGTGTCGACCGCCCGCAGGGCTTTCTTGACCCGGGGGATGAAGATCGGGTTCATGCTGAAGGTCCGCAGCCCCAAGCCGAGCAGGACGATGGCCGAGAGGGGATCGGCGGCCATCTCCCCGCAGATCGCGACGTCCTTGCCTTCCCGGACGGCGGCCTCGATGATGAAGCGGAGCAGCCGCAGAACGGAAGGATGGAGGGGCTTGTACAGGTAGGAGACGTGCTCGTTGGAACGGTCCACGGCCAGATAATACTGGATCAAGTCGTTGGTCCCGATGCTCAGAAAGTCCACTTCCTTGATGAGAAGGTCGGTCATGGCCGCCGCGGCCGGGACCTCGATCATGACGCCCAGGGGTGTATTCCGGTCGAAGGGGATCTTTTTCCCGGCCAGCTCCTCCTGGATCTCGGTGAAAAGCAGCTTGACCTCGCCGATCTCTTCGACTTCCGTGATCATGGGGATGGTGATGCGGACGTTCTTCAGGGCGCTGGCCCTCAGGATGGCCCGCAGCTGGGTCCGGAACATCTCCCGGAACTTGAGGGAGAAGCGGATGGCCCGCAGGCCGAGGGCGGGGTTGGACTCCTTCTCGATCTGGAGCTGGGGCAGACTCTTGTCGCCGCCGATATCGATGGTCCGGATGTAGACCGGCCGGGGAAAGACGTCCTTGGCCAGCTTGGCATAGACGGCGTAATGCTCCTCTTCGGTGGGCAGGGTGGAGCGCTGCAGGTAGATGAACTCCGAGCGGAAGAGCCCGACGCCCTCGGCCCCGTAGGACAGGGCGTTGGGAATCTCCTCGGGCAGCTCGAGGTTGGCCATCGGCGTGAAGCGGACGTCGTCCAAGGTGACCGATTTCCACTTGGCCACCTTGCGCAGCTCCCGCCGGTAGACGTCGTACTTCTCCTTCTTGCTCTGGAACTCCTTGCGCACGGCCGGCGGGGGGTTGACGATGACCTCGCCGTCCGTGCCGTCGACGATGAGGATGTCGCGGTTGCGGATGCGCCGGGTGATATCGTGCAGGCCGACGACGGTGGGGATGTTCATGGAGCGGGCCAGGATGGCGGCGTGCGAGGTCTGGCCGCCTTGGTCCATGGCCACGGCCAGGACGTTGCCCAGGCTCAGCCGGAGGGCGGCCTCGGACGGCAGCCAATCGTGGGCCACGATGATCGTCGGGCCGGCCATATCCGGCTCTTCCTCGGGGCCCAGCTCCAGGTTGCGGTACAGCTTGGTCAGGACGTCCGTGATGTCCGATTTTCGCTGGCGCATGTAATCGTCGGCGATCGTTTCGAAGATCTTTTCGTAGCGGTTGTGGACCTCCGACAGGGCGCTCTCGGCCTTGACGTTCTCCTCGCCGATGAGCCGTTCGATGCCCGAAATCAGGGAGGGATCGTCGAGGATCATCAGGTGGGCGTCGAAGATGAAGGCGTGTTCGTCGCCGACCTTGGCCCGGATGGCATCCTGAACCCGGACGAGGTCTTCCCGTGTGCGTACCATGGCGGCGCGAAAACGCCGCATCTCCTCGTCGACGCGGTGAGCGGGGACATACTCCTTGCGCTGGGAGAAGAGGATCCGCCCGGTCAGATGGGCTTCGCCCATGGCGATCCCGGGCGACACACCGATTCCCCGGAGACGGACGAAATCCATGGCTCTATTCTTTCTCGCCGAAACGGCCGTCGATGAGCTCGGCCAGGGCCAGGGCCGCGGCGGCCTCATCGGCGCCGTTCAGGCGGATGACGATGTCCGAGCCCTGGGTGGCGGCCAGGGTCAGGATCCCCAGAATGCTCTTGCCGTCGATGGCGCTGCCGTCCTTGACGACCCGGACGGCGGCCATGAAACGGTTGGCGGTGTTGACGAATTTGACGGCGGCCCGGGCGTGCAGGCCGAGCTTGTTCTTGATGCGCAGGGTTCGTTCGATCAAGCGGCCCTCAGCTCGGACGGCCCGCCAGCAGGGCGCTGGCCAAATGGATGTTCTTCTTCCCCTGTTCGACGACTTTGCGGGCCACGTCCTTGAGGCTGTTGGAGCGCTGCAGGGAGCAGAATTTGATCAGCATGGGCAGGTTGACCCCGGTGATGATCTCGACGTGGCCTTCCTTCTGGAAGGTGAAGCTGAGGTTGGACGGCGTGCCGCCGAACATGTCGGTGAAGATGACCACGCCGCTCTTCTGGTCGACGTTCTTCAGGCTGGTGCTGATCTTGCGCTTGGAATCCTCGACGTCATCGTACCAGCCGAGGGAGATGGCTTCGATGTTGGGCGCTTCGCCCAGGATGATGGTCAGGGCGTTGAGAAGCTCCTCCCCGAGCCGGCCGTGGGAAACGATGATGCCGCCGATCATTTATAGATGTCCCGATGATCAATCTTTATATCATATTTCAGGGTTTGAAGGGTATCCTTGAGTGACTCGGCCACGATCACGGAGCGATGCTTGCCGCCCGTGCAGCCGATGGCGATGACCAGGCGGCTCTTGCCCTCGGCGGCGAAACGGGGCATGAGGAAGCGCAGAAACCGCTGGAGCTCGGCCAGAAAGGCTTTGGTCTCGGGGGCGCCCAGGACGAAATCGCGGACCTTGCGGCTCTTTCCGTTCTTGGCCCGCAGATCCTCCACGTAAAAGGGATTGGGCAGGAAGCGGGTGTCGAAGATCAGGTCCGCGTCCATGGGGATGCCGTATTTATAGCCGAAGCTGACGACGAGAACGTGCAGGGGGGGCCGGCGCCTGCGCTCGAAGCGCCGGGCCAGCATCTCCTTGAGCTGGGCGATGGACATCTGCGAGGTGTCGATGACCTCATCGGCCATCTTTTTTATCCCGGCCAAGCGGCGCCGCTCCAGGCGGACGCCTTCCAAGATTGAGTGCTTCCGCGTCAGGGGATGGGGCCGGCGGCTCTCGCTGAAGCGCTTGACCAGCGTCTCGTCCGTGGCGTCGAGAAAAATCAGCTTGGGGCCGGCCTTTTTCCGGATGTCCTCCCAGATCTTGGGGAATGTCGTCAGGAAGCCGTGCTCGCGGATGTCCACGACCAGGGCCACCTTCTCGATGGCCAGCTCGCGGCGGCGCCAGAGATTGATGAAGATCGGGATGAGCGTCGCCGGCAGGTTGTCGACGCAATAGTAGCCGAGATCCTCCAGGAATCGGCTGACCACGGTCTTGCCCGACCCGGACAGCCCGGTGATGATCAGAAAGCGGTCGTCGGTCATGGGCGGCCTTTCGGCCCGCCCCGGGCCAGGGCCCGGTCGAGCTTGGCGCTGAGATCGAGCGAGGCCGTGTAGCCCCGCCGCTTCAAAAGATGGACCTTGCAGGCCACTTCGATGAGGGTGGCGATGTTGCGGCCGGGAGCGACGGGGATGTTCATCTGGGGCACCCGCAGGCCGGCGATGGGGGTGTCCTCGGGAAAGCGCAGGCCGAGGCGGTCGAATTCCTTCTTGCGCTGCCATTTCTTGAGGCGGATGACCAGGTCGATCGGCGCCTCCAGAGCGATCGAGCGGGGCCCGAAGATCTCCCGGATGTTGATGATGCCCAGCCCGCGGATCTCCATGAAGTGCCGGCTGATGGACGGGGCCCTCCCGATGAGGCCGCCGTTCCGCCCGCGGCGGACCTGAACGACGTCGTCCGATATGAAGCGGTGGCCGCGGGAGATGAGCTCCAAGGCGCTCTCGCTCTTGCCGACGCCGCTGTCGCCGATGATGAGGACGCCCAGGCCGAACATGCGGAGAAGCCCGCCGGGGACGGTGGAGGCGGCGCGGAGCGAGACGGTCATCGGATCATTCCGGCTCCACCAAGCCGATGCGGCCGTCTTTGCGGCGGAACAGGACGGCCCAGGATTCCGTTTCCTGGCGCCGGAACATCAGGACCTCCCTCTTCTTGAGCTCGAACTGGGTCAGGGCCTCTTCGATGGTCATGGGCTTGGCCGAATAATGGGCGGCCCGGACGAAGCGGCGCTCGGGCTCGGCCGCGACCGCGGGTTCGACCGGCGAGGCCAGCTCTTTGCGTTCGCGGCCGCCGCGGCGCTTCTTCTCCCGGAACTTATCGCGCTCCTTCTTCAGCTTCTTCTCCAAGTGCTCGAAGGCGCGGTGGAGCGAGCCCGCCAGGTCGGGTCCCTCCTCCGCCACCATCAGGCCGCCCCCCTTGGCCAGGACGTGGATCTCCGCCTTGTGCCGGTTTTTCTCCAGCGAGGTGATGACGTCAACGTCCGTGGCAAAGCCCATCAGCTTGGACAGGGCTTTGAACCGGCTCTGGCAGAACTCGCGGAGATCGGGCTCCAACGGCTCGTGGCGGGACGTGTAATGCACGTTCATGAATGGTCCTCCAGGAGGAATTTCCGTTTTCGGATATGGGACGGCAGGATCTTCAGCTGCTTGCGGTACTTGGCCACCGTCCGCCGGGCGATGCGGAAATTCTCCCGGCTCAGGATGGCCTCGATCTCCATGTCGCTCAGGGGATGGGCCTTGTCCTCGGTTTCGACCATCTTGCGGATGCGCTCCTTGACCAGGAGGGAGGAGACGTCCTCTCCGGCGTCCCCGGCCAGGGCCTTATGGAAGAAATACTTCAGGGAGAAGACGCCGCGCGGGGTAACGATATGCTTGTTGGCCACGACCCGGCCGACCGTCGATTCGTGGACGCCGATTTCCTGGGCGATCTCCATGAGCGTCAAGGGGCGGATGTAATCGAGGCCCTTCTCGATGAAGTCCTTCTGCTTGTCGACGATGTAACGGGCGACCTTGTAGATCGTCTGGTCGCGCTGGTCGAGGCTGCGCAGGAACCACAGGGCCTTCTTCATCTTGTCCTTGAGGAAGCGGTAAGCGTCGGGGTTCTCCTGGTAGGCCTTGGCCAGGAGCTGGCGGTAATAGCCGCTGATGCGCAGGCGGGGCAGCCCCTCGTCGTTGAGGCTGATCTTGAGGTCATCCCCCTCCTTGGTGACGAGAATGTCGGGATAGACATAGGAGGGACGGTCTTCGCTGTACTTCCGGCCGGGGGCCGGATCGAGGCGCTGGATGACTTCGATGTGGTACTTGACCGAGGACGGGGCCACGTTCAGGACCTTGGCCAGCTGGACATAGTCGGATTTTTCCAAGAGGGGGAGGTGGTGGAGGATGATCGTCCGGGCCGTCTCGTCCTTGATCTGGAGATAATCCATCTGGGCCAGAAGGCACTCGCGCAGGTCGAGGGAACCGATGCCGACCGGATCGAACATCTTGATCTTGGCCCGGACGGCCTCGACGGTCTCGAGCGGCAGGCCGGCCGCCTCCGCCAGCTCGGCCGGCGGCTGGACGAGATAGCCGTCCTCGTTGATATTGCCGATGATCCGTTCGGCCGCTTCGCGCTCGGCGGCTTCGGAGAAGGTCATTTTGGCCTGCCAGTCCAGGTGGTCCCAGAGCGTGGCCGGGCCCGGCAGGGTGCTCTCCAGCGTCGGCCCTTCGTACCGCTCCTGGGGCTGGGAGCGGAACCCATCGTCGAAGTATTCCTGGAAGTAGGTCTCGAACTCGCGCTCCTCCCCGTCGGCGGGCGGCCCGGCGTCATCGGGGCCCGGCTCGGGGGCCTCCTCCTTCGCCGCCTCGGCCGCGGCCCCCGGCTCGGTCTCCTCCGTCTCGGGCTTTTTCTCCTCGGTCTCCTCTTCGATCTCCAGCATGGGATTGTCGCTCAGCTCTTCGTCGATGACTTCGATGAGCTCGAGGTTGGTCATGGGCAGGAGCTTGATCGCCTGCTGCAGGGCGGGCGCCAGGATGAGCTTCTGGACCTGCCGTTGGTCGAGGCGCTGCTTCATGGTTTCTCGCGTCCCTGCGCCGCTCCGCTCAAAGGGCGAAATCATCGCCTAGATAGGCGCGGCGGACCTCGGCCGAAGCGACGATGTCGCCGGGACGGCCCTCCTTGAAGATCGTTCCCTTATCGATGATGTAGGCCCGATCGCAGATCTTGAGCGTCTCGCGGACGCTGTGGTCGGTGATGAGGACGCCCAGCCCCTGGGCCTTGAGGGAGCGGATGATCCGCTGCAGTTCCTGGATGGCGATGGGGTCGATTCCGGTGAAAGGTTCGTCAAGCAGGATGAAGTCCGGTTCGGTGACCAGGGCGCGGGCGATCTCCAGGCGCCGCCGTTCACCTCCCGAGAGGGTGAAGGCCCGGGCCCGGGCCAATCGGGCCAGCCCGAATTCTCCCAGCAGGCCGGCCGCAAAGGCGGCGGCCTGGGGATAGGCGCCGGGCATGGTCTCCATGATGGCCAGGAGATTCTCCTCGACGGTCAGGCGGCGGAACGCGGACGGCTCCTGAGGGAGCAGGCAGATGCCGCGCCGCGCCCGCAGGTACATCGGCAGATCGGTGATGTCTTCGTCGTCCAGGGTGATGCGTCCGAAATCCTGAAGGACGAGCCCCAGGATCATGGAAAACGTTGTGGTTTTGCCGGCCCCGTTCGGGCCGAGCAGGCCGACGATTTCGCCCCGCCGGATGGACACGGAGACGTCATCGACCACCGTCTTGTCGCCGTAGCTTTTGCGTAACCCGACGGCTTTCAAATCCGATTTCATCAGTCACGACTTGATGACGACATCCGATCGCTGTTGATCTTTGTTGTCCACTTGGATGTTACCATCGGCCAAATTGAATGTCAATTTATCGCCCCGGAAGGTGCCCTTATCCCGGTCGACGACGACGGGATGCCCCGTCAGGACGATCGTCTCCTGGCCGACGTCATAGTCCGCGGCCTCGCCCCGGGCCTCCCGCTTCCGCGTCTTCTGCGTGAGGACGACCGCCCCCCTGGCCTGGATGAGGCGGGGTTTGCCGCCCGACGCCTCGGGGACGATGGCCACGCTCTCGGACCGGATGTCGACGTCCTTGGCAATCAGATAGCCGTTCTTGCTGAAGACGATGAGCCTGGTCTTGGGATCGTAGTCCATCCGTTCTCCGCCGACCTCGACGCGCTCCTCGGGGCCGCCGGCCTTGGGCGCATGGTTGAACTGGGTCTTGACGTTCCGCGCTCCGCGCATGGCCTGGGTCTCTTTATTGATGACGATTTCCGGGCCTTCCAGGACCTGCTTGTCCTGCCAGAGCCGGGCCTGGTCGCTCAAAACGAGTTCCTGATTGATCTGGATGAAACGGAGCAGCCGGGCCCGGGCGAAAACGGGTTTGCCGGCGGCGAAGAAGGCGCCGGACGAAGCCGCGCCCGGCGTGCCCGGCGCGGGGGAGTCGTCCAGGACGGCCTTGACCGAGCCCCAGGCGTCGAAGGAATTGTTTTGGAAGAAGATGATCATGTTCTCGGCCCGGACGTCGCGCCCCTCGGAAATCGAACGGGCCGGGTTCAAAGCGCTGCCCCCGGCTTTGAGGATGCGATGGAACCCGTCATAGAGGATGAAGCCGCCCTCGACCGAGCGGCCGACGGGGACATCCTTGCTGACGCCGCGGAGGCGGCCCGGGCCCCGGACGTCGACGGACTCCAGGCCGCGAGCGAGATCGAAGACGAAATTGACCGCCGCGCCCTCGATGCGGGTCGTCCGGCCCTCGGCGGCGGACAGGACGACGGATGAACCGCCCCGGGCCCGGACGACGTGGAGGCGGCGGACGTTTTCAAAGGCCGACAGCAGGATCTGGTCGGCAACGATGTCCTGGTCGGCGCTTTCGAAGAGGAAAAGCGACTGATAAGTTTGGGCGTAGGTCTGCTCGTCCTTATTGGGGGCGGCCGGCGCGGCCTTGGTTTTGGCCGGCTTGGGCTCCTCGCGGAAGACGATGCGGGCCTTGCCCATCAGCCAGAGGAGATGAATTTGGTCTTTTTTTTCGAACAGCTGGAGCTCCACGGCGTCGGCCGTCCCCCGGCTGCGGCCGTGGCTGATGTCGATGCCGCCCTCGAGGTGGGCCCGCCTTTGGGGATAGTTGAAGACCAGCCGATCGCCCCTGATGACCAGAAACTGGGAATCGCCGGACTGGGGGCGTATGGAAAAAACGACATCCCCATCGAGGACGACGGTTTCATCGCTCAGGGTGTAGGCATAGGACCGGGCCGAGCCGGTGAAACGCTCCGAATGCATGGTCACGCCCGTTTCGTTGTAAACGAGATCGCGGGACTTGTCGTAGGAGAAGGAATCCGCCCGAACGGTCAGGCCCTTGGAAGCGGCGGAGACGTGCCCCATGAAGCGGACCATGGTCTGGTCCTTGTCGCTCACGGCTCGATCGGCATTGATCCGGATTTCCCGGCTGCCCTTCTTGCCGTGGTCGATGAGTTCCACCCCGCCCTCCAGATGATACAGCCCATCCGATCCGAGAGACCGCCGGTTGAACTTGATGTCCATCCGGCTCAAGCCTTGTTCGAACTCGAAATGGCTGGCCGACTCCTGGACTTCGATCTTCTGGGGCGTGAAGCCCCCGTCCCTCGATTCCAGGCCGCCGGGGCGCTTGAGATGGGTCAGGAAATACCCGGCGACCGCCACCAGAACGATGCCCAGGCCGACGGTAAAAAAGGCCTGCAGGCGCCGGATCCAGCGCAGGGGATGGCGGGCGCGGGGCGGGCGGGTCACCGTCGCGCTCCTTCCAGAGACAATTGGAGCTGATCCTCGCCGAGATACGAGGAAAAGAGCAGGGAATAGGCCACATCGATCCGGTCGCCCTGGCCGATCCGCTCGGCCCAGGCCGCGCGGTCCCAGCCGACGGCCTCGAAGGAGCGGCCGTTCTGGCGCAGCCGGAGCTTGAGATGCTTGCCCTGCATCGTCTGCGGCGCGGCGGTGACCTCGGCCTGCCGGGACACGAAGATCGGCCGGGCGTTTCCCACCCCGAACGGGGAGAGCAGGGCGTAGGCGCCCAGAAAATCCCGCTTCTCGATATCCGCGAATTCCACTTCGGCGTCCAGACGGATCTTCTTGCGCAGATCCTCGTCGGTCAAGCGGGTCTCGGCCACGGCGTTGGCCCCGCGGCGGAAATCGCCCAGGTCCTCGCGCATCAAGGTGCAGCCGACGGCGTAAGTGTGGCCGCCGTACGAGAGGAAACGGCCTCCGCTCTCTTCCAGGCAGGCGATGAGCGAAAAATCGCCGATCGAGCGGCCCGAGCCGTACGCGCGCCCGTCTTCGTAGGCGAAAAGAACGACGGGGCGGCGGAAAGCGTCCTTGAGCCGCGAGGCGACGATGCCGACGATGCCCCGCTGCCATTCTTCGCAACCCAGGATGAGGATCCGGTATTTCTCATGGATCTTCCCGGCCCGGACCCGCTCGGCGGCCTGCTTGAAGATTTTCTCCTCGGCCTGCTGGCGCCGGGAGTTCAGGGCGTCCAATCGGCGGGCGATGTCCAGGGTTTCCCCGTCGGATTTGGCGAAAAAAAGGCGCACGGCCAGCCCGGTCTGGCCCATCCGCCCGGCCGCGTTGATGCGCGGGCCGATGCGGAAGCCGACGTCGCCCTCGGAGATCGTTTTCCCCAGAAGGCCGCAGACGTCGAAGAGGCTGCGCAGACCGGGATTGACGACGTTCTCCAGCTTCTTGAGCCCGATCCGGGCGAAAAGGCGGTTTTCTCCCCGCAGCTCGGCGATATCGCTGATGGTGCCGATCGCCACCAGCTTGAGATAGTCGGGCAGGAAGCCGGCCCAGCGTGTCTTATGGAGAAGGGCCTGGATGAGCTTGAAGACGACCCCGACGCCGGCCAGGTTCTTCTCGGGATAGCCGGCCCCTTCAACGACGGGATCCAAAACTGCCGCCGCGGCAGGCAGATCTGAACCGGGAAGGTGATGGTCGGTGACGATGACGTCCACGCCGGCCTCCGCGGCCCGCCGGACGAAACCGCCGGCCTTGATCCCGCAATCGACGCTGATGACCAGGCGGGCGCCCCGCTCGAGGACGACGGCGATGTGCTCATCCTTGATGCCGTAGCCGTCCTTGAGGCGTTCAGGGATGAAATAATCGACCTGTCCGCCCAACGTGGTCAGGGCCTTGTGAAGCATGATCATGGAGAGGATGCCGTCGACGTCGTAATCGCCGAAAATGAGGATTTTCTCGCCGCGGGCCACGGCCGCCTCGATTCGCTCGACGGCCGCTTTCATACCGGAAAAAAGGAAGGGATCGTTGAAATCGTCCGTGGTGCCGTGCAGATATCGATGGGCGGATGGCGCATCCAGGATATTACGGTTGACCAGGACCTGGGCGATGGGCAGGGGAATCCCCAGCTCGGAAGCGATCGTTCGCGCTTCGTCGCGGGAGGGAGAGAGGACCCATAAGGCATCGTCCATGAGAGTATCCAATGTAACACAAGACGCGCGCGCAGCCAAAGACCCCCCGTTTCATTGACTAGCGCGGGGGCCGCCCCTATAATCCAGTTGCAATGCTCGGCAGCCTCCGCGAAAAACTTAACAAGACCCGGCTGGCCCTCAAACAGCGCCTCGACGGCCTGGTCAAGAGCGGAAAACCGCGCGAAGAGATCCTTGACGACCTGGGCGAAGCCCTCATCCTGGCCGATGTCGGCGTCTCCGCCACGGATAAGATCATGGATTCCCTCCGCTCTAGGACGCTGAAAACCGACGGATTCGCCGAGGTCCTGGAGGCCCTCAAGGCCGATCTGACCGAACGCCTGGCGGGCGGAGCGGCGGACTTGCGGCTCGGGCCGGCCCCCGCGGTGCTGATGGCCGTCGGCGTCAACGGCGGGGGCAAGACGACGTCGCTGGCCAAGCTCGCCCGCCGGTTCCGGGACGAAGGCAAGAAGGTCGGGCTGGCCGCCGCCGACACGTTTCGGGCGGCCGCCCAGGAACAGCTCTCGGTCTGGGGAAAGCGCCTCGGCCTGCCCGTCATCCACGGACGCTACGGCGCCGACCCGGCCTCGGTCGCGTTCGACGCCGCCCATTATGCCAAGGCCCAGAGCCTGGATCTCCTGCTGGTCGACACCGCCGGGCGCATTCACACCAATGCCAACCTGATGCAGGAATTGGAGAAGATCAAAAGGGTCCTGGGCCGCGAGATCCCCGGCGCTCCTCACGAGATTCTGCTCATCCTCGATGCCAGCATCGGCCAGAACGCCCTGATCCAGGCTCGCGAATTCCTCAAGGTTTCCGGCCTGACCGGGATCATCCTGACCAAGCTCGACGGCACGGCCAAGGGCGGCATCATCGTGGCCATCGCCGACGAGCTGGGCCTGCCCATCAAATTTGTCGGGACGGGCGAAACCGACGAGGACCTGGTCGAGTTCTCCGCGCCCGCGTTCGTCGACGCGCTCTTCACATGACCGATCGTCGCGATCAGGCCTATATGGAAATGGCCCTCGGCCTGGCGGCCGGGTCCGCCGGACGGACATCCCCCAATCCCTGCGTCGGCGCCGTCCTGGTCAAGGGCGAGGCCATCGTCGGCTGGGGACGCCACGAAGCGGCCGGGCAGCCGCATGCCGAGGCCGTCGCCCTGGCCCGGGCCGGGCGGAAAGCCAAGGGGGCGACGCTCTATGTCACGCTCGAACCGTGCGCCCATTGGGGCCGGACCCCGCCCTGTGCCGACGCGCTGGCCGCGGCCGCCGTGAAGCGGGTCGTGGCCGCCGATATCGATCCCAACCCTCTTGTTCTGACCAAGGGCGCGGCCAGGCTGCGCGCGGCCGGGATCGAATTCGAGCACGGCCTGCTGGCCGACCGGAATCTCCGGCTCAACCGCCATTACATGCATTTTATCGGCGGACGGATGCCCTTCGTCACGCTCAAGGCGGCCGTCAGCCTGGACGGGAAGATGGCCCCGCCGGCGGGAGCCGGCCGCTGGCTCACGTCCGAAGAAACGCGCGCCTACGCCCATCTCCTGCGGGCCGAGAACGACGCCGTGCTGGTCGGGGCGGGGACCGTCCTGGCCGACGATCCCCTGCTCAGCGTCCGCCACCCGAATTGGCCCGGGAGGAAGATCTCCCGGGTCGTCCTGGACGGCCGTCTGCGCACGCCGCCGGAGGCCCGCCTGCTGGCCGATCGGGACGGCGGGCCCGTCCTGATCTTCACCGGGCCGGGCGCGCCGACGGGGAAGAGGGCCGCGCTGGAGAAAGCCGGAGCGGAGGTCATCGTTCTTCCGAACAAGCAGGGGGTCCTCGACCTCGACGAGGCGCTCCGCCTCCTGGGTCAAAGGGACGTCACCGGAGTCCTCGTCGAGGGCGGCGGCCAGGTGATGAACTCGGCGATCCGGCCGCCGCGTTTTCACCAGCTCGTCCTCATGATCGCCCCCCTCATGATCGGCGGGGCGGACTCCGTCTCGTTCGATGGAGGCGCCCGGGTCGAAGCCGTTCCGGACACCCTCCGCCTGCGGCGGATAACGCGATTCATGATCGGACACGATACGATCGTGGAGGGAGAAATCTGATGTTCACCGGAATCGTCCAGCAATCCGGCCGCTTTCGCGGCTTCGGCAAGGGCAAGACGGAGCTTCTCGTGGAGGCTCCCGGTCTCGCGGTCGAGATCGGCGGGAGCGTGGCCGTGGACGGCGTCTGCCTCAGCGTCATCCGCCGTGAGGACAAATTCCTGGCCTTCAATCTCTCTCAAGAAACCCTGTCCTGCACGACCCTCGGCCGGATCAAGCCCCAGGCCGCGATCAACATCGAGCTTCCCCTGACCCTGTCCGCCCCGCTGGGGGGTCATCTCATGTCCGGGCACGTCGACTTCGTCGGAACGCTCAAGCGGGTCCTGTCCAAGACGCCCGGCAAAAGGCTCGTCTTCGGACTGCCCCCGGAATTCCGGCCCTATTTCATCCCCAAAGGCTCGGTGGCCGTCAACGGCGTCAGCCTGACCGTGGCCGCACTCGGGCGGACGGACTTTGAAGTCGAGCTCATCCCCGTGACCCTGGACCGATCCAACCTGTCCGCCCTGCGCCCCGGCGCGGAGGTCAACATCGAATGTGACATGATCGGAAAATACGTTTATAATCATATTTTACGAGGAAAACGATAGGAATGCGTCCATGAACGGTCCCCTCCCCACCGCCTCCGTCGAAACGGCCATCGCCGCCGTCCGCGGCGGCCGCATGATCATCATCATCGACGACGAGGACCGGGAGAACGAAGGCGACCTGATGGTCGCGGCCGAAAAAGTCACCCCCGAGATCGTCAATTTCATGGCCCGCCACGGCCGGGGCCTGATCTGCCTGCCCCTGGCGCGGCCCCGCCTCGATGCCCTGCAGCTACCCCTCATGGTCCAGGACAACACGGCCCGCTTCCAGACGGCTTTCACCGTGTCCATCGACGCCAAGGATGGAGTCACGACCGGCATCTCGGCCGCCGACCGGGCCAGGACGATCCGGGCGGCCGTCGATCCGGCGACCCGGCCGGAAGACTTGGCCCGGCCGGGGCACGTCTTTCCCCTCCAGGCCAAGGAAGGCGGCGTCCTGGCCCGGGCGGGGCAGACCGAAGCGTCGGTGGACCTGGCCCGCCTGGCCGGCCTCGATCCGTCCGGCGTGATCTGCGAGATCATGAACGAAGACGGGACCATGGCCCGCATGCCCGAGCTGGAAAAGCTGAGCGCCGAATTCGGCCTGCCCATCCTGACCATCGCCGACCTCATCAAGTACCGCATGCGCCACGAATGCCTGGTGCGTATGATTGACGAGGCCGACCTGCCCACGCGCTACGGCCATTTCCGCATCGCCGTCTTCGAGGACCTCATCCAGCACGAAGACCACGTCGCCCTGATTAAGGGCGGCATCGATCCCCAGACCCCGACGCTTGTCCGGGCCCACTCCCAATGCCTGACCGGGGACACCTTCGGTTCCGGCCGCTGCGACTGCGGGGAGCAGCTCCACCAGGCCATGGCCCTTGTCGAAAAGGAAGGGCGCGGCGTCATCCTTTATATCCTCAACCACGAGGGACGGGGCATCGGCCTGGCCAACAAGATCCGCGCTTACGCCATGCAGGACAAGGGCGCCGACACGGTCGAAGCCAACACCAGGCTGGGCTTCAAGCCCGACCAGCGCGACTACGGCATCGGGGCCCAGATCCTCGTTTCCCTGGGGATCAAGAAGATCCGGCTGATCACCAACAACCCCCGCAAATTCATCGGCCTGTCGGGGTACGGTCTGGAGATCATCGACCGCGTGCCGCTCGAGATCGCGCCCAACGCGACGAACATCCATTACCTGAGAACCAAAAAAGAGAAATTGGGCCATTTTCTGGATATGGTCTGAAGAGCGTGGTGAAGTTCCTGAGACGGACGCCGGCGGAGGCAGCCGAGGAGTCGTCCTCCGTCCTGGAAGAGCTTCAGTTGCCGGTTCTCCGGGCGGATGAAAACCGCGAACCCCGGGCCCAAGCCGCCGAGGTCCTGGCCAAGACGGCCATCCTCCAGAACCGGGCCAAGAAGATCCGGCTCATCCAGACCGCGGCCCGCCTGGGGACGGATTGGGCCGCCTTCTTTCTCGTCGGCCTGCTGGGCGATCCGATCGAGGAGGTCCGCGGAATCGCCGTTCGCGGGCTCATCGCCCGAGTCGACTGCCCGATCGACGACATCTGCGACAGGCTGAGCCGTCCGCCCTGGTTCGCCAAGAGTGCGGCCCTTCAGATCCTGGCGGCGAAAAAGATCCCGGCAACGGCCCGCTGCATCCGGGTCGTCATCGACGACCCCAATGCCGACGTCCGCCGGTCGGCGGCCGCCGCCCTGGGGGAAATCGGGGGAGCGGAAGCCCGGGCTTTGCTGGTCCGGCTGGGACGGGATCCCAGCTCGCCCGTGCGGATCGCGGCCCAGGCGGCGCTGGACAAGATCTGCGACTTCAAGTTCACGTAAAAAGGGCTCGGGGGGTGAGCTCAGGGGGCGGGAACAGGCAGGACAGGCCTTGCCAGTCCTACGCCTTGGCTAGGACCCGCCGACATTTTTAGCGCGAGTCGAGGACGAACGTCACGGGCCCTTCGTTGATCAAGTGGACCTCCATGACGGCCTGGAAGACGCCGGTGGCGACGACGAGGCCGCGTCCCCTGAGCTTGTCCGTGAAGAGCTCGAACAGCTCGGCGGCCCGGGCCGGCGTTTCGGCGTTGTCGAAGCTGGGACGCCGCCCCCGGGCGGTCGAGCCGGCCAAGGTGAACTGGGAGACGGCCAGGACTTCGCCGCCGACATCGAGCACGGACAGGTTCATTTTGTCCCGGGCGTCGGGGAAAATGCGCAATTCGACGGCCTTTCGGGCCAGGGCCTCGACGTCCGCCTCGGTGTCCCCCTTCTCGACGCCCACCAGCAGACACAGGCCGCGCCCGATGCGGCCGACGTCCCGCCCCTCGACGGCGACGCAGGCTTCGCGGACACGCTGGAGGACGATTTTCATGGGCCGCTATCTCACGCGTTGACAAGACGTTGACGATATTCTATTATAACACGCCCTTAAAGGAGATCACTATGGCTCGTCATGCATCCGCGGAACGCCAGCACCGCTACAGCCTCCGCCGTAACAAAGTCAACAAGAAGAACAACTCCGCGCTGCGCACGGAAGTCAGAAAAATACGCGCCCTGATCGAGAGCGGAGATAAAGAAGGCGCACAGAAGGCCCTGCCCAAGGCCTACGCCGTCGTCGACAAGACGGTCAAGAAGGGAACGGTCCACGCCAACAAGGGCGCCCGCTACAAATCCCGCCTGGCCCGACAGATCGAAAAGGTCAGCCCCGCCGCTTCGAAGTAAAGCCCGGCCGGCGCACCGTCCGGCCGAATTCGCAGAAAAAAGCCTCGAACAAAGCCTTGGCGTCGGAGTCCGATGTCTTCAGCTTCATGTCCAGTCGCTCCAAGTCCGCGGCCAGACGGGCGAACCCGTCGTCCGTAAGGCCCTCGACCACGGTGAAATAATGGAGCAGCTTCTCGGGATAGAATTTGTAGAATTCCTTGATGTTCGGCCGGATCTCACGGAAGATCTCCCGCCGATCCCGACCCTGGGCCAGCCCGATGCGGCCGATGAGAATGTCGCGGAAAAAGCCTGCCATCGTGCCCAGCATCATCTCGCCCCGGGTCCCTTCAGGCATCTGCTGATCGAGTATGACAAGGGCCCGGACGATGTCGCCCTTTTCCAAGGCGTCGGTCAGATCCCATCCTTTGTACTCCCGTTCTCCGTCGGTGACCGCCCGGACGTCAGCCGCTTCGATCAGCTTTTTGTCGCCGACGTAGGTCGCCAGTTTTTTCAGCTCGGTGTCCAGCTCCCGCAGATCTCCGCCGACGATCTCCGTCAATTCGTCGACGGCCTCGGAGCTGATCCGCTTGCCCAGGGCCGCCGTCCTCCCGTCGAGCCATTCGACGATTCCGGCCTTTTTGAGCGGCTCCATGTGCTCCACGCAAGCCAGGGAGTCCGGGAGCTTGTCGAATAATTCATAGAGCGGCTTCGTCTTGCCCAGCTTTCCGGCATAAAGCACGATCAAGACGGTCTTGGGCGTGGGGTCGGCAAAGAACTCCTTGAGGACCGACTCTTCGTCCGCGGTCAGCTCGGCCCGGGCGGCCTTGGACGCTTCGACGACGATCAGCCGCCAGGGGGAGAAGAAGAAGGACATGGCCCGGGCGGAGTCGACGATGTCCCGCCAGCCCGTCTCCTCCAGGTCGAAACGGTCCTCGGCGGCCGTCCCGCCCGCGTCAGCGGCCAGCGAAACCTTCAGGCGGTCGATGAATTCGCGGGCCGGGAAGAGCTCCTCGCCGTGGAACAAATATCCGGCCTTGACCGTTTTCTCCGTGGGGCCCGCGTTCGGGGCGGCGGCGCGCATGCCTCAGAATCCCTCCAGGATGGCCACGATGAGGGTGCGGGCGTAGAGCTGCGCCAGGGTATCGAGGGCCTGACCCTGCGAGGATTCGAAGTCCGAACCCGGAGGGACTTCATAATCCGTATGGAACATATAGGAAGGATTGAAAAAAATGACCTGATCCGTCCGGGCGTTCTTGAGGGTGATCTCGGTGATGACCAGGATGTCGTAGCGGTCGGCGGTGTTGTTGGAGAAGGCGATCGGCGTGGCGATGAAAGTCAGGATCCGCCCGGTGAGGACGGCGTCGGCTTTGGCGGCGTCGGTCGTGATTTCGACCTTGCCCCGGGCGACGAACTCGTCGATGACCGCATTGGTCAGCTTGACGTCAAGCTGAAACCGCGTCGTGCGGTTCTCGAAGAGCGGCACCTGAATGCGGCGGATCTCCGGCGACAGGGAGCCGCCCGTGCCGACCGCTCGGTAGCCGCAGGCGGCGGCGAACAGGCAGAGGGCCAACAACGTCCGCTTTTTCATGAGACCACCACGTTGACCATCTTGCCCTTGATGACGACGACCTTGCGCATGGTCCGCCCGGCCAGCATGTGCTGAATGCGGGGCAGGGCGAGGGCCTGGGACTTCATGGCCTCTTCGCCGATGTCGGCCGGGGCCTCGAATTTGTCCCGGATTTTGCCGTTGATCTCGACGACGATGGTCGTCTTCTCCTCCTGGGCCAGGGCCGCATCGAAGACCGGCCAGGACGCCCGGAGGACGAGGCCGCCGCGTCCGAGGCGGCTCCACATCTCCTCGCAGAGATGGGGCGTGAAGGGGGCCATCATCAAAGTCAGGGTCTCGACCGCCTGGCGCAGGAGGTCCCGGCCTTCGGCCGAGCCCTTGAGCGCATCCCATTCCTTCTTCAGGACGTTGACGAACTCGTGGAAGGCGCTGACCGCGGTGTTGAGGCGGAAGCGCGTCCCCACGTCCTCGCCGACCTTGCGGATGGTCTGGTGCATCTTCTTCCGCAGCCGGGCCGAGGCCGAGGAATCGAGCGGGCCGCCGGGCGGACCCGCGGGCGGAAGCTGAAGGGCCTGCTGGAACACGCCCCAGACCCGGCCGACGAACCGGTAACAGCCTTCCAACCCGTCCTCGTTCCAATCGAACTCGTTTTCCGGCGGGGCGGCGAAGAGAATGAACAGGCGCAGGGCGTCGGCGCCGTAACGCCGGATCATCTCGTCGGGGTCGACGACATTGCCCTTGGACTTGGACATGGCCGAGCCGTCCTTGTTGACCATGCCCTGGGCCAGATAGCGGGGGAACGGCTCGCTGAGCGCGGTCAGGCCGAGATCGCGCAGGATCTTGGTGAAGAAGCGGGAATAGATCAGGTGCAGGATGGCGTGTTCGACTCCGCCGATGTAAAGATCGACCGGGAGCCAGTAATCGGCCGCGGCGCGGGTGAAGGGCAGGTCGGCGTTCCGGGGCGACGTGTAGCGGAAGAAATACCAGGACGAATCGACGAACGTGTCCATGGTGTCGGTTTCGCGCCGGGCCGGGCCGCCGCACGTCGGGCATTTCACGTTGACGAAGTCCGGGATCTTGGCCAGCGGCGAGCCGGCCTCGCCGGTGAACTCGGCGTCCGAGGGGATGCGCACGGGCAGGTCCCCGTAGGGGACGGGCACGACCCCGCAGCGGCCGCAATGGATCATGGGAATGGGCGTGCCCCAGTAGCGCTGGCGGGAAATGCCCCAATCGCGGAGCCGGTAGGTGACGGATTTTTCCCCGAAGCCTTTCTCCTTGGCATAGGCGGCCATTTTGTCCATGGCGGCTTCCGATGTCAGGCCGCTGAACGGCCCGGAATTGACCAGAACGCCCAGGTCTTCGAACAGCCCGCCGGCCTCTTCTCCGGCCGCCGAGCCGTCCCTGGGCGCGATGACCTCGGGAACGGGCAGGCCGTACTTCCGGGCGAACTCAAAATCGCGCCTGTCGTGGGCCGGGACGGCCATGATGGCGCCGGTCCCGTACTCCATCAGGACGTAATCGGCCAGGAAAATCGG
Source organism: Candidatus Aminicenantota bacterium (assembly GCA_963729855.1). Classification (GTDB taxonomy): domain Bacteria; phylum Acidobacteriota; class Aminicenantia; order Aminicenantales; family UBA4085; genus UBA4085. The sequence goes on along the minus strand of CAVSPT010000005.1, from coordinate 1,323,027 downwards.
AACGGGCTTCCCGGTGAAGGGGTTGACCGCCGTCCGGCCGGTGTCGATGCCTTCCTTCTCCGCCGCACCGATCTCGCGCTTCAGGCGGGCGGCGGCGATGGTCTTCGAGATCCAGGCGTTGAGCTCGGCTTCGCGCGGGCCCCGGACAAGCTCCCGGCTCAGCGGGTGTTCGGGCGACAGGACGAGAAAAGTCGCCCCGTAGATCGTATCGATGCGCGTGGTGAAGACGCGGATGGATCGGCCGACCGAGGGCACGGCGAAATCGAGGGTGGCGCCTTCGCTTCGGCCGATCCAGTTGCGCTGCATGGTCAGGACGTGCTCGGGCCATTCGGCCAGCCGGTCGTGCCCCGTCAGGAGCTCCTCGGCGTAGTCGGTGATCTTGAGGAACCACTGTTCCATCTTCTTTTGTTCGACGGCGTCCGAGCAGCGCCAGCACGTGCCGCCGGCCGACTGCTCGTTGGCCAGGACGGTGCGGCAGGTCGGACACCAGTTGACCAAGCTCTCGCGACGGTAGGCCAGCCCGCGTTCGTACATTTTCAGGAACATCCATTGGTTCCATTTATAGTACTCGGGCAGGCAGGAGTTGACCTCCCGCGACCAGTCGTAGGCGAAACCCATGCGCTTGAGCTGGGACTTCATGTGGGCGATGTTGTCCAGGGTCCATTTCCGGGGATGGGTGCCGTATTTGATGGCGGCGTTCTCGGCCGGCATGCCCAGGGCGTCCCAACCGATGGGATGGAGGACGTTGAAGCCCCGCATCATCTTGTAACGGGCGATGACGTCGCCGATGCTGTAATTGCGGACGTGACCCATGTGGATGCGGCCCGAGGGATAGGGATACATCTCCAGGCAGTAGAATTTTGTCTTGGCCGGGTCGTCCGCGGCCTGGAAAGCACTTTGTGATTCCCAAATGTCCTGCCACTTCGATTCGACGGCCTGGAAATCGTATTCTTCGTAGCGTTCGTGTTTATCGGTCATCGTAGCCGTATCCTCGGTCCCGTTGTCGGCCTGGAGAAAATAAACCCGTAGGGCGAAAATCAGCCAAAGTGTAGGGGTTGGGGGAGGAAAAGTCAACCGATCCCTTGATTATCAGGGCTTCTTCCGGTATAATAAAATCTTGTTCCTGGGGAACTTATCGCTCAGCGTCTGAGATCTTCTTTTCCCAAGACCCCGCGAAAACCCGAGAGAACCCACTTTTATCGCCCGCGACCAAGGATATTTCCGTCATGACGACCGCCATCGACAGCATGCGCAACATCGGCATCAGCGCCCACATCGATTCGGGCAAGACCACGCTGACCGAGCGGATCCTCTTTTATTGCAAGAAGATCCACCGGATCCATGAAGTCAAGGGCAAGGACGGCATAGGCGCGACCATGGATCATATGGAGCTCGAGCGTGAACGCGGCATCACCATCACCTCGGCCGCGACCAACGTCGAATGGGACGGACACCCCATCAACATCATCGACACGCCCGGCCATGTCGATTTCACGATCGAGGTCGAGCGCTCGCTGCGCGTCCTGGACGGGGCGGTCCTCGTCCTTTGCTCCGTCGGCGGCGTCCAGTCCCAGACCATCACCGTCGACCGCCAGCTCAAGCGTTACAACGTCCCCCGCATCGCCTTCATCAACAAGTGCGACCGCATCGGGGCCAACCCTCTCAAGGTCCGCGATCAGCTCGAGGAAAAGCTCGGCCATAACGCCGTCCTGATGCAGCTCCCCATCGGCCTGGAGGACAAATTCCAGGGAATCGTCGATCTGGTCACGATGAAGGCCGTCTATTTCGAAGGCCTCGACGGAGAGGACCGGCGCGAGGCGGTCATTCCGGACGAACTCATGGCCGAGGCCCGCACGCGGCGCGAGGCGATGCTCAACGCGGCCTCGATGTTCTCCGACGAGCTGACCGAGGCCATCCTCGAGGAGCGCGTCACGGCGGACCTCGTCCGCGCGGCCGTCCGCCGGGGGACGATCGCCCGCAAGCTGACGCCCGTCTTCATAGGCTCGGCCTACAAGAACAAGGGCGTCCAGACCCTCCTCGACGGCGTCATCCGCTACCTGCCCAACCCGACCGAAGTCGAGAATTTCGCCCTGGACATCGATCTGGATGGGAAACAGGTCCGGCTGGAGACCGACCCGGCCCGGCCGCCCGTCCTGCTGGCCTTCAAGCTCGAAGACGGGCCGTACGGCCAGCTGACGTACATCCGCATCTACCAGGGGCGGATCGAAAAGGGCACGGAGCTCGTCAACACCCGTTCCGGCCAGAAGGTCAAGGTCGGCCGTCTCGTGCGCATGCACGCGGACAGCATGGCCGACATCCCCGAGGCGGAGGCCGGCGACATCGCCGCCCTCTTCGGCATCGACTGCGCCTCGGGCGACACCTTCGCCGCGCCGGGGCTCAATTACGCCATGACGTCGATTTATGTCCCCGAACCGGTCATCTCCCTGGCCATCACGCCGGTCGACAAGAAGGCCTCGGACAGGGTGGCCAAGGCCCTCAACCGATTCACCAAGGAAGACCCGACGTTCCGCACCCACGTCGACCCCGAATCGCACGAGACGATCATCCAGGGCATGGGCGAGCTCCATCTCGACGTCTACGTCGAACGGATGAAGCGCGAATACAACGCCGAGGTGGCCACGGGCAAGCCCCAGGTCGCTTACCGCGAGTCCATCACCCAGAGAGTCGAATTCGACTACACGCATAAGAAGCAGACCGGCGGCGCGGGCCAGTACGGCCGGGTCATCGGCTACCTCGAGCCGCAGGCCGAGTACCCCTACGAGTTCGTCAACGAGGTCAGGGGCGGACGCATCCCCCGGGAATTCATCCCCTCCTGCGACAAGGGCTTCCGGGCCGGCATGAGGAAGGGCGAGCTCATCGGTTTCCCCGTCATCGGCATCCGCGTCGTCCTGACCGACGGCCAGTACCACGAGGTCGATTCGTCCGACAACGCCTTCCAGGCGGCGGCCGTGGGGGCCTTCCGCGAGGTCTACCGCAAGGCCAAGCCCCAGATCCTGGAGCCGATCATGAAAGTCTCGGTCGAAGGGCCGGTCGAATTCGCCGGCAACGTCTTCGCCACGATCAACCAGCGGCGGGGCATGATCGTCAGCTCGGTCGAGGACGGGGCTTTCACCCGCGTCGACGCCGAGGTCCCGCTGAGCGAGATGTTCGGCTATTCCAGCCAGCTCCGCTCGCTGACCCAGGGCAAGGCCGAATTCACCATGGAGTTCCTCAAATACGGCCGCGTCCCGGCCTCCGTCGCCGAGGAGCTCATGGCCGCCTATCAGGAAAAGCGGCGCGGCGAAAACGCCTGAGGGCAAAGAGAAGGAGTCGTTCGATGGTCAAAGAAGAGCTCATCAAGCGCAGCCCCCTACGGGTCCTGGAAAAGGCGATCCACGGGGGGCTGAGCAGGGGTCAGATCGGCGTCCTGGCCTCGCCCAAGGGCGTGGGCAAGACGGCCTGCCTGGTCCACATCGCCACGGACAAGCTTCTCCAGGGCCGCCCCGTCATCCACGTCTCGTATTCCAGCCGGGTCGACTACATTATCAACTGGTACGAGGACATCTTCACCGAGCTGGCCAAGAAGCGCCGGCTGGAATCGGCGGTGGACATCCACGACGAGATCGTCAAGAACCGGGTCATCATGAATTTCAAGCAGGAAGGCACCCGCACGGAGCAGGTCCTGCGCAGTGTCGAGGCCCTGGTTTCCTACGGCAAATTCGCCGCCGACGCCGTCATCGTCGACGGCTATGATTTCACCCGGCCGGCCATGGAAGACCTGGCCAAGTTCAAGGCCTTCGCCGGGAAACTCGGCCTGGAAGTTTGGTTCAGCGCCTCGCTCAAGGAGAACGGCACGCCTCTCTACGAGGAGTCGGGGATGCCCTATCTCCTCAAAGACGCCGTGGACGGCATCGACGTGCTAATCACCCTGCACGCCCAGGGCGATCACGTCGAGCTCCGTGTGGTCAAGGACCGCGACTACCCGCCGCCCGGACTGCTCAAGCTCAAGCTCGATCCGAAGACGCTCCTCATCATGTAGAGGAGGGCTCGGCGGATGAGTTCCAAAACGCTCGCATTTCCCCAACGAGGAAATGCGATCCGCTCCTCGCTCGCTCTCCTCGCCTCCCGGCGAGGAACCGTGCCCGCTCGCTCGTCGACGGGTTTTGAGACTCACCCGCCTCGCCCAGCGAACAAAAACTCTGTCTTACTCTCACACCCATCGCGCATTATTGAAGGACCCTGCCCGCTCACTCGTCGACGGGTTTTCCCCCCGACACCGTTCGCCCTCATTTGCGCCATTCTCATCGGCTTGGCCCTGGCCCCCGCGCCCTCCCGCGCCCAGGCGGTCCGGGTCACCGACGACATTGGAAAGACGTTAGTCCTGGCCGCGCCGCCGAAGCGCATCATTTCCCTGGCCCCGAACATCACCGAGATCCTCTTCGCCCTCGGCTTGGACGACCGCATCATCGGCGTCACCCGCTATTGCGACTATCCTCCCGCGGCCCGGGCGAAAACGAAGATCGGCGGCTTCCTCGATCCGGACGTTGAACGGATCAAGGCTCTCGGCCCCGACATCGTGATCGCCTTCCGCGGCAACCCGCTCAGCGTGCTGCGCAAGCTGGAGGAGATCGGCGTCCCGCTCTTCACCCTGGACATCAAGAACGATCTCTCCTCCGTGCCCCACATGATCGATCGGATCGGCGCGGCCACCGGGCGCGCGGATGAGGCCGCCCGACTGAACGTCGGACTGGCCCGCAAGCTCGATCGGGTCGCGGCCGCGCTGTCCGCGGTCCGGGAAGCGCCGCGCGTGTTTCTCAGCCTCGAAGGGATGGGGCTCTGGACGTTCGGCCGGGACAGCTATTTCAACGATCTGCTAGCCAAGGCCAAGGCCGTCAGCATCACGGCCGCGATCGGCCAGCGCTGGTTCGAATACGGCCGTGAAGCGCTCATTCGCGACGATCCGGACGCCTTCGTCATCCTGGCCGGCTCCGAAGCCAATTTCCGCCGGGCCGCCGACTGGTTCCGGTCCCAAGCGGGGCTGCGGGACCTGAAGGCCGTCCGGACCGGCCGCATCCTCTTTCTCGACCAGAACGCGGCCAGCCGCTTCGGCCCGCGGCTCTACGATGCCCTGGAAGCCCTGGCCCGGATTCTCCATCCCGACCGGTTCTGAATTTGATGAACGAGTTCTACTTCGTCCGCGATGTCCGCCGCAGTTTCCGCTTTTTCACGGCCGATCCTCCGCGCCCGCCCGACATCAGGAAGACCAAAGCCCGGGTTGCCTGGGATTTGGCCAGGCGCAAGCTGATGATCCTTCCCCAGCGCATTTTCCGCCAGGAACAGGCCTTTGCCCGGGCCCTGAAAATAGAAGAACCGCATGTCCGCGTCTTCTACGCGGGCGCGCAGGAGGAAAGCCACATCGGCCTGCGCTTCCGCCTGTTTCTTCTCAGGCAGCGCACGACCCGCATCTTCATCCTGCTCGGAGAGGCGCTGCTTCTGCCTTTCACGGCCTTGACTATGCCGCTTCCAGGTCCGAACGTTTTTTTCTATGTCCTAGCCCTGCTCATGATCACCCATTGGCAGTCGTTCCGCGGCATCCACGCTTTCCTGAAGAAAGAATACGCGTTCACGGAAGCGCCGCTTCTGGCCGAGTGGGAAACGGCGGTCACGGCCGGGGACGAAGCGGCCTACCCGCCTCTCTTGGCCAGGATGGAAGCGGAGTGGGGATTGACGGACCTGCGCAAAATCCTCTGGAAATAATCAGCCCTTCCTTAGCCGTCGCAAAAGCGCGGCGATATCCTCGAGCTCCGGAAAAGAAACGGCGCCGGCCGCACATTGGTCCTAGCAGCCGCTGCAGCCGACGACGCATTGGTAAGGACGGGCCACAACGGCGGCATTCCTTTCCGCGTCCCAGGCATACACGCCGTGGACGCAAAATTCGAAGCAAATCCGGCATCCCGTACACCGGTCGGCGTCGACCGTGGGGAACCAAGGGATCTCTTCGCGTAGAATGGGTCTGATCGGCAAATTCATCCTCCGCGGATCAGGTTCCGGCCTTGGGCGCCCGGTCCGCGCCGGCCAGGTAGGCCTCGACGTCGCGGCGGATATGATCCCGGACGCGGCGGAAAGCGGCCAGGACCTCGTCCTCGGTCCCGGCGGCCCGCGCGGGATCCTCGAAACCGATATGGATCCGCCGGACCCCGCCGAAAAACAGGGGGCAGGTCTCGTTGGCCCCGTCGCAGAGGGTGATGACGAAGTCGAATGTCCGGCCGGCGAATTCATCGATGGATTTGGCCCACGCCCGAGAATGATCGATGCCCAGTTCGGCCAGGACCCGGAGGGCCTCCGGGCGAGGCACGGTCGGCATCGTCCCGGCGGAAAAGGCTTCGAACTGATCGCCCAGGTCGTGGTTGACCAGGGCCTCGGCCATCTGCGAACGGGCGCTGTTCGCGGTGCAGAGAAAGAGAACCTTTTTGCGGGGCGGCGAGTCGGCCCTCACGGACAGCCTCCAATCTTCTTATATGAAGATATCATCATACTTGTGGTGGCCGTCGCTGTCAACGCCGATCATATTGACAGGCCCTGGCCTCTCCTATATGATGCTTTTTTCATATTTGATAGAGGTCGACCCATGCCGAAAGAGCGCCCTCCGGACGCTGTCCGTTTCTTCAAAGCCCTGGCCGATCCCGTCCGGTTGCGGATCGTGCGGCTCCTGCTCGAGAGGCCTCTGTGCGTCCGCGAGCTGACGTTCATCCTGAAGCTGGAGCAGTCCCGCATCTCCCACCACTTGCAGATTCTCCGCAGCGGAGGGCTGGTTGAAGACGAACGGCGGGGGCGGTGGATGATTTACCGGATCGCCCCGGCCGGGCGGGAGGCCCTCAAGGCCGCCCTCCAACCGGCCCTGTCCGGCGACCGGGATCATTTCCGCGCCCATCGGCGAGACCTTGCCGAGCTCGATATCGCCGTAAAAGACGACATTCGGGGAAAACGCTGTGGGCCATCGGAGGCCGCTCCCTCAAAAAAGAAGCCCGAATGAAAAACGCCCCCCGTTCTCTTTCCTTCCTCGACCGCTACCTGACGCTGTGGATCTTCACAGCCATGGCCGTCGGCATCGGCCTGGGCTATTTCGTCCAGGCCGTCGTCCGGTTCATCAACAAGTTTCAATCGGGGACGACCAACATACCCATCGCCATCGGCTTGATCCTGATGATGTACCCGCCCCTGGCCAAGGTGAAATACGAGGAGCTCGGGGACGTCTTCCGCAACGGCCGCGTCCTGGTCCTTTCTCTTGTCCAGAACTGGATCATCGGACCGCTTCTGATGTTCGCCCTGGCCGTCATTTTCCTGCGCGGATACCCCCATTACATGTATGGCCTGATCCTCATCGGCCTGGCCCGCTGCATCGCCATGGTCATCGTCTGGAACGACCTGGCCAAGGGGGACACGGAGTATGCCGCCGGCCTGGTGGCCTTCAATTCGATCTTCCAGGTGCTGTTCTTTTCCGTCTATGCCTATGTCTTCATCACCGTCCTTCCCGGATGGGTCGGTTTGAAGGGGACGGCGGTCGCCATCACCATCGGCCAGATCGCCAGGAGCGTCTTCATCTACCTGGGCATCCCCTTCCTGGCCGGAATCATCACCCGCTTCACGATGCTCAAGCTCAAAGGCAAAACCTGGTATGAGACGAAATTCATCCCCAAAATCAGCCCCATCACCCTGATCGCCCTTCTCTTCACGATCGTCGTCATGTTCTCGCTCAAGGGCGAGTTCATCGTCAAGATCCCGCTCGACGTCCTGCGCATCGCCGTGCCCCTCGTCTTTTATTTCATCATCATGTTCATGGTTTCGTTCTTCATGAGCCGGAAAATTGGCGCCGGTTACGCCAAGACCGCGACGCTGTCCTTCACCGCCGCCAGCAACAACTTCGAGCTGGCCATCGCCGTGGCCGTGGCCGTCTTCGGTCTTAACTCTGGCGAGGCCTTCGCCGCGGTCATCGGCCCCCTTATCGAGGTCCCAGTTATGATCGGGCTGGTCAACGTCGCCCTGCATTTCCGGAAAAGATTCTTTGCCGCTCGGGAAGTGTCCTGAGCACCGGGAGTTTTTGATATGGGCGAAGACGGATCGCACGGATTTCGCGGAGGCGTAGAAGTCCCAGGGGGTCGTTCAATGCCCCTGATCGGCCGGGCGGCGTTTCATTGACAAATCCTCTTTTTTCCACTATGTTTGAACCACCATGCCGCTGAATTCCATCCTCCTGATCGTTCTGACCGCGGCGGCCGTCATCGCCGTCGTTTTCCTCCTCCGCCTTTTCATCCAGCTCCGCCGGACGGCGGCCGAGGCCGAAAAAGCGCTGGCCGAAGTCCGCGTCCTGACCCAGCGACTGAGCGAGCTGGACCTGGAGATCAAGGCCCGGGTGGAAGAGCTGGGGGACACGTTCCGCGCGTCCAAGAAGGCGGCCGTCGGCCTGTCCGAGGCGACCATGCTGTTCTCTTCGAAACTGCTTCCGGCCCAGGCCAAGTTCCTCCCTTTCGTCCTGCCCGTGGTCCGCTTCGTTGTCCGCCAAATCAAAAAGAAAAAGGAGAAGCACCATGTCGAATGAAAAGAGCTCGGCTCTTGAAGTCGCCGTGTCCTTCGTGATCGGCGCCGCCGCCGGATACATCGTCGGCGTGCTCTTCGCCCCCGCCAGCGGAAAGGAAACCCGCGAGAAGCTCCAGGAAGAAATCAGCAAAACGGGCGAGAAAGCCAAGGAAAATTACGATAAAATCGCCAAGGAAGCGGAAAAGGGCATCAAGGTCGTCCGCGAAAAAACCCAGGAGGGCCTCGACGCCATCCGCGAGTTCATCGACAAGAAGAAGGAAGAGTTCCTCAAGCGCGGTCCCGAAGGGCTTCCCGACGAGGATCCCAAGGCCTGAGCCCGGCGCTCCCTCCTTTTCCCCAATTTCATTTCAAAGGCGGCTATCATGACCGACACGACTATCTCGGAAATCAAGGCCCGCGAGATCCTCGATTCGCGGGGCAATCCGACGGTCGCGGCCAATATCGTCCTGAAGGGCGGGGCCGTCGGCCGGGCCTTCGTCCCGTCGGGCGCCTCGACCGGCACCCACGAGGCTCTCGAGCTGCGCGACGAGGACTTGGCCCGCTACCTGGGCAAGGGCGTCCGCAAGGCCGTCGCCAACGTCAACGAAATCATCGCTCCCAAGCTGCGCGGCCATGACGCCCGCGACCAGAAAGGCCTCGACGCCGTCCTGCTCGCTCTCGACGGGACTCCTTTGAAGAAGAATCTGGGCGCCAACGCGATCCTGTCCGTATCGATGGCCGCGGCCGATGCGGCGGCCAAGGCCGCCGGCCTGCCCCTCTACGCTTTCCTTCGCCGCCGCGGCACCGGCACGCTTCCCGTCCCCCTGATCAACATCCTCAACGGCGGGGCCCACGCCGACAACAGCGTCGACCTTCAGGAATTCATGATCGCGCCGGCCGGACTGCCGACCTTCGCCGAGGCCATCCGGGCCGCGGCCGAGGTCTTCCATAACCTGAAAAAGATCCTGAAAAAGAAGGGTTGCGGCACGTCCGTCGGCGACGAGGGCGGCTTCGCCCCGAACCTCAAATCGAACGAGGAAGCCCTGGATTGCATCGTCGAGAGCATCCAGAAGGCGGGTTATACGCCCGGCCGGCACATCTTCCTGGCTCTCGATCCAGCCGCTTCGGAATTTTTCGCCGATGGAAAATATATCTTCAAGAAATCGGGCGGCGCGGTCAGGACCTCGGCCGAGATGATCGCTTTCTATGCCGGGCTGATCGAGAAGTACCCGATCGTATCCATCGAGGACGGTCTGGCCGAGGACGATTGGGACGGCTGGAAGGCCATGACCGAGGCCCTCGGAAAGAAGATCCAGATCGTCGGCGACGACATCTTCGTCACCAACATGACGCGCATCAAGGACGGCGTCGCCCGCGGCGTCGCCAACTCCATCCTCATCAAGCTCAATCAGATCGGCAGCCTCAGCGAGACGATCGAGGCCGTCGATTACGCCCAGGCCCACGGTTACACGGCCGTCATCTCCCACCGGTCCGGCGAGACCGAGGACACTTTTATCGCCGATCTCAGCGTCGCCTTGAGCACCGGCCAGATCAAGACGGGATCGGTCTGCCGCAGCGAACGGGTGGCCAAATACAACCGCTTGTTGGAAATCGAGGACGAGCTCGGTCCTCAAGCCGTCTACGCCGGGGCCAAAGCGCTCGCCAAGTACATCCGCTGAAACGATTTTTTTAGGCGAAGAGCGGGCCGCGCCCGCGCTGTTCATGGGCCAGGAGCCACTCCTTGCGCCACAGCCCTCCGCCATAGCCGGTCAGCCGGCCGTCCTTGCCGATGATGCGATGGCAGGGGATGATGATGGAAATGGGGTTGGCCCCGTTGGCCGCGCCCACGGCCCGCACGGCGTCGGGGCGCCCGATCGCCCGGGCGATATCCTGATAGGAGGCCGTCGTCCCGAAACCGATCGCCCGGAGCGCCCGCCAGACGTCTTCTTGAAAGAGGGTCCCCTCCGTCATCAAAGGAACGGTGAATTCCGTCCGCCGGCCGAGGAAATATTCGTCGATCTGGCGCAGCGCGTCGCGCAGGACGGGAGGCTCGTCCGTCGTCTCTCCCGGGCGGGCCTCGACGAAATTCAAACCTTTGACCGCCGTATCCGTCCCGGCGATTTCCACGAGCCCGATCGGCGATTGATAATAAAGGCGAAATGGAGCGTCCATTCGAATGGACTCCTTTTAACGGATCATCAATGACATAACGGCATCCGAAGTGCAAGGGCGGTAGCCTTTTATTTGACAAAAAACACGGCCCATTTTAATATAAGAGGTCATGGAAATCCGCACGGGACGGGCATTATTTATTGTATTATCAATTTGTTCGATTCTGCGTCCCGCTGGAGCAGTGGACAAGAAAACGGCCTCCGACATCGACCGGGAAATCGAGAAATCGCGGGCCGAAATGATCAAGGTCCGGCGCTTCATCCACATGAACCCCCAACTTTCCGGACGCGAAGGGGAAACGGCTAAGCTTCTCAGCGGCCGCCTGGAGGCGCTCGGGCTCGACGTGCACACGGGCGTCGGCCGGACCGGCTTGATCGCTATTCTGCGCGGCAACCAGCCGGGGGCCATGATCGCCCTGCGCGCCGACATGGACGCCGACCCCGTGCAGGAGATGGCCGACGTCCCCTTCAAATCCCTCAATGCCGGAGTGATGCACGCCTCGGGCCACGACCTGGACTCGACGATCGGGCTGGGCACGGCCATGGTCCTGTCCGCGCTCAAGGAGCGCATCCACGGCGGCGTCAAGTTCATCTTCCAGCCGGGCGACGAAAACAATCCGGGCGAGGACGGAGGGGCCGATCTTCTGATCAAGGAAGGCGTCCTGGACAATCCGCCGGTCGTGGCCGTCTTCGGCCTGCATGTCTGGCCGGAGACGCTGGGCCAGGCCTTCGTGGCTTCGGGCCCCTTTCTGGCCGCGTCCGACGCCTTCCATGTCCAGATCCGCGGCAAGCCGGGCCCGATCCAGGACGGTTCGGACGCAGTGGCCCTGGCCGCCCAGGCCATCATCGGTCTCCAAACCCTGTTCGCCCGCCTGTCCGATCCGGCCGATCCGGTCCAGCTGACCATCGGCAAATTGGAAGCCGGGCCCAAGGCCGACAGCGTCGCCGAACGGGTCACGTTCGATGGAGTCATCCGAACGCTGAGCGAGGGCAGCCGCAAACGGATTCCGCGGGCCATGGAAGCGGCGGTCAAGGGCATCGTCCAGGGGCTGGGCGGGGACGCCACGTTCGCCTGCGAACAGGACGTCCCGCCCGTGTACAATCACCCGGAACTGCTCGAACTCATGCGGCCCTCGTTCGACGCGGCCCTGGGGGAAAAGAAGCTCGTCGAGATCAAACCACAGATGACGGCCGACGATTTCGGCCGCTATGGCCAGAAGGTCCCCTCGCTCTTTTTCTTCCTCGGCTCCCGCAACCCCCGCCTCCAGGCCGCCGTTCCGCTCCGCTCCCCCTATTTCAATCCCGACGAACGGACGATCTCCGTCGGCATCAAGGTCATGTCCCACCTGCTGCTCGACTGCCTCGACCGGCAAAACGGCGTCGAGAAAAACATCCGCTGAGCGGCGTCCGCCGCGATGTCCTGCCCGCTTTTCGCCTTGGCCCTGCCTTTCGTCGCCGGGCTTCTGCTCGGCGCGCACCGGCCTTGGCCGCCGGCCCTCGGGGCGCTCCTGTTGATCCTCCCTCTCGCGCTGGGCTGGCGGTTCTTCGTCCGGAACCGCTTGGGGGGAGCGGCCGCCTGCGCCCTGGCCTCCTCCCTCTCCCTGGGAGCGACGGCCTATTCCGCCGCCGAGGCCGGCTACGCCGCCAACCCGCTGGCCGGACTTCCTCCATACGCCTATATCGATTTCTATGGGACGGTCGACCGGTCGTTGGCTCCGGGGATCGATCGGGACTTCCTCGTTCTGAGGATCGAACGGATCGGCCGCCTCGGCCGCTTGATCGCCGCATCCGGCCGGGTTCGCATCGCGGTCGCCCGCTCCGCCGCATCGCCGGGCCGCCCGGACGTCCTGGTCGGGGATACCGTAAAGGTCTCGGCCCAGATCGTTCCGCCCAAGGAATACCGCAATTTCGAAGAGCCGTTCTCCCGCCGCTACCTGCGGAGCCAAGGATTCCAGGCCCTCGCTTCAACCAAGAGCCCCGCCCTGGTCGCCATGGTCCGCCCCGGTCCGAAATTCTCCCTGCGGCGGATCGTCTCGCGCCTGCGGCGGAGCTTCCTTCGCCGGCTGGAAGCCGCGTTCGCCGCCCCGGACGCGCCGGGGGGCATCCTTCCGGAAGGGGCGGTGCTGGAGGCTTTTCTCCTGGGCGAACGCGGCCGGGTCGGAGACGACATCAACCGGACCCTCCAGGAAACGGGGCTCCTTCATCTGCTGGCCATCTCGGGAGCGCACATCGGAATCATCGCCGCCCTGCTCTTCGGCGTCCTGCGGATCCTGGGCGTGTCCCGGCGCCCCGCCTCGGCCATCCTCATCGTTCTGCTCGTCCTCTACGGCCTCCTCATCGAAGGCCAGGCCTCCGTTTCCCGGGCCGTGCTCATGGCCGGGCTCTATTTCGCCGGCGGGCTCTTGTGGAAGGACGTTCATCTCCTCAACACGCTGGGGCTGAGCGCCTTCATCATCCTGCTGGACAATCCATTCCAGATTTTCGACATGGGTTTCGCCCTGACCTATGCGGCGACCCTGTTCATCCTTCTCTTCTTCGAACCGCTGATGAAGAGGCTGCCCCGGCTTCCGCTCAAAATTTCGGACACGCTGGCCATGTCGCTGTCCGCCCAAGCCGGTGTCCTCCCCCTGGTGGCGTCCTCCTTCCACAGGATCACTTTTTCGGGCTTGTTCCTCAATTTCCTGGCCATCCCCGTGGCCACCATCCTGCTGGCCGCCGGATACCTCTTCCTGCCCCTGACGTTCATGGGCGGGGCCGTCGTACGCGCCGGAGCGGCCGTCCTGCGTCTGTTGACCGACGCGTTCCTTTGGTCGACGCGCCTGCTGGAAGGCCGGCCGGGCCTGTCCTTCCGCGTTCCGGCTCCTCCCCTGTGGGTTTGCGCCGGTTACTGGATCGCTCTTTTGCTCTTTCTCGTGCCGGGGCGCGACCGGGCCCAGAAAGCGATGACGGCGGCCGCCTCGGGGGCGTTTTTCCTGTTGCTGGCCTTCTATCCCTATCCGGTCGATTTCGCGGTCCTTCGAGTCACGTTCCTCGACGTCGGGCACGGCGATTCCATCCTGGTCGAATTCCCCGGCCGCGAAAAGATGCTTGTCGACGGCGGCGGCCTTCCCGTTGGGACGTTCGACGTCGGTGAGAGCGTGGTTTCCCTTTTCCTGTGGGACAAGGGGATCCGGACGATCGGGACGATCGTCCTCAGCCATCCCCATCCCGACCACCGCAACGGCCTGCCCGCCGTGGCCCGCAATTTCCGTCCCCGCGAATTCTGGGAAGCCGCGCCGGGGGCCGCCGATGCCGGCGCCGAGGCGCTCCTGCGCGCCCTCGGTCCGGCCGTCCACCGGCTGCTGAAACCCGGGGACGAGCGGACGATCGGCGGCGTGCGTGTCGAGGTCCTGGCCCCGGAGGCGGACGATCCCGTCCGGGCGGCGGCCGAAAACGAGCGCTCGCTCGTCCTGCGCCTGACCTACGGTTCGACCGCGTTCCTGCTGACCGGAGACATCGATGCAGACGCGGAGCGGCGGCTGGCCCGATCGGGGCGGGCGCTCCGGACGGACGTGATCAAGTCGCCGCACCACGGCAGCCGGTCGTCCAGCTCGCCGGAATTCCTGGACGCGGTCTCCCCGGCGATTGTGGTCATCTCCGTGGGCCGGGACAATCGCTACGGCCTGCCGGACCCGGCCGTCGTGGCCCGCTATGAAGAGCGCGGAGTCCGCGTCCTGCGCACGGACCGGGACGGGGCCGTGGAGATCGTTTCGGACGGCGCCCAGTTGTCGGTCCGGACCGCGGCCGCCTCCGGCAGGGGTGATTGACACCCCTCGCCGGGAAGATTATTATTTTAATATGATGAAAAGGGCGCTCCTCCTTCCCGGGTTGATCATTCTCGCGGGCGGGCTCTGTTTCGGCCAGGATCTGGTCGAGGCGGCCAAAAAGGAAAAAGACCGGCGCGAGGCCCAAAAGAGCGGCAAAGCCATCGTCATCACCAACATGACCCTCTCCGAGCTGAAGAAAAAGCCTTCCGTCCCGACGTTGAATTCCGAGGGCGGCCGGGACCTCGCGGCCGGGAGCGCCGGTATGATGAAGCCCGCCGCCGGAACACCCGGCGCCGCTCCCGCACCCCTGCCCGGGCCGGAGCCGGAATCGCCCGGCGCGTCCATGCGGGAGCAGGAGAAGGCCGACGTTCAGAACCGCTACGACAGGGCCAAGGAGAGGCTGGACCTGCTGGGATTGAAGATGCTCTCCCTGCGCCAGCAGCTGACGACCTTCGACAGCATGCAGACGAAGGACAAGGTCCAGAAGGAATTCGCCGAGACCTATCAGACATTCCTGCAGGCCCAGGCCGAATTGGCCAAGGCCAAGGAAGACCTGGACCGCGTCGTCGGCGAAGGCGGCGCGACGACGCCTTCCTCCACGATCAAATAGCGGCCGGCGGCCCGGTCCTCAGCGGAAATAGACCAGCCCGACCTGGATGCCCAGCTGGCGGTCGTCTTTCGACCCGGCGATGAACTTGGCCGGGATGAAAGGCTTGTCGACGCTTATCGTCAGGGAAAATTCGTCTTTATCGCCGAGCTGTTCCTTCTTAATAGCGTAGGATTTCTCGAAGATGCCCGGTTCAGGCACGAATTCGTCCAGGACCAGGTCGTTGATCTTGAAGGTGATCTTCTGGTCCTTGACCGCTTCCAAGTAGGCCCCGCCGCGGATGACCAGGACCGCATCGCGCTTGGGATTGTCGACGATGCACTTGGCTTCCTTGGCCGTCCAGCGCCACTGTTTGAGCGGGGAATCGCGGTTGGTCTCCTGGTCGAACCAGCCGCTCTCGTAGATGACCTCGGGCGTGCCCAGCGGGGGCGGGAGGACTTTCAGCTTCTTGGAAAGGACCTCGCGCTGCGATTTCCCGGTCCGGTCGAACGGATTGTAGAATCCCGAGGAAAACCGGAGCGTCTCTTCGCCCTTGAACTGGGGATCGAATTCGTCGATGAAGGGGGGGATATAGAGCCGCCGCTTGAAGGTGTATTCCTTGTTCTTCTCCCATTTGGAGGTGGGCACGTCGGGCGTGTAATCATCCTGGATGAGGAGGTTGCTGTCGTGCCAGTAATGGACGAAAATCGTGTAATCCCGGTCGAAAGGCTTGAAGTCCGAACCGGTCTTCCACTTATACATCGCCTCGGTCATCAGGTTGTCGGACAGGGTCGCCTCGCCGAACGAGACGCCCAATTCGATGCCCTTGACTTGGGTCTTCTTTTGGCAGGAAACGACGGCCAGCGCGGCCGTGATAAGGACGCCCGCGGAAAAAATCTTTCGGTTCATCTCTGATCCTCCAAGCGCGCTTCGGCGCGTTTTGACGCCGTTCATTATAGGCCAATATTTCAGGCCCTGTAAAGTAAGGAGGCCTCATGACACGCGATCCGAAACACTCGAAAATCCCCAGCGAGGATTTTCGCTCCCCTCCTCATTCGCTCTTCCCGACAAGAGTCGGGAAACCATGCCCGTTCACTCGTCGAGGGGTTTCGGATCGCATGCCCTTCGCCCTGGGGAAAGTGAAGAGTTGTAAGGCCGGGGGAATATTTCAAATCGGGGGCCGATGTAATATCATGGGGGCGTATGAAACTTCTGCTGGGGATCTATTCCGCTTTTTCCCGCCCGGTCTGCCGCCTCAAGCGCATTCTTCGCCGGGTTGGAATCCCGCGCCCCCGGTGTGCGCCCCTGCCCGTCCTCAGCGTCGGAAATCTGGCCCTGGGCGGATCGGAAAAGACCCCGCTGGCCATGGATCTGCTTGGCTTCCTTCTGGAGATCGGCCGCAGGCCGGCCCTGGTCAGCCGGGGGTACAGGAGCGCCTGGGAACGCACAGGAGGCGTTCTTTCGGACGGCCGGACGATCACCGGCACCTGGCGCGAAGGCGGGGACGAGCCTTTCCTGGCGGCCCGGCGTCACCCGGGCGCCGGCGTTTTCATCGGCCGGGACCGGCTTCAATCGTGCCGGCGGGCCCGTGACGCCGGATTCGACGTCGCCGTCCTCGACGACGGCTTTCAACACCTCCGCCTGCGGCGCGATCTGGACATCGTCCTCTACGACGCGGCCGCCCGTACGCCCCTCCGGGAGGGACCGGCCGCCCTGGCGGCCGCGGACATCGTCCTGGTGAAGGACCGGCCGGGTGTCCCGGCGCCCCGAACCGGCCGGGCCGAGGTTTTCGCCTATCGCGTCCGGGAACAGGGAATCTCCCCCCTCGAAGGGGGCCCGATGCGGCCTTTGGCCACCCTTCGCGGACGGCGCATCTTCGCCTTTTGCGGCATCGCCCGTCCGGAGCGATTCTTCGAACTGCTCGAGGCCGCGGGTTCGGGGCCGGCCGCCCGGGCTGTTTTTCCCGACCATTTCGATTACCCGGAGCGGGCCCTGGACAGGCTGGCCGGCTCCGCGCGCGCGGCGGATTGCCCCGTCCTCCTGACCACGGAGAAGGACGCGGTCAAGATCCGCGGCCGCAGCGGGTCGATTGCCGGCTTCGAAACGTTCGTTTTACGCATCGGCCTGGAACTTCCGGCCGGCTTTCGCGAGAGCGTCCGGGCCGCCATCGAGAGTTTCCCGCGAGGAGGACGGACGTGAAGGACCGGCTGGGCGAATGGGCCGGATACGCGGCTTACCGGACGGTCTCCGCCGCCCTGATCGTTCTGCCCCGCCCCGTCGTGCTGGCTTCCGGACGGTTACTGGGACGTCTCTTCTACAGGCTCTCCCCCCGTCACCGACGGATCGCCGGGAACAACCTGGAAATCGCGTTCGGACGGGAAAAGACGGCGGACGCGCGCCGGGCGATCGCCCGGGCCTCCTTCGCCCATTTCGGTCGGGTGATCCTGGAAACCATCAAGTTCTCTCATTATTCACCGGCCCGCATCCTGCGCCTGATCGACATCGAGGGGAGGGAACACCTCGAACGGGCGCTGGCCGCCGGCAAGGGCGCCCTTGTTTTCACCGCCCACTACGGCAATTGGGAGACCATCACGCCGACCTTTCTTCAGTTCGGGCCGCTCTACGCCATCGTCCGCCATCTCGACAACCGTCTCGTCGATCGTCGCCTGACGGCCATGCGGACCCGGATGGGCGGCGGCGCCATCGACAAGATCGGGGCGGCCCGGCCCATCCTTCGGGTCCTGAAAAGCGGCGGCATCATGGCCATTCTCATCGACCAGAACGTCCTGCGCAGCGAGGCCGTTTTCGTCGATTTCTTCGGTCGAAGCGCGGCAACGACTCCCGGTCCGGCCGCCTTCCATATCCTGACCGGCGCGCCCCTCGTCCCCATTTTTTGTCTGCCGCGGGGACGCCGCCTCCTCTGGAAAATTCTGCCGCCGCCGGAAATTCCGCTCACCGGGCGCCGGGAGGAGGACGTGTTGAAAATCACCCAGTTCTGCACTAAGATGATCGAAGATCAGATCCGGCGGGCGCCCGAATGGTGGTTCTGGGTGCACAAGCGCTGGAACACGAGGCCCGCGGGGGAAACGAACACGTCATGAGATCGAACAACCGAACGCCCGAGGAGCTGAGGCCGATCCGGTTCCAGCTCGATTACCTGGATTTCGCCGACGGCTCGGCCCTGATCGAGTGCGGCAAGACGCGCGTCGTCGCCGCGGCCACGATCGAGGACAAGGTCCCTCCCTTCCTGCGGGGCTCGGGGGGCGGCTGGGTCACGGCCGAATACGCCATGCTCCCGCGGTCCACGGAGAAACGCACCCAGAGGGAACGCCAGCAGGGCTATCCCTCGGGACGCAGCCAGGAGATCCAGCGCCTGATCGGCCGGACCCTGCGGGCGGTCACGGATCTGCGGACCCTCGGCGAGCGCCAGATCATCGTCGATTGCGACGTCATCCAGGCCGACGGGGGGACCCGAGTCGCCTCCATCAACGCCGCCTGCGTGGCCCTGGCCTTGGCCCTGAAGAAAATGATGGACCGCAAGATCGTCGACCAGATGCCGCTCCGCCACTTGGTCGGGGCGGTCAGCGTCGGGATGGTCCGCGAGGAGCTCCTTCTGGACCTGGATTACGACGAGGACTCGACGGCCGACGTGGACATGAACGTGGTCCAGACCGACCGCGGTCAACTCCTGGAAGTCCAGGCCACGGCCGAGCGGAGCCCCTTTTCCCGCCATCAGCTGACCGAATTACTCAAGTTGGCGGATCAAGGCATCCGCGAAATCGTGCAGATCCAAAAAGACATTCTCAAACGCAAAAGCCTGCTCTTCATGGCTTATGGGGAACGCTGAACCGGCCGGACGCGGCCCCGGCTTGACATTGGCCCGCCGCGCCGATAATAATTGATTTTCTTTGAACGAGTTAGGACCGGATTTTCCGGAGAGATCGATCATTTGAGCAGGAGGCCTTCATGAATCTCGTGACCGTCCTCATCGTCGCCGGCGCCGCGATCGCCGTCCTGGCCCTGGCCATCCTCGTCTTCGCCAAACAGTACAAGAAAGTCGGCCCCAACGAAGCCCTCGTCATCTCCGGGCGCAAAAAGACGGTCACGGCGGCCGACGGCTCCAAAACGAAGATCGGCTACCGCATCCGGCTCGGCGGCGGGACGTTCGTCCGGCCTTTCCTGGAAACGGTCGACGTTCTGCCCCTGGAGGTCATCCCTCTGGGCATCCGGACGCCCGAGGTCCTGACCCATGGCGGCGTGCCCATCCTGGCCGACGCCACGGCCCAGGTCAAGATCGAATCGACCGAGGCCGCCATCCGCCTTGCCGCCGAGCAGTTCCTGGGCACGGGCAAGGACGGCGTGCGCGACGTGGCCGTCGCCGTCCTGGAAGGGAAGATGCGCGAAGTCATCGGCACGATGACGGTCGAGGAAATCTACCGCGGCCGGGCCGAATTCAACAAGCGCGTGGCCGAATCGGCCGCGGACGAATTCTCCCGCATGGGCGTCCTCCTGCTGGGATTCTCGCTGAAGGAATTCTCGGACTCGCAGGGCTATCTGGACGCCCTGAGCAAGCCGATCATCTCGGCCGCCAAGCGCGACGCGGCCATCGCCGAGGCCGAAGGCGAGAAGGAGGCCGTCATCAGGTCCTCCCAGGCCCGCAAGGAGGCCGAGGTGGCCCGCCTGCAGGCCGAAGCCCTGATCGCAAAGGCCCAATGGGAGAACGAATCCAAGAAGGCCGAATCGCTGACGGTCGTCAACCAGAAGAAGGCCCAGTCCGACTTCTCCTACGAGCTCGAACGCTACCGGCTGAGCCAGGCCATCAAGCTCGAGGAATCCAAAGTCCGCCTGGTGGAGAAGGAGCAGTCCATCAAGATCGAGGAACTGGAGATCCAGCGCCGGGAGAAGGAGCTGGAGGCCAACGTCCGCAAGCCCTCCGACGCCCGCAAGTACCAGATCCAGGCCGAGGCCGAGGCCGAAGAGTTCCGCATCCAGGCCGAGGCCCGGGGCAAGGCCGGGGCCGTCAAGCTCGAAGGACAGGCCGAGGCCGCCCGGATCCAGGAAAAGGGCGCGGCCGAGGCCGACGCCATGATGCGCAAGGCGGCTTCCATGCAAAAATACAACGACGCCGCCATCCTGGAAATGTACATGAAGGTCCTGCCCGAGGTGGCCAAGGCCGTGGCCGAACCGCTCTCCAAAGTGGACAAGATCGTCGTCGTCAGCGGCGGCGACAAGAGCCTGGGCACGAACAAGATCACGGCCCAGGTGGCCGAGGTGCTGGCCCAGGTCCCGGACGTGGTCCAGGCGCTGACCGGTGCCGACCTGAAGAAGTTCCTCAAGGACAAGCTCAACCCGCAAGAGAAGCCCCAGAAATAGGCCCGTCGCGGGAACGGCAGGAACACTATGGTTTCCGAACGAGTCAAGCAAATCGGGGCCTCGCCCACGCTGCGCATCGCGGCCAAGGCGAAGGCCATGAAGGCGGAAGGGATCGACGTCGTCGACCTGAGCATCGGCGAGCCGGATTTTCCCACTCCCGAGAACGTCAAGTCGGCCGGGATCCAGGCGATCCGCGACAATTTCACCAAGTATACCGAGAACGACGGGACCCCGGCCCTCAAAAAAGCGGTCATCGCCCGCTTCAAAGAAGACTTCGGCCTGGCCTACACGCCGGCCGAAGTCATCGTCTCCAGCGGAGCCAAGAGTTCCCTTTTCCACCTGTTCCAGGCGATCGTCGACGCGGGCGACGAGATCATCGTGCCCGTCCCCTATTGGGTCACCTATCCTCACGTCGTCAAGCTGGCCAAGGGCAAGGCCGTTTATGTCGAAACCAGGGAGGAGGACGGCTTCGTCCTCACCGCCGAGGCCCTCAAGGCCCACATCACGCCGGCGACCAAGGCCGTCATCCTCAACTCTCCTTCCAATCCGACGGGCGCGGCCTACACCCGCGAACAGCTGCAGGCCCTGGCCGACGTCGTCCGCGGGGAGGATCTCTATGTCGTCGCCGACGAAATCTATGCCTCGCTCGTCTACGACCAGTTCAAGTTCACCAGCTTCGCCGCCCTGGGCGAGGACATCAAGAAAAAGACCATCCTCATCAACGGTCCCTCAAAATCGTACTCCATGACCGGCTGGCGGATCGGCTACGCCCTGGGCCCGGCCGACATCATCGCCGGCATGGCCAAGATCCAAAGCCACACGACGTCCAACGCGGCTTCCATCTCCCAGAGAGCCGCCCAGGAAGCCCTGAACGGGCCCCAATTCGAGGTGTCCCGGATGGTCCAGGAGTTTCAGCGCCGGCGCAACTACGGCCTGATCAAGCTCGGGGCCATCCCCCGCGTCTCCTGCTTCAAGCCGCAGGGCGCTTTCTACCTCTTCCCCAGCGTCAAGGCCTATCACGACATGGAGTTCAACGGGACGCCGATCCGCAATTCCAACGGCCTGGCCTATTATCTCCTCAGGGAAGCCAATGTCGCCGTGGTCCCGGGCGACTCCTTCGGCGCGGACGACTACATCCGACTCTCCTACGCCACCTCGATGGAGAACCTGGAAAAGGGCCTCGACCGGATCGCCAAAGCCCTGGCCGCTCTCAAGCCGGCCCGCAAGTCCCAGAGAGTGGCCCTCAGCAACTATGCCACCCGCATCCGGGCCGCCGTCCCGGTCGACGCGGCCCTGACCGTCCCCGTCCGGGACGGCCTGGCGGCCGAGATCGAACGCCTTCTGACGCCCGAGAATTACTTCGAATGGAATGCCGTCATCAACGGGGTGGTCGTCCAGCTGCGGACGAATGTCGCCCATCTCCATGACTTCTGGGTCGACAATTGGTATCCGGCCCAGCTCGAGGCCGGCCTGGAACCTCACGGCGTCGTCTACGCCGTCGACGGGATCCCGGGGCGCGAAGCGCGGGCCCTCTACAACACCGAAACGAAAACGGGTTTTCTGATCAACTGCGACGCCTATGGCCCCCTGAGGAGCCTGGCTCTCGGCCTGGTCGCCGACGTCGGAGAGCGCTCGTTCGGGGTCCACCCGGTGCGCGGCATGTCGGTCGACGCCGGGGGCGAAGGCCTCATCCTGGTCGGGCCGCCGGGGACGAACAAGACCGGGCTCTTTTTCGGCCTGCTGCGCGACCCGCGTTTCCGTTTCCACGCCAGCGACGTGGTCTTCGTCCGCTACGCCGGCAAGGCCGCCCTGGCCGACGCGGTCGAACGGAAGGTCTTCCTGCCGACCCGGACGGTCGAGGATTTCGGCCGCCTGGCCCCCCTCTTCGACGGCGGCAAATGCGAAAATGTCGTCCTGCGCAAGGACGATTGCAAAGATGCCGAGTGCCTGCGCCGGGAGGACTGCCGCCTCGACCGGGGCGCGCCGTTCTGCTACAAGGCGGCCAAGGAAGCCCACGCCCTTCTTGATCCGAATTGGATCGCCGGCCCGGCCGCCGTCGTCCGCCGCACCACCCTCCGTCAGATCGTCCTTCTTCGCAGCGACGCCTTCTCTCCCGCCCTGATCGAGCTATCTTCCGAAGAAGCCTTGCGGATCCTCGCCGCCGGCGAGGTCCCCGGGATGAAAAAGACGGCCGGGACCAAGACGCCCCCCTTCTTCAATCCCCATCTCCTGGCCCTTTCGGAAGAGCGCCTCGAGCTGCATAAGTCCCAATTCCAGCGTCTTCTGCAGAGCGCCAAGGCCTGGCTGTTCAACAGCGGGACGGCGGGCGTCGACAAGATCCGGGAGATCACCGGGATCAAATAGCGGATCGCCGGACGCCTCTCCGCGGCGTTGGGCGATTGACCCGGACGAGAATCGATCGCCGCGGTTGGGATCCTCTTTCGAGGCCCGCACCGGAATCCGGACAAAAAAAAGGGCGGCGCTTCAGGCGCCGCCCTTTCACAGCCGCGTCTCAGAATCAGGTGGCGGAGATGCCGGCCCGAGGTCCGCGAATGAACGATCCGTCCAGATTGACCAGGTCTTTGTTGAAGTCCGCCGTGGTCGATATCTGGTACAGCCCCGCTTCCGGCGTGGCCGCATTGTACGTCCAGGACTCGATGGTGGCGTCGCGCCCGTACGAGGCGACCAGGAAGTCGTCCGACGCCGAGCCCGTGATCCCGTACTGGTTGCAGTTGGCCCCCGTGTAGACCTTGAAGGGCGTGCCCCACTGGTCGTTCAACGGCAGCACCTTGATGTACATCGGAGACAGGGCGGACTTGGCCGTGGCGTCGATGTTCCCGTTCTCGGCGAACGGCACGCCGTGGTCCGTCACATAGCCGGCCAGGGCCGTGGCGATGGTGGCGATGTCCTTCTGGGTGCCGCGGACTTTCGCCTTCTGCAGAGCGGTCATGGCGTTGGGGATGAGCAGAGCGGCCAGGATGCCGATGATCGCCACAACGATGAGCAGCTCAATGAGCGTGAATCCGCTTTCGCGTTTCATTACATACCTCCTCTGAAACTGCGTCGGGTGACATAATAATCTATGCGGTTATCATGCCAAAATTACAGTACCACAAGTAACAGAAAATAAACAAATAAAATAAAAGGCGGGCTTTATCCGGCTAAATAACGTCATTTTATGCCCATGTGATAGACAAATATTGTCACAAATGGCCGTCCTCAATCAAAAAGCTGCAGGCGGTTTTCGATCTCTTCGGTCAGAAGGTGGATGACCGCCAGGTGGACTTCCTGGATACGAGGAGTCTCGTCGGAATCCACGTCCAGCAGGAAATCGGTCGACGGGCCGAGCTTTCCACCTCCCCGGCCCGTCACGGCGATGGTCGTCAATCCCATCGCTTTGGCCGACGCCAGGGCGGCGACGATGTTGGACGATTGGCCGCTCGTGGAGAGGGCCACGACGACGTCGCCGGCCCGGCCCAGGGCCTCGATCTGACGGCTGAAGACGGCCTCGAAAGACAGGTCGTTGCCGATCGAAGTCAGGATGGACGTATCGGCCGACAGGGTCACCGCTCGAAGCGCTCGGCGTGGCTTGCGGAATTTGTTGACCAGCTCGGCGACGAAGTGCTGCGCTTCCGCCGCGCTCCCGCCATTGCCGAACGCCAGGATCGTCCCCCCCCGGGCCAACGCCCCGGCGCAGGCCGCGGCGGCCTCCCGGAACGCGTTTCCGCGGCGATCGAAGAATTCATCCACCAGCCGGCCGATCCGGCCGCCCAGCGTGGGCTCATTCATGGGGATCTCCTTCAAGGCCGGACGCGACGGCGGCCCGGACTTTTTTCATCAAGGCATCCATGTCCCCCGCCGCCGTATCGACGGGGGGGTGGAAGATGATATCGACGCTTCCCCGCCGGGGGACCCAGCGCCCCCGAGGCATGATCCGGAAGGCCCCCCGAATCGAAACGGGGACGATCGGCGCCCCGGCCCCCAGGGCCAGGAAAAAACCGCCCCTGCGAAAGGCCTGGATCCGGCCGTCCCGACTGCGGGTTCCCTCCGGAAAGATCAGGAAGGAGAGGCCTTCCGTTCGTATGCGGGCGGATGCCTGCTCGATGCCGGCCTTCCCGCCGCGGACGCCGCGCCGATCGACGGGAACAAATCCGGCATATTTCATGGCCGATCCGACGATGGGGATGCGGAAAAGGGATTTCTTCAGGATGACCCGAAGACGTTCAGGCACGAGGATGTACAACAGCGGCCCATCGAGAAAACTGACATGATTGGCCATATAAACGCGGGGCGCCCCCCCGCCCAGATGCTCCAGCCCGGCAACCCGGACGGGCAATCCTAGAAGAAATCGGCCGATGCGGAGGACGCCCCTCGCATATTCCAGTAAAGGCTCGCGCCGGCGTGAGATCAGGCAGACGAGGAAGACGGGCAGAGTGGCCAGTCCGGCAAAGGCAAAGAAAAAGACCGCGAGAAGGGTCCGCAAAAACATCGGTTCTCATTATACAGGAAAGGGGATGCGGCCGAAACGAGCTCCGATACTCCTCCTCCGCTCCCATCGCTCTTGCGCAGAACCAAGTCCGCTGGGGTATAAAAAGAAAAGGGGCGATGCGGTTTCCCGCATCGCCCCCGGAGGAACGTTCCGTTTGAAGATCAGGTGGCGGAGACGCCGGCCCGAGGTCCGCGAATGAACGATCCGTCCAGATTGACCAGGTCTTTGTTGAAGTCCGCCGTGGTCGATATCTGGTACAGCCCCGCTTCCGGCGTGGCCGCATTGTACGTCCAGGACTCGATGGTGGCGTCGCGCCCGTACGAGGCGACCAGGAAGTCGTCCGTGGCCGAGCCCGTGATCCCGTACTGGTTGCAGTTGACGCCCGTGTAGACCTTGAAGGGCGTGCCCCACTGGTCGTTCAACGGCAGCACCTTGATGTACATCGGCGACAGGGCGGCCTTGCCCGTGGCGTCGATGTTCCCGTTCTCCGCGAACGGCACGCCGTGGTCCGTGACATAGTCGGCCAGGGACGTGGCGATGGTGGCGATGTCCTTCTGGGTGCCGCGGACTTTCGCCTTCTGCAGAGCGGTCATGGCGTTGGGGATGAGCAGAGCGGCCAGGATGCCGATGATCGCCACAACGATGAGCAGCTCGATGAGGGTGAAGCCTTTCTCTTTCTTAAGCATTGAAACCTCCTGATGGCTTTATCTTGTCCCGCAATTGCAGGACGCCCTTTCTATTGCAATCCCCATGCCAATCTCTATCTGACTGAAAATAAACAACATAGTATTTTAGCATCCAAATCGACTACGGTCAATGTCAACAAAAAATGACCATTTATGCCGTTAATTGTCAAAACGGGCTGGACTTTGGCCATGATCATCGAATTGATCAAACGTAATGACCCCGCCCCTTTTCGCTGGACTTCGACGGCCTCGGCGGGTAATCGGAATGCGCTAAAAAATCGGGGATTCTGAAATTCAAAATTCCCGGGTCGGCTCGCGCCGGTCGAGAACGTCCCCTTTTTTGAAGGACTTGATCTCGTATTTGTCCATGAGATATCGCAGGGACCGGTAGCTGATGCCCAGGAGCGCGGCCATCTTCTTCATGTTCCCGTTGGCCGCCGAGCCCGCTTCCTGAAGGAATTTCTTGGAGATCTGGTCCAGATGCTCTTCCAGGTTGAAGCCGGGCTTGAGGACGACGGTCGCTTCGGCCCGGCGGTGGGAGCCGAGGATGTCGGCCGGCAGGCTGGCCAGGGTGACGGTCTCGCGCTCCTCGACCGCCACGATGCGCTCGATCAGGTTTTCCAGCTCGCGGACATTGCCCGGCCAAGGGTAGCTTTCCAGAAAACTGACCACGTCCGGCACCAGCCGCTTCATCTTGCGGCCGGTCTTCCCGCAATGTTTCTGGAGGAAGAACGAGACGAGCAGGGGAATGTCCTCGGGCCTCTTGCGCAGGGCGGGCATTTCGAAGGAGATGACGTTCAGCCGATAGAACAACTCTTCGCGGAACTTGCCCTCCTCGATCCTTTTTTTCAGATCCTGGTTGGTGGCGGCGATGATCCGGACGTCGACCGGGATCTCGTCCGTCCCGCCCACCCGCCGGATTTTCCGCTCCTGGAGAACGCGGAAAAGCTTGACTTGCGTCCAGGTCGACATTTCGCCGACCTCGTCCAGGAAGATCGTGCCCAGGGTCGCCGTTTCGAACATGCCTTTCTTTTCGGAGACGGCGCCGGTGAAGCTTCCCTTGGTATGGCCGAAGAGCTCGCTCTCCAGGAGGTTTTCGGGCAGGGCGGCGCAATTGATGGAGACGAAGGGGTGCTCGCTGCGGCGGCTTTGGGCATGGACGGCCCGGGCGGCCATCTCCTTGCCCGTCCCGCTCTCCCCCGTGACGAGGACGGTCGAATCGGTGGAGGCCACCCGCTCGATGAGATGGAAGACCTCCTGCATGGCCTTGCTCTTGCCGATCATGTTCTCGAAGCGGGCCTGGTCCTGGAAGGTCTTCTTCAGGAGAATGTTCTCCTCGCGCAGGCGCCGCTGTTCGAACCCGTGGGCGACGAGGATCTTGAGCTCCTCGATGTCGAAGGGCTTGGTGACGTAGTCGAGGGCGCCCTCCTTGAGGGCCTCGACGGCCTGCTTGACGCTGCCGAACGCCGTGAGGACGATGACCGGAACGTCGTGGCGCTGGAGCTTGACGGCCTTGAGGAAGGCCATCCCGTCGAGTTGAGGCATCTTGATGTCGCTGATGACCAGGTCGACGTCTTCAGAGGACACGATTTCGAAAGCCTTGGCCGTCCCCGGATTGGTCAGGACCCGGTAACCTTCCTTCGTGAAGACCATGACCAGAAGGTCGAGAATGCTTTTCTCGTCATCGACGATCAGGATCGTATCCATGGGTCATCGGTCCTTTCGCGGATCGGCGCGGTCCGGCAGGGTCAGCCGGAATTCCGTTCCCCGTCCCGGCTCGGACTGCACGCGAATGGTCCCCTGATAGTCGTCGACGATGCGGCGGACGACGGCCAGCCCCAGCCCGCGCCCCCCGGGAAACGTGGAAAAGAAGGGTTCGAAAATGCGCTCCCGCTCCTGGGGGGTCATGCCCCGGCCGCTGTCGGCCACGCTCACGGTCAGGGCCCGGCCCGGCCCGTGGGAGCCTTCGATGCGCAGGACGCCGCCTTCCGGCATCGCCGACAGGGCGTTCCGAAGAAGGTTCCAGACGACCTGTTTGAACTGGACCGGGCTGCCGTAGAAATCCGGGACGCCCGACGCGGCGTTCCCTTCCACGGCGACCCGGTCGCCGAGATCGCCGCTCATCCGCAGCAGGGTCAACGTTTCCCGGATGATCTCCTCCGGCCGGAACCAGGTGAATTCCTGGGGCCCGGGCGAAGCCAGATTCAGGAACTGGTCGATGGTCTGGGAAACGCGCCGCGATTCGCGCAGGACGATGGACATCAGCTCGGAGGCCTGTCCGGCCGGCCGCAGCTCGGCCTGGAGGACCTGAACGGCCCCGGAAATGGCCGCCAGCGGATTGCGGATCTCGTGGGCGATCAGGGCCGACATCTGGCCCGCCTCGGCCAGCCGTTCCTTGACCTGCAGCTCGTATTGGATCTGCTCCAGGGCCTCGCGGGACCGCCGGGCGTTGCGCCCGAAATGGGCGAACAGGTAGGCGATGGCGAAAAAGAGGGCCCAGGCCAGAAAGATGGTGTACAGGACGAGGCCGGCCGAGACCTCGCGCTGCTCATCGGCCTTGAAGGACGGGATGAGGCCGTAAAACATGCCGTCCGCGAGCACGCCGAAGAAGATGGCCGAGATCGAAGCGGTCAGGTAAGCGGCCCGTTCGGGAAGCACCAATCCGGCCGCGAGGATGGGGAAGATATAGAGGACGTAGAGATGGCCGCTGATCCCGCCGGTGATGTAGACCAGCAGCGTGATGATCAGGACGTCGACGATGATCTGGGCATAGGCCTGCCGCTGGATGTGGGAATCGCGCAGGTAAAGGACCAGAAAGACGAGGCACGAGGCGTACGAACCCAGGATGATGATATAGAACGGGCCCAACGGAAGGAAGACGGCCGTGGACACCTGAATGATGATCGAGGCCAGGAGCAGGGTCGTGACGATGATGGTCCGGAACACGATGAGGTTCAGCGTGTTCGGCCGGACCGTCTTCATTGAATCTGGGACATGAGGCTGAAGATCGGCAGATACATGGACATGATGAGGCCGCCGACGATGCCGCCGACGAAGATCATCATGATCGGCTCGAGCATGGACAGAAGGGCCGAGACCGAGGTGGAAACCTCGTCGTCGTAGAAATCGGCCAGCTTGGACAGCATCTGGTCAAGGGTGCCGGTCTCCTCGCCGACCTTAATCATCTGGGTCATCATGAAGGGAAAGCGGCCCCCGACCTTGAAGGCGTCGGTCATGCTACGCCCCTCGGAGACCATCCGCCGGGCATCCATGACGGCCTGTTCGATGACCACGTTGCCGGCCGTGGAGGCCGAGATCTTCAGGCATTCGAGCATGGACACGCCGCCCGATAGAAGCGTGCTCAGGGTCCGGGTGACGCGGGAAATGGCCACCTTGGACAGGAGTTTGCCGAACAGCGGCGCCCGCAGGATGGCCCGGTCCACGACCTGGCGCCCAGGGGGTGTTTTCCGGTAATAACGGAAGAGGAAGACCGCGGCGATGAGGCCGGCGAAGACGAACACGATGTCGTTCTGGACGAAATGGCTCAGGGCAATGACGCCCCGGGTGATGCTCGGCAGGGCCGCGCCCATCTCGGCGAAAATATTGGAGAAGATGGGGATGACCTTCCAGAGCAGGAAGATGGCCACCAGGATGGCGAAGGTGACGATGGCCGAGGGATAGATCATGGCCTGGCGGACCTGGCTCCGCAGCTTGACGATTCGTTCGATGTAGTCGGCCAGACGCTGAAGCATGACATCCAGGGAGCCGCTCTGTTCCCCCGAGGCCACCAGGTTGCAGTAGAGGTCGTCGAAGACTTTGGGGAACTTGCGCTTGGCCTGGTTCAGGCTGGAGCCGGCCTCGACGTCCTCGCTGACGCTGGTGATGACCTTCTTGAAGTACTTGTTGCGCGTCTGTTCAGCCAGGATGTTCAGGCTCTGAATCAGGGGAAGCTCGGCGTCGATGAGCACGGCCAGCTGGCGGCTGTAGATGGAGAGCTCCTTGAGCTTGACCTTCTCCAGGTTCAGCAGGGGGATCTTGAACGGTTCGCGCTTGGAGGAGATTCCGGAGACCTGGATCTGCTCCTTCTGCAGCATGCGGGTCAGCTCTTCGGCCGATTCGGCGACCCGCTCGCCGTTGACGGCGTCGCCGTAATGATTCTTGCCTTTCCAGGCGTAGAGTGGCATGGCCGCTCCTTTCTAGCGCTTCGCGCTCGGGTGCGGGATGGGAGCCGCGGGCCGGGCCTCCCGCCGTTGGATGATGTCGGTGAGCTCTTCCGGAAACGAGGTGACCGAGAAAGCCATTTCGCGGGTGATCTGCTTCTGGAAATAGAGGTCGGCCAGCGATTGATTGAACGTCTGCATTCCCGATTTTTCCTGGGCCAGCTGCATCTGGCCGTAGATCATGTGCAGCTTGCCCTCGCGGATGAGGTTGCGGATGGCCGCGTTGGGGATGAGGATCTCCATGGCCAGGACGCGGCCTCGGCCGTCGGCCCGGGGCAGGAGGGCCTGGGTCAGGACCGCTTCCAGGGACATCGAGAGCATGATCCGGGCCTGGGCCTGGTACTGCGGCGGGAAGATGTCGACGATCCGCGAAATCGTCTCCGAGGCCGAATTGGTGTGCAGGGTGGAGAAGGTCAGGTGACCCGTTTCGGCCACCCGGATGGTCATCTCCACGGTTTCCAGGTCGCGCATCTCGCCGACCAGGACGACGTCGGGATCCTCGCGCAGCACGGCCCGCAGGGCATTGGCATAGGACAGCGTGTCGGCGAACAGCTCGCGCTGGTTGACCAGCGCTTTCTTGGCCGTGAAAAAATACTCGATGGGGTCTTCGACCGTGACGATGTGGACCGCCCGTTCGGCGTTGATGTGCTCGATCATGCAGGCCAGGCTCGTCGATTTGCCGCACCCGGTGGGCCCGGTGACGAGGATGAGGCCGCGGGGCAGATAACAAAGCTGGGCGACGCGGGCCGGAATGCCCAGCTTCTGGAAGCTCCACATGGTCGGCAGGAACCGGCGGATGGCCGCCGCCACCGCGCCTTTCTGCATGAAGATATTGGCCCGGAAGCGGCCGAGGTCCCGGAGGCCGAAAGAGAAATCCAATTCCAGCTTTTCCTCGAAAATTTTCTTCTGCTTGTCGGTCAGAAGGCTGTAGACCAGCTGTTTCGTATCGGCCGGGGTCAGCGGCGGGTGGTCGATGGACTTGAGCGTGCCGTGGACGCGGATGCGCGGAGGGACGTAGGTCGTGATGTGCAGATCGGAGGCGTCCGCGTCGACGGTCAATTGGAGGAGGTCCTGAATGGGCAGGGTCATGAACGGTCTCCTAGTCCCGGACGGTTTCCCGGATCACCTCTTCGATCGAGGTGATCCCCGCTTTGATCTTGATCAGGCCGCTCCGCCTCAGGGTGATCATCCCCTGTTCGAGGGCTTTCTTCTTGATGTCCTTGGATTGGGCCCTCTGGAGAATGAGCTCCTTGATGGGCGGCGTCACTTCCATCACCTCGAAGAGCCCGGTGCGGCCTTTGTAGCCGGTGCTGTTGCAGGCCTCGCAGCCGCGGCCCTGGAAACCGGTGACGGTCTCGGCCTCCTCGGGGGGGAATCCCAGATCGGTCAGGACGCGGGCGGGGATCTTCTGGGGCACCCCGCACTTGCGGCAGACTTTCCGGATCAGCCGCTGGGCCACGATCAGGACGACCGAGTCCGCGACGAGGAAGGGCTCGACGTTCATATTGAGCAGGCGGTGGAGGGTCGAAGCGGCGTCGTTGGTGTGGATCGTGGAGAAGACGAGATGGCCGGTCAAGGCGGCCTTGATGGCCGTGTCCACCGTCTCGCTGTCGCGCATCTCGCCGATCAGCATGATGTCGGGGTCCTGGCGAAGGAAGGCCCGCAGGGAGGTGGCGAACGTGAGGTTGATCTCGTCGCGGATATTGACCTGGTTGATCCCCGGGATGTAGAACTCGACGGGGTCTTCGGCCGTCATGATGTTCTTTTCCATGGCGTTGAGCGTGGAGATGGCCGAATAGAGGGTGTTGGTCTTGCCGCTTCCGGTCGGTCCCGTGACCAGGATGATTCCCCAGGGCCGGGCGATGGCCTTCCTGAGCGTCTCCAGCGATTCGGGCTCCAGCCCGAGCTTGGTCAGATCGATCTGGAGGTTCTCCCGGTCCAGGATACGGGAGACGATCTTCTCGCCGAAGATGGTCGGAAGGGAGGAGACGCGCATGTCCACGTCCTTCTTCTGGCCGCTGTCGAGCTTGACCCGCAGCTTGATGCGTCCGTCCTGGGGCAGGCGCTTCTCGGCGATGTTCATGTTGGAGACGATCTTGACCCGGGACAGGACGGGATTCTTAAACTTCATCGGCAGGTTCATCGTCTCGTACAGGATGCCGTCGATGCGGTAGCGGATGCGGAAGGATTTTTCGTAGGGCTCGAAATGGACGTCGCTGGCGCCCTTTTTGATGGCCTCGACGAAAATGGAGTTGACCAGGGTGATGATCGGCGCTTCGTCGGCCGGCTGTTCGTCCTCCTCGAGATCGAAATCTTCCTTGGCTTCCTGGATGATGCTGATCTTGCTGTCGTCGGCCAGCTCGATGTCCTCGACCGCCTTCTTGGGCTTGATGGCGTGGGAGGCCCCGTAATACTTGTTGATGGCGTTCATGATGCCCGATTCCGAGGCGATCACGGGCTGGATGGACAGGCCCGTGCGGAACCGGATGTCCTCGATCACGTCCAGGTCGGTCGGATCGACCATGGCCAGGGTCAGGAAGGAACGGATGCGGTGGATAGGCATGATCATGTATTTCTTGGCCGCGTCCACCGTGACCAGGCTGATGACGTCGGGATAGACCTCGAACTGGTCGAGATCGATGTAAGGATAGCCCAGCTGGCGGCTCAATCCCTGGGCCATCTCCTCGGCGGAGACGAAAGCCTGGGCGATGATGGCGCTGGCCAGGGAAACATCGTGTTTGCGCTGGAATTCCTGGGCGGCTTGAAGCTGTTCGGCATTGAGGATCTTCTCCCGAACAAGAATGTCACCCAGCGTCGAGCCCATTTATCTCTCTCTTATGATTAAAATTAACCGATATGACATTTTTTGTCAACAATAATTGGCACTATCTGGGCCTCTCCCCAAGAAAAAGACGCTCGCGGGAGGGGAATTTCTCTCCGCCCGAATCGAACGCAATAGAAAGACGAAGGTTTCGTTTTTCACGAAGGGATTGTCGTTCCATCGGCTTGTCCGGTCAATCACCGGCGCCGAGTATTGGGATGGTGAAATTTATTAACCTCTCCTCACCCCTAGAGGGGGTGGGGCTGAAGATTCGGGAAAAAGCGCGTTTGGAGAGAATGGATCCGGTCGCCTCCTTAGGCCAATATTGACGATCATATTCAATACCGACATAATTCGTCCTTGGACTTTCATGGACCGAATCTCCCGACGGGGCTTGAAAGGAGGACCGCCATGCATGCGCCGAATAATAAAATCAGGGGCCTTGCAGCGATCGGAACGATCGTCGTGCTTCTCGGCCTGGGGCTGCCGGCATCGCCGGCCTCAAGAACTCCTTCCTCGGCCCTGACTCCTCCGAAGCCGGGCGGGCCAATCTTCTTTTCCGATCTCCGCTGGCGGATGATCGGGCCGTTCCGCGGCGGCCGGGTCAACGCCGTAAGCGGCGTACCCGGTGAGCCGGAAATGTTCTTCTTCGGTTCGGTCGGCGGCGGCCTGTGGAAATCCGCCAACGCCGGCCGTACCTGGAAGCCGATCTTCGACGCGCAGCCCGTCGCCTCGATCGGAGCCATCGGCGTCGCGCCGTCTCATCCCGCCGTCGTCTATGTCGGAACGGGCGAGGCCGACATGCGCGATTCGATCGGCTTCGGCAACGGGATGTACAAATCCACCGACGCCGGCCTCTCCTGGACGCACATCGGCCTCGAGGCCACCCGGCAAATCGGCCGCGTCCTGGTCGATCCGAAAAACCCGGACGTCGTCTTCGTCGCCGCTCTCGGCCATGCCTACGGCCCCAGCCCGGACCGGGGTGTTTATCGCTCCCGCGACGGGGGCGCGTCCTGGCAGAAGGTCCTTTACAGGGACGACGGCCTCGGGGCGGTGGATCTGGCGTTCGATCCGACCGACGCGAAGATCATTTACGCCGCGCTTTGGGCCACCCGCCGTCCACCGTGGTACATCTATGCCCCCTCGACCGGCCCGGCCGGCGGTCTCTATAAATCCAGGGACGGCGGAGACACATGGGAGCCTCTGACGGCCGGCCTTCCGAACGGGGGGGTCGGACGCATAGGCCTCGCCGTGGCGCCGACCAGAGCGAATCGCATCTACGCCGTCGTCGACGCGAAGGCGGGCGGATTTTTCCGCTCGGATGACGCCGGCGCAACATGGACCCAAGTGTCCGCCGAAAACCGCCTGTGGGGCCGCGGTTGGTACTTCGGCAAAGTCGCCGTGGATCCCAAAAACGCGGATATCGTCTATCTATCGAACACGGCGCTCTATCGATCCATCGACGCCGGAAAGACCTGGACGCCGATCAAGGGGGCCCCGGGGGGCGACGACTATCACCAGCTGTGGATTGATCCCGACGATCCGAAGCGGATGATCGTCGCCAGCGACCAGGGGGCGGTCGTCAGTGTGGACGGCGCGGCGACCTGGAGTTCCTGGTACAATCAGCCGACCGCGCAGCTGTATCACGTCGCGGCCGACGACCGAGTCCCCTACTGGGTGACGGGCGCCCAGCAGGACAGCGGCGCGGTCGGCACGCCCGTCCGGAGCCCGCGCGCTGAGCTCTCCGAGCACGATTGGACGGGCCTTGGCGCCGGCGGCGAAAGCGGCTACACGGCGCCCGATCCGCTCCATCCCGACATTCTCTTCGGCGGCATGGTCACGCGATGGAACGTCATCACCGGCGCTTCCCGGAACGTCTCACCCGAGCGGGGCGCTCCGGGAGGACCGTTTCGGCATGCCTGGACGCAGCCGCTCGTCTTTTCCAAAGCGAACCCGCAGGCGCTCTACTTCGCCAACCAATATCTCTATAAGACCGTCGACGGCGGCGAGAACTGGACGCCGATCAGCCCGGATCTCACTCGGGAGGACCCCGGAGTGCCGTCCAACCTGGACGAGGCCGCGGCGGCGGACTC
The DNA here is from genome assembly GCA_963729855.1 of Candidatus Aminicenantota bacterium. Taxonomy (GTDB): domain Bacteria; phylum Acidobacteriota; class Aminicenantia; order Aminicenantales; family UBA4085; genus UBA4085. The sequence goes on along the minus strand of CAVSPT010000005.1, from coordinate 1,288,208 downwards.
CCCGCCGGGCAAGCGGCGAGGGGTCATCTCCACGATCGCGCCTTCGCCCCTGTCGGCCCCGACGATCTGGATCGGCACGGACGACGGGCTGATCCGGGTCACAACGGACGACGGCAAGACCTGGCGGAACGTCACGCCGCCGACGCTGACCGCGTGGAGCAAGGTGACCATGATCGACGCCTCGGCCCTCGACGCGAACGAGGCCTATGCCGCCGTGGAACGGCATCAGCTCGAAGATTACGAGCCGTATCTTTTCAGGACGCGCGACGGCGGTCGAACCTGGCGGAAAATCACGACGGGTCTGCCCGAGGGAGTCTATCTTCAAACCGTGAAGGCCGATCCGTTGAGACGCGGGCTTCTCTTCGCGGGCACGGAACTCGGAGTGTTCGTCTCGTTCGACGACGGCGATTACTGGCAGTCGCTGCAACTCAATCTGCCGCCGGCGTCGATGCGCGACATCGCCATCCACGGCGACGATCTGATCGTCGCCACGCACGGGAGGGGATTCTGGGTTCTCGACGACATCACGGTGCTGCGCCAATTCAACGAGGCCGTCGCGCAATCAGGCCCATTTCTCTTCATGCCGGCCGAGGTCACAGCCTTCCCGCCGCCGAGCGAAAACGGAACCCCGCAGCCGAAAGACGAGCCGTTCGCCGAAAATCCGCCCTACGGGGCGGTGATCGATTATTACCTGAAATCGCGGGCCTCCGGGCCCGTCACCCTCGAGATTTTTGACGCCGCGGGACAGAGCATCCGGCGCTGCTCGAGTGACGACAAAATCGCATCCCCGAACCCCAACACGCTCACGGTGGCCGCCGTCTGGGTCACGACGCCGGCGCCGTTGTCGGCCGAGGCGGGCCACCACCGCTGGATCTGGGATCTCCGCTCCAGAGTCGCCGGAGGCGGAGGGCCGAGGGGCGAAACGGGCGGAGCGGCTGGCGGCGGCCAGCGCGCCGGAGGCGGAGGAGCGGCCGTTCCATCCGGCCCATTCACCGTCAAGCTGACCGTGGATGGGCAGACCTTCACTCAGCCGTTGACGGTGAAGCCCGACCCCCGCCAGAAGAATCCGACGGGATAGGCGGGAACGGCTTCCGCTATTTCAGCGCGGATTGGAGGATGGCCGTCGCCTGACGGATTTCGAGGGAATAGGCCTCCAGCGTTTTCCCGACGACGATCATCTGCCGGTCGGCTTCGTCCCACTGCCGCCGTTCGATCGCCTCCCGGACGCCCGGAAGCGTCATCACGCCGTAGCCCGTGTAGAGGCCCGGGGCGTAGATTTCGTGGATGAACCAGGGACGTCCTTTCAATCCTTCAGGCTTCGTCAGCGCCCGTTCGGTCCTGAAGATGATCTCGTTCAAACGCAAGAGCTGGTCGGCGGCCGGTTTCCGCCCGCTTTCCTCCAGGTCGTGCCCCGCTTTCCGATATTCCTCCGCGCTCTTGCGGAGAGTGCTGACGGCGTTTTCGAGCGGCGCGAAATTCAGATACGGAACCGGGTCCTGGGCTTCGGGGGCCCGAAAGGTCTTGGCCGGATCGGCGACATCGGCGAACACATGGTCCTGGAGCTCCCGGTCCAATTCGAGCGTTTCATCCCTCATGGTCTGAGTCAGGGCCTTGACCTGGCCCAAATACCCGGACACGGTTTCCGCGAAATCCGAGAAGTTGAAGGGAAGGATATCGGCGTCCGCCAAACGGATGACCGCATGCCCGCCCGTCTGGGCCAGAGCGACCTCGTAGGCGAAGGTCGGATCCCCGAAGCGCATGAAATGATCGAAAGAATCGTAAATGGAATGGTAGGCGCCTCCTTCGCTTTCACCGCCATAGCCGATATTCAGGGAAGCGATGCCGATGTGTTGAAGGAAGGGAGTGAAATCGGAACCCGATCCCAGGGCCCCGATCTCCAAATCCTTTGCGGACCGGATGCTCATTTTCTCCCCGGGAGAGCCGGCCAGGAGCCTGGCCGCCCGGGCCCTCTGCCAGACGCTGATGTGCTTTTCGGGATCGGTGACGTCCCGGGCGACGTCGTTGATGAAATGCTGGAGCGTATGCGATCCCTCGACGAAGAAAAACCCCCGCCCGTTGGAATCGGAATTGATATAGGCGACCGCCTTCTGCCGCAATTCGTCGGCGTGGGTCTCCACCCATTCCGTGGAGCCGATCAATCCCGGCTCTTCCCCGTCCCAGGCGCAATAAACAATGGTCCGTTTCGGCCTCCAGCCGCTTCGGGCCAGCTCGCCAAGCGCCTTGCCCTCCTCCATCGTCGCCACCTGTCCGCTGAGAGGATCCTCCGCCCCGTTCACCCAGCCGTCATGGTGATTTCCCCTGATGATCCATTGATCGGGGTAGACGCTCCCCCTGATCATGGCGATGACGTCGAAGATCGGCTTGATGTCCCAATTGAACTCCAGTTTCAGATGGACCTTGGCCGGTCCCGGCCCGACATGATAGGTCAGGGGCAGAGCCCCCTTCCAATGATCCGGGGCGACCGGCCCGGTCAGGGATTGGAGCAGGGGAAGAGCGTCACGGTAGGAGATCGGAAGAACCGGTATTTTCGTCAGGACCTTGATGTCTTTGACGGAAAGGCGCCGGACGCCCGGCGTCGCCCCGACAAAAGGCGTCGACGGATCGCCGGGGTAGACGGGCATATCCACGACCGAGCCTCTCTGGACGCCGAATTCGTTTCTCCAGGCGCCCTTGGGATAGACATCGCCGACGTAGAAACCGTCGTCTTTCGGATCGGAATAGATCAGACAACCGATCGCTCCGTGCTCGGCGGCCAGTTTCGGCTTGATCCCTCTCCAGGATCCGCCGTAACGGGTGATGACGATCTTGCCCCGGACATCGATCCCCATCCTCTCGAGCTCCTCGTAGTCGGAGACAACTCCATAATTCACGTAGATGAGGTCGGCGGTCACATCGCCGTCGATGGAGTAGGCGTTGTAGGTCGCCAGCTGCTCGGCAACCTGGCCCGAAGTCCCATCTTCCTTCAGCGGCGCCTCCTTCAAGACCGCCGTGTACCGGACGGGAGATATCATCTCCAGGAGGCGCGTCTTGGGAGTCGGAAACAAGGCGCTGAACTCTTCGATGCGGGCGTCGAGTCCCCACGTTTTATACTGGGAAAGGATGAACTCGGCGTTTTCCTTGTCATACGGGGAGCCGACATGATGGGGACGCGCGCTGAGCCGCTCCAGTCTGGCCTTCATGTCCGCCGGCGAGAGATGGGAATCGAACTGCTTTTCCAGGGACCGCTCCGGGGGGGCATTTTGAGCCTGCGCCCCGCCGCCCGGAAACCAGGGAACCAGGGCCATCATCCAAATCCATCTTGAAAGAACCTTCATGGGCCGTCTTCCTTTCAACGGACCAGGCCGAAAGGACTTCACCGATCGGCCGATCCCGTCCAATCAACGGATTTTTCCTTTACCGCGGCGAGGCGATTTCGTGCTCCGGCCGCTGAATCCGTTGTCATGTTGAAGCTCCGATTGTATCGTCGATTCACGGCGGGGGTCAAGGAAAGGAGGCGAATACGAGCGCCGGAAAAAGCCGCGGCGGCTGAGGCGCCGCGCCCGGCTTCACTTCCGAGGGCTGACGGCATAATCCTTGAAGTAGCTGGTGCTGTCCGTCTTCGACCACAGACCGACCTTGCCGGCGACCGGCGGACGCAGCACCGGGTTGTTGGCCGGGGACAAATCGGCGTTCGGCAGGCCTCTCCTCCCGGCCTGCGGCTCGCTGCCGAGCGTGTACTCCAGGGCCAAAGCCCCGTCGAGCCAGGCCTTGAATTCGGCCCCGTCCACCGTCATTTTCAGCTCGTGCCAGGCGTTCCGGTCCAGCATGAACGGCTTGGACCGGTCGCTGAACTTGACGCTCCGCCGGATGCCGTAGTGGAATTCCCACAGCGCGACGTTGTTTTCGGTGTCGTTGTAGCGGACCGCCAGCCAATCGCCGTTCGGCTTCACATTGAAGAGAATGCCCGAACAGCGGTCCGAGTCGCCGGCCACGGTCTTGAATTTCATGCTGATCGTGCCGTCGGAAAAATTTTCCACGTTCTTCAGGACCGCCACGGGATAGTAGGCGAACTGTTTCGCGTTGTCCATCAGCTCTTCGTTCGACGTGCCGTACAGCTTGCGCGCCGTTTGCAGCAGCAGCTTCGTGGGATTGTCCTTGCTCGCCACCCACGGCCGGCCGTCGACCATGATCACGTTCTCGCCGCCGTCCTGGGCGACAACCCAGGTTCCGACCATCGGTTCGAACGTGACCGGCGGCTGGCCGGCCTGTTCCTTGCTGAGATCGACTTTTATCTCCGCCGCTCCGGACGTCGCGGCCAGGACGACGGCGGTCAGGAAAATCCATCCGCTTCGCGCAACCACGTTCATTTTGTTCTCCTTTGTGCAAAGATTCCGCCGGCCAGAATCAACCCCGGCCAGAGTCCATAAAACAGGGCCGCAGCGCCTTTGGCCGGCACGGCGAGGGGATGCCCGCGAAAAACCGCCTCCTCGCTCCCGGGAGGCGGCGCGACGCCGGCCAGCGCGTAAATCGCTTCGAGCACGCCTTCGGCCGTCGTCGCGCGCCCCATCGTCTTCCGCCCGCCCATCTCATACCAGATCTCGCCGTAACCGGCCCTCGTCTGCTCGAAAAGCCCGATCGACGTGGCCGACACATATGTCACGCGCAGCTTGGGCATGACGCGACGCAGCTTCGAAAGCGCCCGGCGCTCGAGATCGGCCCGCCGCGGATCCTCCGGCGCGAGATGGGCCTCGATGCGCAGCGGCGCCTGGATCTGCCGGAGCGCCCGTTCGTTGGCCCGGGAGAACGAGTTGCTTCGGCTCTCCGACGCGTCCCAACTCGCGGTCAGGAGCGTGCAGGCGAAAAGGCCGCCCGCCGCCAGCACGCCGACGCCGGCCGATTCGAACAGCCGGCGCTTCACCGGTACGCCCAGGCGCATCCAGACCGCCGCCAGGCCGAGGCCCGTCACGATCAGCACGAGCGAGATGAGCGCGGTGTCCAGCCTCACCAGTCCGTGCTGAAACTCGGCCACCATGGCGGCGGGCGTGTATCCGGCGGCGCGTTCCCACAAGCCGCCCTGCACCGCGCCGAAGAAATTGATGATCCATGTGCCGACCGTCACGCTGAGCGTCAGGATCGCCGCCGTCGAGGGATGCTCGGTCAGCGAAGCCATGGCCGCAGCGAGCCCGATGGTCAGCCCGGCGTTGAGCACGTGGCCGACCGCCAGCGCGGCCAGCTCCGGCGGATAGACGCCGCCTCCGTAGCTTTTCCACAACAGGACGGCGCTCAAGGGCGGCAGCATCGCCGCCAGCCAGCCCGCCAGCAGAACCAGCGCCTTCGCCGTGATGCGCGTAAACGGGGACATCCCCTGCTGAAGTTCGAGCTTGAGGGCGCCGCTTTGCCGGTCGCCGGCCACGAGACGAATCGCCACAAAGGGCAGCAGGAAGACCGCCGCCAGCTCGCAGGCGCTGAACGTCGGGGCCCAGACTCCGGTCAGCGGCGACAACGCCTCGCCGACGCCGGCCGCCGTTCCGTTCAGGCCGCTCACTTCCGCGTAGGTCCGAACGGCGCTGATGAACGACACGCCCACCAGCGGTCCCATGGCGAGAAGCAGCACCCACCAGGCCCGGGACGCGATCAGTCCGTGAAATTCCTTGTCCACCAGCCACAGGAACGCGGACCTAGGTGAGCGCAAGAAACACCTCTTCCAGGTCCCGGGACGGGCCCGACACATTCCCCGCGGCCGCCAGGGCCGCCAGTTCCTCGACGGTGCCTTGGCCGCACATCCGCCCGCCGCTGAGCAGAACGAACCGCTCACAGAAGCGCGCGGCATCGCCGATCTGGTGAATCGAGAGAAACAGCGTCCGTCCCCCGGCCACGTGCGCCCGGAACGCCGCCGCGATGTCGCGCGCCTGGCGCAGGTCGAGACCCTCGAAGGGCTCGTCGATGAGCAGCGCCGGCTGGCGCGTCAGCAAGCCTACGGCGAGAAGCGCGCGCTTCCGCTGGCCCTTCGAGAGCGTGCCGATCGGCTGGCGCAGCAACTCCCGGAGGTCGAGACGCTCGACCACGTCCCGGCGAAGATCCGACCGGCCACCGAGAAACCCGATTGTAAAATCGAGCGCCCAGCCCACGGACTGCGCCGGCCACGGCGTGATTCCGTCGGGAACGTAAAAGAGGAGGGAACGGCGCTCCCGCGCCCCCACCGGCCGGCCGCCGGCGCTCATCGTCCCGCCGTCGGACGGCAAAACTCCGGCGACGCACTCGAACAGCGTCGACTTGCCGGCGCCGTTGGGACCGATCAGCCCAAGCACTTCGCCCGACCGCACGTGGAAGCTGACGTCCGCCAGCGCGGCGATCCGGCCGAATCGCTTCGAAAGGTTTTTGACCTCGAACAGCATCGAACCCATGAGAATTGACCCGCCCTCCTTGAATGGACCGCCTGTGAAATGAGAGACCGCGGCTCCAAGGCCCCTGGAGCCGGCGGTCGATCACCCAAAGATCCGTGGGGACGGAAGCGATGATCTTCCTTCCGCCGGCCCTCGACAAGGATTCAGGAAACGCCCGCCTCCTTCTTCAGGTAAGGCACGCCTTCGGTCAGCCACTTCGGCGCCGGCGCACCCTTGAGGTAATGGTCGAAGAACTCGAAGAACCGGATGGTCAGGTCCCTTCGGTTCGCCAATCCGCGCAGCCCATGGCCCTCGTTCGGATAGGCCAGCAGCACGGCCTTTTTGCCGTTGTAGCGCAGAGCGTTGTAGAAAGCGAGTCCGTTGATGAAGCCGACGGTCGGATCGGCCGTCCCGTGCATGATGAGGAACGGCGCGCTCACGTTCGGGGCATGGGTGAGGGCCGACTCGAAATAGTATCGGTCGGGCCGGTCCCAGGGCGAGAAACCCCAGCGGCCCTGATCGTAGAGGTAGTACTGGAACGCGGTATCGCCGCTCCCGCCCTGGTAGCCGTATCCCCAGCCCCAGGGCATGCTGAAATCGTTGTACAGGTCGACGACGCCGGCCCCCATTCCGACGGCGGCGAACATCTTGGACATCGTCCCGATAAAGGCCGCGCCTTCTCCGCTGTAGCTGTGTCCGGAGACGCCTATGCGCTTCGGATCGGCGTAGCCCATCTCGATGACCTTGCGCGTGGCCGCCTCGACGCATTCCAGCATATCGGTGTGCGAGGAGCCGGTACGGAAATGGATGTCCGGCAGCATGGACAGGTAGCCGTTGCTGACCGCCTGGACCGGCATCCGTCCCATGCTGGGAAGATAGGCCGGGGCGCTGTACATGTGCATGTTCTGCGAGTTCTTCTCGTAGAAGATGACGAGCATGGGCCGCTTTTCGCCCGGCTTGTAATCGTCCGGGATGGCCAGGATGCCCTGCAGCCTCACACCGTCCTTGTTCTTGTAGTCAAAAAGCAGGCGATGGCCCCACAGATAGTCCTTCTGTTGCGGGTTGGCGTCGGAGATTTTCCTGGATTCCCGGAAGCTCGAACCGGAAACGCGGAGGTCCGGAAACTCGACGAACGTCTGGCGGGTGAAGAGAAAGCGGTCCGCCTTCATCGCCCGGACCGGGTTGCTGAACGAAGCGTCTTCATAAATGAGTTCCTTTAATTGCCCGCCCGCGAGCTCATAATATCCGGATTTCTTCGTCCATTCGCCGTAGGCGGACAAAGTGACCGGCTTCGAGAGATCGATGGTCCCGCGGGGACCGACCGAGCGGGGAAGAGTCGGGTCCGCCGGCACGGGGCGGAGGATGCGGAAGCGGATCTCGCTCTTGGCCCCGGCGCCGCGGGTCAGGTTCTTCGGCGCGCTGCCGTCAAAGGGAACGAGCCACAAATCGTAGCGGTGCTGGGCGATGACCGCCTTGCCGTCGCTGGAGTAGCCGGCGATGCCATAGGACGGCTTCGTCCCCGGGTGGTCGTCCTCGAGGTCCACGAAGCTGACCTCGCCGGCGCCGAGGGCCTTCGTCGTTCCTGCTTCGAAGTCGTAGGCCTGGATCGTGTTGTCCTTCCAGAAGAGGAAATGCCGGCCGTAGGGGGAGATGCCGAACGTGTGCCGGCCGGTCAGTTGGCCCTTGGCGACGAGCGTCCGCTCGCCGGTGGACGTGTTCACACGATAGATGTCCGCCGTCGGCAGGATCTTTTCGTTGCGGATATAGGCACGCGCATCCAATCCCACGGCCCACTTGCCGTCCGGGGCGACGTCGAGCTCCCGCATCGTCTCGTCGGCGAGCCTGACAAACCGTTTGGCCGAGAGGTCGAAGGCCTGGCGGAAGGTGAAGTTGCGCTCCTGTTCGGCGCGGACCATTTGGAGGGATTGGACCCTCTCGTCTCCCGTGTTCCAGACGTCGACGTCGGCCACTTCGTCCGTCGACTTGCGCGTCGTTTCGGGCGCCGGCACCTGCTCCTTGATGCCAAAGAACACGCGATTGTTGTCCTCGCTCCAGGCGAGGGCGGCCCGGTCGCTGACGATCCAGCCCTTTGGAAAGCCGTCCGCTTTGGCAGGGTCGAGGACAACCGCCAGGGGTGCGCCGGCTCCGTCCTTCAACGCCGCGGGGATGTCCGGAAAGGCGACGAGCACATTGTTCCGTTCGCGCATTTTCTCGACTTCGCTCCCCTTGAGCGCGGCGATGGCCGTGCCGTCATCGTTCCAGGCCAACCGGCTGTAGATCTCGGCATCGTTGTCGAGCGGTGTCACGCGCCCGTTGCGCGTGTCGAAGACAAAGACTCCGTTGCCGTCCTTCACGGCGGCATCCACGGTGAAGGCGAGAAGCTCCCCGCTGCGGTTAAACGCGAAGTCGCCCACGCTTCCGAGAAACTGGAAGCTCCCTGTCCGTAAATCCAGCAGAATGGCGTCTTGCCCGCGCGACCCGGCGGCCGCGCTCGCAGACCCGGCGCCTCCGACCGGCGCCTGCGGCCCGCCACCGCCTCTCTGGCCCGTGGGACCGGCCGTTTCGGCGCCGCGGCGGCGGAGGACGAGATGGGTGGAGGTCGGGGCGAAGGCGAAGGTCCCGATATCCTGCCAGGAGCGCACCGCTCCGGTCTTCAGATTGCGCAGTTCGACGCGTCGCGGAGGGATGGCCGCCGGCGCCGCCCCGCGGCCGGTCTGGCCCTGACCCGGTTGCGTGCCGGGGGCTTCAGCCGGAGCGGGCACGGGCGGAGTCGCCGGAGGCGCGGCCGGCTGCGTCGAGGGCGTTCCACCGGAGCCGGTCCGGGCGGCGCGCGCGCGTTGAGCGGCCCCCGGATCCACCTGATAGGCGATCCACTTCGAGTCCGAAGAGAAGGCCGGATCCGACGCGTCGTTCACCGTCGTCTCGACGTCGGTCTCCAGATTCAGCAGGTGCAGGACCGGCTTAGCTTCGGCCGGGATGGTGTTGGTCAGCTGGAGGACGTAGGCGACCCACCCGCCGTCTCCCGAGATCTCCCGGCTGGCGATATCACGCCATTTGGCGTAATCGTCGACAGTCATGGCCTTCTTGGCGGCGGTTTGGGCCTGCGGCAGCGAGAAGGCCGCCGTCATCCCGACCGCCAGGACGAAGGCGAAGACCGGGATCCAGCGGCGAGTGATGGCGGTTCTTGCGGTGTTCCTGTTCATGTTCGCTCCTTTTTGGACGTCCTATCAGGACGTCGGGCTTGATCAGCCGAACAGCCTGATTCCCTCCACCGCCGTGCGGATCTGAACTTGCGGCAAGAGACGGATTTTCCCCCGGATCGGGGAATGGGCATCCATTCGGCAATCCTAATTTGCGGCCTGTGATGATGTCAAGTTGCGCTCAAATGAAGGAGGGACTTTGCCGCTCAATGGCGGTCATCATCACGTCTCCCATCTGAAATTCTTGTCAGCGACTTTTTTAATATGCAAGCCCATTTTTGACCGTCTTGAGATCTCGATCAGGCGTTGCTTCTCGCGGCTCGACCGGGCTGGGAATTCACTTTTGAGTAAGGCCTCCACACTTGGGTTGACAGAGCGGCGCGATGCGGATAGTAATTTATTCAGCAAGCGGAGGGAAGCATGTCCAAGAGAGTTTTAAGTCTTGTGACGGTCGTGGCGTTCTTGCTTTTTGACTGGTCCTGCCTCAGCATCACCAACGTTCCGGTGACGTCCGTTGCCAGCAAGGACCAGATCGTGGGGCTGACGAGAATATCCGGAGAATCCATGCAATTTTCCAAGGAAAACCCGGCCCGAATCATCGGCGACCGGCTCGTCATCGAAATCAACACCGTCGCTTTGAGCGACGTCAAGGGTTTCAGACAAGACGGCAAGGGCCTGGTTTATGAAATCACAACCAAAGACGGACGCACGATTCATGATATCGAAGGGAAAAGAGAAGGTGAAAAGATCGTCCTGCCTCCGCTAAGCATTCCCCTTTCCGAAGTTAAATTGGTCACCGTGCGTAGGTCAGACACCGGTATGACGATCTTACTGGTGTTGGGAATCATCGCCGGTTTGTATGGTTTATTGTACATCCTCTACAAAATCAGTTCCCCGGGGGGATATTTTAATCTCGGTCAATGGGAAACAAAACTCAACTTCTAATTCCCTCCTCGGGGGTAATAAACTAGATGCCCTTTGACGCCCATTTGACATTTGAGCGTCAAAATAATCGACTCCGGTATAGGCTGGCTTAAATCAAGAACTGAGGAAACGACGGATATTAAAGGAAAAAAAGCTGCGCGCTCAAGTAAAAAATCTTATAACTCTTTTTGCCCAACCAAAGATCTTGTATCGGCTGGAACAAATCCGGGAGATTTTCAAGTAGATCAAGTATCGATTGCCAATTCGTGAAGACGGGAAGACGGAGACTTTCGCCGCTCAGGATCAATCAATTAGAGGGTGTTGAGTATGGAAAACGCGCGGGACACAAAATCCCGTATCCAGCGATGGATGTGTGGGTTCGATTCCCTCCTCCGGCACAAGCCCCGTCCGCTACTATCCCCTTATCAATGAGTATGTTAAGTTCTTTCATCGGTCAATTCTGCGCCCGAGTTTGGCCCGTTTTCAAAAGAGTCAAAATATCCTAAAAAAGGCCGTATTACGCTCTCAACACGAAAGGCAACACGAAAGGTATTTTACCTCGAACTTTCACTTAACGGGTGGTACACTAAGCAGGAGGCGGGTCAACCCGCCTCTCTCGGGCTCGCCCGAATCCAGGGGAGGAGCGAATATGATCTGTTTCTGGCGCATTCTCATTCTCCCCATCGCCGTTGTGTCTTTGATGCTCACGGGAAACGCGATTCACCGCGTGTTCGAGGGCGCCGGAACAGCCGGGAATCCTGGCGATCTTGAGAAGCCCGCGCGCGGCGCCCCGGCGATCCTGGTTACGGACATCGGGGATGACATCGACGACTCCTGGGCTCTGGCCCTCCTCCTTCGTTCCCCCGAGCTAGACCTGAAGCTCGTCGTCACGGACTACGGGAAGCCCCTCTATCGGGCTAAAGTGACCGCGAAGCTTCTCGATGCGGCTGGCCGGAGCGGCATCCCAATCGGGCTCGGCCCCGAGGTGACGGGCGTAACCGGTGAAGGCGGTCAAGCGGGCTGGGTCAAGGGTTACGACCTGGCAAAGTATCCCGGAAAAGTACACCGGGACGGTGTCCAGGCCTTGATCGATCTCCTGATGGGTTCCCGAGAGCCGATCATCCTCATCTGCATCGGTCCGCTTCCGACGATCGCCGCCGCGCTCGAGCGGGAGCCGCGGATTGCGGAGCACGCGCGGTTCGTCGGCATGGACGGCAGCGTGCGGAGGGGCTATGGAGGGAAGAGGGACCCGGATCCCGAGTGGAACATCAAAGCCGGCATCCCGGCCGCTCAGCGGGCCTTTGCCGCCGCCTGGCCGATGACCATAACGCCCCTCGATACCTGCGGCTTGGTTACCATCCGCGGGGAGAGGTACGCGGCGCTGCGCCGCTCGAAGGATCCCCTAGCGCGGGCGCTCCTTGAGACGTACCGTATTTGGCTAGGAAAGAACGCCGCCGACGCCGACCGGGAGTCCACAACGCTCTTCGACACCGTGGCGGTCTACCTCGCTCTGGCGAAAGAGAAGGACTTCTGCATTATGGAGAACCTGACGATCCGGGTCACCGACGATGGCTTCACTCGGATCGATCCGGCGGGGAAAGCCATGCTTTGCGCCATGGAGTGGAAGGATCTGGGCGGTTTCGAAGACTTCCTCGTGGGGAGGATCAGCGGCGGTGCAGCCGCAAAGGGTCCGAGGTGATCGCCGGATGCCCATGCTCGAGCCTTTCCGCCGCGCGCGCTAGGATCGGTCCTGATCCTCTTGGCCGTCTACCTGATCTCGTTCGGATGGGGGCACGCCGCCGGTAAACTCAAAATCGTCGATTTGGGCAAGGTCTGATCAGCGACAATTAAAATTCCCGGCGCATTGACTCAACTATTTTGTTACTGAGATCATGTCGTTGCCTCAATTCAATGTTACCGAAAAAGGAGAGCAACGATGTCAACTCGGATCAGCAAGAGGGCAAGGGTAGAGCTCGTCGGAGCTCTAAGTGGACGTTATCGGCTCTCATCGAAGATGGAAAAGACCAAGATATTGGATGAGTTCAAAGCGTTGACGGGATTCCATCGAAAGCATGCCGTTCGGCTCCTCAACTCGCCCCCTGCTGAGCATGGGCTTAAGCGGGGATACGGCCTCCGCATTTATAATGAAGCGGTCCGGAAGGCTCTGGTTATCGCATGGGAGGCTGGAGATCGGATATGCGGGAAGAGACTGAAGTCCATTTTGCCGGCTCTGGTAGATGCGATGGAGCGATTTGGCCATCTGCAGCCCGATCCGGAAGTGCGGAGATGTCTTTTGGCAGCGAGTGCTTCAACCCTAGACAGGCTCCTGCAGCCGGTACGAAAAGAAGCCAAGCCCGGCAAACGGAAACGGCGAAGGCCTAAAAAACCGAGCGGTAGTATCCGAGTTAGAACCTTTTCCGACTGGAATGACCCGCCGCCTGGATATCTGGAGATTGATTTTGTCGAGCATAACGGCGGCTCGACGGCTGGAGCTTATATCTATAGTCTGGTTGCGGTCGACATCTGCTCGGGTTGGGTAGAAAGCGTTCCTCTTCTTGCTAGAAGCCAGGAACTGGTTGTGGAAGCATTCGATGTGATTAGCCGACAGTTTCCCTTCCCCATCCTGGGAATCGATTCCGATAATGATGGCGCGTTCATCAACGACACGCTACTCGACTATTGCCAGGGAAAACACATCGAGTTCACAAGATCCCGGGCCTATCGGAAGAACGATCAAGCTTGGATAGAACAGAAGAACGGGGCCGTTATCCGAAGGTTTGTTGGCCATGATCGGTTCACGGGAATCGTCGCCGGCCAAGCCCTGGCAACCCTTTATCAGGCCGTCCGGCTTTACGTAAACCATTTCCAACCGTCCTTCAAGTTGCGGGAAAAGGAAAAGATAGCCGCAAAGGTCAGACGTTATTACGAGAAGCCGATGACGCCCTGCGAACGGCTCTTAGGCCATCCGGCCGTGCCCGATGATATAAAGAAGTCGCTTAAGCTAATAGGTAGGTCCGTTGACCCGGTAGCCATGCTTCATCGGATTCGGCAACAGCAGGAAGTGTTGGCGGCATTAGCCTGCCGTGACACCTCGGCATCGGGGCCGGGCCGCGAGAGCCTTGAGCAGTTTATGCAACAACTGGGAGAGCTATGGCGACAGGGGGAAGTCCGCGCTACCCATCGTACTTTCCCTAAGACGCCTCACTATTGGCGCACCCGTAAGGACCCGTTTGAATCGGTTTGGCCGGATGTCCTTCTTTGGCTCCAAGATACGCCAGACGCCACAGCCAAGGAACTGTTCGTGCGTCTCCAAACAGAGCAGCCGGGACGCTTTCCAGACGTGCAACTACGAACTTTGCAGCGCAGGGTCAGAGCCTGGCGTCATGTGATGGCAAGAGGTCTTGTCTTCGGCGGACAAAACGCATCTGAAGTATCGGCCGAGGCTACTCCAATAAGCCTCGACAAGGCGCCGATTCTTCAGTAACATTTTTGATTGAGGCAACGGGCCGGAAATAATAGTTGACGTCAATCAAAGGTCCGAGCCTCAGCTTAGGAGAAAGCAATCGCTGTCCGAATTTCGCTGACGTCAGACAGTTTAGAAATCATTATTCAGCCGCCGGCGCCGCTCTCTTTTCTCCTTGACGACTCGCCTTTGCTTTTTCTTGCTAATAGCGATGGCCTTTGCTCGAGGGTTTGATATGGATTGTCGTTAGATCGCCGTTTGTAGGTCAATTAGCGAAGACATTTTTCCGGCGATCTACGGGAAAATGGCTTCTGGATATAGAAATAGTTAAAATGACAAATACGGCGGGCTCAATATCCACCTTAATCAAGCCTTTCCGTTGTCCAGATAATGGGGTCCACCTGAGAATAATGATAAAATGTACTAAGCAGCCGGAGGTACGCCTATGGACATGAAGACATTAATGAGAAATCAGATACAAGAAGCTCTTAAACACAAATGGTTCAAGGGGATTAAAATTGGACGCGATCCCGGTCCTGAGGCAGTTAGTGAATGGATAAACACCTATGCCGCCACATATCGTAAAGAATATGACGAATGTTTCGATGTATTGCTCAAATCCACTCTAGAAGCATCCCAGCCGAGATTAAAAGAAGCATGTCCGTGTTGTACCAAAGAAAAATCAACCATAATGGCTAAGATTGTTCTCGAAGAATTTACTAATATTTGGATCTTTGAAATGACAAAAACAGATCACAACAAACACGTTGATGAAGTATAATTTTTAGCAAACCGATCATACACCCTTAAAAAATAGATTATTTTCACCGCATCGAATTCGTTCGGAGCCTCACCCAAAAACTGGCCCAGCAAAAAATGGAGTTTTTTGGCTTCATCTCTGTTCGACAAACTGCCGTGGCGTCAAGTCTCCGAGCGCGCTGTGCGGAGCAATCTGTAGGCGAGCCATCCAGAGAGCGGAAATGCCATATGTATCGATCTTTGAGTTGCGGATATACGTTCGACGAGGTTGAGGCCGAGGAAGGCCCGGATCCGGAAGAGGCCGGCGGGCCTATAATCGCTTCCGTCCCCACAGCTCTTTGGGTTGTCGGCCGCCGGCTCCGGAGGCCGTTGAGCCGAGATTTTTCACTTCACAGGTCGGAGGCAGCTTCAAGAGCGCTGGGCGGCCAACTTCACGTCGATCCAGAAGGAATGCATCCTTGTCCGGGGATCGCGGCGATACTCACCGCCGCTCTGCAGGGCGCCGGTGGTATCGATTTCGGCCCCCATACCCTCGTCAATTCCGAGATCATGATCGGCCTTGCCGCCCTCCGCGACCTTCCCGGCCATCATGTCCCTCATGATTTGCGCGGTCATCCCTCCCCACTCGAAGCCGAGCTTGATCGTCTTGCCCGGCTCCGCGCCGATACCGCCGGGCTGGTTCGTTCGGCTAAGGGGGATCCGGAGCTCATAGATGAGGACCTTGTCCTGAAAGCCGGTGATGAAGATCGGAGGGTCGGTCTGCACGGCCGGGTCGGCCGGCGCCGTCGCCTTTTTCTCGTTGATGATGTCAGCCTCGAAAAGCGTGTACATGCTCTCTTTCCGGATCTCGGTTTTCCCGGCATCGGTCAACGCCTCTCCCTTTTGCTCCTTGTAAGCGATCAGGGCGTCGGCCGTGACGCGCTTTTTCTTGAAGTGGACGCCGAGGTCCTCGCTTTTCTTGCCTTCGCCGTTGAAGAAGACCTTCAGGCCCGTGAACTCGATCGTCGACGGGGACATGCGATCCTTGAAGAGAAAGATGACATATAGGTTTTCTCCATCATTCCTCAGCGCATACTGCGCCTTCGACCCGCCGTCGGTCAGGAACGTCGAATCTTGCCAGTCCTGCTTAAGGCCTTCGATCTTGATGGGAGCCGACGCCCACTTGCTCTCGACAACCGTGTCTTTGGTAAAGCCGGGGACGACGAACACCGTCACGACGGCCAGGATCAGCGATAAAACGGCCCATTGCCTCGTCACTCGACCTCCTCGGACCTTGCCGGCCCTTCTTATAAAAGGTGCGCTCTTCAGCGTCCGCCCATTTGGGGGACTACCAGATATTCCGCATAGACCGCTTCTTCGTATTTAGCTCACCCAAACGGTCGCCAAAATGAATCATCAGACGGGCGCATATTTTAACACAACCCCCTTGGCGGAAGGTCCATTTTCTCGCCGCTCAGGATCAATCAATTAGAGGTTGTTGAAACTTGCAGACGCGCGGGACTCAAAATCCCGTATCCAGCGATGGATGTGTGGGTTCGATTCCCTCCTCCGGCACAAGCCCCGTCCGCTACTATCCCCTTATCAATGCGTAAGTTAAGTTTTTTCATCGGTCAATTTTATGCCCGAGTTTGGCCCGTTTTCAAAAGAGTCAAAATACCCTAAAAAAGGCCGTTTAGTGGTCTCAACACGAAAGGTAACACGAAAGGTATTTTGGCTGGACTGATGAGCGGACCGGATCTTGTTCTCGATCGACCATCCCTACGCTTCGATGGCGGAGGGCCGGACTTTCCTGGACAAGCTCCCGGTGAGTAAGGCCGATCTGGAGCGAATCACCAATGGCAATGCGGAGCAGTTGCTCGGATTATAAGGAGATCGGACTTTAAAGCAGTCGAGAAATTTGCGAAAAATTCGTGCTCAACATCCTTTTCCGCAATTATAGCCTGATTCGAAATTGGGGTCGGGGATGATAAGCCCCTTTTTCATTTCAGGCGAGGAGGGCCTTAGCGACCTCGGCAAGCCGGGCCATGGTTCTCTCCGGGACTTGCGCTTCGCCTCCTGGCCGTGCCCCACAGACCTGGACCGGATACACCTCCGCGAATCCGCACATGTCGAATGTCAGCCGGTGCCGGGCCAGGACAGCAGCATAAGTCTGCTCATCGGGATTGCCCTGCGTCAGGATGAAGACAAGCTTTTTTCCGGGAGCAAGCCGTCCCGACTTGGGATTCGTTCTAAAATCCGGGCCGAGGAAAGAGTAGAATCGGTCAAACAGCCCCTTGGCCTGGGAGCTGACCTCGCCCATGAAGATCGGCGCGGAGATGATGACCACATCAGACTCCCGAACTGCCTTCAGGACCGGGGTAAGACTGTCCTGGGCGACGCAGACGTCGGACGTAGTTTTGCAGGTCAGACACGCCTGACAGCCGCGGAAGGTGAGCTCGTTGAGCTCGAAAGTCTTGGCCGTCGTACCGTGATCTCCGAGAAGGTCGAGAAGCGCCCTTTCGATCGAACCGCCGTATCCCTGGGGTCTCGGACTGCCGATGATGTTCGTGATCTTCATTCCTGTCCTCCGTGTCAAAACGCTGGACACGCGGCGAAGGCTTGTTTCATAATCTGCGAACCGCGTCCGGACGGCCAACTTTACTCCCTCTCGAAATGGATTTTCAAGTCCGTTCCGTATCCAACATATGAACAGAAATCTATAAATTCAGCTTTGCCGCTTATTAAATATTCCTCTTTTTCTTGAAAATATTCCCCGGGGACCTCATCCCTGAAGAATGGTCCACCCATAATTTGAGTGAGCCTCGAGCTTTCATTTCTAAGGTGGTACACTAAGTGGGGGCGGGTCACGGATGGCCGCGCGTGAAGAGCAGTGAGTGGCCGCCGGTGAGCCGCAATCGTTAGGCCGACAGGGCGCCCGGCAGTCGGCTGGACATGGTTGGAGGTGCCGAGGCTGTTTAGCAGTCTCTGACACCCATTGAATCGGGAAAGGAGCGCCATGAAGACATCACTCGGAGCCAAGACCATTCTATACCCGGCTCCCGTTCTGGTGGTCGGGACCTACGATGCCGACGGCCGAGCCAATGCCATGACGGCCGCGTGGGGCGGAATCGCGTGCTCGAAACCGCCGTGTGTCTCCGTGTCGCTCCGGAGCGCAACCGCATCTCACGGCAACATCATGCGGCGTAAAGCCTTCACGATCAGCTTGCCGAGTGAGGACAACGCCGCCCAGGCGGACTACTTCGGCCTAGTCTCGGGGCGCGACCACGACAAGTTCGAGGCTTTGGGCCTCACCGCGGCGTCGAGCGATCTGGTCGACGCGCCCTACGTCGATGAGTTCCCGCTCGTGCTCGAGTGTTCGGTCGTGGGCGTGCACGAGCTCGGCCTCCACACCCAGTTCATCGGCGAGATACGGGACGCGAAGGTCGACAACGCCCTGCTTGGTGAGGATGGGCGGATAGACATCAAGATCCTCCGGCCCATCCTCTTCGTGATGGACCCGGGGAGGTACTTCGCCGTCGGGGCGCTCGTCGGGAACGCGTACTCCATCGGCAAGAGTCTCGGCGAGTGACCCGCCCCCACTTAGTGTACCAACTGTGAAGTGAAAGTTCGAGGCTCTAAAACCTCTGAAGCTGGCTGCCAATTGACCATCGGCCCGCCCGGGCCTAAAATGGCCGGCGATGGGTCCGTTCGTTTCGGGCCTGCAACAAGAAGGAAAGGAGCGGTTCCCATGGCAAGACGAATGTTCGCTGGCTTGGCCGCGGTCTCGATCATCGCTGGCTTCGTCCTCCTTCTCCCGGCATCTCAATTGAAGCCCACCTCCGATGACCAAGGCTTCGTCTCCATCTTCGACGGCAAGACGCTCCAAGGCTGGCACGTCAGCAGCAAGACGGGGCACGGCACGGGCGGGCGCTGGGTCGTTGAAGACGGGATCATTGTCGGCAGCCAAGATCGCCCCGGCAACGGCGGTATCCTGATCACCGACGCCCAATACGGCGACTTCGAGGTGGTCCTGGAGATGAACAACGATTTCGGGCCGGACAGCGGGCTGTTCATACGCAGTACCGAGAGCGGCTTGGCCTATCAGGCGTACATCGACTATCATTCCGACGGGAGCTTGATGGGCGTCTATGGCGAGGGCTTTCCACAATCCTTCTCGGAATCAAACTTCAAGTTCCTGGACTCCCCGGAAAAGATCAAGCGGGTCGACTCGATCTTCCCCCTTCCCGTCGAGCCGAAGATGTGGCCGGATTTCTGGAAGCACGGACAGTGGCACGTCCTACGGGCACGGATCACCGGCAACCCTCCCACGATCGACACCTGGATCAACGGGGTCCAGTTTATGCATTGGAAGGATACCAAGAAGAGCCTCGGCGACAGGGGCGGCATCGCCCTCCAGATCCACGGCGGGAATTTCCCGGCCGGTCTGGACTTGACGAAGCTCTTCGTCCGCTACCGCAACATCCGGGTCAAGGTCCTCGACGCCCCGGCGAAAGCACCAGCATCAAGATTCTGAAAATAGACCAGAACCGCTTCTTCATTTGTTCTCCTCCGCCATCATCTGGCCTTCCTCCAAGAACCAGGCAGAACGGATTTTAAACACGAATGGATTTCCCCACGTATAATGCTGTGAAGGAACAAGATGTCGTCGTTGGAGGATGGATCTCATCCCAAAAACTGGTACCGCTAAAAAGTGTAGTTTTCTGGTGACCTTCCGTCTTTAAATCAATCCAAACCGATCTCGCAATCCCCTATTCTCTTTATTTTTAAGCCGGGATGGTCAATCGCATTTGGTGAAGTTGATTATTCAGACTTTCTTTATCCTCGGGAACTCCCAAGGATAAAGCCAAAGCAACGCCTGATCGAGATCTTGAAGCAGTCAATGGACTTGCATATTAAAAAACTTGCTGACAAAATGGGCGAGAAACGGAGTGCAGGTCATTAGTTTGCGGTCTTTATTCTAAACGATGGTGTCATAGCCGGAAAAACCATTTAGAATGCGATTGACTCTCTTTTTGCTTTCATCGGCGAAAAGCTCATCCGTATCGCGGAACGTGAGATATCTGTTCTGGCCCACAAAGATATTTCTAAGGGTTTCTCGAAGAGACCTGTGCTAATGATGAATTTACCCCTCGGGCTATTTCTGGGAATTCTGGCCGGCACGATGTTCAGTATAGGCACGGCGCTGCAAAAGAAAGCGGCTGCGGAGCTCCCTAAAATCGAATCGCAAACGGGCCGCCAGAACATTGAGAATTTCTTGTCCAATAGAACCTGGGTGATCGGAGTCATCCTCACAACCGGGCAGTGGTACATCGCCCTGCTGGCGATACCCCTCTTGCCGCTCTCCTTATTCAGCTCGTTGATGGGGGGAAATCTGGCTATCTTGGTCTTGTTTTCTCATTTCTAACTCAAGGAAACCGTTCAGAGAAGGGAGCTTGGGGGAATGGCCGCCATTGTCGCCGGCGTGGTTGTTTTAGGCGTTACAGCCCACGCGCAAGCAGCTAAAATTTCCTTGGCTGAAATGATCGCCTTCCTGATAAGGCCGCAAGCTGTTATTTATACGGCCCTTCTCTTTGCCGGTGTCGTGGCGCCAATCGCATATAGTCGGACAAAGAAGTACGCCCATGGAGATATCGCCTTTGGGCTGGGCGCCGGGTTCCTCCTGGCCATCGGACAAATTTACAGCAAGGCCTTTATGAGTGGATTCAGCAAAGGCCAGCATTTTGGGGTGACGACTGCTACGTTTGCCTGGTGGATCTTCTTACTCCTTTTATTCATCGGCAATTTGGGAAACATGCTGGCCATGCAATATGGTTTCCAAAAGGGAAAGGCCGTAGTTGTCGGCACGCTGGCCCAAGTTATGGCGTTAATGGGTGGAGTGCTGGGTGGCATCGTTATCTTCGGCGAATGGAGCGGTCTTGTGCCGGAGATGGTTGGCTTGAAAATTATGGCCGCGTTAACTCTCCTCGCCGGAGTGTTGATTCTTTCTTTGAGAACCCGACCATAAAAATGAAAAGACACGACCTTCCCTAATCGATAACTCCTGAAGAGGCACCTTTTCGTTTGCGAGAATCGAAACCGACCCGCGTTATTTCGATTCCCGAAAGGGCGACAGAACGGCCTTCTGACCAAATAAGTGCGCACTTGGCGCTGCAGTCTTGCTGCTCGCTCATTGTTCGAGGGGCGTACGCCCCTCTTGGAATGTACCGTTGAGAACAAGTTCGGTGATCTTGTAGGTGCCGAGTTTGCGGGCCTTGAGAAACCCGTCCCAGGCGGCTTCGGCCAGCCGTCCGTCTTTCCGCAGGTCGCCCAGCCATTCCGCACAGTCCTCCACCGGGCCGGGCGGAGTGACGACGGCATGGATCTCTTCAAGCCAACGCCTGTTGAGCTCTTCATGAGTTCCGATCGGCGGGGCCGCGAGAATTGGGATGCCCAGGCCGCAATAAAAGGCCAGTTCGCTCGGCTTCGTCCAGAGTATATCCGTCCGACGCAAATGGAGATTGAACCTGTCGAGATAGCCGTAGATGTCCCGATCGAAGATGATCGTGATCCCGTTGTCAATGAACGGGGAAAGGCCCAGGTCGTTGATGAAGCGAAGGACGCGTTCGAAGACCTTCTCCTGGATCCCACAGCTCAGGACGATCCGGACCTCTTCCGAGCGTATGGCTTTTGCCAGGCTTTTCAGGATTTCTTTCACCATCTCTACTTGGGCTCCGGCACCACCAATGGCGAACATGACCTGGTAAGGGAAATCCCCGCCGGGAGGAAGCCCCTCGTAGCCCAGCCAGCCCAGGACCGACTTCAGATGGTAAGAAAAGAATTTGCGCGTCGGGTCAAGCCGCAGCAGCCGGCCGAAAAGGTCCTCCTTAAGAATTTCGAGGCCGGTTTCGCTGCCTATGTTCTCCGTAGGAAGGGGAAAGCCCGTTAGGAAAATCGATTCCTCCTTGACACCGTAGGCCAGAAGCCGTCGCTTAACCTGAGTGCAAGGGGCCAAATATTTGATCCGGCTCTTTCGGGGATCCTTGGGCACCCATACGCGGTTGAAATCGGCATCGCAGATGAGGAGATAATTCTCGCGGGCCGCGTCGCCGATAGCGTCCAAAGCCACGGCGGTGGCATAGAAAGAGTGAACGACAGGCCCATCGGCTTCCGCTACCCGTTCCCGGAGCGCAGTGCACAGGCCCCGGCGGTTGATGAGATGGCTGAGGTACTTGACGGCCCAGGTGGGCTTGGACTGGTCGGACTTTGGATAATAGGGCCGAATTCTCTGGGAAGCCAACATGATTGCTAGGATGAACCGGCCGAAGATGGGAATCCGCCCGGCCTGCGAGGAAGCGTAATAAAGCCGCCTCATCCGCCTCCATAATTTATATTCCCGAGGCGGCGTAGAGCGTTTCGATCCGTAGATGACGATGCCTTCGGGAGCTAGGCGACGCAGGGGATAAGCAGCCCGAAGATGTCCCAGCCCCATGTGAACCGAGACAATCCAAGCCCTGTCATGCACCCTCATAGGAGAGATTATCCGTAGGCGAGGGGCCGAAAATCAAGGTCTTTTTCCCGATCGAAATATTGTTACCTTGCCACACGACACGCCGGCTCAAGAAAGGCACGAGATAGAAGCCGAGGTAGAGAAGGTCCTTGACGATGACCACTGCCGGGAACAACAGATGCCAAGCCGGGCGCCGGCGGTCCTCTCTGTTGACGACGAGAAAATTGATATATTCCAGGGCGACTTTCAGCAGAATGACCCCGCCGAGAAGCGCCGGACCCCGCCGACCCATAAAAGGGAAAGCGAAGAGAGCCATGACGATCGGGTTCAGCAGGACCTCGGCCGCATACATGGCAGGCCGCAGGTGATAGCGAAGCTTGGCCCAACGGACCATCCGCCTAAAATAGCTGCCGATCGTACTTCGTTCGTTGACGTTCGTCACCCACGTATAATTGGTGGAAACTCGGAATCCGCTCCTAACGAAAGCCTCGCCCAACAAGAAATCCTCGGCCAAATAGTTTTTAAAGTATCCGAAGCCGCCGAACGTCCCCAGGGCTTTCTTTTCGATCAGGATCGATTTCCCGACGACGATGTGCTGCCGGAGCAGTTGCCAGGCGGTGATGATGCTTCCGCTGGTGAAGAAATTAAGGCTGGTGTTTTCAATGAGGCTGGCGAAAGTCCGGCTGAACGTGCCCCGAACGGGTGAGAAAATGGCCTTGGCTCCGCTCCGGAGATATTCGTTCACCAAGCGTCCGAGAGTATCTCTTTCGACGCGAATATTGGAATCCGTGGCCCACAGGAGTTCACCCCGACTCCTGGCTTCAAGAAGGGCCAGCTTGTGGATCTTCGGGTTCTGGAAACCATTATTTCCCGTTTCGAGAATCGCGGAGTTGACCTCTGGATATTTTCGGCGTACCGATTCGATCACGGCCACACACGGGTCAGAGATATGATCCACCGCGAACAGGACCTCATATCGGGGATAATCAAGCTTGAAGAAGGATTCGAGATTTCGCTCCATGTCGTCGTCGATATTCTTGACCGGCTTGAGAAGGCTGACGAACGGATATTGGCGGGCTCCTCCCCCGGCCGTCTTCCTCCCCCAGCGGAAGACCACCGTGATGGCTGTGAACAGGCAGAGAACCGCGCCCGAGAAGGCCAAGAGGATAAGGATAAGCGTTTTCATCATCTCCTTTGTAGCGCAGGCCGATGAATTCCCGATGAAGATACGGTTAAGTTTCGGTTCAGACCGGCCTTTATCGAAAATTAGCCATTCCTTCATCGCCCCTTAACCTGGCTGGGGGAAAATGGGCCTGAAGCAAATGAGTAAAGATCTGCCGACCAATAAGCAAACGCCAGGGATCCTCGATCCTAATCAGGCTCAGACCCTGCTAACCGCAGGCTGGCAGGCGGCCGACCTCCATGTCCATACGCTCCATTCTTACGACGTCATCCCGACCCGGCAGGTTGATCCGCTGCATCTCTATCTTGAGGCCCGCCGGCTCGGCATGAGCTATGTTGCCTTCACGGACCACGACACGATGGCCGCCTATGATCAAATTGGTTGGACACGCGAAGGCCTCGTGCCGGCCGTCGAGGTCAAAATCCTCGATCCCCGGAACGTAGGCCATACCATACACGTCAACGTCTACTTGCTGGACCGCCGTCAGTTTCAGGAAATCCAAGAGATTACAGGCAAGGCCCGCGATATCGTTATGCTGGCTTGGTATCTAAGGGCGGAAGGCCTCCCCTTCATCTTCAACCACCCATTCTGGCACGAGCCGGAAGAGAAGCCAAACCTCAGGGCCGTTCTCGACGTCGCCCACCTATTCCCGGTCCTCGAATACAACATGGGCCGTATCGGACGAATCAACGCCCAAGCACTCCGGCTGGCGAACTCGCTCTCGAAAGGCATCGTGGCCGCGACCGACAGCCACGTCGGGGAGATTGGACGGGCCTTCACTCTGGCCCGTGGCGACTCGTTTAAGGAATTCTTTGATCGGATTGCGGCGCGTGAATCCCACCTGTGCCCGGCCGATCTGACCCTCCCACGGCTCAAGAAGGAGACGTCCCTCAGGATCCGTCATCTCTTCGACAAGACGGGCTGGCTATACACGAAAGAGTCGCTAACGATGGACACGGGGAACGCGATCCTGGACGGTATCATAAGTCACTTGGCGCGGGAGGGATCGGGATCCCCAGGACTCACCCGCTGGTTTCTCAAGAAGACCGTCGAGGCTCTCTCAGGTTCAGGAATTCCCGGCGCTCTCTATCTCCGCCACCAGAACAGTCTCGCTGATCGGGTCGGCCAGCTCCTTGAGAGCGCTGGAACCGCCGCATAATGAAACCCCCTCCTCGTTCTTTGGACATTTTAAGGGCTTTTCGAAATTGGATTTGTGACCCGCCGTATGTCGCTCCCTTCGCATGACCATATTACTAATCGTCCCCCACGGCCGCAAACAGGCCGGTTGGGAGGGCACAAACTCGGCTACCGAATACGCCCCAGCGTCACTAGGATCGTTTAGGACGGGTTTTCCTGGAGAGGAATAGGAAAGGGGGGCAGGGCATTTTGCCAGAAAACTCAAACTATCGCTGGACCATTTTTCAGGGATAAGGTCCCTACGACACAGGGCGTCTGATCTCGCACAAGCGCCCTTAATAAATAATCATTATAGGGATTGAATAAAAAGAGCGCGCCTGGAGAGACTCGAACTCCCGACCCGCTGCTTAGAAGGCAGCTGCTCTATCCACCTGAGCTACAGGCGCGCGTCGTCGACCGGCGGGGCACCGGAATCGGGGAGGACGGATTTGAACCGTCGACCTCTTGCTCCCAAGGCAAGCGCGCTGCCAGGCTGCGCCACTCCCCGTCCCAAAGCCCGCTTATCGTAACAACAGGTGTTGGGGTTGTCAATTTGAGCGGAGGGAAGCCGATCCCGGGGAATCCGAATATTTCGCTGGATATGGCGTTTGAAAAAGAGTATAATGCATTCAGATATTGATCGTCCCGTAAAGGGACGAATCCATCAGTATCTGAGAACCGATAAAGGAAATGGGGCACGTGCCCTAATCGGCTTCAAACTCCTCTCCTTTATTTGGATCCCATTTTTGCTTTGGGGCGATCCGGGATCTGCCATCCCGGCGTCGACCCTCGTCAAAGGAGACGAGAATGAATATCTACGCAGGCAATTTGTTGCGGAACCTGTCCGAGGACGAGCTCCGCCAGGTGTTCGAGTCCTACGGCACGGTTTCGACCGCGGCCATCATCAAGGACAAGATCAGCGGGGAATCCCGCGGATTCGGGTTCGTCGAGATGCCCAACGCGGACGAGGCCCAGAAGGCCATCACCGGTCTCAACGGCCGCGATTTCAAGGGCCGGGCCATGACCGTCAACGAGGCCAAACCCCGCACGGACGCGCCGCGCACCAAGCGCTTCTGACCGGTCCGTTTTCGGAACGTTTCAGACAAGGGACGGTTCTTCGGAACCGTCCCTTTTTTTTATGTCCGGGCGTTTCCGGGGGCATCAACGCCGTTTCAACCCTCTCTCGATCTCCGATTTCGACAGCCGCACGACGATGGGGCGCCCATGCGGACACACGGCCGGGTTGGCGGTGCGGAAGAGCTCCTGGACCAAATAGATCATCTTTTCCCGGGGCAGGGGCTGGCCGGCCTTGATGGCCGTCTTGCAGGCCATCATGGCCAGCATCCGGGATTTCCGCTCCTCGGCCTGGCTCTCGCGGATCTCGTCGAGGAGATCGAGATACGCCGCCAGGGCCTGTTCGGGCTGGAAGATGTCGGGATATTCGCGGAGGGCGAAGCTCCGCCCGCCCATGGGCTCGGCCCGGAACCCCGATTCCTCGAGGGCCGCCCGGTTCGCTTCCAGGCTGACCGTCTGGGCGGGTGACAGCTCGAACAGGAGCGGGATCAGGCTCATTTTGACCGGCCAGGACCGGCGGCGGTCGATATCGGCGAACTGCTCATAAAGGACGCGTTCGTGGGCGTTGTGCTGGTCGATGACCATGATCCCGTCGGGGTCGGCCGCGACGATGTAGGCGTCGGCGAATTGGCCCAGCACCCGCCGTCCGGAGGGATCGGACGCGGGCGCGGCCGCAGGGAGTCCCTCCTCGACCCGGAAGGGCAGTCTTTCGAAACCGCCGGGCTCGCCGGGGATGTATTCGACCGGCTCATCCGCCCGCTCTTCGCCCTCGGGGCGGGCCGCGGCGACGGGCTTGATTCCGCCGGCCCGGGCCTTGGCCCGGTCCACGGCGCGCAGGACGAGCTGAAAAACCTCCGATGAGCGGAGAAAACGCACTTCGGATTTGGCCGGATGGACGTTGACGTCCACTTCGGCCGGCGGGACGCCCAGGAAAAGGTAGGCTTCGCAGAAGCGGTCCTTCTCCAGGAGTCCCCGATAGGCCTGTTGGAGGGCCGAGGCCAGGACCTTGTCGCGGACCGGGCGGCTGTTGACGAAGAAATATTGATGGGCCCGGTCGGGCCGGCCGGCCGGAGGCCGGGAGGCGAAGCCATGGAGGCGGCCGGCCTCGGCGCCATAGTCGATCTCCATTAAAGAATCGATCAGAGCCTTTCCGTGGAGCTGGAAGATCCGCTCCCGCAAGCCGTCCACGGGCGGGCAGTCGAGGATGGTCCGCGGGCCATGGCTCAAGGTCAGCCGCAGTCGGGGATAGGCCAGGGCCACGTTGGTCAGGTACTTGGTGATCTGGGAAAGTTCGGACGCATCGCTGTGCAGGAATTTCAGACGGGCTGGCAGGTTGAAGAACAGGTCGCGGACCTCGATGGACGTGCCCCGCGGAAAAGCGACGCTCTTTTCGGACAGGAGGGCGTCGCCCTCGCGCTCGATCTGCGTCCCCGCTTCGGCCCCTCCCTCCGATGTCTGGAGCGTCAGACGGGAGACGGCGGCGATGCTGGCCAGGGCCTCGCCCCTGAAGCCCAGCGTGGCGATGGCCAGAAGATCATCCGCGGCGGCGATTTTGCTGGTGGCGTGGCGTTCGAAACAAAGCCCGGCGTCCGCCCGGCTCATGCCCGAGCCGTCGTCGCGGACGCGGATGCGCTTCTTGCCCCCGGCCAGAAGCTCGACGACGATCTCTCCCGCCCCGGCGTCGAGGGCGTTTTCGACGAGTTCCTTGACGACGGAGACCGGGCGTTCGATGACCTCGCCGGCGGCGATCTTCTGGGCGATCTCGGGGGGGAGCTTGGCGATCCTATTCATGGCGGCGGAGAGATTATCGCACGGATCGGCGGATCTTCACCAGGGGATGCGCGACGCTGCCCTCGGCCTCCCGACCCTCTCGGGTTCTTCACGCCGGTCTTTCGATCTCACCCCTATTCGATGAGTTCGCCGAGGGTTTTGCGCTCACCGGCGTCGATGATCCGGACGCGGACGGCTTCACCCCGGGCCGGCCCCCTGCCGGCAATCCTCACGGTGATGCCGTTGGCCGTGAGGACTTCCGCTCCGGCCCCGGCGGGCTGAATGACGATGCCGTCCAGCGCGCGCCCCAGGAAACGCGCCCGGAACTCGGCGTCCTTCCGCGCTCCGATCGCTCGAAGCTGCGCCGCCCGGCTGTTTTTAACGGCATCGTCCACGGGGACGGGAGCTCCGAGTGTGGCGGCGGGGGTTCCGGGTCTCGGGGAGTAGGCGAAGACATGCAGATAGGTCAGGGGCGAGCGTTCGACGAATTCGGCCAGCGAAGCGAATTCGTCCTCGGTCTCGCCGGGAAAACCGGCGATCAGGTCGGCGCCCAAAGCGGCTTCGGGACGACCCCGGCGAAGTCTCTCGAGGAGCGATTCGTATCCGGCGGGCGTCGAGGCCCGGCCCATGGCCTCGAGCCGGAGAGGTACGGCGTGCTGGAGCGAGAGATGAAAATGAGGGCGGATTTTCGGCGACGCGACCAGAAGATCGACGAGCGGCTCGGGCATCAGGCGCGGATCGAGCGAGCTGAGGCGCACGGCAAAAACCTCGGGAGCGGCGTCAAGGGCCCGCAGGAGTTCCAGGAGCGAAGTGCGCGGGACGAGGTCCCGTCCGTAGGAACAGAGATGGATCCCGGTCAGGACGATCTCGGCATAGCCCCGGGCGGCCAAGCGGCGGGCCCGCTCGACGGCCGCCGCCGGCTGGACGCTGGCGCTCCGCCCGCGGACCGAAGGGATGACGCAGAAGGCGCAGGACCTATCGCAGCCGTCCTGGACCTTGAGAAAGGCCCGGGCCCTGAAGCGGACGGGGGCGGGCGCCCCGGCCGGAGCCGAGACCCCCGCGGCGGCCAGGATATCGGCGGGCAGGCGCTCCTTGTCCCGGTTGGGAAAGACCTTCCAAACGCCGGGCATGCGGAGAAGACCGGCGGGCGATCGCTCGGCCAGGCAGCCGGTGACGACGATCTTCGACCCCGGGTGCTCCCGGCCGGCCCGGCGGATGAACTTGCGCACGTCGCGGTCGGCCCTGGCGGTCAGGGTGCAGGTGTTGACGATGACGACTCCGCCGTCGGCGGGCTCGTCGATCAGGGTCCACCCCCGCTCCTGAAGGACGGCGGCCCATTCGAACGCTTCGGCTTGATTGACCCGGCAGCCGAAGTTCTGAATGGAAAACGAGGTCATAATTCCCGGCGGACCTTCTCCGAATCGGCCTCGACCTGGGCGGCCATGCGGGCCTTCTCCTCGACCAGCATGCGGCGGAGGTCGGCGTTCTTGACGGCCAGGATCTGAAGGGCCAGGAGGGCGGCGTTGGACCCGCCGGTCTTGCCCGTGCCCATGGCGGCCACGGGGATGCCCTTGGGCATCTGAACGGTGGAGAGCAGGGCGTCCAGGCCGCCCAGCCCGCCGCTTTCCACCGGCACTCCGATGACCGGCCGGACGGTGTGGGCGGCCACGACGCCGGCCAGGTGGGCGGCCTTGCCGGCCACGGCGATGAAGACCTCGGCGCCGGCGGTTTCGTATCGGTGCACCAGGTCCACCGTGCGCCGGGGCGAGCGATGGGCCGAGGTCACCTCGAGGGCCCATTCGACCCCGAATTTCTTCAGAATTTCGACGGCGTCCTTGACGATCTCGAGATCGGACGCGCTGCCGATGAAAATGACGACGTCCATGCGCGGTCTCCTTTCACGGCTTGCCGCGGGCGGCCCCGATGTCGCGCCGGTAATGCAGGCCCTCGAAATGGACGGCGGACACGGCCCGGTAGATGCGGCCCATGGCTTCGCCCAGCGTGGCGTCGGCGGCGCAGACGCCGCAGACGCGTCCGCCGCAGGTCTTGTAGACGCCGTCCTCGAACGTGGTCCCGGCGTGGAAGACGACGACGCCGGGCATATCGGCAACGGCTTCCAGGCCCTCGATGACCTTGCCTTTTTCATACGGCCCGGGATATCCGCCCGAAGCCAGGATGACGCAGCCGGCCGCCTTTCCGTTCCAGACGACTTCGTTTTCCAGGACGTTGCCGTCCACGGCGGACGTCAGGATGTCGGCCAGGTCGCTCTCCAGGCGGAGCATCTGGGGCTGCGTTTCGGGATCTCCGAAACGGCAATTGTATTCCAGCACCTTCGGTCCTTCCGCGGTCAGCATCAGCCCGCAGTACAAGGCGCCCTTATAGGTGCGGCCCTCCTCGCGCATGCGGGTGACGGTCGGCAGGACGATGCCGCTCACGACCTCCCCGAACATCTTCTTGGTCAGGGACGGCGACGGGGAGATCGTCCCCATCCCGCCGGTGTTCGGCCCTTCGCCGCCGTCGAAGACGGCCTTGTGGTCCATGGTCGTCACCAGGGGGATGACGTGGGCCCCGTCGGCGATGACGATGAACGAGACTTCCTGGCCGCGGAGGAACTCCTCGATCAGCAGGCGCCGGCCGGCGTCGCCGAACTGGCGCTCGTCCATGATGGCCCTCACCCCCTCCTCGGCTTCCCCGGCCGTCTTGGCCACCACGACGCCCTTGCCGGCGGCCAGGCCGTCGGCTTTGAGGACGACCGGCCAGCCGAACTCGTCCGAACGGAGGATCGCCCGGGCCTTGTCCGCCGTATCGGCCACCCGGAAACGGGCGGTGGGGATCTTGTGCCGCTCCATGAACTGCTTGGCGAAAATCTTGCTGGCCTCGAGTTCGGCCGCTTTGCGGCTCGGCCCGAAGATGCGCAAGCCGCGCTTCTCGAATTCGTCGACGATGCCCAGGGACAAGGGGATCTCCGGGCCGACGACCGTCAGGTCGACGCCCGTCTGAAGGGCGAAATCGGACAGCTTCTCGATGTCCGAATCGGGGATCGGCACGTTCTCCGCGACCAGCCGCGTGCCGCCGTTGCCGGGCGCGCAATAAAGCTTGGTCACCTTGGGACTGCGGGCCAGCTTCCAAGCCAGGGCGTGTTCGCGTCCACCCGAGCCGACGATCAGGATTTTCATGACAGCTTGTGGAGGTTCTCGGCGAAGCGGGCGGCGAACTCGGGATGGGGCATGGCCGAGGCCATGACCCGGGCGGCCAGGGGGATGGCCTCCTTGGCCGGCAGGCAATAGCCCATTTCCAGGAAGCCCTTGCGGAAGGCGGCCACCTCGTTCTTGACCGTCTTGTTGCGGATCACGCAATCGGCGATATAGCCCGCCAGGCGGTCAAAATCGTCGGCCTTCATGCCGAAGCGGGTCATCTCCTGGACGCCCAGGCGCAGGCCGCTCGAATCCAGGAACGTTTCGTCGTCGGGTAGGGCCTGGTAATTGACGACGATGGCGTTGTCCTCCAGACGGCGGGCGATGGCCATGCCGGGGCCATAGGCCTTGACCCGGAGGAGGACCTGGTGCGTCTCCGTGTAGCTTTCGGCCGGATCGCCCTCGACGGGGATGCCGTGGGCGGCCAGCGACTTGGCGAAGGACTTGGCGTTGGCCCGGACGGCCGCCTGGAAGGGGGCCTTGAATTCGTTCATCTCGTAGGCCGCCAGGAGCAGCCCGACGAGCGTCCCCAGGTGGTGGTTGGATGTCGAGCCGGGGAAGGCCCGGGCCCGGATGTCCAGCCAGAGGTTCCGCAGCGGGCTGCCCTTGTCGATGCGGCCGGCGATCAGGCCGCGCTGGGGTCCGAAGAAGGTCTTGTGGGTGCTGCCCGTGACCACGTCGACGCCGTCCTTGAACGGCTCCTGAAAGGCTCCGTACAGGCCGAGGACGTGGGCCATGTCGAACATCAGGACGGGCCGCTGCGGCCAGTCCTTGACCAGGTCGGCCACGAACTTGACCGGTTCGGCGCAGATGAACATGCTCTTGCCGAAAACGACCAGCTCGGGCTTGCGATCGGCCAGCAGGTCGGCCAGGGCGTTCAAGTCGGCCTTGTACGGATTGTCCTTGAGGACGGGGAAATGGACGACGTTTTCCCTGCCCGTGGCCGGGTCCTCCTCGATCCAATTATACAGGGCGCCCATGGGCTGGGCGCTCAGGTGGCCGCCCTTGTTCAGGTCGTTGTTGAGGACCAGGCGCATCCGCCGCGAGACGCGGCCCTCGGCCTTGCCCCGGTTGATGAACTTGGTGATGCCTTTGAAGACCACTTCGTTGGCCATCTGGCCGCTGATCGGGCGCAGCTCGACGTCCGTGCAATCGAAGAAACGGGCCAGCTCCTTTTGGGCCTCGGATTCGACGTCGCGGATGAAATCGACGCCCTGGTAGAAGTAGATTTCCTCGCCCTTCATCGTCCGGTGCTCGGCGTAGCGGCCGGAGGGATCGGAGATCTCGCACATCTTGACCAGGAGCGAAGGGGTCGATTCGGAAGGGATGAGATTGAAACAGTCCCTCTGCCGCCAGGCGTTGTTGCGCTCCACCCGGCCGCAGAGGGCTTGGATTTTTTCCGCGAATGAGGGCATGGGGACGTACTCCTTGCTTATTGATAAGGCTTGAAATTGCGCTCTTCGACGGCCCGGATCTTGTCCAGGCGGCGGAGGTGACGGCCGCCCTCGAAAGCCGTCGTCAGCCAGATATCGACGATCTTAAGGGCGAGTTCGAGGGACAGGACCCTCCCGCCCAGGGTCAGGCAGTTGGAATCGTTATGCAGGCGGCTCATCTCGGCCGTGTATTCGTTCCAGCACAGCGTCGCCCGGATGCCCCGAAACTTGTTGGCGATGATCGACATGCCCATGCCCGTTCCGCAGATGAGGATGGCCCGGTCATGGGCGCCGGACAGGACGGACAGGACGGCCTGTTCGGCCGTGTCGACGTAATCGACTTTTTCGCCCGCCCGGGAGCCGAAATCGGAGCAGGAAACGCCCCGTTCAGCCAGCCAGCGGGCGATGCCGTCTTTAAGGTCGAATCCGGCGTGATCGGAAGCCAAGGCGATTTTCATCCGCGCACCTCACGCCGGTTTTCCGCGTCCACGGCCCGGCCTACCGAATGAACTTCGCCGCCTCGGGCATCAATTCCAAGGCCTTGAGCACCTGCGGGTCCGTCCGCTCGAAGGCCTTCCAGCCGTCTTCCTGGCCCCACAGAACGGACGCGACCTCGCGTTCGATCTCGCGGGCGATGTCCGCTTCGGCCGCCTTGAACCGCTTGGCGTCGGTATCGATCTTGTTGGCTTCGAGATAGGCGCGGAAATCCTCCAGGACGGCCTTGTTGGCCAGGAAAGGCTTGGCGATCAGGATCTTGCCCGCAGTATCGGCTTGGGGCTCGCCGGGCAGGATGATGGTCTTGGACCAAGGCGTCTGGTGGGCCTCTAATTTGCGGGCGTAGTTGAAAAACGCGCCCTTGCTGCGCAACTCGAACGTATAGATCTGAAGCGTGAACTTGACGGCATAATCGGGCGAGATCCCGCCCTGGCCCAGGACCTTGCGGCCTTTGGCCGTGTAGCGGACCTCGCGCGGCTTGTCCGCCGCGACCTTATCGAGAAGATAATCGTCGATGTGGGTGTAATCGCGCTGGATGGAGCGGCCGCTGGGCGTGAAATAGCGGGCGATGGTGATGGCCACGGCCATGTCCGGGGCCAGCGGGAACATCTGCTGGACGAGCCCCTTGCCCCAGGAATCGGCCCCCACGACGAGGCCGCGGTCGTTGTCCATGACCGCGCCGGAGACGATCTCCGAGGCGCTGGCGCTGCCCTGGTCGATGAGGATGACCAGGGGGACCTTTTCATAAGAGCCTGTCGCCAGGGCCGGAAATTCGCGGTCGAAGGCCCGGTTGCGGCCTTTCATGGAGACGATCATATCGCCTTTATTGAGGAACTCGCTGGAAATTTGGATGGCCTGGGCGAGCGCGCCGCCGGCGTTGCCCCGCAGGTCGAGGATGAGCTTGGTCATCCCCTCCTTGGACAGCGCGGACAGCTTCGTCTCTAGCTCGTTCGTGGTGTTCTCGGCGAAATAGCGGATGAAGACATACCCCACGCCGTCCGGAAGCATGAAGGCGTAAGGGACGCTGTAAAGCGGGATTTCCTCGCGCGTGATGGTCAGGTCGAAAGGCTTGGGCAGGCCTTCGCGGGCGAAAGTGACGGTGACCTTGGTCCCTTTCGGGCCGCGAAGGAGGTTGACCGCCTCCCGGTCGGAGATGGGCTTGGTGCTTTCGCCGTTGATCTGGGTGATGACGTCGCCCGCCTGGACCCCCAGGCGCCAAGCCGGTGCGCCTTCCGTGGGCGAGACGACCGTCAGGCGATCTTCCTGTTTAATGATCAGCATGCCGACCCCGAAGTACTTGCCCCGCTGCTCTTCGGCCATGCGGGAGAAGCTTTCAGGTTCGAGGAGATAGGAATGCGGATCGAGCGTCTGGAGCATGCCCTTGATCGCTTCCTGGGCCAGCGCGGACTCGTCGACGGGCTTGTAATAATGGGCGGCGATGACCCCGTTCATGTCCTCGATCTTGTTCAGGCCGCTTTCCCAGATCTCGTCGTCCCGGACCCCGGGGTGGACGGCCACGGCCAGCAGGAGAAAAACGGAGAAAAGGGCCCCGGCGATCTTTTTCATGGCGGTTGACGATTGATTTTAACAGAGGGGGGATATAGACGCAAGCAGGGGTTAGATCGCCACGTGCGTAAGACAAGGGCGGGTCAGCATGATCGGGCAAGGGGCGAGCCGGATAAAACCCGTGCGATGAGCTTTGCAATCCTCTGCGAAAGCGAGGGTTTGTCCGCGGGCTCGTAAAGGTCGGAGCAGCATCGGAGCGCGTTTTCCTCGCCGGGGAAAACGCGCGTGTTTTACCCGGCTCGCCTTGAGCCCGAGAAGACAGGACCCGCCGACATTTTTAGCCCGGCTTGACTGGGAAGGGCGCGGGCGGATCCTGAAGCCCAAAGCTTCGGTTTCATTTGGAATGGCCGTAGGGAGTGACGAAGTCGCGTTGAATCACGGGCGCATTCTTGTCATCCCCCGGCTCCCGCACGGCCGGCAGGATATAATTGGGCGCGAAATCGTGTTGAATGTGGAGCCCCACCCGGCTGGCATAGTTGCCGCCATATGTGGCGATGACGAGATCCAACTCCGGAATGACCATGACCCCTTGACCGCCGTTGCCGCCGGCGAAAAAAGCGCGGACGGTCCGATCCTTGTAGGGATAGACGATGCTCCACCAGAGGAGCCCATATTGGATCTTATTCAGGCTGCGCAAAGGCGCGGACGCGCGGGCCACGAAGTCGGCGCCGAGGATCCTGCGCCCCTGCCATGTTCCGCCGTCGAGCATGAGCTGGCCTAGCTTCATGAAGTCGCGCGGCAGAAACTGAACGCTGCCGCCGCCATAGGGATGGCCCGCCGGATCCATCAGCCAGGAGTAGCGGGTGATCTTCATCGGGGCCCCGAGCAGCCGGTCAAAGGTGTCCATCGGAGATTCCCCCGTCGCGCGGCTGACCATCCCGAGGGCGAGGTTCGGGTTGGCGCTGCAATAGACGGCCTCCTCTCCCGGCGCGGCGGCCATCGGAACTTTCAGGGTATAGCGGTAGTAGTCCGGTTCGTCGGTCTGCTCGAGCATGCCGGTTTCGTTTCCGGGCGCCTCGGGATTGGAGTCGTCGCAGAAATACCCGGATGACATGGTCAACAGGTGCTCCAGGGTCATGGCCCGCTTCCGCGGATCCAAGTCTTTGGGGAAGACCCCGCCGTTCATGATCTCGTAGACCGGCGTCGACAGCTTGAGCGGAGCGCCGGCCTGGATCACGGCGCCTACGATTGTCGCCGTCAGGCTCTTCGCCGCGGATCGCGTATCGTGCATCTTGTCGCGGTGCTCGCCATGGAAATATTCCTCCAGCACCAGCTTGCCGTGCCGCGCGATCAGAATGCCGTGGACCTCCGGGGTTTGGACCGACTCGATCGGCATGTCGATGATCATCTGGATGAACTTCTCGATGCCCGCGCGGTCGATGTCCGCCTCTTCCAGCGTTCCCGTGGGCCAGCCGTCATCGCGGGCCAGCGGCGGACGGTAGACGTAATGACCAGGATTCTTTCCGCGAGGATAGAAGCCGCTTTGATCACCGTCACGCCGGAAATCGTAGCTCGCGCCTTGATTGGGAAAGAATATGGACAATACCTGGCTGTCGCGGTCGTAAACGCCGCTCAGAAGCACGCTCCCCTGTTGCTGCCCTGCACGCTTGCCGATGAGCTTCACCGCGTCGCCGTCGCGGACGATATGGTCGATGTCGAAGTTCACGCCGATGTTCCGCTCGGGGTTGCGCAGGAATGCGCCTAGTGACTTGTCGGTCCGTTTCTGCACCATCAAATAGATCGTAAAGTTGTCGTCGGGCGGCGCCACACATCCCCGAAGACGATTTGGTCCATCCGCTTCGAGCATCACGGGGACCGCAAAGAAGAATCCGTTGGTGGGCGATTTAGCCGATGTCCAATGCCCGGTGATGCTGCGCTCGCCCTTCTGCATTCGGCCTTTGAATGAGCCCTCTCCGTTCGGAAGATCGAAGCTCATCTCCGTCCCCTCGGAGCGTACTGGAAAGATACCGCCGCGGAAATCAGCGATCCAGCCGCTCGACGTCCGCTGGATGATCAGGGGACCGCGCGCACCCGGGCCGAAGCGCCGTTCCGCTTTCCAAAGGCCCATCAACTCACCAGCCGAAGGGGCGGCCTTCCGTCCGGCGCAGCTTTGAAAAAAGAGGGCGGCCAGCATCAGAGCGCAAAACGGCCCTATCATCGTCTTTTTCATCTTTCCTTCTCCTCACGAATCGGCCTCGGCGTCCCGCGGCGCACGAGTCCCTGCGGATATCATCTTCAGGTTATACGCGGGCCGCAAGCCAATGGTTGACCGCGGCTTGGGGCTTTTTAGCTGAACATTCCTGCTTTTTGCCTGGCGGCCCCGAGCCCCTGCTTGACTGAAAGGGGCCGGGGGTCTATAGTTTCTAGGCTAAACTCGAAAAGGTGTCTGCATATGTTCGGAAACATCGGGCTGCCGGAGATGATCCTGATCATGACCGTCGCCCTGATCGTTTTCGGGCCGAAGAAGCTCCCCGAGATCGGCCGGACCATCGGCAAGGCCATCCGCGAGTTCAAGAAATCGACGGAGGAGATCAAGGACCGGTTCGAAGAGCAGATCAAGATGGACGAACTGAAGGACATCCGGAACGACCTCAAGGACATCAAGTCCAACCTCAGCGACGTCAGCCCGCTGAAAGGGTTCCAGGACGGCCTGAATGACATCAAATCCAACCTCAACGACATCAGCCCGCTGAAAGGGTTGAAGGACGGCTTGAAGGACATCCAAAAGGACCTGAGCGGTGACGAGGACGAAAAGAAAATCCCCTGACGAAATGACCTTCCTCGAGCACCTCGAGGACCTCCGTAAGCGGTTGATCTGGTCGATCGCCTGCCTGTTCGTCACCGTCATTCCGGCCTTCATGTTCGCCAAGCCCATCTACGGGTGGATGGCCCGGCCGCTGACCGACTACCTTCCCGACGGGACGAAGCTCGCCTACACGGGCATCACCGAACCCTTCATGCTCTACATGAAGGTGGCCTTCGTAGCCGCCCTTTTCGTCTCCTGTCCGTTCATCTTCTACCAGATCTGGAAATTCGTCGCCCCGGGGCTCTATCAGAAGGAAAAGAAGTACGTCTGGCCGTTCGTCTTTTTTACCTCGCTCTTTTTCATCGGCGGGGCGGCCTTCGGCTATTATGTGGCCTTCCCCTTCGCCTGCAAGTTTTTCCTGAATCTCGGCTCGGATTTCCAGCCGGTCATCACCGTGGAGACGTTTTTTTCCGTGACCCTCAAGGTCCTCCTGGGGATCGGTCTCGTCTTCGAAATGCCGACCCTGATCTTCTTTCTCTCCAAAATGGGCATCGTCACCTCCCGCTGGATGGCCAAAAACTTCAAATACGCCGTCCTGGCCATTTTCATCATCGCCGCCGTCATCACCCCGACCCCGGACATGTTCAATCAGACCCTGCTCGCGGTGCCTATGCTGATTCTCTATACCCTCAGCATCGCCGTGGCCTTCTTCTTCGGGAAGGAGAGAAAAACGAGGAGGGAAAGGAAAGCCGCGGCCAGAGCCGAAAAACGCCAGGCGGGATAAACCGTCCCGGCGTCCGCCCCTCGATCATGACTCCTCGATACCGCCTCATCGGGCTGACCGGAAGCAACGGCGCCGGCAAAGGCGCCGCCGCGGAATTCTTCATGAGCCGGGGCTACGCCCGCCTCTCCCTGTCCGACGTGCTCCGCGACGAGCTTCTCCGGGCGGGCGTCCCGGAAACGCGCGACGCCCTGATCGCCAAGGGCAACGAGCTGCGCCGGACCTTCGGCCCCGACGTGCTGGCCCGCCGCACCCTGGCCAAGATCGCCGGGCCGACGGTCATCGACAGCATCCGCAACCCCGCGGAGGTGGCCGTCCTGCGGGAACAGCCGGGCTTCATCCTCCTGGCCTTCGACGCTCCGGCCGGGGTGCGCTTCCGGCGCGTCTCTCTCCGCGGCCGGAACGAATCGGCCGCCACCCTGGAGGCCTTCCTGGACAAGGAAGAAGAGGAGAAAAGCGGCGACCCGGCCGCCCAGCAGCTCCACACCTGCCTGGCCCTGGCCGACCGGACGATCATCAACGACGGCACCATCGAGGACCTGCACCGCCGCCTGGAGGAATTTCTATGACGACCCCGCGAATCTCCAAGGAAGAGTATTACCTGGGCATCGCCAAGGAAGTGGCCCGCCGGGGGACCTGCTTCCGCCGCTCGATCGGCGCGCTCATCGTCCGCGACGACCAGATCATCTCCACCGGCTACGTCGGCGCGCCGCGCAAGACCCGCGACAGCGTCGAACACGGCTTCTGCCTTCGCGACCGCCTGGGCATCCCCCACGGCCAGCGCTACGAGCTCTGCCGGTCCGTCCACGCCGAGCAAAACGCCATCATCAACGCCGCCCGGGCCGGGGTCAGCCTCCTCGGCGGCGACATATATATTTTCGGGAGCGCGCCGGAGACCGGCGCGGCGATCAACGCCTTCCCCTGCTTCATCTGCAAGAAGATGATCATCAACGCCGGTCTCGTCCGCGTCGTCTGTTCGACCGCCGCCGGGCTCCACGAGATCTTTCTCATCGACGATTGGGCCCGGGCCTGGCGCGAAGGAGACATCCTCGATGACACGCACCAGTACGGAACCTGACCGGGGTTTCCGCGCCCGGGCCGCCCTCCTGGTGATTCTGATCGCGGCCGTCGGCGCGGCCCTCGTCCGCTCCGGCCAGGAGTCCGCCGCGGCGAGCGACGGCCCCCTCCTGCGCTTCCTGGGCATCGGCGCCTCGGCCGAATCGATGGATTACGTCGTCAACAAAAGCCAGTTCCAGCTCCATACCCTGCCGACCGAGCAGCGCCATCCCCGGACCTGGTCGCTGAGCGAGAAGGTCCAGAAGGACACCGAGGCCGGACTGCGCCAGATCTTCGCGGTCGACGAGGACGTCGCCGCCAAGCTCGATGAATGGTCGGCCCGGCCGCAGACGATCGACCAGCTCGTCTCCGAGATCGAATCCACGCTGGCCGAACGCAAGAGAATCTACGTCTACGGCTGCGGCGCCACGGGGCGCCTGGCCGAGCAGATGGAGAGCGTTTTCTGGCGCCCGTTCTGGCGCCGGATCAAGTCCGAACCGGCCCTCTGGGCCAAGCTCAAAGGCCGCCTCGACCCGTCCGTCGAGGAGGAGCTCGTCGGCGAAATCACCGGCGGCGACCGGGCCCTGATCAGCTCGCTCGAAGGCTTCGAAGACCTGCCGCTCGTCGGCCGGCTCCAGCTCCAGGACCGCGGGATGAAGAAGGGCGACCTCGTCGTCTGCGTCACCGAGGGCGGCGAGACGTCGAGCGTCATCGGAACCGTCCTCGGAGCGCTCGACCAATGGAAGGCCGGCCCCGCCTTCGATCCCGGCGCGAGCCGGCGGCGCCTCTATTTTCTTTACAACAATCCCGACGACAAGCTTCGGCCCTTCGAGCGCAGCCGCAGGGTCATCGAGGAGCCGGGCATCACCAAAATCAACCTGACCACCGGCCCCCAGGCGATCGCGGGGTCGACCCGCATGCAGGCGGCGACGATCGAGACGTTCGTCCTGGGCAGCGCCCTGGAAACGGCCGCCGAGCGCGTCCTGCGCAAGGCCCTTCCGCGAAAGGACCTGGAGCGGCTCGGGTTCCGGGAGGAGACGACGGCCGCGGCCCGGCTGAGGAAATTCGCGGGGCTCCTCGGAGAGGTCAAGAAATGCGTCCCGGCCCTGGCCCGCCTGACCGATCTCGAAGCGGCGGCCTACGCCGGCGGCCGGTTCTCCACCTATTTCGCGGCCGAGGGCCTCATGACCGTCTTCATCGACAGCACGGAGCGGAGCCCGACATTCCGCCTTCTCCCGCTCGACACGGTCAAGGAGCCCCAGCGCAAATGCTGGATCCAGGTCTGGACGGACGCGCCGGACGGGCGGTCGGCCTGGCGGGCGCTCCTCGGCCGTCCCTTCCGCGGGCTCAAAAGCGAGCTTTACCAGCGGCCGTTCGAGGACCAGATCGACGACGGTTTCCTGCGCGAGAAAGCGCTTTCAAGTCTGGGCCGGGCCGGCGACGACCAGGCCGCGCTTTACGATTTCTCCTTCGCCGATCCGAACGTCCGGCTGCGCAAGCCGAAGAAGGGCGATCTGGGCGTCATGGCCCTCCTGGGCGACGAGCCCGCGGCGCTGTCCAATCCGAATTCGTCCTTCCGGCGCTTCGCCCAGCTGGCCCTGGGGAACAACGCCAACCTGGGCGTCATCATCATTCAGGCCGCGCCCGGCCTCAACTGGACGCGCCCCGAGACGGTCGGCCTGTTCAAGCCCGATCCCCTGAAGCAGAGCGTCGCCCTGGTCGCTTCGACCGTCGATACGGCCGGCGATCCCTTCGGGGTCCGGACGCACATCGTCCTCAAGATGCTGCTCAACGCCCACTCCACCGCGGTCATGGCCAAGCTGGGCAAGGTCGTGGGGAACACCATGACCAACGTCAGCCCGTCCAATCTGAAACTCATCGGCCGGGCCACATACCTCATCCAAACGCACGTCAACGATGCCCTGGGAAATCCCGAATGGGTCAGGACGTTCGGCGTCCATAAGCCCGTGGCCTACGGCGAGGCCAACGCCGTGCTCTTCGACGCCATCGCTTTCCTGAGAAACAATCCCCATGACGCCGGGCAGGCGGCCGAAGTGCCGCTCTCGATCATCCGCATATTGGAATCCCTGCGGCAGAAGCGGCCCCTAAGCAACGAGGAAGCCCTGCTTCTTTTTAATAAAATCGGATTGGCGAAATTCCTGGCCGCGGCCGCAACACCCCTCCCCGCGTCCGAATAATTGCGGGGCGGGGGCCCCTGCCGCCGCGCGACCCCGATTTTTATCCGATCGGGGGAATCGTCTCGGTGCCGTAGCAGGGGCTGATCTGCGGCCGGCGCTCCCGCTTGGGGGCCTTCTTCTCCGGCAGCGGAACCGTTCGCGGCGTCTGGGGATAGACGAAGGTCTCGCCCTCGAAATTTCGCATGACCACCTGTTCGTCGGTGATCGTCTGGACGTACTTGGGCAGGACCGGGATCTTGCCGCCGCCTCCGGGCGCGTCGATGCAGTAATAGGGGACGCCCAGGCCCGAGGTCCAGCCGCGCAGGGCTTCCATGATCTCCAGCCCCTTCTCCACCGTCGTGCGCAGGTGCTCCGTGCCGCTGACGTAGTCGGCCTGATAGATGTAGTACGGCCGGACGCGGGCGTAAAGCAGCTTCTGCATGAGCCGCCGCATGACCAGCGGGTCGTCGTTGACGCCCTTGAGCAGGACGGTCTGGCAGCCCAGCGGGATCCCGACGTCGGCCAGCCGGCCGAGGGCTTCGTTGGCCTCGGGCGTCAGCTCGTCGGGGTGGTTGAAGTGGACGTTGACGTAGAGGGGATGGAACTTGCGCAGCATGGCCGCCAGCTTGGGCGTGACCCGCTGGGGCAGGAAGCAGGGGACGCGCGTCCCGATGCGCAAGATCTCCAGGTGCGGGATGGCCCGCAGCCGGGTCAGGAGGAACTCCAGCCGCTTGTCGCTCAGCATGAGCGGGTCGCCGCCGGAGACGATCACGTCGCGGATCTCTTCGTGGGTTCGGATGTATTCCAGCCCGTCCTCGATGTAGCGGGGATGCATCTTCAGAGGGTCTCCGACCTTGCGCTTGCGGGTGCAGAACCGGCAGTACGAGGCGCACATGTGGGAGACCAAAAAAAGGCAGCGGTCCGGATAGCGGTGAACGATGCTGGGGACGGGCGAATCGTGATCCTCACCCAGGGGGTCGGCGACCCCGCTGTTGGCGGCCAGCTCGGCCGGATCGGGCACCACCTGTTTATAGATGGGATCGCCCTTGGCCTTGATCAGCCCGGCATAATAGGGCGTGATCTGGGTCTTGAACGCACGGGCCACCTTGCGGATCTGCGTCGCGTCCAGATCGAACGCGGCGGCGAGCTGTTCCGGGGTGCGCAAGCTGGCCCTCAATATTTGTGGCCATTCGTCCATTGTCCTGACTCCTTATGCCAATCGCTTGGTATAGATGACCCGGTCGTCGCCGTCCTGGTAATAGTCCGGGATGCGGGCCACCTCGGTGTATTTCAAACCCAAATAAAATCGTCGGGTCGGCTCGTACTTGGGCGAGGAGGACGTCTCGATGATGATGAGACGTCCCTTCTCCGCCTTCACGTAGTCCTCCAACCATTCGACAAGCCGGCGGCCGTAACCTTGGCCCTGGGCCCGGGGATCGACGGCCATCCAATAGAGGTCGTAAACCCCGACGGCCATGGGCGTCGGCCCGAAGGT
Source organism: Candidatus Aminicenantota bacterium (assembly GCA_963729855.1). Taxonomy (GTDB): domain Bacteria; phylum Acidobacteriota; class Aminicenantia; order Aminicenantales; family UBA4085; genus UBA4085. Next base: position 1,245,847 of record CAVSPT010000005.1, on the reverse strand, counting down.
CAGATAGCCGGCCACGGCGCCGCGCTCGTCTTCGATCACGACGACCTGATAGTCCGACTGGCCGGGGACGTCGAGATAGACGTCGACGAGCTCCTCGGCCACGGCCATTTCATGGGCATGGAAGAAGTCCGTGGCCTCGATGAGGCCCATCACGACGGCCTTGTCCGCGCGTTCCATGGGCCGGATCATGTGCGCTTCTTCCGGTCCCTGGCTTTTTCGATCATCTTTTGCCAGAAGACCTTGTAATCGATGCCGGCCGCGCCCAGGGCGCGGGCGTATCCGGCGTTGAGGCTGATGTCGGGGTTGGGATTGACCTCGAGGATGAAGGGGCGGCCCTTCTTGTCGACGCGGAAATCGACCCGGGCGTAGTCGCGGCATTCGCAGGCCTGAAAAGCCCGGACCGCGAAATCCTGGAGCTTCGTCCGCAGGGTGTCGTCGATGGGGGCCGGACAGACCGGCGGCGTGGATTCGTAGAGGACCTCGCCCTGGAGCCACTTGGCCTCGTAGCTGCAGATGGGCGGCTGGCCCTCGGGCAGCCCGGTGAAATCGATCTCCGAGACCGGCAGGGCCTCGGTCTTCTCCTCGTCCATGACGGCCACGTTGAACTCGCGGCCTTCGATGAAGGCCTCGACCAGGACGGGCTCGTCGAAGATGTCCAGGATCCTGGCCACCTGCTTGCGCAGGGCCTCCTCGTCACGGACGACCGATTCCGGATGGATGCCCAGGCTGGCGTCCTCGTTGTTGGGCTTGACGATGAGGGGAAAGGGCAGGTCGATCTTCTGGTCGACCGAATCGACGAGCAGGGACGGCGCCGTCGGCAGGCCCGATGACTTGAGAACGGCCTTGGTCTTGAACTTGTTGAGGCACAAGGCCAGCGTCCGCGAATCGTTGCCGGTGAAGGGCAGGCCGAGCAGCTCGAACGCGGCGGCCACGTTGGCTTCGAGCTGCGGGTAGCCCAGGAAGGCCTCGCAGAGGTTGATGACGACGTCGGCGTTGAGCGTCTTCAGCCGCTGCAGGAAGTTCATGAAGCTCTTCTGCAGGGCGATGATGAACGAGGCATAGCCCAGCTCGGTGACGGCGGTCAGAACCTCCTTGGCCGTCTGCTCGACGGACTCCTCCGAAGGTCGGTCGACCTTGCGCCCGGTGACCGGATCGTAGGAATTGTAGGCGATCCCGATCAGCATGCTCTTCTCTTTCATGGCGCTCATGCTGCGGCCATCCTGTACCGGGCCCGCGCCTCGTCGGCGACCCGGAGGATCAGGTCGTCGTAGGAATAACCGGCCGTGCGGGCCGCCTTCGGCAGGCAGCTGTTGTCTTCGGGATTGGGCAGGATGCCGGGCAGGGGGTTGACCTCGAGGATGTTGGGCTCGGCCTTTTCGTCGAGCCGCACGTCGATCCGGCACCAGTCCTTGATGCGCAGCGCCCGGCAGGTCGAAGCGACGACCTCCTCGATGCGGGCCTTCAGCCGGACCGGAAGGTCGGCCGGGCAGCTGAAAATGTCCAGCGGCTTGTCCGGAGTGTCCCAGATCCACTTGGCTTCGTAGGAATAGATCGGGTTGGCCCCGGAGGGAAGGTCGCGATAATCGATCTCCACGATCGGCAGGATCTCGACGGCCGGGTACGTTCCCAGGACGCCGACGGTGAATTCGCGGCCGGGGAGGAAACGCTCGACGATGACCGGTTCCTTATAAAGCCGGGTGACTTCGTTCACCCGGGATGCGAGCTCGGCCCGGGTGCGGACGACATTCGAGTTCTTGATGCCCTTGCTCGATCCTTCGTAGAGCGGCTTGACGATGGCCGGAAGAGCGATGCCCTTGGGCGCGGGAAGGCCGGGCTCGACGAGCCAGAACGGCGCGTTGGGAATACCGTAGTAGGAGAGGATCTCCTTGGTCCGCGACTTGTCCAGGCACAGGCTCATGGTCAGCGGGTCGGAGCCGGTGTACGGAAGGCCGAGGATCTCGCAGATCGTCGGGATGTGCGATTCGCGGTTCGGTCCGACCAGTCGCTCGGCGATGTTGAAGACGAGATCGGGACGGAGACGCCGCAAACGCTCATAGGCGTCCTCATCGGCCTCGATGGGAATGACCTCGTGGCGCCGGCGCAGGGCGGCGGCCACGGCATGGATGGTTTCGTCGGAATCGCACTCGGCGAGGAAATCGGAAGGTGGGGGCTCGTCGTCCTCTATCTTCGAATCGTCGGGACGACGATGGAGGTTCGCGGCCATGCCTGATTTCGAGCTGAAGAGTAGAGCGATCTTCATCGCAGCTCGAATCGGCTTCTACTCAGCTCGACAAAAGTCCCGTCCGTCGTGATCATCGTCGCCTGATATCAACCATTTTGAATTTTCTTATTTGTGTTCATGTTTATATATAAACCAATTTGAATAAATGTCAATAGTTTTTCTTCAAAGAAACACTATTAGTTCGGTTAACGTGACTTCAACCCCCAAAAGATAGAGCTGTCCGGTTATTTGACATGTCAAAGGACGAAGTCGGTGAAGAGGTAATAGGCGCGGGGATCAAGCCGGACGGCCTTGGCCGCGTCCTCGAAGGGACGCCGGGGCGAACGGTAATCGCTGGGCGGCGTCTTGAAAAGGAGGACCGCCCCGGCGGCGACGAAATCGGCGAGCGTCCGGGGATCGATCGGATTTTCGATATGGAGAACGAGGCCGGTGCCGGCCCTGCGCGCGGCGGCCGCGCAATCGGCGATCACCCGGACATTGTCTTCGACCGGGTCTTCGCGGCTGGAAAGATGGATCCAAACGCCCTGGGCGGCGAGCTCTTCGTGCCGGGCCTCGAGCGGGCCGTGATGATAAAGAACACAGGCCGCGCCGCCGCGGCTGCAATCGTAAGCCAGCTCGCCGATCGAAGCGGCGTCGCGCGGATGGACTTTGTCGGAGACATGCAGGTCGATCCCGCAGCGGCCCAGTTCGCGCAGGGTCCCGTACGCCGGACCGTCCGCCTCGGCCGGATCGGCGAAGGGGCCATGGTGGAAAAATACGGTCAAGGCCCGGCCGCGCCGCGTCGCTTTGCGGACCAGGACCAGCCCGGCGGCGTCCCGGCGGGCCTTGTCCGATGAATAGACGTCGGCGCCGGCTTGGCCCAGCCATTCCAGCTCGGACACCGACAGGCCGCCTTCATCGACGAGACGAAGATGCGCCCGGCGCCGGCGGCAGGCCGCGGCCGCGTCCATCAATCCGGGAAAATCGAGGCGATCGTCGCGCAGGGTCACGGTGCGTTCGGGAGAGGTGGGATCGAGGGGCAGATTCGAAACGGACGGGTCGGCCGATTCCCGGTCCGCCGCATTTCTTCCGTACATGGTCCGTTGTCCGCGCTTGATGCCCGTTCTTCAGAGTCGAAAAGATTAGCACCCGCCCCGGGCGAAGTCAAGAAAACAGGACCGGTCGAGAGCCGCTTAAGGAACCCGAAAATATTTTCGGATCCATGACCAAGCCATGACACGGACCCGTTTACCATGGTTTTTCAAGAGAGGAGGCGCTTCCTCGGAAAAACGCCATTCCCAATCAAGAGGTCAAACTTACAATGAACACCGAAGCCAAACCGAAGCGCATTCTGCTGTCCGCCGTTTTCGGGCCCTACGGCGTCGACGACGCCTACGGGCGCAAAGAAAACATCATGGAACTTTTCCATAACCAGGTCACCAAGGCCCAGGGCATCGGCTCCTTCCGGTTTCATCATCGGTCGTTCGGACTCTATTTTCTGGCCGCCAACGTGGACGCGGACGTCACGGTCCTGGATTTTCCCTCCCGGCGGCGATTCCTCCGCGAAATCAAAAAAGGCTATGACATCATCGGGATCTCGTTCATCACGCCCAACTTCGTCAAGGCCCGGGAAATGGCCCGCCTCGTCCGCCTTCACGCGCCCCTGGCCAAGATCATCCTGGGCGGGCACGGCACGGCCATCGATGGCATCGAACGGCTCATCCCCTGCGACGAAGTGGCCAAGGGCGAGGGTGTCCGCTGGCTGCGCAATTACCTGGGCCAGGACCCCGAGGCGCCCGTTTTCCATCCGGCGCTGCGGAGCGCCCAATACATGCGGATCTTCGGCGTGCCTTTGCTCGGAAAATCAGCCAGTCTCCTCGTCCCCGGCCTGGGCTGCGTCAACGGTTGCAAGTTCTGCAGCACATCCCATTTCTTCGGACGCACGTATACACCCTACCTGTCCACCGGCAAAGAGCTGTATCAGACGGCCTGCCGCATCGCGGACGAGCAGGGGTCGGACGACTTTTTTGTCATGGACGAGAATTTCCTCAAGGACAAGACCCGGGCCATGGAGCTGCTCGCGGAGATGGAGGCCCATAGGAGGTTCTTCGATTTTTCAATTTTTTCTTCAGCCGAAGCCGTCCAGGCTTACGGCGTCGAGAACCTGGCCCGGCTGGGCGTGAAATTCCTGTGGATGGGCGTCGAAACCCAGAGCCAAACGGAGAACTTCGAAAAAAACCGCGGCCTGGACCCCAAGGCGCTCATCCGCGAGCTGCGCGACCACGGCATCTCGGTCCTGGCCTCGGGGATCCTGTGCATGGAGCACCACACGCCGGACAACATCCAGACCGACATCGACCACCTGGTGGGCCTGGAGTCGGATTTCGTCCAGTTCATGCTGCTCATCCCCCTGCCCGTGACCGAGCTCTATCGGGACCATCAACGGCGCGGCCTGCTGAAGACGGACCTTCCCTTCGAGGACTGGCACGGGCAGAAAACACTCAACTTCAACCACCCCGAATTTCCCGGGAATTCCGCCGAGCGCTGGATCAAGGCCGCTTTCCGGCAGGACTACGAGGAGAATTCGAGCTCCATGTACCGCCTGGTGGAGACCGCCTTCCGCGGCGCCCGGACCCTGGCCGCCAAGGGCGAGACGGACCCATGGCTGGCCGAGCGCGCCCTGCACCTGCGGAAGCGGACCCTCGATTACGCCCCCATCCTGGCGGCCATCGAGCGATTCGCGGTCAACGAGCGCGAACGGCGGAGAGCGAAGGACCTGGAACGGAAAATCGAGGCCGCTTTCGGGCCCCGCCCGCTCGTCACCCGGATGGGCCGGACGGCCTCCATCCTCTTGGCCGCCGCCTGGAAATTGCGGCTCCGGGTCATCGGCGACGGCATCCAGCCCCGGACCATCGTCACCCGGTACCCCGCCCCGTCGAGGGCCCGGGCCGGACGGACGGCGGAGATCATCCCCATCCGCCCGGCCGCCAACGAGCCCGCCCGCTCCGCCGTCGCGGCCCGGATTTCGACGGGGCTGCGTCCCCTTCTTGCTTCCGAGGCCCAATCGCGGTACAAGAAGTAGCGGCGTCTTTTCGGCCGCGGACGATTTCCATGGCCCCTCCGGTTACAGCCAAGCTTAAACCCATCAACCGGCATATGCGAATGACCGGCCCGATGGTGGCCCTTTCCATCGGGGTCATCGTGCCGGTCTTCCTCTCGACCTCGGTCGGCATCCTGCTGCTGGTTCTCGGAAAATCCTCGGTCAGCCTCCTCTTCGGCATCCTGGTGATCTGTTTCACCTCGGCAGCCATCGGAGGGGCGGTCGTGGTGGTGATACTCCTGGGACGCCGCGCCCGCATCGCCCGCCTCCAGGCCGACCTGCTGGCCAACGTCTCCCATGAGCTGCGCACTCCCCTGGCCGCGGTCCGGATGTATGCCGAATCCCTCCTGAGCGGCCTGCTGCGGGACGACCCGGCGCGGACCGAGGAAAGCCTGCGCCTGATTCTGCAGCAGACCGAGTGGCTGGACGCGATGATCGACCGCGTCCTGACTTGGCGCATGGCCGCCCGGGACCGCGACGTCGTGGACATGCAGACCGGCTCCATCCGGCCTGCGGTGGAGGAAGCCGTCCTTCACTTCGCCCGCATGACCCCTCCGGCCGAGGCCGGCCTGTCGGTCGAAATCAGCACGGCGCTTCCCGTCCGGCACGACCAACGGGCTATCGGCGAAATCGTCCTGAACCTCCTCGTCAACGCCTACAAATACACGGCCCAAAACAAGCAAATCCGGCTGAACGTCTTCGACGAAGACGGGCGCGCCGTGATCACGGTGCGGGACAACGGCATCGGCATTCCGCGGTCGGACCTGGGCAAGATCTTCGAGCCGTTTTTCCGGGTGGAGACCGGACTGCGGAGCAAAGCCTCCGGCGCCGGCCTGGGATTGGCGATCGTACGCCATATGGTGAAGCTGCATGCGGGAGAGATCTTCGTCTGGTCCGAACCGGGCCGGGGAAGTCTTTTCACGATCCGCCTGCCCGCCGTCCGGGAGGAAGGCCCTCGGCCATGAAATCCCCCGGAAAACCGCCCGCGGAGTCGGAAAACGAGACCGTCCTGGTGATCGAGGACGATCGGGCCCTGAGGCGCGGACTGGCCATGAATTTCGAGCTGCGCGGGTTCCGCGTCCTGGCGGCCGCCGACGGCGAAGAGGGCATCAAGATGGCCTTCGATGCCGGCCCGGATCTGATCGTCCTGGATATCATGCTGCCGGGATTCAGCGGACTGGAGATCCTCTCGGAATTGAGGGACAAGGGCCGGGACGTCCCGATCCTGATTCTTTCGGCCCGCGGCACGACCGACAACAAGATCGAAGGGTTGGACCTAGGAGCCGACGATTACCTGGCCAAGCCTTTCGCCCTGTCCGAGCTTTTCGCCCGCGCGGACGCGCTGCTGAGGCGGCGGCGGGCGGAAAAACGCAAGAACGCCCGGCTGGTTTTCGGGGATCTGGCCATCGATCGTTCGGCCCGCGCGGTGACGCTCCGGGGAAAGGACGTCGGACTGTCGGCCAAGGAATTCGATTTGCTGGCGCTTCTGGCCGGTTCTCCCGGAAAAGCATTCCGGAGGGCCGACATCCTCGATCGCGTCTGGGGATTCGGTTTCGACGGCACAACGCGCACCGTGGACAATTTCATCCTCAGCCTCCGGCAAAAAATCGAAGCCGATCCATCGTCGCCGGTCATCATCAAGACCGTCCGCCAGGTCGGTTATAAATTCGACCGCCGGCCTTGAACCGGGATCTTCCGCGGCGGCCGCGATCGGGGATTTTTAGATTGGGCCCCTCCATCCGAAACCGTTGACAAAGCCCTCGAAAACTGAGGAAATACGAGAAGACGGTCGAAGCGATCCGAAAGGAGAGCCGATGCGAAACGAATTGAAAGACGCTTTTCTCAAGAAATGGGCCGAGTATTTCGGAACGGCGGAACTGCCGATCACTTTTTATTTGAGCCCGGGCGACGGCGGGGCCAAGCGCATGCCTCCGGCCAAAGGCCAAAGCTGCCTCGTCTGCGAGCTGGGCCGGGTCCGGCGGGGCGAATCGCTCTGTTACGGGGCGGACGCGGTGGCTTGCGGCGGGGCCAAGCGCTTTTTGGGCTACGCTCCCGAAATACGACCGGGATTCGAATATTTCCTCTCCTGCGGCAAGCCCGGAATGGAGGGCGAGCGCTACATCAAAACACCGGAGATGGTAAAGGAAATCATGAGGGAGCAGGACGCCATTCCGGTCGAAGGCCGGAATTTCATTTTCAAGCGCTGGGACAACCTGGCCGAAACGGACGATCCGGAAGTGGTCATCTTCTTCGCCAAGCCCGACGTCCTTTCCGGCCTTTTCACCCTGGCCAATTTCGACCAGACGGAAAAGAACGGGACCATCATGCCGTTCGGGTCGGGCTGCAGTTCGATCATATATTTCCCTTACCTGGAAAAGGACGCCGCCCGGCCGCGCGCCGTGATCGGCATGTTCGATCCTTCCGCCCGTCCTTGCGTCCAGCCGGAGATCCTGACGTTCGCCGCGCCGATGCGGCGCTTTGAGGCCATGATCGACAATATGGACGAGAGCTTTCTGATCACCAAGACCTGGAAAACAGTCAGAAAACGGATCTAGCCTCGAAGCTTGCGACGGCCGCCGCGGGCCCGATTCAAGCGGACCGATACAGCTTCGTCAGCACGAACTCGTTGTGCCGCAGGACTTCCGCGGCGGTCAGGCGCCCGTTGATCGTGCGCTCGAGCATCTTCAGCGCGGCGTCGGCCGCCTGATCGAGGTTCATCTCGATCCGCAGCATCGCCGTCAAGTCCACGTCGATGTGCTCCGCCATCGTCGCGACGGTGAGCGGATTGGCCGACAATTTGATGACCGGGACGACCGGATTGCCGATGATGTTGCCCTGCCCCGTGGTGAAGAAGTGGGCGATCGAGCCGGCGGCGGCGCAGAGCGTCACCATTTCGGCGGCCGCGGACGACGAATCCATGAACGACAGCCCGCGCCGGCGCGGCTCTTCGGCTGGGTTCAGGAAATCGACGATCGGACAGCGTCCCGCTTTTTGGATGTTGCCCAGCGCTTTTTCCTCGATGGTCGTCAGGCCGCCGCGGATGTTGCCTTCGGTCGGCTGCGAGCCCAGAAGGGACGCGCCAAGCGATCGGATCAGATTTTGATAATCGTCGAAGGCGGCCTTGAATCGGGCGGCGATTTTCCGGTTCGCGCATTGCCGCATGACGATGTCTTCGCCGCCCGTCAATTCGGTCGTCTCGCCGAAGATGAGCGTCGCGCCCGCGTCGGCGAGCCGCTCGAAGGCCCGCCCCGCGGCCGGGTTCGAGGCCAGGCCTGAAGTTGTGTCGGATTCCCCGCACTTGGTTGACATCGTCAATTGCCTCACCGTGAACGGCTCGCGCCGGATTTCGCTGGCGTATTGGACGAGCTCCTTGGCCTTGCGCGAGGCGGCTTCAATCGTCTTCAGATCGCCGCTGCGCTCGATGGCGAAGCCGGCCGCGGGCTTGCCGGTCTTGGCGATTTCCCTGACGATGCGCTCCGTCCAATTCGGCTCGATGCCGATGACGACCGCGGCGGCGCAATTGGGATTGCGGCCTTGTCCCGCGAGCGTGCGCAAGGTCAAATCCAGGTCCGCGCCGAACTGCAGGCGTCCGTACGGATGAGGCAAGGCCATCGTCCCGCGGATATTGCGGGCGACGCCTTCGGCCGCGGCGTTGGACAAATCGTCGACGGGGATGATGAGGACATGATTGCGGGCGCCGAACCGGCCGTCGGGGCGGCGGTAGCCCGTTAATTTCAAATCCGCCGGGCGCAGGATCGACCGGCGCGCGGACTTGGCCGAGTTTTTTGGGGCGCTCATATCTCCCACCTCAGCGTTTTGAGATTGTGGGTGTGGACGTGGGCACCGCGTTTGACCGCCAGCGCGGCCCCGCCGATCGTGCGGCCATACTCGATGACTTTTTTGTTCCGTGCGAGATGGCGCATGGCCACCTTGTGACCCAGCGGCACATTTTCAACCAGTTTCACCTTGGCGACGAACCGGCCTTCGAGCGTGACCGCGCCGACCGATTCGTTTTTCTTCAAATCCCGAACGGCGACACCGACGTCGTCGCCGGGTTCGTGCATCAGAATTGCGTGGGCCATGACTCTCCTTTTAAAGGTTTCCGGACGATACCCTATTGATTTGGAAACGATTTATGTCATCTCCGCCGGGCCATTGGGGCAGCCTCGGCGCCGGCCCTTCGATCTTCACGAGCGGCGGATCTCGTTCCGCCAAGGCGTTGATCTTCGCCCAGAGTGTGGTATCCCCCCAGTATTGGGGATGAGTATCCATCGTCGCCACGGTTTTAAAGATTTCTCCCGGCGTCCGGCACCCGGCGCGGATCGCCTCCAGGGCCAGGTATTCGAGCCGCCCCATTCCGGTTTCCGGAGCGGGCCGTTCCTGCAGCCATCGCGTCGCGGCGGCGGGCACCCATGGCAGGGCCACTTCGAAGTTGAGCGCCAGTTTCGCCAACAACATCGCGTCCTGAGTGGCGAACGCCCTGTCCACGATTTGGGCGTACTCGAACTGGGCCTCCGTGACCGGCCGGCGCTGATCATACAGTGACGCCAGTTGCGCCGGCTGAAGCTGGCCAAGCCCGTCGAACGGCATAATCCCCGGAAAGGCGTCGACGCAAAGGAGTTCCGCCTGCCGGATGCCCTTGTGCCGCAGACAGGTCAGAATATGCGCAAGCATGGATTGATCGAAAAGACAGGCGTCGAACCAGAGCACAATCTGCCCATCGTTCGCAGCGGCCGCGAGCTTGGCGTACTGGGCCATGAGCGTTTCCTTCACCCGCGCCTTGCTCAGCCCTCCGCCGGTCGTCCGCTCGAGAAATTCCGCCCGGTCGTCGATTGTCCGATCGTCGGGCCATCCTGGATTGCGGGGGCCGTCATAAAGAATGTCGTGCCAGACGAATATCTCTCCGCCAAGGCCGGCCTTCGCCAGGAGGCCGCCGGCGGTGTCTCCGCTCGTGATGTGCAGCGTATCGTTCATCTAAAAGATCCCCCTCTTCAAGCGGCCGCGGCGCGCATTTCAATCCTGGCGGTGGCCCGATAGATGATCGGTGTCCTTTTCCCGCTCGACGCGCTTCCCGCCGAAGACATGGATTGTGCGGGTGTCGGCGATACATTCCCCTGAATGCTTCACTCCCTTGGCGATCTGATACTCCTGCCCTGCGGCCATCGGGATTTTCCGGTCTTCGATGATCAGCGTGTATTCCCCCTGCACCACCAGCATATATTCGTCGTAATCGTGGGCATGTTCGACGGATTTTCTTTTCTTCCGGCAAGTCCAAAAAGCAACCTGGCTTCCATCCCGGCCGTCGAAAACGTAGCCGTCGATATTCTCGGTATGTTGGGATTCACGGGCGATCTTGTTCAACGGATTCTTCATGAATTGGGGAAAATCGTTCATAGGGCCTCCTGATCGGCGAACATTTCCCGGAGCGTCGTCCTCGGGCCTTACCTGCGGGCTAAAAGGGCGGTCCGACTGAAGCGGATCTTCGGCTTGTCCTTGACGGCAAGACCGACTTCGTCCGCGGTTTGCAAAGTCCGCAGAAAATCCTTCTCGGTCACGTGGGCCCGTGGTTCGGCCAGCAGAAAGAGCCCGTCGGGCTTCAATAAATCGAATATTTCCTTGAGGAATACCGGTTGATCGGGGACTTCATGGACCATCCAAAAAGCCAAAATGAAGTCGGCTTGCGGATGATGCCCCAGGGAACCCCCGCTTGCCAGATACGGACTGATCCTTTCCGAGACTCCGCGGCGGCGGGCCCTGGCGGCCAGGGCGGAGAGCATCTTGCTCTGAACGTCGATGGCCGTCACATGCCCCGCGGCTCCGACCAATCTCGCCAGGGGGATGGAGAAATACCCCATGCCGGCGCCGACGTCGACGGCCGTGCTCCTCGGGCGGACATAGGGGCCCAACAGGGTCTTGGGATTATGGAAAAGCTTGCGGAAAGGGTTATCGAAGGTGTAGCACAGCCACCAGGGGCAAATCGTCTTATGGCCGGACCGTTTATTCGACATGGCGCGCTAGATCTTTTTAATATATCACGATTTCCGAGTCAGCTTCACCCGGGCGAAGGGCTGGAGCTTGCCGTGTTCCTCGCCGTCCATAAGCCATTGCCAAGCGTCGGAACTCTTATCGTATACGAATGTCGTATGGAAAAGGCTGCCGTCCGCGCCTTTAAAAAGGAATGCGATTTTGTCGCTTTCACGCTTGGCGTGGCCGATGGCCTGGCCGACCAGTCCTCCGCCGCCGGTGTTGTCGAGCCACAAACACGAATACTGACTCGTCGGCTGGTCCCAGCCGATGAAAACGATCGCCTCGTAAACCGCTTGGCCCTTGGCGTCCTTCTCGCGCGACACTTCCTGGAACTTTACGTACTGATGTCCCAGCACCCAGGCCGCATCGACATCATGCGTCGTCGCCGCTCCCCCGATCGTGCCCGTCAGGACCCATTTGCCCGCAAAATGATCGAGCAGGGGATCCTGAAAGGTCGCCGGCTGCTGCGCCGAGGCCATAACGGCCGCTAAAACAATCAACTTGAAGATTCTAAGGATTTTGCTCATTTTTCTCCCTCGCCCCTCATCTCTGATGTCGTTAATGCTTTTTAATGCTCAGCCCGGAAACTCCATAGCACCCTAAGGTTTCAATGGACATTATTATATGCTCCCTGGGGTCCCTCTCGATCCTTAAATCCGTCTCCGTATGATCCCGCAATTTTCGATTGCGAGCCCCCCTCCGCTTGAATATAATAACTCCGTTTCGGGCGGAACGCTCGCCCCGCAGAAAAATGATGCCGTAAGAAGGAAGGGCACAATGTTCATTTGGGTCTTCCATCGCATTTCGGGCCTTCTCCTGTTCGTTCTCCTCGGCCTGAAGATCTTCACCGCGTTCTTCCTCATGACCAAGGGCCAGAAGCCCGACTGGGCGCTTCTCCTCCACACCAGCCCGCTCGTCGACACGTTCCTCATCACGGCCGTCGTCTACCACGCCTTCTACGGCCTGCGGACGGTCGTCATCGACCTGGGCGTGCGCAAGGAAAAGCTCCTCTTCTGGCTGTTCTCCGGCCTGGGCACCCTGGTCTGCGCCGGTTTGCTGATCATCTACTACACCAGGAACTACTAAATGATCAGCCACGATATCGTCATCGTGGGGGGAGGTCTGGCCGGGCTGGCCGCCGCCCTGACCGCCGATCCCCGGCTCAAGGTGGCCGTCGTCTCCAAGGTCCATCCGCTGAGGTCCCATTCGGTGGCCGCCCAGGGAGGCATCAACGCCGCCCTGGCCAACAATCCCGCCGGCAAGGACGACACCTGGGAGAAGCACGCCTTCGACACGATCAAGGGCAGCGACTACCTGGCCGACCAGGACGCCGCCGAGCTGTTGTGCCAGGAGGCCATTCCGACCATGTACGAGCTGGACCACTGGGGCGTGCCCTTCAGCCGCTTCCCCGGCGGGACGATCGCCCAGCGGCCGTTCGGCGGCGCCGGCTACCCCCGGACCTGCTACGCCCAGGACCGGACCGGCCAGATGCTCCTGCACACGCTCTATGAGCAGGCCGTCCGCAAGAACGTCGTCTTCTACAACGAATGGCTGGTGACGAACCTCGTTGTGCGCAACGGGGCCTGCATCGGCCTGGTCGCCTACGACCTGTCCAACGGCAAGATCGTGCCCGTCCAGGCCAAGGCCGTAATTTTCGGCACGGGCGGCTACGGGCGCGTCTTCAAGCTCTCGACCAACGCCTTCATCAACCTGGGCAGCGGCATCGGCATGGCCTACCGGGCCGGCGTGCCGCTCAAGGACATGGAGTTCGTCCAGTTCCATCCGACGTCGCTCATCGGCAAGAACATCCTGATCACCGAGGCGGCGCGCGGCGAGGGCGGTTATCTGGTCAACAACAAGGGCCGCCGATTCATGGAGGACTACGCCCCCACGTCCATGGAGCTGGCCCCGCGCGACATCGTCGCCAGAAGCATCCAGACCGAGATCGACAAGGGCAACGGCTTCAACAACCAGTACGTCCATCTCGACCTCCGCCACCTGGGCCGGGAGAAGATCGAGAAGCTTCTGCCGGGCATCCAGGACATCTGCATCCACTTCGCCGGGCTCGACCCGGTCGATACCCCCATCCCCATCCAGCCGGCCCAGCACTACTCCATGGGCGGCATCGACGTGGACAAGACCTGCGCCTCGCCCATGGCCGGCTTCTACGCCGCCGGCGAGTGCGCCTGCGTCAGCGTCCACGGGGCCAACCGCCTGGGCGGCAACTCGCTTCTCGACGCCATCGTCTTCGGCAAGATCGCCGGCCGCTCGGCCTCGGCCTTCGTCCTGGGCGGCGGGGGCAGCGACGGCCACGAACGGGAAGTGGCTTCCGAATCGCAAAAGCTCTACAACAAGGTCAAGAACCTTCACGAGCTCATCGCCGGCAAGAACGTCTACTCCCTGCTCAACCGGCTGAAGGCCCTGATGAGCGACAAGGTCGGCGTCTTCCGCACCGCCAGCGCCCTGGAGCAGGCCCTGGACGGCATCGCCGAGCTGCGCGAGGAGTACAAGCGGGTCTTCATCTTCGGCTCCTGCATCCGCTACTGCCAGGAGCTGGTGACGCTCATCGAGTTCGACCACATGCTGGATGTCGCCGAGGTCATTGTCAAGGGCGGCCTGCTCCGCGAGGAAACGCGCGGATCGCACTTCCGCATCGACTTCAACAAGAGAAACGACGAGACCTGGCTCAAGCACACCCTCATGACCTGGACGGAGAAGGGGCCGGAGGTCTCCTATCGGCCCCTCAACGTGGACAAGTACAAGCCCCAGGAACGGAAATATTAGGGGGCATGAACATGAGCAAGACCTTCAAGATCCTCCGTTACGACCCCGTGGCCGAGGGCGAGGCCCATTTCGAATCGTTCATCCACGAGCCCAAGCCGGCCGATTCCGTGCTCGATACGCTGAAGGACATCCGCGACCAGCAGGACCCCTCGCTGGCCTTCCGCTACAGCTGCCGGGAGGCCGTCTGCGGCTCGTGCGCCATGGTCATCAACGGCGAGATCGCCCTGGCCTGCCGGACCCTGGTGGACGCGCTGGAAGGCGACGTCGCCGTCATCGAGCCCCTGCCCAATTTGGAGATCCAGAAGGACCTGGTCGTCGACATGGAGCCGTTCTGGGCGGCCTACCGCCTGGTCGAGCCTTATCTTCAGCCCGAAGGGGACATCCCGCCCAAGGGCCACCTGGTCGAAGAGAAGGACATGGAGACGACCTTCCAGTTCATCACCTGCATCCTCTGCGCCTGCTGCTACGCGGCCTGCCCGGTGGCCTCGCGCGACGGCCGCTACGTCGGCCCGGCCGCGCTGGCCAAGCTCTACCGCTTCATCAAGGACCCCCGGGACAAAAGGAAATGGCCCTCGCTGGCCAAGGTCGATACGCCCACCGGGGCCTGGGGCTGCGACACGGTCTTCCGCTGCAACGACGTCTGCCCCAAGCTCGTCCGTCCCGCGGACGGCATCGAGGGCGTGCGGCGCAGGCTGGTGGCCGAACGCTTGAAACGGATCGTGGGGAAGAAGCGATGAAGATCAATCATTCCCTCTATTCGAGGCGCCAATTTCTCAACGGCCTTCTCGGCGGGTGGGTCGGCGTGACGGCCGTCGCCTTCCTCAGCCCGATCCTGAAATTCATCACGCCTCCGTATAAAGAGCCCGAAGAGGCCATCCTGCCGCTGGCCGACTACAAGGACCTGGCCCCCAATACGGTCAAGGTCTTCGCCTGGGGCAGCAAGCCGGGCTTCCTCAAGCTCCAGGACGACGGGACCTACCTGGCCCTCGTCGGCGTCTGCTCCCACCTCGACTGCAACGTGGCCTGGCAGCCCGACACGAAGAAGTTCTACTGCGCCTGCCACGGCGGATGGTACGACGAGAACGGCAAGAACATCGCCGGCCCGCCGCCCAAACCCCTGCGCAAGCTCGATGTGGCGGTCGAGGGCGACACCATCGTGGTCCGCAAGCCGGGGGTGGCCTGATGAAAAAGCTCGCCGCCTGGTTCAACGACCGCCTAGGCCTGCCGGCCATCTCGGCCTTCATGGCCAAAAAAGAGGTGCCCCGGCACAAGCACACGATCTGGTACTACACGGGCAGCTCGATCCTGCTCTTCCTCGGCATCCAGATCGTCACCGGCATCATGCTGGCCCTCTACTACAAGCCGACTCTCGAGGGGGCCAACGCCAGCGTGGGCAAGATCATGACCGACGTCCCGCTGGGCTGGATCGTCCGCTCCGTCCACAGCCTGTCGGCCTCCTGCATGATCGCCATCGTCATGGTCCACATGGTCGCCATCCTGCTGACCAAGTCCTACCGCAAGCCGCGGGAGCTGACCTGGATGAGCGGGGTTCTGCTGCTCGTCTGCTCCATGGGCTTCGGCTTCACCGGCTATCTCCTGCCCTGGGACGACCTTTCGCTGGCCGCGACCAAGGTCGGGACGAACATCCCCAAGGCCATCCCCTTCATCGGCGATTGGGCGGTCAAGTTCCTCCGCGGCGGCGAGGACGTCACGGGAGACACGCTGACCCGCTTCTTCATCTTCCACGTCTGCGTCCTGCCCCTCGTCCTCCTGGCCGTCCTGGCTTTCCACGTCTTCGTCATCCAGCGGCACGGCATCAGCGTCCCGCTGGAGGCCGAAATCAAGAACCGGAGGGTTCCCAGCCTGCCCTTCTGGCCGAATTTCGTCCTCCGCGAAAGCCTGGTCTTGATCGTTTTGCTTGGGGCTTTGTTGACGGCGGCGGTCGTCTTCGCCCCGTCGCTCGGTCCGGCGGCCAACCTCATGGCCCCGGCGCCCGCGGGGATCAAGCCCGAATGGTACTTCCTCTTCCTTTTCCAGACGCTGAAGATCTTCCCGGCCAACGTCCTGGTCGTCACGGGCGAGGCCCTGGCCGTCCTTTTCGTTCTCATCGCCTTGGTCCTGATCTTCTTCCTGCCGTTCATCGACAACAAGCCCGCGGAAAAGAAAGGACGGGCCATCACCGTCGTCGCCTATCTCGGCCTGGCCTACGCCGTGGCCATGACCGTCTGGAGCCTGCTATGAAGAGGACCGTTTCCGCCGCTCTCGTCCTGACCCTGGCCCTGGCGCTCCTTCTGCCGGGGCTCCTCCAGGCAGGCGCGACCCAGGTCACGCCGGCGAAGGCCGCGCCCAAGGTCAAAACGCCGCCGCCGCCGGTGACCGTCCATCCGGCCTTCGCCTCTCTTAAGGACAAAACGGCCGTCCTCGTCTTCCTGGCCTGGCTGTGGCTGTTCGTCGCCGTTCTGGCCTATTTTCTGCGCCTGAAGATCCGCGAAGCCGACCGCGTCTATGGTCTGAAATTATATCCGGCCGCCAAAGACGCGCCCCGGCCGCCGACACAATAATGGCCGCCCCGAACAAGAAAATCGACCCGGTCATCAATTGGGTCCCGACCTACTGCAAGCACTGTTTCACCTGCATCAACATTTGTCCGGTCAAGAACCTCGAATTCGCCGATGACGAGATGGTTTCCCTCCACAAGTGCACGCAGTGCCTGCTCTGCACCAGGTACTGCCCCGATTTCGCCATCGAGGTCCAGCCGAAAAAATGAAACGCCTCATCCTGGGAAACGAAGCCGTGGCCATGGGGGCCCTGCGGGCGGGCATGACCTTCTTCGCCGCCTACCCGATCACCCCGGCTTCGGAGATCATGCATTACCTGGCGGCCAAGGAAGGCGAGATCGTCTTCATCCACGCCGAGGACGAGATCGCCTCCATCCACCTGGCCATCGGCGGCAGCCTGGCCGGCCGCAAGGCCATGACCAGCAGCGCCGGCCCGGGCATTTCCCTGAAGCAGGAAGGCATCGGTCTGGCCCACATGATGGAAGTCCCGCTCGTCGTCGTCAACGTCCAGCGCGTCGGCCCCAGCACGGGCATGCCCACCCTGCCCTCGCAGGGAGACATCATCCAGAGCATCCACGGCAGCCACGGCGATTACACCGCCATCGTCCTCTACCCCTCCTCCGTCGAGGAATGCTACCGCTATGCGATCGAGGCCTTCAACGCGGCCGAGGAATCGAAGACGCCGGTCATCCTTCTGCTGGACGGTTTTCTCTCCCACCTGGCCGAGACCGTCGATCTCGAGGCCATCGAGGTCAAGACCGTGCCGCGGACGATCCCGCCCCTGGGCGCCGGGAAGCGCCATTTCACCGGCCTGCTGTCCCGCGACGGCATTCCCTGCACCAAGGACACGGCCTACTACCGGAAATGGTACTGGGCGACCAAGGAGAGGGTGCTCAACGCCGCCAAAAATTACCGTTTCTACGAATACCTGCCCAACGATCAGTCCGACACCCTGCTCATCGCCTACGGCATCTCCTACCGCGTCGTCCTGCCGCTCAAGCGGAGCTACTCGATCTTCAAGCCGGTCACCCTCTTCCCCCTGCTGGAGGACGAGATCGAGGCCGCCGCCGCCCGGCACAAGCGCGTCGTCGTCGTGGAGATGAACGACGGCCAGTACCGCGGCGAGATCGAGCGGATCCTGCGGCGGGACGTCCTGGGCATCCCCATGCTGGGAGGCGAGATCAGCCTTAAAGAAATCAAGGAACGGCTCCATGAACTATAAAGACTACGTCAAATGGGAGCGCCTGCCGTCCACCTGGTGCCCCGGCTGCGCCATCGGGACGGTCTTCAAGCAGCTGACCTTCGCCCTGGAGAAGATGAACGTTCCGCGCGAGGAGCTGGTCGTCGTTTCCGGCATCGGCTGCAGCGGCCGGACGGCCGGCTATTTCGACGTCGACAGCGTCCACACCACGCACGGCCGGGCCATCGCCGTGGCCGAGGGCATCAAGCTGGCCAACCCCAAGCTCAAGGTCATCGTCTTCAGCGGGGACGGCGACCTGGTCGGCATCGGCGGCAACCACTTCCTGCACGCCTCCCGCCGCAACACCGACCTGACCGTCATCTGCATCAACAACGCCATCTATGGGATGACCGGCGGCCAGATGGCTCCCACGACCCCCGTCGGGGCCAAGACCCTGACCTCGCCCTTCGGGGCCCACGCCGCGCCCATCAACATCCAGGGCATCATCGCCTCCAACGCCCGCTACTTCTACGGGCGCGGCTCGGCCTACCAGATCAACCATCTGCAGAAGATCATGCGGGAGGCCATCGAATGGCCGGGCTTCGCCTTCGTCGACGCCATGTCCTTCTGCATCGAGAACTTCGGCCGCCGCCTCGGCTTCAAGAACGGCTACGAGATGCTTTTCAAGCTCAAGGCGGACTTCCGGCTCAACCTCAATCCGGCCGGGCCATTGAAGGACAATGAACTAGGAGTCGTTAAAAATGCTGGTCCGGAGAGCTGATCCCCAGGACTGTCAGGCGGTCAACCCGCTGATGGAGCTCCTCATCGAGGAGATCTACGCCAGGGAGACGGAGGAGGTCCGGCGCGTCCTCAAGGCCAACTTCACCAACGAGGCCTTGACCGAGATGTGCGGCGAGGAACAGGCCAGGCTGTACGTCGTCGAGGACGACGGCCGGATCGTCGCTTTCATTTACGGCTGGCTCTTTCAGCGCGTCTTCTCCATCTATTGGATCTATTGCCTGAAGCCTTACCGGGGCAAGGGCGCCGTCCGCAAGCTCTTCGCCTTCGCCGAGAACGAGGCCGTCTGCGAAGGCGTGACCAAGCTCGAGATGTGGGTCCACGCCGAGCACAACAAGTTCCTGGATTTCTGCGGCAAGCTCGGATTCCAGAAGGGCGTCCTCATCGAGAAGAGCATGTTTGGCGTCAAGATCCAGAACATCTACAAGTACATCGGCCCCCAAGGCGTCATCGACCTGGAGAAAAAGATCAAGATCCTGGGCGAGGCCGGCCAGGGCGTCAAGCTCCTGTCCTTCACCCTGGCCTCGATCCTGGCCCGCCTGGGCCACGAAGTCTCGCTCAACCTGGAATACGACTCGGCCGTCCGCAGCGGCAAGATCTCGGCGGATCTCATCTATTCGGACGTCAAGATCGAAAACCCCATCATCGACGAGGCCGACATCCTGATCAAGTTCACCAAGAACCGCGACTGGTTCCCGGCCAAGGCCATGGTCATCGACGAGAGCATCTGCCAGGACGGGGCCATCGAGTGCAGCGTCAAGAGCAGCCACGGCACCTTCTACGGGTTCGAGAACGTGGCCCTCTCGCTCTTCGGCAGCAAGGTCTACATCAACATGATCGCCCTGGGCCGCATCCTGCGCTACATCGGGATCAACATCCTCCTCCTCAACATCCGCGACCTCCTGCCGCCGAAGTTCATCGAGAAGAACATGGAGGCCATCAAGTACGGCTTCCGGTACAGGGACGAGAGCTGATATGAGGGCGCGCCCGTGACTCCGTCCGTTGTTTTGTTCTCCGGAGGGCTCGATTCCACGACCGCGCTTTATTGGGCCAAAAAGAAGCGGGCCGAAGTGCGGGCGCTGACCTTCGATTACGGCCAGCGCCACCGCGTCGAAATCCGCATGGCCCGGACGACGGCCGGGAGGGCCGGCGTCCCCTGGACGCTCCTGAAGGTCGACCTGACCCAGATCGGCGGCTCGGCCCTGACCGACCCGGCGATCGCCGTGCCCAAAAAAAACCGCTTCGCCCACAGCGCCGGCGGCCCGCCCGTCACCTACGTCCCGTTTCGAAACGGCATCCTGCTGGCCCTGGCCGCGGCCTGGGCCGAGTCCCGGGGGGCCGGGGAGATCATCACCGGTTTCAACGTCATCGATTCGCCCGATTATCCCGACACCCGCCCGGATTTCGTCCGGGCCATGGCCCGGACGATCAACGCCGGAACGAAGGCGGCCTTCACCGGCCGGCGCTTCCTCATCACCACGCCGTTCATCCGCCTGAAGAAATCGGAGATCGTCCGGATCGGGCTGGGGCTCGACGCGGATTACAGCCATTCCGTCTCCTGCTACGACGGCGGGGAAGTCCCCTGCGGACGGTGCTCGTCCTGCCTGCTGCGCCGCCGGGCCTTCCGCGAGGCCGGCGTCGAGGACCCCCTTCTCGTCCGACTTCGAAAGAGAGGCCTCCCATGAGCTGGACACTGCGCGTCCGCGACCGTTTCTCGGCCGCCCATTACCTGCGCGAATACGAGGGCAAGTGCGAGAAGGTCCACGGCCACACCTTCCAGGTCGAGGTGGCCATCGAGGTCGCCGAGCTGGACAAGACCGGGCTGGGCATCGACTTCGCCGTCATCAAGCAGAAGCTGGCATCGGTCCTGCCCGACCACGCCCTGCTCAACGATCTCTTCGAGTTCAATCCCTCGGCCGAAAACCTGGCCCGCCGCCTCTTCCAGGACCTGAAGAAGTTCTTTCCCGTCAAGGCGGTCACGGTCTGGGAATCCGATGATGCCGCAGCCACCTACACTGAAGATCGCTGAGATCTTCGCTTCCCTCCAGGGCGAGGGGCTGCGCCAGGGCGAGCCGACGATCTTCATCCGGCTGGCCGGATGCAACCTGCGCTGCCCATTCTGCGACACCAAGCGGGCCTGGACGGGAGGGCGGGAAACGCCGATCGCGCGCATCGCCGCCCGGGCCGCCCGCCTGCGAAAATCCCGGCCGGCCGAATGGATCGTCCTGACCGGCGGCGAACCGCTGCTGCAGGACGTAGGCCCGCTCGTGCGGCTGTTGAAAAAGAAAGGATTTCTTATCCAGATCGAGACGAACGGCATCTTCTACCGCCGCCTCCCCGTCGATTGGTACACCCTCTCGCCCAAACCGCCCGATTATGCTTTTCATCCGGGGTACCGCGTCCGGGCCCGGGAGGTCAAGCTGGTCGCGTCCCGGGAGCTGACGTTCGCGGTCGCGGCCCGCGTCCGCGACGCCTTCCCGCCCGCGGTGCCCCTTCTTGTCCAGCCCGAATCGAACACCGCCGCAAGCCGGGCCAAGGCCCTGCGGATGGTGCGGCGGGCGGCGAAAGAAGGCCGGACAAACGTCCGCCTGTCCCTCCAGATGCATAAGATCCTGCGGATACCCTGATCCGGACAGGCGCTAGAAGCCGCGCTCGGGCAGGATGTCGAAGAGCGCCCGGCCCTTGAAATCGGACTCCTCGAACTTGGCCATGATTCGCTTGGCCAGGACCATCCTGCCGGTCTTGACGTAGCAGGGGTGCAGGCTCATGAGCAGGGGCCAGCGGATCTTGGGATTCTTTTCCAGCTGAAGCGCGGCCTCGAAAGCCAGGGCGGCGCGGGCATAATTTCTATCTTTCTGCAAGGCCCGGCCGATTTCGGTCAGGCGGTCGACGGTCAGCGCTTCGGGTCCTTCGACCCGGCCGGACTCCTCGATGAAAGCCCGGAATTCGGCGGAATACATCGTGAACAGGCCTTCCTGTCCCGGGAGGAGAGTCACCGAACGCCGGGGCGTTCGCGCCGGGACGATGGGTGGGCCGGTCCGGACGACGCCGTCTTCCTCGCGCAGCGGGGCGAGGACGCCCTTGTCCAGGGTCCCGGCATACAGGTAGAACGACCGGCCGGAAAAAGCGCGGAGAAGCGCCTGATTTTGGGCCGGCCCGCGGTCGTTGGCGTAAATCACATCGCCGTCGAGCTTGGGGGTGTCGTAGGCGAAGCCGGAGCTCCACCAGCCCGTGGGAAAGCCGCCCAGGGGGCCGTACTGGAACTTGAGCACGATGACGGCGTTGTGCAGGCCGAGCCCGCGGACGGCGTTGTCGATCCAGGCCGTCGAGCCGCAGAAGTTGTGGTCGTAGCGCGAGTAGAACCACTGGTAGCCGGGCGGCCGCGTCCAGGCGGGGAACCGCACGGCGAACGCGTAGACGGTGAACAGGACGAGGACGCCGGCGATCGCCTTGCCCCAGGCCGCCTCCCCGATCCGGCGGAACCGGCCGGCCAGAAGGGCCGGGGCCCGCTCCAGGCCGCGGGCGCTGAGGAGGATGAGCAACGGCAGGCTGTCGAAGAACATCCGCGCCCCGATGATGACGAACGATCCCCAGAAAAAGAAAAAGCCGACGGTCATGCTCAGGAAGCCGCAGACGAGGAGCAAGTCCGGGCCGCGTTCCCGCGGCCGGGCCAGGGCCGCCCAGAGCGTGAAGACGAGCAGCCACAGCGATGTCAGCGGCCAGCCGAAGAGGTCGTCGTTGATTGCAGCCATGTTCTCGCCGATCTGGACGGCCGCGACAAGGGGCGTGAAATCGTAATCCAGCGTCGCCGGCCGCCCAAAGATGACGGCGTACTGGGGGCCGTGGTAGACGAGGTAGCCGGGCGTGAAGGCATGGCCCGTGGTCATGACGTTGAAGAAAAGGAAGAAGCCCCCGCAGAAGGCCGCCGGCAGGGCCATGGCCAGGGCGTTCTTCCAGCGGGCCTTGAATTCCTTGAGCAGGCGGAAAGCCAGGACGAGGAGAAGGGGAATGGAAAAGACCAGGGTGTTGTAAGGGCGGACCAGGTACGCGGCGCCGAAGGCGAAGCCGGCCAAGAGGCCGTTGCGGATGTCCGGTCTTTTCAGCGAGCGGAAGAAGAAAAGGAGGAAGACGGCGTTGAAGACCATGCTGGCCGGATGGGACATCATGGTCGCGGACATGAGCAGGAGCCAGATCGAAACGGCCCCCAGGACGGCGGCCAGGACCCCCGTCCGCCGGCCGTGGATCTCGAGCCCCAGGAAATAAAGGAGCAGGATCGTCAGACCGCCCAGGATCGGGTTGATCAGCCAGGGCGCCCGAACGAGCACGCCCAAGGCCAGCAGAAACGGCCAGCCCGGCGGATACATGCTGTACCAGCGGCCGTTGTTGATGGTGTGGGGGAAATCGAAGGATTCGCGGGCGGGCGGCGAGGGGACGGTGAAATGGCCGCTGAGAAGGATCCGGGCCTGGAAGAGCGAGGAGATCTCGTCGTGGATGTGGGGGACATGGTCGAAGACGAAATAGTTGTATCCCGCCGAAAAGAGGAAGACAAAGGCGGCGGCGATAAAAACGATGAGGGGGACGCGGGAGCGGCGAGGTCCGGCTGCGGCGCTTTCGGTCATGGGGCTCTCCGGATGGGGCATGCTCAAGCCGGACCCATTGTGCCCGAAGCCGGCCCCAAGATCAATCGGGTATGGGGGCTTCGAATCTCCGGCCCTTAAGAAAATATCGATACCCGATGCGGGTCAGGAAAACGCCGCCGAGAATGATCGCCGCACCCACGGCCTGGATGGGGCTGAGCTTCTCTCCCAGGAGCAGGGAGGCGAACAGGGCGGTGAAGATCGGCGTGAGGTTGTTATAGACGGCCGTGCGGGCGTTCCCGACGCGCTGGACGGAGTAATACCAGATGAGGTAGCCGAAGACGAGACCGAAGAGGCCGGACATGACGAGGGACAGCCAGGCCTTCCAGGAGACGGCCGCAAAGCGGACCGCCAGCATGTCCCGGACGGTGAAGGGGATGTAAAAGGCGGTCCCCATGGCCACGGTCAGGGCCGCGTACTTGAGCGGCGTCATGGTCTCCAGGAAGGGATTGGCAAAGACCGTGCTCAGCGACCAACAGATCATGCCGAGGAAGACGAGCCCGTCGCCGCGCAAATCGGATGCGGACCAATGCCCTCCGCCGCCGTTGGCGGCGATGATGACATATAGGCCGGCGATCGAGATGAGAATCCCCAGCCAGGCCGCCCAGTGGATCCGCTCGATGCCCAGGGCCGCGCTGAGCAGGGCCACAAACACGGGGGACATGGACAGGATGAGCGAGGTGATGGAGGCCGAGGTCCCCGAGGCGCCGTGGATGAAGATGCCCTGGTAGACGGCGCTGCCCAGAACGCCCAGGAGAAGCAGCTTCCAGAAATCGCGGCGGGGAACGCGGAACCCCTGGCCCGAAAAGGCCAGCAGGACAACGAAGCTGGCCGCCGTCAGGGTGACGCGCCAGCCGTTGAAGCCGTTGGGCGTCATCTCCCGCAGGGCGATCTTGATGAGGGAAAAATTGATCCCCCACATGACCACGGCGGCCAGCATGAGGATGTCGCTCAGGCCGAAGCGCGGTCCGTGGGCTTTGGGCATGGGAGAAGGCGGGGCCGGGCCGGAGGCTTATTCGCACCCGCAGCCGAACTCGCGGCTGCGCGGGAATCGGGCCTCGACCACCGACATCAGGCCGCCGCGGGGGCTGAATTCGCCGACGACCTCGGCCCGGACGGGCCGGCAGGCCTTGACGACGTCCTCCAGGATGCGGTTGACGGCGTTTTCGTAGAAAATCCCGAGATTGCGATAGGCCAGGATGTATTCCTTTAAGGACTTGAGCTCCAGGCAGGCTTTGGCCGGGATGTAGCGGACGGTGATCGTCCCGAAATCGGGAAGTCCGGTCTTGGGGCAGACCGAGGTGAACTCGGGCATCTCGATGCGGATCTCGTAGTCCCGGAACTGGTTGGGGAACGTCTCGATGGCCGGGAGCCTCGCGTCCAGGCCGGCCCCGGCTTCTTTGTCGGACATGCGTTTCATTGGTCGTTCTCTCGTTTAATGTTAGGATATTATATCAGATTGCCCTGGAGAACCCCATGCGCGCCTGCACCGCCGAAGCCAACAAGAAAGCCTGCAACTGCAGCTACGAACCCTGCCCCAGAAAAGGCCTTTGCTGCGAATGTCTGAGCTACCACTGGAGCATGCGCGAGCTCCCGGCCTGTGTTTTCCCGGACGCCGTGGAGCGGACCTACGACCGCTCAGTGTCGCGCTTCATCCGGACACAGGGAGGGAAGTGATGAAGGCCGGCGCGGCCGCGGACGGCAAGGTCCGGGTTTACGGCCCGGTCCCTTCGCGGCGGCTGGGCTTTTCACTGGGCGTCGACCTCCTCCCCTTCAAGACCTGCTCCATGGACTGCGTCTATTGCCAGCTCGGCTCGACCGGGACGACGACCGTCCGCCGCCGCGAATTCGTCCCGGTCCGGACCATCCTGGCCCAGATCAAGGAGGCCCTGGACAAGAAGAACCCCATCGACGCAGTCACGTTCTCTGGATCGGGCGAGCCGACCCTCCACTCCGGCCTGGGCCGGATCATCGCCGGCGTCCGCCGGCTGACCGACGTCAAGATCGTGCTTCTGACCAATTCCTCCGGCCTCCTGGGGGCCCGGGCCCGCCGCGACGCCGCCGCCGCCGACATCGTCGTCCCCTCGCTCGACGCGGCCACGCCCGGCGTCTTCGCCCGCATCAACCGCCCCCACGCCGGGCTGACCGTGGAAAAGATCATCGACGGGCTCGTCGCCTTCCGCCGTGAATTCAAGGGCCCGATCTGGCTGGAGATCATGCTGGTCAAGGGACTCAACGACGGGCCGGCCCACCTGCGGGCCCTGAAGAGGGCCATCGCCCGCATCCGCCCCGACCGCGTTCAGCTCAACACCGTGATCCGGCCGCCGGCCGAAAAGTCCGCCCGCCCGCTGACCCGGAAGGAGCTCGAGGCGGCCCGCGAGGCCCTCGGCGGAGCGGCCGAGATCATCGCCGATTTCTCCCGCGGGAGCCGGGAGGAGGCTCCCCCCGATCCGGCCTCGGCGATCGCCGGAACGCTCCTCCGGCGCCCGATGACCGCGGCCGACCTGTCGGCCTCGCTCGGCCTGCCGCTCGAGGAAGTTCTGGCCCAGCTGCGCAGGCTGATCGTCGGGGGGCAGGTCCGTTCGTCGGCCCACTCCGGCCGCATCTACTTTGAGCCCGGCCGATAAGGTTCCCGGTTCAATTTCCTTTTTTCCGGGACTTGTGATAGAGATAGCTTTCAGGAAACAACCCCTGTTCCCTGGATCATAAATGCAGCCTCAGGAGCGTGCGATGATCGATGCCTCCCAATTTCCCAAAGCCAAGAAAATCTGGTCCATGGGGAAATTCCACGACTGGTCGGAGCTGACGCTTCATTCCATGACCCATGCCCTGCACTACGGGACGTCGGTCTTCGAAGGCATCCGCGCCTATCCCGCGGACCGCGGCCCGGCCGTCTTCCGCCTGCCCGAGCATATCGACCGTTTCCTTTACTCGGCGCGCACGGCCAAGATGGTCCCGCCCTACGGAAAGGACGAGATCATCCGGGCGGTCCTCGACACCGTCCGCGAAAACGGCCTGGACGGCTGCTATATCCGCCCGCTGTACTTTTTTTCTTACGGCAACCTGGGGCTGGTGCCCAAGGCCTCGCCCGTCCAGCTGGTCATCGCCGCCTGGGAATGGGAGGCCTATCTGGGCGACAAAGCGGACCAGGGCGTCAGCGTCTGCATCGTGCCGCGCCGCCGCGTCCACCACACCCAGCTCGACATGCGGGCCAAGCTCGGCGGCATCTACGTCCAATCGACGATCGCCGGCCTGGACGCCCGGGCCCAGGGCTGCGATGAGGCGGTCTTCCTGAACATCGAGGGCCGCCTCGCCGAGGGGCCGGGCGAGAACGTCTTCGTGGTCAAGAACGGAATCGTCAAGACCAACGAGCGGAGCGAATCCATCCTTGAAGGCATCACCCGGACGAGCGTCCTGGAGATCGCCGCCGACCTCGGCTGCAAGACCGCGGTCGGGCCGATCACCAAAGCCGACT
Organism: Candidatus Aminicenantota bacterium; assembly: GCA_963729855.1. Taxonomy (GTDB): domain Bacteria; phylum Acidobacteriota; class Aminicenantia; order Aminicenantales; family UBA4085; genus UBA4085. Next base: position 1,219,067 of record CAVSPT010000005.1, on the reverse strand, counting down.
TCCTGGCCGCCGATGAGGCCTTCTTCACGGGAACGGCCGTCGAGGTCGTCCCGATCGTCGGCGTCAAGGACCATTCCGACGGGGTCGAGCGCCGGGAGACGGCCGCCATCGGACCGGGCTCCCCGGGCCCGGTGACGCTGCGCATCCGGGCGGCCTACCTCGACGCGGTCCGCGGAAAAAATCCGCGTTACCGGAAGTGGCTGACGCCCGTTTCCGCGTAGCCGACGGGCGTCGCCAAGGGTCATGACGGGCGGCCGCCGCGTCGAAATCCCGCGGGCCCGGCCGGACCAAGGAGATCGCCATGATCAAATACGCCGCCTGCGGGCTAGCCGCCGCACTGGCGCTGGCCGTCCCCGCCCGACCGCCGGGCGCTAAGGTGTTCCCCTTCCCTTACACGATCGAGCGGTTGGAGAACGGACTCAAGATCGTCTCCGTTCCCCTGGGCAATCCGGACATCATCGCCTACTACACCATCGTTCGTTCCGGCTCGCGCAACGAGATCGAGCCGGGCAAATCGGGCTTCGCCCATTTCTTCGAGCACATGATGTTCAAGGGCACCCGGCAGGTGCCGAAGGCCGCCTACGACGAGCTCATGACCAGGCTGGGGGCGGGGACCAACGGCGCCACCACCGACGATTACACCTATTATTATATCGTCTTCGCCGGCCGGGAGAATTTGGAGACCGTGGTCAAGACCGAGGCCGACCGTTTCATCAATCTGGACTTCACAGAGGACATGATCAGGTCCGAAGCCCCGGTCATCGAGGGTGAATACAACGCCGGCGCCGCCAGTCCGGGCCGCCGCCTGATCGAGCTCCTCCGCGATACCGCTTTCACGGTCCATCCCTACAAGCACACGACCCTGGGCTTCCTGAAGGACATCCAGGACCTGCCCGAACAGTTCGAATACGGCCGGCTCTACAAAAAGCGTTTCTATGCTCCGGACAACACCATCCTGCTCGTGACCGGCGATTTCGACCCGGCCCGCCTGAAGGGCCTCGTCCAGCGGTATTACGGCGGCTGGGAGAAATCCAACTACGCTCTGGTGACGCCGGTCGAGCCTCCCCAAACGGAAGCCCGCCGGGCGAATGATCCCTGGCCGTCCCGGACCCTGCCCCTGCTGGCCATCGGCTTCCACGGCCCGGCCTACTCGGACGAGGTCATCGACAAGGCGGCCCTGAACCTGATGGCCGAGGTCGCCTTCTCGCCCTTCTCGCCGATCTACCAGCGCCTGGTCTATAAAGAGCAGAAGTGCCTTTCGCTGGGCGCTTCGTTCGCCGACTCCCGGGACCCGTCGCTCCTGATCTTCAACGCCGTGGTCAAGTCCGAAGACGACCTGCACTACGTGGAGAAGGAGATCCTCAAGGAGCTGGAGCGGCTTAAAGCCGAGCTCGTCTCTCCGGACATCCTGGCCGACGTCAAGTCCCACCTTCGCTACACCACGACCGCCGCCCTGGGCACCACGGACGGCATCGCCGGCGCTCTGGCCTTCTCCATCAACCTGGCCGGCGATCCCGGGACGCTCAACAGGCTCTTCGACCTCTACGACCGCGTCACGCCGCGGGACATCCAGGATATGGCCCGGAAATATTTCCGGACGGCCAACAGTACGACCGTCACCCTGGCCTCGGGAGGCGCCCCATGAACCGGCCCGTCCTCGTGATCCTGGGCGCGGCCCTTCTCCTGTCCGCTTTGCCGTTTTATTCCTGCCGGCGGGTCGACCCCGCCGCCCTGACCATGGAGCTCCTGCCCGTCCCGGACGACCCGCTGGTCAGCTTCCGGGTCCTGGTCAAAATCGGCTCGGCCAACGACCCGTCGGACAAGGAAGGCCTCTGCCAGCTGACCTGGAGTCTCCTGGCCAACGGAGGAAGCCGGACCCGGACGATCGACGAAATCACCCGGGCCTTTTATCCCCTGGCCGCCAGCCTGTCCCTGAGCATGGACAAGGAGATGGCCGTCTTTTCGGGCACGATCCACAAAGACAACCTGGAGCGCTATTACGGCATCCTCCGCGACATGCTCCTCGATCCCGGCTTCCGCGAGGACGATTTCAACCGCCTCAGGACCGACCAGTTCGATTTCGTCGACAAGTCCCTGGTCAATACCATGGACGAGGTCCTGGGCAAGGAGATCCTGAACCTGATGATGTACGACGGCCATCCTTACGATCACCACGAAGCCGGGACGGCCGAATCGGCGGCCGGGCTGACCCTCGACGAAGCCAAGGACTTCTACCATGAGCATTTCGTCCGCGGCAACATCGTCGTCGGACTGGCCGGGGGCTATCCGGCCGATTTTCCCAAGCGCGTCGAAGCCGACTTCAACACCCTGCCGGCCGGGTTCACGCCCAGGATCGTCCTTCCCGCCCCCCATAAGCCCCAGGGCCTGGAATTCGTTCTGGCCGAAAAGCAGACGACCCGGGCCACGGCCATTTCGCTGGGATTCCCGATCCCGCTGACCAAGGCCGACAAGGACTTCTTCGCCCTTTGGATCGCCGGCGCGCATTTCGGCGAGCACCGCCAGAACCTGTCCTGGTTGTACCAGAAGATCCGCGAGGAGCGCGGCCAGAACTACGGCGACTACGCCTATATCGAACATTTCGTCCAGGGCCGGGACAAGTTTCCCGCGCCCAACCACTCCCGGCAGCAGCAGTATTTCTCCATCTGGATCCGCCCGGTGAGCAACGCCAACCGCCATTTCGTCATCCGCCAGGTCCTGCGCGAGCTGAACAAACTCGTCGAAGCGGGCATCTCCGAGGAGCGCTTCGAGCTCGTCCGGACCTACCTTCTCAACTACATCAAGCTCTACCCCCAGACCCTGAACGAGCGGCTTGGCTGGCAGATGGAATCGCACTATTACGGCCGCGACGATTTTCTGGCCGAGGCCCGGAAGGCCCTGCCCAAGCTCAGCCGGGCCGACGTCAACGCGGCCATCCGCAAGTATCTCGATCCCCGCCGAGTCCTCGTCGCCGTCGTCACTCCGGACGCCGAAGCATTGAAGGCGGCCCTGGCGTCCAATGCGCCGTCGCCCGTCCGCTACGCCAACCCGAACATGCCCAAGGAGGTCCTGGACGAAGACCTGGTCATCCAGGCCTATGCCCTGGACGTCAAGCCCGAGGCCGTGCGGATCGCGCCGGCCGCCGGATTTTTCCAGAAGCGGGGCCTGCCGGCCCGTTGAGGCCGGCCGGAAGACGAGGAAAACCGTCATGAAGAAGATCGTCCGGATTCTCGGAGGATTGATGATCGCGGGCGCCGTCACGGCGGGAGGGGCGCCCGCACGGACGACCGGGCAGGACCTCCTGACCAAGCTGGGCGCGCCGCAGGACTACGTCAGCAAACGGGTCTCGTCCTACGATCGGAGCGGGGGCAACAAGGACTCGCTGACCATCCCGGCGGGCGCGACCGCCGTCCTGGCCGACCTCAAAGGTCCCGGGGCCATCCATCACATCTGGGTGACCATCGCCGCCGAGCCGTTCTACGGCCGCAAGCTCGTCCTGCGCATGTACTGGGACGGCGAAGCCGCGCCCTCGGTCGAGGCGCCGATCGGCGATTTCTTCGGCGTCGGCCACGGGCTCGACCGCAATTTCTCCTCCCTGCCCATCACCTGTTCGTCCGAGGGCCGGGCGCGCAATTGTTATTGGTACATGCCCTTCGGCCGTTCCGCCCGCGTGACCGTCACGAATGAGGGACAAGAGGAAGTCCCCGCCTTTTATTATTATGTGGATTACCGCGAGCTCCCCTCTCTTCCGGCCGGCGCTCCCTATTTCCACGCCCAGTACCGGCAGGAATTCCCCTGCGCTCCGGGCCGCAATTACACGTTCCTGGAGGCCGAAGGCCGGGGGCACTATGTCGGCTGCAACCTGAGCGTCCTTCAGCGGGCCATGGGCTGGTGGGGCGAAGGCGACGACGAGATCTTTATCGATGGAGAAAAAGATCCCTCGCTCCACGGCACCGGAACGGAGGATTATTTCTCCGACGGCTGGGGGATGCGCGTCAGCCAATCGCTGTTCTACGGCTGCCCTCTCCAGGAGGAGGATTTCCAGGCCGGCTCGAAGGCGACCGTCTATCGGTTCCACATTCCCGATCCGATCCCCTTCCGCAAATCCATCTGCGTGACCATCGAACACGGGAACGTCAACGACCGCTCGGACTTCTACTCTTCCACAGCCTATTGGTACCAGGTCGAACCGCACAAACCCTTTCCGGCCCTGCCTTCCGTCGAAGCCCGCCTGCCCTACGCCCTCGTCCCGCCCGACAATTTCGTCCTGCCCGATTGGAAGGCTGCCGCCGTCGCTGCGGGAACCACGGCGGCGACGACGGACTCGGTCTTTGAGGACGCTGAAAAAATGGTCCGTTTCGAGGCGCCCAGGCTGGTCCTGGCGGCCTCCTCCTATTACGGGCCGAGCGGAGCGCGGCTCCCCATCCTGTCCACGGACGGCGCCGGCCCGGGCGCCTCGGCTTCGCTTGTCTTTCCGGTCGAAACGGCCGACCGCTACGACCTGGACCTCTACGTGATGAAAGGCCCGGCCATGGGCGATCTCGAAGCGGCCGCTTTGCTCAGCGGAGGCGCGCTGGTCGGAATCGGCCCGTCGCTTTTCAAGGGATACGCCAGGGAGCGCGGATTCGGGATCTTTTCGCTCAAAAACGTGGAGCTCGAGCCGGGAATGAGCACGCTTTTCCTGCGCGAGTCGGGAAAAGACGCCGCTTCGAGCGGCTTCGACCTCGGCCTGATCGGCTATCGCGTCCAGCCGTCCGACCGGCGCTTCATCGTCGATTGGAACCTGATAGGCCCCTTCGACGCGCCCGACGTGGATTCGCTGACGACGGTCTATCCTCCGGAGCGCACGCTCGATCTGAAAGCCGGATACACGGGCAAAAACGGGCTGGAAGCGGCCTGGAAAAAGGTCCGCGGCCGCCCCTCGGGATACATGCCCCTGGCCGAGATGATGAAGCCCGCGACACAGGTCATCATCTACGCGGCGGGGTGGGTCCGGGCGCCCGAGGACATGCCGGGGACGATCCTGCTCGGCAGCGACGACGGCGTCCGCGTCTGGATCAATGACGCGCTCGTCCATTCCAACCCGGCCTATCGGGGCGCTTATCCGGACCAGGACGTCGTCCCCGTCCATTTGAAAAAGGGATGGAACAAGGTTCTGGTCAAGATCCTGCAAGGCGACGGCGGATGGGGGTTCTATTTCCGCTTTGCCGACCCCCGGACCGAGCTTCAATGGAGCACGGAGCCGCCGAAATGAAAGCACCCGATCGCACATTGGATTGCCAAGCAAGGATTTTACAATGACGAAAGCGGAAGTGCGGAAGATGTGGACACCGGCGGAGAGGACCGTGCTGGCCCGGATCGACACGCCGTTCAAAGTTCAGAACTATCTCAATACGATCGCCTACGATCCGGCGCCGGGGACGGCTTCACCCCGGCGTCTGATGCGGGAGAAGAAGGCCAATTGTCTCGAAGGCGCACTGTTCGCCGCGGCCGCCTTCCGTTTCCACGGCCGTCCGCCGCTCCTCGTCGATATTCGCTCGTGGAATGACGACGACCACGTCTTGGCCGTTTTCCGGGAAAACGGGTCCTGGGGCTGCGCGGCCAAATCGAATTACACCGTCCTGCGCTTCCGCGAGCCCGTCTACCGATCCGTCCGCGAGCTCATGATGTCTTACTTCGACGTCTACTTCAACCCGATCGGGCAAAAGACGATGCGCGCGTATTCCGTTCCCTTCGACGTGTCGCGTTTCGACGGGATGAGTTGGATGACGACGGAGGACGATATCAGCTGCATCGGAGACGCCCTGGACCGGGCCCGCCATTACAACGTGCTGACGCCGGCCCAAATCCGGGCGCTGCGGATCGCCGATCCGGCCCTGGTCAAGGCCGGCCTGCTGGGGGCCGACCCGTCCGGCCTCTTCAAGCCGGCGAAATAGCCCATTTCAGATCAAGCCGGCGTCTTCCCGCTCCAGGAGCCAGCCGGTTTTATCGCCCTGGTCGAGAAACGCCGATGAGCCGGCGCGCTGGAATCCGTTCTTCTCCAGGACCTTCATCGAGGCCCCGTTGTCCGGTTCAGTATGGGCCGTAATCCGGTTCACCCGCTCGTCCATGAAAGCCCGGTGGATCAGGATCCCGACCATCTCGGTGGCATAGCCCCGGCCGCGCCGCTCGGGCACGACCGAGAAGCCGATTTCGACGCTCCCGGCCTGATCGGGCGGCCCCAGGAAGCCGATGTCCCCGATGACCAGCCGTTCCGACCGCAGGATGGCCGCATAGCCCAGCCAGCCGGATGCGGACGGATCGCTTTTCAGCCTGTCGCGGAAAAGCGGCTGGATCTCGGGCGAGACCGGCCAGTCGACGGGGACGGTCGCATTCAACGCCGCGGCCAGGGCGGCTTTGTCGTTCAAAATCATTTCGACGAGGTCGAGGTCGCAGGAAACCAGGTCTAAGCGCTGACCGGACAGCGTGCGATAGGCCATGGCCTCTCCTTGTCCGGGGCTATTCGTCCGGGCCCGGGCTGAATTCCGCCTTCTTTTACTATACAATAAGCCCGCTCTCACGTTAAGCCGCGAATCCCCTCGTTCCGGAAAGGAGCAACCCATGAGCGGACGCTATAAATTGTTCACCCCCGGGCCCGGCGACGTCGAGGACGACGTCCTGGCGGCCATGGCCCACCCCGTCCTTCTTCATTACGGCCCGGAATGGATGGAAATCTACGGCGAATTGCAGGACCTCTTGAAAAAAGTCTTCCGCACCCGAAACGACATCTTCATCGTCCCCGGGGCCGCCTCCGCCCTGCTCGACATGTCCATCGGGAGCCTTCTCCCGACCGGAGGGAAGATCATCGTCGGCCACAACGGCTTCTTCGGCGAACGTCTGGCGGAGATCGCCGCGTCCTACGGACTTGACGTCGTGACGTTCTCCGCCCCGGCGGGCCGGCCCTTGGACGCGGCGGATCTGCGCCGGGTGCTCCGCGCGCACCTCGACGCCCGCGTGGTCGCCCTCGTCCATCACGAGACGGGGACGACCGTCCTGAATCCGCTGCGGGAGCTGGCCGGTGAGGCCCGCGAAGCCGGACGGCTGCTCGTCGTCGACGCGGTCTCCTCCCTGGGCGGCGTCGAGCTGGCGGTGGATGATTGGGGCATCGACGTCTGCGTGACGGCCTCCAATAAATGTTTGGAAGCCGTGCCCGGGGTAGGCTTTATAAGCGTCGGCCCCCGCGCCTGGGAATTGATCGACGCCCGGCCCAGGACCGATCACGGCTGGTATCTCGATCTGAGGACCTGGCGCCGATACGCCAAGGATTGGGGGACCTGGCATCCCACGCCGGTGACCCTTCCGGTCAATGTCCTCCTGGGCGTTCGGTCAAGCTTGAGGCGCATCGTGGGCCTCGGTCTGGAGACGCATGCGGCCAAGTACGTCCGGGCCAGCCGGGCGGTACGGGCCGGATTGGGACGGATCGGTTTCACCATGTTCGTTCCCGAGCGGGACGCGGCGCCGGTCGTCACCGCAGTGAACGCACGGCCCGAATTTTCCGTCGCTGAATTCAGCCGCTGGCTGGCGGACGAGCGAGGGGTCATCATCGGCGGGGCCATCGGCGGGCTTTCGGGCAAAATCTTTCGGGTCGGGCATCTGGGGCCGGCCGCGACGCGGGAGTATCTGCTGGAATTCCTGTTTTCCAGCGAAGAGTTTCTTCGCCGCAAGGGCTTTCCCGTCCCGAGGGGGGCCGCCTTGGAAGACCTCCCATAAGCGAGGATTTGGTCGATTCGCCCGTTATCCGTTATCCTCGGGGGTGGAAGACAAGCTGAATCCACCCCTCCAGGGCCGAATGAGGGCGTTATCCGGCTCGATTTTCCGGAAATGGACCGTTTTTTCCCGGCTTTTCTCCCTTCTCAGGCGATAAACCTGCGAATTGGACGAATGGAACAGGCCTGGCGAAGCATCGGGCCGCGGCCCGAAAGAATTTTTTAAAAAAAATGAAATATTTGTTGCGCCGCGCGGAAATTTCGTGCTATAATATTGAGGTAGTCAGCGGGCGGGGGAACAAAAAATCAAAGAAAAGTAGATATTTCGTTTTCTGTCAATAGGTTAGACGCATATCGACAACCGCGCGCATCTTCGCGGGCCCGTCCCGATGGCCCGAGGATTCCATGCAACCCTTTTCAAGAGGACAGCGTATATATAAATGAGATGAGAAAAAAAAGCGACGCGCCTTCTTTTTCCTCTCCTCCTATCAGGGGGTTCACGATATATTTCGTAATTCCCCTCATTCATCCCTTCGACCGGCCGCTTCCTTCCTTCCTCAGGGGGAAGCGGCTTTTATATTTTATTGACTGGAAAACGGCGCGGGCCTAAGATGATTCCGCGGATGCCCGCGGTCGCGGACGCCCGCCGGGTTCGAACGAAGGGAAGTCCGTCATAAGCGGACGCAGCCCCCGCTACTGTGATCGGGGACGAATCCCGGACGATGCCACGACTCTCACACAAAAACCGTGTGCGGGTGGGAAGGCCCGGGAGGAGGATGATCCGAGAGCCAGGAGACCTTCCTCGAATCCATCGACCCGGCTTCGTGGGGAAGTCCGGGCGGATTTTTTTCCTGAACGCGGGGGCCATTTCCGGAGGCCCCCGTGAAGACAGTTTTCCTCGCCGCCCTGGCCGCCGCCTTGGCGGTCCCGCTCCTCGCCGACCAAGAAAAGAAGGACCAGACCGCTCCTCCCCTCCAGCATGAAGTGGTGGTCACCGCAACCCGGGTCCAGACCCCGGTCAAGGAAGTGGCCAGCTCCATGACCGTCATCGGCCGGACCGAAATCGAGCGATCCACCCGCTCCAACGTCCTCGACCTCATCCAGGACGGGTTGGGGGCCGACTCCGTCCGCAACGGCGGGCCCGGCGCGGCCTCCTCGCTCTTTCTCCGGGGGGCCAACTCCGAGCATGTCCTCGTCCTTCTCGACGGCGTCGAGATCAACGATCCGATGAACCCGTCCCGTTCCTATGACTTCGCCCACATGACCTTGGACAACATCGAGCAGATCGAAGTCCTGCGCGGTCCCCAGAGCACGCTTTACGGATCGGACGCCCTGGCCGGCGTCGTCAATATTCTGACCCGCCGCGGCTCCGGAAAGCCGCAATTGTCTCTCGACCTGAGCGGCGGGGCGTATGGAACCGCCCGGGGCGCCGCCTCTCTCAGCGGAAGCGCCGGTCCGGTCAGCTATTCGTTCGGGACGTCCGAATATTATACGCAGGGTTTTTCCGCGGCCGATGACCGGATGGCCGGGAACACGGATAAAGACGGCTACCGCAATTTCACGGCCTCGGGCAACCTGATCTTCACCTTGTCCCGGGACACCGAGGCCGGGCTGACCATCCGTTCGACCTCGGCCCGGACCGACCTCGCCGACTTCGGCGGCCCCTACGGCGACGATCCGAACAACGTCGAAAATTACGATTCGCTCTTCCTCCGGGGCTACGCCCGCACGTTGCTCGCGGGCGGCCGCTGGGAAATGACGGGCGGCCTTTCCTATGTCCGGACGAACCGGACGGACGACAATCCGTCCGATCCGCTCCACCCGTTCGATTCCGAGCAGAGCCTCTATCGAAGCGGGTTGGCAAAGATCGATTGGCAGAACAATCTTTTCCTTCTGCCGGGCCAGACGTTGACCTTCGGCGCCGATCTGGAGCGCGAGCAGGGCGATTCGTCCTATCATTCCGAGACCGAGTGGGGATCCTATGACAGCCTTTTTCCCGGCCGATCGGCCGATTGGGCCGGCGTATACGTCCAGGACCAGGTCCGCCTCGGCGGCCGGTTCTTCGCCACGGCCGGCGTCCGGCTCGACGATCACAGCCGAACGGGCGCGGCCCTGACGTACAGGTTCGCCCCGGCCCTCGTTTTCGACGAAACGGGGACGAAACTCAAGGCCACGATCGGGACCGGCTTCAAGTCCCCGTCGCTCTACCAGCTGTATGCCCCGGGCACACTCTATGGGCCGATCGGCAACGAGAGCCTGCGCCCCGAGCAGAGCCTCGGCTGGGACGCGGGGATCGAACAGGACTTTTGGCGTGGCCGCGTCCAAACGGGCCTGACCTATTTCCGCAACGATTTCCGCAATCTGATCGATTTCACGACGATGCTCGGCTACGTCAATGTCGGCCGGGCCCGGACGGACGGCGTGGAGGCCTCCGCCGCCTTCCTGCCGGCCGCGGACCTCGAGCTTCGCTTGTCCTACACGCGCCTGCGCGCGCTCGATCTCGACACCGGCGCCCCGCTCCTGCGCCGCCCCAAGGACAAGGCCGCGGCGGACTTGCGCTGGAAGCCGGCCTCGGCCTGGGACGTGCGGATCACCGGAACATACGTCGGCGCCCGGCCGGACCAGGATTACAATGCCTGGCCCTACCCGGTGGTGGGGCTGGCCGCCTATTTTCTTCTGGACGCCGATTTGACGTTCGAGGCCGGCCCCAAGGTCCAGGTTTACCTGCGCGGCGACAATCTGCTGGACGCCCGCTACGAGACGGTCTACGGATACGGCACGCCCCGCCGGTCGGTCTACGCCGGGGTCAAGGTCAAGCTCAGAGCCTTGAACCGGGGTTAAAAAAGAGGAAACACCCGTCCGCTGTCTATGGATGCCCGGATCAGGGTAAGCTGAATAAGACAGGCCGACGTACGGATGGCGCTTTGTGAGCGGCGTTTTTGTAACCTTTAAGCGTCAATTCAGTTTTTTACAATGGGCCGGATGAGATTGGAGGATCAGATGAAGAGATTGACTGTCGTCAGGGATAGGGCGGCATTCTTAATCCTGCTTGTCGGAATAGGCCCGCGGTTCATTGTCGCGAGTCCTCAGAAATTCATATTGGGCCCGGAGGTCCTGGTCAGTTCCAATCCCGACGGCGGCGATTTGCGCTGCGAGCCTTCGGCGGCGATCTTTAAAGACACGATCATCGTCACCTGGAATGACAGCTATGGAGGCAAACACGGCTCATCCGTGGGCACGGCCGTCGGCTGGTCAATTTCGAACGATCGGGGTAAAACCTTTCAATTCGGCGGCTACCTGCCGCTCGCGGAGGATGATTTTGTCAGCGCGGGAGCCGACTCCAGGCTGGCCGTTGATCAAGAAGGCGATTTTTTCCTTGAAATCCTGAGCTGGCAGAAAAAGTCGCACCATATCCAAATCTATGTGATGGAGAGGACCAATCCGGGCAGGTGGCGAAAATTGCCTGACGCGATGATCTATGATCAATCGAAAGGCGAAGGGGCGGACAAGCCGGCGATCGGCGTCAGCGGTCGTCACATCGGCATTGTCTATACGGAAATGCGAAAGACGTCGGGCGAAACAATCTCTTGCGTCCTCTCAAACGACGGAGGCCGGACATGGTTGAAGCCGATCCCGTTGTCGGCGAATTCATCAAGGGTCAGAACGAGCTCCGCCCTCATCATCAGCAGGGATGAGATTCTCGTCGCCTGGATGGAAGCCGACTCCGACAATTCCTTCAATGCCTCGGAGGTCTGGTTTGCCATTTCGCAGGACGGCGGCAAATCCTTCTCCGCCGCAGCGCCGGCTTATCGACTCAAACGCCCGTTCATGCCTCCGCGGGCTTATGGGATGTCGCTGGGGCAAATGGCGAGTATCTCCAACGACGTATCGTTGGCCCGCGTGGATCATCGATCCGGCCATGCCGTCTATGATCTTTCCGTCATAGAAGGAACAGAAAAAGGATCCGATGTTTTATTGATGGCTTATGACGCGGGCGCAAGAAAATGGTCCGTTCCGGTCCGTCTCGACGGAGGAAATGGCGAGGTAAAAATTTTTTCTTCCATGGCGGTTGCCGTCGGGAATCCCGCGCTTCTCTACTACAGCCGCAAGAGTGCCGACAGCACCATCACGGATGTCCGTTTATCCGTCCTCTCGGAAGGAGGACCCATCGAAAGCGCCGAATTGAACACGGTGAGCTCCGATTGGGCGACGACGAAAGGGGACCAGAAATATGCGCCCATTCAACGCATTTATGGTGATTACATCACACTCGCTTCCGACGGCCATACCATGGTGGCGGCTTGGACCGATGGGCGGTACGGAATGCCGAGAATTTACGCGCGGGTGATTGAAACTCAGTGAAGCGCATTTTCCTCGCCGGGGAAAATGCGCGTGTTTCGCCCCCCGAACCTCCGAACCCTGCTTCCTATCGGAGGTGGTCGATGAGAATCTTGGCGGCGATGAGGAGCAATACCGCACCTCCGGCGATCTCGGCCCATTTCCCCGCCCAGCGCCCCAAAAGGGGCCCCAGTTTGGTTCCGGCCGCCGTCATGGTGAAGGCGACGAAGCCGATGACAACGGCTGGATAGACGACCGGGACGTTCAGGGCGGCCAGGCCCAGCCCCACGGCCAGGGCGTCGAGGCTGGTGGCCAGCGAAAGCATCGCCAGGCGTCGGCCTCGAATCATGTCGGGGCGGGACGCCGCCGAGGTGCCGTCCCTTTTCTTCTCCAGGGACTCCTTGATCATCTTGCCCGCGACAAAAAGGAGAAGCCCGGCCGCGATCCAGTCGTCGAATTTTTGGATGCGCTTTTGGACGGTGTGCCCGGCCAGCCAGCCCAGGACGGGCATGAAGAACTGGAACAGGCCGAAGCTGAACGACAGGCGGAGCATCTGGCGCGTCGAGCAGCCGCCCATCATCAGGCTGACCCCGATGGCCACGGCGAAGGCGTCCATGCCCAAGGCCACGGCGATGCCCAAGATGACGGCCAGGTTCATTCCACGCCGGCCAGGTAGTCGAGGGCGATGGTCGCCAGGAGCAGGGCCGCTTCCGGCAGGGCCCGCTCGTCGATGTCGAAGGCCGGATGGTGATGGGGCGCCGACGTCCCGTCGCCCGCGCCGAAGAAGAGAAAGGCCCCCGGCCGGTTCTGCAGAAAATAAGCGAAGTCCTCCCCGCCCATGACCGGATCGGTCGGCAGGAGCCGGTCGGCGCCCAGGGTCCGGCGGACGACGCTGGTGACGAAATCGACCGAGGCCGGATCGTTGATGAGCGGCGGATAACCGATCTCGTATTCGATCTCGGCCGAGGCCCCCATGGCCCGGGCGGAATTCTCGGCCGTCTCCCGCAGCCGTCTTTCGATCATCTTCTGCAGGCCGGGATCGAACGTCCGCACCGTGCCCGTCAGGAGGACCTCTCCGGGGATGATGTTATAGACCGTCCCGCCGTGGATCGTGGCGAACGTCAGCACGGCCGGTTTGAGCGGATCGACGTTCCGGCTGACGATGCTCTGGGCCGCGGTCACGATCTGGGCCGCGGCCAGGATGGGGTCGACGGCGGCCTGGGGCATCGAACCGTGGCCGCCCCGCCCCCGGACGACGATGCGGAAATTGTCGGCCTGGGCCATCATGGGACCCTTGGCCAGGGCCACTTTTCCCGTCGGCAGGCCCTGCCAGAGGTGGAGCCCGAAAACGGCGTCGACGCCGTCCAGCGCGCCCTGTTCGATCATCGGCCGGGCCCCGCCGGGAGGCAGCTCCTCGGCCGGCTGACCGAGAAAAACGACCCGGCCGTTCCATTGGGCCTTGCGGCGGGACAGGAGCTCGGCCGCGCCCATCAGGGCCGCCATGTGGCCGTCGTGGCCGCAGGCGTGGCAGGCGCCCGGGTTCTCCGAGCCGTAGGGCCTGCCCGGCGCTTCGGTCAGCGGCAGGGCGTCCATGTCGGCGCGCAGGGCCACCGTCCGGCCGCCGGGGCGGCCTTCGAGATCGGCCCGCAGGCCCGTCCCGGCCAGGGTTCGGACCGGGCAGCCGAGGCCCTCGAAGAACTTTTTCAGGACGGCCGACGTCTCAAATTCTTGGAAGGCGATCTCGGGCCGGCGATGAAAATCCCGCCGCCAGCCGGACATCCGGTCGGCCAGAGCGGCCGCTTCACGGGACAGGTCATCGGTCATGGGCATTCTCCTGAACGATGGGCAGAGGATAGTCTATCAGAAAAAGAGCCGCTGAAAGAGGCGTTTTTCGGGCGCAAATATCTATTTTTTCAGCGCCTCCATTCCCTTCTTTCCGTTTTCATAAATCGCCAATTTGACCACTTTATGGTTTTCATCCCGGATAAATTCCAGCTGGACGTCGAAATCTTTTATAAAGAATTTGTTATCCGCCTCCGGGTAAAATAAAAATGTCGGGATTCCATCGCCTGAGACTTTAATGGCCTGGCCCTCTTGGACGATGAACATGGCATTTCCATTCGGCCGAATATAGGTCCCCGCATAACTTCGGATCATTTCATCTGAAAGAGTTATGATTTTATGAACCGAAGAACTCTGGAGGATGGCATCCAAAGTCATTTTTCCTAGATCGATGGATTCCTCAATGACATTTTTGTAGACATTAACTCCATTATCGCCGTTGGTCATGACCACGATGCCTTTTTTGGATCGGGGCCAGAAAATCGCCTCTGTTTTGACGCCGGGGTCTGATCCTCCATGTTCCAAAGCGTATTCTCCATGGGGCAGATCTTTCACTAGTCCCCATCCTAGTCCCCGGTAATAGTGTTTTTTTACTTCCACTTGAGGACTGATCATATCTTTGAAAAGATTTGCGGAAAGACCGGCGCCATTCATCACATCGATTCCGAATATGCAATAATCTTCAATTGTCGTAAGCAGATTATCGGCAGCATTAACACTCGTTTTGTGCGATATCTTATATTCCATTCCTTTTGCATCGTGCCAGCCGGCCAATCGAGTCGTATCGAGAGCTTCACTCCAATACTGGGTATCTTTCATCCCCAGCGGTTTGAATATTCTGGATTCCAATAATTTTTCCAAAGGCTCATGGAACTTGTTTTCCAAGGCCCGTCTTAAATACTCAAAACCTTCTCCCGAATACTGGAATTTCGTTCCGGGTTCAAAATCAAAGGTTAATTTCTTTGAAGGATGATCTCTCCGCCAATTCACAAAACCTGTTTGATGGCTCAAGATATGCCGCGTCGTCAGTTTTTTATGCAGAGGATCATTTAAAACATCGGGGTCTGTCCAATAGGTGTCCAACGGTTCATCAAGATTCCACTGTCCGGACTCGACCAATTTTAAAGTCAGCATGGCGACAACGGGTTTCGTCTGGGAGGCTATGCTGAAGATGGTATCGGCAGGCGCAGGGACATTCTCCCGAAGCTCCCCAAAGACCCGGAGATATTTTATCCTGCCGTCCTCGATAATGCCTATTCCAACCGCCGGTACATGATTTTCAGCCAACCAGCCCGGGATCTTGTCCTGATAATCGAAGTTGAATGCGGGACTTATCGGCCTTCGGCAGCTTTGACCGCAGGCCATGATCAAAAACAGGACGGCGAGAATTTTAATTTTTTTCAAGATGTTCTTTTCCCTCGATGTTATCGGAAATCGCGCATAAAAGAAACGAGCGCCCCGCGCCGCCCGCCGCCTTTTACCGGGAGAGGTCCGGCTTTTGGCGCAGGGCCAGGCTGATCCCGACAGCCAGGGCCGCATTGACGGCCAGGGCGATGAAACCCGCGTTGAGCCCGGCCAAGGGATCGTGTCCCGTGAAGACCAGCCCGGCGACCACCGCGATCCCGGCGGCCAAGCCGGTCAGAACGCCCGACGCCCGGGCCCGCTTCCAGAACAGGCCCAGAATCGTGCCGGGGAAGAATTGGCAGACTCCGTCATAACCGATCAGAAGCAGGTTGACCAGGGCGCTGGGGAAAACCAGGGCAAAGATGAGGGCCACGGCCATGATGACGAGCACGAGCGCCCGCGACAGCCTCATCACCGAGCGCTCGTCGGCCTGGGGACGAAAGCCGGCCTGATAGACGTTCTTGGCCAGGAGAGTCGAGGCGAACAGGACCAGCACGGACGCAGGGACCATGGCCGTGACCGCCCCGGCCGCTCCGACGAAACCGAGGAACCAGGCCGGGTAGGCCTTCTGGACGAGGGTCAGGAAGGCCAGGTCGCCGTTCTTCAGGCCGGGGACGACGAGGAGCGCCGTGAAGCCGACCATGAAAACCAGGAAGATGAACAGCTGGTAAACGGGCATGATGATCGCGTTGCGCCGCAGGACTTTTTCGCTCTTGGCCGAAAAGGCCGAGCCGACCATGTGCGGCCACATGTAGAAGCCGGCCCCGGTGACGAGGACCGTGGACATGACCCACAGGACGTTCATCCCGGGCGCGGCCCCGGGAAAAACGAGATGGCCGGGATGGCGGGCCGTCAGCTCTCGGAACAGGGCGCCGAAGCTGCCGAAATATTTGAGGGGGACACCGATGCCGACGATGCCCACGGCCGCGATCATCAGGATGTCCTTGATGACCGAAACCCAGGCGGTGCCCCGGAGACCGCTGGTGAAGACGAAGGCGCAGGTCAGGACGAACGAAGCGGCGATCGCGGCCGAGGAGGATACGGCGCCGCCGCTGGCCACTTCGACGATGAGTCCGAGGCCCTTCAATTGGAGCTGGAGGTAGGGAAGGATGGAGACGATGCCGATGACGGCCACGGCCATGGCCAGGGGACGGCTGCCATAGACGGCGGCGAAGAAATCAGGCTGGGTGTGCAGATTGCGGCTTTTGCCGATCCGCCAGAGCCGGGGCAGGATGAAGAACGAGAGGGCGTAGGCCAGCGTGCCGTAAATGGGGATATAGAAGACCGGGGCGCCCCGGGTGTAGGCCCAGCCGCTGGCGCCCAGGAAGGTGAAGGTCGTATAGACCTCCCCGGCCATGAGCAGCCACATCAAGAGGACCCCGAAGCGCCGCCCGCCGACGGTCCAGTTCTCCAGGTCGAACGTCTGGCGGCGTCCGGCCAGGACCCCCACCAAGGTCGAGGCCAGGACGACGAAGAGGATAATGGCCAGGGCGGCGGTCAAGGGCGGCCTCCATGGCCGGAGTTTTTCCGCCGCTCCTCGCAGCGGTAAGCGGCAAAGAGAAGGACCGGCGTGAGCAAGATCCAGAACAGGATCCAGAACAGGATGAAGGGCAGGCCGAAGATGACCGGGCGCAGACGATTGACGAAAGGAAGGGCCAGGACCAGTGTCAGAAAGGGGACGCTCCCCAGGACCACCGACCAGCGAATACGACCGCGCATCCGCGCCTCCGCGACGCCGGCGGCATTATACTACGGGGAGCAGTCATTGTATTACATACTCCTTACTGCTCTCCGAGTACTAGCCGGGCGATTTAGAAATCTGAAGTCAATTGATTTCTGACCGGCTTAGTATCAGTGGGCCGTTGTCCTGTCCAAGACGAAGCGTTATAATATGGAGTTTATCGGGGCGCTCGGCGCCCTTCTTAGAGGTCCGATGAACGAAAACATCCTCCTGCGGGGCGTCCGCGTCAACAACCTCAAGAATATCAGCCTGGACATCCCCCTAGACAAGCTCATCGTCGTCACCGGCGTGAGCGGCTCGGGCAAG
Organism: Candidatus Aminicenantota bacterium; assembly: GCA_963729855.1. Lineage (GTDB taxonomy): Bacteria > Acidobacteriota > Aminicenantia > Aminicenantales > UBA4085 > UBA4085. Next base: position 1,201,694 of record CAVSPT010000005.1, on the reverse strand, counting down.
TCGTCCCTGGCCTTCGACACCCTGTACGCCGAGGGCCAGCGCCGCTACATCGAGTCTCTTTCGGCCTACGCCCGCCAGTTCCTGGAGCGGATGGACAAGCCCGACGCCGATCTCATCGACGGCATCCCTCCGGCCATCGCCATCCAGCAGAAGGCGGCGACCAAGAACCCGCGGTCCACGGTGGCCACCGTCACCGAGGCCTACGATTACCTGCGCGTCCTGTACGCCCGCATCGGGGTCGTCCATTGCCTGCAATGCGGCCGGCCCGTCGGGCGCGACACCATCGACGGCATGGCCGAGTCCCTCCTCAAGCTTCCGGCCGGGACGGCCCTCACGGTGTCCTTCCCCTGGCCGGCCGAGAGAGGATGGGCGCCGCTCAAGAAGCTGGGGTTCTACCGGCTGCTGCGGGACGGGGCGCCCGTTCCCTTCGAGGACGCACGCCCGGCCAAGGCGGGAACTCTGGACGTCTTCGTCGACCGCCTGACCCTCAACCCGGAAGACCGCGACCGGCTCGTCGATTCCCTGGAGCTCGGCCTCAAGCACGGGGGCGGCCGCGTCCGGGTCGACGCCGCGGACGGGCAGGTCTATCCCTTTTCCGACAAGCTCGAATGCAAAACCTGCGCGATCCCCTACGAGGACCCCTTCCCCAACCTGTTCTCGTTCAACAGCCCCCAGGGCGCCTGCCCCGACTGCCACGGCTTCGGCGACCTGGCCGCCATCGATGAGGAGAAAATCGTCCCCGATCCGAACAAGAGCCTGAAGGAAGGGGCCATCGAGCCCTGGACCAAGCCCGTCTCCAAGGGGACGATGCGGGAGATGCTCAAAGCGGCCAAGGCCAGGGGCATTCCCGTCGACGTCCCCTATGACCGGCTGAGGCCGGATCAGAAGAAATTCATCATGGACGGCGAGGGCGAGTGGTACGGGGTCAAGGGCTTTTTCGAATGGCTACAGACCAAAAAATACAAGGTCCAGGTCCGCGTCTTCCTCTCCCGCTACCGCAAGTACATCGCCTGCCCCGCCTGCGGCCAGACCCGCCTCAATCCCCAGGCCCTGAGCGTCCGGGTGGGAGGCCTGTCCATCGGCGAGCTGGTCCGGATGACCGTCCAGGAGGCCCACGTTTTCCTGGCAGGTCTGCTCCTGGCCCCCTCGGAGAAACAGGTCGCCGAGAAGCTCGTGGCCGAGATCCAGAACCGTCTCAAATTCCTTCTCGAGGTCGGGCTCGACTACATCACCCTCGACCGGATGACCTTCACCCTGAGCGGGGGTGAGGCCCAGCGCATCAACCTGGCCGCGGCCCTGAGCTCCTCGCTGGTAGGCACGATGTTCGTCCTGGACGAGCCGTCCATCGGCCTTCACCCGCGGGACAACGGCCGCCTCATCCAGATCCTGAAGTCGCTCAAGGACGTCGGCAACACGGTCCTGGTCGTCGAGCACGACCCGGAGATCATCCGGGCGGCCGAGCACCTGGTCGACCTCGGCCCGCGGGCCGGGGAACACGGCGGGGAGATCGAGTTCAACGGGCCGCTGGACGTTTTTCTCCGCGAGGGCCGTTCCCTGACCGCCCGCTATCTGCGGGGGGAGAAGGAGATCTCCCCGCCCAAGACCCGCCGCGAGGCCCACCGCTACCTTCTCATCCGCGACGCCACCAAGCACAATCTCAAGCACATCGACGTGAGACTTCCCCTCGGCGTCTTCACCTGCGTCACGGGCGTCTCCGGTTCGGGCAAAAGCACGCTTCTTCAGGACATCCTTTACCGGGGCTGGAGCGGCGAAGCCCGCGACGGGTTCGCCGAGATCCGCGGCCTGGAGTTCGTCGACAAGATGATCCTGGTCGACCAGTCGCCGCTGAGCACCTCGCCGCGGTCGATCCCGGCCACCTACACCAAGGCCATGGACGGCATCCGCGACCTGTTCAGCAAGACCCGCGAGGCCCTGGCCAACGGCTTCAAGCCCGGGTCTTTCTCCTTCAACACCAAGGGCGGGCGCTGCGAGGAGTGCGAGGGCGCCGGGCGGCAGATCGTGGAAATGCAGTTCCTCTCCGACGTGACCCTGGTCTGCGAGGCCTGCAAGGGCCGCCGCTTCAAGAGCGAGATCCTGGAGATCCGCTACAAGGGCAAGACCATCGACGACGTCCTGCACCTGACCGTCGACGACGCCCTGGAATTCTTCGCCGAGCGCTCGGACATCATCAGGAAGCTTCGCCCCCTGGCCGAGGTCGGCCTGGGCTACGTGCGGCTGGGTCAGCCGACGACGACCCTCTCGGGCGGCGAGCTCCAGCGCATCAAGCTGGCCTTCCACCTGATCCACGAGCGCGACAAGCACATCCTCTATCTTTTCGACGAGCCGACCATCGGCCTCCACCAGGACGACGTCCTGACCCTGCTCCGGGCCTTTCAGCGGCTCGTCGCCGAGGGCCATTCGCTCCTCGTCATCGAGCACAACCTGGACGTCGTCAAGTGCGCCGACCATGTCATCGACCTGGGTCCGGAAGGCGGGATCCGCGGCGGCGAGATCGTGGCCCAGGGCACGCCCGAGGGCGTGGCCCGCTCAAAAAAATCGATCACCGCCCGTTATCTGCGCAAGGCGCTCAACGGCGCGGCCCGTTGAGCCGTCGTCCCGTCCCTCGATTGATTTCCGGAAGGCGGTGTGCTATACACCGAGCCATGGCCCGCAGAAGCCTGGCGGCGGTCAAGAATATCGAGCTTTATTTCGCCCTGATCGCCGCTTCGGGGATCATCCTTATCGTCCACCACTACGTCCGCTTCGAATTTCTCCTCCACCTGGCGGCGATCCCCTTGGACATCCTCATCGCCGTCTTCATCGTGGAGAAATACATCGAGCATCACGAACAGAAAGAGAAGCGGCGCCAGCTCATGTTCATCAAGAGCTTCATGTTCCGCTCGGACATGCGCAACCTTTTCATCACCAACGTCCACGCCCTGAAGAACCCGCCCCTGACCATGACCCGCATCAGGGCCGCCTCGCTCGACGAACTGCGGGCCATGCGCGGGGCGGCCGAGGAGATCGAATACAAGTCCCTCGAGGTCATGGAGCCGGTCATCCTCGAATACGTCAAGGCCGAGAACGTCTGGCACAGCTTCATGGAACGGGCCATCACCTACAATTTCGAGGGCATCTTCTTCGACATGATCTTCATCCTGCATTTCATCTACGACGTGAAGCTGTTCAAGGAAAACAACCCCGACAAGCTCTTCATTCTAGAGGCCGAAAAGCGCGACCCGCTGATGGTCAAGGCCCGCAAGGTCCTCCACGACGGGATCAGGGCTTTCCTCGATTACGCCATCGAGCTGAAGGAAAAGCAGCCGGCCATCTTCGACGAGGTCCTGGCCGATTACGAGATGACCGAGCTCATCCGGGGCATCTGAAGTCCGGGCCGGGCGGGGTGATCAGGACAGGTCGTCCGGGCCGACGATCCCGCCCGACAGGACGATGTTCATGGCTTCGGAGACGCTCCAGGAGACGTCCCGGACCTGGCTTTCCCGGACCACCACCATGAAGCCCGCCGTCGGATTGGGCGCGGTGGGGATGAACAGCTTGAGCAGCGTCTCGCCGTTCCTGCGGTCGTACATCGTCCCGGTCACAAAACCGATGGACCAGACGCCGGGACGGAACTGTTCGACCAGGACGACGCGCTTGAGGCCCTCGTTCCCGGGACGGTCGAAGGCCTGTCCGAGCTGCCGGCCGAGATGATAGATCGTCTTGACCAGCGGGATATGCGTGGAAACTTTTTCGATCAGGGCGAACAGCCGACGGCCGGCCCAGTTCCCGGCCGCGATCCCGAGCAGGTACAGGATGATCAGGACGAGAAGGAATCCCAGGCCCGGAATTTTGATCCCCATCCAGCGCTCGAGGTAGGGGGCCGCTTTTTGATCGACGGCCAGATAGAGAAACCGCAGGACGAAATAGCACAACGCCAGGGGCAGGAGGGCCAGAAGCCCGCGGAAGACGTACGTCCGCAGGTGCTTGAAGAGGCGAGACATCATCGGTTGGTGATCTGGGGCGGCTGGGGGGGTTGCGGGGGGATGACGGGGGGCCGGATACGATCGCGGCGGCGGCCGAAATGGGCCCGCCAATAGCCGGCCAAAAATCCCAGGAAGAAGACGCCGGGGGCCAGGATGACTTGGGACATCGAGATCTTCCAGAAAAAAAAGTTGAATTGGACCGATCCGCTGTTCTGGATGAGCAGGATGATGAACAGCCCGGCCGCCGCGAGCAGAACAATCGTTTTGGTCTTCATGGGCGCCCTCCCCGGCGCGGCCGAAGCCGCCTTCAAAACCATTTCTTCCTCTTGAAAAACGCGGCCATGATCAGCCCGATGACGAACATGACGCCCAGGACCAGGAAGTATCCCAGCCGCCACTTCAGCTCGGGGATGTGCTCGAAGTTCATGCCGTAGATGCCGGCGATGAACGTCAAGGGGATGAAAATCGTGGAGATGATGGTCAGGACCTTCATGACTTCGTTCATGCGGTTGCTGATGCTGGACAGGTAGGTCTCCAGCATGCCCGAGAGCATGTCGCGGAAGGTCTCCACGTTGTCGATGACCTGGATGGTGTGGTCGTACAGATCGCGGAGGAAGACGTTGGTCGATTCCTGGATCAGACAGGAATCGGACCTCTCCAGGCCGGCCACGACTTCGCGCAGGGGCCAGACGGACTTGCGCAGGAAGATCATCTCCCGCTTGAGGACGTGGATCTCATGGAGCGTCTCTTTCTTCGGGTCGCTGACCAGCTCGTCCTCGAGCAGCTCGACCCGCTCGCCCAGCCTCTCCAGGATGACGAAATAATGGTCGACCACGGAGTCGAGCAGGGCATAGGCCAGGTAATCGGGTCCGGCCTTGCGGATGCGGCCCTTGCCCCGCCGGATGCGCTCGCGGACCGGGCCGAACTCGTCGCCCGGCCGCTCCTGGAAGGAAATGATGAAATTCCGGCCGACGACCAGGCTGAGCTGGTCCGTTCCGACCTCGGAAGCCGTTTCATCGAATTCCAGCATGCGGGCGACGATGTAGAGGGTTTCGCCCATGTCTTCCAGCTTCGGCCGCTGGGTCGTGTTCATGATGTCTTCCTGGATCAGCGGATGGAGGCCGAAATGGGCGCCCAGCCTTTCCACGATCTGCGGATCATGGACCCCGTCGATGTTGATCCAGGTGACCGTCGCCGTGTCCCGGAAGGCGAAACAATCCTCGACCGCGGCGACCTCTTTTTCCAGGAAATTGCCCTCGTCGTAATCGATGACGCGGATCCGGACGTTCTCGGTCCTCCGCTCGCCGACGTGGACGAGGGTGCCGGGGGCACAGCCTTCCTTGACGGACAGGCGCTCCCGGCGTTTTTTCAGCGGCGTCACGGCCGCTCCCCGGAACCCCTTCGGCCCGTCACCGCCCGCGTCTCTCCTGCTTTTCGGCCTTCTCGGGCTTTTCGAGCTTTTCGAACTTATCGGAGGGCGCTTCGGCCGTTCCGTCTTCCGCTCCGCCGCCCAGTCCCAGTTTCGTCCGGATCTCCCGGTCGATTTCGTCGGCCAGCTCCGGCTTCTCCTTGAAGAGCTTCTTGACGTTGTCCCGGCCCTGGCCGACGCGCTCGCCCTTGTACGAGTACCAGGTCCCGGACTTCTCGATCAGGCCGATGTTGACGCCGGTGTCGACGAGGTCGCCTTCGCGGGAGATGCCCTCGCCGTAGATGATGTCGAATTCGCAATCGCGGAAGGGCGGAGCCATCTTGTTCTTGACGATCTTGACCTTGACCCGGTTGCCGATGACCTGTTCGCCGTCCTTGATGGCCGTCATGCGCCTGACATCGATGCGCAGGGAAGCGTAGAATTTCAAGGCCCGGCCGCCCGTCGTCGTTTCGGGGTTGCCCAGGAAAAAGCCGATCTTCTCCCGGATCTGGTTGATGAAGATAAAGCAGGTCTTGGAGCGGGCCACGATGGCCGTCAGCTTGCGCAGGGCCTGGGACATCAGGCGGGCCTGCAGGCCCATGTGGGCGTCGCCCATCTCGCCTTCGAGCTCGGCCTTGGGGACGAGGGCGGCCACGGAGTCGACGACCACGACGTCGACGGCGCCGCTGCGGACCAGGACCTCGGCGATCTCCAGGCCCTGCTCGCCGTAATCAGGCTGGGAAATGAGCAGGTTGTCGATATCGACGCCGATCTTGGCCGCGTAATCGGGGGCCAGGGCGTGTTCGGCGTCGATGAAGGCGGCTTGCCCGCCGCGGCGCTGGGCCTCGGCGATGACGTGCAGGGCCAACGTCGTCTTGCCCGTGGCCTCCGGCCCGTAGACTTCGACCACCCGGCCGCGGGGAAAACCGCCGATGCCGAGGGCATAATCGAAGGAGATGGACCCGGTCGGGATGGCCGGGATTTTAATCGCGGCGTTGCGCTGGCCGAGCTTCATCACGGAGCCCTTGCCGTATTGTTTTTCGATCTGGGACACGGCCGCTTCGATGGCCTTGCCCTTGTTCAGATTTCTCTGCTCGAGCTCGTCGTCTTTCAATCGGTCCTCCTCGGAAGATGCCGGAAATCGGGAATGCGGCCCACTAGCGATGACGGATGGGAACGGTCCTTTTTCTCAACCATATCTACCATAATTGCCGGGGCCTGTAAACCGCGCCGGCGGCCGGGGCCCCGGCCGTTGTCAGCCCAGGATCCCGCTGATCGTGCCGTCGTCGGAGACCTCGATCCTCTCCGCGGACGGAGATTTCGGCAGGCCGGGCATGGTCATGATCTCCCCGCAGTGGGCCACCACAAAACCGGCCCCGGCGCTCAGTGAGGCGTCGGTGACGGTGACGGCGAAGTCGCGCGGCCGGCCCAACAGCTTGGCGTTGTCGGAGAGGGAATACTGGGTCTTGGCGATGCACACCGGGACGCCGGCGAAGCCTACGGCCTCAAAGTGCTGGAGCTTCTTCTGCGCTTTGGCTTCGAAATCGACGCAGGCCGCCCCATAGGCGTTCGTGGCGATGGCCACGATCTTGTCGGCCAGGGGAAGCTCGAGCGGATAGAGGAACCGGAAGTCCCTGGGGTCCCGTTCGACGGCCTCCACCACCTGGCGGGCCAGGTCGAGCCCCCCCTCGCCGCCCCGTCCATAGACGTCGCTCAGGGCGAAGCGGAAATTCTCCCGGGCCGCCAGGGCGCCGAGAGCCTTGACCTCGGCTTCGGTGTCGGTCGGAAATTTGTTCAGGGCGACCACGACGGGGACTCCGAAAAAGCGGACGTTTTCGACGTGCTTGTGCAGATTGTCGAACCCTTTTTCGACGGCCGCCGTGTTCTCGGAGCTGAGGGCCTCGATCTTCACCCCGCCGTGATACTTGAGCGAGTGCAGGGTGGCGACGACGACGCAGGCGTCCGGAGGGGGGACGAGGCCGGTGCGGACGACGATGTCCATGAATTTTTCGGCCCCCAGTTCGGAGGCGAAGCCGCACTCGGTGACGACGTAATCGGCCAGGCGCAGGGCCAGGGCCGTGGCGATGACCGTGTTCGCGCCGTGGGCGATGTTGGCGAATGGGCCTCCGTGGACAAAGGCGGGATTGCCTTCGAGTGTCTGGACGAGGTTGGGCTTGAGGGCGTCACGGAGGACCGAGGCCATGGCCCCGGCGGCCTTGATCCGGGCGGCGGTCACGGTTCTGCCGTCGGTGCCGTAGCCGACCACGATCCGGCCCAGGCGGTCCTTCAGGTCGGCCAAGTCCTTGGATAGACACAGGATGGCCATAATCTCGGAGGCCGCGGTGATGTCGAAGCCGGTCTCCCGGGCGAAGTCCCCGAACGTGTCGTCCAGGCCGACGATGATCGACCGCAGGGCCCGATCGTTCATGTCCAGGACCCGTCTCCAGGTCACGCTGCGCCCGTCGATCGGCCCCGCGGGCCCGTCGAAATGGACCCGGTTGTCGACCATGGCCGCCAGAAGGTTGTGGGCCGTAGTCACGGCATGGATGTCTCCGGTGAAATGAAGATTGATGTCCTCGCTGGGAACGACCTTGGCCTTCCCCCCGCCGGTGGCGCCCCCTTTCATGCCGAAGACGGGCCCCAGAGAGGGCTCGCGCAGGGCGACGATGGACTTTTTCCCCAGGCGGACGAGGGCATCGTCCAAGCCGATGGCCGTCGTTGTCTTGCCCTCGCCGGCCGGCGTGGGCGTCATGGCCGTGACCAGGATGAGCTTTCCGGCCGTCTTTCCGGCCGTCGCGGCCGGGGACGGATCGATCTTGGCCATCGACCGGCCGTAAGGCTCGACCGCGGCGGCGGACAGTCCAAGGCTCTCGGCGATTTCGATGATGGGCTTGAGGGGGGCGGCGGCTTCGGCCATGGGGATCCTCCAGGGCGGTAGTTTAACCGGATCGGCCGCCTCCTTCAACCGCCGGGTTCAACGGTGCAGGTTCAGAAATTGCAGGTCGTACTCCTCGATCAGCCCATGGTCGGCGAAGCTGTAGAAACGATTGTTGCCGATGACGATGTGGTCGAGCACTTTAAGCTGCATGACGCGGGCGGCGAAAACCAGCTCGCGGGTGATCTCCCGATCGCAGAGGGAGGGCTCGGGGTCGCCGGAAGGATGGTTGTGGACGAAAATCAGGGCGGTGGCGTCGTAGCGGAAGGCGTCTTTCATGATCTCCCGGGGATAGACCGCGCTCGAATCGACCGTCCCTTCGAAGAGCGTCTTCTCCTCCAGGATCTGGTTCTTGGGATCGAGGAAGAGAACCTTGAAGTGCTCCTTGCGAAGGTCGCGCATGGAATGATAAAGGTAGTCGAAGGCCTCGCCCGAGGACCGGCAGAACGGCCGGCTCAGCATGCGGTCCTTGAGGAAGCGCCGCGAAACTTCCTGGACCAGGCGGATGCCGAAAACGTTGTGGACGCCGATGCCCCGGATCCTCAAGAGATCGCGGGCGTCGGCTTCGAGCACGCCGCGAAGCGTGCGAAACTCGCGGAGCGCCTGCTGGGCCGGGGCCTTGCAGTCCTTCCGCGGCGTGCCCAGTGTCAGGAGGATCTCGACGACCTCGTAGTCGAGAAAGGCGTTCAGTCCCGCTTTCAGGAATTTCTCCCGCAGCCGCCGGCGATGGCCGGCGCGGTCGTCATCCTCCGGCGGGCGACCGGGCCCCTCGGGAGGCGCGGGAGCGGCGGCGGAGTCCGCGCCGTCGGAATCGGCGTCGAAACGGCGTTCAGGCATGGCTGTTTTTACCGGACAATAATTAGACGCTCGGACGGCCCGGTTGTCGCACGCGCGCCGAAAAAGAGATCGTTCCGGCCTTCACGGCCCGGCCGGAGCCGTTTCGTTCAGCACCCTCCGCACGGCCAGGACTTTTTCCGGCGGCAGGTCGTAAGGCAGGATCCCCGTTCCGAGCAGGAAACGGGGATGGCCGGCGCCGATCGTCAGGATCCGGCGGACGGCGTCCCGGATCTCCGAAAAGTCCGCGCTTTCCAGCCTGCGCGGGTCCAGGTTGGCCCGCAGGAAGACGGGCTGGCCTTTCAGCCGCTCGACGAAAACGGAGAGGTCACCGCGGAAATCGCACAGCACGTTGTTCGTCCCCGTGGCCAGGATGGAATCGAGAAGGGAGACGGTGTCTCCGCCGATGATATAGGGGACCAGGGGAACGCCGAGGTCCCTCCGGAAGTAGGCGATCGTCCGGGCCGTCGGGGGCAGGATGATCGTCCGGTAAAGGGCCGGCGAAACGAGCGGCGGCGCGGCGTGGGAATCGAACAGGACAACGCCCAGGCCGCGGTCGACGAAGGCCTTGCCGTAAGCCTCGACGGCGACCGAACAGAAATCGAGGAGCGATGCCGCCCATTCCGGATCGTCCAGGAGGGCCGTCAGCATGGGCTCGCCGCCGATGAGCCCGCAGGCCATGGAAAACGGTGCGCTGAGCGCGCCGCGCACCAGCACGTCCGCGCCGTGGCGGGCCTGGATACGCCGTCCGGCTTCGAGGAAAACCGGCATGCGCCCGCAGCGCTCGGGGTCGGGGATGGCCAGGGCCCGGACGTCCTGGCCAGGCCGCAAGGGCCGGCCGGAGATCGAGGGGACGTCGTTCGTTTCGTAAAAGCGGACCCGGGCCCCGGCCGCCTCGGCCTCGATGTTGTAAACGTCGCAGCCGACGGTCAGGGCGTCGGGTTCATAGAGATCGAGCTCCCGGGAGAGGGCCTGCTCCAGGAGCTCGGCGTTGCGGCTCACGGCCGAGGGCGTCACGCCGATCAGGGCCGCCTTGTGCTCGTAGACCGCCGGCACGAACGGCGGCCGGTCCACGGGTTGCCCGTTCAACAGGGCGGACCAGCGTTGGAGAGGATTCACCGGCTTACTCTCATCGTGCTCAATCCGCAAACTTCAGCCGCGCACTCATGGCGCCGGGCCATGGGTGCCGGCGTGCAATCGGTTTCATGGATTCGTATTATATCCTATTCACCGAATTGACCGCCTCGGAGGGCTGTGATAGAACTCGCTCGGCGAGCGAGGTCAACATGACGGGTAACATCCCTGTATTGTGCGTCCAGGGCCGGACCCTTCCCGAAGCCTGGGAAAAAGCGGTCCTGGAATGCTGGCGGAACGGCGCGGCCGTCAAGACCGAATACGACAAGCCGGGCGACCCGCCCAGCCGCGACTGCACCATGATGTGGTCCGTCGTGGACCCCTTCGCCGAGCCGCGCATCCACCGGGCCTTCCCCGGCGGGTTGGAAGACCTGGAGACCTACCGCCAGGAGGTCGTGGACGGCGTCCACGACCACTGGATTGCGCCCGAAGAAGGCAAGTGGACCTACACCTACCACAAGCGCCTTTTCGCCTACGAGACCGAAGGACGGACGATCGACCAGATCGAGACCATCGTCGACAAGCTCGCCCGGACCGGACATTCCCGCCGGGCCCAGGCCATCACCTGGAACGTCGCCCTCGATCCCCCCACCTACGACCCTCCCTGTCTCCAGCGGGTCTGGTGCCGCCTGCTCGACGACGATGCGGGAACGGCCGTCCTCAACATGAATACCCATTGGCGTTCCCGGGACGCCTACAAGGCCGCCTACATGAATATTTTCGCCCTGACCGACTTGCAGAAGACGATCGCCGGGCGCATCGCCGTCCGAACGGGGCGGCCGGTGCGCGTCGGCCGCTACGCCGACCTCGTCGACAGTTTCCACATCTACGGATCGTATTTCCACGATTTCGAGGGCTTTCTCAAAATGGTCGAAAAGCGGACGTTCGAAGAGCGGACCTGGGACAGCGCCTACGCCGAACCGATGTTCGCCGAGGCCCGCGAGCGCCTGCGCCGGGAGAAGGGCGCGTGACCGCGGCCTTGTCCGTCGCAGCCCTGGCCGCCGGGGTGGGGGCCATCATCGCCGACCGGACCGGCCGCTGGAAGCTTCACTACGCCCTCAAACCGGGGACGATGGCCGCGATCATCCTGATCGCCGTCCTGAGGACGCCGGCCTTTCCGCCGCGCTATCAGTTTTTCATCATCGCAGGTCTCGCCGCATCCGTCGCCGGCGACGTCTTCATGATGCTCCGGGAGAAGAAATTCACCGAAGGGTTGACCTGTTTTCTGGTGGCCCACGGCCTGTACATCGCCGCTTTCCTGGCCACCATGCGGCCGCGCATCGATCCGCTGACCGTCCTGCCGCTCCTCTTGTATGCCATGATCATGATGCGGGTCCTCTTCCCCCACCTGGGTAAGCTCAAAGCTCCGGTCGGCGCATACATCATCGTCATCACATCCATGGCCGGCCTGGGAGTCGAGCGCTTCATCGTCATGGGCGGCGCGCCGGCTCTCTACGCGGGCGTCGCGGCCGTCCTCTTCGTCATTTCGGATTCCGTGCTGGCCGTGGACCTTTTCGTCCGCAGGATCAGGGGCGCGCAGTGGCTGATCCTGACCGCCTATTTCGCCGCCCAATGGCTCTTCGCCATGTCCGTCTGAGGTTTTTCAAAGCCCGTTTCGAAAGCTTTTGGCCAGGACCTCGAGGACGCGAACCGCGTTCTTGCCGTTTGCGACAAACACCCAGGCCTCGGGACCGTCCGGGACGGCCAGGGCCGCGTGCTTCGCCGTTTCCAAGGCCAGACCGCCGCGCCCTCCCGCCTGAATGCTCCGCTCCTTGCCGCCGGGGACCAGGCGCGCCAGCACTTGGCGCAAGGCCTCCTCCCGGCCCGTCCAGGGCGGAAGATAAGCCTCCTGAAGCTCGGCCATCGCTCCATCCGGCCCCTGCATTCCCACGACCGTGGCCTCGGGCCAGACGGCATCGAGCCTGGCGAAAGTCCAGTCTTTTGGTTTCGAGAACTCGATTCCCAGCCATGGATTGATGTACCTGTCGCCTTCGATTTTATAGGGAAGCGCATTCTCGGGAACTTCGACGATCCGGCCGTCCGTTCCGGCGAAGGCCAGGATCCGGACGTCGATTTGGCCGAGCAGCTGCTGGGTCGCCCCGCCGGTCAGCGATCCTCCCCCGCCGTAAAGGGAGGACCGCGATAAAAAGAAGCGCGCGGAATCGGCGGAACCGGGCCCGACGAGGGCCGCATCGAGAGGGATCCACGCGTCTCCGGCGAGGACCTCGGTCCAGGCGTGGCCGGCGAACATGCCCAGCGCGTAGGCGTACCCGATCGCCACGCGGGACGGGATGCCGGCCGCGCGGGCCAGGGCCGCCAAGAGGGTGGCGTAGCCGACACATGTCCCCCTCCGGTCCCGGAACAGCTCCGTCGAGGGCGCGAAGGCGATCCCGAGATCGAAATGCATGTTCTCGGACACCCAGCGCCTGAGCTCGAGGGCGGCTTTCCAGAGATCGGTTTCGTTTCCGACGATCGCCAGGGCGGTTTTCCGCAAACCGGGATCGTCCGACTGGATATAGGCGTTGGGAACCAGGAATTCGCGGCTGGCCTCGGTGACGGCGATGGGGCGGCGCGCACCCGGCGGCGGGACCAGGCGGCGGAGATCCAGCTCCAAGGACGCTGCCGTCTTCGCGCCGGCTTTTTGGTTCGGGGCGGCGAATTCCGGCCATTCTCCGGACGGGTCGCGCCGGCCGATTCTCAGCCTGAGATAATCGAGCGCCCGGGCCCTGGGCAGGCGAACGTTTGTTTTGAGGATCGAACGGGCGTAGATTTCTTCGGGCAGGGAGCCCCCCCCGGCGGCGGCCAACGCCTGGTCCCGCGTGGCAAAAACCATCTCGGCCGTTCCAAAGGGCGTGGGAATCTCCTGGCGCACCGACTCTCGCCGATCGTCGAGCCAGGTCATGCTTTTGACCCCGGCGGTTTCGAGCGTTTCCTCGACCTTCAACGCTCGTATTTCGCGTCCCTCGACGGAAAGCGTCTCCCAGGCCAGGGCGGTCTGGCTCCCGGGGCTGACGCTTTCCGTCTCGTCGGCGAAGGTTTGGAACTGGATATGATCGCCGGGCCCCTTGATCTTTTCCACCGACAGGCGGCGCACGCCTTCGGGGCCGAGGAGCACTCCCGCGTAGGGAATCGTCCGGGAGTAGGACTTGCCTCCCGCTTCGCTTTGTATTTCGATCCGACCGTTCCCGATCAAGGCCCGGCTCTTGGTCGACATCGTCGAGGCGCGCATCTCGTAGGCGACGCTCAGCAAGCGGCCTTCGGAGTCTTCCTCGGCCCGGGACAGCAATCCGATCTCGACCTTGTTCCCGAGGCGGTTGAGGACCATCTTCATCTCGGACTCGGTGACGAAAACGCCGGACGGGCCGCCCGCGGCGGGGCCCGAGGATTCGCGGACGTAGCCGACGGGCGTTCCGCCGAGAGTGACGACGAACCATTTTTCGGACGGCGGGACCCCGTCCGCAATGGCCATCGCGGGCCTGGTCATCGCGGCCCCGGCGGCCAAGGCCGCGATGACCAGGATGATTCGAATACGCCTCGATTCTTTTTTCATGCGGTCCTCCACCTGGATTTCATCTTATGGTCCGGGGGGCGAAACGTCAACCGGCCGGGGTTTGATTTCGGCCGGAGTTTCGGACAAACTAGAGATCGCTGAACGGCGGCGCCCGTGTCGCACCGAGGAGGACCCATGATCCGATCCCGCCGGAAGATTCCCCTGCTGGCCTTGTCCGCGGCCGTTCTCCTGCCCGCCGTCTCCCTCCGGGCGGCCGACAGGCCGGCTTATGGATATCTCATCGCCGACGCTCCGCGGGCCTCTCTCTGGTGGGCCGAGGGCGCCTACAAGGTCATGAAGGACGATCCCGTTCCCGCCGTCCGCCGCGAGACGATCGACCTTGATTGCGCCCGGAACGAATACGAGCCGTTTCTCCTCGTCCTGGGCCCCAAGACGCGTCTGGACGACGTCCGCGTTTCCGTCTCGGACCTTGCCGGAGCGGCCGGCGGCCGCCTGCCTGCCGACGCGGTCCGCATCCGGCACGTCGAATACGTCCGCGTCGAGATCCCCACCGACGAGGCCGGCGCCGCCGGCTGGTGGCCCGATCCCCTGCCCCCTTACGAAGGCCCGTTCACGGCCCCGGCGAACGAAAACCATCCCCTTTGGATCACCGTTTATGTTCCTCCGGCCGCCGCGGCGGGCGAATACCGCGGAACGGTCACGCTGACGGCCGCCGGATGGAAGGCCTCGGTCCCGGTCCGACTGCGGGTCCGGGCCTTCGCTCTGCCCGCCCGCCCGTCCGTACGGTCATCGTTCGGACTGCCTTCCGAATTCATCCGCCGCTACCACAATCTGGAAACGAGGGAAGAGTTGGAGCAAGTCCTTGATCTCTACTACCGGGACCTGGCCGAACACCGGGTCGCCCCGGTCACGCCCTTTGAGCTCTCTCCCATCACGGTCTCCTTCACGGGAATCCCCTGGGAGGGCGGCGAATTCGTCTCTGAGCCGGTCCACGGCGGGAAGCGGGCCCTCAAGATCGTCGACGACGACGGGACCAAATCCATCGACGCCCGGGCCGCGGCCCCGATCGCCGTCGAACCCGGCGTTCCTTATAAGCTAAGCTGGTGGGCCCGGACCGAAACGGTCGACCAGGACTACACCGTCCTCCTCGAAGCCTTGAACGTCGAGGGGCGCCCGATCGCCGAGCGGAACGTCCTGACGGTCGCCAAGGGCGGGACCGCCTGGAAACAGGAGGCCCTGGACATCAAAAGCTTCGGGCCCCGCACCGCCGCGGTCCGGCTGCGGCTCTTTCCCGTCTTCCGCAACAATGACGGGACGACCATCGGAACGGCGTATTTCGACGATATCGTCCTGGTCCGGGCCGGCGCGCCGGACGACAATCTCGTGGCCGGCGGCGACTTCGAGATGCCTGTCGAAGCCATGTCCGCGACCGCCGATTTCCGGGAATTCGACCTGGCCGCCCGCCGCTATCTCGACGGTCTCGGCTTCAATTCGTTTCATCTGCCCCTCGAAGGGCTGGGGACGGGCTCGTTCTATTCCCGCAAGGAAGGGCGCTTCGGGGGATTCCGCCAAGGGACGCCCGAATACGACAGGCTTCTCAGACAATATCTCCGCCAGATCGAGGCCCACCTGGCCGCCAACGGATGGCTGGGCAAGGAATACATCTACTGGTTCGACGAACCCGATCCCAAGGACTATCCTTTTGTCCGCGAAGGCATGCTCAACATCCGCAAGAACGCCCCCCGGCTGACCCGCTTCATCACCGAACACCGCCCCGGCCCAGCCATCATGGACGTCTCGGAGATCGGCTGCACGATCTTCGACCGCGTCGATCCCAAGGCCGTGGCCGAGCTGGCCCCCAAAGGACGGGAGTTCTGGTCCTATCTCTGCACCGGCCCCAAGAGCCCCTGGGTCACGCTGTTCATCGACCACCCGGCAATCAATCTCCGGATATGGCTGTGGATGTCCTACGCCTGGGGCCTGAAAGGGATCCTGGTCTGGGAAGCCGGGTACTGGAACAGCGGCTCGCTGTTCCCGCCCGACGTCCTCCAGAATCCCTGGGCCGATCCCATGTCCTACACCGTCGGTTATGGAGTGCCCTTTGGACAGCCCAATCATTGGGGCAACGGCGACGGCCGCTTTCTCTATCCGCCGAACCGCGATCCCGGGAAGGACAAGACCAAACATCTCGAGGGCCCCATCGACTCCGTCCGTTGGGAGATCCTGCGCGAGGGGATCGAGGATTATGAATATTTCGTCCTGCTGGAGAAAGCGGCCCGGGGCGCGTCCCGGAAGCAAAAAGCCCTGGCCGAGGAGGCCCGGGCCCTGCTCCGTTTCCCCGCTTCTCTGTTCACCAGCGGGCGAGACTACACGAAGGATCCCAAAATCCTCCTCGATTACCGGGCCAAAGTCGCCGACCTGATCGAAAAGCTCGGCCGGAACTGATCCGGAAGCTCGCCCGGTCGAAGGCGTCGCAGGTCCGGAGGGTCATTTTTTAATCAGCTTCAACGCCTCCGCAACGGCCCGGTCGAGCTGCGGGTCTTGGCCTCGAAGCGTGTGGCCGAGATCGTTGACGACCTTGACGTCCGGAACGACCCCGCCCATCGTCTCCAGGTCCCGCCCGTCCAGCGTGTAGCAGCCCCAATAAGGGAGGCGGAAGGACCCGCCGTTCAGCAGACCGACGCTGGTGGTGAAAATGAGCCATCCGTACGTCGTGTTGCCGACCACGGGACCGCGCCGGAGGGCCTTGAACCCGTTCGTCGTCATCTCGCCGTCGCTCAGGGTGAACTCGTTGGTGATGACCACCACGGGCTTGTCGGCGAATCCGAAGGTGGATTGGGGGGTCTCTCCCAGCCCGCGCTTGCGCCACTTGGCGTAAACCGGTTTCATCAGGGCCTCCAGGACGCGGTCGTGGACGTTGCCGCCGTTGTTGAAGCGCAGGTCGAGGATGAGGGCCTTCCTCGGTACGGCGTCGCGCTCGAGCTCGAGCAGGAAGCGGGACAGATCGGCGAAGCCCATGGCCCGCAGATAGATATAGGCGATCTGGTCAGCGCTCTTGGCCTTGACCTCCTCGCGGCGGGAGGCGATCCATTCCTCGAGCAGCAGGCGGTTCTCCTCGCCCTGCGGGATGGGCTTGATGATCACCTCCGCCGTCTTCCGCGTCTTGGGATTCCGGAAGATCAGCTTGACCCGTTTGTCCAGCTTGCCGTTGAAGGCGCGCCAGAAATTGACGGCGGGATCGACGGGCCTGCCGTCGACCGCCAGGAGCTCGTCTCCGGCGGCGATCGAGCCGCGCTGGTCGTAGAGCGGCCCGTCCTTGATCAGCCGGAGGAGGGTCGTCTTCCCCCCCTCAAACGACCAGACCGCGCCGACATGGGCGCTGGGCTCGTCGATGCGGGTCGTCCGCGGCATGCTGAAGCCCATGTGCGAGGAGTTCAGCTCGCCGATCATCAGGTTGGCGTAATCGGCGAAGTCCTGGTCCTCGCGGACCTGCTGAAGGACCGGGCGGAAGCGCTCGTAGACGGCCTTCCAGTCGGCCTTATGGAATCCGGCATCGTAGTAATACTGGTCGAGCGTGTCGTATAGCTCGCCCAGCATCTGTTCATAATCGGCGGGCTTGTCGACCATGAGCCTGGTCTCGAAGGCCACGGGGCGGGTTTTGCCGGAGCCGAGATCGAGCCGTCCGAGGGCGCCTTTCGCCAGGTAGTAGAGCGTCTCTCCCTTGCGGTCGAGCTTCAGCGACTGGATCCCCTCCAGGCCGGCCGGGTGCGGCTCGAACCGCCCGCGCTCCTTCCTTTTCAAGCTGGTCTTCCAAAGGCGGCTGCGGCCGTCCATGTCCGAGACGAAGAGGATGGTCTCGTCCTTGGGGACGAAGACGTAGCTGCGCTCGTTCCCCAGGGTGACGACGACGGATTCGGTCTGGCGGGCGAGGTCCTCGAGCTTGAGGACGACGGGCGCGGGCGCCTGGTCCTCTTTTTTCGGCTCGGGCTTGTCCTTCGCCTCGTCCTTGGCGAAGAGCTTATCGAAATCATCCTCGTCGAACTCGGGCTGGCGCGGCTGAAGGAGCAGCCGATAGAGGTCCCAGCGGCCGGTGAATTCGGGGAAGCTGTGTCCCGTCCGGTTGGAGCTGAAAAGCAGGGATTTTCCGTCGGGGGTCCAGAGCGGACCGCTTTCGTCATAAGCGGTATCGGTCAGGATCTCACTTTTCCCGGTGGCGGCTTCGACGGCGAAGATGTCCGTCTGGCCGTTGCGGGCGGCCGTGACGGCGATGAACCGGCTGTCGGGCGACCAGGCGAATTCGTCGGCGAAGCGTCCGCCGAAATCCATCTCGGCCAGAAGCCGGTCGTCCTGCCCGTTCGGCCGGATGAGGCGCAGCTCCCGCGGACCTCGATAATAGGCGATCCACTGGCCGTCAGGCGAGACCTGAAGGGCGTTTTTGTCCCCGGGCGAATCGGTCAGCCGCCGGGGCTTTTCGTCGCCCAGCGCGGACACGGCGAAGACGTCGGGCTTCCCGCCGGCATCCGAAATATAAAAGACCATCCGCCCGTCCTTGTCCCAATCGGGGCTGCGCTCGCGCCAAGGCGAGTTGGTGACGTTGCGGGCATACCCCCCTTCCGAGGAGAGGACGAAGATGTCGCCCCGGACGACGGCGGCGATCTTCTTGCCGTCGGGGGACACGGCGTATTCGGAGACCGGCGCGTTCTCGACCAGGAAGGTCCGGTTTTCTTTGGGCTCGGACGGCGCGTCGACGGCCACCCGGCGGGACTCGCCCGTGGCCAGGTTGGTGAGCCAGAGGCCGAAATCCCTTTCGAAGACCGCCCAGTGGGCCCTGGCCGCCACGGACATCCAATGGACGTCGCCCCTGTCGAACCGGGTGACCGCCCGGACGTCCGACCCGTCCGCGGCAGCCGTCCAGATATTGTAAGTCCCGCTCCGGTCGCTGACGAAATAGATCCCTCCGCCGTCCGCCCGCCAAGCGGGCCAGAAAGCGTTGGCCGGATCGTCGATCACTTTCTTCAAGCCCGGGCCGGGAAGATCGGCGATCCAGATCTTCGCCGTGTTCGCGCCTCGGTATCCTCGCCTCCACCAATAATTGTTTTCGGATCCCCAGGAGAACAAGACCTTCGTCCCGTCCGGGCTGATCCGTCCGCAGGCCGCGTAATTCCAATACGTCTCCAGGAGGGGCGTTTCATTCCCGCCCTGGACCGGCACCTTGTAAAGGCTCCCCGGGGAGGCGCGGTTCGAGCGGAAAACGACGAATCGGCCGTCGGGCGTGAAATCGGAAGCGATGTCCTCGCCTGTATGGAACGTGAGCTGGACGGGCGTTCCTCCGCCCGCCGGGACGATGAAGACATCGTTGTTGCCGAAGCGATTGGAGGAAAAGGCGATCCATTTCCCGTCGGGGGACCAGATCGGTTCCCTTTCATAGGCTGAATTGTTGGTCAGCTGAAGAGCCCGGCCGCCTTCAACCGGGACCGTCCAGATATCGCCCATATAGGAGAAGGCGATCCTGCGGCCGTCGGGAGAAAGGGCGGGGTGACGGGCGCCGATGAGAGGCTTCTCCTGGGAGGACGCAGGGGCTGCGGCCCCGAGGAACGCGAGAATAACGGCCGCGGCCGTTCCGATCGCACGCTTCATTGGGATCACTCCTTATATGGATGCATCTCCGGAAAGAGGATTATAAAGCAAATCTCCATTTGAAATAAAAACTTCCTGTGATCGCCATTGAATCGATCTTCAAGACAGATGTCTTATCGACAATATGAACATTTATTATACACACACGATTTTAATATACTTAATATACACATTATAAACATAATACGTCGTTAATAACAAAATAATACGAAAATTAATCTTATTAGTGAACATATGTATTGATAAGAAATATTTAATTCATCGACTAATAATGACAATATATTACAGATAATAAAAAAATTATCTTTTTTGTATTTTTAATGGCACATTAATTGCTTGTTAAATTATTGCAATGGACAATTTCAAAGGAATTAATCTAATGAGAAAAGCAGCGATACTCGCTGTGTTTGTTTTTTTCGCCGCCGGATTCGCCGGCGCCGGAGTGATCAAGAATGAGGCCAATCCCGACATCTCGGACATCACCATCATGGAAACGGCCCTTTTGCCGTTCGTCGTTTCCCCGCTGGCTTCGCTCGATCCTCTCCCCGAACCCGCACCCAAGGCGGCCTACGCCTCGATGAACCTGTCCTCCGGCCAAGTCCTCATCGATCCGGGCCATCGCTACCTCTATCAAGGCATCCGGTCCGGGAAAATCGCCGACGTCGCGTTCCAAGCCAATCTGATCGCCATGGTTGCCCTCAACGTCGCCGACTATCTCTCCACGAGCCAAGCCATGAAGTATCCCGGTCTGTGTGAAGGCAATCCGCTCCTCAAGCCGTTCGTCAAGAGCCCTGTCGCTTTCGCGGCGATCAAGATCGGAATGACCGCCGGCTCCTATTTCGGCTTCAAGGCCCTGTATAGGACCAGCAAACCCTTGGCCTGGCTGGTCACAACCGCCGCCAATTTCGCTCTCGGTTACGCCGTTTCCAACAATTACCGCCTGATCGGAGCCATCAAGGGCCGCTAAGAGTTATGATCAAGTATCTCCAGATCGTATTGGACGTCCGGCGAAAGGTCGCCGGAGAGGACCCGGAGGCCCTCCCGACTTTGGAGGAGCTCAAGTCCGAATATATCGAATACCTGCTCGACCGGACATTTTGCAATAAAACCGAAACCGCAAGGATCCTGAATATATCCCGGACTGCGCTCTACTATCGCCTGTCCATCCAGCAGATGGGAGGACACGAATCCTTCCAGTGCCGCACCCTACCTCGAAGTCCCTCCAGCCATTAGGCGCAAAGGCGCCAGGTTAAGCGGGCGGGGGAGCCATCCGGCTCCCCCTTTTTTTTCACCGAACCCGCGGATCAGAGGTGTTTGCGGGACCCGCTCCGGACGAGGTGCTCCAGAACCTGCTTGACCCGCTGGTCCCGGTTTCGGGGGCAGATGAGCAGGGCGTCCCGGGTATCGACGACGATCAGATCGCGGCAGCCGATCAGGGCCGTGAACTTGCCCGGATTGAAGCAGAGCGTCCGGCTGGTGTCCAAGGCCAGGACGTCCCCTTGGAACGCGTTTCCGGCCCCGTCTGTTTTCCAGACGTCAAAGAGCGAAGACCAGGCCCCGACGTCCGACCAGCCGAAATTCCCTTCGCAGACCACGACGCCCCGGGCTTTTTCCATCAGAGCATAATCGATGGACGTCGCCGGCATCTCGCGGAAGACGGCTTTCAGCCGGCCCGGGGAGCCTCTCCGGAGGGCCTCGAGGGTCCGGCCCCAGAAAGGAAAGAATTCCGGGGCATGTTCTTCAAGCTCGCGGGCGAAGACGTCCGCGCGCCAGACGAACATGCCCGAATTCCAGTAAAAGCCCCCTTCGCTCAGGAAGGCCCGAGCCTGCGCCTCCCGGGGTTTCTCTTTGAAAGCGAGGACCGGAAAGAAAGCTTCGCCGGCCACCTTCCAGGAGCCGCTCTTTTTATAATGGATATAGCCGTAGCCCGTGGAGGGAAAGGCGGGAGGAATTCCGAAGGTGACCAGGTATTCGCGGTCCGCGGCGGCCGCGGCCGCGGCCTTGAGTTTGCGCCGGAAAAGAACAGGATCGGCGATCAGGTGATCGGAGGCCAGGACAGCGACCACGGCGCGGGGATTGCGAAGATAGACGGAGGCCGTGGCCAGGATGAGAGAAGGCGCGGTGTTCTTGGCCAGCGGCTCGACCAGGGCGTTCTTTTCCGGCAGCTTGGGCAGGAGCCGGCGGATCGTCCGGGTATGCTCGCGCCCGGCGACGGTCAGGATCCGACGGTACGGGATCAGGGGCAGTATCCGCTCCACGGTTTCCTCGATCATCGTCTTGCGGCCGACGATCGGCAGGAATTGCTTGGGCGCCCGGCGGCGGCTCAGGGGCCAGAACCTCGTCCCGCTGCCGCCGGCCATGATAACGGCCTTCAGCTCGGGCGCGCGCGCCTTCATTGGCCCAGATTCTTGATGGCCCGGGTGACGGCGCCCCTGACCTCGGCCTGGATGGCATCGAGGTCGGCCTTCGTCTCGGCCTCGAAGCGGAGAACCAGGACGGCTTGGGTATTGGAGGCCCGGACGAGGGCCCAGCCCTTGGGAAAGGTGGCCCGCACGCCGTCGATGTCGATGACCGGATACTTGGCCGACAATTCGGCCTTGACCTCATCGACGATCTTGAATTTGACCTCCTCCGAGGCGAAGACCCGGATCTCCGGCGTGCTGACCATTTCCGGAAGTCCGGCCAGCATCTGCGAGACCTTGAGGTCGGATTTGGCCGCGATTTCCAGCAGGCGCGTCGAGGCGTAAATCGCATCGTCGAATCCGAACCAGCGGTCGGCGAAAAAGATATGTCCGCTCATCTCCCCCGCCAGGAGGGCGTGCTCGTCCTTGATCTTTTTCTTGATCAGCGAATGCCCGGTCTTCCACATGATCGGACGGCCTCCGAGCCGGGCGATCTCATCATAGAGGAGCTTGGTCGCCTTGACTTCGGAGATGACGGCCGCGCCGGGATGGGCGGCCAGCACGTCTCGGGCGAAGATGATCATGAGCTGATCGCCCCAGATGAGGCGCCCGGCGTCGTCGACGACGCCGATGCGATCGGCGTCCCCGTCATAGGCGATGCCCAGATCGGCTCCGGTCTCCTTGACCTTGGCCACCAGGTCGGCCATGGCGTCGGGCAGAGTCGGATCGGGATGATGATGGGGAAACCGCCCATCCATCTCGCAGTAGAGCTCGCTGACCCGACAGCCCAGCTTCCGCAGGATCGGCACGGCCACGACTCCCCCGGTCCCGTTCCCGGCGTCGACCACGACCGTGAGCGGCCGGCGGAGCTTGATGAGGCCCAGGATGTAGCTCTGATATTCGGGGACGAGGTCGTAATCGGACTTTTTCCCCGGCTTCTCGCGCACGAAATCGCCGGCCTCGATGAGGCGGCGAATTTCCTGGATCGTCTCGCCGTAGACCGTCTCCTCGCCGCACATCATCTTGAAGCCGTTGAACTCGGGGGGGTTGTGCGAGCCGGTGATCATGACGCCGGCCTCGTACTTTTTATAATAAATCGAGAAGTACAGGATCGGGGTGGGGACCGTGCCCAGGTCGGAAACGTCGCAGCCGGTCGATTGGAGCCCCGCGGACATGGCGGCGGCGTAGGCGGGCGAACTGAGGCGGCAATCGTGGCCCAAGGCCACGATCCGCTTGTCGTGCCGGCGGAAATACGTCCCGATGCCCCGGCCCAGGGTTTCGACGACGCCGGGGGTCAGTTCCTTGTCCACGATCCCGCGGATATCGTATTCGCGGAAAATGCTGGGGCTGATGTTCACTCGTCCCTCCTGATGGGTCTAAAGGTCCCGGTTGAAGATCGTCTTGAACTCCGCCATGACCAGGCCCCACTTGTCCTGAGCGGAAATGATGAACTCGACGAACTCGCGATAGGCGCCCCGTCCGCCGCGGGCGGAACAGACGTAATGGGCGGCTTTGCGGACAGCCGGATGGGCGTCGGCGACGGCCCCGGCCAGCCCCGCCCGGCGCAGGACCTCGAGGTCGCCCAGATCGTCACCGATAAAGGCGACTTCCTCGGACTTCAAGCCGCGGCGGGCCAGGATGTCCTCGAAGACGGGCAGCTTGTTGACGGCCCCCTGATGGAGCTCGGCGATCTTCAGCCGTTCGGCCCGCTTTTCCAGGCCGCGCGAACGCTTGCCGGTGATGATGCCCTGTTCGATGCCGATCATTTGGGCCAGGAGGACGCCCAGTCCGTCCTTGACATGGAAGGACTTGATCTCCTCGCCGTCGGGCAGGACGGCCAGCGTCCCGTCGGTCAATGTCCCATCGACGTCCGTCAGGATCATGCGGATGCGCCGGGCGCGGGCGCGGGCCCTCATCAGACCATCTCCGTCCGCCAGAGATCGTGCAGATGGATGACCCCCTCGACGCGGCCGTCTCCGGCCAGCACGACGAGCGAGGTGATCTTCTTCCGTTCCATGAGATTCAAGGCCTCCGTCGCCAGGTCGTTCCGGCCGATCGTCACCGGGTTGGGAGTCAGGCCTTCGGCCGCCGTCCGCTTCAGCAGGGAGGCCTTGTGCCGCCCGATCATGCGCCGCAGGTCGCCGTCGGTGATGATCCCGGCCAGCGTTCCGTCGGGATGGACGACGCACGTCATGCCCAGGCGCTTGCGGGTCATCTCCTCGATCGCCTCGCCCATCGGCGCGGCCGCGCCGACGCGGGGGATGTCGTCCCCCTTGTGCATGAGCGTCTCCACGCGGAGGAGCTTCCGCCCCAGCGCCCCCTTGGGATGGACGAGGGCAAAATCACGCTCCCCCAATCCCTTTTTCATCATCACCGCCAGCGCCAGGGCGTCGCCCAAAGCCAGGGCGGCCGTGGAACTGGCCGTGGGGATGATCCCGCACGGCCCCGCTTCGCGGTCGACGCGGGCGTCCAGGACGATGTCGCTGTAGCGGGCGATGCGGCTGTGGCGGTTGCCAGTCAGGCAGATGAGCTTGGCCCCGATGCGCTTGATGAACCCGAGAAGGTCCACGATCTCGCGCGTCTCGCCGCTGTAGGACACGGCGAGGATGACGTCGTTCTTGAGGATCATGCCCAGATCGCCGTGGCCGGCCTCGGCGGGATGGACGAACATGGCGGGCGTGCCGCAGCTGGCCAGCGTGGCCGCGATCTTGCGGCCGACCAGGCCGGACTTCCCCATGCCCAGCACGATGATGCGCGACTTCGTCCGGAAGACGAGGTTCACGGCCCGGACGAATTCGCCGTCGAGCCGACCGGCCAAGGCCCGGACCGCATCGGCCTCGATCTCCAGGACTTCGCCGGCGGCGGCCACAATTTCTTTTTGGGTCATGCGTCCTCGCGCAGGGCCCGCTTCAGGGCCAGCAGGCCGGACCAGAAATCCTCCAGCCGATCCAAAGGGAAGGCGTTGTCCTTGTCCGATTTGGCCTCGGCCGGATTTTCATGGACTTCCAGGAACACGCCGTCGGCCCCGGCCGCCACGGCCGCTCGGGCGATGATCGGGATAAAGGCCCGGTCGCCGCCGCTCGCCGAGCCCTCTCCGCCGGGCTTCTGGACGCTGTGCGAGGCGTCGATGACGACGGGGCAGCCGAACCCCTTCATGATGGGGATCGAGCGGACATCGACGACAAGATTGTTGTACCCGAAGGTGGTGCCTCGCTCGGTCAGGAGGACGTTGGCGTTCCCCCGCCCGAGGACCTTGTCCACGGCGTTGCGCATCTCCTGGGGCGACATGAACTGGCCCTTCTTGATGTTGACGGGCTTGCCCGTATCCGCGGCCGCCGAGATCAGATCGGTTTGACGGCACAGAAAAGCCGGGATCTGCAGGACGTCCAGGACGGAAGCGGCCTTGGCCACCTGCCAAGTCTCGTGGACGTCGGAAAGGACGGGCACGCCGATCTCATCCTTGACCGCCCGAAGGATCTCAAGCCCTTTCTCCAGCCCCGGTCCGCGGAAGGATCCCCGGGAGGAGCGGTTGGCTTTGTCGAACGAGGCCTTGAAAACGAACGGCGTGCCCGACCGGCCGGCGATCGCCTTCAGCGAACGGGCCAAGAAAAGAGCGTGGCGGCGGCTTTCAAGGACGCACGGCCCGGCGATGAGAAAGAGGCCGGCCGGTCCGCCGAGCAGGCCGGGCCGATCAGCGTTTGCCTTTCTTCTTGAGGCGGTTGGCATAAGAAGCTCCGATGAACGACCGAAAAAGCGGATGGGGCTTGAGCGGCCGGGATTTCAATTCGGGATGGAACTGACAGCCCAGGTACCAGGGATGGCCCGGGATCTCCACGATCTCGACCAGGCCGTAATCGGGGTTCTTCCCCGATATGAAAAGCCCGGCTTCGGCCAGCGGTTTCTCGTATTCCGGGTTGAATTCGAAACGATGGCGGTGGCGTTCGTAGATCTCGGAGCAGCGGTACGATTCGTAGGCCCGCGAGCCCTTTTCGATCCGGCAGAGATACTGGCCCAGGCGCATGTTGCCGCCCAGGTCCTGCACGCCGCGAAGCTCGCGCCACTTGAAGAAGATCTTGTGCGGGGCGTCGGCTTCGAATTCCGTGCTGTTGGCGCCTTTCAGCCCGGCGATCGAACGGGCGTACTCGATCGTCGCGCATTGCATCCCCAGGCAGATTCCGAAGTAAGGCACCTTGGATTCGCGGGCGAACTGGGCGGCCCGGATCTTGCCCTCGACGCCCCGGGGGCCAAACCCTCCCGGGATGAGCACGCCGTCGGCCCGGCCCAGGATCTTGTCGGCCTTGGCGTGCTGGAGATCCTCGGCCTCGATCCAATGGATGTTGACTTTGAGGCGGTGGGCGAACCCGCCGTGGTCGAGGGCCTGCTTGAGGCTGATATAGGCGTCCTTCAGGCCGGCGTATTTGCCGACCAAAGCGATGTCGACATCGTCCTTGGGATGGCGAATGCGGTTGACCAGGGCCTTCCACTGGTCCAGGTTCTTCGTGCGCGGAGCCAGGGCCAGTTTCTTGAGGATGATTGTGTCCAGGCCTTCGCGGTCGAAGGTCAGGGGCACTTCGTAGATGCTCTCCACGTCCTTGGCCGTGATGACGGCGTCCACGGGGACGTTGGTGAAAAGCGAGATCTTGGTCTTGAGGTCGAGGCTGAGGAAGCGGTCGGCCCGGCAAAGGAGGATGTCCGGCTGGATGCCGATGGCCCTCAGCTCCTTCACCGTATGCTGGGTGGGCTTGGTCTTGAGCTCGCCGGACGTCCCGACGTAAGGAACGAGCGTGAGGTGGACGAAAAGAGTGTTCTCGGGGCCGAGTGTCAAGCGCATCTGGCGCACGGCCTCCAGGAAAGGCAGGCTTTCGATGTCCCCGACGGTGCCGCCGATCTCGCAGATGACGATGTCGTTGTCGCTGGAGACGGCCTGGAAGGCGTTCTTGATCTCGTCGGTGACCTGGGGAATGACCTGGACGGTTTTGCCCAGGAACTCGCCGCGCCGCTCTTTGCGGATGATGGTCTCGTAGATCTTGCCGGCCGTCCAGCTGTGGTACTTGGTCGTCCGGGTCGAGGTGAACCGCTCGTAGTGGCCCAGGTCGAGGTCGGTCTCCGCGCCGTCGTCGGTGACGTAGACCTCCCCGTGCTGAAATGGGCTCATCGTCCCCGGATCGACGTTGAGATAGGGATCGAATTTCTGCAGGGTGATCTTGTAGCCGTGGCTCTCCAGGAGACGGCCGATCGACGCGGCCGCGATTCCCTTGCCCAGGCCCGACAGCACGCCGCCGGTGACGAAGATATACTTACTCATGAGAGTGCCTCACCAGGAATTCTTCGACCTTGATTATATCCGCGGGCGTATCGACGCTCAAGGTCGGGCTGGGAATCTCGATCAGGCGGATGCGCCGCCCATTTTCCAGGGCCCGCAGCTGCTCCAGCTTCTCGGCCTCCTCCAGCCGGCTCGGAGGAAGGACCTTGTAGCCGAGGAGAAAATCGCGGGCGTAGCCATAAATACCGATATGTTGATAGAAATAGTCGGAACACCCGTGGGGCAGGGCGGAGCGGGAGAAATAGAGGGCGTATCCGCCGCCGTCGGCGACGACTTTGACGATGTGCGGATCATTCAGGAGCTCGAGCCTTTCGACGCGGGCCACCAGCGTGGCCATGGGCGCGCCGCTCTCCTCGAGGCCCCGGACCAGTTCGTCCAGCATCTCGCCGCTGACGAGCGGCTCGTCGCCCTGGATGTTGATCACGAAATCGCAGGACGAAGAGGCCGCCGCTTCGGCCGCCCGGTCCGTTCCCGAGGCGCAGCCGGGCGAGGTCATGACCGCTTCGGCCCCGAATCCACGCGCCGCCGCCGCGATGCGCTCATCGTCCGTGGCGATGACGATGCGCGCCAGACGCTTCGAGGCCCGGGCTCCTTCATAGACCCATTGGATCATCGGCCGTCCCAGAATGGGAGCCAGGGGCTTGCCCGGGAAGCGGGTGGACCCGAAGCGGACCGGGATCACGCCGATGGCGGTGGTCAATCTCAGCCTTCCAGGACCTTGGCCGGATCGGACGGAGGAGCCGTGCTTTCGGCCGTCTGACAGTTGGCGTCGAGATAGGCGCCTTCCTCGATGACCAATTTGGGCGTTTGAATGGCGCCCGAAACTCGGCCGCGGCTGTGGATCTCCACTTTTTCCCCGGCCTTGATCGTGCCTTTGAACTCGCCGTTGATGAGCACGTGATGGGCGACGATGTCGGCCTCGACCTTGCCGCGATCGCCGATGATCAGCATCGATTCGGATTCGATCCGGCCCTTGAAATAGCCGTCGATGCGGAACGAACCTTTGAATTTCAGCTCGCCGGAGAATTCGGTCCCGTCATCGAAGAATCCGGTGATCCGGTTTTCGTCCATTTCTTGTCTCTTCGGATCTTTCATGTTCCCGCTTCCTTGATGAGGTCGAAGAGCCGGTTCAATTCATCAAGGGAAAAATAATAGACCTTGATGACCCCTTTCTTGGACGTGCCCTCGATATCGACCTTTGTGCCGAACGCTTTGATCATTTCCTCCTGGACCGATTCCAGGTTCGGGTCGCGTTTGACCGTTTTTTTTGTTTTTCCCGGCCCGAGCTTTTTGCGGGCGGCGACCTGTTCGATTTGGCGAACGGACAGCCCGTTTTTCTTGATCAGCCGGCTCAGCTCCAGCTGGCCGCTTGTTTCCTCGACGGCCAGAATGGCCCGGGCGTGACCCATCGACAGGCGCCCTTCCCGCAGGTCGCCCTGGATCTCGGCCGGCAGCCTCAGAAGGCGCAGCGAATTCGTCACCGAAGTCCGGTCCTTGCCGACCTTCTCGGCCAGATCGGCTTGGATATATCCGAACTCGTCGATGAGTCGCTGGTAGGCCTGGGCCACTTCGATCGGGTTGAGCTCTTCGCGCTGGAGGTTCTCGATCAGCGAGATCTCCAGCTGCTGTCCCAGCGGGATGTGCCGGATGAGGACGGGGATCTTTCTCAACCCGGCCTTCTGGGCCGCCCTCCAGCGCCGCTCGCCGATGATGATCTTGTAATGTCCGCTCTCCGGAACAACGACGATCGGCTGGAGGACGCCGGCCTCACGGATGGATTGGGCCAACTCGGCGATGGCCGCGTCGCGGAAATCGACGCGCGGCTGTCCGGGGTTGGGCTTGATCAGATCGATATCGACCTCGGAATATTTCTCGTCCTTGAGAATCCCGAATTCCTCCGGAATGAAGGCCTTAATTCCTTTGCCCAAAGCTTTCTTCATTTCCGCAACATCTCCTCGGCCAGATTGAGATAGGCTTCGGCTCCCCGGGACCTGGGATCGTAGAGCAGAACGGGTTTGCCGAAGCTCGGCGCTTCCGCCAGCCGGATGCTTCGCGGGATGACGACGTCGTAGATGATCCCGTTCAAGGACTTGCGGATCTCGTCCGCCACCTGTTTGGACAGATTCGTACGTTCATCGAACATCGTCAGAAGGATGCCTTCAATTTTCAGTTCGGGGTTGAAGTACGTTCGGACCTCGTCCAGAGTGTGGAGAAGATCGGGGATCCCTTCCATGCAGAAGAACTCGGTCTGGACGGGTACGAGGACGGAATCCGCCGCAGACAACGCGTTCAGGGTCAGGAAGCCCAGCGACGGAGGACAATCGATCAGGATATAATTGAAACGGGGCCGGGCCTGGCTCAGCGTCTCGCGAAGGACATGTTCCCGTCTTTCCCGGGAATAGAGCTCGACCTCGGCTCCGGCCAGCTCGGGCGAACAGGGGCAAAGATAGAAATTATCGAGCTCCGTCCCCTGGATGCAGTCCATGATGTCCTTGCCGTTCATCATGGCCTGGTAGATTCCCCGATTGGGTTCGCGGGAGACGCCCAATCCGGCCGTCGACATGCCCTGCGGATCGAAATCAATAAGAAGGACACGCTGCTTCTTGATGGCCAAGGCCGCGCCCAGGTTGATGGAGGTCGTGGTCTTACCCACCCCTCCTTTCTGGTTCGTGACGGCAATGACTTTATTCATGTCGGGCCGATGTTCCACGTGAAACATTGGGTTCCGGGGCCGGACGGCCCGTTTTTTTTCGCAGGTTGAGGAAAACCGAGACGCTGAAGACGTCCGAGGGAGTCAGGCCGGGGATCTTCTTCAACTCGCCGATCGTGCGGGGCCTGTATTTACGCATTTTTTCGACCGCTTCCCGGGTCAGGCTGTGGATCTCGCTGAAATCGAGCCCGGTCGGAATCTTCTGTCCATCGATCCGGCCCAGCCGGGCGATTTCCTTGTCTTGTTTCTTCAAGTACCCTTCGTACTTGATCTCGGCCTCGATATGGCGAATCTCCTCGCCGGCGAGAGGCTCGGGAAGCCCGGCGTATTGTAGCACACTCGCTAAGCTGTTTTCAGGTTTTTTGACCAAATCGCGCAGCGACAGCCGTTCTTTTTTCGCGGTCAGGATCTTCGTTTTCTCCAGAACGGCGAACACGGCCTTCAATCTTGCCTGTCTCTTTTCAAACATCGTAAAGGCATCGTCCGGAATAAGGCCGAAAAGCCGCCCGTAAGGCATCAACCGGCGGTCGGCGTTGTCGATTCTCAGGTGGAGCCTGTGCTCGGAGCGGGCGGTGAACAAGCGATAGGGTTCCTCCACGCCTTTGGAAATCAGATCGTCGATGAGGACGCCGATATAGGCTTCATGCCGGCCCAGAATGAACGGCTTCCGGCGCCTGATTTTGAGCGCGGCGTTGATTCCGGCCATCAACCCTTGGGCGGCCGCTTCCTCGTAACCCGACGTCCCGTTGATTTGACCGGCCAGATAAAGCCCCGGAACGATCTTGGATTCGAGGGTCGGCTTGAGATCGTCGGGCGCGAAGGCATCGTATTCAATCCCGTAGGCGGGACGCATGATCACCGCCTCGTCGAGCCCGGGGATGGTCCTCAGGATTTTCCTCTGGACGTCGAGCGGCAAGCTGGATGAAAGACCGTTGACGTAGATTTCGGTCGTGTCCAGCCCCTCGGGTTCGAGGAAGAACTGATGGCGTTCGTGATGGGCAAATTTGATCACTTTATCCTCGATGGAGGGGCAGTAACGGGGGCCGATCCCCTTGATCGTCCCGCTGAACAGAGGCGATTGGTCAAGCCCCCCCCGGATGACGCGGTGCGTCTCTTCGTTCGTGTAACCGATATGACAGAGCACCGCGTTGCGAAGCGGGACCGTTGTCCGGTACGAAAACGGAACCGGCGACTCGTCTCCACTCTGGGGCTCGAAGCGCGTCCAGTCAATGGTCCGGGCATCCAGCCGCATGGGGGTCCCCGTTTTAAGACGGAACGCCCGCAAACCGATCTCTTTTAAATTAACGCTCAACTCATGCGAAGGGGGCTCATTGGCCCGCCCGGCGGGATAATGGCTCAGGCCGATATGGATGAGACCGTTGAGGAACGTCCCCGGCGTCACGATGACGCATCCGCCGCGCAGGACGTGCCCGTCAATCGTCCGGATCCCGGAAGCCCGTCCCTTGTCCAGGACGATGGAAGCGACGATACCCTGAAACAAAGCCAATCCGGGTTGGTTTTCCAGCCGCCGGATCATGGCCGCCCTGTAGGCCGCTTTGTCGGATTGGGCCCGCGGGGCTTGGACGGCCGCTCCCCGGCTGGCGTTGAGGAGCCGGAATTGCAGGCCCGTCGCGTCCGCCAGGAGGCCCATCAGGCCGCCCAAAGCGTCGATCTCCCTGACGAGATGCCCTTTAGCCAGGCCGCCGATGGCCGGATTACACGACATCTGAGCCACGGTCTCCAAGCTGATCGTGACGAGACAGACACTCAGGCCCATCGCGGCGGCCGCCGCCGCGGCTTCACATCCGGCATGGCCCGCACCGACGACGATGACGTCAAAGGCATCGCCGGCGGACTTGGCTCTCATTTGCCCACGCAGAAGCGGGCGAAGACGCTCTCGATGACATCGTCCATCCGGATCGCTCCCAGCAGCTTTTCCGCCGCCGGGATGGCGCGGCGGATTTCTTCGGACACGACCTCAAAGGACTCTCCCCGGCCGAGCGATCCGCGGCCGCCCGCGACACAAACGGCCATTTCTTCGAGAATTGTTCTTTGGCGAAGATGCAGGATGACGTCCCCTCCGTCTACGGCCTTTGGAGCGAAGACGTCATGGATGAGACGTCCCAGCCCGGGAATTCCCGCGCCCGTCAAAGCGGAGACAACGGCGGCCGGGATTGCCGGCGCCGCCCGCGTCAGGAAGCGGCGTTTCAGCCGCGAAGGCCGGTCGCATTTGTTGAAGACGAAGATCGCCTTCTTTCCCCGGAATCGGCGTACGAGATCCAGGTCGGCGGCGGATCCCGGCCGTGACCGGTCGAACAGAAAGATGATTCCGTCCGCCTGGCCGGCCTGCTCCAGACTCCTCCGCAGGCCCTCTTTCTCGATCGCCGTCTCGGCCCGCCCCAGTCCGGCCGTATCCACCAGGCGAAAAACCGTTTCTTCGATGCGGATCCGTTCGCGCAGGTAATCACGCGTCGTCCCGGCCTCGGGCGCGACGATGGCCCGCGATTCGCCCAAAAGGGCGTTGAAAAGAGTCGATTTCCCCACGTTGGCCTT
Organism: Candidatus Aminicenantota bacterium; assembly: GCA_963729855.1. Lineage (GTDB taxonomy): Bacteria > Acidobacteriota > Aminicenantia > Aminicenantales > UBA4085 > UBA4085. Next base: position 1,169,264 of record CAVSPT010000005.1, on the reverse strand, counting down.
CCCGACGATGGCCAGGGTCAGGCCCTCGGAAAGCGCCCTGCCGGTTTCGTAGCTCCCGATCAATTCATTCAAGCGCAGGGCGATCGCGTCCAGGCGGCGGAAGACCGTATGCTCGTTCACGGCCATTCGATCATCCGGGAACTCGATGGCCGCTTCGAGATCGGCCAGAAGTTCGACGAAATCGGCTCTCAGTTTCGCGATCGTCTCGGTCAGCCCGCCGCGCACCTGCCGAAAGGCGATTCGGGCCTGGGCCAAGGAGACGGAGCGGACGAGGTCATCAACAGCCTCCGCCTGGAGGATATCGAGGCGGCCGTTCCGATAGGCGCGCAAAGTGAATTCACCTGGGTGCGCCGGGCGGGCCCCCGCTTTGATCGCCAGTCGGACGGTTTCCTCCAGGACGGCCGGACTTCCATGCAGGCTGATCTCGATGACGTCCTGCCGGGTATAGGATCGGGGGGCGGGGAAAAAGATGAGAAAGCCTTCGTCCAGAAAATCCCGGGTGAAGGGATCGCGTACGGACCCCAGAACGGCTTTTCTTTCGGAGAAGGCCCCCGCCTTTCCGGTCCGGGGCACGAAGAACCTGGCGGTGATCGTCCGGGCCCGTGGGCCGCTCAGTCTGACGATGCCGATCGCGCCCGGCCCGGGAGGCGTGGAGACGGCGACGATGGTGTCGTCCGTTCGTAATTCAAACAAGGGCGCCCGACCCCTTTCCGCAGGTGAGCTTATTGGTCGTCTTCTTCGTTCTTGGGAGGAATCCGCTTGCCCTGTTTGTCGACGGGGAAAACTTTGACCCGCTTCAGGAACCCGTCGCCCAGGCTCTCGCTGGTGATGCCCGGGACCTGGTTCACGGCGATGTGGACGATCCTCCGCTCATACGGATTCATGAGCTCCAGGATCTCGTTCCGTCCCGTCTGGCGGACTTGCTGGGCGGCTTGAAGGGCGTATTCGTGGATCTGCTTCTCTTTGCGCTTGCGGAAGAATTCGCAGTCGACCTGCACCTTTTCGCTGGAGATCTTGTTGAGGACGTGCTGGAGGGCCAGGAGGAGCTGGCCGTCCTTCCAGAGCAGGAGCTGCTTGTCGGGGCCGTCGAAGATGACGAACAAAAAACCGTTGCGCCGCTGGATCCGGAAGGAGATCTCCAGGGGGAAGACTTTGGCCAGCTTCTCCAGGAAGCCGTCGATGCCGCCGATCTCGGCCGTCTTTTTCGGCCAGGCCCGGATGACGACTTCCTTGCTGATGCCGAACAGCCGTGTCTTCTCGGTGACGACCTCGTAGTTGAACTCGGTCCGGACGAGCTTCAGCTTGTGCTCGGCATGGAGGATGGCGTCCTCCAGGTTCTTGCCCTTGTACTCTTGGGTCGGTTCACTTTTTTCTTGGTTTTCCATTCTTCGACTCGCTCTTTTTTTTCTGAATCATGCGGTTCATCAAGTACTGCTGGCCGATCTGCAGGACGTTGGACGTAAGCCAGTAGAGGACGAGGCCGCTCTGGAAATTCATGAAGAAGATGGTCATGATGACCGGCATGATCAGCATCATGCGGGCCTGGGCCGGATCGGCCGAGGTCGGGGTCATCTTCTGGCTGATGAACTGGGTGATGCCCATAAGGATCGGGGTCACGTAATACGGATCGCGGACCGAAAGGTCCCCGATCCACAGGACCCAGGGGCTGTGGCGGAATTCGATGGCCGCCCGGAGCATGCTGAAGATGCCGAAGAAGAAAGGGATCTGGATGAGCAGGGGAAGGCAGCCGCCGGCGGGATTGACGCCGTTCTCCTTGTAGAGCTTCATCATCTCTTCGTTCATCTGCCGTCGCTGGGCGATGTCCCGCTTGGCGTTCTTGTATTTGTTGCGCAGGGACTTGATCTTGGGCTGCAGCTCGGCCATCTTGGCCATGGACTTGGTGCTGCTGTACGTCAGCGGGAAGAAGATGATCTTGATGATGAGGGTCAGGATGATGATCGACCAGCCCCAGTTGGGGAAGGCCTTGTGAACGGCCTTGATCACGGCGAAGAGGCCTTCGGCGAAGATGCCGAAGGTTCCGAAACGAACGAGCTTTTTGGCCTCGTGGCCGAAGGCCGTCAGGACCTCAAAATCCTTGGGCCCGATGAAGGCCCGGCCGGGGCGGCTCACGGCGAGGTAGTAGCGCGGACCGGCCTCCACGTCCTTGCGCAGGAACGCGGCCGATCCGGCATCGCCCGAGGGCAGGAACAGGGCGCAGAAATAATTGTCGTCGTAAGCGGACCACGTCGTGAAATTGATGAGGCTTTGCTCGGGCTTGTACTTGGCCTCATCGACTCGATAGAGGTTGGTCGAGGCCAAGGTGGTCATGCCCCCGCCCGCGCCGAAGCTCTTTTTCAGATCCTCGGCCGTCGGATTGCCGATGCCGGGGCCCCAGAGGAGCCGGGTCTCGACCGGCTTTCCGCCGCGCTGAACGCGAACGGCGACCTGGAAGTCGTAACGCCCCCCGGTGAACGCATAGGACTTCTCGACCTCGAGATCCTTGCCGTCCGAGAATCGAAAACGGACCTCGGCCGTTTCTCCGTCCTTGAGCACGGCGTCGGCCCCCGACATCGCGTACAACGAAGCGTTCAGGGGGCTGGCCTGGAGAGCGGCGAAATCGAGCGCCGGAGAGGCCGAAGAGACATCCTCCAGGAGAGCGAAGGGAAAAACGCCGGTTGTTTCGGCGGCTTTCGGGACGAGCTCGAGCGGCTGCCTGGCGTCGTCGAGATGTTTCTTGAGCTTCCAGCTCAGGAGCACGCCGCCCTTGTTGCTCCAGACCGCCTTGTAGAGCGACGTATCGATCGTCGTCTTGACTTCTCCCGACGCGCCGGCCGGTTTCGGGGCGGGTGCGGCGGCCGGGGCGGCTTTCTCCGGGGCCGTTTTCTCCGGCGTTTCTCCGGGCGCCGCCGTGACCGGAGCAGGGGCCGTCGTCTCCGCCGTCGCCGGTCCGGGGGCCGGGACTTCGGCCGTTTTTTTCTGGAACAGAAGCTGATACCCGAACAGAACGGCGAAGGAGAGGACGATGGCCAGGAGCAGGCGTTTTTCCATTCTGCGACCTCTTATGGTACGGGATCCACCCCGCCCGCGTGGAAGGGGTGGCACTTGAGCAGTCGTCGGGCGCCCAGGACGAGGCCTTTGGCGGCCCCGTATTTTTCGATGGCCTGGGCGGTGTAATCCGAGCAGGTCGGCCAGAAGCGGCAATGACGGCCCAGGAACGGAGAAAGAGCCTTTTTGTAAATCCAAATGGCGAACAGGAATAACCGCTTCATGCGTTCAATCCGAAGCCGGCCGGCAACGCGCCGCGTAGACGAGGGCGGCCCGATACTGCTCCAGGAGCTCGGCGAAGGCCGCTTCATTGGTGCCGGCTTTGGCAATCACGAGTATATCCATAGGAACTGTCAATAAGATCCTGTTTCTCCGGAACAATTCCCGGGCCCGGCGGCGGGCCTTATTCCTCCGGACGGCGTCGCCGACTTTGCGGCTGGCCACCGCGGACATTCGCGAAAAATCCAGCCCGTTGGGGCGGAAAATCAGGTTGAAGTACTTCCCGCGGTAACAACCGCCGTTCTCATAAAGATCGGCGAAATCCTTTTTTTTACGAATCCTCTCTCGAGGATCATAAGTTTCGGACATCAAACGGCGAGGCGTTTTCTGCCTTTCGCCCGCCGATTTTTGATCACCTTCTGTCCGCCGGGGGTGCTCATGCGGACCAGAAACCCGTGGGTCTTCTTCCTTCTTCGATTGTTGGGACGAAAAGTAGGCTTCATCGATATGTCCTTGTCGGTAAGGCCGATATGTTAAACGAGAGTAGGGGGGCCTGTCAAGCCGAATTTCCTCCAACGGTTGCGTTTTGAATGAATTAGGGACGACGATTCGTCACCCCGGTTGACTCTCCCGGCCGGAAAGGTTATAATAGTCTTTCTCATGAACGCATTTAAGGTTGGAGATAAAGTCATTTATCCCAATCAGGGCCTGGGGGTCATTGAATCCATCCAAGAGCAGGGGTACGACGGAGAGCGGTTCCGGATCTATTGCCTTCGCATCAAGTGCAACAATACCTTGGTCATGGTCCCGGCCTCGTCGGCCGAGGAGATGGGGATCCGCAAGCTGATCTCCGAGCGGACCGTCAAGGAGATCTTCGATTTCATGAAGAACGGCGAGATCGAAGTCTCCATGAACTGGAAGGGCCGCTATAAGGAACACGTCAACCTGATGAAAACGGGGACCATCCTGGATATGGTGGCCGTCCTCAAGAGCCTCTACTATCTCAGCCGCCTCAAGCCCCTGTCCTTCCGCGAGAAGAAGATGATGGAGAAGGCCAAGGAGCTTGTCGTCTCCGAGCTGTCCGTGGCCGCGGCCATACCCCTCCCCCAGATCGAACGGAAGATCGCCCAGGCCCTGTCCATCGGCTACAAGGACATCAAGGCCGGTCTCGAAGCCTGAGCCGCCCGCTATGTCCGTCCTGCCGGTTCTGCTTTTCGGCGCCTGCGTTCTGCTCGGCGCCTTCTTCGCCTCGGCCGAGACGGCCTTGATCGGGACCAACCCCTACACCCTGGACTATCTCGAAAAGAAGGGCTCCCGTCGGGCCGCCGTGGTGAAGAAAACCCTCTCCCGGACGGATGATTTCCTGGCCACCATCCTGATCGGCAACACCCTGGCCAATACCGCCGCCGCCTCGCTGGCCACGGCCGTCATCGCCGCGCTCCTTCCCGGCGCCCGCGGGATCGTCCTGTACGCCACCGCCGCCACAACCCTGCTGCTGCTCTTCTTCTCCGAGATCAATCCCAAGATCTACGCCGCCTACAACCCCCTCAAGCTAGCCCTGGCCTTCGCCTGGCCGGTCCGCTTCTTCATGTCCGCCTTCTTTCCATTCGTCAAGGCCTTCACCTTTCTTTCCAGCCTCATCTTTCGAAAATCCCGGGAGCAGCGCCCCCGAATGGCCGGGGCTCTCTCCGAGGACGAAACCCGCGCCCTCCTGACCAGCGGGGTCAAGGGCATGTCCGCCTTCGGCAAGAAGATGATCGACGAGATCCTCGATCTCGGCTCGCGGCCGGTGCGCGAAATCATGACTCCCCGGCCGGCCATCAAGGCCCTGGAGATCGGGGCCGGCCGCGAACAGATTCTGGAGACCGTGCTGAGCGAGGAATTTTCCCGTTTTCCCGTCTACCGTGGGCGCCTCGACCTGATCGAAGGCCTCGTCCACACCAAGGACATCATTCCTTTCCTCGTCCGCGGGGAAGATATCGAGCTGCCCCGTTTTCTGCGCAAGCCCTTCTACATTCCCGAATCCGCTTCCGCGGAAAAGGCCCTCCTCCAGATGAAGGAGCACGCCGTCCACCTGGCCTTCGTCGTCGACGAATTCGGGAACGTCGAAGGGATCCTCTCCCTGGAGGACATCCTGGAGGAGATCGTCGGCGACATCCGTGATGAATACGACGTGAAGGAAGAGGATTGGTGCGCGCCGCTCGCCGGCGGAGCGTTCCTGATCAAGGGCGCCGCCGCAGTCAAGGACATCAACGAGCGCCTGTCCCTGGGCATTCCTGAAAACGCCGACTACACCACGCTGGCCGGATTCTTCCTCTACGAGTTCGGCCGTCTGCCGCGCGAAAAAGACGCCCTCGTCCATCGCCGCCGCCGCTTCGTCGTCGAGCGCATGAACAAACGCCACATCAGCCGGATCCGCGTCGAACCCTCCGAACCCGCCCCGGAGGCCAGGCCGTGAAATCGATCTCCGTCAACAAGAAAGCCTACTTCAATTACGAGATCCTGGAAAGTCTAGAGGCCGGCATCTCCCTCCTCGGCAGCGAGGTCAAGTCCGTCCGCGAAGGGCGGGTCAGCATGAAGGATACCTACGCCGACGTCCGCAACGGCGAAATTTTTCTCTTCGGCCTGCATATCAGCCCTTATGAAGCGGCCAATCGCTTCAACCACGACCCCCTCCGCGAGCGCAAGCTCCTCCTCCACCGCCGCGAGATCCGACGTCTGACGGGCAAGATCCAGGAGCGCGGGCTGACCCTCATTCCGACCAAGGTCCTCATGACGGACAAGGGATTGATCAAGGTGGAGCTGGCCCTGGCCAAAGGCAAGAAGCTCTATGAGAAGAGGGCGACGATGAAGGCGCGCGACCAGGCCCGCGAGGCCCGGGCCGCGCTAAAGAACGCCAAGCGATAAGTCCGCGGCGAGGCGGATGGCCTCGAACATGCTCTGCGGATTGGCCAGGTTCTTCCCGGCGATGTCGAAGGCCGTTCCGTGGTCCGGCGAGGAGCGGATGAACGGCAGTCCGAGCGTGACGTTGACGCCGGTGTCAAAGGCCTCGAGCTTGAACGGGATGAGCCCCTGATCGTGATAGAGGGCGATGACGATCCGCCGCGGCCGTCCGTACGCCAGCCGAAAGACGACATCGGGGGCGTGCGGACCGCTGATATCCGCGCCGGCCGCCCGGAGGGCTTCCACGGCCGGCCCGATCACGTCCGCCTCCTCCGACCCCATCAGTCCGTTCTCCCCGGCGTGGGGATTGAGTCCGGCCATCAGGAACCGATAGGCGCCCGGACGGGCCTTTTCCAGGCTGGTCCGCAGAACCGAGACGAAACGGACAAGACCGTCCTTGTCGATCTTTTCCAGGGCCGCCTTGAGCGGAAGATGGTGGCTTAGAAGGGCGACGACGAGCTTCTCCGACCAGAAGGTCATGATGGCGTCCGGATAGGACTGCTCGAGGTATTCGGTATGGCCGCGGAAAGCCACGCCGGCCAGGTCCCAGGCCAGCTTGGAAATGGGCGCCGTGACCAAAGCCTTGATCGTCCCCGCGGCGGCATCGGCGGCTGCCTGGCGGAAGAAATCGAAGGATGCCCGTCCGCCCTCGGCCGAGGCCGTTCCCTTGATCGCGGCCGTCAACGAAGCGGGCACCGGCTTGAGGGAAAAATGCGTCTGCTCGAATTCCTCCCCGGGATTGAAAGCCGTCCAACCCAGCCGGACGCCGAGGGATCGCTCCTCCCGGTCCATGAGCTCGGCCGTGCCGTAGAGGACGTAATGGGCCGGCGGAAGTTCAGGCCAGCGGAGGAACGATTTCAGTACGATTTCCGGTCCGATGCCGCCCGGGTCACCCAGAGTGACGCCGATCCTCGGCAGGCTCATTTATGATCGTCCGGCTCGCCGTCCGCCGCGTCCTTGCCCTCGTCGAGCTTGTACATATATTTGATCCTGCCCTTATAGACGAGCAGATTCGGGGCGTTGTCGCGGTTCAATTTGATGCAGTTCCGATCGTACCATTCGATGTAGCCCTCGATGACCTCTCCGTCGGCGAAGACGACGGCCATGGGGGTCTTTTTGCTCATCTGCTTCAAATAGTAATAGCTTTCGGCCGAAGTGTCCGTAGGCGGATGCATTTTCTTCGGCCCCTGGCCGCGCGGGGGAAGCATCAATCCGGGACGCCCGGAAAGGGGAGAATGGCCCGGATGGGGAGGGCGGGGCTGGGGCAGGGGTTGCGGCAGCGGCTGGGGCGGGACCGGAGGCTTGGCCGCGGCCTCGGAGTTTTTGATTTTTTCCTTGATTTCGGCGAGATTCGGTCTGATCAATCGTCTGTTCATGGGTGGACTCCGCTTGTTATCGGACTTGGATCGTAATGCTTGACCGATATTCTACCACCGAAGCGGGCGGCGTTCAACTGCCGCGGCCCCCCGGGCGACCTGGCTCTTTCCCTTTTATTTTCTTTCTTTTAAGATTTCCTTGACGGTCGCATACCAATTCCGGGCCATCAGCCGGAATCCCTCCCTAGTCGGATGGACTCCGGGCTGCAGATCGGGCCGTTCGGCAAAAATGCGGTAATTGTCGACCAGCGGCAGCCCGTATTCCAGGGCCAGCCGGGCGATCGCCGGGTTGATTTCCTCGCGGACGCGCCGCGACGAATCCGGGGAGAACGGATAGGGCGTGTTTTCCGGCACGGGCGGGACCAAGGCCAGGGCGATCCGCGAGGGGTCCGCCGTCCGGGAAATAAAGCCTTTGAAATAATCCAAAATCTGCCGCATGTTGGCGACGAACCGATCCGTAGGCAGATAGTCCCCATCCGTGCGCACATCATTTGTTCCGAGCTGGAGCAGGATGATGTCCGGCCGCTCCCAAATCAGGGCTTCCGCCCGGCCCGGCTTGCGGAGGTAGGAGAGGTATTCACCCGAAGTGTTGCCGGTGACCCCGTGATTGATGACCCGGGCTGCGATCCCATCCGCATTGAGGAGCCGCTGGAGGAAATGCGGGTAGGCCTTGGACGTGAGCGAATCGCCGGCGCATAAAATGATGACGCCGCGCGGTGGGGAGGCGCAGACCGAAACGAAAAGAGGAAGGAGAAGAAGGACTGAACGTCGTCCGATCCGGATCTGCATGGGACCATTCTATCGTCCGGAGCCCGCCGAGACAAGACGCCCTCCTGAACGCAGATCCGTCAGCCGGCTATTTCTTCGAAAGCTTCGTCGAGACGCCGGGCTCCTTACTTCTGCTGCCACATCTCGGCGATCTTGATGTGGTGAAGCTCGACGCTGGTGCCCATGGAGCGCTCCAACCCGGCCTGGGCCATGTTGAAACTGATGATGGCCTGAAGCTCGGACACGCGGGCGGTGGTCAAATCGCGCTGAAACTGAAGCACGGCGTAGTTGGTGCTCAAGCCGACGCGGAGCTTTTCCGTCTCGGCGGCCAGCTTCTTCTCGGCCAGGTCGCTGGCCGCGCGGAAGGCCTGGACCTGCTTGTAGGTCGTTTGCAGGTTGCGCACGGCGTTGCGGATCTCGAGAACGGCTTGGATCTGGGTGTTCTGGAGAGTGAGCATGGCCTGCTTCATACTGACCTGAGCTAGGGCCAGGCTGGCCCCGGACAGGTAATTGCCCAGGCTAATATTGAGGGTCAAGCCGATGTTCCAGTTGGGATACTTAAAAGCGAACGTGTCTCCCAAGGCGTTAGAGACGCCGCCGGGGATGGTGCCGATGACCGCGCCGTAAAGGGCGTTGTTGTCCGCGTAGAGAATCTGGGTCCCGCTGATTCCAGGACTCTGCCAGCCGGCCGAGAGGCTGAGGCTGGGCAGCATCTGGTTCTTGGTGTACATCAATGTGAGGTCTGAAAGCTTGACGTTGACCAGACTCACTTTAAGGTCAGGCCGTTTGTTCATGGCCGTGGCCAAGGCCTGATCGACTTCGACGGAATGAACCTCATAGGTCGGCTGGTCGACCGGGATGATGGAGACGGCCGCTTTTTCCTCCTCGGGAGTCATGGCCAAGAGCATTTTGATCTGGTCCTCGGCCGCCTTGACCGCGGCCGCAGCGGACAGGATGGTGGCTTCCTGAGTGGCCACTTCGCTTTGGGCGGCGATGAGGTCCAAGGATGCCAATTGGCCAATATCCACCTGCCGTTGGGTCATGTCCAGGAAATCCTGGGCCAGCTTGAGAGAAGCCTGCTGGACTTTGAGATTCTCGATGCTGTAGTCCAAACCCCAGTAGGCTTGGGCGGCGTTGTAAATGGTATCCTGGACGGTGCTGTAGAACTGCCATTCGGACAGCTCCAGGTTATTGCGGGCCACGTTGATGGTGTAGTTGGTGACCGCCGGACCGAAATTTTGGAGAAGCGGCTGGGTGTAGCTGAAGCTCAGCTGGGTGTTGTAGCGGGGATTGACCGTTTGTCCTTTCTGGGTCGTATCGGTATTCGTGTCCGTCATAGCTATCGAGAAAGTGCCGCCGATGGGGGTCAACTGGTTGACCTGGGCTGAATAGTTGGTCGTCTTCGTGGTATTGCTCGTCCCTGCCACATCTAAGAATGAATAAGACGCGCTCTCGGTATTTTGTTTTCTCGCGTTGAAGCCCAGCGTCGGGTAGTATATTTCCTGGGCCGATTTGACGCTCAGGGCGGAGGACTGGGGAGTGAGCTCGGCGACCAGAAGAGCGACGTTATGTTTGAGGGCCCGGAGGATCGTGTCGTCGAGCGTCAGCTTGAGCACGTTGTCGCCGCTGGCCGCCTGCTGGGCCGGCGCGGCGCCCCCCAGCAGGAGCAGGGCCGAAAGCCCTATAAGAAGGATATTGCGTTTCATGGAGATACCTCTTTATAGCAATGTCATTCGTAGCGCAGGGCCTCGATGGGGTCGAGCTTGGAGGCCTTGCGGGCGGGGTAGAAGCCGAAGAAGACTCCGACCGATCCCGAGAAGGCGAAGGCCAGGATGACCGAGCTCATCGAGACGACGGTGGTGATGGAGGCGAAGATGGGGATGTACTTGAGGAGCTTGGACACGCCCACGCCCAGGCCGATCCCGAGCAGGCCGCCCAGGAGGCTGAGGACAATGGCCTCGGCCAGGAACTGGAGCAGGATGTCCCGCTCCTTGGCCCCGATCGACATGCGGATGCCGATCTCCCGGATGCGCTCGGTCACCGACACCAGCATGATGTTCATGATGCCGATGCCGCCGACCAGCAGGGAAATGGAGGCGATGCTGCCGAGGAGGATGGTCAGGATGTTGGTGGCGTCGGCCGCGCTCTCGGCGATGTCGGCCATGTTGTTGACGGTGAAGTCGTCGGGCGAGCCGGGCGCGATGCGATGGCGGTCCCTGAGGAGGTCTTCGATCTCCGCCTTGGCGTCGGCCGTGGCCGTTCCCGAAATGGCCGAGACGTCGATGGATCCCAGGTATTCGGCCTTCTGAATGCGCTTCATACAGCTCGTATACGGAATACAGATCTGGTCGTCGCGGCTGCCGAACCCGGCCGACTGTCCCTTGGCCTTGAGGACGCCGAGGACGATGAAGGGGACATGCTTGATGCGGACGGTCTTTCCCAGGGGGTCTTCGTCCCCGAACAGGTTGGTCTTGACGTCGGCGCCCAGGACGCAGACCTTGGCCGCCGTGCGGACCTGGGATTCGTCGAAGAATATCCCCGAATCGAGCTCCCATTTGCGAATATCGGGATATCGCTCGCCGCAGCCCGCGATCGAGGTCATCCAGTTCTTCGCTGCGTAGACGACCTGCGTCCGGGTGCTGGAGCTGGGCGAGACCGCATCGACGGACGGACAGCGGTCGGGGATGGCCTTGGCGTCCTCGGGCGTCAGGGTCTGCCAGCCACCGTAGCCGGTGCGGACGCCCGAGGTGTTCTTGCTGGCCCCGCTGACGAAAAGGAGGTTGGTGCCCATAGAGCTGAAGCGGGCCTCGACGGCAGCCTTGGCCCCCGCCCCGATCGACACCATGGCGATGACCGCCCCAACCCCGATGATGATGCCCAGGCAGGTCAGGAACGTCCGCATCTTGTTGCGGGCCAGGGCCCGCAGCGAGACGCGCAGAATACGGAGGGTTTGGGTGATGGAATGCATATCAATTGACCTCTTCCCGGTAGATCTGGCCGTCACGCATATGGATGCGCCGCCTGGCCTTGGCCCCGATGTCCGATTCGTGGGTGACCATGACGATGGTGATGCCCTTTTCCCTGTTCAGCTTGGTGAAGATGTCCATAATCTCTTCACTGGTCTTGGTGTCGAGGTTGCCCGTCGGCTCGTCGGCCAGGATGAGGGACGGGTTGTTGAGCAGTGCCCGGGCGATGGCCACGCGCTGCTGCTCGCCGCCCGACAGCTGGTTGGTCTTGTGCGTCTCGCGGCCCTTGAGGCCGACCAGGGCCAGGGAGGCCATGGCCCGGGCGTGGCGCACCTTGCCCGGGACGTTGGAATAGAGGAGCGGCAATTCGGCGTTCTCCAGCGCGGTCGTGCGCGACAGCAGGTTGAAGGATTGGAAGACAAAGCCGATCTTCTTGTTGCGGATCTCGGCCAGCCGGTTCTTGTCCAGCTTGCTGATTTCTTCGCCGTCCAGAAAATACTTGCCGCTCGTCGGCTTGTCCAGACAGCCGATGACGTTCATCATCGTCGATTTGCCCGAGCCCGACGCGCCCATGATGGCCAGGAAATCCCCGGCCGGAACATTGAGGGAGACGCCCCGCAGGGCGCGGACCTCGGTTTCCCCGACGACGTACGTTCGTGTCAGGTTCTCCAGTTGGATGACGTTATTAGCCATAAGAGGGTTCCCTTCGCAAGGCGCGGGAGCCTCACCGGAAGATCATCATGCCGCCCGGGCCGCCGGGGCCGCGGTTTTGGCCCTGCGCCGTCGCCGCGGCCGCCGCCGCTGCCGCGCTCAGCTCACCCAGGATGACCTTCGTACCTTCTTTGAGATCGCCGCGGACCAACTCGGAATACGTATTGTCCGTGACGCCCGTGCGGACCATGACCAGCTTGATCTTGTTATTCTCGTCCAGAACCCAGACCTGGCCGCTGCCGCGCCTGCTCTGGCTCTGCCGCTGGAGGAAGGCCTGGATTTGTTCGGCCGTCATTTCGCCGCGCTGGGCGCCGGCGCGCTGGCCCGTCGCTCCCGCCTGGCCGGCCTGGCCCTGGCGTTGGGCGCGCATCTCATCGAAGACTCTCTTCAATTCCTCGGGCGACAGATTGGGGGTGTAGCGCATGGCCGAGTTGGGGACCTTGATGACGCCCTTGGCCTGGCCGGTGACGATCTGCATGTTGGCGGTCATGCCCGGCTTCAGCTTGAGCTGGGGGTTCTCGGCCGTGACGATCACCTCATACGTGACGACGTTCTGAACGGTCGTGGCCGAATTGCGCACCTGCAGCACTCGGCCGGTGAAGGTGTCGCCCTGGAAGGCGTCGACCGTGAACCGGGCCGTCTGTCCTTCTTTGACCTTGCCGATGTCGGCCTCGTCGACGGTGCAGCTCACCCACATCTTTCTCATGTCGCTGGCGACCTTGAAGAGTTCCGGGGCCGAGAAGTTGGAGGCCACGGTCTGTCCGATGCTGACGTCGCGGACGATGACCGTCCCGTCGATGGGCGAGCGGATGAGCGTGTAGGCCAGGTTGACTTTGCTCGAGTCGAGCTGGGACTTGGCCTGGGTCACCGAGGCCTGGGCCGTCTGCAGGCTGACCTTGGCCGTGACGTAGTTGATTTCGGCCGTCTCTTTATCCTGAAAGGAAACCAGGTTCCGCTGGAAGAGGTCCAGCGTCCGGTCGTATTGCTTCTTGGTGTTCTCAAGGGTCACCTTGGCCTGCTCCACGCGGGCCATGGCGGCTTCATAGTTGGCCTGGCTCTGGTCGACCTGGCCTTTGAGGATTTCCGGATCGATCTCGGCCACGACTTGGCCGGCTTTGACCTCCGAGTTGTAGTCGGCGTACAGCTTGGTGATCTTGCCCGATACCTGGGCCCCGACGATGACGGTATCGATCGGATTGATCGTCCCGGATGTCGTCACCAGGGCCTCGATATCGCCTTTGGCGATCAGTTCCATACGGTATTTGGGCTTGTCCGCGTCGCTTTTTTTCAGGACGAAGCCGAAAAGGATGACGGCAAGGACCGCTACGACCAGCAGTCCGATAATGGCCTTCTTTTTCATCAGTTCGCTCCTTTATTATTGTTGGACGCACCGCCTGAAGGGTTTTCATGCGGGCGTTGTCGTCGTTCGTTGTCCTTGCGCCGCTCTTCCTCGTGCTTCTGGATCATGACTTCGAGCTTCTGCTTCTGGGCCGGCGTCAGCACGGCGTCGATTTCGGCCTTGAGCTGGGCCCGGATCTCGCCGTAGCGTTTGTCCAGGTCCGTGCGCAGGCTTTTGAGCCGCTCGTCGTTCTGGAGGCGCTCCTCGTTGTGTTTGAAGATCTCCCGGATCTTGGCCTGCTGTTCGACGGTCAGGCCGAGCTCCTTCGCCCAGAACTCCAGGGTCGGCGGTCGGTTGGCCGGGCCGCGCCGGGCGTCGGCCTTGGGGCCGAGGAACCACTTGTCGGCGAAGATCCCGGCCACCATTCCGGCGGCGAAGAGCAGGACGAGGGAGAGAATGATCCACAGTCGGGATTTGTTCATGGCCGCGGCGTCCTTTCCGGACTCCGCTCGGAGGAGGCGAAGATGATGGCCATATTGCGATCGACGCCCTTGGATTCCTCCAAATAGGCGCTCGTCTCGACGATGGGATTGGCGTTGCGCAGGAGGAGGGCTTCGGACTGGCTCAGGTTGTCGCTCCCGGCCGGCAGAAAGATGAGGCCGCCGATGAACAGCCCGATGAGGAAGAGCGACACCGGAATGGCCCGCAGGCACCATTGCCGCCAGACGGCCGACGGCGCGGGATGCTCGAGCGCCTCGATCCGGGCGCTCACCCGTTGCCAGAGGTAAGGCCGGGGTGTTCCCTGGGGCAGATCGTGCAGACCGTCCCGCAGAACGGCATAGTCCCGGCTCAGGGCGCGGCAACGCGGGCAGGCCGTCAGGTGGCGGGCCAGCTCGGTTTGCCCGGCGGCATCCAGCGGCCGGTCCCAAGACAGGAGAAGGACATTTTCGGCCTTGCGGCATTTCATCTTCCCCCTCCTTCGAGGCCCCGTCCTTCCAAGGTCAGGAAGGGGGCCATTTTTTTCCGGAGCTGGCGCCGCGCCCGGTGGAGCCGGGAATCGACGGTCCCCGGAGAGATTTTCAGGACGGCGGCGATCTCATCATAGGAGAGGCCGCGCACATCGCGCAGGGTCAGGATCACGTTATACTTCGGCGGCAGCGTCCGCAGGGCTTTATGGACCGCGGCCCGCCGTTCCTCGGCCAAGCGCTCGGCCTCCCGGCCCGGTGCGGGGTCCTCGGCGGCGAGCCGGCCGTCCGCGATCTCCTGCAGAGACACTTCCTTGCGGCGGCCGATCTTGCGCAGGTGGTCCTTGATGTGGTTGACGGCGATGCGGTAGAGCCAGGTGCCGAACTCGGATTCGAACTTGAATTTGGAGAGATGGCAGTACACTTTGACGAACACGTCCTGGGCCAAATCGTCGGCCGTGGCCGGGTCCTGAACGAATCCGTACGCCAAGTGATACACTTTTGCCTCATACTTCTTGACGAGGGCTTCGAAGGCCCCGTGGTCTCCCCGCCGGGCGCTCTCGACCAAAGACTTGTCGTCCATTCGGGTGCATGGCCTTTGCCTTCGTCACCCTTTAGACGAAGGCTCGGATGAATTCTTCCAGGATCATCGGTATTCTTTTAACGCAGCGTTCGGTCCGTCCGTTTCCTAGGATTGACGGCGAGCGGGCGCTCCCGCGGGATTCTCCCGCCGCGATGAATCGCTTTATTATATCAAAAACAGCGGGGGAATGGAGGCGCGGCCGGACCGCGTCCCCGAAGGGGAAAGGCCGCGACCGGGGGAAAATAAAGGCCCCCTGTCCGCCCCGGGGAGGGAGCGGAACAGGGGGTGAAAAGGGTTAAAGAAAGAACAAGGAGGGGCGAGGGTTATTTAGGCTTCCGGACGGTCTTCCACTCGATGGTCTGGGCATTGCCGCCCATGTTCATCTCGAAAGTCCCGGTCATGTTGTTGTCGTCGACGAGCTTTCCCTTGTATTCGGTAGTCATTTCGCCGCGCTGGGTCTGGCGGGTGATCTTGAATTCGATGTCGCTGCCCTTGATCGTGCCCGTACCCTTCACCTCGACAGGATCGCCCTGTCGCTGGGGCATCATCATCGAGACGGCCAGGTTCTCGCCGGTCTGTGTGAACGTGACGTCCATTTTGCGCTCGCCGCGCTGGGTCGTATACGTCATCTCCCAGGTCCCGGTGATGCTGGCCGCGGCAAAGGCCACGACGCCGGCCAGAATCAGGACCATCAGTCCAATCGCTGCTTTCTTCATAACATTCTCCTTCGAATGAAAATCGCGGACGCGGGCTTCCACCCCCGCCGCATCCTTTAGACGTTTGGGCCCGGATCTTCCTTCCCCTTTCGGGACCGGGCCTTCCGGTAGTCCTCCGGGGTATCGAGATCGAGCAGGATCCCCGCTTCCTCGACAGGGACGCGCCGCACGCTCCCGGGATGGCGGTCCAGAAGACCGCGCAGCCCGGTGTCGGCGTCGAGCCGGTCGATTTCGCCCCTGAAGCGCAGGTCCACGAGAAGGGGGTGGCCGCCGCGGTCACCGAATTGGGGGACGATCAGACCGGCTTCTCCTTCATCGCGGGCCTTCAAAAGCCTGGCGAAGACGCCCGGGGTCAGGCCGGGGTGGTCGCCGGGGACGACGAACGCGGCGCCGGCGCCCGGCGGGACGGCCCGGAACCCGGCCTGGACCGAGGACAGCATGCCCCGTTCGAAATCCGGATTGAACACGATCGAGACCGGATAGCCACGGACGAGAGGCTCGATCTCTTCCCGCCAAGCCCCGAGGACGACGAAAATCCGGTCGATCGGGGCGGCGGCCACGGCGTCCAGGACGCAGCCCAGGACGGTGGAGCTCCCATATGGCAGGAGGAGCTTGGGGCGTTCGCCCATGCGCCTCGACCGGCCGGCGGCCAGGACGATGGCGTAAACGGCTTTTTTCCCGGGCGTCGCGGCGCGCATGTCCTTATCGTCCGGGCTATCGTGCCGCGCCGTTGCGCACGGCCACCAATTCCGCGGAGATGCTCACGGCGATTTCCTCGACCGTCCGGGAGCCGATCGTCAAGCCGATTGGGGCGTGGACGCGGTCCCATTCGGCGGCCGAAGCCCAGCCCCGGGCCAGAAATTCATCCCGCAGGAGCCCCGCTTTGCGGGCGCTCCCGATCATGCCGATATAGGCGGCCGGCCGCCGGATACAGGCCCGCAGGGCCGCGGCATCGTGACGGTGTCCGCGGGTGACGAGAACGACATAAGTTGTCCCGTCGATGGCGGCCCGCTCCAGTTCCCGGGCGGGATCGCCGACGATGATCATCTCCGCCCAGGGAAAACGGTCCTCGGAGGCGAATTCGGGCCGGTCGTCGATGACCTCAACGGCGAACCCTAGGAAAGCGCCCAGGCGGGCGACCGCAAGGCCGACGTGTCCGGCGCCGGCGATGAGGAGCCGCGGCGCCGGAAGGCGCGGTTCCAAGTAAATCCAGCCGCGCCCCGCGGCCGCCAGGCGGGGCTTCTTTTCGGCGAGAGCGGCCGCGGCTTGATCCAGGAAACGGGCCCATCCGGCCGCTTTCAGGCGAGAGCCTGGAACGGCCGCAGGGATCCAGCCGCGGCGGACCGATACGCCGCCGCCGTGAGGCGAGGGACGGATGGCGACGGCCATCAAGCCCGGGCGGCGGAGTCCGGCGGCGCGGACCGCGGCGGCGAAGATGGCGCGGTCCCGTCCCGGATCGGCGTCGACCAGCAGACGCATCGTCCCGCCGCAAACGCCGTCGGCGTCGAGGTGGATTTCCCCCGCCAAATTGAAGGAAAGGAGGGCCGAGCGGCCGGACCGCAAGGCCCGTCCCGCCGCTTTTTGGGTTTTGGCTTCGGCCGTTCCTCCGCCGACCGTCCCGGCCGCAAGCCCGTCCCGGGTGAACAGTGCGGCCGCGCCGGCGATCTGGGGCGCCGAGCCCTCGGTGCCGATGACTTGGGCCAGGACGACCGGTTCACCGGCCTTTAAAAACTCGAGGAGCCTGGCCTCGATGCTCGAATCCGGACGGAATGCTCGTTCCATGATCGCCTCAATGAAACAGGTCGGCGGGTCCTGCCTGTTGCGGCGCCCCCGGATTCCGTTCGCTCCACCCATCCCCCAGTGGGGCCCTTCCGTGAGCGGAATCCGGAGGCATCCGTCGCGTCACCCGCCAAGATTTCATATGAAGAAGGTTCGCCGCGCTTAATACCAGTAAGTGATGGGGCGAGGGGTATGCGGGGAAAAACCCGTGCGATGACGAAGCGGGCATGGTCCTGCCCAAAACAATCAATCCTTTTCCGCTCTCGGGCAGGGAGCAAAGGAGGAGCATCGGAGCGAGTTTTCCACGCTGGGGAAAACGAGCGTGTTTTACCCGGCTTGCCCCGAGCCCCATCAACCTACCTTTACTTTTCCTTTGACGACTCCGCCGCGGGTGGAGGAAAACGTGACATCGATGTCGCCTGCGACCGGCTTGATCATTTTCACCTTCCATCGGGCGTCCAGCTTCTGCCCGCCCTGGAGATAGGGGATATCCTGGCGGGCCCGGCTGCCGGAGAATTCGATCCCGGAGGGCAAGCCGACGGTGACGTTATCGGGACGGACCATTTTGACCCGGTCGGCCATCTTCAGCGCCGTGGGCAAGTAGCCCTCGTTGACCAGGGTGACGGTCAGCTCGTACGCGCCCTTGTCTTTCCCGGCGGGCTTGAGCGCCCCGCCGGCGATCTTCACCCGGGGCAGGGATTTCCAGTGAAAGAGGTTGAACATCGCTTCTTTCCTGGCCCATTCCTCGAGCAGCTCGGGGGGCGGATTCTGGCTCCAGAACTTGGGGTTGAAGCCGCCGATCTCGACCTCGCCCAGCTGGGGATGGTTGAATTTGTGCCAGGGCGTGAAATACCGGCCGCCCAGCTCCTCGTCGATGAACCGGAGCTGCTCCAGCGGAGTGACCTGGCCGTCCCCGTTGTAGTCCTTCAGGCGGCCGCCGTTCCACAGCTCGTCACCGTACCAGACCGCGCCATAGTAAAAATAGCCGAAATCGGGGGAATGGCCGAAAATCGGGGAGCCGCGGGGAGGCAGGGGCTCCTGGGAAGAATCCGGCGCTTCACCGCCGCGCAGGACCATCCCGCCCCGCTCGCCGCGGCCGAGGTTGGCGTAATCGAAATAGACGTCGCCGGCGTTGGGATAGCCGGTGATCGTCTTGCCCTCGGCGTCGAAATATTTATAGATCTCCAGATCCTCGGGAAACATCGATTCGTCCATCCGGCTGGTCGAGGGCCCGTGCAGCAGCATGGGGACGGACGTATCCATGGTCTGGCCGATGGAGACGTTGGGATGTTCGAGCAGGAAGAGCACCACCGCCCGGGTCTCGGGTTCGGACAGAGGATACTCTCCCGATCCGCCCTGGGTCCAGGCGCGGCCTGTGAAATCGAGCCCGGGCATGGGCCGCCAATTCTCGACGTAATTGCGGTGGAGGTCAAGACCGCCGATGCCGTCCTCGTTGAAGCGGCCGTCGCCGTCGTTGTCGATCCCTTCGGAGTACATCACATAGTCGCCCTTCCCCGCCGGGGCCCGCTTCATCAGCCGCCCGGACTTGTCGGCGGGATCGATGATCATCGTCCCTTGGCCAGGCTCGACCTTCTTGCGCATCTGGAGGATATAGCCGTCGCCGTCCAGGTCCTCGGGCGGGTCCTCGTCCAACAGGCCGTCGCCGTCGTCATCGTACGGCCGGACCGTGCTGCGGTTGGACTGCGCGGTCAGGAGATAGAGATCGGAACC
Source organism: Candidatus Aminicenantota bacterium (assembly GCA_963729855.1). GTDB lineage: Bacteria > Acidobacteriota > Aminicenantia > Aminicenantales > UBA4085 > UBA4085. The sequence continues at coordinate 1,150,123 of CAVSPT010000005.1, read as the reverse complement.
GTCGGGGTTGTTCTTGGGCTTGATGTAGAGCGTCGTCGAATCGACCATCCGGGTGATCTCGGGGTCCTTGCCGTATTGGGTCAGGATGTGCCAGGCGAACCAGAGCGCGGACTCGGCCGCCGTCACCTCTCCCGAATGGCGGTTGCCTTCGATGAACATGGCCGGCTTGTCCGTGTCTTTGCCGGTGGCCTTGTTCGTGACCGTGATCTGCATGATGTCGCGGCCCTCGAACGACTTGCCCACGGAATAAAGGTCGACGAGCTGGGGGTATTCCTTGGCCCATTGGGCCAGGAAGGCGTTGACCTCATCATTGGCATGATAGTGGCCGAAGTCCATGACGCCCGGCGTTTTGGGCTTGACCGCCGCGTAGTCGGCCCGGGGGAAGAAGCTGACCCCCTGGCGGCTGCCCGCGACGATGTAGGCCTTCGTCGGGACGGGCGCAGGGCGGGTGAGCTCCTGGGCCGCAACCGTGAGCAGCAGCCCGGCGCACAGGGCGATCAAGAGGAACAGACGGGTGCCGTTTTTCATCGCGGAAATCCTCCTCGGGCCGGACATTGGATCGAGCATATCGCGTCCAAAAAATCGAGTCAACATGGAGCGGCGGGTCGGGGCGCAATTCCCGGCCGGGGAATTTCGCGTCTTGGCCTTTCTGCCTCCGGGCCCGATGATCAGCCCATGACCGCCGCAAAGGAATTCCGGGGCGCACTTTCTAACATAATGCGATAGGAAATATCGGGAACCTTTTCCCATGTTGTCCCGTATAGAGAAGTGAGAACATTATGAAAGGAGATCGAACATGAAGACCAAACAGAAATTGGCAATCCTCGCGGCCGCCGTCCTATTGACCTTCTTCGGGTTCAACCTGATGGCCACGCCGTCCGCGGAGCTCATCATGACGGGCAAGGACGCCGGAACGCAGACGCTGGCCAGCTACCTGGTCAAAGCCGACGTAACCGTTCACGCCAACCTCAAGGGCTGACCGCCGTTGAGAAGCGCGAAGTCCGTCCGCGTCTGAAAGGCCGCCGCGGCTTCCTCTGCAGGGGATGTCCGGCGGCCTTTTTTATTGTCTGCCCCTCCGGCTCCGAAGGCGAGTACCGGCGATTCCCTCCTCTTGGAGGAGGGATAAGGGTGGTAATCTTAAATAAAAGCTTGGAACGAGCCTTCGAAATAAAAGCCGATCGCTCCAGGCGCCTGGATTTTTAAATGCTTCACGCCGGATCGACCGATTCCAGCAGGACGACCGCCCAGCAGGCGATCGCGCCGCCCTCGCCGATGAGCCCCGTCCCCTCGTTGGTCTTGGCCTTGATGCCCAGCCGGTCCGGGGCCAGGCCGAGAAGGGGGGCCAGGGTTTCCTTCATGCGGGCCACATGCGGTCCCATCATGGGGGCCTCGGCGACGACGACGCAGTCCGCGTGCCGCACGGCCAGCCGCTTCGATCGCAGCCGGTCCATCACTGTGCGCAGGAGCGCCGTGCTCTCGACGCCCTGGAAGCGGGAATCGTCGTCCGGGAAAAGCCGGCCGATGTCGCCTTCGCCCGCCGCTCCCAGGAGCGCGTCGATGAGCGCGTGCACCAGGACATCCGCGTCGGAGTGGCCAAGCAGGCCCTTGGAGAAGGGAATCTCGACTCCGCCGATGACGAGCCGCCGGCCGCCGGCCAGCCGGTGCAGGTCGTAACCCAACCCGATCCTAGTGTCCAAGGAAGGCCTCCGCCATGGTCAGGTCGAGGGGCGAGGTGATCTTGATGTTGCGCGGATCGCCCGGGACAAGGGCCACCGGCAGGCCCAGCCGCTCCACCAGCGAGGCTTCGTCCGTCCCTGTCGCCCCCTCGGCCTTGGCCCTCTCCAAGGCCCGCTGAAGCAGCCCGAGGGCGAACCCCTGCGGGGTCTGGGCGCGGAAAAGCCGGGAACGGTCGAGCGTCCGGACGACGCGGTCCTTGTCCGCCTCCTTGATCGTATCGTCCAGGGGGATGGCCGGCACCGCGGCGCCCGTCTCCCGGGCCGCGTCGACGATCCGTTCGATCAGTTCCTGAGTGACCAGCGGGCGGGCGCCGTCATGGACCAGAACGATATCGCCGCTCTCGGCCTTCAGCCCCTCGACGCCCTTGGCCACCGAGTCCAGGCGCCTCTCGCCGCCCCGGATGACCGCGCCGATCTTGCCGTAGCGGGCGGCGTACTTGCCGCCTTCGCCGGGACGGGCCAGGACGAGAACGATGGAGTCCACTTGGGGATTGGCCTCGAAGGCGGCCAGGCTCCAGTCCAAAACCGGCCGCCCTCGCAGGGCGGCGAACTGCTTGGGTCCGCCGAACCGCCGGCCTTCGCCGGCGGCCACGATCACGGCCCAGACGCGGCTCATCGGTCCTCGTTATAGCGGCCGAAGATCATTTTACCGACCGTGGTCTGCAGGACCGAGGTGACGGTGACGTCGATGTTCTGGCCGATCCAACGGCGGGAATTGTCGACGACGACCATGGTTCCGTCATCGAGATAGGCCACGCCCTGGTCTTTCTCCTTGCCTTCCTTGATGAGGAAGACGCGCATCTGCTCGCCCGGCAGGACGATCGGCTTGAGGGCGTTGGCCAGCTCGTTGACGTTGAGAATGGACAGGCCGTGCAGGCGGGCCACTTTTTCAAGGTTGAGGTCGTTGGTGACGATTTTGCCGTCCATCCGCTTGGCCAGCTCGATGAGCTTGGAATCGACGTCGCGGATATCGGGGAAGTCCATTTCCGTGATCATGACCGAGACGCCCTTGGATTTTTGCAGGTGGTTGAGGATGTCCAGACCGCGCCGGCCGCGCTGGCGCTTGAGCCCGTCGGCGGAATCGGCCACCAGTTGGAGCTCCTTGAGAACGAACTGGGGGACGATGAGCGTCCCCTCGATGAAGGACGTGTCGCACAGGTCGGCGATGCGCCCGTCGATGATGACGCTCGTGTCCAGGATCTTATAGCTGCGGCCGACGCTTTTCTCCTTGAAGAAACGGAAGAGGTAGGCCGGATCGAGCCACTCGGACTTGCGGGTGCCGACCAGAAACCCGATATAGGGCATGATGATCAGGAAGAAGAGGCGGATGAAAATGGCCGTGACCCGGTCGTCGGTGATGGTCTGATAGACGGCCCCCAGGCCCCAGCCGAGCCCGACGCCGGCGAACGTGCCCACCGTCGACCCCCAAATGATTTTGAACTGGGTCTTGCGGATCTGCGTCTCGAGGGCCATGATCGTGCCGGCCAGAACCAGGGCGATCGCCGCCGAGATGGGGGGATCGATGCGGAAGAAGGGAAAGAAATATCCCGCCGCGCCCACCATCAGGATGATAAGAATGCGGAGGATCGTAATGCCCATGGCACCGTCCTTGAAAAAATTATATCGTTTTTTTGCTAAAAGATCATGTCCGCCGCCTGGCGGACCGAGGCCACGCCGATCAGTTGGATGTCTCCCGTCTCCTCCTTGCGCAATCCGGCGGCGTTGCCCTGGGGCAGAAGGACCGTCGTGAAACCCAGGGCGGCCGCTTCCTTGACCCGGGCCAAGGCCTGGGCCACCGAACGGACCTCTCCGCTCAGCCCGACCTCGCCGAAGACCGCCAGGTCGGAGGGCACAGCCTTGTTGCGCAGACCCGAGACGACCGAGAGAAGGATGCCCAAGTCGGCGGCGGGCTCGTCGATCGTCAACCCGCCGGCGACGTTGAGATAGATGTCCTCGCCTCCGAATTGATAGCCCAGCTTCTTCTCGATGACGGCCAGGAGCATGGCCGCCCGGAAATGGTCGACGCCGACCGTCATCCGGCGCGGGTTGCTGGAGAAAAGCGTCGCCGAGACCAGAGACTGGATCTCGATGAGCAGGGGCCGCGTGCCCTTGATCGTGGAGACGACGACGCTGCCGGGCGCCCCGGCCGGACGCTCCTTGAGGAAGAAGGCCGAGGGATTGGCCACGGCCTGCAGGCCCGCCGCCGTCATCTCGAAGATGGCCAGCTCGGAGACCGGCCCGAAGCGGTTCTTGAGGGCCCGCAGGACCCGGTGGCTGTGGTCGCGCTCGCCCTCGAAGAGCAGGACCACGTCGACCATGTGCTCGAGCGACTTGGGTCCGGCCAGCGAGCCGTCCTTGGTGATGTGTCCGATGAGAAAGGAGGAGACGTTATTGCGCTTGGCGAAACGGAAGACCTGGTTGGCCACTTCGCGGACCTGGCCGATGGTACCGGGCCCGGAGGAGAGCTTCGAGGAATAGACGGTCTGGACCGAATCAACGACCAGGACGCGGGGTTTGATCCGCTCGGCCTGGGCCAGGATGCGCTCCAGCCCGGTCTCGGCCAGGAGCAAGAGACTGCCGCCGACGGCGGCCAGCCGATCGCCCCGCAGCTTGATCTGCTCCAGCGATTCTTCGCCGGAGACGTAAAGGACGGTCTCTCCCTGGCCGGCGAAATCGCGGGACACTTGAAGCAAAAGGGTGGACTTGCCGATGCCGGGCTCGCCGCCGATCAGGACGAGCGAGCCGAGGACGACGCCGCCCCCCAGGACCTTGTTGAATTCCTCGATCCCGACTTTGGCCCGCGGCTTGGCGGCCTCCTTGATGTCCTGGTAGCGGATGGGCTCCGCCAGGGGGAAGGACGATTCGTCGGGGGCCTCGTCCTCGATCTCCTCGACCAAGGTGTTCCATTCGCCGCAGCCGGGGCAGCGCCCCAGCCACTTGGGTGAGCGCGTCCCGCAGCTCTGGCAGATGAAGACGGCCTTGGCTTTGACGGCCACGGCTCAATCCCCGGCTTCGCCCGGGCCGCCGAAGAGGATGACCTTCAGCGCGGCCTGGTCGGCGTTCGCGAACTTGGCGTAGCGGTCCATAAAGGCCATGAAGACGGAATCGGTCGGGCCGTTGCGCTGCTTGGCCACGTCGATTTCGGCCACTCCCTTCCAGCGGTCATCCTTGAGCCGGTCCTCCTTGGACAGGTATTTCTCCCGGCGGTAGATGAAGATGACGACGTCGGCGTCCTGCTCCAGGGCGCCCGACTCGCGGAGATCGGACAGCTGCGGTTTGGGCTCCTTGCGGCCCTTTTCGGGCGAGCGGCTGAGCTGGGAGATGCCGACGACCGGAATGTGCAGTTCTTTGGCCAGCTCCTTGAGCGATCGGGAGATCATGGACATCTCCTGATTGCGGTTTTCGAAGCGGCCGCCCGAGCGCATGAGCTGGATGTAGTCGATGAAGACGATGTCCAGATGACGTTCCAGCTTCTGACGGCGGGTCTTGGCCTTCATCTCGATCAGGGTCAGGGCCGGCGTCTCGTCGATGTAGATCTGGGCCCTGGCCAGGGCATCCGCGCTGAGGCGCAGGCGGCTCATCTCCTGGTCGCTGAGAAAGCCGGAGCGGGCCTCCTTGAGGTCCACCTCGGCGTCGGCGCAGAGCATGCGCATGGCCAGCGATTCCTTGGACATCTCCATGGAGAAGAAGCCCGCGGAGAATTCCGACTTCAAGCCGACGTGCTGGGCGATGTTGAGGCAGAGGGCGGTCTTGCCCATGGAGGGGCGGGCGGCGACGATGATCAGTTCGGACGGCTGGAAGCCGAGCGTCAGCTGATCCAGGTCGCGGAAGCCGCTGGGGACGCCGGTCACGGGATTGTTGCGGCCGCGGTTCTTCTCGACCATGGCGAGGGCCGGTCGGGTCAGATCGCCGAGCTGCTCGAAGCCCTTCTTGATCCGCTGATCGGACACGTCCAGGATGGATTCCTGGGCCTCGCTGATGAGCTCATCGGCGTCCATTTTTTCGTCGTAGCTGTCCTGGATGATCTTGGCGGAGGACCAGATCAGGCGGCGCAGAACGGCCTTCTCCTTGATGACCCGGGCGTAGTACTCGACGTTGAGGCTGCGCGGCACGCCGTCCATCAGGGCGGAGATGTAGGTCGCGCCCCCCACTTCCTCCAGCAGCCCGGCCCGGCGGAGCTCCTCGGCCAGGGACAGAAGCTCGACGGGCAATCCCTTTTCAACCAGGACGATGATGGCCGCCAGGATCTTCTTGTGGGCGTCCTTATAGAAATCGTCGGGTTCGGCCACGGACAGGACGACGTTGAGGTTGTCGTTGTTGGCCAGGATGCCGCCCAGGACGGTCTTCTCGGCCTCGGGGCTGTAGGGCGGCGTCTTCTTCAAAAACATCAGATCGAGTTCCACGCGCCCCCTCCTTTCCGCCGCTTCTTCGGAGCGCCCGGATCAACCCGGCTTCACCGGGTTGATCCGGGTCCGCCGGTCATTCGGCCTTGGCTTCGGCCGCCGGCTCCTCTTCGTCCTTGACCACATGGACTTTGATCTCGGCCCGGTCGTCGTGGTAGATCTTGATCGGGACGTTGTAGTTGCCCAAGCGCTTGAGCGGCTCGTCCAGGACGATCTTCTTCTTGTCGATGTCGAAGCCCAGCTTGTCCATGGCTTCCTTGATGTCGCCGGCGCTGACCGATCCGAAGATGTGGTCCTTTTCGCCGGCCTTGCGGACGAAGCTCAGGGTGACCTGGTTCAGCCGTTGGATGAGGTCCTGGAACGACAACCGCTCCTGCTCGACCTTCTTCTTCAGGGCCGTCTGCTCGATCCCGATCATCTTCATGTTCGAGGGGCTGACGGCCAGGGCCAGCTTCCTCGGCAGGAGGAAATTGCGGCCGAAGCCGGCGGCCACCGTGACGATGTCGCCCTTGCGGCCGACGTTCTCGACGTCTTGCTTGAGAATGACCTTCATGGCCGTCCAGCCTATTCCTCGACGAAGGGCAGGAGGGCCAGATGGCGGGCCCGCTTGATGGCCGTGGCCAGCTTGCGCTGGTGGAACGAGCAGGTGCCGGTGACCCGGCGGGGTGAAATCTTGCCCCGGTCGGGGATGTACTTCTTGAGGATATCCACGGATTTGTGGTCGATGAACTTGACGTTCCGCTGGCAGAACCGGCAGAACTTCTTTTTCGGGGGAAAGAACTTCTTGTAGGAGCTCTTTTCCGGACGGTCCGGGCGCTCGTCGCGCCGGTCCCGGCTATCGCGGTCTTTCTCGGGCATCTTACGTCTCCTCGCGTTTGCGTTGTTCCGCCTTGGCCTGGGCCTGGGTCTCGGCGACGGCCGCGGCGGCCGCTTCTTCGGCCGTTTCTCGTCCCGGCGTCTTCTTCTGGACTTTCTTTTTCTTGCGGACGTTCTGACGTGTTTCCTTGACCAGGGTCAGGTGGCGGAGGACCGTGTCCATCTGACGGAAACGACGGTTCAACTCCTGGGGGATGTCCGTTCCGCCTTCATAGTGGAAAAAGACGTAATAGGCGTCGCCGAACTTCTTGATGTCGTAGGCCGTCCGGCGCTTGCCCCATTTCTCGACGCGGATCATCTTGCCCTGTCGCTGGGCCACGACGTCGGCCATCTGCTGAATGACGGCCTCCGCGTCTTCTTCGGTCAGCTGCGGGGAAATGAGAAACCCCGTTTCGTACACTGTCATGAAAACCTCCTTATGGTTTTGCAGTCCTCACTCTCTAGAGTGAGGGCAAGGAGGGGGGCCTTGCGGTCCCCTCGTTGGTTCAGTTGAAATCGTTCATGGCCTTTTCGATGCGCCCGGCCAGGATGAGGTCGAGCGCCTCTTCGGCCCGGCCGAGGCTGTCCCGCAGGGCGTCCCGCTCGTCCTTGCGAAAGGGCGTCAAGACGAAGCGGACGATGTCCGCCCCCTCCGGCGTCGGGCCGATCCCGACCCGGATGCGGGGGAATCCCGTCGTGCCCAAGGCTCCGACGATCGAGGCCATGCCCTTGTGCGTTCCCGGCCCGCCGTCCTTGCGGATGCGGATCTGTCCCAGCGGGATGTCGACGTCATCGAAGACGACGACGAGGTTGGCCGGATCGACGGGGACGCCGCAGCGAAGGGCCTGGACCGACTGGCCGGACTCGTTCATGAACGTCTGAGGCAGGGCCAGGACGACCCGCTCGCCATGGCGGTGGAGCTCGCCCGTCTTGGCCAGGAAGCGCGCCTTGTGGATGCGCGCACCCCAATCTTCGGCCACCCGCTTGACGAAGAGGAAGCCCACGTTATGCCTCGACTCCGCGTAGCGGCGGCCGGGATTGCCCAGACCCACGACGGCCCACAAAGATCACTCCTTCTCCTCGGGTTCCTTCTCCGGCCGCTCCTTCTTGATGACCTCGGGTTCGGCCGGGGCCGCCTCGGCGCCTTCCTCGACGACGGCGGCGGCGACTTCGGCCTTTTCCTCGGCCGGCATCTGGACCAGGGCGATGACGACGCCGAGGTCGGTGATCAGCTTGATGCCTTCGGGCACGGCCACGTCTCCGGCCTTGACCGACTGGTGCAGGTGCAGGCCGCTCACGTCCACGGCGAAATGCTCCGGGATGAGGGCCGGCAGGCATTCGATATTCAGCTCGCGGGTCATGAAGTCGATGAACCCGCCCTCGGTCTTGACGCCGACGGCCTCGCCGACGAGTTCGATCGGGACCGCGACCCGGATGGCCTTGCTCATGTCGATCTGAATGAGGTCGGCATGCAGGACCTCGTCGGTGATCGGATCGATCTGGACGTCCTTGATCATGACGTCCCGCTTCTCGGATCCGAAGGAAATCTGGAACAGGGTGTTCAGGCCGAGATCGGACTTGAGGATCTGGATGACATCTTTCTTGGTCACGACGAGCGGCGTGCTTTCTTTTCCCTCGCCGTAAAGGATGGCCGGGATATGGCCCGTCCGGCGGATCCGATAAGACGCGTTCTTGCCGAAGGCGTCGCGTTTTTCCGTGGCGATGACCAGGCTCATGATGACGTTCCTCCTTAGTCGAACAATGAACTCACCGAGCTGCCTTCGTTGATCCGCCGGATGGCTTCTCCGAAAAGCTCGGCGACCGACAGGGTGACGATCTTCGAACAGCTCTGACTTTTTTCGTTGAGGGGAATGGTGTTGGCGGCGAAGAGGCGCTCGATGGACGAGGCCTCGAGCTTCTCGATGGCCTTCCCGGACAGGACCGGGTGGGTGCAGCAGGCCAGGATGCGCTTGGCCCCGTTTTTCACCAGGGCCTCGGCGCCCAGGACGAGCGTCCCGGCCGTGTCGACCATGTCGTCGTACAGAACGCAGATTTCGTCCTTGACGTCGCCGATGACGTTGAAGACCTCCGCCACATTGGGCCGCGGGCGGCGCTTGTCGATGATGGCCAGCTTGGCCCCCAGCTTCTTGGCGAAATGCTTGGCCCGGCCCACGCCGCCGGCGTCGGGCGAGACGACGGTCAGTTCGCCCAGGTTCAGGCCCAGGATGTGGCGGGTCAGGACCGGGACGCTGGTCAGGTTGTCCACGGGCACGGAGAAAAATCCCTGGATCTGGGGCGAATGCAGGTCCATGGCCAGGACCCGGTCGGCGCCCGCGGCCTCGACCAGGTCGGCCATCAGGCGGGCCGAAATCGGCACCCGAGGGCGGTCCTTCCAGTCTTGCCGGCCGTAGGCATAATAGGGCATGACGGCCGTGATCCGTTCGGCCGAGGCCCGCTTGAAGGCGTCGATCATGAGGAAGAGCTCCATCATGTGGGCGTTGGCCGGATAGCAGCCGCTCTGGACGACGAAGACGTCTTCGCCGCGGACGTTCTCGTCGATGTAGAAGTGGATCTCCCCGTCGCTGAAGCGATCCAAGACGCTCTTGCCCAGATCCTTTTTCAAGGTCTGGGCGATTTCATGGGCCAAGCCCCGGTTGGAGCCGCCGGCGAAGATCTTCATGTCCGTTCCTTTATCGATTCTCCGTTTATAGGCGTCGGAAAACTGGGGCGGGAGGATTCGAACCCCCGAATGGCGGGTCCAAAGCCCGCTGCCTTACCACTTGGCGACACCCCAGCCTCGATGTCGATCCAGCCGCGCTCCCGGCCGATCGTCTCGGCCGGGACCGCCTTCATACGGCCTTCCGCGGCCCGCAGGCAGCGTCCGGCCGCGTCGCGGTCGCGGAACAATCCGAAGACCGCGGAACCCGATCCCGTAACCAGGGACAACTCCGCCCCCTGGTCTCTGAAAAACCGCTTTATCTCTTGGAGTTGAGGATAAAAGCGAAAGATCGTATTCTCCAGCGAATTCTGGAGAGAATCGATCTTTCCGGTCTCGAAAAACCCGTTAATTCTACTGGCTTTGGGGTCCGAAGTCAAGGCGCAGGGATCGAGCCGGGCGTAGATCAGGGCGGTCGAAATCGGGAACGGCGGGACGGCCAGAACGCAGAGGCGCGGGCCGAGTTCAGGCAGGGGGGTCAAGAGGTCGCCGATCCCCTCGCCCAGGCAAAGCCCGCCGGTGAGGAAGAAGGGAACGTCCGCGCCCAGCGTCCGGCCGAGGCCGGCCAAGGCCGGCCGGTCCAGGCCCAGGCCCCAGAGGATATTGAGGCCGTAAAGGGCCATGGCCGCGTTGCTGCTGCCTCCGGCCAGACCCCGTCCGGCCGGGATGTGCTTTTCCACGCGGATGGCCGCGCCCCGGGCGGAACCCGTATGGGACTGGAGAAGCCGGGCGGCCCGGGTGATCAGGTTCGTCTTGTCCCAGGGGACCTCGGGGTCGTCGCCCGTGATCTCGACGGCCGGTCCGCCGATTTCCTGAAAGGACAGGACGTCATGCAAATCCAGCCACTGGAAGAGCGTCCGCAGATCATGGTAACCGTCCGGGCGCCGGCCGACAATCTCCAGGCCCAGGTTGATCTTGGCGAACGACTTAATTCTCATCGTGGAGCATCTTTTCCATGTCCGCGCGGGAGACGCGGGCATACCCCGGCGGGATCGAGGACCCGATGCGGGCTTCCGGATCGGCGGTATTGAATTCGATCGACAGGAGGGTCAGCGTCCCGGCGCTTTCGCCCCCCCGGAAGGTCAGCTTCCGGGCGACCGGCGCGGCCGGGAAGAACTCTTCGACGCGGAATTCGAAGCCCGGGCGGCGGCCGGCGCAGGCGCGGCCGTCGGCGTCCCGGTCCAGGGCCCAACCCTTGTCCAGGACCGTTCGGTCCCAACGGCCCAGGAGAAGGGCCGCGATTTCCGGAAGGCCGAGGGGGAATCCCAGGCCCGTCTCGAAGACCTCCTCCCGCGGCCCGCGCCAATAGGCCCGCTTGGAGGCCACGATAAGGACGGCATCCGGTTCATCCACGGAGACTTCAAAGAGGCGCTGGCTGAACGGCCCGAGGACCTCAATCCGGCCGCGGTCCGGCGGGGCGAGGAGAAAAGCCAGGCGTGATTTGGCCGAGGCGCCGCCGCGGCTATAACGGATCGAGGCGAACCCCTCCAGCGTCCGGATCTCGGAGGGAACGGGCCCCAGAAAGGGCTTGGCCGGACGGCAGCAGGCGGACAGGAGGGCCGCGGAAAGGGCCGCCGCGGCGGAGAGGGCGCTGGTTCTGGTCATGGGCGGAACGGCCGGGGAGTTGGGCGGTCGGCCGCCCTCAATCGAGCTTGAACCCGTAGTCCTCGGCCTTTTCCTTGGCCTTGGCTTGGGCGGGCGCCGCCGGTTTTTCGGAGTCGTCGGTGAGCTTGAAGCCGTAATCGTCGGTCTTGATCTGTTTGAGGCGGGCTTGCCGATCGAGCTCCTGTTCACGGGCCATGCGCTTGCGCCGGGACACCGGATAAAAAGGGGATTTCAGCCGCTTGCCGAAGCAGGAAAGGTTGGGATTGAACATGAGGAGCAGGACGAAGGCCCCGAATATGATGAGAAAGCCGTAGAGTCCGAATTTCATGACCGTTCCTCGTCGTTCAAAAAAAGATGACGGACCGCCGCGGCGGCGCCCCGGTGAAGGGTCAATCTTCCTGGAATTCCGGGATCTTCTTCCGTTCCTTGTCCCGGCCCAGGTTGAAACCGATGATGAACGCCGACGATACGGCGATAACCGTCAGTAATCTCTTGAAAAAGTCTTTCATCTCGACATCCCGCGTTCTATTCTAGCGAGAATGGCGGAAAAGTCAAATCGGGGGGTTCGGGGGATGCGATCCGAAACACGGGAAATTCCCCAGCGCGTGTTATCCCCGAGCCCAACCGATCGCGATCGACATTGATTTTTTATTGTTTCGCTCCTATGATCGAGGGGAGGATCATGCCGATGAAAAAACCGGTCTGGTTGATTATTCTTTTTTTATTGGCGGGCCTTGCGGCCCGCGCTCAAGGCGTACGCAAGCCCGTCTGGGCCGGACAATTCTATGACGCCGACAAGGCCCGGCTGTCCGCTCAGATCGAGGCCTTCCTGGCCGAGGCCACGCCCGCGCCCGTCTCCGGAGAAATCCGGGTCCTGATCGTCCCCCACGCCGGATACGTCTATTCCGGCCGCGTCGCCGCCTTCGGCTACAAGCTTGTCCAGGGCCGTGATTACGAAACCGTCGTCATCCTCGGGCCTTCCCACCACGTCGCCTTGGAGGGCGCGTCCATCTGGCCCGACGGCGCGTTCGAGACGCCGCTCGGCCCCGCGGCCGTCGACGCCGATGCGGCCCGGCTCCTGGCCCGCTCGGGCGGATTCCCTTTCAACGCCGAGGCCCACGCCGAAGAGCATTCGGTCGAAGTCCAGGTGCCGTGGATCCAGGCCTGCCTTCCCAAGGCCCGCATCGTGCCGGTCGTGATGGGGGCTCCGAGCGAGGCCACGACGCGTTCGATGGCCGCCGCCTTGGCCGAATTGGCCAAAACGAAAAAGATCCTGGTCATCGCCTCCACCGACATGTCGCATTTCCTGACCAAGAAAGACGCCAACGCCCTGGATCAGGAAACCGCCGGAATGGTCCGCACGTTGAAGACGGCCGCCCTGGCCCGGAGCGCCCAACGCTACGACAACCGTCTCTGCGGGATCGTGCCCGTCCTGGCCGCGCTGGCCTACGCCCAGAAAGAAGGTCCGGTCAAAGTGGACATCCTGAAATACGCCGATTCGTCCGATGCCGGGACGTCGGCGGACCGCGTGGTCGGCTACATGGCCGCGGCCGTCTGGATGCCGCCGCCGGCCGGAGCCGGAGCCGGAGTCTCCCGGGTCGGCGCGGCCGCCGCCCTCGCCGCCCTGCTGGGGTTCGCGGCCAGGCCCGCCCCCGGAGAGTTCACCCTCTCGCCCGGGGAAAAAAAGGAGCTCTTGGCCCTGGCCCGCCGGACGCTCGATTCGTTCGTCAGGGACGGGACGATCCCTCCCTACGAAACGAGCGATGTCAACCTGACCGACCCGCGGGGCGTTTTCGTCACCCTGACCAAGAAGGGCGACCTGCGGGGCTGCATCGGCTACATTGAGCCCGTGGCTCCGCTCTACAAAGCCGTCCAGCAGTGCGCCGTCTACGCCGCCTCCGAGGATCCGCGCTTCACTCCCGTGACTCCGCGTGAGCTCGCCGATATCGCCGTGGAGATCTCCGTCCTGACGACGCCTCGGAAAATCAACGATCCCGGCCGGGTCCAGGTCGGCAGACACGGCCTGATCATGTCCCACGGGGGGCGCCGCGGAGTCCTCCTGCCTCAGGTTGCGACGGAGAACGGCTGGGAGCGCGAAGAATTCCTTTCCCAGGCCTGCCTCAAGGCCGGGCTTCCCCCCGATGATTGGAAAAAAGGGGCGACCATCGAAGTCTTCGAGGCCATCGTCTTTCGTTAAAATGAAAGGTCGGCGGGTCCTGCCTGCTCCGGCGCCCCGAATTCCGCTCGCTCCACCCATCCCCCGGTGGGGCCCTTCCGCGAGCGGAATCCGGGTGCATCCGTCGCGTCACCCGCCGAGGTTTTAGCTAAAGCTTAGAAAGAAAGCCGGGCGAGCGGCGTTCGAAGGAAAACCCGTGCGACGATTGAGCGGGCATGGTTCCGCGCTCATCGGAAGTCGTCGATGAGCGCGGAGAGCGAAAGAGGAGCGTCGGAGCGAAGTTTTCCTCGCAGGGGAAAACGAGCGTGTTTTTCCCCGAACGACGCTCGCCCGGCGGCCCGGTATCGGTGTTTTTGCAAATACGGCGGCGGTGGCCTATAATAATGGTTCGTTAACCTCCATTTTCTGAAGGATTTGTCCATGCCCATCTATGAATATAAATGCCAAAGCTGCGGCGAGCGGTACGAGAAGCTGCAGAAATACTCCGACCCCCCCTGTAAAAAATGCCCCCATTGCGGAGGCGCGCTGAGGAAGCTCATCTCGTCGCCGGCCATCCAATTCAAGGGCAGCGGCTTCTACATCACGGACTACGCCAAGAAAAACAGCCCCTCCGAAGAGAAGAAGATCAAGGCCGACTCGGGCCCAAAAAACGCCGCCGAAAGCAAGACGGCCGATACGAAGTCCGCCGAGGCCAGGACCGAAGCCAAGACGGAAGCCAAAGCCGCGCCCAAGACCGGGACTAAAAGCGAAGCCAAGACCGAGACCAAGCCGGCGGCCAAGAAGAGCGACTCCTAAGGTCCGGCGCCCCGTGAAGATCGTCGTCCGCGCCCCTAACTGGGTCGGCGACGCCATCCTGGCCCTGCCCGCCATCGACAGCCTGGCCGCCCATTTCCCCGACGCCGAGATCACCATCGCGGCCGCCGACTGGGTCCGCGAAATCTTCACCCCGGAAATCGGCCGCCGCGCCGTCCTGGCTCTGCCTTCGGCCAAGTCCATGTCGGGGCTGAAGGCCGCCGCCCGGACCATTCGCGAACAAAAATTCGATCTGGCCGTGCTGTTGACCAATTCATTCGGTTCGGCCCTGCCTTTCTACAAGGCCCGCGTTCCCGAACGTTGGGGATACCGCCGCGACGGCCGAGGTCCCCTCCTGACTCGCAGCGTCAAGCCGCCCGATCCGCAGTCTGAGCCGCGCCATCACCTTTACTATTATCTCGAGCTCCTGTCCCGTCTGGGGATCGCGACGGTGGCGCCCGACCTGCGCCTGCGCGTTCCGGACGATGAGCGGGCGGCGGCCCGGGCCGCTTTGGAAGCCGAAGGCGTCGACCGGCGCAGGCTGCTGGCCGTCTTCAATCCGGGGGCGTCCTACGGGCCGGCCAAGCGCTGGCCGGCGGTCCGCTTCGCCGCCCTGGCCGACCGGCTCGCCGAGGAGAGAAACGTTCAGGTGGTCCTGACCGGCGCGGCCGGAGAGGCGGACATCGCGGCCGCGGTGGCCGCGGCCATGAAGACCGAGCCGATCAACCTGGCCGGACGGACGGCCCTCCGCCGTCTCGTGGCCGTGATCGCCGAGGCCGGCCTGTTCGTGACCAACGACACCGGGCCGATGCACGTGGCCAACGCCCTGCGCGTGCCGATCGTGGCCGTCTTCGGGCCGACCGAACCGCAGGCCACGGCCCCCTTCCACCAGCCCGCCCGGGTCCTCAAGAAAGACGCGCCGTGCTGGCCTTGTCTCTACCGGAAATGCCCTTTCGACCACCGCTGCATGACCGCCATCACGTCCGACGAGGCTTTCGCCGCATGTGCGGAAGCGCTGGCATGAAAGCACGCCCATGAAGAAACGGGCCGTCTTTCTCGACCGCGACGGGACGATCAACGTCGATGTCGGCTACCCGCCCGATTTCGCCCAGGTCACGCTTTTTCCCTGGAGCGCCGAGGCCGTCCGCCGGATCAACGACGCCGGCTTCGTCGCCGTGGTCGCGACCAACCAATCGGGCGTCGGCCGCGGCTTCTTCGGCGAGGAGGCGCTCCAAACGCTGCACCGACGGATGGCTGCGGCCCTGGCCGCCGAGGGCGCCCGCCTCGACGCCTTCTACTATTGCCCCCATTACGATTACGCCGCCGATCCGCGCTACCGCAACGGCTGCGCCTGCCGCAAACCGGCCCCGGGCATGGCCGAGCGGGCATCCCGGGACTTCGGCCTCGACCTGGCTTCCTCCTACATGATCGGGGACAAAGTCGAGGACGTTCAGTTCGGCCTGGCCTTCGGCGGTACGCCGATCCTCGTCCGGACCGGTTACGGCGAGGCCTCGGCCGTCCGGCTCGAGGCCCTGGGGCTTCGCCCCGCCGCCGTCGCCGCTCACCTGCTCGAAGCCGTCGCCTGGCTGGAAAAGCGGGAGCGGTCCCTCCGCGCATGATCCGCTTCGACGATATCCTGGACAAGATCTCGGCCCGTTTCAGCGAGAAGGACGTCACCTTCCTGCAGAAAGCCTACGTTTTCACCGCCCGGGCCCACGGCGGGCAGGTCCGCCGCTCGGGCGAGCCTTACCTCGGCCATCCGCTCCAAGTGACCGCCACGCTGGCCGACATGGGGCTGGACCGGACGACGCTGGCGGCGGCCCTTCTCCATGACGTCCTCGAGGACACGCCGGTGACCGAGGCCGAGCTGCGCGAGACCTTCGGCAAGGACGTGGCCAGCCTGGTCGAGGCCGTCACCAAGATCAGCCGGGTGCAAGAGGCTTCGCCCGAGATCCGGCGGGCCGAGACCATCCGCAAGATCATCCTGGCCATGACCGACGACCTCCGGGTCATCTTCATCAAGCTGGTCGACCGGCTCCACAACCTGCAGACGCTCAAGTTCCTGCCCGAAGCCGGCCAGCGCCGCATCGCCGCCGAGACGCTGGAGATCTACGCTCCGATCGCCAACCGCCTGGGCATGGGCCGCATCAAGGCCGAGCTCGAGGACCTGGCCTTCCGCTATGTCAACCCGGAGGAGTACTTCCGCGTCGCCGCGCTGGTCGAACCCAAGCGAAAGCCGGCCGAGGGCGAGCTGAAGAAGCTGCGCAAGACCCTCGACGGCCTGATGAAGGACAACCGCATCCCGGCCGAGATCGTCCATCGCCTCAAGCGCCTCTACAGCATTCACCGCAAAATGGAGGCCCAGCACATCGAATTTCACCAGGTCTACGATTTCCTGGCCCTGCGCATCATCACCGACACGGTCAAGAACTGCTACGCCGCGCTGGGCATCATCCACCAGCGTTGGACCCACATCCCCCACCGTTTCCGCGATTTCATCGCCATGCCCAAGCCGAACCTCTATCGGGCCCTGCACACGACCATCATCACCGAGGACAAGCTGAGCGTGGAGATCCAGATCCGGACGCGGGAGATGCACGACCTGGCCGAAAACGGCATCGCCGCCCACTGGCGCTACAAGGACGGGGAGGCGCCGGGCCCGCTCAAGGAGGACAAGCGGCTGCTCTGGCTCCGGGAAATGGCCGAGCTCTACAATGAGCACAAGAATCCCAAGGAGTTTGTTCAGAACCTCAAGATCAATCTCATCCCCGAGGAGATCTACGTCCTCTCGCCCAAGGGCCGCGTGGAGGCGCTCCCGGCCGGGGCCTCGGCCCTCGATTTCGCCTTCCGCATCCACTCCGAGATCGGCCTGCACGCCGCCGGAGCCCGCATCAACGGCCGCCCGGCACCGCTCAAGATGCTCCTGCGAACCGGCGACATCGTCGAGATCCAGACCGCGCCCGAGCGCGGGCCCGCGCGCAGCTGGCTGAACATGGCTTTCACCTCGGGCGCCCGGCACCAGATCAAGCGCTGGCTGGGCCAGCGGGACAAGACGCGGAGCATCGTGCTGGGCCGCAAGCTCTGGGAGAAGGAGCTCGGCAAGTACGAGCCGGACCAGAGGGTTCCCTCCGGCGAGGCCCTCCTGGCGCGTTTCCGCGAGGCGATCCGCCTGCCGATCCGGACCCTGGACGACGTGTTCGCCCTGCTCGGCCGGGGCCGGATCGTTCTGAACCGCCGGCTCATGGATCGGATCGCGCCGCCGGGGATCGAGCTGAAGCGAAAAACGGCGGGGCCGGCCGAACCCGAAATCCAGGTCAAGGACCGGGAGAGCGCGCTCATCCGCCTGGCCAAGTGCTGCGCCCCGGTCAAGGGTGAGCCGATCATCGGCTATCTGACTCGAGGGAAAGGAATCACCATTCATGCCCTGCGCTGCACGCGGGTGGCCCGGGAAGTTCTCTCCCCGGAGCGGCTGGTGGAGGTATCCTGGGGGACGGTCGTGCAGGAGCACTACAAGGCCGGATTGATCGTCCTGGCCCTCGACTCGAGGGGCGTGCTGGCCAAGGTCGCCTCGGCCGTCGCCGCCCTGGGAGGCGATATCGCCAAGGCCGAAGTGGGGACGTCCCCCGACAAGAAGGCCCGCATCAAGCTGGCCCTGCGGGTCAGGGATATCCAGCAGCTCCAGGCGATCGAAAAAGAGATCGCCGCGTCAGGCGAGGTCCTGAGCGTGGAAAGGATTTGAGGCCGGGAAGCGGAGTTACAGGACTTTCTGGATCTTGCCGGAGCGCAGGCACCGGGTGCAGACCCAGATCTGACGGACGCCCTGGGGCGTCCGGGCTTTGACGTGCTGAAGGTTGGGCTTCCACTTCTTGGGGGAGGCTTTATGGGAATGGCTGACGCTGTTCCCGAACACCGGACCCTTACCGCAACTGTCGCATACTTTCGGCATGATCGTTCTCTCTTTTAGAAAAGGCGATACTATATACCACGAACGCCCCCGCCGCCGCAACCGATTTCCGCGGCGGCTGATCAGAGCCCGCGCCGCCGCTTGAAAGCATCGAGCGTGTTCCGCATGAGCATGGCGATGGTCAGGGGCCCGACGCCGCCCGGGGAAGGGGTCATCCAAGAGGCCTTGTCGATGACCCGGGGCTGGACGTCGCCGATCCAGGTATAGCCTTTGTCGTCGATTGCCTTTTCCCGCTTGGGGTCCTCCCCGAAGAGTTTCCGGACGATGGCCTTGTCGGAGACGGCGTTGCTGCCGACGTCGATGACGACCGCGCCCTCCTTGACGAATTCAGGCCCGACGAAGCCGGGCCTGCCCATGGCCGCGACGAGGATGTCGGCCCGGGCGGCCACGCCGGCCAGGTCCTTGGTCTTGCTGTGGCAGACGGTCACGGTGCCGTTCTCGTTGGTGATCATCACCGAGAGCGGCCTGCCGACGATCAGGCTGCGGCCGATGATGACGACGTCCCGGCCCTCGATGGCCGTCCCCGTGGACTTGATCAGCTCCAGGCAGCCCCGCGGCGTGCAGGCGCCGAGGCAGGGCCGATTCTGCAGGAGGAGCCCGAGGCTGATGGGATGGATCCCGTCGACGTCCTTGGCCGGGTCGATCCAGGAGATGACGTCGTGGGTGTCGTGGCCTTTGGGCAGGGGAAGCTGGACGAGGATGCCGTCAACGCGGTTGTCGGCGTTCAAGGCCTCGATGCGGTCTTTGAGGTCGGCCCGGGAGATTCCGGCGGGCAGATACTGGATCTGGCCGAAGAGCCCCAGGCTCTGGCAGGCCTTCTCCTTCATCCGGAGGTAGCTCTGCGAGGCGGGATTTTCGCCGACGAGCACGCCGACGAGACCGGGCACCTGGCTCAGGGTCTTCTGGTGCTGAGCGACTTCGGCCTTGACCTGTTCGCGGATCCGGTCGGCGATGGGTTTGCCTTCGAGCCATTTTCCCATGATCGTTCTCCTCGTGAATCCCGGGGGGGCCATTATACCGGCGGCCCGCGGATTTCACAAGACGCGCCGCTGGATGCCCCTCCCGTTTCCGGGCCGCGGATCAGGTCCGCTTCGGCGTCCGGGCCCCGGGAGCGGCCCGAACGGCGCGGCCGAAGCGAACGCCGGCGGGGCGCCGGATGCCCGGCAACAATGACATAACATTATAATAATATCATTATGATTGATCTTCGAGCGGGCCGGAAGGGCCGGAAAAAAAGGCTTGATATCGGGCCGACCGGATGCTATCATGACAACGCCTTTTCACTCCCTTAGACGGGAAAAACATTTTCCACAGTTGTGGAAATATCTGTGGAAAAATAAATCAGCAAAGACTCATGCAAGAAACGACGAATCCGTGGCTCCAGATCCTTTCCGAGCTCCAGAAAAAGATCGACCAGAACAGTTTCGAGACCTGGTTCGAGCCGACGGTGTTCATCGGGCAGGAGGGCGATGCCCTTTACATCAAAGTGCCCAACTCCTATTTCAAGGACTGGCTCTCCTTCCACTATTCCGCCCTCATCAATGAGGCCGGACAGGCGCTCATCGGCCGCGGCTACGACATCAAGTATATCTATGACGACGCCAGCTTCTCTTTCAAGCGCAGTTCGCCCGAGGAGCGCCGTTCCAAATCGGGCTACATTCTCAATCCCAACTTGAATCCCAACTACACCTTCGAGAACTTTGTCGTCGGCAACTGCAACCAGTTCGCCCACGCCGCCGCCATCGCCGTGGCCAAGAATCCGGCCAAGTCCTACAACCCGCTCTACATCTACGGCGGATCCGGCCTGGGCAAGACCCACCTCATGAACGCCATCGGTCACTACACCCTGCAGAACGATCCGCGCCAGAAGATCCTCTACACCACGACCGAGAAGTTCATGAACGATCTGATCAACCACCTGCAATATGGAAAAGTCCTCGACTTCCGGCAAAAGATCCGATCCATCGACGTTCTGATCATGGATGACATCCACAACCTCGGCGGCAAGGACCGGACCAAGGAAGAGTTTTTCCACACCTTCAACCACCTCTACGAGAACCAGAAACAAATCGTCATCTCCAGCGATTGTCCGCCCAAGGAGATCGCCGGCCTGGAGGAGCGGTTCCGTTCCCGTTTCGAATGGGGCCTCATCGCCGACCTCAAGCCGCCCGACATCGAGACGCGCATCGCCATCCTCAATAAAAAGGCCGCCCTGGAATCCATCACCCTTCCCGAAGCGGTGGCCCTTTTCATCGCCGACAAAGTCCATTCCAACGTCCGTGAGCTCGAAGGCTATCTCCGCCGCGTCATCGCCTACGCCTCGCTCAAGGGCGAGCCGATCGATCTCGACTTGACCCGCGAATCGCTTAAAGACCTCATCGACTCGACGGCCCGGACCATCACTGTGGAAAAGATCCAGAAGATGGTCTGCCACATGTACAAGATGAAGCCCGTGCAGCTGAAATCCAAGAACAACTCGCCGAAGGTCGCCTTTCCCCGTCAGGTGGCCATGTATCTGTCCAAGGAGCTGACCGATTCTTCGTTGCCTGAAATCGGGAAGAAATTCGGTGGAAAACACCACACTACGGTCCTTCACAGCATCCGTAAAATCGAGAAAATGCGGGAGGAGAACCCCGATTTCGACAAAGAAATCAACAGCCTGATCGGGTTCATCCAGTAATGAAATGCGCCGCTTGCGATCGTTTGTCACATTTCCAATTGATTTTCTTCTTCTTCTTGATTAATCTTTGCTTAGGTTTATTAAGAAGAAGAATCACGGACCGTTGAGGAAAAGGTGAGGCCATGAAATTTACCGTGGAGAAGGAAACGATTCTGGAAGAGCTCCAGATGTTGCAGGGCATCGTCGAAAAACGGAACACGATGCCGATTCTGGCCAACATTCTGATGCAGGTCGGGGAGGATGAGATCGTACTGACGGGGACCGACCTGGAGGTCGGCCTGCGTACGCATTTCCCGGCCCGGGTTGAGGAGAGCGGAGCCGTGACGGTGTCCGGAAAGAAGATCTTTGAGATCGTCAAATCCCTTCCCGACGGCCAGCCGGTCGTATTCAAGGAAAACCAGGACTCGCAGCTGCAGGTGACGTCGGGCGAAAGTGAATTCAAGGTCCTCTGCCTGCCCAAGGACGATTATCCGGCCGTGCCCGATTCCTCGTTCGAAAAGAAAATCGCTTTTCCCGCCGATCAATTCCAGGATATGATCGACCGCGTCTTCTTCGCCATCGCCCAGGAACAGCGCTATTACCTGAACGGGGCCCTGATGGTGATCAAGCCCAAGTCGCTTGAACTGGTCAGCACGGACGGACATCGTCTGTCGTACTGCCAGCGGGCCAGCGACGATCTGGTCCCGGTCAAAGAAATCCGGGTCATCGTGGCCAAGAAGACGCTCAATGAACTGCGGAAATTCGGAGACGGGCAGATCGACTTCGATATGGACGAGAGCAACCTGTTCTTCCGCAGCGGCAAACGGACCTTGATCTCCCGGGTCATTGAAAGCAAATTTCCGAACTTCGAGGCCGTCATCCCCAAAGACAATCCCCACGCCGCCCATCTTCCCCGCGAGGCCTTCGCCAACGCCATCCGGCGCGTGTCCCTGCTTTCCGCCGAGCGCTCCCGGGGCATCAAATTCACTTTCGAGAAGAACCGCATCCGGCTGTTCTCCTCCAATCCCGAGATCGGTGAAGCCCGCGACAAGATCGAAGTCGATTACAAGGGTGCGGCCATGGAAGTCGGCTTCAATTCCCAATACATGCTCGATTTCCTGACCACGATCTCGGCGGAGAAAATCGAATTCGAACTGAAGGACGAAAACAGCGCCGCCCTGATGAAACCCGAAGGCGAAGAGGACGTCAAGAGCCTCTACGTCCTCATGCCGATGAAGATCTAGAGCGGACGAGACCCCGTCGGATCGAAACACGCTAAAACTCCCAGCGAGAGTTTTAGCTCCGCTTCTCCTTCGCTCTTTTCGCCTGCGGCGAAAAACCCTGCCCGCTCAGTCGTCGACGGGTTTCGATCCGACGGGGTTTCGTCCGAGAGGAAGAAGCTCACGTAAGGATCGCTTCTAACAAAAATTCCGATACGGTTTCGGCCGCTTTTTTAACCGCCGGGGTCATCGGCGCGCCGGGCTCCAACGTCGCCGGCTCCACGCCGACGACCAGGACCCGCGAGCCGATGCTCTCCTCCAAATATCGGATAAGGTAGGTCAGCGGGATGTGGTGGGTGGAGACGCCCGCATCGGAGATTTTTTCCCGCGCGACGATGGAGATCATTCCTGGTGCAAGGCCGCCGGCCGCCGCGTCGATGATCAAGGTCAGGTCCGGGCCGAACCGGCGGAGCGGACCGGTCTGGCTCTCGGGGACGTCGCGTCCGTCGATGACGAGAAGCCGGTCGGCGGCGGCGGACTCCAGCCGTTTCAAAAGGCCGGCGCAGTAGGGACCGGCCCCGTCGTCGCCCTTGTCCGGGTTTCCGACACCCAGGACGGCGAGCTTCCGGATGCGCCGGATTTCCGAGGTGAGCCGCGCCTGCCAGGCTTCGTCCATGACGGCCCCTGTTGAGATATGTCCGGGGTCGCGTCTAAGATCGGGCCGGTTCGGCCTTGGGCGCCGCGGCGGCCGGGGGGGCCGACCCGCCCGCGACAACCGGGTTGGTCGCCGAGGACGGCTTCTTGGGCGCGGCCCGAACGTATTCCCATTGCATCTTGAGATTGTGCCGGTTGAAATCGGCGATCTCGTACAGATGGTCCATCTCCATGGCCTTGACCGGGGTCGTCGGGCAGGAGTCGACGCATTGGGCGCAGTGGATGCAGCGGTCGTTGTGGATGACCATGAGGAACCGCTTCTCTTCCTTGCTGATCTCGGTCATCTCGATGGCCTCGGCCGGGCAGTCGCGTTCGCAGGCCCGGCAGGCGATGCACAGGTCGGGGTGCAGGAACGGGGTGCCGCGGAAACCCGCGGGGACTTCGAGCTTTTTGAACGGATAGTCGACCGTGTTCGGTTTCTTGAATAGAGACCTTATAAGCTCGGGAAGGAAAATGCCTAATTTCATAGCACCAGTCCCTTGATGAGGATGACGATGAGAAGCTGGAGAACGGCCAGGGGGGCCAGGTATTTCCAGGCCACCGTGACGACCTGGTCGACCCGGATGCGCGAGGTCAGGGCCCGGATGAGCGACAACAGGAAGATGATGATCAAAGTCTTGACGATGAATTGGAGGAAGCCCAGGACGATGCCCCCGCCGAATCCGCCCATGAAGACGGCGGCGATGAGGCCGGCCGAAACGATCATCTCGATGTCGGTCATGAGCCGGAAGAAGGCCAGCTTCTTGCCCGAATACTCGGTGAACGTGCCGCCGACGATTTCGGTCTCGGCGTGGGGGATGTCGAAGGGAGTCCTCTCCAGCTTGGCCTGGACGCAGATCACGGCCACGACGAAACCGATCAGGTTGGTCAGGAGGAGGAGGGGCTTGGCCTGGTAGAAGCGGGCGATGTCGGCCAGCCGCCAGGACCCGGCCAGAAGGGCCGGGCTGAGCACGGACAGGAAAAGGGGCACTTCGTAGCCGAAGAGCATGGTCAGGACCCGGGTGCCGCCGATGATGGAGAACGCGTTGGTCGAAGCCCAGCCGGCCAGGAAGAAGACCAGGGTCGGCAGGCTGAGCAGGTAGAGCAGGATGATGAGATCGCCCTGGAAGGAGGTGAAGGACGAGACGGCCGGATCGAAGTGCCAGACCGGCAGCAGCATCCCGGCCGTGGCCGTGACGGCCAGCCCGAAGATGGGCAGGAGGGTGAAGAGGGCCTTGTCGGCCTTGGCCGGGACGATATCCTCCTTGGCCATGAGCTTGAAGAAGTCGGCGATCGGCTGGAGGAGGCCGAAACGGCCGGTGTGGGTCGGTCCCATCCGGTTTTGCAGGCGGGCGTAGATTTTCCGGTCGAACCACTCGCAGAAAGTGGAATAGACGAAGAGGAAGATCAGCCCGGGATAGACGAGGAGGTAGAGGACGGTTTTCAGAGCGGCCATTCCACGTTCCCTTTCACGGTTTGGCGTTCCTGGGCCAGGCACCGGAGGTCGCTGAAGCGGACGATCGTCTCTTCGCCCGAATGCGCGTTGACGAGCTCCACCGTCCGCTCGGCGCAGCAGATGCAGGGGTCGATGGCGGCGAAGATGAGGGGGATGTCGGCGATGAAGCCCTGGCGGAGCATGACCACCGTGGCCGGATAGTTGGCCAGCGTCGGCGCCCGGACCTTGAGGCGTTCGGGCTTGTCACCGCCGTTGGCCGTGATGTAATGGATGTTCTCGCCGCGGGGGGCTTCGTAGCGGCTGACGACTTCGCCGGTTTTGGCCCGGCGGGGGGCCTTGACGGCCACGGGGCCGGCGGGCAGGTTTTTCATGATGAACTCGATGATTTTGTAGCTTTCGAAAAGCTCCTTGATGCGGACGACGGCCCGGCCAAGAACGTCGCAGGAATCGGCCGTGCAGACATCAAAAGGGGCCTCGTCATAGAAGGCGTGCGGATCGTCCTTGCGTACGTCGCGGGCGACCCCGGAAGCGCGGGCCACCGGCCCGACGGCGCAGTTGTCCATGGCTTCCTGCTTGGTCAGGGGCCCGACGCCGGCCAGGCGGCCGACGAAGGACGGCTCGTTGGCCCCGATCTTGAAGTAGTATTCGCTCCGGGCCCTCAGAACGGCGATGCCGTCCAGGATCTTCTGCCGTTGGGTTTCGTCGATGTCGCGGCGCACGCCGCCCAGGGTGTTGATGGCGTAGTGGACGCGGTTGCCGGAGATCATTTCCAGCAGGTCCATAACCACCTCGCGGTCGCGCCAGGTGTACATGAAGAAGGAGTCGAAGCCGGCTTCGTGGCCGGCCACGCCGAGCCAGAGCAGGTGGCTGTGGATGCGTTCGAGCTCGGAAACCAGGTAGCGAAGGTAGAGGCCGCGGCGGGGCGGCTCGATTTCCATGAGCTTTTCCACCCCCTGCACATAACAGGTCGAGTGGGAGTGGGAGCATATGCCGCAAATCCGTTCGGTCAAATAGATATTTTGGATCCAGCTTTTTTCCTCGGCCAATTTCTCCATGCCGCGATGGTTATAGCCCAAGCGGATGTCGACGCCCTTGATGACTTCGCCCTCGACCGTCATGCGCAGGCTGATGGGCTCTTTGAGGGCGGGGTGCTGGGGGCCGATGGGAATTTGGAACTTCATGACTTGCCTCCGGGGATGATTTCCTGCGGGCGCTCGAATTTCCAGTCCTTCCGAAGGGGGTACTGCCCCGCCGGCCAGTCGTCGGGCATGAGCATGGGACGCGGATCGGGCAGGCCGTCGACGACGATCCCGAACATGTCCTGCAGCTCGCGCTCGTAGAGGACGTTCCCGGGAATGATCGCGCACAGGCTGGGCAGGTGCGGATCGGTTTTGGGGATGCGCGTCCGGACATTGACATTCCCGGGCGCATCTCCGAAATGGTAGATGATCTCGTAGGCGTCGCCCTTGTCCAGTCCGCTGACGGTGCAGATAAACCACAGTCCGAGATCCTTTTTCAGGGTTTCGACCACGGAGACGAGGTCCCGGACGGCGACGGTCAGGAAGACGCGCCGGACGGCGGGATTGGAGGCCTCGAGGATCTTGTCCCCCAGGAGGCTCTTCGCTTTTTCGATCTTTTCAGCATCGGTCATGCGGGTCTCCTCAGAGCGTTCCCAGCAGCTTGACGACGCCGTCCAGAATGGCGTCCGGCCGGGCCGGGCAGCCGGGGACGTAGACGTCCACCGGGATGACCTGGTCCAGCCCGCCCATGATGTTGTAGGCGCCGCGGTAGACGCAGCCCGACATG
This sequence comes from Candidatus Aminicenantota bacterium, assembly GCA_963729855.1. Taxonomy (GTDB): domain Bacteria; phylum Acidobacteriota; class Aminicenantia; order Aminicenantales; family UBA4085; genus UBA4085. Next base: position 1,124,042 of record CAVSPT010000005.1, on the reverse strand, counting down.
GCGCAGGCTCCCACGGCGATCACGAACTTGGGGTCGGGGGTCTGTTCGTAGATGCGGATGATCCGGTCCCGCAGCTGGCGGGTGACCGGACCGGTCGAGATGATGACGTCGGCGTGGCGCGGAGTGGCCTTGAGCAGAACGCCGAAGCGCTCCACGTCGAAGCGGGGCGTCAGCGCGGCCACGATTTCGATGTCGCAGGCGTTGCAGGCGCCGGAATTGAGATGCAGGATCCAGGGCGATTTGATCCGGGACCAGCGGGTGAGTTTCTTCAGCATAACGGCTCCTTGTCAGTCCCGGGTCACCAGGGCCATGATGGACAGGAAGATCACCGCCAGGTAGAGGACGGCGAAGAGGACGATCTTGCCGGCCGGGACGGTGGCGATGACCAGGGCGGCCACGTGCATGATGGTGAAAAACAAGGCCACGAAGAAGAACAGCCGGTAGCCGAACTGGATTTTCGTCCCGGGCATGTCCTCGCCGCAGGCGTAGCTGGTCAGCTTGCCGCCGACGTTGTTCAGCTTGGGGGCCATCCGCCGGCCCAGCCGGAAGAGCAGGGTGGCGGCGATCAGGAAGAGAACGAAGGCCACCGGGGGGGAAATCAGGATATCGATCCCTTTCATGGCTTAACCTCTCAGCTTGGTCAGGGCCCGGACGTCCAGGCTTTTGGTGTGTCTGGTGACGTTGATGATCAGGGCCAGGGCCGTCGCCACCAGGCAGACCTCGACGACGATGAAGGTGACGACCAGACTCTGGGCCAGCAGGATGTTGGCCTTGGCGTAGCCGGTGGCCAGGAGGGCCAGGCTGACGCCCTTGCCGATGATCTCGATGCCGATGAAGAGCTTGATCAGGTTCTTCATGGTCAGCAGGGCGTAGAGGCCCGTGCCGATCAGGGCCAGCGAGAAAAACATGTAGAGCAGCCAGGTGCTATTCATCTTTGTCCCTCTTTCGGAACAAGGCCAGGACGGCGAAGACGCCGGACAGGATGACGGCCAGCTGGCCGACAAGGTCGAAGGTCCGCTGCTTCCAGAGGACGTCGCCGAAGGCCCCCGTCTCGGCGGTCCCGGGCAGGGCCGGGACCTTGTTCATCAGGCCCTTCATGACCAGGGCGTCGATGACGATGAACAGGACGAAGAAAACGGGAAAGGCCCACAGGGCGGCCTTGGATTCCGAGACTTCGCCCTCGGCCTTGGTCAGGGCGATGGTCAGGATGAAGAGGACGGTGATCAGGCCGGCCACGACCGAGATTTCGAAGACCCCGGCGTAGGGCGCGCCCATGCGGAAGAAGAGGATCCCCAGCAGGAGGCTTCCGGCGGCCAGGGCGATGGCGGACTTGATCAGGTCCCTGGCCAGGACGGCCAGGACGGAGAAGAGGACCAGACCGATGAGCAGGGCATATTGCAGGATCATGGCTTACATCCCCATTCCCTTGGCCAGCCCGTCCGCCGCCGGCTGGATCCAAGTCGTGAAGGCGGAGGAAAAGAGGAGGCCCAGCCCCAGGCAGATGAGGGCCAGGACGACCGTCGCCGCCGTCATCCAGAACGGCGCTTCCTTGACCGCCGCCCAGCGCTCGTTGAGCTGGCCGAAGAAGGCTTTGCGCTGGATGATCAGGTAGTACCAGAGGGTCAGGACGCTGGCCAGGACGGCGATCACGGCCAGGAGACCCTCGCGGGACTGGACCAGGGCGATGATGATGATGAGCTTCGACCAGAAGCCGCCCAGCGGCGGAACGCCCGAGATCGACAGCGAGCCGATCAGACTGGTCACGGCCGTGACGGGCATGCGCTTGGCCAGCCCGCCCATCTCCTCCAGGTTCCGCGTCCCGGTGGCCTGCTGGACCGAGCCGCTGTTCAAGAACAGGAGCCCCTTGGCCACGGCATGGTTGAGGAGGTGAAAGAGGCCGCCGGCGATGCCCAGCGGCGTGCCGATCCCGATGCCCAGGACGACGTATCCGACCTGGCTGATCGAGGAATAGGCCAGCATACGCTTCAAGTCCTTCTGGCCGACGGCCAGGAGGGCGGCCAGGACGATGGAGATCGCGCCCAGCCACATCAGGACCTGGGACAGGGCCGGGGTCAGGCCGAAGACATGGAAGAAGATTCGGGTCATGGCGTACACGCCCGATACCTTGATCAGGAGACCCGACAGGATGGCCGAGATGGGGGCCGGCGCCGACGGGTGGGCATCGGGCAACCAAGCGTGGAAGGGGATCAGGGCGGCCTTCAGGCCGAATCCGAGCAGGAAGAGGGCGGCGCAGACGGCGACCCATCCCGGCGCGTTGACCGCCCGCAGGCCCTCGGCGACCGCCGAGAAACCCAAACTGCCGGTCATCCCGAACAGGACGGCGATCGAAACCAAGATGGCCGCCGAAGCGATGACGGACAGCATCAGATACTTGAAGGCCGCTTCAAGCGCGTCTTGCTCCAGCCCGAAGGCGACCAGGGCGTAGGAGGCCACGGCGGCCACTTCGAGGAAGAGATAGACCTGGAAGAGGTCGGTGACCAGGACCAGGCCGTTCATCCCGGCCACCATCATCAGCAGCAGGGCATAATAATTGGCCTTGGAGCCGTAGTGCTCCATGTAATCGATCGAGTAGAGCCCCACGCACAGGCTGACCAGGGCGATCACGGCGAGCATGAACAGGCTGAAGCCGTCCACGGCGACCTTGAGGGCGACCGTCTCTCCGAACCAGTCCAGGGACTGGACCACGGGGCCCGCGCCGATCAGAGATTTGGCCCCGGTCAGGCCATAGACGAGCAGGAAAAGGAAGACGCCGTTCCCCAGCACATCCGGCAGGAGCCTCTTCGAGGCCCGGCCGACGAGGGGCAGGAGGGCGGCGACGATCAGAGGCAAACCGATATACAGGAAGATCACAGGGCCTCCTCTCTCACGACTTGGTCAGAACGGTGAGGACGGCGGCGATGAGCAGGAGCCCGCCGAGACACCAGGCCAGATAGGTGGCATAGCGCCCGTTATGGGCCTTGCGCAGAACGCCGCTCATCGCGCTCCCCACCGAGGTGACGGCCTTCTCGTAGACGAAATCGATCGGTCGGTCGATCCCTTTGAACATCACCAGGGACAGGCCCCGGAGGAAGACGACACCCTGTTCGTAGAGGTCGAAAAAGCGCTTTTCGGCCCAATCGTAGAGGGTCTTGAGCACCGGCGCCTTGTGGATGGGCTCAGAGGCCAGATAGGGCTTCTTTCCGCCGCGCTTCCAGCCGTAGGCATGCAGGCCGAGGGCCAGGAGCAGGCAGGCGATGGAGATCCCGGCGATGGGATTGAAAAGGCCCAGGGCGTGGCCGGTGAAGTCGATCGATTCGCCGGCTTCGACGTGACCTGTCAGGATGGGCTGGATGAACTGAGTCAGGGGCAGCTTGTTGAAAACGCCGAAGGTGATGCAGAGCAGGGCCAGAATCAGGATGGGCGCGAAGAGGGCGACGGAGTTTTCCTTGACCGTCGGCCGTTCCTCGCTTTTCCGTCCGAAGAAGACCGAATGGCCGGCCTTGAGGAACGAGGCGAACGTGAAGATGGCCCCGACCCAGGCGGCCACGGCGAAGATCGTGTAGCCGGACTCGATGGCTCCGTGGAAAATCATTTCCTTGGAGACGAATCCGTTGAGCGGCCAGACGCCGGAAATGGCCAGGGCGCAGACGGAGAAGCCGAAAGCGGTCAGGGGCATCTCCCTGGCCAGACCGCCGAGCTTCTTCAGCTCGGTCGTCCCGGTGCGGTGCTCGACCGAGCCGGCGCTCAGGAACAGCCCGCACTTGTACATGGCGTGGTTGATCATGTGGAAGAGGCCGCCGGCGATGCCGATGGGAACGCCGGTGCCGATGCCCAGGATCATGTACCCGACCTGGCTGACGGCGTGATAAGAAAGCAGCCGCTTGAAGTCCTTCTGGATGAGGGCCATCATGACAGCCAGAACGATGGTCAGAGCGCCGATCGTCATCATCAGGAGGGACAGCCCGCTGCCCTTCTCGATCTTGAAAACGTCCAGCGTCAGCCGGCCCAGCAGGTAGATGCCCAGGAGCTTCTCGAAGGCGGCCGGCATGAAGGCCATGAAGGCGACGGGCGCATCGACGGCCGCATCGGGGATCCAGGTGTGGAAGGGCATGGCCCCGGCCTTGCCGATGGCCCCGATCATGGTCAGGATGAAGGCGGCGGCCAGAATCCCCTGGGGATGGACGGCGATCTTCGAGATCGTCAGCGTCCCGGTCTTGGCCCACAGAATGCCGATGCCCAGGATCAGGCAGAAATCGCACAGGCCGTTGATGATGAAGGCTTTGAGGGCGGTCCGGTCGGCGCCCTTGCGGCCGATGGCGATCAGGCCGTAGAGCGGAACCAGCAGGCCTTCCCAAAAGAAGAGCAAGGGGACGAAATTGTCGGCCAGGACCGCGCCGTTGGCCAGGGCGGCCGAAAGGAAGACATAGGCGTAGTAGGACCGCGCGTGGGGGTGGTCCTTCATCTTGACCGTCGAATAGATCGCGATCAGGACGAGGAAACCGGCCAGCCCGAGCAGGATGAAGCTGGAGAAGTGGAAGAGGCGCAGCTCGAAGTCCACGCCCCCGCCCAGCCAGGGCAGGCGCCATTCCAGGTTCTTCACGGCGAAAAGGGCGAAGCCGAGATAGAGCGAAACGCCGGCCGAAGCCAGGGCGATGATCTCGCGGACGAGCTTGACGCCCTTGGGCACGAGGGCCAGGAGGACGGCGGCGATCGCCGGGACGAGGATGGTCCAGAGAAGCGTGTTCGGTGTCATCGGAGCCACCCGCTGATGTGGGTCGTCGCGGCCGCGGCCAGCTTGGCCGGGAAGGACACGAACAGGCCGGAAAGGAGAGAGAGAACGGCCAGGAGGGCCACGACGAAGACCATCGATCTGGTTTTCTCGGGGGCGGGCGTCTTGGCCTCGCCGAGGAAGACCAGGGCGAACGCCCGCAACAGGTAGAACATCGTCAGCACGGCGGTGAACAGGGCGATCGCCGCCAAAGCGACCATCCCGGCCCGGACCGTGCCCATGATCACCAGGAACTTGGAAAAGAACCCGCCGAACGGGGGGATCCCGATGACCGAAAATGCGCAGAGGAGGTAGGCGGCCGCCGTGATCGGCATGGTCTTGATCAGGCCGCCCATCTCGCGGATGTCCCGTTTGTGGGTGGCGTGGATGACGATGCCGGCGCAGAGGAAGAGCCCGGCCTTGGCCAGCCCGTGCATGAGGATGAACAGGAGCGAGCCGTTGATGCCGGCCTCGTTGGCCACGGCGAAGCCCAGGAAGATATAGCCCAGCTGGGACACCGTGGAGTAGGCCAGGATGCGCTTGAAATCCGTCTCGACCGTGGCCGCCCCTGCGGCGATCAGGCTGGACACGACGACGATGATGGGGATCGCGTCGGGCCAGGCGCCCGGCAGGCGAAAGCCGTAAAGGAAGAGCCGGGCGTAGGCGTAGACGCCGATCTTGACCAGCACCGCCGCGTGGAGCAGGGCCGTGACCGTGGTCGGGGCCACGCCGGCGTCGGGCAGCCAGGTGTGCAGCGGCACCGTCGCCGACTTGGAAAACATCCCGAACAGGATGAGCAGCACGGCGCTCCCCGGGATGATCGTTCCGCGCATCGCCGTGAGGTCGAACGTCCCGGTCTGTCCATAGATCTGGATGAAGCCCAGGAGCATGACCACGGCGCCGAAGAAGGTCACCAAGAAGGCCTTGTCGGCCTTCTTCACGAAGTCCTTCAATCGGTAGAAACCGATCAGGCGCCAGCAGCAGATGGCGATGATCTCCCAGAAGAGGTACAGGAAGATCAGGTTGGCCGAGAACACCAGCCCCATCATCGACCCGATGAAGAGCAGGACCATCAGGTAGTATTCGTTCTGGTTTTCCTCGTGACGGATGTATCCGAGCGAGTAGAGGATGATCAGGAATCCGACGAACGAGGAAACGATGGACATGAAGATCGACAGCGGGTCGATCACCAGGATGAAGTCCAGTCCGAGAACGAACTCCTTTCGCAGGATGGTCTCTCCGCCGCCGAGGGCCGTCGGGATCAGGAGGAGCGGAAGGAACGCCGTGAGGCCGCCCAGAAGGACGGCCCAGGCCGACCGCGCCTTGCCCGAGATCAGGCCGGCGAGCGGGATCGTCAACGAGCCAATGATTGGGACAAAGACCGTGAGGAGGGTGGTTGTCTCTATGTTCATTGGAGGATGCCTGAATATACTTTTTCGGGGTTATTTCTGTCAAGACTTTTTCACAAGCTTCAACAGGTTATTCACAGCATTTTCACGGCCTTATCCGATCGGGAGAGAGGGATCGAGGGCGGGGGGATCAAGTGGCGCGTTTCTCCGGCGAAGGCGGAGAGCGGAGCAGGGCTCGGGGGATTCGGGGGAAAACACTCGGATTTTTCCCGGCGAGGAAAATCCGCTCCGACGCTCCTCCTTCGCTCTCCTGCTCATCATATGGAAACCGTTTTTGATGAGCAGGAACCATGCCCGCTCAGTCGTCGCACGGGTTTCCCCCCAAATCCCCCGTCGCCCTGGATTTAATAAAACTCTTTCGAGGAACTTTGCAGGCTTCGGTTCGTCTTTGACTTTTAACCGTAAAAAGAGGATAAATGTCACATTTCCTCGGAAAAGGAGAGAGCATGAGCCTGGAAATACGCGAAGTCGCCGGCAAGAAAGAATTTGAAACGTTCATCTATCTTCCCGAGAAGATTCACGCCGGGCGCCCCAATTGGGTCCCGCCGATCATCATGGACGACAAGAAGTATTTCAATCCCCGGAAGAACAAGGCCTTCACCTATTGCGACGTGATCATGTTCCTGGCCTTCCGCGACGGAAAGCCTGTCGGCCGGATCATGGGCATCATCAACCGCCGCTTCAACGAATACCGCGGGACCAAGATCGTCCGCTTCGGCTACATCGAGGCTTTCGAGGACCGCGAGGTGGTCAATGCCCTGGTCGGCCGCATCGAGGAATGGGGCCGGAGAAAGGGCATGACCGAGATCATCGGGCCGTACGGCTTCTCCGACCAGGACCCCGAGGGCTTCATCATCGAGGGTTTCGAGAACCGGGCCACCATCGCCACTTACTACAACACGGAGTGGATGCCCGGTTATGTGGCCGACCTGGGCTATGTCAAGGATATCGATTACTTCGTCTACAAGCTCGAAGTCCCCAAAGAGATGCCCGAGCTGTACAAGAAACTGTATGAGCGCATCATGAAGCGGGGGAACTTCCGCATCCTGGAATTCAAGAAGCGCAAGGAGCTCAAACCCTGGATCGTTCCCATCTTGACGGTGATGAACGAATGCTACGTCAACAACAACATCTACGGCTACGCCCCCCTCGACGAAAAAGAGATGAACGACCTGGCCAAGCGCTACCTGCCGGTGGTCGATCCGCGTTTCGTCAAGGCCGTCCTCCATGGCGACGAGGTCGCCTCGTTCATCATCGCCATGCCGGACATGACCGCCGGCATCCAAAAATGCCGCGGCCGTCTCTTCCCGTTCGGATTCATCCATGTTCTGAGGGCGGCCAAGAAAACCAAACAGCTCGACCTTCTGCTGGGGGCTATCAAGGAAAAATATCGCGGTAACGGGCTGGATGCCCTGATGGGATTCAAGACCTTCGAATCGGCCTGGGAGGCGGGCTACAAGATCCTGGACACCCACCACGAGATGGAAGCCAACGTCCGGGTGCGGGCCGAGATGGAGCGCATGGGCGGCAAAAAATACAAGCTCTTCCGCGTTTTCAAGAAAGCCCTCTAAAAGGCCGGCGGTCTCGCGGCGTTCGGGGCAAAACATGCTCGCTTCCCCCAGCGAGGGAGGCTTCGCTCCGATGCTCCTCGTTCGCTCTCTGCCCTTGAAATGATGGAAATCTATTTTGTCGGGCAGAACCATGCCCGCTCACTCGTCGTACGGGTTTTCCCCCGAACGACCGCGAGCCCGCCATTTTTTTATCTCAAAATCTTTGCCAGCGACTTTATAGGCTACGCCCGTCGCTCTCCTGCCCCAAACCCGGCACTCCGATTTCGAGTATCTAAACCCGGAAGAGGACGGTGAACCTGGCCCCGCCGTCGTTCTTCATCGACAGGGTCCCGCCGAGCTGATCGGTCAGGCTGCGGATGAGGCGCAGCCCCAGCGAGCCGAAACGCGCCGCTTCGAATCCCGCCGGCAGGCCCACGCCGTCGTCGGCCACGACCAGCCGATAGGGCCGCGTCGGCGAGCCTCTTTCCGTCTCCTCCTCGGCGGCGAGTTCGATGCGGACGGTCCCCCGGCGGCCCTCGGGAAAGGCATGCTTGAGGGCGTTGGAGACGATCTCGTTAAGAAGCAAGCCGCAGGTTACGGCCGTTTCCATCGACAGCCGGAGGTCGGCCGCTTGGACGTCGATGCGGACGCGGTCGGGCTGGACGGCGTAAGCGTTCCGAAGGTCATTGGCCAGCCGCCGGAGATAATCGACCAGGTCGATATGGGCGAGATGGGACGTCCGGTAGAGGTTTTCGTGGATCAAGGCCATGGCCCGCACGCGGGCTATGCTTTCCCGGAAGAGGCCTCGGACAGGATCGTCCTTGATTTCCCGGGCCTGCAGGGACAGCAGGCTGGAAACGATCTGCAGATTGTTTTTGACCCGGTGATGAATCTCCCGCAGGAGGACGTCTTTCTCCTCGAGCGAAGCCTGGATCTGGGCGGTTCGTTCGCCGACCTCCTTTTCCAGGCGAACGGCGTGGCGCTTCTCGGCGACGATTTCGAATATGGCAAAACCCAGGAGGAAGAGAAAGACGCCGGCCGCGCCGATGAACCACCAGCGCGTCCAAAACGGGGGCCTGATGATGATGGGCGGGGATAAAACCGCCTCGCTCCAAAGGCCCGATCCGCTCTTGGCTTGCAGTCGCAGCCGGTAATTCCCCGGCTGGAGATTGGTGTAGCGGATGTGGCCGACGCCTCCCAGGCGCTCCTCGACCCAGTCCCGATCGAATCCGTCCAGCCGGAACCGGTTCCGGATGCCGGTCCCTTCGGCCATGCTGACCGTGCGGAAAACAAAATGCAGATCTTTCTGAAAGAAGGTCAGTCGGATTTCATCGTTCAAGGAATAATTGATTCCATTGACCTCGCAGGATTGGAATTCAGCCAACGGCGGCGGAATGTCCCGCGGGTCGAAATCGAATTCCTCCTGGTAGCGGGACACTCCCAGGTTCGTTCCGATCCAGAGCCGTCCGGAAGCGTCGACGAGGCCGGCGGAACGGTTCACTTCCTGGCCGGCGAATCCCGTTTTGACCGTGTATTCCCGAGCTTCCCTTCCGTCCCAGCGGACGGCCCCGTTGTCCGTCCCGAACCAGAGGCGGCCTTTCCCGTCCCGGATCATCAGGTAGACGGGGCGCTCGATTTTCAAACCCGCTGTTCCGAACGGCGTCAAACGGCCGTCCTTGGCTTCCATGAGGCCGGCCATCGTTCCGACGAGGAGGCGGCCGTCATCGGTCCGCAGGGCGGCGAAGACATTCGAAGCGTCGCGGCTTCCCGGATCCTGGTATTGCGTCCAGGCGTCCTTCTCCCGCACCCACAGCCCGCCGTTGCCGGCCAGCGCCATCTTCCCTCCCAGGCCGAATAAAATTTTCCGGATGTAATTGTTCTCCGGAGGACGGCTGAGAACGGGCTCCGCTCGGTCTCCGGACAGGTGGAAGAGGAGGTCTCGACAGCCCGCCCAAACGGTTCCGTCCGGCCCCGTCGCCACGCACGCCGCGGGCCCGTCGATCCCCTCCGCCGTTCCGAACCATCGCGTCCTGCCGTCGGGGGAGATCCGCAGCAGCCCGTGCTGGGTGGCGGCGGCCCACAGGTTGCCGCCTCCGTCGACGGTCAGATCCACGACCCGCATGTCGACATCCAGGAACCCGGGGGGACGCGGAAAGAGCAAGGTCTTAAAATTCGCGCCGTCGAAAAAGGACAGCCCCCGGTTGTGGCCGAAGACAAGGCCGCCGTTCCAGCGGGCCATGGCCGTCACCTCGTCTTCCAACAGGCCCTGGGTCTTGCCGAAATTGGCGAAGCGCCGGAGCATCACTTTATTCGCCCCGCGCAGCCCGACGATCCACAGGTTTGTTTCGCGGTCGAGGAGAAAATCAGCGGCCCCTTCGGCAATGAGGCCCGATTCCTTGCCGAGTTTTTCTATGTTGCCGCGGCCCGGAGGGATATGGAAGGCCGCGTTCGGATTCCCGAGATAAACTCCTCCGTGGCCGTTCGGCATCAGGGCCATGTTCGCATAGGATTCATCGAGAGGCATAACCAGATCGCGGCGCAGGAGCTTGAATCCTTCCCAGGAATAGGTCCCCAGCCAGTCCTTCCCGGCCAGCCAGAGCCGGGGACCGAACACGGAATCCTCGACGGCTAATCCGCAGATCGGGCCCGACAGCTCCGGTGCGCTCGAGGTGTCGGCCCGGCGGAGACGGCCATCCTCGAAGAAGAACAAACCGTTCGGCGTGGCCAGATATAAACGGGTGCCGGCTTTGGCCAGTCCCATGACGGCGGGGCCCGGAAGTCCGGCCCTCCGGCCGATTTGCGTCCAGCGCCCGTCCCCCCAGATGAGAAGACCATGATCCCGCGTCCCCAGAGCCACGGTCTCCCTCCCCCGCGGGCCGCGGACGCACAGGTCCGTCGGGCGGATGGGGTCGCCGATGAAAGACGGCCCGGGAATTCTGCGCCACCGCCCATCCGAGAATTTGAGGAGGCATTCTTGGGGATTTTCCGCCCAGGCCCAGACCGTTCCATTCTCGTCGATGATCAGCTTCAGCACGTTCGCGCTGGGGATGTCCCGGGGCCGGACATAGGACGTCCACGTCGACCCGTCGAAGACCGAGATGCCGCTGCGTGTCGCAAACCAGATCTGGCCTTGGGCATCCTGGGCGATGTCTTGGACGACGGAGCTGCACAATCCGTCCGCTTCCGTATACGTGCGGACCTGGTAGCTCTGGGCGGAAGCGAAGGCCGCGGCGGCGAAGGACAGGGCCGCCCCGAAAGCGATGCGGAAAATTTTCAAAATCAGCCCTCTTCCGGCCATCATAACAAAGCTGGCCGCCGGTCTCAACCCGGCGGCGTCAGCGGCGGGCGCCCCCGAGGAGGCTGCGGACCTCGCCGAGGAAGGCCCGTTCCTCGAACGGCTTGGAGACGAAACCGCAGGCCGTCCGCCCCTGGATGCGGCGGATGCCGGCCTGGTCGGCGGCCGCGGTCAGGAAAAGGAGCGGAATGATCCTGGCGTCCAGGATGCGCTCCGCGGCCTCGACGCCGGTCATCTCGCCGCGCAGGGTGATATCCAGCAGGATCAGGTCCGGATGGGTGTCCAGGGCCTTGCGGACGGCGTCTTCGCCGGACGTCGAGATGCCCGTGACGGTCCATCCCTCGGCTTCCAGGAGATCCTGGATTTCCATGGCCACGATGGTTTCGTCCTCGACGATCAGGATCCTGGCGGCTTCCGGCATGGTTCGCTCCGGCTTATTCATCGAGCTCTTCCTGCATGATGTCCTTCAGGGTGATGATGCCGCGCAGAATGCCGTCCTTGTCCGCGACCGGAACGGCCAGGAATTTGTATTTTTTGAAGATCTCCGTCACGGCGCCGACTTTGGCCTCGGGATCGATGGTGATCAGGCGGGTGTTCATAAGTCCGCCCAGCCTCGTGTTCCTGTCCATGATGATCAGATGCCGCAGCGTGCACACCCCGGCCAGCCGCCCGGCCGGGTCGTTGACGTAGATATAGGCGATCGATTCCAGCGGACAGGTCGTTCGGCGGAACGCTTCGATGGCCTGTCCGACGGTCGTGTCCGTCGAGACGGAGAAATAGTCCTTGGTCATGAGCGAGCCGGCCGTGCCTTCCCTGAATTTCAGCAATTCTTCGACCGCTTCGCGGGAGGGCTTGTCCATTTTGCCGATGAAGCGGCGCTGTTGATCCTTCGGGAGATCGGCCAGCAGATCCGTGGCTTCGTCCGGGGCCATTTCCTCGAGGATGTCCGCGGCTTGGTCCTGAGACGAAGATTCCAGAAGGGCCGCCTGGAGCCGCGCGTCTTCCATCTCTTCCAGCGTATCGGCGGCCGTCTCCACGTCGAGAGAGTGGAAGAGCCGGGCCCGGGCGTCGCGGTCCAATTCCTCAAGGATGTCGGCCAAATCGCTGGGGTGAAGCTCGCGCAGGCGGCTCATGGTCACGTTGAGCTTGAGGGCGTCTTTGGGCGCCCCGGAACCCAGCGGCTGGACGAACTTCCAGGCTATGATCTTGTCGGGAAGACGGTAGGAAAAAAAGAAGTTGGTGAACGAATCGAAGGCTTTCAGCGCGCCCAAGCGGCGGACGATGCCGCGGGCGCCGAAATCGACATGGACGATATGGAGGTCGCGGCGATGGATGATCAGATGGACGTCATTGACCCGTTCGATCTTGGCCCCGGACGTGTCGACGACCTGCTTATCCAGCAATTCGTCCCGGAGCAGGAGTTCATCGGGCTCGACGGCCAGAGGCTGGAAGCCGCTCTCGGCTCCGGCGACGAGGCTGATTTTGTTCATGTCCAGGCTGTCGACGGCCGACCAGCCGATCTCCAGGAGCCTTTTTTTCATTCCGTTCGGCCGGACGACGAGAGAGGTCATTTTGGGGAAGAGGGGGCCCAATTTCACCTTCATATCGATCAGTCTTCCCACCTTCCGGCCATCGGCGCCGAGGACCCGTTTTCCGACGAGTTGGGAAAAATAGAGGAACATTTTCAAGCCCGGTTCCTCCAGGACTTTGTCGGGGATGGCCGTCCCCGTCCGTTCGGGCGTGTCCGACGGGGGGGTGTGATTCACGCGCGGGCTCTCATCGCTTGAACAATTGGATCAGCGTGTCGACGATCAGGATGATCGTCAGCCCGATGAGGACGATCGTGCTGGTCCAGCCGACGGCGTTTTGAAAGCCGTTGTTGACCCGGTCGCCCATGATTTTTTTGTTGTTGACCATCCGGATCATGGAGATCAAAACGACGGGCAGGAGCATGGCGTTGAGCACCTGGGACCACAGGGTGATGCCGATCAGGGGCGCGCCGGGGATCAAAATGATGGTGATGGAAACGACCATGATGAAGCCGAAGAGGGCGTAGAATTGGGGGGCTTCGTTGATTTTCTTGTTGATGCCGCCCTCGAAGCCGAAGGCTTCGCAGACATAGAAGGCCGTGGCCAGCGGAAGGATGGTCGCCGAGAAGACCGAGGCGATGAACAGCCCGAAGGCGAAAACCTGGGAGGCCAGGGCCCCGGCGAACGGCTTGAGGGCCACGGCCGCATCCTTGGCTTCTTCGATGGCCAGCCCGTTTTTATTCAGCGTGGCGGCGCAGGCGACCATGATGAAGAAAGCCACGACGACGGTGGCCGTACACCCGACGATGACGTCCAGGAGGGCGTATTTATAGTCGCTGCGCTTGATCCGTTTTTCGATGACCGCCGACTGCATGTAAAATTGCATCCAGGGGGCGATGGTCGTTCCGACGATTCCCAGCACCATGCTGAGGTATTTGAAGTCGAACCGCATTTCGGGCCGGATGAAGGCCTTCCCGACCGCGTGCCAATCGGGTCGGGCGGCGATGGCCGAGACGATGTAGGAGAGGAGGCAAACGCTGAAAAAAAGGAAGATCCGCTCGGATGTCTTGTAATTGCCCTTGGTCACCAGAAGCCAGACGCCGATGGCGACGAGGGGGACGGAGATGTATTTGCTGACGCCGAAGATGCCCAGACTGCCGGCCACGCCGGCGAACTCGGTGGCCGTATTGCCGATATCGGCGGCGACGAGGCCGAGGAAGATGCCGGCCGTGATTTTGACCCCGAAATTTTCCCGGATCAGGTCGGCCAGGCCTTTGCCCGTGACGATGCCCATCCGGGCGTTCATTTCCTGAACGATGACCAGGACCAGGAACGAAGGAATCAGGGTCCACAGGAGCCGGTAACCATAGACGGCCCCGGCCACGGAGTAGGTGGTGATGCCGCCGGCGTCATTGTCGACGCTGCCCGTGACGACGCCCGGTCCGAGCACGGCCAGAAAGAGGAGAAAACTGCGGAAGCGGGGGCTCTCTTTAAGCCGGTCCAGCAGGCGCATCGACGTTCTCTCGAGTCTTGGTTTATCCGGCCTTCGAGGCGGTTTTGCGTTTCAGATGGCTTATAGCATAGGGGCCTGGAACTGTCAAAAAACGAGGATCAAACGGCCCGGAAACCGGTTCTCACCGATGCTCAAACCGGCGGGGATGCGCTGGGGAAAAGACGGACGCGTTTTTTCTTGAATGTACCGGGGCCGGCGCCCGGATTATTCGGCCGTGGCCACCGCGACCCCCTCGTAGAGGGTCCGGTTGAGGGCGAAACGGCTTGTCCCGTAGAGGGCGATCTTGTAACGGCCGATGTCCGATCCCCCCTCGCCGGCCAGGACCCGGCGGAGATCGGGCGAGCTTTCCAGCGCGGCGACCAGCTTCGGATCGTCGGACAGGACGAGGGTCCGGCCGGCTTCGTCGGCCAGCACCCGGAAGGGCTGGACGCCGTAGAGGGAGCGCGGCGCCGCCGGCACCGCGGCCACGGCGGCCTGGCGGGCCTCCAGCTTGATCATGCGGGCCTTGGCATCGGGGACGGCCTCGTCGATGGCCAGGCCGACCCAGTCAAGCAGCTTGTGCCGGACGGTCTGGATGTCGTGGACGTCGGCAAACGGCGCGATGCCGTCGGTCCTCTGGATGGCCTTGGCCAGGCCGGAGACTTCCTTCAGATACTGGGGCCGCTGGGAGTCGGGGACGTAATACATGACCAGCAGGTGGACCTCCCGGCCGTCGGGGGCGCCGTAGGCGATCCCCTGCGGCGACCAGCCCACGGCGCAGAGAAGCTCCCCGGTCCGGTCCGTCCGGACGTGGGGAACGGCCACGCCCTTGCCGATGCCGGTCGGGGATTGGGCCTCGCGCTCCTTGACCTCCTTGACGATGTCCATCTGCGACCCGATGTCGGGGATGGCCTCGACGAGCAGGGCCAGGTATTCGAGGGCCTTGTCCTTGTCCGTCTCGGACAATTCGACCAGGCGGCCTTCTTGCAAAGCGTCGAGCAGGCTTTTCATCGGGCGTTCTCCTCGGTCAGACGCCGTAGGCGCGGGCGAAGCGGCGCTTGACAAAATGGGTCAGGACCCCGTAGGCGACCAGGAAGCCGGCGATCCACAGCCAATAGGACGGTGGAAGCGGGACGAAGCCGAGCAGGGCGGCCAGCGGCGAATAGGGCAGGAAAACGGCCGCGGCCATGACCAGGAGCGTCGTCAGCGTCATGGGCAGGCTGGCCCGGCTTTGTACGAAGGGGACGCGGTTGGTCCGGATGATGTGGACGATCAGGGTTTGGGTCAGCAGGGACTCGGCGAACCAGCCCGTATGAAAGAGCTTTTCGTAATAGGCGTTCATCTCCGGGCTCGTCCCGGGCTTGCCGAAGAGGATGCAGTGGAAGACATAGAGCATGAGGAAAAAGGTGGCGTAATCGAAGATCGAGCTCAGCGGCCCGATGACGATCATGAAGCGCTTGATGAACCCGATGTCCCAGGCGCGCGGCTTGCTGATCAGCTCCGGGTCGACGTTGTCCAGGGGGATGCCCGTCTGGCTGATGTCGTAGAGGAAGTTGTTGGTCAGGACCTGGATCGGGGCCATGGGAAGAAAGGGCAGAAAATAGGATCCCCCGACGACGCTGAACATGTTGCCGAAATTGGAGCTGGCCCCCATCTTGATGTACTTGATGATGTTGGCGAAGACCTTGCGGCCCTCGATGATGCCGTCCTCGAGGACCATCAGGCTCTTTTCCAGAAGGATGATGTCGGCGGCTTCTTTGGCCACGTCCACGGCCGTGTCCACCGAAATACCCACGTCGGCGACCCTGAGGGCGGGGGCGTCGTTGATGCCGTCGCCGAGGAAGCCGACCACGTGGCCGAGACGGCGAAGGCGCTGGATGATCATCTCCTTCTGCATGGGGTTCAGCCGGGCGAAAACGTCCGTCTCGATCACGACCCGGTCGAGCGCCGCGTCGTCCAGGTCGAGGAGATCCCGGCCGGTCATCAGGCGGTCCGCCCCCAGGCCGACGTCGGCGCAGATCTTGCGGGTGACAAGCTCGTTGTCGCCGGTCAAAATCTTGATCCGCACACCCGCGCCGCGAAGGGCCTCGACGGCTTTGGCCGCGGAATCCTTGGGCGGGTCGAGGAACGCCAGGTAGCCGAGCAGAACCAGGCCGCTCTCGTCGGAGGCGGCGAAGGCTTCCTTGTCCCGGCCGAACTCGCGGTAGGCGATGGCGATGACCCGGTAGCCCTGGGCGCTCAGGCGCTGGTATTCTTCGAGAAGATCGAACTTGATCATGTCGATCATGGGATAGATGTCGTCGTCGATTTGATAGCGGTCGCAGGCGGCGAAGACCTCCTCCACGGCGCCCTTGCAGATGAGGACGTGGGTGCCCTCGTGATCGATGATGACCGACATGCGCTTGCGGTTGAAGTCGAAAGGGATCTCGTCGACCTTGCGGCAGGTCTTCTCGACGTCCAGCTCCTCGTGGGCCAGGACGGCGTTGTCCAGGAGGTTGCGCAGGCCCGTTTGGTAGTAGCTGTTCATGTAGCCGTAGCGCAGGACGTCCTCGCTTTCGCGGTTGGTGACGTCGACATACTTCTCCAGGATGACCCGGTCCTGGGTCAGCGTCCCGGTCTTGTCCGTGCAAAGGACGTCGATGGCCCCGAAGTTTTGGATGGCCTTGAGCTTCTTGACGATGACCTTCTTGCGGGACATGGCGATGGCGCCCTTGGACAGGCAGACCGTGACGATCATCGGCAGCATCTCGGGCGTCAGGCCGACGGCCACGGACAGGCCGAAGAGCAGGGCCTCCAGCCAGTTGTGCTTGGTCAGGCCGACGATGAGGAAGGTGGCCGTGACCATGACCAGCATGAAGCGGATCATCAGCCAGACGAAGCCCTTCACCCCCTGATCGAAGCTGGTCGTCTCCTTGCGGGCCGTGAGGTGGACGGAGATTTCGCCGAGGTACGTGGACAGCCCGGTGTTCACGACCAGGGCCCGCCCGGAGCCGCTGACCACGGTGCTGCCCTGGAAACAGGCGTTGGTGAATTCGAGGAGGTCGGCGGTTTGGGTCCCGGCCGGGCTCTTCTCGATGGGCATGGATTCGCCGGTCAGGGTGGACTGGCTGACGAAGAGGTCCTTGGCCTGGAGGATGCGGGCGTCGGCCGGGATGATGTCGCCCGCGGCCAGGACGATGATGTCGCCGGGGACGATGTCGCGCAGGGGGATCTCCCGTTCGCGGCCGTCGCGGAGGACGTTGACCGAGGCCTGGACCAGCTTTTGCAGATCCTCGGCCGCCTTGTTCGAGCGGTGCTCCTGGACGTAGGACAGGGCGACGCTGAGAACGATCATCCCGCCCACGACCAAGGCCGACTTGAGATCGCCCATGACAAACGAGACCGCGGCGATGACCAGGAGCTGGATGACGAGAGGGTTTCTTACGCGCTCGGCGAGGTCGGCCAGGAGGTTGTCCTTTTTCCGGCGGGCCAGGGTGTTCGGGCCGGCGGTTTTGAGGCGGCCTTCGGCCTCGTCCGCGGTCAGGCCGTCGCGGCGGCTCTCGCCGAGTCGGAGGGCCTCCTCCTCGGACGCGGCGCAAAAGGCCCGCAGGCGGCGCTCGGCGGCCTCGTTCCGGCGCGGAACAGGGACGGCGGCGCCCCGGCGGGCGGCCGTTTTCGCCCGGATGGACTTCATGATGCCCGTCATATCGATGGCCCTCGAAGAATGATACTAGGCCAATTCCCGGTCGATCTCAACCCCGCAAAATAAAAATGTCGGCGGGTCCTGCCCGCTCCGACGCCCCGAATTCCGCTCGCTCCGCCGACCCCTGGAATCGCATTCATGTCCCCTCCGAATTCTTCGGAGGGGCCAGGGCGGCTTATATTCCTAGGATCAAAAGTGTTTTGGCGCTTCTCTTGATCGAGGGCGAGGGGCGTGAGATTCGAAACCCGTCGACGACCGAGCGGGCATGGTCCGGCCTCATCGATAACGGTTTCCCTACGATGAGTACGGGAGCGAGGGAGGAGCGGAGAGAAATTCCCCGCTGGGGAATTTCTCGTGTTTCGGATCTCTTGCCCCGAGCCCTTTTATTTGCAGTCGGCCCAGTTGGCCCCCCATCCGAGCGTGACTTTGAGGGGAACCTTGAAGTCACAGACGTTTTCCATGGCTTGGCGGACGAGCGGCTCCATGATTTTTTCCTCGCCGGGCGGGACTTCGAAAACCAGCTCGTCATGGACCTGGAGGATCATGCGCGATCGGAGCTTTCGCCGGGAGATCTCGCCGTGGACGTTGATCATGGCCTTCTTCATCAGGTCCGCCGCCGTGCCCTGAATAGGCATGTTGAGAGCGATGCGCCGGCCGGCCTGCTGGAGATTGCGGTCCGGGCTGCCCAGCTCCGGCACCGGACGCTTGCGGCCGAAGAGGGTCGTCGAGACGCCGCTCGATTTGGTTTTCTCCACTTCGGCATCCAGGAAGGCCTTGACCCCGGGGAAGGTCTCGTAATAACGGTCGATGAACTTCTGGGCCTCGATCGGCGTCGTCTCGATCTGTTTGGCCAGGGAGAAGGCCGACGTTCCGTAGATGACGCTGAAGTTGATGACCTTGGCCCGCCGCCGCTGCTCGTCCAGGAAGAGTCCCGCCCCCGGTCCGAAAACGCGCGCGGCCGTCTCTTCATGGACGTCCCGCCCCTCGCGGAACGTCTCGATCAGGGCGGCGTCCCCCGACATGTGGGCCAGGACGCGCAGCTCGATCTGCGAGTAGTCGGCGGCCAGCAGTTCGAATCCCGGCTCGGGCACGAAAGCGCGGCGGAAGCGCGCCCCCATCTCGCCCCGGGCCGGGATGTTCTGCAGATTGGGGTCCGAGCTGGACAGCCGGCCGGTGGAGGCCACGGTCTGGTTGTAGGACGTGTGGACGCGCCCGGTCTCGGGATTGATCAGGGCGGGAAGGGCGTCGGCGTATGTCGACTTGAGCTTGGACCACTGGCGGAATTCGAGGATCTTGGGGATGACGGGGTGGAGCTCGGCCATCTCCTCGAGGACGTCCACGGCCGTCGAAACGCTCTTGGTCCCGCGCGTCTTCTTCGACAGGGGAAGCTGCAACTTGTGCAGCAGGATCTCCCCGAGCTGCTTGGGGGAGTTGATGTTGAAAACCGCCCCGGCCAGCCCGTGGATCTCCTTCTCCAAACGCTTGAGGTCCCGCTCCATCTCGGCCGACAAAGCCCGCAGCGCGGCGTCATCGATGCGCACCCCGGTGCGTTCCATCCCGGCCAGGATCTCGATGAGCGGCTTCTCCAAATCGTTGTACAGGGCGGCCAGCCCTTGGGCTTCGATGCGCGGCCAGAGGATCCGGCTCAGGGCCAGGGTGTAGTCGGCGTCCTGGCAGGCGTAGGGCGTGACCGCCTCGACGGCCGCCTTGTCCATGGTGATCTCGTTCTTGCCCTTGCCGACGACGTCGCGGAAGGCGATGGATTCCCGCCCCAGATAGGCCAGGGCCAGCTTGTCCAGGTTATGCTGCCCCCAGTTCGGCTCGAGGAGATAGGACAGGATCATGGTATCCTGTTCGATGCCGCGCAGGGCGAAGCCTTCGCGGCCCAGGACGATGGCGTCGTACTTGATGTTCTGGCCGATCTTCCGGACCGCCGGGTCTTCGAGCACGGGGCGGAGCAGGGCCAGGGCCCGGTCCACCGGGATCTGCTCGGGCGCGCCCATGTAGGAATGGCGGAGGGGGAGATAGAAGGCCCGGTCCGGCTCCAAGGCGAAGGACATCCCGACCAGCCGCGCCCGCGTCGGCGAGATGTTGTCCGTTTCCGTGTCCACGGAGACGAACCCGGCCTCGGCTATCCGGCCGACCAGAGAGGCCAGCTCCGTCTCCGTCAGGATGGCCGCGTAAGCGGCCTCGAACTTCGGCGGAGAGGCCCGGTATTCGGCCAGGAGCGACGTGAATTCGAGCTCCTGGAAGAGCCGGGCCAGCGCTTCCCGGTCGGGCTCTTCCAAAGCGAAGGCCTCCAGGTCGAACTCCACGTCCAGGTGCCGCTCGATCGTGGCCAGTTTGCGGCTCATCTCCAGCTTGTCCAGGTTCTGCTCGATGGCCGCCCGGACGCGCGGGTTCTTGATCCGGGAGGTGTCCCGGAGGATGGCCTCGAGCGAGCCGAATTCCCGGACCAGCGACTTGGCCGTCTTCTCGCCCACGCCCGGGACGCCGGGGATGTTGTCGGAGGGATCGCCCCACAGGGTCAGGACGTCCACCACTTGGGCCGGCTTGACCCCGAAAAATTCCTCGACTTCGGCCTCGTCCAAGTGGATGTCCTTTGACGGATTATAGACTGACGTCAGGGCGTCCACGAGCTGGAAGAGGTCCTTGTCGGTGGAAACGAGGACGGTCTTGATCCTGCGCGCGGCGGCCCGGACGGCCAGGCTGCCGAGGACGTCATCGGCCTCATAGCGGGCGTTCTCGTAAAGGGGGATGCGGAAGGCCCTCAGAACCTCTTTGAGCTTGGGGATCTGCTTGACGAGGTCCTCGGGCATGGGTTTTCTCTGGGCTTTGTAGCCCTCGAAGATCTCCTGCCGGACCTTGGCTCCCGGGGCGTCGAAGACGACGCCCAGCAGCTCGGGTTTGGCCTCGTCCAGGAGCTTGCGGAGAGTGGCGATGAACCCGTAGATGGCGTTGGTCGGGAAGCCCCGGGACGTGCCCAGCCGCTGGATGGCATAAAACGACCTGTAGAGGATCGAATTCCCGTCGATCAGGTAGAGGGTCCCGTCGCTCATGCCCCGGCCTTGGGAAGATAGTGGTCCATTCGGCCCGCCGCCAGGTCTTTGACGATTTCGCTGTGCTCGCTTTCGAGCAGGGCGGAGAGCCGGGCTTCCCCGGTCGGATCTTCGAGAGAGCGGGTATAAGGGGTCTTCCGGGAATAAAGGAGGCGGCCGTTGTGGTAGACGAGCGTCTCGATATAATAAGACGTCCCGCCCATTTCCTGGGTCTGGACAAGCAGGCAAAGACCGGAACGGAAGATCTCGCTGCTGAGCCCTTTCATCGCAGGGATATTATCGGTCCGTTTTTGTTAATTATCAATAGACAAATCGGCGATATCCTTTTAGGCCTCTCCGCTCCTCCGGCCCCCGATCGGTTGACATCGAAAGCTGAATTGGTATAATAAAGCGATTTCAAGGACGCAACCGATGGTAATAGACATAGATAGACTGCCCAAAGATGGTCTGACGCTGAATCGGATCTTCGAATTCCCGAGCCTGGACCTGGTCGAGGAAGAAGCCGTCTTCAACGAGCCCGTCAAGGCCGAAGTGACGATCCGCCGGGTCGGAGAAGAGGTCTGGATCAAAGGCCGGGTGACGACCCGCTTGAGCTTCGTCTGCTGCCGCTGCCTGGCGCCCTTCGAGTTTCCGGTCGATTCCCGGTTCGACCTGGTGTATCTGCCCGAGGATGTCCATGGGCTGAAGGAAGAGCTGGACGACGAGGACATGGACACGCTCTTTTTCCAAGGTCACGAGCTCGACCTGCGGGAAGTCATCCTCGAACAGCTGAACCTGACCTTCCCGCCCAAGCCCCTCTGTTCGCCGGCCTGTGAAGGCATCTGCGCCGTGTGCGGCAAGGTCCGCAAGGACGGCGAATGCGGCTGCCAGGTGAAGGACCTGGATCCCCGCCTGGACCAGCTCAAAATTCTTATGAAAGACAAGAGATAGTTCCATGCCTAACCCAAAACGCAGACATTCCCATTCCCGGAAGGGCAAACGGCGCGGTCACGACGGCCTGGCCCTCCCTTCCTTCTCGGTGTGCTCCAATTGCGGGACGCCGAAGCTCCCCCACAAGGCCTGCCCGGCCTGCGGGTTCTACCGCAGCCGACAGGTCGTCAAAGCCGCCGAAGATTGATATTCTTGACGCTTTGAAGCGATGATATTCCAAGACCGGATCGCATTGGTCACGGGCGCGTCCCAGGGCATCGGCGAATCGATCGCCCGCGAGCTGGCCCGCGAAGGGGCCACGGTCGTCCTGATCGACGTCCAGAAGGCCAAGCTCGAGGCCGTCGCCCGGACGATCGCCGCCGAAGGCGGCCGGGCCGACGTCTATGAGGCCGACGTGACCAAATCCGACCAGTCCGCGGCGGTCGTTGAGGCCGTCCTGAAGGCCCACGGCCGGATCGATCATCTGGTCAACAACGCCGGCATCACCCGCGACAACCTCTTCATGCGGATGAAGGAGGAGGAATGGGACTCCGTCATCGGCGTCAACCTCAAGGGCGCCTATAATTTCACCAAGGCCGTCATCCGCCCGATGATCTCCGCCCGCTACGGCCGGATCGTCAACCTCTCCTCGGTCGTGGGCCTCATGGGCAACGCCGGGCAGACCAATTACGCGGCATCCAAGGCCGGGCTCATCGGCTTCACCAAGGCCTTGGCCCGGGAAACGGCCTCCCGCAACGTCACCGTCAACTGCGTGGCCCCGGGGTACGTCGCCACCCCGATGACCGTGAGCCTGCCCGAGGCCGTCAAGAAATGGTTCCTCGACAACATCCCCATGGGCCGTTTCGGCGAACCCGCCGACGTGGCCCGCGCGGTGCGCTTCCTCTGTTCGGACGACGCCGCCTACATCACCGGCCAGGTCATCAACGTCAACGGCGGGATGTATATGTAGCCATCTTACAAAATCACTTTGAGGAGGTTTTACCATGGAACGAGATGAACTGCTGAAGAAAGTCAAAGCGATCGTTGCGGACAAGCTGAGCATCGGCGAAGATCAAGTGACCGAAGAAGCCTCGTTCATCGAAGACCTGGGCGCCGACTCCCTGGACACCGTCGAACTGGTGATGGCCCTGGAGGACGAATTCAATCTGGACATCCCGGACGAGGACGCCGAGAAGCTGACAACCGTCGGCAAAGCGATGGACTACATCGTCGGCCATGTCAAGTAAGCCGGGAGAAACCGAGAAAACACACCGGAAACGGGTCGTCATAACGGGAGTCGGTCTGGTGACTCCCTTGGGTACGGGGACAAAGAAATCCTGGGACGCCCTCCTGGCCGGCGCGAGCGGAGGTCGCCCCATCACCAAGTTCGATGCTTCGCGCCACGCGACCCGGATCGCGGCCGAAGTGCCCGACTTCATCCCGACCGACTTTATCGACCGGAAGGACGTCCGCAAGATGGACCCCTTCATCCAGTACGCCATGGCGGCGGCTCAATTGGCCGTGACCGATTCCCGGATTCCGCCGGAGAAGCTCCAGAGCGACCGGGCCGGCGTCTATGTCGGGTCGGGCATCGGGGGCATCGGCACGATCGAGGAGTGGCACAAGGTCCTCCTGGAGAGAGGCCCCGACCGCGTCTCTCCGTTCTTCCTCATCGCCACGATCATCAACGAGGCGGCCGGCCAGATTTCGATCCGTTTCAAGGCGCGCGGCCCCAATTCGGCCACGGCCACGGCCTGCGCCACGGGGACGCATGCCGTCGGCGACTCCTACCGGCTGATCGCCCGGGGGGATGCCGATCTCATGATCGCCGGGGGGGCGGAGGCGCCGATCACGCCGCTCGGCACGGCCGGCTTCTGCGCCATGAAGGCCATGACCGAGAGGAACGACGCGCCGCAGAAGGCCTCCCGGCCGTTCGACGCCCGGCGGGACGGCTTCCTGATCGGCGAGGGCGCCGGCATCATCATTCTTGAAGAGCTCGGCCAGGCCCTGCGGCGCGGCGCCGAGATCTACGCCGAAATCGTCGGCTACGGGATGTCGGGAGACGCCTTCCACGCGGCCGCTCCGGCCGACGACGGCGGCGGCGCGGTGCGCTGCATGCGTCTGGCCCTGTCCGACGCCGGCGTTCCGCCCGACGTCGTGGCCTACATCAACGCCCACGGGACATCGACGCCGCTCAATGACAAGATCGAAACCGCCGCGGTCAAGCGTGTCTTCGGCCCCCACGCCTACAAGCTGGCCCTCAACTCGACGAAGTCGATGACCGGCCACCTGCTCGGCGCGGCCGGGGGCATCGAAACGGGGATCACGGCCCTCTGCATCAAGCACCAGATCATGACCCCGACGATCAATTACGAGTTCCCGGACCCGGAATGCGACCTGGACTGCGTGCCCAACGCGGCCCGGCCGGCCGAGATCGTTTACGCGATGTCGAACTCCTTCGGCTTCGGCGGGACGAACGGGACCTTGCTCCTGCGCCGCTTCGAGGCCTGAGCGCTCCGCGGCTCCGTCCGGTTTGTTTTCTCCAAGGGAGGGTTTCCATGAACATCGTCGTTTTCGTCAAACGCGTCCCGGACACCGAATCGAAGATCCGGATCCGTCACGAGACCAATGTCGTCGTCGAGGAGGGGCTCAATTTCGTCATCAGCCCCAACGACGAGTATGCCATCGAAGAGGGCCTGCGGCTGCGGGAGGCCCAGGGAGGCAAGGTCACGGCCGTCTCCGTCGGCGGCGAGGAGGCCCTGACCGTCCTCAAGAAGTGTCTGGCCATGGGCGCCGACGAGGCCGTCCTGGTCAAGGACGACCTCAAGGAGGCCTATGACGGCCTGCGCCCGGCCAAAATCATGGCCAAGACCGTCCGCTCCCGTTTCGCCGACGCCGACCTGCTGCTGTTCGGGTGGAGGTCGGTCGGCGCCGACAATGCCCAGGTCCCGGCCATGACCGCCGAGCTGCTCGGCTGGCCGCAGGCCACCGTCGTCACCAAGCTGGCCGTCGAGGGCCGGACGGCCGTCGCCTATCGCGAGATCGAGGGGGCCCAGGAAAAAGTGGCCTTCGCCCTGCCCGCGGTCGTCTCGGCCCAGAAAGGGCTCAACGAGCCGCGCTACGAGACGCTCAAGGGGATCATGGCCGCCAAGAAGAAGGTCATCCCCGTCGTGACCCTGGCCGACCTGGGCTTGACGGCGGACGAAACGGCGTCGCAGGTCGAAATCCGGAAAATGGAAACGCCATCGCCCAAGGCGGCCGGACGCATCCTGACCGGATCGCCCGAGGAAACGGCCAGAAAGCTCGTCGAGCTGTTGCGCGGCGAAGCCAAGGTGATCTGAGGAGACCGGCCATGATTCTGACGTTCATCGAGATCCGCGACGGGAAAATCAAGAAGAGCTCGCTCGAGGCCCTGTCCGAGGCCAAGCGCAGGGCCGGCGAGTTGGGCGCGGACGCGAACGCCGTCCTGGTCGGGCCGGAGAGCGCCGCCGCCGAGCTTCGGGCCCACGGAGCGGCCAAGGTCTACGTTCTGGAAAATCCCCAGCTGGACGCCTATTCGGCCCAGGGATACGCCGCGGCCCTGTCCGAAGCGGTCAGGGAAACGGCCCCGGCGGCCGTCTTCTTCGCCGCCTCGGCCATGGGCAAGGACCTGGCGCCGCGCTTGGCCGCCCGGCTGGGTGTCGCCATGGCCTCGGACTGCACCCGGATCACGGTCAAGGACGGCGCCTTTGAATTCACCCGGCCCATCTATGCCGGCAAGGCCCTCCTGACCATGAGCCTGAAAGGACGTCCGGCCCTGGCCACCCTTCGGCCCAACGTTTTCCCCATCGCGGCTTCGGCCGCCGAAGGAGAGGTCGTGAAAATCGCGCCGGCCCTGCCGGAAGGCCTGGTCAAGGGGCGTGTGGCCGAGATCCTCGGCGAAGCGGGCGGAGAGATCGACGTGGCCGAGGCCGAGATCATCGTCTCGGGCGGCCGCGGGCTGAAGGCGCCGGAGAGCTTCGCCCTCCTGCGCGAGCTGGCGGCGATCCTGCCCAAGGCGGCCGTCGGCGCCTCCCGCGCGGCCGTCGATGCCGGATGGATCGGGCATGCCCACCAGGTCGGGCAGACCGGCAAGACCGTTTCGCCCAACCTCTATTTGGCTTTCGGCGTGAGCGGGGCCATCCAGCATCTGGCCGGAATGTCTTCCTCAAAGGTCATCGTCGCGGTGAACAAGGATCCCGAGGCGCCGATTTTCAAGTCCGCCGATTACGGCATCGTGGGCGATCTCTTCCAGATCATCCCCGCTCTCAAGGACGAGCTGCGCAAAGCGCTTCAGGAATAGGACGGCCTCATTCTTTTTTATCTTCGAGGGTCTGCAGCAGCAGCTGGTTTTCCTTGGAGCGCTGTTCGCCGACGCTGGTGACGTAGATGGCCGGTTCGTCCTGGACCGGGCACTTGTTCTCGCAGATCCCGCAGCCGATGCACAGGCCCAGATCGATGACCGGCGCCTTCTGCGTCGCCGTCGTCCCGTCCGGAAGCTTCGTTTGGACCATGACGAACTTGATGGCCTTGGGCGACGTCGGGCAATGCTCCTCACAGACGATGCAGGGCCGTCCGAGAAAGTAGGGGAGGCAGCGGTTCTTGTTGATCCAGGCCGTCCCGATCCGCACCTGCGTCTTCTCGGGGATGGTCAGCTCCTTGATCGCCCCCGTCGGGCAGACCTGCGAGCAGAGCGAGCAATAATATTCGCAGTACCCGATCTTGGGCACCAGGACGGGGGTCCACATCCCTTCCGGACCGGCTTCCGTGACGGCCGGCTGGAGGGCGTTGGTCGGACAGGCCTTCATGCACTCGCCGCATTTGATGCATTTGGCCAGGAACTGTTTCTCGGGCAGCGATCCGGGAGGCCGGATAAGCTTCTCGCCAGCCCGCTTGACCGCCTTGGATAGGCGGAAAAAAGGCACGCTGAAAAAGGCCATGACCGAGGTCAGGATGATCTTCCGCCGCGTCAAATCGACGGCCGGAAGCTGTTCCGGGCGGCCCCGCAGGGGAAAGGTGATGGCCCGGGTCGGACAGATGGCCGCGCATGTCTCGCAGTAGATGCATTCCGAGCTCTTCCACTGGTCGTTGGGGAAGGGATCGGCCTGCGTCTCGCAGTGGAGCGTGCAGAGGTTGCACTTGATGCATGCGTCCTCGTCGACCTTGAGCTTGAACAGGTTGAACCGGCTGATCAGGCCGAAGAAGGCCCCCGTCGGGCAGATATAACGGCACCAGAAGCGCTCGCGGCGGATGTTGAGCAGAAGGACGCCGAGGAAAATCAGCCCGATGAAGAATCCCTCCTGGAACGTCGAGTTGAGGGTCAGCGTCTCGATGGCCTGGGTCAGCTTGTCGCCGAGTGAATCGAGCTTGAGGCCGTAGACGAGGCCGATGAGCATCTGCGAACCCTGGCTGAAGGCCGGGATGACGCTCGCGGCCATGGTCCGGTGGAGGAAGGACAGCGGATCGAGGTAGCCGATGAGGTCGAGGGAGAAGAGGGCCGCCACCAGGACGAAGACCAGGACCAGGTATTTCCAGCCCAGCCCGCCCTTGACCACCGTCCGCGGCCGGAGGATCCTGGTCTTCTTGAAGAGCCAGCTGGCGAACTGGTGGACCGCGCCCAGCGGGCAGACCCAGCCGCAGACGACGCGCCCGAAGACGGCCGTGACCACGATCGTGGCCGCGGCCCAGACGAAGGCGGCGAAAACGGCCCGCGCGGCGATGAACGTGACCAGGGCCAGGAGCGGGTCGAAGTGGAACATCCCCTGGACGTTGCCGATGTAGTCCTGGCCGGTGAAATGCGTCCCGAAGAAGAGCCAGAGGAAGAGGCCGAAGAAGGCGGCCTGGCTGAGGACGCGGAGGATCTGAAGGAAGCGGTGTTTCCTAGACCGTTCTTTTTTCAAAGATCAGTTTCTCCAGGTCGATGCGTCCGAGGCCCCGCTGGGCGGCCAGCTTCAGATAGAGGAGATCGGCGGGGGGGATGTCGAAGAAGGTCGCGCCCACGGCATCGACGGCCACGCCGTCGACGCCGGCCACCACCGTCTTCAGAAGCTTGGTGTCGGAGGGGCGCCCGCCCTGCGGCCCGTTGCGGGTCAGGATGCGGTAGGCGTCGAGGACGGTCAATGTCGGCTTGAAGAAGGCGTGGAGGTCGACCATGGCCTCGTCGAGCTTCTGGTGGAGCTGGTTGCGCGGATCCCCGATGGCCCCCAGCCAATTCTTCATCCCCATCGTCACCCGGCACAGGCTGTGGTGCTTGGCGATGGGCACGTTGATGAGCTTGTCGGCCTCGACGAAGTCCTGGATGATGTCCCAGTCCTTGAGCCACTCGCCCTTGACGGCCATCTTCTTGACCCGGCGGGGATTGACGTAGGGGACGTCCGCGCCGGCCGCCTTGGCGGCGGCCTG
Source organism: Candidatus Aminicenantota bacterium (assembly GCA_963729855.1). Taxonomy (GTDB): domain Bacteria; phylum Acidobacteriota; class Aminicenantia; order Aminicenantales; family UBA4085; genus UBA4085. Next base: position 1,095,929 of record CAVSPT010000005.1, on the reverse strand, counting down.
AATGCCCGAGCGGACGTAGCAGCGCTGGGCCTGGTTGGTCGTGTTGTCCATGACCACGACCTTCTTGGCCCCGGCGCCGAAGGCCAGTTCGATGAGCGTCTTGACCACCTCGGGGTTGGTGCAGGCGGCCAGCTCGGGGGTCCGGTCCCAGCCGATGTTGGGCTTGATCATGACCACATCGCCCCGGGCGATGAACCTGCCCATGCCGCCCAGCGTCTCGACCGCTTTTCGGGTGATCGCCGCCGGAGAGTCGCCCTGGATGAAGGCCAGGTCGGGACCGCCCGGAGCAGCGGCCGCCTCGCCGGAGAAAAGCCGCGGCGCGACGTTCAGCAACAGCCCCCCAAGGGCCATATCTTTGACGAATTGGCGTCGATTCATGCGCTCATCCTTTACCCAGAGAATGGATGTAATCCAGCAGGCCTTCGTAGATGCCCTGGGCGATCGTCTGGCGGTACGCCGGGTCCATCAGGCGGGCGGCTTCCTTGGCGTTGGAGAAGTGCGACACTTCCACCAGCACAGCCGGGCGATCAAGCCCGATGAGGACATAGAAAGGCGCGCCCCGCGTGCCCAGATCCTTGATCTCCGAATACTGCCGGGACAAGCATTTTACCAGGTTCGATTGGATAATTTGAGCCAAATCCCGGGATTCGAGTATGCGTGTATTGTTGAGCAGCTTCTGCAGGATCTCGCCCAGCCCGGCCATCGTCTTGGTCGAGGTGGCGTTCTCCCGGGCGGCCAGCTCCTGGACCTGGGCATCCGGATTGAAGTTCAGGAAAAAGGTCTGGACGCCCCGGCGGGCCTTGTCCCGGAAGGAGTTGACGTGGACGGAAACGAAAAGGTCGGATTTTTCCTTGTTGGCCAGCCACGTTATGGTCTCCAGGGGGACGCGGATGTCCGACTCCCGGGTCAGGATGACTTTCATGGCCGGGTGCTTGGCCAAGAGGGCTTTGAGGCGCAGGGAGATGTCCAGCGTGACATCCTTCTCCATGTGGCCTTCGGCGTCCAGGCAGCCGGGATCGACGCCGCCGTGGCCGGGATCAATGACGATCGTCCCCACGCCGATCCCCAGCTGGCGGGCCAGGCTGTAGCCCGACCGCGTCGGCAGCGGGGCGCGGGTGGACGAGGCGGCTGGCTTCTCTATCGGGGTGGTCTTGTCCCCGGCCGGCCGGGCCGTCGGCGGCGCCGGGGCAGGCGCTTCGCCCGGCTCAAGGGGAAAGATGTCGATGACGATGCGAAAAGGCTCGCGTAAAGGAAAAACCTGAAAATTTTTGATCCGGGAAAAATTGACCGCCGCGGTCAGCCGCACGGTGGTCGAGGACTTCTGGATCAGCCGCACGGCCCCGATGTAATCTCCTCCGGTCGGCACCGAGCCCTCACTGACGCTGGGATTCAAGCGGGCCTGGAAGACGTCGACGTTGATCTGGCCGGTCTCGCGGGACTCGGAAAAGACATATTCGCGCGTGGCCCCGATGTCCAGGACGATGCGGGTGGAGTTGGGGTGGGTGTAGGAGCGCAGGTTATAGACCTCGGCCCGCGTGTCCGTCTGGCCGGGCGGCGCGGACGGGTGCGGCGCCGGTCCGCCGGGAGCGGCCGAGGCGAGGAGAAAGGCCGCGGCCATCAACGAGGCGCCGATGAATCGGACGGGTTTAGGCATGTTAAAATATGATCGTATTATCGACTTTCCCGAATTTTAATCAAGACGGGCTCGGGGGCGGGAGGGCAGCACGGGCCTTTTTCCGGGGATCGGAAAGCCGGCGTGTTTTCCCCCCAATCCCCCGACTCCCTTCTTCGGGCTCTCCTAGGCCCCGAATTTCTTCAGCTTGCCGGCGTGCCCCAGCATGAGCGGCATGGCGAAGAGCGAGCGGAACCGGCCCAGGCCGCCCTGGGCGCACTCGCGCTCGGTGAAGACGCCGGTGTTGTCGGGCATGGCCGTGGAGGCCACGAGCAGAAACGGATTGGGATGGAAGGAGTGGCCGTGCATGAGGGCGGGTGTGGAATGGTCGGCGGTGACGACCAGGACGTCGGGCTTGAGGGCCTCGATCCGCGGCAGGAAGGAGTCGATTTCCTCGATGGCCTTGACCTTGGCCTCGAAATTGCCGTCCTCGCCGGCCGCGTCGGTCTTTTTGAAATGGACATAAAAGAAATCGTGTTCGGCCCAGCGGGCCTCAAGGGTGTCGAAGAGGTCGCTGGTTTCGGCGCCGACTTTGTAGGTGGTCATACCGATGAGCTTGGCCAGTCCCTTGTACATCGGATAATTGGTGATGGCCGCCGGCTTGAGGCTGTAGAGGTCCGGCATCTGGGGGATGGACGGCTGCAGGGAGAATCCGCGCAGCAGGGCGGCGTTGGCGACCGGCTCGTTCTTTAGGATGGTCACGACGTCGTCCAGGAAGGCGTTGATGATCCCGGCCGCTTTCTCCGAGCCGGGGGCCTCGGCCTTGGCCGGGACGCGCGGCTTGTGATCTTTTTGGGGGTCGGCGTCGGTCAGGCCGTCGCCCAAGCCGTCGGCGCGGAAGCGGGCCACGAAGCGGTGCTCTTTGCCGGCGAAAAGGGCGATCTCGGCGCCGGGCCGTCCGGCCACGGCCCGGTTAAGGATACCCACCAGCCGCTCGCATTCGCTCGTCGGGATGCGGCCGGCGCGGCGGTCGACGATCAGCCCGTCCTTGAAGGTGGCGAAGTTTCCGCGGGCGACGAGGTCCCCCTGCCGCACCTCGACGTCCGAGCCGAGGGCCTCGAGGATGCCGCGGCCGAGCTGGTACTTGACCGGATCGTAACCGAAGAGCCCCAAGTGGGCCGGCCCGCTGCCCGGGGTGATGCCCATGAAAACGGGGTCGGTCACGCCGCAGCAGCCCCGCAGGGCCAGGCGGTCGAGGTTGGCCGTCTGGGCCGTTTCCAGCTCGGTCTTGCCCTGGCGGGGCAGCCCGCCCAGCCCGTCGATGACGAGAAGGACGATTTTCGAATCCGTCGGGCTCGCCAATTCCTTGGCCATCGCTTCCCAGTCCATGCGCGTTCCTTTCGTCGGATGAAATGTGTCCGTTCGGAATCCCTATGATACTTCACTGGCCGGGGGAGATCAAAGCACCCTTACGGGCGGGATAAGCGAATGGAAGAGGGGGGTGAGGGGGACGGAAGGGCAAACCCCTCGACGAGTGAGCGGGCATGGTCCTTTGCCGCAGGCGAAGGGAGCGAACGAGGAGGGGAGCGCAATTCCTCGCTGGGGAATTTCGCGTGTTTGCACTTTCGTCCCCGAGCCCCCCTCTCGATCAGGTGAGGGGCGGCTCTTTTCATCCTTCGCCGGGGATGATAGAATCAGCCGTCGATCAGCGTCGACCCCCAGAAACCCATGGTCCCGAATTTCGTCCATCTTCACAATCATTCGGAGTACAGCATCCTGGACGGGGCCGTGCGCATCGACGCCCTGGGCCGGGCCGCGGCCAAGCACGGCATGGGCGCCGTGGCCCTGACCGACCATGGCAACATCTTCGGGGCCGTCGAGTTCTTCAAAGCGGCCAAGAAAGCCGGGGTCAAGCCCATCCTCGGCTGCGAGGTCTACATCGCCCCGCGCAGCCGTTTCGACAAGGAATACCGGGACCGGGAGGCGGCCCATTACCATCTCCTCCTCCTGGTCAAGGACGAGACCGGCTACCGGAACCTGTGCATCCTCCTGTCCAAGGCCTACCTCGAAGGGTTTTATTACCGCCCCCGCGTCGACAAGGAGCTGCTGGCCCAGCACAACGCCGGGCTGATCGCCCTGTCCGGCTGCCTGCGCGGCGAGGTCGCCTATCAGCTCGGCCGGGGCCTGACCGAAGAGGCGGAAAAGGCCGCCGGCACATACGCCTCGATCTTCGACCGGGGCCGTTTCTACATCGAAATCATGGACCACGGCCTGGCTCCCCAGCGGGAGGTCAATCCCCAGCTCGTCCGGCTGGCCCGCAAGCTCGGCCTGCCCCTGGCCGCGACCAACGACACCCACTATACGGAGCAGGGCGACGCCGAAAGTCATGATGTCCTCCTCTGCATCCAGACGAACAAGAAGGTCAGCGACACCGAGCGCATCAAGTTCGGTTCGCAGGAATTCTACTTCAAGCCCGCCGAGGACATGGTCCGCCTCTTCGCCGAGGTTCCCGACGCGGTGGAGAACACGTTCCACATCGCCGCCCAATGCGACTTCCGCTTCCCGACGGACGGGCACTATTTCCTGCCCCATTTCACTCCGCCCGGGGGCAAGCCCCTCCGCGAATATTTCGAGGAAGTCGCCCGCCGCGGCTTCGAGGAGCGACTGGCGGCGTTCCGTACACGCATGGAGAAGGGCGAGATCCGCTATCCCGCCGCCGAATACAAGGCCCGCATCGAGCGCGAGATCTCGCTGGTCGAGGAAATGGGCTTTGAGGGCTACTTCCTCATCGTCTGGGATCTCATCCGCGCCGCCCGGACCAGGAACCTGCCCGTCGGGCCGGGCCGCGGTTCGGCCGCCGGGAGCCTCCTGGCCTACAGCCTGGGCATCACCGACATCGACCCCCTGGAGTACGATCTGCTCTTCGAGCGGTTCCTCAACCCCGAGCGCATCAGCATGCCCGACATCGACATCGACTTCTGCGCCCGTCGCCGCGAGGAAATGATCAAGTACGTCATCGAGCGGTACGGCGCCGAAAATGTCTGCCAGGTCATCACCTTCGGGACCATGGCCGCCCGGGCCGCCATCCGCGACGTCGGGCGGGCCCTCGAGGTGCCCCTGCCCGAGGTCGACGCGATCGCCAAGATGATCCCTTTCGAGCCGGGCAAGGACATGACCATCGCCGATTCGATCGAGAAGGTCCCCGCCCTCAAGGCCGCCCGGGACAAGAACAGCAAGATCGCCCACCTCCTGGCCGTGGCCCAGAAGATCGAGGGCCAGGTCCGCCACCCCTCCATCCACGCCGCCGGCATCGTCATCACCCCGCGGCCGCTGACCGAATTCGTGCCCCTCTACAAGTCGGCCAAGGACGAGGTCACGACCCAGTTCGCCAAGGACGAGATCGAAAGCATCGGCCTGCTCAAGATGGACCTTCTCGGCCTGCGCAACCTGACCGTCATCCGCGACGCCCAGGATCTCATCGAGGCCGAGACGGGCGAGCGGGTCGACGTCGACGCCCTGCCGCGCGACGACGCCAAGACCTTCGCCCTTTTCCAGTCCGGCCAGACCGACGGCGTCTTCCAGTTCGAAAGCCAGGGCATGAAGGAGCTCCTGCGCAACTTCCGCCCCGACGAGTTCCGCGATCTCATCGCCCTCAACGCCCTGTACCGGCCGGGCCCCCTGAAGAGCGGGATGACCGCCGACTTCGTCACCCGCAAGCACCATCCCGAGGAGATCAAGGTCGATATCCCGGCCCTCGAACCTCTGCTCCGCGAAACGCTCGGACTGATCGTCTACCAGGAACAGGTCATGAAGATCGCCACCGAGCTGGCCGGCTTCAGCCTGGCCCAGGCCGATCACCTGCGCAAGGCCATGGGCAAGAAAAAACCCGAGATCATGCAGGCCCAGAAGGCCAGCTTCCTGGCCGGGGTCAAGGACAAGCGGGTCGTCTCCGTGGCCAAGGCGGCCAAGCTCTTCGACCAGATCGAGAAGTTCGCCGAATACGGCTTCAACAAATCGCATGCCGCAGCCTACGCCCTGCTGGCCTACCAGACCGCCTACCTCAAGGCCCATTACCCCCGCCATTACATGGCCGCCCTGATCACGTCCGAAGCCGAGCGCGGGGCCACGCCCCAGGTGGTCAAATACATCGGCGAATGCAAGGCCATGGGCATCGCCGTCCACCCGCCCGACATCAACGCCAGCGAATTCACCTTCACGGTGGCCGGAAACGACATCCGTTTCGGCCTGTCGGCGGTCAAGAACGTCGGCGAGACGGCGGCCCGGGCGATCATCCAGCTGCGCCGGGAGAAAGGGGCCTTCGTTTCGCCCTTCGACGTCGTCCGAGACGCCGACGGGCGGGTCGTCAACCGCAAGGTCCTGGAGAGCCTGATCAAGGCCGGCGCCTTCGATTCGCTGGGGCTGCCGCGCTCGCAATGTTTCCATCTCATCGACAAGATGATCGAGCTCAACCACGACGCCCAGAGGGCCAAGTCCGCCCGCCAGACCCTCCTTTTTGGGGCCGAGGAGAACGCCGCCTTCGAGATTCCCGAAGATATCCGCGAGATGCGCGAATGGGACGAGGCCCAGAAGCTGGCCTACGAGAAGGACGCCCTGGGCTTCTATATCACCGGCCATCCGCTGGCTGAAAACGAGAAGCGCCTCCGCCGCCTGGTCAGCCATTTCGTCAGCGACCTGGACGAGGCCGTCGATTCCGGCTCCGAAGTGTCCGTGGCCGGGATCATCCAGGGCTGCCGCAATCTCAAGACCAAGAAGGACGAGCGGATGTGCTCGTTCGGGCTGGAGGATCTGACCGGCCGGGTCGAGGTGGTGGTGTTTCCGGAGGCTTATAAAACATACTACGCCCAGATCCACGACGAGATGAGCGTCTGGCTCAAGGGCAAATACACGGGCGAGGGCGAAAGCCGCAAGATCCAGATGACCGCTCTCCTGCCGCTGGAGGACGCCTTCGAGAAGATGGCCCGCCGGGTTATCGTCCGCCTCTTCCTGCCCGGCCTCGAAGAGCCCGTCCTCGATGACCTTCAGGCGATCCTCCGCCGCCATTCCGGCGGATGCCCCCTTGTCTTCGAACTGGACAAGCCCTTCGCCTTCAAGGCCCTGGTCGAATCGGCCGACTTCAAGACCGTGGCCCCGACCGATACCCTGGCCAAACAGCTGGAAGGGCTGCTTGGCGAAGACATGGTCGTCATCGAGTACTAGCTCGTGAGGCGCGGGGCAAAACACGCTCGTTTTCCCCTGCGAGGAAAACGCGCTCCGACGCTCCTCTTTCGCTCTTTTCGCCTTCGGCGAAAAACCATGCCCGCTCAGTCATCGCACGGGTTTTCCCCCCCGCCTCACGCGCTAGACATAAAAAATGAGGCGATGCCTATTTGACATTGACAGGCTCTTGAGGGAATGGTACACAGATTGAAAAGCCTCATATTGGAAAATGGATGGCCTATAAAATTCTAGTCGCCGACGATTCGGCCGCGGCCGCGCGGGCGGTCCAAGCGGCGCTCGCCGAACCCGAATTCGAAGTCCGCACGGCCGCCGACGGCGGTCGGGCGGTCCGGGCGATCGAGGAGGACATGCCCGACGCCCTCCTGGCCGCGCTGTCCCTACCCCCGCAGGACGGCTACGAACTGGGTGTTTTTTTCCGTTCCCGGCCCGAATCCAAGGCCGCCGCCCTGATTTTTCTGAGGGGTGCGGTCGAGACCCTCGATGTCGGCCGCCTGTCCGTGATCGACCACGACGGCGTGGTGACCAAGCCGTTCGACGCCCATACACTGGCCGAGCTCGTCCGACGGGCGATCGAGCGCCGCCGCGAGATTCCCAGCCTTCCCGAAGAGCCGGCCTTTCGCCTGCCCACGGCCGCGCTGCCGGCCGCGCCGACGGCGCGCCTCGGGGAAGACGCCGGTTTGGCCGGGACTCCGCTCGAGGAAATCCTGCGCGGGCTCGTCCGCGAGGAGTTTTCCCGGGCGGAATGGGAGGCCAAGATGCGGACGATCGCCGCCGCCGAATTCAAGAAGCTCCTCGTCGCCGAGTTGCGCGGCGTGGACGCCAAGAAATGACCAGCGCCCGCCGAGACCCCCGTTGAAATTCACGATCATCCGCATAGAGTCGGTCTCTTCGACCAACGACGAGGCCAAGGCCTTGGCCCGGGCGGGCGCGGCCGCCGGAACGGTCGTCACTGCGGCCGAGCAGCTCCGCGGCCGGGGGACCAAAGGCCGCCGCTGGGACTCTCCGCCCGGATTCGGGCTTTACGTCTCCGTCATCCTCGAGCCGCAGGCTGACGTCTTGGCCATCCTGCCGCTGGCGGCCGGGCTGGCCGCTTGGACCGCCGCCAAGAAATCCGCCGGAATCGACGCCCGACTCCTGTGGCCGAACGACCTCGTCTGGCAAGGGCGCAAGCTGGGCGGCATCCTCTGCGAGAGCGGGTTTAGCGGCGAGACCCTCGATTTTACCGTCGTCGGAATCGGGATCAATGTCGGACAGGGGGAGAGCGATTTCCCGGACGACCTCCGGGGTCGCGCCGTCTCCCTGCGCACGGCCGCCGGCCGGCCCGTCGGAGTCGAGGCCGTTCTCGACGCCCTCCTGCCCGCCCTGGACACCTGGACGTCCCGGCTGACCGCCGAGGGCGGTGCGGCGATCGCGGCGGCGTTCGCCTCGCTCTCCGTTCCGGAGATCGGCACGGACGTCATCCTCGACGGCGGCCAAGGTCCCGTTCGGGCGCGCTACGAAGGGATCGCCCCGGACGGCGCGCTGATGGTCTCTATGGATTCCGCCCGGCGCCGGTTCCACTCCGCCGATATCCTCCGCTTCGGATGAGGCGATCATTCCGATCCGCAGCGCGCCGGGGCCGGAAAGAAAAGCGTCCCGGGGCGTTTTTTAGGGTATAATTCGCCGGGGAATCCGGATTAAGGACGCCTGCGATGCTCATCGCCTTCGACATCGGCAATACCACCGTGGCCATCGGCCTGTTCGACGGAAAAACGCTCGCCCAGACCTGGCGGATCAGCTCCGACCGGGAAAAAACGGCCGACGAGTACGGTCTTCTCGTACGCAGCTTGCTCGATGTCTCGGGCCAGCCCTTGGCCGGCGTCCGCGAGACCATCATCTCCAGCGTCGTTCCGCCTCTGACGCCCATATTCCAATCGCTGGCCGCTTTCTTGTTCAAGGTCAAGGCGATGGTCGTCGGTCCCGGGCTGCGGACCGGCATGCCGATCCTCTACGAAGCGCCGCTCGAAGTCGGCGCCGACCGCATCGTCGCCGCCGTGGCCGCTTACGAGAAGACCGGCGGAGCGTGCATCGTCCTCGATTTCGGCACGGCCACGACGTTCGACGCCATTTCAGCCAAGGGCGAATATCTGGGCGGGGCCATCGCCCCCGGCGTCCAGATCTCGGCGGAGGCGTTGTATCTCAAAACGGCCAAGCTCCCGCGCATCGAAGTGCGAAAGCCGGCCAAAGCCATCGGCAAGACGACGGTGGCCAGCATGCAGTCGGGACTGTATCACGGCTACATCGGCCTGACGCTCAACATCATCCGCGAGATCCGCCGGGAGCTGGGCTGTGAAGCCGCCGTCGTGGCCACGGGGGGGTTCGGCGAGATGATGAGCGCGGAGATTCCTGATATCCGCTTCTACGAGCCGCATCTCGTGCTCGAAGGCTTGCGGATCATCCACGAGCGCAACAAGGGCTGAAGGGAGCCGATCTCCCCGTCATCCGATGTCCGAACGCGACCGATATTTTCAGGAGATCAGCCGGGCCTTCCTGGCCCGCCGGGGCGCGCCTTTTTTCCTCTCGCCGAAAGACCTCGAGCTGATCGCCTCCTGGGAGAAAGCGGGCCTCCCTCTGGCCCTTGTTTTGGAAGGCATCGATCGCGCCTTTGCTCCGAAACCGGCGGGGGCCGCTCCCCGCGGCAAAGTCCTGACGCTGGCCTTCTGCCAAAATCAGGTCCGCAAGCTTTTCGAGCTCCGCCGCGACCGCCGCGTTGGAAGCGCCGGCCGGGTCGTCCCCGGGCGGGAGGATAAGCGCCTCCGGGCGCTGGCCGAAGTCGATGAATTCCTGGCCCGCGGCACCGCCCCGCCCGGAATCGAGGCGATCGTCCGCCGGGCCAAGTCCGTGCTCGCCGCCGGGGCCCCGGACGAAGAGGCCCTGGAAGGGCTCGACGAAGAGGCTGACTCGGCGCTGGCCGCCGGGGTGGCGGCGCGCGAACGGACGCGCCGGATCAAGGCCCTCCGAGAAAAACACGGTTTGCCCTATTTCGCTTTGTTTTATTATTAAACAGGTCGAGCCATTTATGAACTTTGAGAATAAGATCCTCGAGGCTCTCCGCCGCAGGCGGCTGGGGCTGACCCTGCAGGAGGTCTTCGGAGAGCTCCGCGCTCCGCGCAAGGAGCGCGGCCGGATCGAGGGTCACCTGCGGGAGATGGAAGGCCGCGGCCTCGTCCGTCGCGTCAAAGCGCGATATCTTCTCCCCCTTGATTCCGATCTCGTCCGGGGCCGCTTCCAGACGTCCGGCCGCGGCTTCGGTTTCGTCGTGCCCGAGGCGGGGGGCGCGGGAGACGTCTTCGTTCCCGCCCGCTTCGCCGAGGGGGCCGTCAACGGCGACGAAGTCGAGGTCCTCTTCAAGCCCAAAGGGGTGAAGGGCCGGCCCGAGGGCCGTGTGGTGCGGATCTTAAAAAAAGAACGCAAACAGCTGCTCGGGGTCTACGCCGAACATTACGGACAGCCCCGGATCGTCCCTTTCGAGCTGGCCCTGCCGGTCGAGATGCCCCTGGCTTCGCGCGCGGGCCGGTTCCCGGCCCCGGGCATGATCATCGCCGCCGACCGCGGCACCCTGATCCTCACCGACGTCTTTGGATTTCCCGATGATCCCGGCGTCGACACCCGGGTCGTCATTCGCCGCTACGGGTTGTCCGACGTGTTCGCCCCCGAAGTCCTGGCCGAGGCCGAAGCGGCGGCCGGGCGGAGCGACGAGGAGGATGCCGCCCGGGCCGACCACCGCGGCTGGACGACGTTCACGATCGACGGCGAAAACGCCCAGGATTTCGATGACGCCGTCAGCATCCGGCGCCTGGAGGGCGGCCGGTGGCTCCTGGGTGTCCATATCGCCGACGTGTCTCATTATGTCCGCCCCGGGACGGCGCTCGACGACGAGGCTTGCGCCCGGGCCACCAGCGTCTATTTCTCGGGGCTCACTTTGCCCATGCTGCCCGAACGCCTGTCCAACGACGTCTGCAGCCTGCGTCCCCGCGAGGACCGTCGGGCCTTTTCGGTCGAGATGGAGATCGACGCCGACGGCGAAGTCATCCGCTCCGTGTTCCGGCCCTCGCTCATCCGCACCGCCGCGCGGCTGACCTATACGATGGTCCATCATGTTTATCAGGGCGATGAGGAGGAACGCCGCCGCTTGGCCCCCTTGGTGCCCGACCTTCTGGCCATGCGCGAACTGGCCGCTCTCCTGCGCCGCCGCCGGCTGGCCGACGGCAGTTTGGACTTCGATCTGATCGAACCTGAACTCGTCTACGCCGAGGGCCGCATGACCGGCGTGGCCGGCTTCGCCCAGAACGAGGCCCACAAGCTGATCGAGGAATTCATGGTCGCGGCCAACGTGGCCGTCGCCTCCCGCCTGTCCGCCCGCGCGATCCCGGCGATCTACCGCGTCCACGATCGGCCGGCCGAAGCCGACCTGGACAAGCTGCGCGAGATGCTGGCCCATTTCGGGATCATGCTCCCCCCGTCCGCGGCGATCACATCGCGCGACCTGCAGGCCGCCGTGCGGGCGGTCGAGGGGAAGAAGGGCGAAAAATTCGTCAATGTCCAGGTCCTGAGGGCCCTGCGGCTGGCCGTGTATGCGGCCGAAAACACCGGCCACTACGGCCTGGCCAAAAAGGAATACACCCATTTCACATCGCCCATCCGCCGCTACCCGGACCTTCTCGTCCATCGCATCCTCAAGGCCCATCTGTGCGGCGTCCCGGCGGACATCCCCCCGTTGGACAAGGCGGCCGAGCATTCGTCCGAACGCGAGCGGCGCGCGGACGCGGCGGAGAACGACCTGCTCGAGTGGCGCATTTTCCGCTTTCTCAAAAACCGGCTGGGGGACGAGTTTGACGGCGTCGTCACCGACGTCAACCGGGTCGGGCTGGTCGTGACCCTGACCGATTTTTTCGTCGAAGGCGTCGTCGCCTTCGCTGACCTGGGCGGCGACTATTTCCGGCGAAAATCGCCGGCCGTCCTGGCGGGTCGACGGACAGGGAAAAAATTCGAGCTGGGACAGGACCTGAAGGTCCAACTGGCGGCCGTCGATCCGATGCTCCGGCGGATGACCCTTGTGCCCGTCGAATGACCGGCGGCAGCTCTTTTTTGATACAATGAAGGGGAAAGGATATCCCGCCTCATGACGTCTTCCACCCGAAGAAAAGGCGCCGGCCCGGCGAAAGCGGCCGGGAAAAGAGCCCCGGCCGCGGTCAAGCCCCGGCGGGCGGCTCCGACACGCTCGGCCAAAACGCGCCTTCCCGCAGCGGCCGCGCTCCCGCCGATGCCCCTGGCCCACGGTGCCTATCCGGGCGATTTGGAAAAGCTCGACGCCCTCGTCCGGGCCCAGGGGGTCCACGGGCTCACGGAGGAGACGGCCACGATCCATCTTCCGCTCGACGCTTCCGTGCTCACCGCGCTCGCCCAGCAGCTCGAGGAGATCGGCCGGGTCCGCATCCTGTCCTTCCGGCCGCTGTATCTGGTGGCCCAGGAAGCCCTCGATTTTATCGGCGGAAAGATGACGGCGTACATCGAAGCGTTCCATCGCACCCATCTCAAGGAGCCCGGCGTGGATTTCAGGCGTCTGGCCGGCCATTTCGACGTGCCCCGCACCGTTCTCAAACTGGCCCTCAAATCACTGGTCCACGGGGAGACTCTCAAGGAACACGAGGGGGCGTTCGCCCTGTCCGGCTTTAAGCGGGAGCTTCCGGTCCGCGAGGAAAAGGCACTGGAAAAGCTCGAGGAGATGTGCTTCGGCGGAGATTTCCGGGCCTTGACGCTCCGCGAGATCCACCGGCAGTACGACATCGCTCTGCCCAAGCTCGAGGCCATGCTGGACGAGCTCATCGAACGGCGGCGCATCATCTCCGGCCAGGACGGCTTTTATCTGCATGCCCGCTGGCTGGAGGACCTGACCGCCAAATTGAGGGCCCTGGGCAGGAAAGAGCTGACCATCGCCGAATTCAAGAGCCTGACCGGCCTGAGCCGCAAATTCGCCATCCCGCTTCTGGAGCTGCTGGACGAGCGGGGCGTCACCCGCCGCCGCGGTTCGGTGAGGGAGATTCTCTAAGGCGGCCGTGCGAGCGGGGGAGCTGTCGATGTCGGGGAAAATCCGTCGCGGAAGCGCCCGAACCACGGGCTATCGGGCCGACGCCGGACGCATCATCCAAGTCCAGGTCCGGCTCGTGGCCTGCTTGTCGGGGACGTCCAGCCTGATCGCCGGACTGCGCCTCTGTCTGGACGCCGCCCTGGAAATTTCAGGACTGGACTGCGGCGGAATTTATATCCCGGCCCCGCACGGCCGCGGCCTTGTCCTGAAGGTCCACCGCGGGCTGTCGCCGGCGTTCGTGCGCAAGCAGAAGATCGTCCCTCCCGATTCCCCCTTTCTCGTCGCCATCCGGCAGGGAACGTCCGTCTGCACCCACGGCGAGAGGATGTTTCCCAAGTTCGGGTTCCCCGAAACCAGCCCGGAGCGCCGCGAGCGGCTGAAGGCCGTCGCCGGCATTCCCGTCCTGGCCAAAGGCAAGATCATTGCCTGCATGAACCTGGGCTCGCACACGGCGGATGCCATCCCCGGCCCCGTCCGGCGGGCCCTCGAGGCGGTCGCCGGGCAGATCGGCCTGGCCCTGATGCGTCTGCAGGCCGAGGAATCCGTCCGCGAGAGCGAAGCGAAATACCGCAAGCTCATCGACGACGCCGGCGACGCCATCTTCCTCGTCGAAATCGAAACGGGCGCCATCATCGAGGCCAACCGGCGCGCGACGACGCTGACGGGGCGCAGCCTGCGGGAGCTCGTCGGAACGCATTTCACCGGTCTCCATCCCCCGCGCCAATCCGAACAATACAAGAAGCTGTTTTCCGAACATGTCGCCCGGCGCTCCGCCGTTTTGGCCGACGGGGCCGTCCAGCACAAGGACGGCCGGATCGTGCCCGTGGAGATCGTCTCCAGCCTGATCGAATGGCGGGGGCGGCGGATGCTGCAGGGGATCTTTCGGGAGATGAGCGAGCGCAGGGAGGCCGAAAACGAGCAGAAGCGCTCCCATGAGGCCCTCCGCCGCCTGGCCGCCAAGCTGGCCGAGACGCAGGAGAACGAGCGCCGGCGGATCGCCCGCGAGCTGCACGACCAGGTCGGCCAGACGATTGCCGGCCTGGCCCTCAGCTTGAAACAGTTCCTGAGCATCCTGCCCCAGGAACACGACGACACCCTGCGCGGGCGGCTGACCGGCTACGTCCGCATGCTGGAAGAAACGACGGGGCGCATCCGCGGCGTCATCTCCGATCTTCGCCCCCCGCTCCTCGATGAATACGGGCTGAGCGCGGCCCTCCGCCAGTACACCAAGGATTTCTCCATTCAGGCGGACGTTCCGGTCCGGATCTGGATCGACGATGATCTGCCGCGCCTGAAATCGAACGTGGAAAACGCCCTTTTCCGCATCGTCCAGGAAGCCCTGGCCAATGCGCGCAATCACGCGGGGGCTTCGGAAATCACCCTGTCGCTCGAGACCGACGCGCGGTTTGTCCATCTCCTGATCCGGGACGACGGCGCCGGATTCGACGTCGCCCGGGCCGAGGCGCCCGCCCGGCGGCCCCATTGGGGCCTGTCCATCATGAAGGAGCGGGCCCTCGGCGTGGGCGGGCAGTGCCGGGTCGTGTCCGCCCCAGGGGCGGGAACGCAGGTTATCGTGGAGGTCCCCCGATGACCATTTCGGTTTTTCTGGCCGATGACCACCAGGTCATGCGCGACGGCCTGCGGACGCTGATCGAGACCCAACCCGACCTGCGGGTCATCGGCGAATCGGGCGACGGCCGGGAGACCGTCCGGGCGGTCGGGCGGCTCAAGCCGGACGTCGTCCTGATGGACATCGCCATGCCCGGGCTGAACGGCATCGGGGCCACGCGGCAGATCCGCCGGAAACATCCCTCCGTCGAGGTCGTCATCCTGTCCATGTATACGACCACCGAGCACGTTTACCGGGCCCTGGAGGCGGGCGCCCGCGGCTATCTTCTCAAGGAATGCGCCGGACGTGAAGTCGTGGAAGCGCTGCGCGCGGCCAAGGAAGGGCGTCGGTTTCTGAGCGGGAAGATCTCCGAACGGGACGTCGAAGACCACCGCCGCAGCCGGGCCGGGGGAAAGGCCGCCAGCCCCCTTGAGAGGCTCAGCCCGCGCGAACGCGAGATCCTCCAGCTCGTGGTCGAGGGACAATCGAGCGCGGCGATCGCCAAGATCGTCTTCCTTTCCCCGAAGACCGTCGAGACGTACCGCAGCCGCCTGATGAAGAAACTCGAAGTGGATGATCTGCCGGCGCTGATCAAATATGCCGTGGCCAACGGCCTGACCAATCCATGAGACCGGCCTGCGCCGTCTCGCCCCGGGATTCATCTCTCGGAATAGTCAGGTTTATTGTCCAAGTCTCCCGACTTGTGCGGACGGCGGAAAAAGGGAAAATGATGGATATTCCTCTTGTCGTCCCTCGGGGAGGAGAGAGCTGTTGTTCAGCAAAGCGGCGTGGTCAGCGAAAGGGGGGCGGTTCTAGAACCATTTCAGAAAGGCGAAGCCGGCCGTGAGGCGGTTCTTGAAAAGCTCCGCCGGAGGGGCGCCCACCAGGTAGGTGATCTGGCGGATGCCCACAAAGGGTCGGACCTCGAAATCCTTTCCCAGCGCGGCGAAGACTTTGAATTCGGCCGACTGTTGCAGATTGTCGGCGTCCAAGCGGAAATCCGCGCCCAGCGGGACGAATCCCCTTGGCTTGACCTGGGCCCCCAGCCGGATCCGGACGTCATAGGCGAAGACAAAATCGTAGCCCGCGGCCACATCGAATCGCAGCGGCTTGTCCAGCCGGTTGAAATCGGCTTGGTTGCCCAGGGCCAGCCCAACGGCCAGTCCGGAGCGGAAGCGGAGGGGCTTGTCCACGGGCATGTCCACGGAATATCGGGTATACAAGCCGCCGAACAATCCCCCCGGCAGCGCCCGATCGTATTGGGCAGCGATATCGTAGAGCATGTGATCGGGCCAAAAAGTGCCCAGAAGCCCGTTGCCGCTCAAAATGGGGGTGCGGAAATCGATATCGACGAAGAAGCGGCGATCCGTCGCCTGGAGGAACTCCAGCCGGAACCCTCCGCTGACGAGGAGCTTGTGGACGTCGAAATAAGGATAAAGACCCGTTTCCAGGTCGAATTTCTCTAAGATCCGGTCCACG
This sequence comes from Candidatus Aminicenantota bacterium, assembly GCA_963729855.1. Taxonomy (GTDB): domain Bacteria; phylum Acidobacteriota; class Aminicenantia; order Aminicenantales; family UBA4085; genus UBA4085. The sequence continues at coordinate 1,079,864 of CAVSPT010000005.1, read as the reverse complement.
GCGCCGGCCGAGCGGAAGCGCAGCCCGATATAAGCGGTCGCCGGATAGGCGTAGTCGCGTGTCGCCCGGATGAAAAGGTCCGTCCCCCGGGTCAATCCGATGGACAGGCCGGCTTCGTAATAGATGTCCCGGAAATTCGTCCATTTCCACTCGGTCTCCAGAGACAGCTCGGGGATGAGAAAACGGGGCAGGTGGAAGTCCAGGACCATGACGTCGTTATAGCCGCGGCTTCCCCCGACATAGGGGCCGAAGCCAAGTCCCAGTTCGACGTCCTCCCGGCGGAGCCATAGGCGGCCGATGAGCTCGTTGAGGTTGAGGACGTAAGGGTTCAGGACGGACGTCAGATGGCGGCAGAAATGGTCGAGCGAGCCTTCGAAGGAGACGGTGTCCGAGATCCGCGTTTCCAGCCCGGCCAGAATCCAGAAATCGATCGTTCCTTCCTGGCTCCCGTTGATCCGCTGGAGGTAGCGGACGTCGAGGACGGCCCGGCTGCCGCCCAGGACGGCCAGCGGCCAGTCGAACGAGAAGCGCGGCTGAAAGAAGCGCCGCTGGAGCGAATCGATCCCGACCTCGGCCTGCAGCGCCGCCTGCGGCTTCGTCCAATCCGCCTGCTCCTTGGCTGGTTCTCCGGTTTCCTGTCCTCGGGCGATGCCCGCGACCAGCGCGAGGACGATGATGAGAATGGTCGAGCGGGCCATGGGCAGGTTGGGGAAAACACGCACGCGTTCCCCGGCGCGGGATTTCAAGTTTTCGGCGGGTCCGGCCTGCTCCGGCGCCCCGGATTCCGCTCGCTCCACCGACCGCTGGAAGCGCGTACCTGTCAAGATGATCCTATCCTATGAATTAAATAGATCGGGCGGGTGAACGGTCGTTCGGGGGAAAACCCGTGCGACGACTGAGCGGGCATGGTCCCTGCTCATCGGGAATGCATTCCCGATGAGCAGGGGAGCGAAGGAGGAGCGTCGGAGTGAAGTTTCCCACGCTGGGGGAAACGAGCGTGCTTGCCCCCGAGGGCCGTGAGCCCGCCGGTATTCTTCTCTTCGTATCCCGAGCCCGAGCGACGAACGGCACGGATTTACTTTTCGTCGCTCTCGTCCGCAAGCGGTTCGCCGCCTTCGGCTTCGTCCTCGGTCGGCCCTTCCTCGCGCTTCTTCTTGAGGGCCGCTTTGAGCTTGTTGGCGAAAATGCCGCCGAACGTCCCCCCGGCGGGCGCACCGCCCACCGGGGCGGCTTCGGCCGATTCCTCGGCGGGGATTTCCTCAGCGGACTCGGGCGCTTCCTCAGCTTCAATCTTGATCTCGGCCTTGACCTTGGCCTTGGGGGCGGCCGGCGAGGGCTTGGCCTCGACCGGGGCCGCCTCTTCCTCTTCCGGCTCCAGGCCCGGGAGATCCACGCCGAGCTCGGCCAGGATGTCGTCCTCCGCCTCTTTCACGGCGTGGAGGGCTTCCCGCTCCGATTCCTTCTCGATGAATTCTTCTTCCAGGACCCGGCGCTCGCTCTTGCGCGTCTTGGGCCGCCGGTCGGTGTCGATCTTGATCTTCTTCTTCTCTTTTTCCTTTTTGGGCGGGACGACCGGGGGGATCGGCTTTTTCTCTTCTTCGCGGGGCTTCTTGTCCGGGGTCAGGGCGGCCAGGACGGTTTTGCCCAGGTCTTCGAGGACGACACCCGCTTCGGCAGCCTCGACCTCGTCGATCGGCTCGGCCGTCTCGGCGGCCGCCTCGGCCAGGGCCATTTCCTCGGGCGTCAGCACGACGGCCGGGCGCTCCGCGGCGGCCGGGATCTCTTCGGCGACCGGCTCGACCACCACCGGCGCTTCGCGGTAGAAGAAGACGCCCTTCTTCTTGTCGAACTTCTCGAAGGCGGGCGTGTTGAGCAAGGTCAGCTCGACGTCTTCCTGGGTGGTCCGCTTGAGGATGTCGACCAGATGGTAGGCCCGCAGGTAATGGAGGGCCGAAGCCACGGAATGGACGCCGAAGGTCTTGAAAACCATGATCAGCAGCTCGCGCAGGTCCTTGCCGTCGCGCTCGGGGTAGAGAGCGACGAGCTTGGCCATCTGGTCGCGCTCGATGTAGATGATCTTGTTGGGCATGGCCAGAGTGGGCCCCTCTCCGGCGTCGGCGAACGTATCGGCCGCCGCGTCGTAGGAGACTTTGGCCACCTGGATCTTCTTCTTTGATTTCTTGATCCAGAAATTGAACTGGACCGGGCCGGCCTTCTCCAGGGTCATGCTCGTGCCCTGGGGAATGTTGGCCGCGGCGAAGAACTCGCGCAGACCCAGGAAATAACCGTATTGGGGGAAGTAATAGACGGTGTGGCTCTTGTTCTCGTCGGCGTCGGTGAAGACGTATTCGCGCGAGTGGGCCAGCTCCTTGTTATAGGTCTTGGGGATCTTGACCCCGCCCGAGTGGATCTCACGCCAGCCCAGGTAGACCTTGAGGGGGAACTCGTGGAAGGGGGTGATGTCCACTTTTTCGGCCGGATCGAATTCCGGCAGGGCCGCTTCTCCGGCAGTCAGCGGCAGGCCCTCCGGCATGGCGTTGAGCTCGCTCTTGAGGTGCCACTTGCCCCAGCCCACGGGAGAGACCAGCACGAATTCCTTCTTGTGTTTGGTCTCCAGGACGTGGTCGAGCCACAGACAGTGGATTTCGAACAGATCGCTCGACGGCTCCAGGGCGAAGAACGCACGCACCAGGTCGTCCGTCGAGGCCGACTGCCGCGTCTCGGCCAAGCGGACCTCGATCTCCTTGATTTTGGCATCGCTGATCTCGGGCTGATTGGCCTTGAGCTGCCATCGTTCGCCCCAGCTGAAGAAGAGGTGCGACTTGCCCATGGCCGTGCGCAGGCTGCGTTCGAGGGCCTTGAGATCGCGGTCCTGCATGGGCAGTTCGGTCAGACGGGGGTCCTCGCCCGCGCTCATGTCCGGCGGGGGGGTCCCGGTCATACCGACGTTGGACGGCAGAAGCACGTCGGTCTTGGTCTTTTTCATGTAGTCGACATACTTGCGGAAGCTGCCGCCGCCGGTGTAGTCGACCTCCATCATTTCGCAGTTGAGCGTCTTATCGTATCGCTTCTTGATGACTTTCAGGACGACCGCGCCCCGGAAGAGCTCGTGCGTCTTGGAGCTGACGGTCAGGAGCTCGTCATACTCCTTGAAAATCGAGTCGCCGATCCGGTAGGCGCACGCCTGGTCATAGACCTTAACGACCTCGGTCCGTTCGCTGGCCGTCTTGAGGAAGGCCAGTTTCTCCGTCAGCTCGCGGAGGGTGAAGGGGCGGTGCGACTTGGCCAGCTCCTGTTCGACGACGGCGATGTCGCCGGGAGTGATCTGGACGAGCGGATTGTCCTTATCCATGTTTCCCTTTCTTTCCCATCAGGGTCAGCATGATCGCTTTCTGGATGTGGAGGCGGTTTTCAGCTTGATCAAAGACGATCGAGCGGGGCGAATCGAGGATCGAGGCGGTGACCTCCTCCTCGCGGTGGGCCGGGAGGCAGTGCATAAAGACCGCGCCGGGTTTGGCCAGGGCCATCAGGGCGGGATTGACCTGGTAGGGCGCGAACGTTTTGAGCCGCCCTTCTTTCTCGGCCTCCTGGCCCATCGAAGTCCAGACATCGGCGTAGATGGCGTCGGCGCCGTGGACGGCTTCGCGGGGGTCATCGGTCAGGAGAAGCTCGAAACCGGTGTCCCGGCCGTCTTCGCGGGCCCAGCGGACGATCTCGGGGTCGGGCTCGTAGCCCTTGGGGCAGGCTGCGGCCATCTTCGTGCCGGCTTTGGCCGCGGCCTGCATCAGGCTGTGGCAGACGTTGTTGCCGTCGCCCGACCAGGCCAGCTTGAGCCCGCTGAGGCCGCCCTTGTGCTCCCGCAGGGTGAGGAAATCGGCCATGGCCTGGCAGGGGTGGAGGAGGTCGGTCAGGGCGTTGATGACCGGCACCTTGGAAGCGGCGGCCAGCCGGACGATGTTGTCGTGGGCGAAGGTCCGGATCATGATCCCGTCCACCCATCGCTCCAGGTTGTGGGCCACGTCCTCGACCGTCTCGCGCTTGCCGAGCTGGATTTCGTTGGGGCTGAGGTAGATGGCCGTGCCGCCCAGCTCGAGCATGCCGACCTCGAACGTCATCCGCGTGCGCAGGGAGGGCTTTTCGAAGATCATGGCCAGGACTTGATTTTTGAGCGCTTTGCGGTATTTCTCACGGTCCTTCTTGATTTCCTGGGCGAGGTCCAGCAATTCATGGAACTCGTACCGCGAGATGTCATGGATGGAGAGAAAATCCTTCTTCATGGGCGGCTCCTTAATGTCCCCTTTATCGGTTTCCCACGATGCGGGTGCCGGAGCGCTTGAGCAGCGCCGCCTTGAGGTGGGCAGCGTCGGTGATCAGAACCTCACGGCCCCCGGCCTGGATGTATTCGATGGCCGCCCGGATCTTGGGGGCCATCGAGCCGGCCGGGAACTGGCCTTCGGCCAGGTATCGCTCGGCCTCGTCGACCGTGATCTCCGGCAGCTCCTTCTGGTCGGGCTTGCCGAAATTGCAATAAACGCGCTCGATGGCGGTCAGGATGATGAACAGGTCCACGCCCGTCTCGCGGGCGATCAGGCTGGCCGCGTAGTCCTTGTCGATGACCGCCTCGACGCCTTCGTAGAGGCCCCGGCCGTTGAGAATGACCGGGATGCCCCCGCCGCCCGCGGCGATGACGACCCGCCCGGCGTGGACCAGGTCGCGGATGACCCATTTGGCCACCACGTCGATCGGCCTGGGCGAGGGCACGACTTTGCGCCAGCCGCGCCCGGCGTCCTCGACCATGGACCATTTTTTCTTGCGCATGAGCTCGTGGGCCCGGAACTTGGTGTAGAACGGCCCGACGGGCTTGGTCGGTTTCTCGAAGGCCGGGTCGTTGCGGTCGACCAGGACCATGCTGACGACGGTCGTGGCGTCCTTGTCGATCGACCGGCGGCGCAGCTCGTTGGCGATGGCCCTCTCCAGCATATAGCCCATGCTGCCTTCGGTCATGGCGTCGCAGACGTCCAGGGTGTAGGGCGGGATCCGGTTGACGGCCTCCTCCTGCTGGATGAGGATGTTGCCCACCTGCGGCCCGTTGCCGTGGACGATGATGAGCTCGTAGCCCTTGCGGATGACGCCGACCATGAGCTTGGCCGCCTGCTCGGCGTTCTTGATCTGCTCCTCCTGCAGGCCGCGCTGGTCCTCACGGAGCAGGGCGTTCCCGCCGAAGGCGATCAGGGCCAGGCGTCGGTTCATGGGGGCCTTTCCGGTCCGGGACCCTCAGAACTTGGCCAGGACGTCCGCCAGGGTCGGGGACCCGATTTCCTCGAGCTCGTAATCGACATGCAGCAGCGGCTGCTTGGGCTTGAAGAGGCGGTTGAGGTCGATGGGAGTGCCGCTGACGATCAGGTCGCAATCGATGTTTTCGATGGTCGCGGCCAGCTCGCGGATCTGCTTGTCGCCGTAGCCCATGGCCGGGAGGACCTTTTCCAAGTGGCTGTATTTCTCGAAGGTCGCCTTGATGCTGCCGAGCGCCGCAGGACGGGGGTCGACGATCGAGCCCGCGCCGAATCTCTGGGCGGCGACGAAGCCCGCGCCATAGCCCATCCCGCCGTGGGTGACGGTCGGGCCGTCTTCGATGACCAGGACCTTCTTGCCCCGGATCTGCTCCCCGTTCTTCAGGAAGAGGGCGGAATTGGCCTTGATGACGATGGCTGAGGGATTGACCTTGCGCAGGTTGGCCAGGACCTTGTCCACGCCTTCGGCCGTGGCCGAGTCCATTTTGTTCAGGACGAGGACGTCGGCCCGGCGGAAGTTGGTCTCGCCGGGATAATAAAGCATCTCGTGGCCCGGCCGCAGGGGGTCGGCCACGACGATCTCGAGATCGGACTTATAGAAGGGGAAGTCGTTGTTGCCGCCGTCCCAGAGGATGACGTCCGCTTCCTTCTCGGCCTCGCGGAGGATGGCTTCGTAATCGACGCCCGCGTAGATGATGATCCCGGCGATGATGTGGGGTTCGTACTCCTCGCGCTCCTCGATCGTGCATTTATGGCGGTCGAGGTCGGCCAGCTCGGCGTAGCGCTGGACCTTTTGGATGGCCAGGTCACCGTAGGGCATGGGATGACGGATGGCGGCCACCCGCCGGCCTTTGGCCTTGAGGATGTTGGCCACCTTGCGGGACGTCTGGCTCTTGCCGCAGCCCGTGCGGACGGCGCAGACCGAAACCACCGGCTTGGTGCTCTTGACCATGGTATCCTTCGGACCGAGCAGGACGAACGAAGCCCCCGCGGCCTGGACCTGGCTGGCCTTGTGCATGACGTATTCGTGGGCCACGTCGCTATAGGAGAAATAGACCTTGGTCACATTGAACTTGCGGATGAGGGAATCGAGCTCCTCCTCGGCATAGATGGGGATGCCGTCCGGATAGAGCTTTCCGGCCAGGACGGCCGGGTACTGGCGGCCTTCGATGTCGGGGATCTGGGTGGCTGTAAAGGCCACGACCTGGAAATTCGGGTTGTCCCGAAAGTAGGTGTTGAAATTGTGGAAATCCCTGCCGGCGGCGCCCATGATAATCACTTTTTTCATGCGGACAACTCCTTTCTTTTCACCGAAAAACACATGAATTCAACGACAAAAACAGGGGCAGTATACACCATCCCAGGGGAATGGGGCAAGACCCGCCGAAAAAGCGGAGGCGGCTGGAGAGAGGATGGCCGCTGCGCCTCCCGATTCCGAAGCGCTCGATCGGATCGTTTTGCACTTGTGGAAATCTCGGTGAATAACCGTTTCCGCCAAGATTTGTCCGAAAAAGGCGTCTAATAATTCGGAAGAGATTTTTTTTCGTTTTTCCGTATCATTGACATGTTTTTTTAAATCGAAGGACGAACCATGACTGATAAACCCTCCGGTCATTCGCCGCTCGAGAAGAAACATTGAATGCGCTTTGAAATCCGTTTTATCGGTCTCCGCCGGCCCGACCGCCGCGGACGCTTCGCACCGTAAACCGTTGAAAATCGTCCTGTTGGCCTTTGCCGGCCTGTCCCTGGCCGGCGTCGCCCTCGGTTCCGTTGCTACTCCCTTCGTCTATATTTTGTATTTGCAAATCGCCGGGCTCATCCTGGCCGGCGTTGTTCTTGTCTCCATCAGCCGAGACTTTTTCCTGCTGGGGGTTGCGGCCGCCTGGCTGGCCGCTTATCTCTCGGGGCAACCCGAACCGGCGACCGCCCTGGCCGGGCTTTTCGCCGTCGCCTTCGTCGGACGGAGCCTTCTTTCTGACCGGCGCCGGCGCCGGCTCTTCAGCCTGGCCGCCGCCGTCGCAGCCGGGCTGGGCTACGCCGCGTTCCTCTTCTTTTTCCGGGTTTCCTTGGTATCCGCCTCCGTATCCGCCTCCCTGCAGGCCGAGGCCATGAAATCCCTGCCGTATTCTTCGTTTGCCGCCGAGGAAAACGGAAACCGGGACGGGGTCATCGAGTTCCGCAAGAGCGGCAGTGAGCCGGGATTGAACCTCTACAACTCTTATTACCAGGCCGGGGCGGCGCTTCTGGACATGGACGGCCATGTGCTCCATCGCTGGCAGCCCGGGACCGGCGGCCCGAATTGGCATTACGTACACCTCCTGCCCAACGGCGATCTCCTGGTTTGCGTCGAGGACGAGATGATGATGCGGCTGAACTGGTCGTCGCGCGTCCTGTGGAAAACACCGATGCGGGCCCACCACGACATTTCCGTCGCCGAGAATGGCGATATCTACACCCTGACCGGAGCCGAGGAGATGGCCGTGCTTTTCGGACTGAGAGTGCCGGTCGTCAACGAATATATCGAGGTCCTGGACGGAGCCACCGGGTTGTCCAAGAAGCGCCTTTCGCTTTTCGCCCTGTTCGGCAAGGACGTGCCGTTCTCCGCGCTGGGCCGGGTCTACGCCCAGATCTTCGATCCCCAGGACTTTCTGTGGCGTGTCCTGAAACAGAACAAGTCTGGCCGGCCCCTGCTCCGCCGCCTGACCGGGTTCGATGTCTTCCATGCCAATGCCCTCAAGATCATCGGCCGGACGATTCCCGGGTTGTGCCGAAAGGGCGACCTGCTCCTCTCCCTGCGCTCGACCGACAGCATCGCCATCGTCGATCCCGCCTGCGGCGTGGTGCGCTGGAGCTGGGGGACGGGCGATCTCGAGGAGCAGCACGATCCGAGCCTCCTCGACAACGGCCATATCCTCGTTTTCGACAACGGGACGCGGCGAAAATTCTCCCGCATCGTCGAGATCGATCCGCAAACCCGCTCCATTGTCTGGGAATACCGCAATCTCGCGGCCGCCGGGTTCTACTCGAGTTGGGGCGGCGCCGCCCAGCGGCTCCTTAACGGCAACACGTTGATCACCGATTCCGACGACGGCCGGGTCTTCGAGGTGACGAAGGACGGCGAGAGGGTCTGGCTGTATATGAATCCCGATGACGGCCCCGGGGGAAAGCGGGCGACCATCTACCGGATGACCCGGATCACCGATCCGTCCACGATCGCCTCTTTGCTGCGCCTGCCGTCGGGACGATAATTCGGCCTCCCCTCCTACGCCCCGGAGTCGGGTGGGGCGGGCCCTGCTCCATTCAGTGCGGCAGGCCGAGGACGAAATACACCAAGCAGAGCAGGCCCAGCACGATCGCTCCCGGTTTCAGCTCCCGAGCCCGTCCGGCGGCCACCTTGAAAAAGGGATAGAGGGTCAGCCCGGCCGTCAGCCCATTGGCGATGTTGTACGTGAAGATCATGGCCGCGATGGTGACGAACGAAGGGACAAGCTCGGTCATGTCCTCGAAATCGATGTTCCGGATCGAGCCCATCATCAGGACCCCGACCGCAATGAGCGCCGGCCCATAGGCGTAGCGCAGGTTCTGGAGCGGTTCGATCAAGGGGATAAAAAAAAGCGAGACGGCGAAGAGGGCGGCCGTGGTGACCGCGGCCAGCCCAGTCCGGGCCCCTTCCCGAATGCCCGTGGCCGACTCGATGTAGGCCCCGCTCGTCGACGTCCCGACCAGGGCGCTGAAGACGCAGGCGGCCGCGTCGACCATCATGGGCTTCTCGATGTCCGGGAAATTCCCTTTCTCGTCGATCATTCGACCGGCCGCCCCGACCCCGACCAGCGTTCCCAGTGTGTCCAGGAAGCCCATCAGGAAGAGCGTCAGCAGGATCGGCAGGAAGCTCAGGCGCAGGACCCCGGCGATGTCCAGCTTGAAGGCGATGGCCCCCAGGTTGTAGGCCCCGCGGAAAGGCAGCGCGGCCAGGGCCGTGGGGGCCCGGCCCAGTCCCAGGGCGATACCCAGGGCGGCCGTGGCGGCGATGCCGAGCAGGATTCCGCCGCGGACCTTGTGATAAAGAAGCAGGGAAATGAGGACGAAACCGAGGACGGCCAGAAGGACCTCGGGGCTGCGGAGATTGCCGATCTTAACCGGGACGTCGGGGGCGGAAAGGACGGATGCGCCGCCCTTGAGAAGGGCCTGGGGGGGCATCCCGGCCGCGGCGCTGGTGACGATTCCGGTCTCGTACAGACCGATGAAGGCCAGGAACAGGCCGATGCCGGCGGCGAAGCTGTTCTTCAAGCTGGCCGAGATGGAGTTGGCCAGCCATGATCGCACGTGCAGGAGCGTGATCAGGGCGAAGACCAGGCCGCTGACGAAGACGGCCCCCAAGCGGAGCTGCCAGCCGATGCCCATGGCCGCCAGGCCGAAGGCAATGAAGGCGTTCTCGCCCATGTAGGGGGCCACGGCGATGGGACGATTGGCGTAAAGCCCCATCAGCAGCGTTCCGAAGGCGGCGGCCAGGATGGTGGCCACCGTGCTCGGGCCCTGGGGGATGCCGGCGAAGCTCAAGATGGCCGGATTAACGACGATGATGTAGGCCATGGTCACGAACGTCGTCGCCCCGCCGAGGATCTCGGTCCGCACGGTCGACCCCTTCTCTCCGATCCTGAAGAACCGATCGACCCATCCTTCAGCCATGAAAAATCTCCTTGGCCGGAATTATATCAAGAAAATCGCCTGGCCGATCATTGCGGCGGCCTCTTGGCCGTTCTACGCTCTTGGCGAGGACCTCTCGGCCGCCCTTCCGTGCGTTTTTGTGATATAATGAGTTCTCCCTTTTAAAGACAGCATCGGACGGAGTATTCCCGAATGTGCGGTGTGCTCGGGCTCTGGGCTAACGAAATAGCCTTCCCCCTACTTTATCAGGGGCTGCTGGGCATCCAGCACCGGGGGCAGGACTCGGCCGGCATCGTCACCTACGACGGGCGATTCCACACCAAGAAAGGAAACGGCCTCGTCCGGGACATCTTTACCGAAGAGCATGCCAAGCGCCTGACCGGCGCCATCGGCATCGGCCATACCCGCTATCCGACCATCGGCGGCGGCCGGGGCGAAGACGCTCAGCCCTTCCAGCTCAACTCGCCCTTCGGGATCATCGTGGCCCACAACGGCAACGTGGTGAATTACAGCCAGCTGAAAAAAACGCTCCTCGAGGAGCACCACCGCCTGCTCAATTCCGACAACGACGTGGAGACCATCCTCAACGTCTTCGCCCAGGAGCTCGAGGAGCAGCTGGTCAAAGAGCTGCGGCCCGAGCATGTCTTCCGGGCCGTCAAGGGCGTCTACGACCGCGTCGTGGGCAGCTACTCCGTGGTGGCCTACATCGCCGGCCAGGGCATGGTCGCCTTCCGCGACCCCTTCGGGATCAAGCCGCTCGTCTGGGGCCTGCGCCGGGACGGCGTCAAGCCGACCGTCGCTTTCGCCTCGGAGAGCGTCTCGCTCAACATCATGGGCATCGACGAGATCAAGGACGTCGAAGCCGGGCAGGCCATCTTCGTCGACAAGGACCGGGTCATCCACAAGAAGACACTGGCCTCCAAGCCCCATTCGCCCTGCCTCTTCGAGTGGGTCTATTTCGCCCGGCCGGACTCGTTCATCGACGAGGCCAACGTTTACCGCGTCCGGGTCGAGCTGGGCAGGCTCCTGGCCGACGAGATCCGGGCCCAGGAGCTGCGGATCGACGTGGTCGTGCCGGTGCCCGATTCGTCCCGCGACGCGGCCATCGAAATCGCCCGCAAGCTCAACCTTCCTTACCGCGAGGCCCTGGTCAAGAACCGCTACATCGGCCGGACGTTCATCATGCCGGGCCAGGACGCCCGCCAGAAGAGCATCCGCCTCAAGCTCAATCCCATCGCCGCCGAGTTCAAGGACAAGAACGTCCTGCTCGTCGACGACAGCATCGTCCGGGGCACGACGTCGCGGGCCATCGTCCAGATGGTCCGGGAATGCGGGGCCAAGGCCGTCTATTTCGCCTCGACCTCGCCGCCGCTGCGCCATCCCTGCGTCTACGGCATCGACATGCAGACCCGGACCGAGTTCGTCGCCCGAAACCGCGACCTGGAACAGATCGCCGTGTTCCTGGGCGCCGACCGGGTCATCTATCAGTCATTGGCCAATTTGAAGAAAGCGGTGCGGACGGAAAACCCCCGCCTCGAACATTTCTGCGCGGCCTGTTTCGACGGCGATTACGTCACCGGAGACGTCACCCCGGAGATGCTCCAGACCATCGAAATCGAGCGCCAATCCCTGCACGAGAGCCAGCTGGACCTCAACCTGACCTCCTGAGCCGACTTCTCGATTCAGCCCGAATATGGTATGTTTAGCCCCGTTTTTCAGCCTCAAGGAGATTGCGCCATGAACGTTCTCATCACCGGCATCACCGGTTTCGCCGGGAGCCACCTGGCCGAATATATCCTGGCCCACCACCCGGGCGTCCAGGTCCACGGCACCGTCCGCTGGCGCAGCCGGATGGACAACGTCACCGGCATCCTGGGCAAGGTCGAGCTGCACGAGGCGGACCTCAAGGACATCGTCTCCCTCAAGAAGGTCCTGGCCGCCTGCCGGCCCGAGCGGATGTTCCACCTGGCCGCCCAGAGCTTCGTCCCGACGTCCTGGCGCCTGCCGGCCGAGACGTTCATGATCAATTCCGTCGGCCAGATCAACCTGTTTGAGGCCGTCCTCGACCTCAAGCTCGATCCGCGCATCCAGATCGCCGGCTCCAGCGAGGAATACGGGATGGTCTATCCCGACGAAGTCCCTATGAAGGAAACCAATCCCTTGCGGCCCCTGTCGCCTTACGCCGTGAGCAAGGTGGCCCAGGACCTGCTGGGATACCAGTATTTCAAGAGCTACGGCCTCAAGGTCATCCGGACGCGCGGCTTCAACCACACCGGCCCCCGCCGCGGCGATGTCTTCGTCACCTCCAACTTCTCCAAGCAGGTGGCCGAGATCGAAAAGGGCAAGCGCGAACCGGTCATCCATGTCGGCAATCTGGACGCCAAGCGGGACTTCACCGACGTCCGCGATATGGTCCGGGCCTACTGGCTGGCCGCCGAAAAGGGCGAGCCGGGCGACGTCTACAACCTGGGGACGGGCACGGCCATCTCCATGCACCGGCTGTTGGAGATGCTGACCGCCCTGAGCCGGACCAAGTTCCGCATCCAGGTCGATCCCGACCGGCTGCGGCCTTCGGACGTCCAGATCCTCCAGGCGGACGGCTCCAAGTTCCGCAAGCTGACGGGATGGGTGCCGACCATCCCCTTCGAAAAGACGCTGTCCGACCTGCTCGACTATTGGAGAGAACGGATTTGAAGCGGATTCTCATCACCGGCGCCACCGGCTTTGTCGGGCGGCACCTCATCGCCGCCCTCAATGCGCGGGGCGGCTCCGCAAGAGCGGAGATCTTCGGCACCTGCTTTCCCGAGCGGCCGGAGAGCTGTTCGGACCTCTGCGCCTCCGCCCCGAACGTGCGGCTTCTCCATCTCGACCTGCGCGACGGCGGCCAGGTCGTCGACGCCGTCCGGGCGGTCCGGCCGGAGTGGATTTTCCACCTGGCCGCGCTGTCCCAGGTCCGGCTGTCCTGGCTCTTGCGGCGCGAGGTCTTCGACACCAATCTGTCGGGGACCTACAATCTCTTCGAAGCGGCCCGTCTGCAGGCCCCCAAGGCCCGGGTTCTCTTCGTCAGCTCCTCGGATGTCTACGGCTTCCTTACGCCGCACGCGCGTACCCTGCGCGAGACGGACGGCGGCGGCGTCGTCAGCCCTTACGCCTTCACCAAGAAGAGCGGCGAGCTGCTGAGCGAGTTCTACGCCCGGCGCGAAAAGCTGCCGGTCATCGTCGCCCGCCCCTTTCCTCACACGGGGCCGGGACAGACGCCGGCTTTCGTCTGTTCGGATTGGGCCCGCCAGGTGGCGTTGATCGAAAAATTCAAGCGGTCCGAGGAAGAAGACCAGGGAAAAGACGGCCGGGCCGCGGCCAAGACCGACGTGCCGCTTATGCGCGTCGGCGATCTCTCCCTGCGGCGGGACTACCTGGACGTCCGCGACGTGGTCCGGGCCTATGTCTTGCTGATGAAGAAGGGCCGGCCGGGAGAGATCTATAACGTCAGCTCGGGCAAAGCCCCCAGCCTGGAATGGATCCTCAAGACGCTGATCGGGTTCTCCCGGCGCACGATCGCCTACGAGATCGACCCGGCCCGGCTGCGCAAGGTGGACATCCCGTTCCTGGCCGGGGACAATCGCAAGATCCGCGAGGCGACGGGCTGGACGCCGGCGATTCCGCTGGTCCGCACCCTGGCTGATTTGCTCGATGACTGGCGGGCCCGCGTCTGATCGCTTTGGGGGTCGCGTGTACGACCCGCCGATTTTTTGATGAAATATCCTGGCCGCCTGAATTCCCTCATTTTTCACCGGAAAATATCGGCGATCATGACCCGATCGTCGACGCGACCCCCGAGGATGTTGGATTTTTTCCCAACGATCCATTATGATTCCCGATGCCGGGGCGCCGCTTCGGGGGCGTCCGGCGCGAGGTGACCATGATCGACGGTGTGAAAATCAAGAAGCTCCGCGTCATCCCCGACGAGCGCGGGCGGCTGATGGAAATCCTGAGGGCCGACGACGAAATCTTCGAGAAATTCGGCCAGGTCTACATGTCGGCCACCTATCCGGGCGTCGTCAAGGGCTGGCACATGCATCTGAAGCAGACGGACAACATCTGCTGCGTCCGCGGCATGCTGAAGCTGGTCGTCTACGACGGGCGCGAGGGCTCCCCGACCAAGGGCCGGATCGATGAATTCACCATCGGCGAGCACAACCCCATGGTCGTCCAGATCCCGCCCGGCCTCTACCACGGCTGGATGTGCGTCAGTGAGCATGAGGCTCTGGCCGTCAACGCTCCGACCGAACCATACGATTACGCCCGCCCCGACGAATACCGCCTGCCCGCCCATGGGAGCGAGATCCCCTATGATTGGCGCCGCAAGGACGGCTGACGACGGCGGAACGTGGTCGCGCCGCCGATCCGCTGATTTTCGCCGACGCTTTTCGGCAAAATAAGCCAAGCGCTATGTTCGATCTTTGTAATACTGTTCGTAGAACGCTTTGTATTCGGCGCTTTTTTCCTTGATCGTCCGCCACCAAGCTTCGTTCCCGAGGTACCAGCGGACAGTCTCCTCCAACCCGGTTTCGAAATCGACTCGGCGCTTCCATCCTAGAGCTTTGATCTTGCGGCAATCGACCGCATAGCGGGCATCGTGGCCCAGCCGGTCGGGGACGAACTTGATCAGATCGGCTTTCTTTCCCGCCAACTTGACGATCCGCTTGGCCACGTCGATATTCCGCCGCTCGTCGTTGGCCCCCACGTTATAGGCTTCGCCCGCCTCTCCCCGCAGTATGACCGTCTCGATGGCCCGGCAATTGTCCCGCACGTGGAGCCAGTCGCGGACGTTCCGCCCTTTGCCGTAGAGCGGCAGCGGGCGGTCCTCCATGGCGTTGGTGACGAAGAGGGGTATGAACTTCTCCGGATATTGAAACGGCCCGTAGTTGTTGCTCGGCCGCACGATGAGCGTCGGCGTGCCGTAGGTCACGTGGTAGGCGTGGGCCAACCGGTCGGCGCCGACCTTGCTGGCCGAATAGGGCGAGGAGGGATTGAGCGGATCCGTCTCCTTGAAGAATCCCGTGTCCCGGCTCCCGTAGACCTCGTCCGTCGAGACGTGGAGGAAAAATTCCACTCCCGGCGTGTTGCGGACCGCCTCCAGCAGGACGTAGGTCCCGTGGACGTCGGTCAGCACGAATTCGCCCCCGCTCACGATCGAGCGGTCGACGTGCGTCTCGGCGGCGAAATGGACGACGCCCTGGACGCGCTCCATCAGGCGCCGGACGAGCTCACCGTCGCGGATGTCCCCGCGGACGAACTCGTGGCGGCCGTCGCAGGCGATGTCGGCCAGGTTTTCGAGGTTGCCGGCGTAGGTCAGCTTGTCCAGGTTGACGATCCGCACGTCCTGATATTCATCCAGCACGTGGTGGATGAAATTGCTGCCGATGAATCCCGCCCCGCCTGTGACCAGGAGGGTTTTCCCCGCCAGGGCGCGCTTATTTCTCATTCCGGGCTTCTTTTTGCTTGGCGTCATTTCTTGATCTCCTCGACTTTCGCTGATCCTGAAGCGATCTTGATCAGTCTGTAGGTCCTGCCTGATTTCCCGCAGAACGCGGTCCCTTCGGGGCCGAAATCGAGCTTTTTCCCCGCCTCGCTCACCCAGCCCGTGATCCGGGCCGGGTTGCCCACGACCAGGGCGAAATCGGGAACATCGCGGGTGACGACCGACCCCGCCCCGACAAAGGCGAAGCGCCCGATCGTATGGCCGCAGATGATCGTGCAATTGGCCCCCAGAGTCGCGCCCTCCCGGACCCGTGTCGGCTTGTAGAATGGAGACCCGGCCTGGGGATACTTGCTCCGCGGATCGGAAACATTGGTGAAGACCATGGACGGCCCGCAGAATACGTAATCCTCCAGCGTCACCCCCTCATAGACGGAAACGTTGTTCTGGATCTTGACGAAATTGCCGATGAGGACGTTGGGGCCGACGTTGACGTTCTGGCCGAGGACGCAATGGTTCCCGATTTTCGCCCCGGACTGGACGTGCGAAAAATGCCAGATCTTCGTCCCCTCGCCGATCTCGACCCCGTCATCGACGGCCGCCAACGGATGGACAAAGAATTGATTCCCCTCGGCGATCTTCATTTCGTCCTCCTTTTTTGATCCGCGCGGCCATTTTACAATAATCAGAGGGGCCGGGTCTCGACGTTCGGCATTTTGTCCGCTTTCCCCTTTCTTGACTTGGCCGCACGCCGCCATTATCCTAGCCCCATGAAAGGCATCATCCTCGCGGGCGGAGCCGGGACCCGCCTCTTTCCCATCACCCGGGTGGTCAGCAAACAGCTTCTCCCCGTCTACGACAAGCCGATGATCTATTATCCGCTGTCCGTCCTGATGATGGGCGGCATCCGCGAGATCCTGATCATCAGCACACCCGGGGACCTGCCCCGCTTCAAGAACCTTCTCGGCGACGGGTCGCAATTCGGACTTCGCTTCTCCTACCGGGAGCAGCCCCGGCCGGAGGGGCTGGCCCAGGCCTTTCTCATCGGAGAGGAGTTCATCGCCTGCGGACCGAGCGCGCTCGTCCTCGGCGATAATATCTTCTTCGGCCACGGGCTGTCGGAGATCCTGCAAAAAGCGGGGCGGCTCATGGAAGGCGGGCTCGTCTTCGGATATCCCGTACGCGACCCCGAACGCTACGGCGTGGTCGAATTCGACAGCCACGGGCGCGTCCTGAGCATCGAGGAGAAGCCCGATCGACCCAAGTCCCATTACGCGGTGCCGGGGCTCTACTTCTACGGTCCGGATGTCTCCGCCGTGGCCCGCAGGCTCAAACCCTCGGCCCGCGGCGAGCTCGAAATCACCGATCTGAACCGCGAATATTTGAAGCGCGGCCGGCTCCGGGTGGAGCTGCTGGGCCGCGGCTTCGCTTGGCTGGATACCGGCACGCACGATTCCCTCCTCCAAGCCTCCAATTTCGTCCAAACCATCGAAGAGCGGCAAGGCTTGAAAATCGCCTGCATCGAGGAGATCGCCTTCCGCCGCGGCTATATCGACGTGGATCAATTGCGGACGCTGGCCCTGGGCCTGGATAAGAACGAATACGGGCGGTATCTTCTGCGTCTCGCCGACGGAGGGTCAGATCCCGACGGTTAATATTTCGTTTCCCCCAGTATGCTGCGGGAGCTGCCGATGTTGCCGAGGCCGATCGAGAAGGTATAGCGGATTTCGGGCGTGGCCAGGTAATAGGCCAACCTGATCTCGGCCTTGAAATCCAGGCATTGATAGTGGTAGATCAGGCTGGCCATCGCGTACATGATCTGTTTTTCGATGATATTGTAATCCAATTCGCCCCTGCCCTCCACGTCGAGGGCCGGGATCTTCAGCCCGCCGGTAAAGCTGATCTGGTGGCGGTCCCAGATGGACGAGTAGACCAGGGGCAGGTAGGCCGTCGAGCCCGAACTTCCGCTCTGCCCGGCATCGGCCGCGCCCTTGAGCCATTCGTTGACGCTCTTGAACCAGTTCACGGACAGGAAGAAATCGTCCGTCGGCTTGCCGATCCCCGCCCCCAGCCGGATGCTGGAGAGGGCTTGATAATAAGGATTATAGCTGGCCGAGAAGTCGATGTTCATCAGCCGGCCCGGGTAAAAGCGCAAATAGCTTGTCACTTCGCTGAACTTGGGCGGCAGACCGTTGACCCGATAATAGCTCAGCGGCCCCGTATCGGGCGCCAGGTAAAAGGTCTGGCTCAGCCCGAAGGTCAGGATTTCGCGCGGCTGGGCGCTCGGCCCGCCGCTGCGCTCCTTGAGGTACAGGTGGTTGGTCAGCCCGTAGGTCAGCTGGTGATACTGGAAAAAGCCGGTCGAGGTGATGATCCGGTCGCTTCCTGTGAACGGGCTGTCGTAATGGTAGGACACGAACGGCTCGATCAGGTGCTTGATGCGGCTGTTCTTCAGCTCGAAGATCTTGTAGATTCGCGGCCCGATGAGGTCGATGCCGGAGCCGAAACGGGCCATGCCCAAGGGAATGTCGGCGATCGTACGGTTCCCCGCCGCGCCGTATTTAAACGTCTGCCAGTAGTAGTTGAAATTTCCGCTCACGTTCACGTTGACGCTCAGCCAGGGGAGGGCCGACCAGGGCAGGTTCAGGGCAGGCGCGAACGATGCGGTCTGCATCCGCAGCTCGGTCCCCTTGTCATACTCCGACTGCCAGCCATACTCCCAGTTGGTGTACCCGCCGGAGAACGATAGGTAGAGCGGCCCCAGAAGCTTGATCTTGTAGGAATTGACGGTGATCTGGGGCAGGTAGCGGGTGACGATGGAATCGCCCGCCGGACCGCCGTACCCGGGGAAATTGGTCTCGAACTGCGAGGCCCGCACGCTCAGGCTGAGGATCGACCAGCTCTTGGTCACGTAGATCTGGGAGCTTCGGTTGGAGACCATGGCCTGTTGGAAGTTGTTTTCGAACTCCCGCAGGAAGTTGAAGCTGCTCTCATAATCGACGGCCGCCGCCAAGCTGAAACCGCCCGGCAGCGGCTCGATATGGTTCCATCGGATGATGGTGGCGTCAGCCGGCCAGGTCGGGTTGGCCGCCCGGCCGGTCGCGTTGAAGTTGAAATAGACGGCGTTCAGCGTTCCGAGGAAGGCCTTGCCGAATATGTAGCGGAATTCGCCGCCCGCCCCGGTGCCCGCCTTGGAGTAATACTCGGTCTCGGCCGTGAAATCCATGTTTCGGGCGATGGCCCAATAGAAGTTTTCGCAGAAGTAGAAGCCCTTGATTCCCGTATAGCCGATCTCGGGCATGAGAAAGCCGGTGGTCGGCTCCTGGGAGAGCGGGTAACGCATATAAGGCCAATAGAGGATCGGCACGCTCTTGATGCGCAGGGTGACCCCCCACATGTCGATATAGTCATCCTTTTTAAGGTTGGCCCGGGCGCACGTGAAGCCCCAGCGCGGGTTGGGCTGGCTGCAGGCGGTGAAGGACATCTTGGCCATTTTGTAGATGTCGCCTTCGCGAGTGACCGAGTCGGCCTGGTACGATAAGGACGGCTCGATCATCCCGAAGGCCTTCTCCATCTTGCCCTCGGCCGTATCCAGGTTGAACTCCAGCCGCTCCGTGGAGATGATCTCGTGGGCGGGCTCGGCCGGAGGGGGAGAGGCCAGCGTTCCGTCTTCATTGAAGACGACGCTGGGCGGGGGGGGGCGGGTTGGGCGGCCGGCCCCTGCCCCGGCCCCTGGCCCGGCTTGGGCTTCCTGGGCTCCGCGCCGATGTGCAGGGTCACTTTGCCGATCGCCAGGACGTCTTTCGTCTTGGAATCGACTTCCATGTGGTCGGCAAAAAGGACGATGTTCTTATAATGGACTTCGACGTTCCCATCGGCGATGATGCGGTCGCCGTCCTGGGACAGGCGTTCATAGACGATATAAATTTCCCCGTATTGAGTGGATGCTTGCTTGGATTTGGCCGGCGGGACCGGCGCTTGCGTCTGCGCCGCCGCCCTCATGGCGAAGAAGCCCGCCGCCAGAACGGATATCAGCAAGACTCCGCCGCATCTTTTTCTCCGGCCGCGCGCTTGTTCGATCATAGACTTAAAACTCTACCACACCCCCTTTCGAACATCAATTTTAGGGGCCAAAAGAGATGGCGCCGGGCCGTGCCTTGTGCCATAATAACCCGTTATAAGAGTCCCCAACCATCATCCGAGGAGGATCCGCTCTCATGAATGTCCCGCTGCTCGATCTCAAAGCCCAATATCGGACCATCCGGGAAGAGGTCCGCGCCGTCATGGACGAGGTCTGCGACGCCCAATACTTCATCATGGGCCCCAAAGTCGAGGAATTCGAGAAGGCCGTGGCCGCTTATTCCGGCGCGAAATACGCCGTCGGAGTCTCGTCCGGCACGGACGCCCTTCTCATCGCCCTGATGGCCCTGGACATCCGCCCCGGCGATGAAGTCGTCACTTCGCCCTTCACTTTCTTCGCCACGGCCGGAGTCATCCACCGCCTCAACGCCAGGCCCGTCTTCGTCGACATCGATCCCCTGACCTTCAATATCGACCCGGCCAAGATCGGGGCGGCCGTCACGGCGCGGACCAAAGCCATCCTGCCCGTCCATCTCTTCGGCCAGATGGCCGACATGGACCCGATCATGGACCTCGCCCGCCGCCGCCGCATCCCGGTCATCGAGGACGGCGCCCAGAGCATCGGCGCCGAGTACAAAGGCCGCCGCTGCGGCTCAATCGGCGAGATGGGGTGCTTCTCCTTTTTCCCCTCGAAAAATCTGGGGGCCTTCGGCGACGCAGGCATGGTTCTGACCAGCGATCCGGCCCTCCACGACAAGCTCAAGCTCCTGCGCGTCCACGGCGCGCCCTCGTCGTATCTCCACAAGATCGTCGGCGGCAATTTCCGCCTGGACGCCCTCCAGGCGGCCATCCTCAGCATCAAGCTGAAATACCTCGACGGCTGGTCGGACGGCCGCAAGAAGAACGCCGCCTTTTATGACACGGCCTTCGGCGAGGCCGGCCTGACCGCCCGCGCTTCCTCCCGCCCCGCGCCTCCCGTCCAGACGCCTCCCGCCGTGTACCGTCAGGGCGGCGACCGCCACGACCACATCTACAATCAATATACGGTCCGGGCCAAGGACCGCGATAAGCTTCAGGCCCACTTGAAAGCCCAATCGATCGGCTGCGCCGTCTATTATCCGCTTCCTCTCCACCTCCAGGAGTGTTTCGCCCCTCTGGGCTGCCCCGCGGGAACGTTCCCGGCGGCCGAGAAGGCGGCGGCCGAGGTCATCTCCCTGCCCATTTATCCCGAGCTGACGGACGAGATGAAGGCCCGCGTGGTGGCGGCGGTCTCCGAATTTTATAAGTAGGCCCGCCCCCTCTCCGCCTTGCCGGGGGCCCCGCCGCTGTGATAATCTTCGTCGGGAGCGGGAATGAAAAATTTTGCCCTGATCGGAGCGGCCGGCTACATCGCCCCGCGCCACCTCAAAGCCATCAAGGATAATGGCCACCGCCTCGTCGCCGCCTTGGATCCGTCCGACTCCGTGGGCATCCTCGACTCTTTCTTCCCGGACGCCGATTTTTTCACCGAGTTCGAGCGCTTCGACCGTCACATCGAGAAGCTCCGCCGGGAAAAAAGCGACCGCCGCGTCGACTACGTTTCCATCGCCTCGCCCAATTATCTTCACGACGCCCACATCCGCTTCGCCCTGCGCGTCGGCGCGGACGCCATCTGCGAAAAGCCGCTCGTCCTCAATCCCTGGAATGTCGACGCCCTTTACGAGCTGGAGCGGGAATTCGACCGCCGAGTCTACACCGTTCTCCAGCTCCGGCTCCACCCCGCGATCAGGGCCCTCAAGGAGCGCATCGACTCCGCGCCGCCGGCCCCGGGCGCGCCCATCGACGTCGAATTGAACCAGGTCTCCGCCCGCGGCCGATGGTACGCCTATTCGTGGAAGGGCGACCCGGCCAAGTCGGGCGGCGTGGCCACCAACATCGGCATCCACTTTTTCGACCTGCTCATCTGGATCTTCGGCCCGGTCCGGGGATTCGACGCGCTTGTCGTTGAGCCCGACCGCTCCGCGGGCGTCCTCGAGCTCGAACACGCCCGCGTCCGCTGGAACCTCTCCCTGCGTTTCGAGGATCTGCCCGAGTCCTGCCGGCACTCCGGCCGGCGCGCCTTCCGCCGCCTGACCGTGGCCGGGGAGCCGCTGGAATTCGAGGACGGTTTCGCCGATCTCCACACCGCCTGCTACGCCGAGACCCTGGCCGGCCGCGGCTTCGGCCTGGACGACGCCCGGCCCTCGATCGAGCTGGCCCGCCGCATCCGCGCAAAAACAACCTGACCCCGAGGAGCTGAGTATGCCCGCCAAGACGCGATCGGCCGCCCCGTCCTTCACCCTCGTCTCCGTCCCCGCCCCTTCGCTTTCGTCCGTCAACATCCTCTTTATCGGGGCCGGTTTCGTCGGGACCTGCTCGGCGGCCGTCTCGGCCGACAGCGGCCACCGCACGCTGGTCTATGACATCGACGAAAGCCGCGTCCGCAAGCTCGGTTCGCGCGACCGCGACACGATCGAAGCCTGCCTCTTCGAAGAGGGCCTGGGCGACCTTCTTGTCCGCAACCGCGAGCGCATCGATTTCACCGCCGATTACCGGCGGGTCGAGGCTTTTCTCGATTCCTGCGACGCCGTCTTCATGTGCCTGCCGACCCCCGAAATCGGCGAATCCGGGGCCTCCGACCTCTCCTTCTACAACGCCGCCGCGGACCCCCTGGCTCGCTCCCTGTCCAAGCGCAACAAGGGCCGCCAGACCCATTACGTCATCCTGGTCAACAAGAGCACCGTGCCCATCGCCATGGCCGACCGGACCGCCGAGATCATGAAGAAGCGCGGCGTGCGCAGCTTCGGCGTCGTCTCCAACCCCGAGTTCCTGGTCGAGGGCAAGGCCGTGCAGGGCTCGCTCAAGCCCGACCGCATCGTCGTCGGCGCCTGCCGCGAGCGCGATTTCGCCGTCATGCGCCGCGTCTACCAGCGATTCGTCACGGCGCCCGGCGTCGAATACATCGAGGTCAATCCCAAAGAAGCGGCCGCCGGAAAGCTCCTGGCCAATTTCCTCCTCTTCAACAAGCTGGCCGTCTGCTTCGACGTCGTCGGCCGGACGTGCGAGGCCTTCCCCGATCTGCACTTCGAAAACATCCGCCGCATCCTCTCCGACGACCCGCGCATCGGCTCCTGGGGCTTCTACAACAGCCTTTACGCCGGCGGCTCCTGCCTGATCAAGGATGCCCGCTCCCTGTCCACCCAGATCAAGGAGGCCGGAAAGGAGCCCCACCTGGTCAACGAAACCTATCGGGCCAACCGCCGCCAGCTTTTCGGCTTCCTGGACCGGGCCGAGACCGAGGCCGGCTTCGATTGGGCGGGCCAGCGCGTCGCTCTCCTGGGCACGGCCTTCAAGCGCAGCACCAACGACGTCCGAAATTCCCCGGCCATCGACATCGTCCGCTTTCTTACTGAAAAAAAGGCCGGCGAGATCCGCATCTACGACCCGGCGGCCATGGATTCGTTCAAGCGCCTGTTTCCGCCCACCAGAAAGGTGCGCTACTTCCCCAACGAGTCCAAGGCCGTCGACGGCGCCGACGCCGTCATCCTGGCCACGGACTGGCCGCAGTTCCGCGGCCTGGGCGATCTTCTGCGGGGCCTTAAGGGTCGGCCGCTTCTCATGGACGGCCGGCGCATGCTCCAACATCTCTATCCCGACCTGCGCAAGGCCGGCTTCGCCATCATCGCCGTCGGCTCGGCTTTTAAAAGATAATTCCTTCTCCGGCCGCCGGCCTTGACGTCAGAGATCCGGCAGGCCCGTGTAGAGGCGAACGAGGGCGTCCGTCATGCGGTCGGGGGAATGGCGCTCCAGAACACGGGCGCGTCCGGCCCGGCCCATCGCCTCGGCGTGCGGGGGGTCGCCGAGCAATTCGAGGAGTCGCGCGGCGAAGTCGGCCTCTTCTGGGCCCGTTTCGCGTTTTCCGACAAGGAATCCCGTTTTTCCGTCGTCGACGATGTCGGCGACTCCGCCCACGTCCGCGGCCACGACGGGTTTGCCGGAGGCCATGGCCTCGAGAACGGTCAGGGGGGTGCCCTCGTTGAGGGAGGTCAGGGCCAGGACATCCAGCGCGGCGTAGACGGCGGGCATGTCGCTCCTCCAGCCGGAGAACGTCGTCCGGCCGCCCAATCCCATCCCGGCGGCCAGGCGTTCCAATTCGGCCCGCCGTTCTCCGTCTCCGATCACCGCAAAACGGACGTCCGGCCTCGCCGCACTCACCCGGGCGGCCGCGCCCAAGAACAGCTCATGATTTTTGATCGCCGTAAGCCGCCCCACGATCCCCACCAGCGGGGCCCTTTCTTCGACCCCGATCTCGCGGCGGAACGGACGCCCGTCCGCTCCGGCGAACGAATCGAGCTCCAGGCCGAGGGGGATCACTTTGATCCGTTCCGGACGGCCGATGCCAAGGCGGACAAGATCCTCTTTGAGGCGCGGGCTGAGAGCGACGAGCGCCCCCGTCTTCCGGGCCAAGGCCCGTTCGGCCGTCAAGAACATCCGGGCCCGGGCCGGCGGAAAATATCGCTCGAAGACCGTCCCGTGATAGGTGTGGACGGTCCGCGGGACACGGGCCAGGCGGGCCGCGATGCGGCCCAGCGTCCCGGCTTTGGCCATGTGGGTGTGAATGACGTCCGGCCGCTCCCGCCGCATCAGCCCATACAGCTCGCGCAGGGCGGCGGCCTCGCGGAGCGGGTGGATTTCGCGGGCCAGCGATTCGATGAGGACGGGCCGAACGCCGCGCGCCTCGGCCCACTCGATCATATTCCCCTCTTGGGCGGCTTCGCGTCCGGCGACGAGCGTTGCCGCGATGCCTCGGCGGCGCAGCCGGCGGGCCAGAAGAACGGCGTGTACGGAAGGCCCGCCCACGTTCAGGCGGGTCAGGACGAGCATGACCCGGAGCGGGCAACCCATCAGAGGCCGCTCCCGGCCGGGGGGCCATCGATGAATTCGCGGTGCCACAGCTCCAGAACGAGCAGGGCCCAGATGCGATGCCCGTGGTCGATGCGCCGCCCCTGGTGCTCATCGAGGAGCGCCCGCACCGCCTCCGGCCTGAAATAGCCGCGGCCCGCCGCCCGGGCGTCCAAAAGAACGTCATAGGCCATCGGTTTCAGCTCGCGGCGGAACCAGCGGCCGACCGGCAAGCCAAAGCCCATCTTGGCCCGCCCCAGGATCCCCTCCGGCACGCGCCCGGCCAGCGCTTTTTTCAGGATGGATTTGCCCGTGCCGCCCTTCAGCTTATAGGCGGGGGGGAGCGAGGCGGCCAGTTCGAGAACGCGGTGATCGAGGAACGGCGAGCGGGCCTCGAGCGAATGGGCCATGGTCATGCGGTCCATTTTGACCAGCAGATCGCCGGGGAGATAGGTGACCGTGTCGGCGCAGAGGAGCCGGTCAACGCCCCGGGCGCCGGGGCAGCGGGCGAAGGCGCGCCGCAGATAATCGAGCGAATCGACGGCCCCGAGGTTCGCGGCCATGCCCTCGGTGTAGAGCGCCGCTTTGCGGGCGGCGTCGAAGATCGTCAGCCACAGGGCATAGCGATCGCCGGCGTCGAGGGCCAGGGTGGCGGCGAAACGCCTGACGGCGCGGGAGACGGCGCGCGGCCGTTCCGATTCCGGCAAATGGGAGGCGGCCGAGCCCGCCCAGCGCCGCAGCGGCCCGGGAACAAGCGCGAGGCGGCGCGCCGCCCGGAAGACCCGGTAGCGGTCATAGCCGGCGAAGGCCTCGTCGCCGCCGTCGCCGTTGAGGGCCACGGTCACGTGGGCCTTGGTCATTTTGGCCAGATACCAGGTCGGCACGGCCGACATGTCGGCCATGGGCTCCTCGAGATGGCGGACGATCTCGGGCAGGACGGCCACGGCGTCGGCCCGGACCGTGAATTCGTGGTGGTCGGTTTCGAACCGGCGGGCGGCCATGCGGGCGAACGAGAGCTCGTCGAAACCCGATTCCTCGAAGCCGATGGAGAACGTCCGCACCGGCCGCGCACCCAGCTCGGTCATCAGCCCGACGACGGCCGTGGAATCGACGCCGCCGCTCAAAAACGCGCCCAGCGGGACTTCGCTCATCAGGCGGATGCGGGTCGCTTCCCTCAGGGCCTCGCGCACGGCTTCGGCCGCGTCTTCTTCGGAAAGCGGACGTTTGACCGAGAAATCCAGGTCCCAATAGCGCTCGATGCGCACCGCCCCGTTCTCGCAGATGAGCGTGTGGGCCGGCGGAAGCTTGCGGATGCCGGCGAACATCGTGGCCGGCTCCGGGACGTACTGCCAGGTCAGATAATGATGGATCGATTCCAGGTCCACGCCGCGATCGACTTCCGGATCGAGAAGAAGCGAGCGGATCGACGAGCCGAAAACCAGCCCGCTCTTGGTCAGGGCGTAAAAAAGCGGCTTTTTCCCGACCCGGTCGCGGGCCAGGAGAAGCCTCCGGGCGCGCTCGTCCCACAGGGCGAAGGCGAACATGCCGCGCAGATGCAGGACGCAGGCGGTCCCGTATTCTTCATAAAGATGGACGATCGTCTCGACGTCCGAATGCGTCCGAAAGCGATGGCCGCGGCCTTCCATCTCCCGGCGCAGTTCGGGAAAATTGTAAATCTCGCCGTTGGCCGCGATCCAAATGCGCCCGTCCTCGTCGGCGATGGGCTGGCGGCCGCCGGCCACGTCGATGATGCTCAGGCGGCGCACGCCCAGGCCGAGCGGCCCGGCGGAGTGATAGCCCGCGTCGTCCGGCCCCCGGTGGATCATGACGTCGGCCATGGCCCGGAGATCGTCGGGAACGACGGGCGCGCCCGAGAGGAAGTTATATTTTCCGCAGATTCCGCACATCGTAGGCCGCTTCGGTCGCCCGGACCATCGCCTCCATCGTAAAGACGGCGGAGACGCGTTCCCGCCCCGCCCGGCCCATGGCCGCCGCTTCCCCGGGACTCCCCAGAAGACGCCGGAGGGCCGAGCCCAGCGCGGGGGGGTCGGCGTGGGGGACCAATAACCCGGTCACTCCATCCACCACCGCTTCCGCCACACCGCCGACGTTCGTGGCCACGACCGGCTTGCCGGCCGCCATGGCTTCGAGGATGGAATTGGGCAGGCCTTCCTCGTGGCTGGCCAGGACGAAAACATCGATGGCCGCCAACATGGCCGGGATGTCGCTGCGGGCGCCCATGAGGACCACGCGCCGGCTTAAATCCAGCTTTTCGATGCGGGCTTCGATCGAGGGCCGCATCGGTCCCTCGCCGACGAGAAGGAAGCGGACGGCGGGATAGGCAGCGGCCACGTCCGCGGCCGCTTCAAGAAACGTCGAATGGTCCTTATAGCGGTTGAGGTTGGCGATCATTCCGACGACCGGCCCGCCCGCGGATCCGTCATTCATCCATCCCGGCCCCCGTCCCGTCCCGCGCCGCGCCGCCGCGGGGGCGGCCTGATCGCCGGCCGCGGCGTAGGCGGCGGCGTCGATGCCGTTGGGCACGACGACGACGCGCCCGGGATCGAGCCCGTCCCGCCGCACCGCTTCTT
Organism: Candidatus Aminicenantota bacterium; assembly: GCA_963729855.1. Lineage (GTDB taxonomy): Bacteria > Acidobacteriota > Aminicenantia > Aminicenantales > UBA4085 > UBA4085. The sequence goes on along the minus strand of CAVSPT010000005.1, from coordinate 1,052,838 downwards.
CCCTCAGAGCGCTGGAGTTGGCGATGGTCAGGTCCGTAAGACGATCGGCCAGCCGCCCAACGAAACGGTAGATCCGCTTTCGGTGGATCTCGAGGTCAAGCCCGCGCCGGCTGACGACGATGAAGGGCACGCCTGCCGCCCGCCCCATCAGTGCGGCCAGCACATCGGCGTGATAGAGAACGCCGTGGATGATGTCAAAGCGGCCGCGGCGGACGAAGTGGTACAGCCTGAGCAGGGCCGCGGGGATGCGCACCAGCGACGTCGGCCTGAAATTCCTGTAGAAGCCGCGCAGACCGATGATTTTGACCGGGACCCCAGCCGCCTCGATCTCCGCTTGGACCGGGCCGCCCGAGGTGAGGGCGCAGACGTGCGCCTCGAAGCGGCTCCGGTCGAGCCGCTCGACCAGCGCGGCCAGCTGGCGCTCGGCCCCGCCCACGTCGAGCGTGCCGATGACGTAGAGGATGCGGGTCATTGAAGTGAAGTCATTATAAAATAATTGACCCTCCGCGTCAGGAAAATTCGCCGCCGGCCGGGAGGCGCGAGGCGGAATATTTGTGGTAGAATGAAATCGGATCAGCGAATTTCGCGGGCGGATGCAGAGGAAAGACGAGACATGCTGGCTTATCTTTCGCCTTTTCTGACGGCGTTCGCCCTGACGGCGGCCCTGACGCCGATGATGGTGCTCTATTCCCGCCGCATCGGATTCGTCGCCCGGCCGCGGGGGGACCGCTGGCACAACCGCCCGGTCGCCCTGCTCGGCGGCATGGCCATGTTCGCCGCCTTCGTCGGCGCTTTCGTCTTCTTCGTTCCGCCCAGCCGGGCCGCTCTGGGAGTCATGGCCGGGGCCGCCCTCATGTTCGGTCTGGGCCTCATCGACGACATCGTCGATCTCTCTCCCCAGGTCAAGATCGTCGTCCAGATCGCCGGGGCGGTGATCACCCTATCCTTCGGGATCGGCATTCGTGTCTCCAGCGTCCCCATCCTGTCCATCCCCTTGACCATCCTCTGGCTCGTGGTCGTGACCAACGCCTTCAACCTCCTGGACAACATCGACGGCCTGGCCGCCGGTGTGGCCTTTGTCTCGTCCGCCAGCCTGTTCATCCAGGCCGTCATCTACGGCTTGTCTCTGACCGCGTCCCTTTCCGCCCTGGCGGCCGGCGTGGCCCTGGGCTTCCTCCTCTTCAACTTCCACCCGGCCCGCATTTTCATGGGCGACTCGGGCAGCCTGACCCTGGGTTATCTCCTGGCTTCCCTGTCCATCCTGGAGATGCGAAAAGCGGCGGCCGACCTGATCGTGGCCTTGATCGTGCCCTTGATCATCCTGATCGTCCCGCTCTTCGACGTGACGCTGGTCGCGTTTTCCCGGATGCGCGAAGGCAAGTCCCCCTTGCAGGGAGGCGCCGACCACAGCTCGCATCGCCTGGTTTTTCTGGGGCTGTCCGAACGCCGGGCCGTCCTTGTCCTTATGGGCGTCAGCGCCGCGGCCGGGGCCGGATCAATCCTGTTGACGCAAATGGGCCCGCTGGCGGCTTCGATCATTTTCATCATCGTCCTGACCGGGGCGCTCTTCTTCGGCATCTTCCTGAACCAGAGCGGTCCGCCCGAGACGCGGATCCGGAATTTCTATTTCAAGAATCCCGTTCTTTACCAAGTCCTGCGCTTCAAGAAGCAGGTCCTCCAGATCTTCGTCGACCTGGTTCTGGTGACGGTCGCCTTTGCCGGAGCCTTCATGCTGATCTATGACGGCGCGATCGGCGGGGAGCGGCTGGCCCTGATCGAAAGGGCCCTGCCGTCCGTCATCGGCCTCAAGATGGCCGCGTTCGCCCTGTTCGGCCTCTACCGCGGCGATTGGCGGTTCATGGGGTTCTACGAATTCATAGCCGTGCTCAAGGGCACGATTGTCGGTTCACTGGCCGTGGCCGCGGCCGTCCTTCTCGTCTTTCCCTTTCAAGGAACCACCCGGGCGGTCTTTGTCGTCGATTTTCTTGAAACCCTGGTCTTCATCGGGGGAGTCCGCGTCCTGATGGGCCTGTTCCGCGAATATTTCGCCTCCCTCCGGCGGCTGGGGGCCGGGGCCGAAGGCCTGCCCGTCCTCATCGTCGGCGTCGGCCCGGTCGGCGATATGGCCGTGCAGGAGATGAAATACAATGCGGCCCTGAAATACCGGCCGGTCGGTTTCATCGACGACAATCCGGCGATGCGCGGGACGAACATCCATGGCGTGCCCGTGCTGGGCGACCGCAGCCGGATCCCGGAAATCGTGGCTCGGAAGGGCGTCCGCAAGATATTCGTCGCTGTGCCCTCGGCCGTGGCCTATGCCGAAGTCCTGGCCATGGGCCGGAAGCTGGGGATCGAAGTCCAATTCATCCGGCCGCTCCTCGAATGAGAATCGCACGGGCGGGGATCGCGGCGGTCTATGCGGCCGCCCTGGTCTTTTTCTATCTCAAATATGTGCCCCTGACCGTGCCGTTCCAGAATGTTTTCCTGCCGGTCCTGGCCGGGTTGACGGCCGCCGCGTGGTCCGACCGACGGGCCGGAACGCTGGCCTTCATCGCCCTGTTCCCGTTGGTCAGCGGATGGCCCTATTTTTTCGGTCTCTATGAAAACGTGATGCACGCCCCGGCGGCTTTGGTTCTGTTCCTGTTCTATGGGCTCGGGCGAATCGGGGGCTGGGCGGCCGGGAAGCGGAGGGAGGCCGCCGGGGGCGAAGACGACCTGAGGAAGCCCGATCCGGCCATGGGTTTGGGACGGCCGCTGATTTTATGGGCCGTGATCGTCTCCGTCTCGGCGTTCATCACGGCGGCCCGCTATGCCAATTTCTACCCCGTGCTGAGCCCGGGAATCTTCGAATGGACGGTCAATCGGGCCGGCGGGCGGGCCGGCGGGGCGATCATGAGCGTCGTTCTGAGCGCCCTGAACCATCTGACCGGGATCGCCTTCTTCCTTGGCGCGGCGCCGCTCCTGGGCCAAGAGAGATTCCGCCGGCGGGCGCTGGCCGCGTTGGGCGGAGGGACGCTGGCCGCGCTTCTCTTCGGGCTTTTTCAGCGGCTGGGCCACCTGGCCTTGGGCAATGACCGGGCCGGCGCGGCCCTGGGCCTGATCAACGGGACCTTCAAGGACGCCCTGTCGTTCGGCGCTTTTCTGTCGCTGGTCGCGCCGCTCTTCGCCGCCGTTTTTCTGACGGCCAAAAAGGGAGCGCTCAAAATCATCGCCGCGGGCGTCGTGATTCTCTCGCTCGCGCTCATCGCCTTCACCGGCTCGAAGAGCGGAATCATCGCTTTGGCCGTTGCCTTGGCCCTCTTTTCCGCCGCAGCGGCGGCCCGGCCGCGGCGGCGCTTCGTTCCCGCGGCGGCCGCCGTTGCAGCCCTCATCGTCCTCGGTGGAACGCTCGTCCTCATCCCGGGTTCGGGCGTCGGCAGGCGTTTCGCCGAAACGGGGAAATATGCCTTCCTGCGGGTGAAAGAAATGTGGGCCCCGGCCGCGCGCATGATGCGCGATTATCCGCTGACGGGCGCGGGCGAGGGCTCCTATATCATCGAGGCCTCCAACTATTCGGATTTCTTCGCCAATCGGATGGCCGATGCCGAATCGGCCGAGAATCTCTTCGTCCAGACGGGGGCGGAAACCGGCTTGATCGGCCTGGCCGCGCTGCTCTGGATCATGGGGACGATCGCCGTCCGGGCTTGGAACGGTTCGCTGGAGGGACTCGGCAGCGGGAAGGCCAACACGGACGTTTCCCCGGCGAGGAAACGCTCTTCCCTCCTCGCCGCCGGGGCGTCGTTGGGCTTATTGGCGTTTTTCATCAACACCCTGGCCCATACTTACATCGGCAGCTTTGAGATCAAATACGCGTTCTGGTTCCTGGCCGCACTGGTGTTTGCGCTGACCGAGAAGACGGATGATGAATCCGTAGCCTTGTCCGGGGAGAACGATCTGCGGCCGCGAATGAATAACCGGCGATCGGTTTGGGCCGCCGCGGCGCTTGTCTTCGTTTTCGCCGCCGCGCAGCTTTGGAACTCGACGCATTCGCTGTCCATTGCCGGCCGGACCGAGCGCTTCGGCTTCCGCCAGGAATTCGGCCTCGGCCTGGTCGAGAAGGCGGCCGACGGGCGGGCCTTCCGCTGGTCCGAGAATGCGGCCGCCATTCCCGTCCGCGTCGATACGGCCACGCTCATCCTTCCCCTGCAGGCCGCCCACCCGGACATCGTTGAACGGCCGGTCCGGGTCCGCATCGACATCCTCTCGTCGACCCTGGGAGGGCGGGCGTGTCTGGCCGTCGTCGATCTTCGCGATCACGATTGGAAGGCCGTCTCGCTCGACGTTTCCGCCTGGCTCGGGAGCGAGGCCGTGCTTCTCATCCGCGTCGACCGGACCTGGAGCCCGGAAAAAATGCTCGGCGTCCGGGACGCCCGGCTTCTGGGCGTGGCCGTGGGGGTCGTCCATTAAGCGAAGTCGGTATATAATTCGGCACGCATGCACGCCCTCTTTGATCTCAAAGGCCACGCCCGGGCATTCTCGGAGCTTCTCGGCCTGCTCACCCGTCATCGCCGTTTGACGGTGGAGATGGCCCGGCGAGAGATCTCCGAACGCTATAGCGGTCAGCTCTTCGGCATCTTCTGGGCCGTCGGCCACCCGCTGGCCCTGATGCTCATTTACGTCTTCATATTCGCCTTCGTCTTCCGGGCGCGCATGGGCGGCACGGCCGCGCTGCCCCTGAACTTCACCGCCTACCTCCTCTCCGGGCTCATTCCCTGGCTGGCTTTTCAGGAGAGCATGACCAAAGCCAGCACGGTCATCGTGGCCAACGCCAACCTGGTCAAGCAGGTCATCTTCCCGATCGAGGTGCTTCCGGTCAAAGGTGTCCTGGCCAGTTTGGTGACCCAGACGATTTTCCTCGTTCTCCTCGCGGTCTACACCCTGATCACCAATCATTCCCTGTTGTGGACCTATTTCCTGATTCCCGTCGTTTTCACCCTTCAGGCGCTGGCCATGATCGGCGTCAGCTACCTCCTTTCGTCGATCGGAGCCTATGTCCGTGACGTCAAGGATTTCGTCCAGGTGTTTTGTTCGGTGGCCCTCTTCATCCAGCCGATCCTCTATCAGCCTTCCTCCATCCCGGCCGCCGTCCGCCCCGTTCTTTATCTCAACCCCTTGAGCTATGTCGTCTGGTGCTGGCAGGACGTCCTTTACTTCGGACGCCTGGTCCATCCCTGGGCCTGGGGCGTTCTGGCCGCCGGAAGCGTATTCATCTTCGTATTCGGCTACCGCGTTTTTCTCCGCCTGAAAGTGATGTTCGGCAATGTCCTCTGAGTAGAAAATGTGCGGCATCAGCGGCCTTGTCTATTTCGACCCGGAGCGCCGGGTCGATCCGGAGACGATCGCCCGGATGAACCGGGTCCTCCGTCATCGCGGCCCGGACGACAGCGGCGTATGGACGGGGGGCGGCGCCGGGCTGGGACAGGCACGGCTTTCCATCATCGACCTCAGCCCGCTGGGACGTCAGCCGATGGCCAACGAGGACGGAACGGTCTGGATCACCCTGAACGGAGAGATCTACAATTTCGCCGAGCTCCGGACGGAACTGGAAGGCAAGGGGCACATCTTCCGCTCCCAAACCGACACCGAGACCATCGTCCACCTGTGGGAGCAGGACGGTGAGCGGTGCGTCGAACGCCTGCGGGGGATGTTCGCTTTCGCTCTCTGGGACGGGCGGTCGAGGACGCTTTTCCTGGCCCGCGACCGGATGGGGAAAAAGCCCCTCTTTTACGCGGAGTTCCCGGACCGGATCGTCTTCGGCTCGGAAATCAAAGCCGTCTTGCAGGACCGCGCGATCGTTCCCCGGCCGGACCTCATCGCGCTTCACTCTTATCTGGCCTATCAGTCCGTTCCCGCGCCGCTGTGCGCCTTTGAAGGCCTCAAGAAATTGCCTCCGGCCCATACGCTGACCGTCCGCGGCGGGCGCTCCGTTCTGCGCCGGTACTGGAAGCTCTCCTACCTGGACAAGATCGAAGTGAAGGGCGAACGCGGAGAGGCCGTCCTGCGGGATGAGATCATTGAGCGACTCCGCGAGGCCGTGCGCTTGCGCCTGCGGAGCGACGTTCCTTTGGGGGCGTTTCTGAGCGGGGGCATTGACTCGTCCTTGATCGTGGCCCTGATGGCCGGATTGATGGATCGGCCGGTCAAAACGTTCACCATCGGCTTTGCCGACGAGGAATATGACGAACGCGCCTATTCCCGGATGATCGCCGAAAAATTCGGGACCGAACACCATGAATTCGTCGTCACCCCCGATGCGCAGGGGATCCTGCCGGAGCTCGTCTGGCATTACAATGAGCCGTTCGCCGACTCGTCGGCCATCCCGACCTACTATGTGGCCGAAATGGCCCGGCGGTCCGTCACGGTCGTCCTGAGCGGGGACGGCGGGGACGAGAATTTTGCCGGCTATCCGCGGTACCGAAATACGGCTCGAGGATCCGGCTGGCGCGAGCGTTTTTTCAGCCGGGCCCAGCGCAAAGCCGGATTTACGGATTACCAGTCCAAAAAGGACCGCGAAGGAAGCCGGCGCCGCCGGCGGGACCTCGACGCCCGAAGGCTCCAGTATTACCAGTGGCTGACGCATTTTCATGAATCCTATCAAGCCCGGTTCTATACGCCCGAATTCCGGCGCCGACTGGGACCGGTCTTTACGGTCGACCGGATGCTGGATCTTTTCCGAATTTCCGATGCCCCCGATTTCCTCGATTCCATGATGGACGTCGATTTCGGGCTTTATCTTCCCGACACCCTGATGACCAAGACCGATATCGCCGCCATGGCCCACGCGCTCGAGGTCCGCTCGCCGTTCCTGGACCACGAATTCGTGGAATTTGCCGCCCGCATCCCGTCCGGGTTCAAGCTCAAGGGCGGGACGGAAAGCAAGTGGATCCTCAAGCTGGCGGCTGGATCGTTTCTGCCCAATGATGTCATTGTGCGGAAAAAGATGGGATTCGGCGTTCCGGTTGATCAGTGGTTCCGCCACGAGCTCAAGGAGCTGGTGAGGGACACTCTGCTCAGCCGCCGGGCGGCCGACCGGGGCCTCTTTCGGAGAGGGTCTGTGGAATCCCTGCTCGACCGGCATCAAAAAAAAGGCGAAAATTGGGCCACGCTGATCTGGAATCTGCTCATGCTGGAGATGTGGCATCTTATGTTTATCGACCGGACGATGGCCCCGCCGGCCGGGCATGCGGAGGAGGCATGAACAAGAACGGCGGCCGGACGGGGGAGCCGCCCGCTGCCGGCCCCATGGCCATTCGAGTCGTCAAACTTTCCAAGATGTTCAAGATCTACAATCGGCCGGCGGACATGTTTTGGGAAATGTTGACGAGCGAACCGCGGTACAAGCCGTTTTGGGCTTTACGGGACATTACGTTCGAGGTCGCCCGCGGACATGTCGTCGGGATTATCGGCCGGAACGGGGCGGGGAAGAGCACTCTGCTCAGAATTATCACGGGCACCCTCGATAAAACATCGGGTTTGTTCACGGTTGGAGGCCGAATCTCCTCAATCCTAGAATTGGGGACCGGTTTCAATGGGGAGTATTCAGGACGACAGAATATTTATCTTGGGGGGATGATGGTCGGGATGACCCGCGAGGAAATCCGCCGGAAAGAGGAGTGGATCATACAGTTCAGCGAGCTGGAGGAGTTTATTGACCAGCCTTTCAAGACCTATTCGACCGGAATGCAAGCCCGGCTGACGTTCGCAACGGCTGTTTGTGTTGATCCCGATATCCTGATTGTGGACGAAGCGCTGTCGGTTGGAGACGCCAGGTTTCAGAGGAAGTCCTTTGCGAAAATCGAGGAATTCCGGAAGTCGGGACGTACGATTTTGCTGGTCTCCCATGATTTGAATACGATCAATACGTTTTGCGATCAGGCGATTCTTCTGGAGCGCGGCGAAATCATCGAACAAGGCGAGCCTTATCGAGTTACGCAAATCTATCATAAGATGTCTTTCAGTGATGAATCGATGCCGGGTACCGCCGTCACTCGCCGAATTGAAACAAGCCGGCAAGCTGAGTCTCCGGCCAGCCTTGAGCTGAATCCGGCTCATTTGATTCATGAAAAAGGCTTTGCTTGGGCCGTGGATTTATCGGAGCAGGGACCGCCTGGAGATAGCAACGAAAAACCCGAACACTCCGAATATTATCTCTACGAAGATCAAACCAGGCTCCGCCCCGGGCATTGTCCTCACGAACAAATTCGATCATTCGGCCACGGGGCCTATTCGCATTGGGGTCAGGGGATTCTCTTTTCGTCGAGCGACAATTCCAATCCGAAAACCAATGGTCGCCGCTACATCCTGAGGCATCAGAATTCCGTGGTTCTCTTCCCGTCCGGAGGCGCCGCTTTAAATGACTCGGAAGATAGAAGATCAATTAAAAACGACGCTCTCCGGTTCCTAGGTCTGGAAAAGTCTTTCGAACAATCCAGCCCTCATTTGATGCGAACCGGAAATGGGAAAGCCGAGATTCTGGATATCGGCATCCTCAATTCCGCCGGCGAACGGATGAATTTTCTTAAATCGGGGGAAAAGTATACTTTCTTTTTTATCGCTCTTTTTTATGAACATACCCCGGAAGTGAGCGGCGGATTTATCATAAGAAATATCAAAGGGTTGGAATTATTCGGAATAAGCATGAAATCCTCCTCTCTTCCTCTGAGATCCTGGACGGCCGGAGAGGTTCTCGAACTCCGTTTATCGATCACCATGCGGCTTACGAACGGCGTCTATTTTTTAACCGCGGCGGTCTCCGAACAAGGGCAAGAAGGGACGGTGCTTCTCGATTCGTGGTCGGACGGCGTCCAGTTTGAAATTGCCCGGAATCCATTCTTATTTCATTCTTCGGTGGTCGATCTGGGGGCTGAAATGGAAGTGATTGAACGCTCGATCGGACGCGATGAAGATCAATAAGACGTCGATCTTCAGGAATATCCCGATGATCGGGAAAGGCCCGACCGATCGATGAATAAAAAAGACGATTACGGCGCAGCACGGAAAATGGTTTTTCAGAGGTGAATGGAATGTCCAATCAATCAAGCCCGGCGGTTTTGGGATCGTTGGACGATTATCTGTCCGCCTATCAGGCCATCGTCAAGGAACATGGATCCGCCGCTGTGATTCGGCCGGGGAGGATTAATTTATTCGGTTGGGATTTGGAGTATTTGAGCGCCCCTAACATCGCCTCTTTTATTGACGCCCTTCTGATTCGCCGGGTCAATGATTTCATCCCGGATCATGATCGCCCTCTCATCCTCGATTGCGGGGCCAATATCGGGTTCAGCGTATTGAATTATCGGCGCCAGTTTCCAAAATCCAGGATCATCGCCTTTGAACCCGATCCTCGATTGACGCCCTTCTTGAAGAGAAATCTCCAACGGAACGGGGCGGATGACGTCGAAGTCATCGAAGCGGCGGCCTGGATACGAAACGGCGAAGGGTCTTTCCAGCTGGTCGGCGCGGATGGCAGCCGCCTCGTCGACAAAAAAAGCGAAGGGCGGGAATCCGTAGGCGTCATGACGATTGATCTAGCGGAATATCTGGGCCAACCCGTGGACCTGCTTAAAATGGACATCGAAGGAGCGGAATATCCCGTTATTCATCACCTGGCTGGGCGGATGAGCGAGGTGAAAAATGTCCTTATTGAATGCCATCTCAATCAAAATGTCTGGGTGCCGTTCGGCGGACTTCTCGGGGTGCTTAAAAACGAAGGATTTGAGCTGTTTTTGAATTCCATGGGCGTCTGGCGGGACTTGATCCGCCAGCCGGAGCTCGGATCGTCACGCTGGGAACAATATCTCCTGGTCGCGGGCCGGCGCGGCGCTGCGCCGCCCGTTTCGACGGCGCCTTCCTGGCTGCCGTTCATCGGCGCGGAGGGAGCGCTTCAGGTGCGGGCCGGACGCGAGGAATCCGCCGCGGGTGCGGCGGTCATTCTAGACACCTTAAAAGCAAGCGCCGGAATCGGGGCCGGAAGACTGGGCAAACGGATTCTGACCGTTCCGTTCGTGTCTGAAAATGGACGCTGTTGGACGGCCTCCCTGGCCGGTCTCGAAGCGGAAGCCGACGATCCGGAGAGCCCGACGCGGTCCCGGGCGCTGCTTTTTGAGGACGTGACCCTGTTGGAGCCCGCTCATAGCCAGCACGAGGACATTCGCCGCCTCGGGGGAGGACGGTATTCCCATTGGAATTCCGCGCTCTACTTCTCGACGTCGGACGGATCGAATCCGAATACCAACGGGCGCAGGTATTTGGTACTCTATCCGCGTCCGGCGTAATGTCGGACCGGTTTGGCGGTTAACGAGGCGAAGCGGTCTGGTCATCTCGAACGTTACCTGGAGGTTTTGAAATGCCGTCGGGCCCGATGCGTTACGGATTCGGCAAGAACTGGGATGAATACCTCCGGCGATATTTCAGCCAAGAGCGGGTCGAAATTGCTAAAAAACATCTGCTTGAATTTCTGGGACTGGCTTCGCTCGAAGGGAGGTCGTTTCTCGACATCGGTTGCGGGAGCGGGATCCACTCGCTGGCCGCACTGCGGGCGGGCGCGGACCGCATCGACAGCTTCGATTTCGATGCCGACGCCGTCGCGGCTTCGTCGCGATTGCGTGAATACGCGGGAAATCCGTCCCGCTGGACCGTCCGGCAAGGCTCGATCCTGGACGAGGAATTCTTGAGCGGTCTCGAACCGGCCGATATCGTTTATTCCTGGGGGGTTCTCCATCACACCGGCGAATTGTGGAAAGCCATGGACAATTCCGCCCGGCTGATCAAGGAGGGCGGCGTTTTCTATGCCGCTCTTTATGATCATGATATTCAAGTCGATCCTCCGGCCGAGTTCTGGCTGGACATCAAGAGACGCTATAACCGGGCCGGATGGGGAGGCCGCAAACGGCTGGAGTGGTGGTATGTCTGGCGTTTTGTCCTGCATAAGAATATTTTCGCCTTGCCCGGCCTGGTGAAGAGGATCCGAGGCCACAAACACAAGCGGGGCATGGCTTTTTTCACCGATATCAAGGACTGGCTGGGCGGCTGGCCGATGGAGTTCGCTAAGCGGGCCGATGTGGCGGCCTGGGCGTCGCGCTCCGGCCTGGAGATGGCGATCATGAAGACCGGCGAGGCCAATACCGAATATCTGTTCTGCAAGGGGCGCGGCGGATAAATCGGACGATCAGTCAGGGTCGTCTTTTCAAGGTTCCCGTGATGATCCCGTTGAAGCCCTCGATCATGCGGGCTATGGAAAACTCCCCTAAACGGGAGCGGGCGTTCGATCCCAATCGGCGGCGTTCCGCCGGAGCGTCGGCCAGCCGCAGGATGCATTCGGCCAGGGCGGCCTCATCGCCCGGCGCGGCGTAAAGCGCTTCGATGTCCCGGCGGGCCACATCCGTCGCGCCGCTGCGGTCGGTGGAGATGCAAGCCAGGCCTCGGGCCATGGCTTCCATCAGGGCATTGGGGAGGCCTTCAAAATCGGAAGGCATGACGAAAATGTCGGCCGCCCAAAGGAAGGCCGGAACGTCCTCGATCCGCCCCGGAAATAAAACGCGGCCGAGCCCTCGGGCGGCGGCGTAGGCCTTGGCGTTTTCGAGGAGCGGCCCATCCCCGCCGAGAACCAGGTAAAGATCGTCCCGCGGCGCCGCGGCCAGGACCAGATCATAAGCGCGGAGGAGCAGGCCCTGGCCTTTTTCGGCGGAAAATCGGCCGATGTTCATCACGACAACCGCCTCATCGGGAAGGCCGAGGCGGAGCCGGATTTCGCGGCGACAAGGTCCGTCGGCAGCCGCGTCGGAGGGGGCGGGATCGATCCCGTTCGGGCAGACCTGCACCCATTGCGGAGGAAAACCCAGCCACCCGGCATAGTCACGCCGAAGGGGTGTGCTGTTGACGACCACGGCATCCGTCCAAGGGACCATGCGGCGGTGGGCCTGATGGAGAAGGCGGGCGATCGGCGTCCAGCCGAAGCTCGGGTTCCAGGTGCGGATGGAAAAGACGATCCGCGGAACGCGCGCGGCGGCCGCAGCGGCGAAGGACAGCATGGCCATCTCGTGCCCCCAGCCCACGACCACATCGGGGCGGAGACGGCGGAAATCGCGATAAAGCTTATAAATCTGCACCAAACGCAAAGAGCGGAACTCGATATCGCCCACCAGATCGCCGAGTCGCTGGGCCAAACGGGAGCGCCCGGAATAATCGGCGGCCGAAATTCGGACGCCGCTCCGATAGAGGAAATTGTATTCGGGAAAGATTTCCACCGCCTCGTGTCGGAAACGGAGATCGGCGTTCTGTTCGCAGAAGTTTTTGATCTGGCGTTGGGACCCGCCCAGGTCGAAGCTGCAGGTGACATGGCAGACCCGGATTTGGCCGGAAGAGACGGCGCGGGGCCGGCGGAATTTGCGGGCGAAAACCGCGCCGCGAACGCAAATCAAATCGGCCATCTTGTCTTGGAATCGCAGAGCCAATCCCAGGAGAGGGTTGAACAGGAAGGATCGAAGGATGGTCCGAAGCCGAGGATATTTCATTCCGGTTTTTTTCGGCTTGACCGTCGCCTCAACACACCGTGACCGTCAGGCCCTGGCGGCTGATCTGGTAGTCGAAGAACCGGGCCCGGGGGTTGGGCGGGTCGTTCGTCAGGGCCCTGCGGACGGCCTGGGCGTCTTTGGGCGTTTTGCAGACGATCAGGAGAAAGCCGCCGCCCCCCGCGCCCAGCAGCTTGGCCCCGTGGATGCGGGGATGGATGCGGGCCAGGATGGCCTCGATCTCGGGTGTGGTCGAATCCGGGTCGATGCGTTTGTTCAGGCGCCAGGCGACGTCGATGAGCGCCCCGAACCGGCGGTGGTTCTTGGCCGACATGGCTTCCCGCATGTCGGCCGGGTAGGCGTGGAGGTCGCGCAGGGTGGCCAGCGCGGAGGCGTCGCGGTCGAGATAGTTGCCGACGACGTAGCGCAGGATGTTCTTGGCCAGGCGGCGGATGCCCGTATAGAACAGGAGCGTCGTCGCGCCGTTCATGACGGGATCGAGCAGGTCGGGCAGGACGTAGTGGATCCAGGGGTCGGGGACCAGGCCGGGTCCGGAGGAGATGACCTTGACGCCGGGCAGGACGCCGCCGATCTGGTCCTGCCAGCCGCCGCCGGTCGTCAGCTCCTGTTCGAGCTTGAGGACGGCGTGGAAAAGGCGGCGCTCGGAAAGGCGGTCGCCGATCATGCGGTTGATGACGGCGGCCAGCACCGCGCCCATGATGCTCGATGTGCCCAGGCCGCTGCCGCTGGGGATGGCGGCCAGGGTGTTGAGCTCGATCCCGCCGCCGAAGAGCTTGAGCATGGCCGGGAGAGTGCGGACCCGGGCCGGCCAGGGCGCGGCCTGGGGGGAGAAGCCCGACAGGGCCAGGGCGGCTTTGGCCAGCCCGAACTGGCTGGTGGCCGAGCGGTAATCGAGCAGCTCGTCCAGGGTCCGGATGGTCAGGCGCGAGCCGTGGTCGATGGAGTTGATGCGGATCTCGGGCTCGGGAATGACCCGGGCGAACACTTGGATGGGCGACTGGCCGTTGAGTTCGACCGCGGCATTGATGACGCAGCCGCCGTTTTCGAGGGAGTAGGGCGGAGTGTCCGACCAGCCGCCGCCGAGGTCGAGGCGGGCCGGGGCGCGGCCCCAGATGATCTCGTCCGTCCGCAGGGCGTTCTTGGGGCAGGAGGAACGGCCGGTCTGGGAGTAGACGATTGTCCGGCTGATGTTGTCGAACGCCGCGTTTTGCGCGGCCTGGGCCCAGGCGGAGGAATCGCCGGGCGACGGATCGGGCAGGCCGGCCGAGAGAAGCCATCGGCGCTCGGGAAGGGAGAGGGTCCTGTAGGCGGGGAGGATGGCTTTGGCCGCGCGCGCGGCGAGGATGGCCGATCCGAGCGTGTGGAATGCGCGGGAAAGCCCCAGATTATCCAGCCGCGGCGCATCCTTGGAGCGGCCGAACCGGCGGCAGGCTTCGCGGACGACGGCGGCGATCGTTTCGGCGCGGCCTTCGGGCGGCAGGGGCTTCAAAGCTTCGGCCAGGTCGGCGGCCGAGAAGGCGCTTTGGGGATCGAAGAGGCGGCGCGCGGTCTCGATCATCAAGTCGGGGCGCTCACTTTCCGGCAAACTTGGCCTTCTCGATTTGCTCCTTGATCCAGGGATACGTCCTGGCGATGCCGTCGCGCAGGCTGTACTTGGATTCCCAGCCGGTGGAACGAATACGGTCGTTGGTGAAGTTTCGGGCCTGCACTCCGACCGGGCCGGGAATATGGTTCAGATGGATCTTTTTTCCGGCCGCGCCGGCGATCGTGGCGATGAGCTGATCCACGGAGACGTATTCGGGTCGGCCGATGTTGACGCCGTTTTCCAGGTCCGAATGCATCAGGCGGACGATGCCGTCGACCAGATCGTCGATATAGGTGTAGGCCCGCATGGCCTTGCCGTCGCCCCAGACCTCGATCGTCCCCCCGTCGGGGGCCTCGGCGATCTTGCGGCACAGGGCGGCCGGCGCCTTTTCGCGGCCGCCGCGCCAGGTCCCTTCGGGGCCGTAGGTGTTCTGGAAGCGGGCCAGGCGGACGACCATGCCGTTGCGCCGGCCGTAGGCCATGGCCATCCGCTCGGCGTAGAGTTTTTCCCAGCCGTATTCGTTGTCGGGCAGGGCCGGATAGGCGTCCGCTTCGGTCAGCGGGGCCTCGTCGGCTTCCATATCGCGGTAAACGCAGGCCGACGAGGAGAAGAAGTAGCGCTTGACGCCCAGGCCCGCGCTGACGTGGGTCATGTTGATGTTGATGAGCGCGCTGTTGCGCATAATCTCGCACTCGGCCGAGCTGATGAAACCCATGCCGCCCATGTCGGCGGCCAGCTGATAGACCTCGTCGAATTTCCCGCCGTCGGGGAGGCTGACGGCGGAATGGCAGTTCTGCTCGCCGCGCAGGTCGAGAAGGAGGAATTCGTCGGCCGGGCTCGGGGAATACTCGGGACGCTTGATGTCCACTCCGCGGACCCAGCAGCCGTCCTTTTTCAGGCGTTTGACCAAGTGGCTGGCGATGAATCCGCCGGCGCCGCAGACGAGGGCTTTCTTCATGATAGTGTCCTTTTAGGATGGCGGTGGATAGGCATGCGGCAGAATTTTATCATATTGTAATCGGGCGTGAAATGCCGTCAAATAGAACCGGGAAGGAGCCCCCCATGATCGGATTGACGGAGCTGCTGCTGATCCTGTTCGTCGCCGCCGTCATCTTCGGCTACGCCCGCCTGGCCAAGCGCAAGAAAAAGTAAGGCCGGAGATGGATTATCGCAAGCTGGCGGACCTCAGTTCATTGGCCATGACGCTGCCGGTGTCGATCGCCGCGGGTCTTTTTTTCGGAATGCTTCTGGACAAATGGCTGCGTACGACGCCCTGGATGTTGTGTCTTTGGACCCTGTTGGGCGTCGCTTCGGGGCTGATTTCGCTCATCCGCGGCATCCGCAAATACGATAAAGACCCCGATCTATGATAAAATAGCCGTTCTCCATGAGCGAAAACGCTTCTGCCGACGGACCCGCCGCCCCCTTCGCCGATCCGATCGAGGAAAAGATCATCCGGCGGATCCCCTTCGAGATCGCCGCCGCGGCCGGGCTCCTGACCATTCCAGCGGTCCTACTTTTCTCCCCCTTGACCGGCGTCTTTTTCCTGGCCGGCGGCCTCGTTTCGGCCCTCTCCTTCATCTGGCTCAAGAGCGCCCTGGCCCGTGTCCTGGCCGGGGACAAAGCCAAAGCCGTCCGCACGGGGATGGCCCTTTATGCCGTCCGGTTTTTATTGATATTGGGGGTCTTTTTCCTTATAATTCTGCTCTATCCGAAGAAGCTCATCGCCTTCGTGGCGGGATTTTCGACGGTCATTCCCGTGTTTCTGGGCGAAGCGGCCCTGGCCCTCGCCCGCTTGAAGTCCGCGGCGCCATGGAACAGCTAGAACACAGCCTCGCCATCGTCAGGTTGTTCAACAAGGTCTTCGGACCTCCGATCGCCGCCCTGCTCGGGCTGTTCGGCGTCCATGTCAAGGACCCCAAAGACTGCGTCGCCGACTACGTGGTCATGGTCTTCATCGTGGCCATATTCATGATCGTGCTCTTCACCCTGGCCGGCCGCAAACGGGCCCTCATCCCGGGCAGGATGCAGAACGTCCTCGAGATGATCGTCGAGTTCTTTGAAAGCCAGATGGCCGAGATCATCGGCCCCGAGGCCCGAAAGTATCTGCCTCTGGTCGGGACGGTCGGGCTGTTCGTCTTCTTCTGCAATCTGCTCGGCCTCATCCCCGGGCTGATGTCGCCCACCAGCAAGCTCAACGTCACGGTCGGCTGCGCGCTGGCCGTCTTCGTTTATTATCATGTCCAGGGCATGAAGGCCCAGGGCCCCCTCACCTATCTCAAACATTTCATGGGCCCCATTCCGGCCCTGGCCCCGCTGATGCTGCCCATCGAGCTCATCAGCCACTTTTCCCGCCCTGTTTCCCTCAGCATCCGTCTCTTCAGCAACATCTTCGCCGAGGAAGTCCTGATCGTGGTCATCGCCTCGCTCATCCCGGTCCTTCTGCCGCTCCCCTTCATGGCCCTGTCCATCTTCACGGCCGTCCTCCAGGCGTTCGTCTTCGTCCTGCTGTCGTGCATCTACATCGCCGGCGCGGTCGAGCACGCCGAAGAACAACACTAACCGCATAAAGGAGTCTTCCGATGACAAAGAGAATGAAAGCCTTCGGCCTCCTGGCCTTCTTCCTGGTCCTGGCCAGCGCCCCGCTCCTGGCCCAGGAAGCCAACGCCGCCGCGGAAAGCAAGGCCAGCCTCTACAAATGGTCGATCATCATCGCCGGCGCCATCATCACCCTGGCCGTCGCGGCCGGGGCCTTCAATCAGGCCAAGGCCATCAGCTCGGCCTGCGAGGCCATTTCCCGCAACCCCGGCGGCGCCCCGCATATCCGCTTCCTGCTCCTGTTGGGCCTGATCCTGATCGAAACGCTGGTCATCTACGCCCTGCTGGTGACGTTCATCATCCTGATGGTTAAATGGGGCAATTACGCCTGATGCCGCGAAAGGCGCCGGGCCGCGGTCCAGCGGACCGGCCTGACGAACGCGCGTGAATAGGGGGACGGCGGCGCCGTTTCCCTATTTATTTTTTCCGCCGGCCGGCCGAGGCGGCGGGGGAAGGACAGGTCCCGGAACCCATTTCGATGGCGGACCCCGTTTTTCGGACAATCGGCGCGACCTTCAGGCGGTTCAACGCCGACCGCTGCTTCCGCGACGCCATCATCATCTCTTATTTCGCCCTGCTCTGCGCCGTCCCCCTGCTGGCCCTTTTCGCCTTTCTCTCCACTAAGTTCCTGGGCAACGTCGAGATCGCCTTCCGCAGCCTGAATGTCTTCAGCGAAGAATTTTTCGCCCGGTTCGACCCTGTTTTTTTCCGCAAGCTCGGGGCCATCGGGAAGACCGTCGGCAATCTGGGCTGGATCGGCATCGTCGGCTCGATCGTATCGGCCAGCTTCCTGTTCGGCAACATCATCGGGGCCCTCAACGGCATCTTCAAAGCCAAGCCGGCCAAGTCGTTTTTCTATAACCGGATGATGGAATACATCGTCATGGCCGGCGTGGCCGTGATTCTGCTCTTCTCCTTCTCCATCACCGCCGTCTGGACGGCCCTCCACCGGGCCCTCAAGGCCAGCGATTTCGCCCGCGACGCCCTCAACCCCGCGGCGCTGACCTTCATCAACAGCTTCTTCGTCCAATACCTGATCCCCTTCACGCTCGGCTTTCTCGTCCTTTTTGTGCTGTTCAAGTTCATCCCCAGGACGAAGGTCGCCGCCCGTCCGGCGGTCGTGGCCGCGGTCGTCGGGGCCCTGCTGTGGGAGCTCTTCAAGCGGATCTTCGTCTTCTACGTGGCCAATTTTTCGGCCGTGGGCGTGGTCATGTCCAAGGTCGTGGCCGGGACCCTGACCTCGATCATCTTCTTTCTGCTTTGGCTGTCGGTCTCCCTGGCCATCATGCTCTGGTGCGCGGAGCTGGCCGCCCTTCTGAACGAGCGAATCAAAAATAATTCTGCGATCTTATAATAAGGCGGGGCGATAATCATCGAAACGGGTGAGGTCATCGTGATTGCCGAATAGCACTTGACTTCACGCCTGCAAAGAACATCCCCATCTCGGGTCTAGGGGCTCAAGGCCTGCCGGGGGAAAACCCGTGCGACGGGAAAGAAAATTGAGAGGCCCGTCGTTTTTTGGGCGAGGGGGGATAGCGGGTAAAACCCCTCGACGAGTAAGCGGGCACGGTCCCTGACTCGGCGGGTACAAGCTTCGCCCGCCGAGTCAGGGGAGCGAACGAGGAGGGGAGCGCATTTTCTCTCTGGGAAAATGCGCGTGTTCTACCCACTGCCCCCTGAGCCCCTCTTTTCCAGCTCCTCCACCCGGGCCCGCAGTCTCTTGACCTCTTTGACCAGGTCGTAGAGCCGCGGCGCCACGGCCCAGAACTTGCGCCAGACGCGGATATCGAGGTGGGGGCTGCCGCTGATGAAGGCCCCGGCCGGCACGTTTCCCGTCACGCCGGACTTGGCGGCAATGACGGCGCCGTCGCCGACGGTCAGATGGTCGGCGATGCCGACCTGGCCGCTGAGGATGGCGCCCTTGCCGATCTTGGAGCTTCCGGCGATGCCGACCTGGGCGACCAGGATGGCGTTCTCGCCGACCTCGCAGTTATGGGAGACCATGACCAGGTCGTCGATCTTGACCCCGCGCCGGATGATCGTGGCGCCCAGGGCGGCCCGGTCGACGGTTGAATTCGCCCCGATCTCGACGTCGTCCTCGATCACGACCGTGCCGGTTTGGGGGATCTTGAGCTGGGAGCCGTCGGCGTTGCGCAGGTAGCCGAAGCCGTCCGCGCCGATGACGACGCCGTTGTGCAGGATGACACGGTCGCCGAGGGTGATCTTCTCCCGAAGCTGGACGCCCGAATGAACGACGCAGCCGGCCCCGATCCGGGCGCCGGGATAGATGACGACATGAGGGAAAACGGTCGAACCGGCCCCGATCTCGACGTCGTCCCCGACGACGCAGAACGCGCCGATCGAAACGTCCGCAGCGACGCGGGCCGAGGGCGAGACGAAGGCCGTCGGATGGATCCCGGACCCGGGGCGATAGGGCCGGTCGAAGAGCCGGGCGGCCAGGACGAACGTCCGACGGGGATCGGCCGAACGCAGGACGGGCAGGCGGTCAAAAAGGAGATCGGACGGAACAATCGCCGCCGCGGCCCCGGTCCGGTCCAGGAGGGGGCGGAATTTCGACTGTGACAGGAAGACCAGATCGCCAGGTCCGGCCTGCTCCAGGCCGGCGACGCCCTTGATCCGGACGCCGCCGTCGCCTTCGAAGGGGCATTCGAGGCGCCGGGACAACTCTTCGATCGTATAGCTCATGGTTTCAATTCTCAGCCAGGTAATCGCCGATGCTGATGGCGGCATGGACGCCCGTCCCGACCGCGGTCGCCACCTGGTGGGGCGTCGAATCGATGACGTCGCCGGCGGCGAAGATGCCTTTTTCGCTGGTGCCCATCCGGCGATCGACCACGATCTCGCCGCGCTCGTTGAGCCGGAGGAGTCCCTGGACCACGTCGTTCGTCGGGTCCATGCCGATCGAGACGAAGACGCCCTTCAGGGGCAGCGTTTCCCGGACGCCGTCCTTGACGCGGCGCAGGACGACTCCCTCGACGTTCTCCGCGCCGAGGATCTCCTCGACGACCGTGCCCCAGTGAGGCTCGATTTTGGGATTGGCGAAGACGCGCTCCTGCAGGATTTTCGTCCCCCGAAGCTGATCGCGGCGGTGAATGAGGTGGACCTTGGAGGCGAACTTGGTCAGGAAGACGGCCTCCATGAGGGCCGTGTCCCCGCCGCCGACCATGGCGATCTCGGCGTCGCGGAAAAAAGCCCCGTCGCAGGTGGCGCAATAGGACACGCCCCGGCCGATGAGCCGGCCTTCGTTCTTCAGGCCCAGGCGCCGATATTGCGCCCCGCTGGCGACGAGCACCGCCCGGCCCTGGTAATCGGCTTTCCCGCAGGCCACGATCCAGGCCTTGCCGTCGGGGTCGCGGCGGATCGACTTGGCCGCATCGGTGACGATCCGGGCCCCGAACTTGACCGCGCTCCTTCGGAAATTCTCCATCAGCTCGAAGGGGGCCACGCCGTCCGGGAAACCGGGATAGTTCTCGATCCAGTCGGTGATCAGGATCTGGCCGCCGGGGATGGCTTTTTCCAGGATGACCGTGTCCAGGCGGGCCCGCCCCGTGTAGATGGCGGCGGACAGCCCGGCCGGCCCGGCACCGATGATGACCACGTCGTTCCGGCCGCTCATCCGAGGTGCTTCTTGACGCTTTCGACGATCTTGTCCTTGGGCAGGGCGCCGACGAGCTGTTCGACGACCTGGCCGCCTTTGAAGAGGAGAAGGGTGGGAATGCCGCGGACCCCGTAGGCGGCCGGAGTGGCCCGGCTGCCGTCCACGTCCATCTTGCAGACCTTGAGCTTCTCTTTCAACTCGGCGGCGATCTCCTCGACCGCCGGGGCGATCATCTTGCAGGGGACGCACCACACGGCCCAAAAATCGACCAGAACGGGCAAGGGGGACTTGAGGACTTCCGCATCGAACGTCCCGTCGGTGACGGAGATCAAATTATCGGCCATGCGGGTCTCCTTTCCTCGTTTTCAGCGCCGTCTCGTAGAGCCGCAGGTATTGCCCGGCGGCCTCCGCGCCGGGGGATATCGTAGCACAAGAATCGCCCCGCCGGGCGAGAATTTCGGCCATGCCGTCGTCATCCGGACCGGGTTCGGTTCCTTCCCCGGCCGGGAGGGCGGCCAGGGCGTTGGCGAACATCAACCCCGCCTTGAGGTAGCTGAACTTGCCGTTCAGGGCCAGGCGGTCGGGCGTGAAGTAGCTCCAGCTGAGGCCCGTAAATGCCAGAGATTCCGGCGGGAAATTGCCCGGGGCCGCCGGCTCCAGGACGGAGAGGACGGTGGCCGTCCGGCGGAAGCGCAGCTTTCCGGCGTAGTGGGTGCTCAGGAAGAGGGGCACGAGCGCCGTGGGCCAGTCGTGGCAATGGAGGATGTCGAAGTCCAGGCGGGACATGAGGATGAATTCCACCACGGCCCGGCTGAAGAAGGCGAACCGCTCGTCGTTGTCCAGGTAGTCGCCGTGTTCGGTGCCGAAGACGCAATCGCGGAGGAAATACTTGGGATGGGCGATGAAAAATGACTCGATCCCGTTCAGATCCGGCTTGGAGCGATAAGCCGTGGCTTTGACCTTCTCTTCGCCCAGCGGGACCCAGAACGCGGGCCCGGCCGGCTCCAGGGGCAAGGCCTCGATTTCGGGCCTTCTGTAGCGGGGCAGGACGACGGAGACGCGGGCGCCGAGCTCGACCAGCCGGTCGGCGGTCCGGCGGACGGACTCGGACGCTCCCCCGTTCGTAAAGGGCGCCATTTCAGCCGCCACCAGGAGGACGCGCCGCGGCGGCCCGGTCCCCGCGGCGCGGCTCTTCTTGAAGAGAGACATGGGCCCTTCATCCTCCCCAGGACAGCTTTTCCTTGAGAACGTCGAAATACGTCCGGCGCGGGGAGCGGATGAGCTTCAGCTCGCACGAGGCCCGGACGGCCTCGACCGTGTCGCCGCCGTTGAGCGGCGTTCCCCGCTGGCCGTCGATGCTCAGGAAGGCTTCTTCGGAGGCCTGAAGTTCGATCTCGATGCGGGCCTTTGAAGAAATGACCATGGGACGGAAGGTCAGGGTGTGGGGACAGATGGGGGTCAGGATGATGGCCGGAATGGACGGTTGGATGATCGGGCCGCCGGCGGCCAAGGTATAGGCCGTCGATCCGGTCGGGGTGGACACGATGAGCCCATCGGCCCGGACGGCGGCGATATCCCGGCCGTCGATGCGGATGGTCAGCTCGAGCATCCGGGCCAGAGCGCCCTTGTTGATGACGACGTCGTTCAGGCAGAGCCAGCGGTCCGCGCCCCGAGCGGCCTCCAGCATCATCCGCGGGCTGACCAGCCCCTCGTTGGCCGGAAGGAGCTCTTTCAGCGTGTCCGTCATCTCTCCGCGGGGGATCTCCGTAAGGAAGCCCAGATTTCCCATGTTGATGCCCAGGACCGGGGTGCCCTGGCGGGCCGCGATGTGGGCGATGCTGAGCAGGGTCCCGTCGCCGCCCAGGACGACGACCAGATCGACCCGGCCGGGTATCTCGTCGCGCGGGACCCCGTCCGGACGGCCCAGGATCTCGGCCGCCGCCTTTTCCAAAAGGCAGGCGGTCCCCTGTTTGTTGAGAAGATCGGCCAATTCGGCCAGAACGGTCTCGATGCCCGGAGCGTGGCGCTTGATGACCACGCCGACGCGCTTAATCGGTCTCATTCCGGACGGCCTCCCGGATCCATCTTATCATGTCTTCGCCGGGCGGTTCCATGCGGCCCGGGATCCAGCGAGCGAAGAATTCCTGGTTGCCCTTCTGCCCCCGGGTGGAGCAGCGGATCAGGCCGCCCAGCGCGAAACCCAGCGCCGCCGCCTCTCCGGCGATTCGGGTGAGGATCTCGGCATGGAGCTGCGGGTCCCGGATGACGCCCTTTTTCCCGACTTGCCCCTTGCCCGCTTCGAATTGGGGCTTGATGAGGGACAACAAAAGCGGAGAAGGATCGCCGTCACGGGCCGGCTTCGCGGCGAAAACGCTCCGCAGGGCCGGCAGGATCCTGAGCACCGAGATGAACGAGACGTCCATGACCGCGAGCGAGGGGGCCTCCTCGAAATCCCCGGGGACGAGGTAGCGGGCGTTCTTTTCAAGCAGAATGACGCGGGGATGGCGCCGGATGCGGTCGTCGAGCTGGCGGACGTCCACATCCACGCAGATGACCCGGGCGGCGCCGCGCTGGAGGAGGCAGTCGGTGAACCCGCCCGTCGAAGAGCCGATGTCGGCGCAGACGCGGCCGGACGGATCGACGGCGAATTCGTCCAGGGCCTGCTCGAGCTTGAGCCCGCCCCGGCCGACGTAGGGGAGCGGTTTTTCAACGGTGAGCGGGACGCCGGGGTCCAGGGGCTGGCCCGCCTTTTCGACGCGCCGGCCGCCGGCGGCGACCAGCCCGGCCATGATGAGGGCCTGGGCTTTCTGACGCGTTTCGGCCAGCCCGCGCTCGACCAGGAGCTTGTCGGCCCGTTCCTTCTTCATCGCCGTCAACGGCGGAGGAAGTCTCGGAAGCGGTCCCTGAGGCCGTCGGCGTCGAGGCGATACTGTTTTTTGATCTGGTCGGCCTTGCCGACGGGGTAGATCTCGATGGGCATGCCGATGGCCAGGAAACGGACGTCGAAACGGCCCCTGGCGTCGAGCAATTCGCGGACGGCGCTGCCGAATCCTCCGGCGATGATCCCCTCCTCCACCGTGATGATCGTCCGGCCCGTCCGGGCATAGCGGAGAATCAGCTCCTCGTCCAGGGGCTTGGCGAACTTGGCGTCCGCGACGGCCGGCCGGATCCCCTCGTTCTCCAGGGCCCGGGCCGCTTCCAGGGCGGGATAGACCATGCTTCCGTAGGCCAGGATAAGATCGTCGCCCTCCTGGAGGATCTCCGCCTTTCCCAACGGGAGGGGGAGGAGGTCCGAATCCCCGCCGACGCCGGGCGCCGGTCCCTTGGGGAAGCGGATGGCTGCGGGGTGCTTGTATTCGAGGGCCGCCTTCAACATGCGGCGCAGCTCGATCTCGTCGCGGGGGGCCATGAGGATGATGTTGGGCATATGGCGCAGGTAAGCGATGTCGTTGAGGCCCTGATGGGTCGGTCCGTCGTCGGGAACGATCCCGGCCCGGTCGAGGGCGAAGACGACGGGCAGGTCCTGCAGACAAACGTCGTGATAGACCTGGTCGTAGGCCCGCTGGAGGAAAGTCGAGTAGATGGCGCAGACGGGCTTGTAGCCGCTCAGGGCCAGCCCGGCGGCGAAGGTGACGGCATGCTGCTCGGCGATGCCCACGTCATAGAACTGGTCGGGCAGGGCCTCGGCGAAATCGGTCAGTCCCGTCCCCTCGAGCATGGCCGCGGTGATGGCCAGGACTTTGGCGTCCGACCGGCCGATCTCCAGCAGGACCTCGCCGAAGACCTCGGAATACGTGGGGCGGCCGGGCTTGGACGTGGATTCGCCCGATTCGACGTTGAATGGCGCGGCGCCGTGGAAATGCGCCGGATCGTCCTGGGCCGGGACGTAGCCCCTGCCCTTTCGGGTGACGCAATGGATGAGGATCGGCCCCTCGGTGTACTTCCTTGCGTCCTGGAAGACCTCGATGAGTGAGCCGAGGCTGTGGCCTTGGATCGGCCCCATGTAGCGTAGGCCGAGCTCCTCGAAGACCAGTCCCGGGAAGAAGACCTTTTTGACCAGCTCCTCGACGCCGCGGCCGGCCCGGATGATGGGCCAGCCCAGGACGGGCAGGGACTTGAGGAGGCCTTTGGCCCGGTCCTTGATGCGCAGGTAATGCTGGCCCGAAGCCAGGTAGCCCAGGTATTTGGAGATGGCCCCGACGCTGGGAGAGATGGACATCTCGTTGTCGTTGAGAACGACGATGAGCGGCGTGCGCAGGTGGCCGATTTGGTTCAGGGCCTCCCAGGAGACTCCGCCGGTCAGGCTGCCGTCGCCGACGACGGCGATGATCTTGTTTTTTTCGCCCTTCTTGTCGCGGGCCACGGCCATGCCCAGGGCGGCGGAGAGGGCCGTCGAAGCGTGGCCGGTGTTGTAGACGTCATAGGGGCTCTCCTCGCGGTCCGGAAATCCCAGGATGCCTCCGCGCTGGCGGAGGCCGCGGAAGCGCTCCCGGCGGCCGGTGATGATCTTGTGGGTGTAGGATTGATGGCCGACGTCCCAGACGATCTTGTCGGCGGGAGTATTGAAGACACGGTGGAGGGCCAGAGTCAGCTCGACCGTGCCGAGATTGGCCGAGAGATGGCCGCCGTTCTTGGAGACGACCTCCAGAATGTAAGCCCGGATCTCGGCGGCTAGACGGCCCAACTCGTCCAAGGAGAGGGCCTTGAGATCTTGGGGGCTATCGATCGTTTCGAGAATCGTGTTCATGGCGGCTGTTCGTCTGCAATTAACCCATCCAGTATATCATTTATCCGAAAAAACGGACCAAGAGGGCCGGTCAGTAGGCGCGCAGGCGTTTGGCCAGACGGTGGAGGACCGGGGAATCGATCCTCGCCCGCTTCAGGGTGGAGCGGGCCTCGGAAACCAGGTCGAACAAGGTTTGGCGGGCCTTTTCCGGACCGGCGATGGCCGCGAAGTTGGGTTTGTCCGAACCGGGCTTCCCGTCCGCCTCGGCCGCGTCGATGAGATCGTCGCGGATTTGGAAGGCCAACCCCAAGTTTTGGGCGTAAGCTGTGAGGGCTTCCAGAGGGGCTTTTTTGGCCCCGGCGACGAGGGCGCCGGCCCGGACGGCCAGGACGATGAGCGCCCCGGTCTTTTTGCGCATCAGCTCCTCGAGCTGCGCGGAACGGTCCGCCGTATAGGAGATGTCGAGCCATTGGCCGCCGATCATCCCGTCGACCCCGGCCGAGCGGGCGGCTTCAAGGAGGATTTGATTCCTGGCCGGCCCCAGTCGTGGGGGGACTTCGGCGCCGGCCATGATCTCGAAGGCCAGGGTCAGGAGGGCGTCT
The DNA here is from genome assembly GCA_963729855.1 of Candidatus Aminicenantota bacterium. Taxonomy (GTDB): domain Bacteria; phylum Acidobacteriota; class Aminicenantia; order Aminicenantales; family UBA4085; genus UBA4085. Next base: position 1,027,139 of record CAVSPT010000005.1, on the reverse strand, counting down.
CCGGCCAGCAGGGCGACGTCCTCGCCGAAGGCCTTGTGGCAGGAAGGCCGGCCCCGGCGCGTGTCGTCGTCATCCATGCAAGGCAGATCGTCGTGGACGAGGCTGTAGGAATGGATGAATTCGAGGCCGCAGGCGAAGGGGAGGGCCAGGGGGGCATCGGCGCCGAGGGCCTCGGCGGCGGCCAGGACGAGAAGGGGACGGTACCGCTTGCCCCCGCCGAGGACGGCGTAGCGCATCGCCTCGTAGAGGCGGCCGGACCCGCGCGCCAGGATGCGTTCCAGCTCGCGGTCGACCAGCGTCTTCCGCCGGGTCAGGTGTTTCTGGACGTCCATCCGCAGTCCTTCGGTACCTTGTTTAGAACGGCAGGGTCGTGTCGTCGTCCTTTTTCTTGGCCCCCCGTCCGGGTTTGGCCTTCGCCTTCCGGTCGCTTGCGTCGTCGTCCCCGTCTTCCTCTTCGTCCGCCGCATCCTCCTCGGCTTTCTCGTCATCCAGCCCGAACGGTTCCGCCCCGGCTCCGCCTTTGTCGTCTTTGAGGAGGATCTCGACTTTCTTTTCGGCCTTGTCCAGCTCCTCCCTAAGGAATCGGGCCAGCTTGACGCCCTTCTCGAAGTGGGCGAGCGACTCGGTGAGGCTCAGGCCGCCTTTTTCCAGCTTGTCGACCACGGCTTCGAGGTCGGCCAGCGCTTTTTCGAAATTCCGGTCCTTGTCCTTCATGGCTTCTCCTTCTCCGCCTCCTCGACGGCCGGCTTGTCGCGGTCGATGCCCGTCACCCGGGCTTTGAATTCGCCTCGATAGAACGATACGATCACCGGGTCGTCGGCCCGGATGGCCCCGATGCCGGCGACCGGCCGCCTCTGCCCGTCCCAAACAACTGCAAATCCCTTCTTAAGGACGTTGAGCGGGCTGTTGCCCTGGAGCCCGGCGGCCAGCCGCTCCCAAGCGGCCCGCTTGTCCCGGAGCAGGGCCCGGACGGCCCCGCCGATTCGCTGTCCGGCCAGGGTCGTTCGGGCCTTGGCCTCGGCCATCTGGCGCTGGCGCCCACGCACGGCCTCCCAGGCCCGGGATTCGAGCAGATCGACGCGCTGCTCGAGCCCGAACAGCCGGACCCGGAAATTCTGGAAGATACGGTGCTGGGCCAGGGAGAGAACTTCCTGGCGCCGTTCCTGGACGGCGAAGCGGAGGGACTGCTGGGCGCGGCGGACCAAGTTGTCGATGCGCTCGGCGAAGGCCTCCTCTTTTTCCACGACCATCTCGGCGGCCGCCGTCGGCGTCGAGGCCCGGATATCGGCGACGAAATCGGCGATGGTGAAATCGATCTCATGGCCGACGGCCGAGATGACCGGGACGGGGGACCGGGCGATGGCCCGGGCCACTTTTTCCTCGTTGAAGGCCCACAGGTCCTCGATCGATCCGCCGCCCCGGCCGACGATGAGGACGTCGATGCCGGGCAGGGCGCCCAGATAATCGATCCCGGCGACGATCTCGTCGGCGGCCCCGTCGCCCTGGACGCGGGCCGGGTAGATGAGGACGTGGAGCTTGGCGAAGCGCCGCTCCAGCGTCCGCAGAATGTCGACGACGGCCGCGCCGGTGGGCGAGGTGACGACCCCGATCGTCTTGGGCAGAAGCGGGAGCTTCCGCTTGCGGGCGGGGTCGAAGAGGCCCTCGGCCCTGAGCTTTTCCTTCAGCTGTTCGAAGGCCAGCTGAAGGGCGCCCTTCCCTTTGGGCTCGACCCTGTCGATGATGAGCTGGTAGGCGCCTCGGGGGGGATAGACGTCGATCTTGCCCCGGCAGACGAATTGCTGTCCGTCCTTGATTTCGAACTTGAGTCGGGCGGCGTCGCTTCGCCAGATGACGGCGGCCAGCGAGGAGCCGGCGTCCTTGAGGGTCAGGTAGATATGGCCGGAGGGGTACTTGCGGGCGTTGGAGACCTCGCCTTCGACCCAGACCTGGGGGAAGGCCGTCTCCAGGGCGATCTTGACGACGCTCGTCAGCTCCGTGACGGAGTAGATTTTGTCCTTGACGACCAGGGTGCCGGGCTTGACGACGTCCTTGCCCTTGTACTCGAACTCGTCGATGACGGCCACTTCAACCTCGCTTCGCGCGGCTATTATACCGCAATTCAATTCCCGCGGCTTGGAACGCGGGAAGTTAATAATGTGGGAGAAGCCCGGGGGTTTACGGGTGAAAACACGCTCGTTTTCCCCGGCGAGGAAAACTCGCTCCGACGCTTCTCCTTCGCTCTTTTCGCCATCGGCGAAAATCCATGCCCGCTCAGTCGGCGCACGGGTTTTTCCCCGCAAACCCCCGGGCTTCGTAGGAATGAGACAACGGAAGAATAAAATCTCGGCGGGTGACGCGACGGATGCACCCGGATTCCGCTCGCGGAAGGGACCCACTGGGGGATGGGTGGAGCGAGCGGAATTCGGGGCGCCGGAGCAGGCAGGACCCGCCGACCTTTTTATTCGCGGCCGATGGTTTTTATTCTTCTTCGGTGTAGATTTCCTGGGCGAACGACAGGGCCCGGCCGGTCTCGGAATCGATCTCGATGAAAACTGCGGAGAGGAAGACGCCGCCCGAGGCCGGTTCAAAGCGCACGGGGCGGGCGGTCAGAAACTTCTCCAGGGCCTGCTCCCGGCGCATGCCGATGACCGAATGGCGGGCGCCGGCCATGCCCGCGTCGGAGATGAAGGCCGTCCCCCCGGGCAGGATGTGTCCGTCGGCCGTGGGCACATGGGTGTGCGTCCCGATCACCGCCGAGACTCTGCCGTCCAGGTGCCAGCCGAGCGCCTGCTTCTCCGAGGTCGCCTCGGCGTGGATGTCGACCAGGATGCAGGGCGTCTCCTGGCGCAGGGCCTCGACGGCCGCGTCGGCCGTTCGGAAGGGGCAGTCGAGGGGCTCCATGAAGACGCGGCCTTGGAGGCTCAAGACCCCCAGTTTGCGGCCGTCGGCGCCCGAGGCGACGTACGAGCCGCGGCCGGGATTGACGGCCGGGTAATTGGCCGGCCGCAGGAGGCGGGGCTCCTTGTCCATGTAAGGGAATGCCTCCTTCTTGTCCCAGACGTGGTTGCCCGACGTCAGCACGTCGACCAGGGCGAACAGGTCGCGGCCGATTTCTTCGGTGATCCCCATCCCGCCGGCCGAATTCTCGCCGTTGGCCACGACGAAATGGGGGGCGTACTTGGCCCGAAGACGGGGCAGGGCCGCGCGCAGGGCGTGGCGGCCGGGCCGGCCCATGATGTCGCCGATGAACAGGACCCCGGTTTTAGCGGGCATATTCGACGGCCCTCATCTCGCGGATGACCGTGACCTTGATCTGTCCCGGGTAGTCGAGCTCGTTCTTGATCTTCGTGGCGATGTCCTTGGCGATGAGCGCGGCCCGGTCGTCGGCGATCTTGCCGGCGTCGACCATGATGCGGATCTCCCGGCCGGCCTGCAGGGCGTAGGCCTTGGCCACGCCATCGAAGGACTTGGCCAGGGCCTCGAGCTTTTCCAGCCGCTTGATGTAGGTCTCAAGCAGCTCGCGGCGGGCGCCCGGACGGGCGGCCGAGAGCGTGTCGGCGGATTGGACCAGGACGGCCTCGATCGAGGGGAAATCGATGTCGCGGTGGTGGCTGGCGATGGCGGCCACGACGGCCTCGCTCTCGCCGTATTTGCGGCAGAGTTCGACGCTCAGCTCGGTGTGCGTGCCTTCGACGTCCTTGTCCACGGCCTTGCCGATGTCGTGCAGCAGCCCGGCCCGCAGGGCCACCTGGGTGTTCAGTCCCAGCTCCAGGGCCATGGCCGCGCTGAGGAAGGCGACTTCCTTGCTGTGCTGGAGGACGTTCTGGCCGTAGCTCGTGCGGTAGCGGAGCTTGCCCAGGAGCTTGACCAGCTCGGGGTGCAGGTTCTGGACCCGCAGGTCGTAGGCGGCCGATTCGCCTTCCTGGCGAATGGTCTCCTCGAGCTCGGCCTTGACGTTCTCGACGACTTCCTCGATGCGGGCCGGGTGGATCCGCCCGTCGAGGACGAGCCTCTGGATGGCCAGGCGGGCGGCCTCGCGGCGGACGGGATCGAAGCTGGACAGGATGACCGCCTCGGGCGTGTCGTCGACGATGATGTCGACGCCCGTGGCCACTTCCAAGGCCCGGATGTTGCGGCCCTCGCGGCCGATGATGCGGCCCTTCATGTCCTCGCTGGGAAGATCGACCACGGAGACGGTCGACTCGACGACATGCTCGGCGGCCGAGCGCTGGATGGCCCCGCTGATGATCTCGGCGGCCAGCTGGCGGCTCCTGGAGCGGGTGTCTTCCTCGATCCGGCGGACCGCCTGGACGGCCTCCAGGCGGGCCTCATCCTCGATTTTATGGATGATCTGGGACTTGGCCTCCTCCTGGCTCAGCCCGGAGACGCGCTCGAGCTCGGCCATCTGCTCCTTGACCAGAGAGGCGGCTTTCTCTTCCTCCTGCTCGACGTCTTTGAGCTTCTGGTCGATCTTGCGTTCCTTGTTGATGAGCTCGCGGTCGCGGCGGTCGACGCCTTGAGTCTTGCGGTCGAGGGTCTCTTCCTTGTGGATCAGCCGGCGTTCCTGTTCGGCCAGCTTGCGCATGCGGTCCTGGGCCTGGCGCTCGAACTCGGCGTCCGCGGACAAAAGCTTCTGGCGGGCCCTCTGCTGGGCTTCGTTGATGAGGCGGTCGGCCTCGGCGCGGGCCTGATCGGCGACGGCCTTGGCCTCCAGGCGGGATTTGAAGAGGGATCGCTCACCCGAATTCTTTTTCAGCAGAACGAAAAGAACGGCGGCCGCCAAAAGAACGAGAACGGCCAGACCGATCATGGTGATCGTGTTCATCTTACCTTTCCTCCTTCCGAGGCGAAGGCGGCGAGGGGAGGCGGGAGAAGCGCCGGCGGGCGCCCCGGTCTACGGGGTGGCCTTGGCCGGCTGGCGATATTCGGAACTCAGATCGAGACGATTCTCCGCGCGCTCCAATTCGGATTCCATCTGGCCGATCGTGACGTCCAGTTGATCGAGCTCCTTCCGTCCGGCGAAATACTCGTCGGCGATATTCATCAGCGCCAGGACGGCGATCTTCATGGGATCGGAGGAGCGTGATTTCACGGCGATTTCTTGCATTTTCTGATCAACATAAGACGTCAGACGGCTGACGTACTCTTCATCCTCTTCGCCTTTGACTCGAATCTTGTATATTCGACCAAAGATATTTATATCCAGGATCTTGTCCATTAGAGTCCGAGCTTGTCGATTTGGGCGATGAGGACCTCGATGCGCCCCTTTATACTCTCCCGCTCATTTTCGTATCTTTTGACGTCCTCGTCAAGCTTGACGGCGCGCCTGCCCGCGTCTTCCAGGTCTTTCTTCTCCGCCCGGAGGTCCTTGACCTGTTGTTTAAGCTTCTCGTTATCGGCGTTGATCTTGCCGATGAGTTCGACGACGTGAGCGATCTTGCCTTCCAGAACCTTCAGCCGCTCGAGCTCGTTGTTCATTGCGATCCTCCTTCACGGAGCTGGACGGACAGGGCCGTCTTGAGGGCCTTGATGATCTTCTGTTCGGACTTGTCGACGTCCTCGGCCGTCAGGGTGCCCTTCGGATTGCGGTAGACGAACCGCAGGGACAGGCCGACTTTGTCCCGGGGCGCCTGGTCCCCGTCGTAGCGATCGATGACTTCGAAACGCTCCAGGGCGGCGGCCTCGGCCTTGAGAACGGCCGCGCGGAGGTCCTGGTAGACGGCCTTCCGGCCGATCCAGAAGGACAGGTCGCGCACGACGGCCGGGTATTTTGGCAGCGGGGCGAACTCGAACGGCCGGGGCTTCTTCTCGAAGAGCCGGCCCAGACTGATTTCGGCGGCGAAGACCTCGCCCTTGATGCCGTAGCGGACGACGAGGTCCGGGCGGATGCGGCCCAGGACGCCGATCTTCTCGCCCTTGTAAAGGACGGCCAGGGACCGGGCGGGATCGAGGACCGGGTGGCTGTCCGGGGCGAAGGTCAGCGGGTCGAAGCGCAGGACTTCCAGGGCCGCCTCGATCGCGCCCTTGAGGTGGAACAGGTTGGCCTCGATGGGCTTTTCGCTCCACTGGATGGGACCCAGGGGGCCGGCGGTGGCCAGGGCCAAAGTGCTTTCCTCGTCCACGGCGATCGACTCGGCGTCACGCCAGGAATAGACGTTGCCCGTTTCGAAGACGCGGACCCCCTCCATCCCGCGGTTGCGGTTCCAGGCGATGTTTTCCAGGAGGCTCCCGAGCAGGGTCGTCCGCAGCAGGCTGGCCTTGGCCGAGAGCGGGTTGCGGATCTCGATCGGCTTGCGGCCGGTGGCCAGGGCGGCCTCGTTGGCCGGATCGGCGAAGCTGGGGTTGACGACCTCGTCGAATCCGTAGTGGAAGAGCTGTTTGTCGATGCGGCGGATCATCCCGGCCGGGGAGGGCCCGGGCTGCAGGACTTCCAGGGGCGGGACGACGACCGGGATCTTGTCATAACCGTAGAAACGGGCCACTTCTTCGACCAGGTCGGCTTCCCGCTCGATGTCGACTCGGTGGGAGGGGACCTGGACCATCCACGAGCCGATCGGCCGGGACTTGAGGCCGAAGCCCAGGTCGCCCAGGATCTTTTCGATGAAGGCCGGTTTGATATCGACGCCCAGGAGCTCGGCAACCCGGCGGGCCCGGACCATGATCTCGCGCGACTTGTGCGGATGGGGATAGACGTCGATGACGTCGCGGCTGGCCTTGCCGCCGAAAGCCGCCAGGAGCGAAGCGGCCATTCCCGCCGCCTGGGGGGCGAAGCCGATGTCCGCGCCGCGCTCGTAGCGGTAGCTGGCGTCGGTCAGCGTCTCCAGCGCCTTGCGGGTCTGGCGCACGGAGCTGGGATCAAAGGTCGCACTCTCGATGAAGACATCGCGGGTCGAATCGGAAATGGCCGTTTCTTCGCCGCCGATGACCCCGGCCACGGCGATCGGCTTCCTTTCGTCGGCGATGACCAGCATCTCGGGGGCCAGGGCGGCGTCGCGGCCGTCCAGGGTCCTGATCCGTTCACCCTTCTTGGCCCGGCGGACGAGGATGCGGGCCCCGGCGATCTTGGCCAGGTCGAAGGCGTGGATGGGTTGGCCCGTGGCGAAGAGGACGTAATTGGAAACATCAACGATGTTGTTGATGGAGTGGAGCCCCATGTCCTCGATGCGCATCCGCAGCCAGCCGGGCGAGGGCCCGACCGTGACGCCTCGGACGACGAGTCCGCAGTAGCGCGGACAGAGGTCTTCGTCCTGGACCTGGACCGAGACCAGGTCGCTCGTCCGGGTGGGGATCTCGGTCAGCGGCCAGGACCGCTCCTTGAGCGGCTTGCCCAGGAGGGCGGCGACCTCGCGGGCCATGCCCAGGTGTCCGAGCGTATCGGGACGGTTGGCGTATGTCTCGATGTCCAGGACGAAATCGCCGGCCCTTTCCTCGATCTGATCGACCATGAGCCCGACCATGGTCAGCCGGTCGATGAGATCCTTGACCGGCAGGTCGATGTCGACGTATTCCTTGAGCCAATTCAGACTGATTTTCATTTGAGCTGGAACTGCCTGTTGAAACGGAGGTCGTTTTCATAGAAATAGCGGATGTCCGGGATTCCGTAGGCGAACATGGCGATGCGCTCGACGCCCAGGCCGAAGGCCCAGCCGGAATATTTCTCCGGGTCGATGTTGACGTTCTTGAAAACCTGGGGATCGACCATGCCCGAGCCGAGGATCTCCTTCCAACCCGTGCCGCCGCAAACCCGGCAGGCCGGGTCCTTCTGGCCGCACTGCAGGCATTCGATGTCGACCTCGGCCGAAGGTTCCGTGAAGGGGAAGAAGCTGGGCCGGAAGCGAACCTGGAGCTTCTCGCCGAATAGGCGCTTCAGGAAATGCTCGAGAGTGCCCTTGAGATGGGCGAAGGTGATGCCCTCGCCGACGACCAGCCCTTCGATCTGCATGAACATGGGGACGTGGGTCGGGTCGGGCTGGTCCTTGCGGAAGACCTTGCCGGGGATGATGATGCGGATGGGCGGCTTGCGTTTCTCCATGACCCGGATCTGGACGGGCGAGGTGTGCGTCCGCAGGAGAAGGTTGTCGTTGATGTAGAGCGTGTCCCAGGTGTCCCGGGCCGGGTGGTTGGGCGGGAAGTTGAGGGCCTCGAAGTTGTAGAAATCGGTCTCGATCTCCGGACCGTCTTCGATCCCGAAGCCCATCTCGACGAAAATCGATTCGATTTCGGATTGGAACAGGCGCAGCGGATGGGCGGAGCCCCAGGGCCGGCGGGTGCCGGGCAGGGTCAGGTCGATCTCGGGGCGGGCCGCCGCCGGCGCCCGTAAGGCGGACTCCAGCGCGGCCAGCTTGTCCTGGACCAGGACCTTGAGGCCGTTGACCAGCCGTCCGGCCTCGCGCTTGTCCCCGGCGGCCACGGACTTGAGCTCTTCGAAAAGGAGGGTCACGGTTCCGCGCTTGCGGCTGAGGAAGGCGTTGCGCAGGTCTTCGAGACCCTTGAGATCGCGGACCCGGGCGGACTCGTCCGTCAGGTTGCGGGCGGACGCGTCGATTTTCGCCCGGAGTTCGTCAAGGCTGGGCGACGGCATCTTTGGCCTTGGCCGCGATCCGGGCGAAGGTTTCCGGAGCGCGCACGGCCATATCGGCCAGGACCTTGCGGTCGAGTTCGATATGGAGCTTCTTCAGGCCGTTGATGAAGCGGCTGTAGGACAGCCCGTTCAGCTTGGCCGCGGCCTTGACCCGGATGATCCAGAGGCTGCGGAAGTCGCGCTTGCGGGCCCGGCGGTCGCGATAGGCGTAAGCCAAGGCGTGTTCCACCGCCTCCTTGGCCGTCCGGTAATTGGAGCTCCGCGCGCCCCAATAGCCCTTGGCCAGCTTCAGGATTTTGATGCGGCGGTTTTTCTTTTTGAATCCCCGTTTGACTCTCGGCATGATCGTTTCTCCGTTTCAAAAATTCAATAATCGATGAGTTCTGAGCTTAGAGGGCGCCCGATATGATGACCCGGGTGACGGGGACAAGCCCTCGATCTCCCGCAGCGGAAGGCATTCTTGCCGGGACGTGTCCCGAGCAGGACCCGACTCCGCCGTCTAAGCGCAATGACATCTCAGAACTCGTAAGGCAGCATTTCCTTGACCGCGTGGCGGTCGGCCTTGCTGACCAGGGCCTTCTGGCCGAGGTGGCGCTTGCGGCCCGATGTCTTCTTGGTCAGGATGTGGCTCTTGAAGGCCTTTTTATGAACCACTTTCTTTCGGGCTGTCACCGACAGCCGCTTTTTCGCTCCCCTGTGGGTTTTTAGCTTTGGCATCTTTTCCTCCTCCGATTTTGGCCGGGACGAGCAGGCCCGACACGGCCCAATCCTGTTTCCGCGTATCCCCGTCGAGCTTCCCAAAACCGTCCGCGTCCGAGCCGACTTTTTCCAGGATCTGCTGGCCGAGCTCGGGGCGGGATTTTTCCCGGCCGCGTAGCATGACCGTGATCTTGACCTTGTTCCCTTCTTCGAGGAAGCGTTTGACGTGGTTCATCTTGAAGGTGTAGTCGTGGACCGAGATCTTGGGCCGGAACTTGATTTCCTTGATCTGGACCTGCTTCTGGTGCTTCTTGGCTTCATGTTCCTTTTTGTGGAGCTCGTAGAGGAACTTGCCGTAGTCCATGATCCGGCAAACCGGGGGGTTCGCCGTCGGCGCGATCTCGACGAGATCCAGGCCCCGCTGGCGGGCGAGAGCCAGGGCTTCGGCGGCGGTCATGACGCCCAACTGCTTTTTTTCGTCGTCGATCACGCGGATTTCTCCGGCCCGGACCATCTCGTTGATCCGGTGCGGCTTGGGTTTGCTCTGGGGCGGAAACGGGTGTCTTCTAAAAATGAGGGTCCTCCTTTAAAGATTGACCGTTAATGATTTATTTTCATTCAATTGGCGGATCTTTGCAAGAAGCGCCGTGACTTCGGCGGCGCCTTTGTCGCCCTGACCGTGGACGCGCAGCGAGGCGGTCCCGGCGGCGGCTTCCTTGTCCCCGCAGATGAGCAGGACGGGCACTTTGTGGTGTTCGGCGTCGCGGATCTTGTAGTTGAGCTTCTCCCGGCGCAGGTCGGCGTGCGGGCGCAGGCCCTGGGCCCGGCAAAGAGAGGCCAGCTTTTCCACGTATTCGTTGTGCCTTTCGGCGATGGGGATGATCTCGATCTGGACGGGGGCCAGCCAGAGCGGGAAGTTGCCGTTGTAATGTTCGATGAGGATGCCGAAGAAGCGCTCCAGCGAGCCCATCAGGGCCCGGTGGACCATGTACGGCTGGTGCTCCTTGCCGTCCTCGCCGACGTAGGCCATGGCGAATCGCGCGGACATGTTGAAGTCGAACTGGATGGTGGTGCACTGCCAGAACCGGCCGATGGCGTCCTTGACCTTGATGTCGATCTTGGGGCCGTAGAAGACCGCTTCGCCCTCCATCCGCTCGTAGGCCAGGCCGCGGGTCTCCAGGGCCCGGACGAGCGAGGCCTCGGCCTGGCACCAGCGGTCGTCCGCGCCGCAGTATTTGGCCGGGTTCCGGGGGTCGCGGACGGACAGCTCGATCTTGTTGTCGGTGAAGCCGAAGTCGGCCAGGATGCTGAGCGAAAAATCCAGGACGCGCAGGATTTCGTCCTCGATCTGGCCGGGGGTGCAGAAGATATGGGCGTCGTCCTGGGTGAAGCCCCGGACGCGGAGCAGGCCGTGGAGGGTGCCGCTGCGCTCGTAGCGGTAGACGGTGCCCAGCTCGGCCCAGCGCAGGGGCAGGTCCCGGTAGGACCGCATCTTCGCTTTGTAAATCTGGATGTGGAGCGGGCAATTCATCGGCTTCATATAGTAGTTCTGCCCGTCGATATCCATGGGCGAATACATCCCGTCCTTGTAGAAATCCAGGTGGCCCGAGGTCTGGAACAGGACCTCGCGGGCGATATGGGGGGTGTAGAGGATGTCGTACCCGCCGGCCCAATGGCGTTCCCGCCAGTACTGCTCGATGATGGCCCGGATGCGGGCGCCCTTGGGGTGCCACAGGATCAGGCCGCCTCCCAGGTCTTCACTGGTGCTGTACAGGTCGAGCTCGGGGCCGAGGCGGCGATGATCGCGCTTCTTGGCCTCTTCGAGGAGGTTGAGATAGTCGTCGAGCTCTTTCAGGGTCGGGAAAACGGTGCCGTAGATGCGCTGGAGCTGGGCGTTCCGCTCGTCGCCCTTCCAGTAGGCGCCCGAGACCGACAGCAGCCTGAAATGCTTGAGCAGGCCGGTCGAGGCCACGTGGGGGCCGAGGCAGAAATCGACGAAGCCGCCTTGACTGTAGGTCGAAACTTCGCTGCCGCCTTTTTCCTTGATCAGCTCGACTTTGAGGGTCTGGCCTTTTTCGCTGAAAATGCGCAGGGCCTCGTCCTTGGTGATCATTGTTCGGACGATGGGGATGTCCCGCTCGGCCAGTTCGCGCATCTTGGCCTCGATGGCGGCCAGGTCGTCGCTGGAAAACGGCTCGGCCCGGAGAAAGTCATAATAGAATCCGTTCTCCACGGCCGGCCCGACGCCCGCCTGCACGCCGGGGAAGAGCTCCAGGACGGCATGCGCCAGCAGGTGCGAAGCGCTGTGCCGCAGGGTCTCGAGGTCGACCGCGGGCGCCCCGGCCTTCCGTTCGTTCTTATCTTCGTTCATCGTCGTCATCCGTTCGGTCCGTCTTAAAGGCAAAGAGGTCCGCTATTAAAGCGTGACGCCGGTCGGCAGACCCCTTGTGTCGTGGAATCACCGGCCTGGCCTTCAACAAAAGGCGGCCGGCGCGCCGGGAAACGTGAGGCGAACCATTCTATTCAAACCGTTTTCTGTCTCTTCGGCGTTAGTGGTAGGCGCGGAGGGGATTGAACCCCCGACCTCTTCCGCGTCAAGGAAGCGCTCTCCCACTGAGCTACGCGCCTATTTTCAACGCTTTAAGGCTCCGGTATTTTAGTGAAAATAGCTGTGCAGGTCAAGGAAAAAAGAAGGGCTCGGGATGGGGCTCCGGGGCGGGAGCGTAAACACGCTCATTTCCCCGGCGAGAAAATTCGCTCCCCCGCTCGCTCGTCGAGGGGTTTGCCCTCCCATCCCCTCGCCCCTTGAGCGGGCCATGGGGTATAATTCTCCTTATGATCGGCATCCTCTCGGATTCGCACGATAACATCACCACCCTGCGGGCGGCCGTCCGCCTCTTCCGGGACGCGGGCTGCGGCCTGGTCGTCCACGCCGGCGATTTCGTCGCCCCGTTCGCCGCCCGGGAGCTGGCCGCCCTGGGCTGTCCGGTCAAGGCCGTCTTCGGCAATTGCGACGGGGAAAAGGCCGGTCTGGCCGCCGCGCTCGAGCCGTTCGGCCTCATCCATCCCGCCCCGCTTGTCTTCGAGCACGGGGGCCGGCGGATCCTCGTCACCCATCTCAACGGGCCGGCCTTGAAATATGCCGCCAAGCACGCTTACGATGTCGTCATCTTCGGTCACACCCACAAGCCCGACGTCCGCCGCGACGGCAAAACACTCCTGATCAATCCGGGGGAGACGGGCGGGTGGGTCACCGGCCGGAGCACGGTCGCCTTCTACGATCCCGCAGCCGACGAAGCCAACATCGTCACGATGCCCTGATGGCCCATACCGTTCCCAACAGGCAAAAACCGGTCTGGAAGCCGATCCGCAAACCAATCCCCACGCCCCTGAAACCGAAGGCGACGGCCAGAGACAAGAAAGCCCGCGACCGCCCGGACCGGGGCTGGAAGAAGGAAATCTAGCTTTTTTCGTAGCGGTTGAGGGCGTCGATCAGCTCCTGGGGGGAGCAGGAGGCCGTGCCGATCTTGCCGACGACGACGCCGGCCGCGGCGTTGGCGATCACCGCCGCCTCCAGGATGCTCGCCCCGGCCAGGAGGGCCAGCGCCGCCGCGGCGATGACCGTGTCCCCGGCGCCGGTGACGTCGAACACTTCACGGGCGATGGTCGGGATGTGGACCGGGTTCCGGCCCAGCTCGAAAATGGACATGCCCTGCTCGCCGCGCTTGATGATCAGGTACTTCGTCGAGATCAGGGCCATGATCTCTCGGCCGGCCCGCTCGACCTCGGCCACCGTCAGGCAGGCGTGCCGGACCACCTTGGAGGCCTCGTGGTGGTTGGGGGCGATGAAGGTGACGGGGGAGAAGAGGGCGAAGTTCTCGATCTTGGGATCGACGAAGACCGGGATCTTGCGCCCGCGGGCCAGGGGCAGGACGGCCTCCATGAGTGTGCGGGTGACGATGCCCTTGTTGTAGTCCGAAACGACGATCCCTTCGATGTCGTCCTTCTCGATGAAGGCCCGGATGCGGGCCTCGATCTCCGGCGAAACGGCCTTCCGGCGCTCCTGATCGACGCGGACGACCTGCTGGTGGTGGGCGATGATGCGCGTCTTGACCGTGGTCGGCCGCTTCTCGTCGAGGATGATGCCCCGCGATTCGGAGGCGTGGCGCTTGATCCACTGCCCCTCGTCGTCGTCGCCGACGACGCCGACCAGGACCGGCGCCGCGCCCAGGCCCCTCAGGTTCTGCTCGACGTTGCCGGCGCCGCCCAGGCAGGAGGTGCTCTTTTGGACTTCGACCACGGGGACCGGCGCCTCCGGCGAGATCCGCGAGACCGTGCCCCAGATGTATTTGTCGATCATGAGGTCGCCCAGCACGAGGACCCGGCGGTCCTTGAACTTGCGGACGAGCCGCTGCATTTTCGGGATATCGCACTTCATCATCGGCTTGGCCTTTCCAGGAAGATGGGATTGGAGACGATCCACGGCACGAGCGGATCGAGCGGGGACCGTTCGCGGAGGAAGACCTCGACGCGGAAGACCCCCCGCCCGGCGGTTTGGAAGATGAGCTCCGGTCCGGCCGAGCGGGCGACCTCGGCCCCGTCGCGGAGGAGCCGTGTTTCATGGGCGAAGGCGAACGGGGTCCGGACGACGAACCGGACAGGCCCGGTGACGGGCGGGGCCGCGCTTCCCATGGGCCGAACGGAGCCCTCCGTTTCGGCCTGAAAGCGGAAACCGCGGGCGGCCGCCGCCGCCTCGACGGCGTTGTAGAAACGGCCGGCCTTCAGGGCGGCGAAGATCTGATCGCGGGCGGCCTTGAATTCGGGGGCCGGCGGAGCGTCGAGCAGGACGTGAAGATGAAAAAGGGTGAAGAGCGGGCCGTAGGCGAAGTGGGCGTCCGCGGCGAAATAGGCCTGCATCGGATGGGACGCGGCCAAGCGGTCCCATTTGCGGATCTCGGCCCGCGGCGGCGTGAGCAGGCCGAGAAGGGCCGCCTCCGGCCGGACGAGCAGGACGGGCAGGGACAGGACGGTCCGGAGGAGGCGGCGCTTGACCGAGGTGTCGGCGTTGAAGATCTCGATCCCGCCGTATCCCGCCCATTCGCCCCACGACCAATGGATTTTGGAGTAGGGATGGGCGATGACCGTGAATCCTCCGAGCGCGGCGACTTCGCGGGCGGCCATTTCGGCTTCCTGGCTGAACGGGCGCGGCGGCGGGGCGAAACCCAGCGCGGCCAGGTGGCCCCGGCTGGACGAGATCTCGCACCCGGCGAGCAGGAGGATCCCGCTCTTCCGCCCCTGGGCGGCCAGGCTGGCCTCGTTGGGAGCGCCATGGTCGGTGAGGATGACGAAATCCAGCCCGGCCTTGGCCCCGATCGCGGCGACGTCATCCGCGGCGCGCCGGCCGTCCGAGAAGCGCGTATGGACATGGTAGACGCCCTCGACTTCCCAAAACCGCTGGGTTTCTCCGGCCGTTGCGGCCTCCGCGGAAGCGGGGGCCCCGTAGCGCTTGAAGAAAACGACCTGCAACGCCAGCCAGGCCGCGTAGACGAGGACGAGGACGGCCAGTCCGCGACGCACGATCCGCGCTTTTCTCACGGCCGCTCCACGTCCCGCTTTCCGGCAAAAGGCAGAGTCATGATCAGAAGGAAAAACAAGGCGACCTCGGAATCGCCGAAGTTATACTCGAAGAAACCGGCCGCGATGAGCGCGGCGAGAGCGGCCAACCCGGACGCAGCCAGGGCCTTGGGCTCTCCGGTCTCGGCTTTGAAGCGGTGCAGGAGAGAGACCGCGGCCCAGCCCAAGAAGGCCAGCCAAGCCAGGAGGGCGGGGATTCCGCGCTCCGCGGCGATCTGCAGAAAATTGTTGTGCAGGTGGACGTTGCGGCGGGCGTAATCGCCCAGCCCGTACTTGGGGTCCTGGAAGACCACGTGGACGGTGTTGGGCCCCGTCCCGAATACGGGCCGCTCGCCGATGATTTTCAGCCCGGCCCGGGCGTATTCGAGGCGGGCCGAGTTTGAAGGATCGCTCCGGTCGAAGATGCTGCGGACCCGGGATTTGACGGCGGCCGGTCCGGCCAGATAGAGAAGCACGGCCAGCAGGGGGGCCAGGATGAGCGCTTTGGGGTTCCAAAGGGCCAGGATCACGACCAAGGCCGCGCCGACTCCGATCCAGGCATTGCGCGTCAACGTCATCATCAGGGCGGCCCCGGCCGGGACCAGGACGGCCGCCCAGAGAATCCGCGGTTTGCCCCGGCCGAAAACGGCCATGCCCATGGCCAATGCCAGGAAGAGTCCGAGCAGTCCGGCTTGGGTCATATAGTGGCCCATGAACCCGCGGACCCTTTCCAGCGGGCGGGCCTTGATGAATTCGTAGGCGACGGCCCAGACCGAGGCGACCAGGCCCGAGCCGAAGACGGCCCAGACCGGGAACTTGAGGCTTCGCAGGCTCGGGAAGGCGGCCGGTATAATAGGCACGATAAGAAAAATCAGCATCTTGCGCGAGGCGGTCAGGCTGACGGCGGGATTCGTCGAGGCCGCTGCCGCCAGGAGCGACCAGCCGACGTAAACGAGAAGCGGCCAAAAAAAACCGGGTGCCTCGAAGCGCCGCTTTTTCACACCGAGCAGGTCTAACCAGAACAGGGCGGCGATGGCCCAGAGAACCTCGAGGGCGCTGATCGAAACGAGCGAAAAAAGTGCCGCGGTTGTAGCGGCCAGCAGAATCCCCTTGTCGATCAGGGTCTCCCCGGGCACGGCGAACGGACGAGAAGGGGCGCTCATGGGATTGATTTCAGACGATTATACCATCTCGAGGCGTTTTTCGCAGGCGGCGGCCGCCTCGGCGGGCGTGATGCCCAGCAGGCAGCGAAAGTCGTTCGTCAGGCATCCGCGCTGGCGGCAGGGACGGCAGGCCAGGTCTTTCTGCAGGACGGTCAGTCGGTCTTCCGTCCGCCACGGCGCAAAGTGGGCCGGGTCGGTCGGGCCGAAGAAGGCGACGATCGGGGTCCGGGTCGCGGAGGCGATATGCATGGGGCCGCTGTCCGGGCCGACGAACAGGGCGGCCTTGGCGATCAGCTCCTTCGTTTCGATCAGATTGAGGCGGCCGGCCAGGCCGGAGATCCTGGACGGATCGAGGCTCCCCGGGGCTCGGACCGCGCCATCGATGACCGAAGCCTGGCGGCTTTGATCGCCCGCTCCGCCGATCAGGGCGAATTTCAATCCCGGCCTTCCGCCCAGGAGCCTCAGGAGGGCGGAATGGTTTTCCCAGCCCCAATCGCGGTAGACGTTGCCCGCCCCGATATGAAGGATGACGAACCGGCCTGTTTGAAGGCCGGCCTCGCCCATCAGGCCTTCGACCCGGCTCCGTTCCTCCTTCGTGGGTTCGGGCAGCAGGACCGGCGGGATGTCCGCATCATCGAAGGCGAACCCCAGGGCGCGGACGAGCGCGGTGTGGGTCTGAACGCTGTGGAGTTTTCCCTCGTCGGGACGGCGCGGCACGCGGACGCCGTAAAGGGAGGGTTTCCAGCGGATGGCGTAGCCGACCTTAAGCCGGGCGCCGGAAAATGCGGTGATCCAGGACGCCCGCGGCCCCCCATGAAAGTCGAGCACCGCGTCGAAGCGCTGGCCCCGGACTCTTTTCAACAGACGGATGAAATCGCGGCGGTTCTGTCCGGCCGGGACGGCCAGCACGCGGTCGACGCCGGGAAGCCCTTCGACGAGGCGCCGATAGGGATCTTCGATCAGGTAGGTGAGGGAGGCATCCGGATTCAACCGTTTCAGGAGGGCGACGGCCGGCGCGGTCATGATCACGTCGCCGATGCGCCGCAGGCGGAGAAGAAGGATTTTTCTCGGGACGGGGATCCGATCAGGCCTGGGTCGGCCGGCTGGGCTCAATCGTCGCCTCTTCGATGATCATGACGGGAATGTCGTCCTCGATGCGGTAAACGCGGTGGCATTGAACGCATTTCAGACCCTTCCCGTCCGCCGTCAGCTTGACGTCGGTTTTGCACTTCGGGCAGGCCAGGATCTCGAGCAATTGGGGCGACAGGGCCATGGCGCGTCTCCTTCCGGGTTAGCGGTGCCATACGGATCCGCAACGGAGCGGCTTCGTGCGCAATTAGGATACTCGAACCGTCCCGGCCCGGCAAGAGGGGGCTCCGACGCTCCTCCTTCGCTCTTTTCGCCTTCGGCGAAAAACCATGCCCGCTCTGTCGTCGCACGGGTTTTCTCCCAAATCCCCCTTCGCCCTTGGGGAAATGGCAATAAACTTGATGGACCCGCTCGCTCGTCGACGGGTTTTGACTTCGTCCTCCCTCGCCCTGGACTGAGAGAAAATTTTTATGCCACTCAGTTGTCCACGCCAAGGCGCAGGGCTGCAAGGCGCGTCCCTCCTTTGAAGGAGGGGCAGGGGAAGTGATGTCAATGAGAACGTAGCGGGGCGCGGGCGGGTCAACGCGATCTTCGCCCGCGGCTTTCAATTTCGTCCGGAAAATATTATTTTAGGTGCGGACATGGCCCATCCTGCGTCCGTGAGCGTCATTTTTTTCGGTGCCTATGATTCCGCCTATCCCCGCAACGCCGTACTCCGCCGCGGCCTGGAAGAGGACGGAGCGGGCGTCCGGGAATGCAGGGTTTCGACGCGCTGGAGATTCTGGGCCCGTTATCCGCTTCTTGTCCTGCGCTTCCTTGGAAGCGGCCGGGCCGCCCGCGCCCGGGACGCATCCGCCCGCCGCCGCTTTCTTTTCGTACCCGAGTTCTGCGCCAAGGACGTCCCCCTGGCCAAGCTGATCGGTCTCCTGACCGCCCGCCCGGTCATCTTCGATCCTTTGGCGGCCCGCTTCGAAACCAAGATCCTGGACTGGCGCCGCAAGCCGCCCTCCTCGCTCACGGCCTGGTGGAATTTCCGCATCGATGCCGTTTCCTTCCGCCTGGCCGATCTCATCCTGGCGGATACGGACGCCCATAGGGATTATTTTCAGCGGACCTATGCGCTCAAGCCGGGCAAAACCGCCGTTCTTCCCGTCGGCTGCGACGACCGGATTTTCAGGCCCCTGCCTTTCTCCCCCGGGACGGGCGAACATCGTCCTTTCGACGTGCTCTTCTTCGGCTCCTTTCTCCCCCTCCACGGCGTGGAGATCATCGCCGAAGCGGCCCTTCTCCTGGCCGAGGAGACGGACATTCGTTTCCGCTTCATCGGCGAGGGCCAGACCTATCCCAAGGTCCGGTCTTTTTTCGAAGAGCACAAGCTCCGGAACGCCCAATTTCTCGGCCGCCTTCCGCTGGCCCGCCTTCCGTCCGAGATCGCCAAGGCCGATATCTGCCTGGGTGTTTTCGGACGCACCGAGAAATCGCGCCGGGTGGTCCCGCACAAGATCTACCAGGCTCTGGCCATGGGCAAGGCGGTCGTCACCGCCCGCAGCCCCGCCGTCGACGAGTACTTCACCCACCGCCGGTCGATCTATCTGTGCGACGAGCCTTTGCCGGCGTCCCTGGCCCTGGCCATCCTGGAGCTCCGGCGCGACGCCCATTTGCGCGGCGCCCTGGCCGCGGAAGGCCTCCGGGTGTTGCGGGCCGGCTTCACGCCCCGTGTGATCGGAAGCCGTCTGCTCGAAATTCTTGAAAGGGGCAAGGCCCATGCCGAGGCCTAGCCCCTTTTCTTTCCCGCCGTTTCGCGGCGAGATCGCAGCCGAGTACGACCGTCCCGAAATCCGCGGGCTGCTCGCCGGTCTCGACGCCCGCCTGGCCAGTCCGGGCGCCGAAGTCCTCCATAAAGGCCGCAACACCGTGACGGCCCTGCGCCTGGCGTCGGCGGACGGATTTGTCCGGGAGATTGCCGTCAAGGAGTTCCGGCTCCGGGGCTTGACCCGTCTCAAAACGGTCCTCGCGGCCTCCAAGGCCCGACGGGCCTGGATCGGCGCGCGGGCCCTCCTCGACGCGGGCCTCCTGACCGCGGCCCCGATCGCCTACGGAGAGGTCCGCCGGCGGGGCCTCGTTCTCCGGGCGGTCTTTCTGGCCGAACGTCTCGCGGAAGGGACGGAGATCCGCGTTCTTTTCCGCGATCGTCCGGCCGATCTCCCGGGCCCTGTGCTGGCCGGACTGGCCCGCGCCGTCCGGCGCGGCCACGACCGCGGCGTCGTCCATCGCGACCTTTCGGACGGCAACGTCCTCGTCGTCGGCGCCGGGAGCGAAGGGGAATTCCGCTTCTATTTTCTCGATACCAACCGGGTCCGGAAAAAGCGCCGCCTGGGCCGGTTTGCCCGGGCCAAAAACCTCATCCGGCTCGGCATTCCGCCGGACCTCCGCCGCGCTTTCCTGAGCTCCTATGCCGGCGAAGCCGGGCTCCGCCCCTCGTTCGCCTTCTCCTACGCCCTGGCCAAGGCCTTTTTCGCAGGCTGGCTGCGCTTCAAGAAAAAAATGCACTTGCGGCGCTGGGCCCGCCGCCTGAAGATCCAATGAGACCGTTCAAATTCGAGTGGAATCCTTATGCCGACCAGCCCCACAATGTCGCTCCGCGAAGCGAGCGGACCCGCCATCATTTCCGGCATTGGCGGACGTACCTGACCCTGCTCGGCTCGAATCTCATTCACGGCGTGCCCGCCTATGCGATCTACCGGCGGAACCGCCGGACGATGTACCGGGCGGAAATCCCGATCGGGCCGGAAATGTTCGGCCTGGCGGTTTCACCCGGCCTCGGCCCGGGTGAAGACGTGTTCGGCCTTCTCGCGCATTCCGGGGCCCGCCATGTTCTTTTCCGCATCCCCTCGTGGGAGAACGAGCGGCTGGATGAGTTCGCCGATTTTGCCCGGGCCCTCAAAAGCCGCGGCTTCCAGACGGTCATCGCCCTGCTTCAGAGGCGCGAGGACATTTTCCGTCCGGACGCCTGGTCGGCGTTCCTCGACGAGGTATTCACCCGCTTCCGCTCCCTGGCCGAGGCTTTCGAGATCGGGCATGCCTGGAACCGGACCAAGTGGGGCGTCTGGGATTACACCGAATACGTCAGGCTGGCCCGGGCCGCCGCCGCGCTGCGGGAACGACACGGCGTCCAGCTCATCGGCCCGGCCGTGATCGATTTCGAATTTCATCTCTATCCGCCCGTCCTGAGGGCCGTCGATTTCCAGATCGTCAGCGCTTTGCTTTACGCCGATCGGGTCGGCGCCCCGGAGAACGCCCAGTACGGCTTTACCGCCGAAATGAAGATGGCCCTTTATCAAGCCTTCGCCCAAAGCGGCGCCGGACGGCGTCCCGAATGCTGGGTGACCGAGGTCAATTGGCCGCTGGCGGGCACGGGGAAATTTTCGCCGGCCTCGGGTAAGCCCAACGTCAGCGAGGACGAGCAGGCGGACTATCTCGTCCGCTATTACATCCTGGCCCTGGCCTCGGGGCTCATCGGCCGGGTCTACTGGTGGCAGCTCGCCGCCCCCGGTTATGGTCTCGTCGATACGCGGCCACCCCTGCCCTGGCGTCGGCGGCCGTCCTTCGAGGCTTTCCGGACGATGGTCTCCGCTCTGTCCGGATCGGTTTTTACGCGGCGCGAACGCCCGAACGGGGCGGACGTTTTCTATTTCCGCAGGGACGGCCGGGAATTCGCCGCGGCCTGGACGAACGGGAGGAGCTTCGAGCATTCATTCGGCCGGCCCGTCCGGCGGATCGCCGGCCGCGACGGCGAGGAACGGGCGCCCTCGGAGAAGGTCCGGATCGACGGGCACCCGCAGTATGTCTTTTTCTAGAATTTGATCTTGACCCCGGCCTTGAAAGACAATCCCGACAGGTCGAGCACCGCTTCCCGGGCGTTGGCCACGCCCCCTTCGGAGGGTGTCGTGCTGCGCAGGAAGACGAGGGGGAAGGTGTTGAACGGCGTGGGCTGGCCGTCATACGAATAGAGCTTTCCGGTTTCCGTGACCGGCGCACTCATCGTCGAGTCCTGGAACGTCCCTGTTCCCGTCAGGCCGGAGACGGAAAGCGACTGCCCGGCCGCCTCCAGGATAAAAGAGAACGTCCGGGTGACCTTGATGTCGAGGCCGATCGCTCCGAAAAAGCCGAGGGCGCCGCCGGTGGCTGCGCCCGACCAGTCCTGCCAGAACGTGCCGTCGTCGAAACGGTAGGAGTAGGCGGCCCGGGCGAAGGCGTAAGCCGCCCCGACTTTGAAGTAGAGGAACTCGGTCGGATAGAAAAGGACGCCGATCCTGACCGGGACGGCGCTGAATTCGGGCGCCACCGTGAGCGAGCTCGCGCCCAGCCCCTGGGGGTAGGAGATGACCGTCTCGGAGGTGTTGCCGTAATATTCCAGTCCGGCGAAGAGGTAGAATTGACGGCCCAGGGGAAAAATGAATTCGCCGCCGTACTGGAAGGCGAAGTGGAGGGTGCCGGCCGGCTGATCGGCCGAGGCGCCGAGCTGGTAAGCGTACAGATCGGCCAGCCCCTGGGCGCCGTTGTTCAAATCGCCGATCGAGGAAAAGATCCCCCCGACCGAAAAAACGAGGGACGGCCGCCCCTGATCGGAAGGCCCGGCCGGCTCGGTGCTTTCCACGGTCTGCGGGATTTCCGCCGGGCGGGTCTCGGTCCGGACCGGCGGCCGCGTTTCCGTGACGGCCGGAGGCGTCTCGTCGACGGGCTTGGGCTTGGGCGGTTCAGCCCGCTCGACGATCCGCGGCAGCTTCTCGGCCGGGGCGTTTTCGTCCAGGGCCAGGACCAGGCTCTCGTGGACATAGCCCTCGGTGCGGCCGGATTCGTCCGGGTCGAGCTTGACCAAGTAGAATTCCCCTTCCTTGCGGATCGACTCGAGGATCGCGCCTTCCTTGATCTGGCGGACGATGACGCTGGAAATCGACGGCTTGAGCCGGATATTGGCCAATTCGGCGGTGACCTTGAGCCGGATCACATCGGCGCGGGCGGCCGCCCCAAGAAGGAGGGTCAGGGCCAATCCGGCAAACACGTGCGGGCGGGGTTTAGTCATAATCGTCCCTCTCATACCTTCTCATTATAACACGCCGTTGCGCTGACCGTCGAACAGGCCGACCATGGGGAGACAAGGGAATTCGGGAAATGGCCGATGATCGAAATCAGAACGCGTCGAGCCGGAACTTGATCCCCATCGAGAGCTGGAAGAACGAGGGATTGATCGTGATCGTGGGAGCGCCCGCCGCGGCGGCGGCCGCGGCCGCCGCGCCGAAGGCCGCCCGGGACGCGGGATCATCCAGGCCGACGGCCGTCCCCGCGGAGAAGGACCAGGCGAATTTCCTGGCTGGAGAAAGCACGTACCGCGCGTCGAAGGTCAGGGCCGTCCTCGGGCCGATCTTCAAATCCAGGGCCGCGCCCAGGATGCCGCCGAAAGCCGTCCAGGTCTGGTCCGGCAGGGACGCGGTCACGCCGTAGGCGGCCGGTGCGGCCCCGGCCGGCAGGAGAGTGCCGGCGCGCGTTTCGGCCAGGAGCGAATGGAGGATGACGGCCGGGCCGGCGGTGAGGACGATTCCGGTCCGTTTCCCCCGCCAGCCCAGGGCCAGGGCGACGAAGAAGGGCACGGCGGCGACTTCGCTTGGATCGGGATCGGCCGACAGCCGGCGCGAAGGGGCGCCGGGCAGGCCTCGCGAGAAATCGGACCGCGTTTCGAGCGGGGAGTTGAGGTACCCGAAGCCTGTCTGGATGCCGAGGGCGCCGGAAAAGAAATTCGTGTACCAGGCGCCGAGAAAGAGCGAGGCGCGATTAGAGATGGCCAGCGCGTTTTCGACGGCCGCCCCGGCCAAGGGGCCCGTGGTCCAGGCCTGGCGCTGGATGGTCCCGCCCTGGGCCATGGTGAAGCCGGCGCCGAGGTTCAGGGCGATTTCGCCGCGCGGGCTCGAGACTTGGGCGGCGGAAAGCGCGGGGAGGGCCAGGACGGCCGCCGCGGCAAGCGTTTTGAAACCGGCGTTTTTCATGATTGAGAGGCCATCCTTATATAATAAGGATCGGACCAATTCAACCGTCTCCTCCTCCCGGCGCTTCTTGCGGCGGGCCGCCGATTGGAGTAAATTCTGAAAAGAAGGGAGTCGTCGCCATGATCATCCATAGCCAGCGTCTTAAACTCAGCGCCGCCGCCGTGGCGGTCCTCGTCCTGGCCGCGTCCGCGCTCGCGATCGCCGCCAAGGGGCCCAAGGTCGTCTTCAAGGAGGACGCCTGGAATTTCGGCAAGTCCAAGGGCGGCGAGAACCTGGTTCACGAATTCGTCTTCAAGAACGAGGGCGACGCCGCGCTCCATATCAAGAACGTGGAGACGTCGTGCGGCTGCACCGCGGCCCTGGTCTCCGACCAATCCGTGGATCCGGGCAAGACGGGCCGGATCAAGGTCACGTTCAGCACCCGGGGCTACTCCGGCGAGGTGAGCCGCTTCGTCTATGTCGAATCCGACGATCCGGTCTCGCCCCGCGTCCAGCTCAAGATCAGCGCCGCCGTGGACGTCCAGCCCCAGCCGCGCATCGACCTCGACCGCTACGGGTTCGACGGCGGGCTGCTCATCGAAGGCGACGAGCTCATCGCGCCCGTCACCGTCTTCAACAAGGGTGAACTCGAGCTGCGGGTCGAAGCCTCGCTCCCCGGGGCCAAGATCCTCCTCAACGGCAAGCCGGCCGCCTTCCCGGTCAAAATCGCGGCGGGCAAGGATCTGGAGCTGACGGTGAAGATGTCGCTGGCCAACCGCATGGGCCCCGTCCGGGAGTACGTCCTCCTGAAATCCAACGACCCCATGCGGACGACGATTTCGGTGAACCTCAGCGGCTACATCGTGACCAAGGAACAGCTCAAACAGATCTTCCAGAAATACAAAGACATTCTTAAGTGACGGCCGCCTGGGCCGGTCCTGCGCCTTCGCCGGGACCCGCCGACCGCTTCATGAGATTTTAAGCCGCCTGACGCGTCTACTCAAGCGTGGCCGTCACGCATGAGGAACGCCTGTCCTGGCTGGCCTTCAACCTGGCCCTGGCCGAATGGCCGGGCCTGGCCCGCGCCGTCCTGGACCGCTATCCGGCCCCGGCCGAGGCCTTCGCCGCGCCCCGGATCGGGCTCCGGGCGCTGGGTTTCGACGAGGACCTGGCCGACCGCTTCCTCTCGACAGGGCTCCGGGATCGGGCCCAAAAAGAATTTGACAGGCTGGGGAAGAATGGATATTCTCTTTTAACCTTCGCGGATGTCGAATATCCGATTTCCTTGAAAGAAGTGTACGATCCTCCGTACGTCCTTTATTGCGCGGGGCGGACGGAGGTCTTGCAGGGCCCGGCCATCGCGATCGTCGGGACCCGCCGGCCGTCACCGTACGGCCGGTCGGTCGCCGAGCGACTGGCCGAGGATCTGGCCTCCCGGGGGTTGACCGTCGTCAGCGGAATGGCCCGCGGGATCGACGCCATGGCCCATGAGGGCGCCCTCAAGGGAGGACGGACGATCGCGGTGCTGGGTTCGGGACTGCTGAAGATCTACCCGCCGGAGAACCGGCGGCTGGCGGCCCGGATCGCCGAGGGCGGAGCGGTCGTCACCGAATTCCCGCCGGACGCGGAGCCGATCGGGTTCCATTTCCCGCTTCGCAACCGCGTCATCAGCGGCTTGGCCCTCGGCGTCGTCGTGGTCGAAGCGGCGGAGAAGAGCGGCTCGCTCATCACGGCCGGTCTGGCCCTGGAGCAGAACCGCGAGGTCATGGCCGTGCCGGGCAACGTCACGTCCGCCTTGAGCCGGGGCGCCCATTGGCTGATCAAGAAAGGCGCGGCGCTCGTCGAGGGCTGGGAGGACGTGGCCGAGGCCCTGCCCAGCCCGGTCCGCGAAGCGGTCCTGGCCGAGCGGGCGGGGGAGACCCGGCCCCTGCCGCTCCTCTCCGACGAGGAGGCGGCCGTGCTGGGCCGGCTGGCGCCGGACGTGGCCGTCTCGGTCGACGAGCTCACGGAGCGCTGCGGCCGGACGGTGTCCGAGCTGCTGGTCCTGCTCCTGAGCCTGGAGATCAAGGGGGCGGTCAAGGCCGCGCCGGGAAAGCGTTATTTGAGGAGTCTATGATGGAAAAGTCGCTGGTCATCGTCGAGTCGCCGGCCAAGGCGAAGACGATCAATAAATATCTGGGCCCGGATTACGTGGTCATGGCCTCCATGGGCCATATCCGTGATCTGCCCAAGAGCAAGCTGGGCGTTGACGTGGAGAAAAACTTCGAACCCCTATACGAGGTCATCCCCGAGCGGAAAAAGCTCGTCGCCGAGCTCAAGAAAGCCGCGGAGGATTCCTCCGCCATCATCCTGGCGGCCGATCCGGACCGCGAGGGCGAAGCCATCTGCTGGCACCTCAAAGCCCTCCTGGACGAGAACGACAAGCCCCTCCACCGGCTGAAGCTCCACGAAATCACCAAGCCGGCCGTGGAAGAAGCCGTCCGGCACATGACCGTGCTGGATAAAAATATGTTCGATGCCCAGCAGGCCCGCCGCGTGCTGGACCGGCTGGTCGGCTATCTCATCAGCCCCCTGCTGTGGAAGAAGGTCGCCCGCGGCCTGAGCGCCGGCCGGGTCCAGTCGATCGCCATGCGCCTCATCTACGAGCGCGAAAAGGAGATCCGCGCCTTCGTCGCCGAGGAATACTGGACCATCTTCGCCCACCTGGCCGCCTCCGACCCGCCGCCGTTTCGGGCGGCCCTCAACAAGATCGACGGCAAGAAAGCCAAGATCGGGGACGGCGCGACGGCCGAAGCGATCGTGGCCGATCTCCAGGACGCCTCCTTCGTCCTGAACCAGATCAAGGTCAGGGAGAAGAAGCGCAATCCTTCGCCGCCCTACATCACCAGCACGCTCCAGCAGGACGCCTACCAGCGGCTGCATTATCCCGTCAAGCGGACCATGTCCATTGCCCAGAAGCTCTACGAGGGCATGCCCATCGGCGAGCGCGGCCCGGTCGGGTTGATCACCTACATGCGCACCGATTCCGTGCGAGTCTCCAACGAGGCCCTGGCCTGGGCCCGTCCATACATTGAACGGACCTTTTCCGCCCGACACCTGCCGGCCAAGCCCAATGTCTACGTAAACAAGAACGCCGCCCAGGACGCCCACGAGGCCATCCGTCCGACTTCGCCCGACCTTTCCCCCGACGTGGTCAAGCCGTTCCTCAGAAAAGAGGAGTTCAGCCTGTACCAGCTCATCTGGAACCGTTTCCTGGCTTCGCAGATGAGTCCGGCCCTGATCGAAGAGACCGAGTTCGAGATCGCGGCCAAGACGTACATGTTCTCGGCCAAGGGCGAAGTCCTCAAGTTCGCCGGTTTCCTGGCCCTGACGCCCAAAGGCGAGAACGGGGAGAAGGAGACGCTGCCCGCGGCCAAGAAAGGGGAGATCTTGGCCCTGCAGCAGATCGAGCCCAAGCAGAACTTCACCCAGCCGCCGGCCCGTTATACGGAAGGCACGCTGGTCAAGGAGCTCGAGGCCAAAGGCATCGGCCGCCCCTCGACCTACGCCCCGATCATCTCCACCCTCCAGAACCGGACCTACGTGGTCAAGAACGAAGGCAAGTTCGTGCCCACGGAACTGGGCCTGTTCGTCACCGAATTCCTGATCAAGAATTTCCCCGACATCATGGAGATCCGATTCACCGCCCAGATGGAGGAGGAGCTGGACAAGATCGAGGAAGGGACCCTGAACTGGACGGGCTCGCTCAAGAGCTTCTACGAGAAGCTCGATGCCGATCTCAATGCGGCCATGAAAGTCGAAAGTGTCAAGGCCAGCGGCATTCCCCTGGACGAGATCTGCCCCAAATGCGGCAAACCGCTCGTTCTCAAGAGCGGCAAGTTCGGAAGCTTCAAGGCCTGTTCGGGCTATCCCGATTGTGATTTCAAGGAGGCCATGGTCAAGAAGGAAATCGTCACGCTCGAGGAGAAATGCCCCGAGTGCGGTTCCGCCCTCGTTCAACGTCAGGGCCGCTTCGGCCTTTTCGTCGCCTGCTCCAATTACCCGACCTGCAAATACATCAAGAAGAAGAAATCGGAGGATACGGGCATCGCCTGTCCGACCGACTGCGGCGGGACCATCCTCAAGCGCGAGACCAAGCGCGGCCGCTTCTTCTACGGCTGCAGCCGCTTCCCCAAATGCCGTTTCGCCACCTGGGACGAACCGGTCAAGCAGCCCTGCCCCAAGTGCGGCAAGCCCTTCGTCCTGCGTAAAAGCACCAAGAAAGAGGGGACGTTCCTTCATTGCCAGGACGAGAATTGCGGCTGGAAGGAAGTCCTCGAGGGGGCTACAATAGCCAAGAAGGACAAGGCGGCGGCCCCCCAGGATGCGCAAGGAGCTTGACGGGTTTTTCGAGTACCTGCGGCACGACCGCAACGCCTCGTCCCATACGATTTCCGGCTACCGCATCGACCTCGAGCAGCTCCAAGCCTACCTCGCGGGCCGCAAGATCCCGCTGCGCGCCGTCGATCCCGTCGTCCTGCGCGGCTTCCTCCACGAGCTGGCCGCCTCGAGGCTGGCCAAATCATCCTTGGCCCGCAAGCTGGCCGCCATGCGCTCGTTCTTCCAATACGGCGTCAAGCAGGGCTGGCTGGACGATAATCCGGCCAAGGTCCTGTCGACGCCCAAGCTCGACCGCCCCGTCCCCGAGTTCCTGTCCGAGGAGGAGATGGAGCGGTTCCTGGAGCGCCCCGATTCCGACAGCGTCCTCGGCCTGCGCGACCGGGCCATCCTGGAGCTCTTTTACGCCTCGGGCATCCGCCTGAGCGAACTGGTCGGAATCGACCTAGCCGATCTCAGCCTGGACGAGCGCATGCTGCGGGTCCGGGGAAAGGGCCGCAAGGAGCGGCTGGTGCCCTTCGGCTCCAAGGCGGTGGCCAGCCTGACGTCTTATCTGCAAGTGCGGCCGACCCTTTTCCAGGGGAATTTCGACGAGCCCGCCGTTTTCCTCAATTACCGCGGAACGCGGATCTCGCCGCGATCGGTCGAGCGGCTGGTCGACAAATACGTCCGCCTGACCCTGCTTCGCCGCGGCGTCAGTCCCCATGCCTTGCGCCATTCCTTCGCCTCGCACCTGCTGGGGCGGGGCGCCGACCTGAGGGTCATCCAGGAGCTCTTGGGACACGAGAGCCTGGCCACGACCCAGAAATACACCCACCTCAACATCAAGCAGCTGCTCCACGTCTACCGCAAGAGCCATCCCCGGGCCAAATAGGGCTCGGGGCATTAAATCCGAAACCCGCGAAAACCCCCAGCGAGGGTTTTCGCTCCGCTCCTCGCTCGCTCCCTTCGCCTGCGGCGAAGGCCCATGCCCGCTCGCTCGTCGACGGGTTTCGGATTTGACGCCCCTCGCCCTGGGAAGAGATTATTTTTATTGGTCAACGAAAGTTTATCTTCCTTCACCGAAACGTCTACCGCCGGGATCGACGTTTTACGCGCTACGATCGTATCGGCTTGAAATTCAGCGATATGCGCGGAATCCCGACGTTGGCACCAGGTTTGCATTAGAGAAAGGCGAAAGGAGGTTGGTCATGAGAACCAACATCGTCAAAGGGATCGCGATCCTGGTCATGCTCAGTGTGTTCCTCGCGCCGCTCGCCGCCCAGCAGACCCAGACCAAGCCGGGAGAGAAAATCAACATCAACTCCGCCCCGGCCGACGTCCTGGACAAACTGCCGCGCGTCGGCCCGAAGGTGGCCCAGCGGATCATCGACTTCCGCAAGCTGAACGGCCCCTTCAAGAAAATCGAGGAGCTGATGAAGGTCAAAGGCATCGGCGAAAAGACCTTCGCCAAGCTTAAAGACCTGATCACGATCTGATCCCCGCTAAGCCCCACCCAGGGTGAGCCCTCCACCCTGACCCTCCCCCCTTTCGAGGGGGGAGGGATTTTTATTTTTCCAGAACCGCCGCCAGGAAGCGAAACATCTTCGCCATGGCGCGGCCGCGATGGCTGACCGCGTTTTTAAAGGCCGGCTCCAGCTCTCCGAAGGTCCGGCCCATCCGCCTGGAGTAGAAGAGAGGGTCATAGCCGAATCCCCGGACGCCGCGTCCGGCGTCGAGGATGCGGCCCCTCACGCGTCCCGTAACCTGCTTGACCACCCGCCCGTTCCGGGCCAGGGCCATGCAGCAGACGAAGCGGGCCCCTCGTTCGGCGGGCGGAAGACCGCTCAGAAGCCGCAGGAGCTTGCGGTTGTTGCGGCCGTCCGAGGCCCGCGGTCCGGAAAAGCGGGCCGAATAGACACCCGGCGCGCCGCCCAGCGCGTCGACGGCCAGGCCCGAATCTTCGGCCAATGTCCAATGCCGGCTCAGGCTGCTGTAGAAAGCGGCCTTGCCGCGCGCATTCCCGGCGAATGTCGTCCCTGCTTCCCAATATTCGGCGCGGACGCCCAGGTCGGCCAGCGACAGGACGCGCACCGGAAGCGGGCGCAGGGCGGCGGCGATTTCGCGGGCCTTGCCGGCATTCGTCGTGGCGACGACGAGGGGAACGCGGCCAGTCTTCACGGCCGGTCAGCGTCCGACGGTGTCGCGGAAAAAGGCCAGGATGAACAAGGCCAGCAGAAAAAGCGTGTAAAGGGCGAAACGGGGGCTGGTCAGCATTTTTTCAGGTTCCTCCATGACCTCGGCCTCGCGCAGGGTCTTGCGGAAAATGAGCAGGAAGAAAACGGCCAGGAAGGGGGCGATGAGATAGAAGGTCCTGAGCTTGAAGGCGACGGCGAAATACAGGAACGCGGCCAGGCAGGCCGCGGCGCTGACGATCATGCCCGCCAGGAGCTTGTTCTTTGTATACTTCTTTTGGGACGTCCGGTAGTCGCCCGCTTTTTCCTTGAGAAACCGGAATTCCGAGAGCCGTTTGGCGACCATGAGGAAATTGCCGAACGCCCACCAGCTCAGAAGCAGGCTGAGGGGCGGGATGTGACCGCCGGGTGCGAGGGCGAACCAGCCGATGAAAAAGCGGATGGGATTATTGGCCGATTCCGAGATGGAGTCGAGGAAGGGGATGTCCTTCGTCCGGATGGGCTTGACGTTGTAAACGATGCCCGCGGCCAGGAGCGAGGCCAGCGAGATCAGGAACGAGGCGTCGAAGAGGATCGGGGCCAGGCTGAGGCAGAGGAGGATGAGGAAGACGCCGATCAAGGCGAAGGGGCCCTTCCGGATTTCGCCCTGGACCAGGGGACGCCAGCGTTTGGACGGATGATGGACGTCGAAGGCCAGATCGACGATCTCGTTGACGATATAGTTGGCCGTGGAGATGCCCCAGGTCAATCCAAACGCCGCCGCGGCCCTGGCCGCCAGGATCGGCGCGTCCGCCGCCCGGATGGCGCCGCGGAAGAGGAAGACAAAAGCGGCGCAGCCGGAAAAGATGGCCAAGCTGCGCGGCCATCGTTCGAGGCGCATGGCCCGGAAATAGGCGGTCAAGGAGACTTGTCCTTTACGGCGTAGATTTCGAAGGAATCGCCGAGGGCCAATTTTATCGGAATTTTTTTTAAAAATGAAGCGGCCCGACCGTTTGAGAAACCGCGGAGAGCGCCGAAGCGGCTGACCAGGTAATGGGCGCTGAAGGTCCACGCGTAGCGGCGGCGGCGGACAATGGTGAAACCCGCCGGCCGCAGGAGCGCATCGAGGCTTCCCGCCGAGAAGTAAGCCAGGTGCCCCGGCCTCAGATGCCACCATTTCGATCCGGCCAAGCCGCCGGCCAGACTGTGGATATCGGGCGTCACCATGGCCAGGACGCCGCCGGGCTCCAGGATGCGGGCGGCCTGGGCGACGGCCGCGCGCGGCCGGGGAGTGTGCTCGATGAAGTCGACCATGGTCACGGCCTGGCAGCTCCCGTCCGGGATGTCGAGGTCCTCGAAAAAACCCTGCCGCAGGGGGATCCCATAGCGGGAGGCGGCGAAGCGGGCGGCCCAATCGGAGGCCTCGACGCCGTCGACGGCCCAGCCCCGGCGGCGGGCCAGGTCGAGCAGGATGCCCGTGGCGGCGCCCACGTCGAACAGCCGTCCCCGCCCCGGCCGCAGCCGCTCCAGCCCGTCGAGCACGGAACGAAAATTACGGGACCGGCCCTCGGCCTCCGCGTCGTAGATCGGGTCCTCGACCTGCCGATAGAGGGAGAAGATGAACTCGGGCTTGGGCGCCGGATCGGCGAAGACGTGCCCGCAGTCCAGGCACAGGGAGAGGTCCCAGATCTTTCCGTATTCGCTGTCGGTGATCTTGATCTGGTCGGCGTTGAGCCCGGCGTAATCGAAGGTCCCCTTGCGCCAGGCCGTTACGCGGGCGCCCGCGCAGACGGGGCATCGGTTCAAGCGCTCGAATTTATCCACTCAGGTCACATCCCGCAGCCGGGTTGACGGCCCCCGGCTCGGCGTCAAGGGCCCTTTCCACGAGGACCCGGATCTCGGCGGGCATGAACGGTTTGGCCAGAAACTCGAAGGCCCCCATCTTCACCGCCTGTTCGGCCGCGGCGATCGTGGGATAGCCGCTGATCAGGATGAGGCGGGCCCGTGAACCCCTCTCCTTGAGCGTCCGCAGAAGATCGAGGCCGCTCAATCCCGGCATCATTAGGTCGGCCACGATGACCGCATAGGAGTTCTCCGCCTCCAGCCGGACGGCCTCTTCGCCGCTCGCGGCGATATCGATCCGCCGGTCGCCGGCCTGCAGGGCCAGCCGCATGCTTTGAAGCAGGACGGGCTCATCGTCCACGATCAGGATCTTGCGCGGTCCGGAAGCGTCCATGAAAACCTCCAAGCGCGGCGCCCGCGGAGCCGAGAGCCCGGAGGCGCGTGCAATTTTAGCTCAAAACGCGTTCCTCAGCCAACCTCGCCCGCGGTCCCGGGGCCCGGCGCGGCGGCTCCCTGGTTCGGTTTTGCGGAAAGGCTCTGCGGTTAACGCCTCCTATCTTAATCCTTTTCAGGGCCAAAAAAAACCGGAAGAAAACCGAGAAAAGTGTTTGACAAGCCGCCTCGAAAAATGGTAGATAAGTTTGTCTATTGAGATAGTCGACTATTCGACCGGAGGCGCCGTGAGACTTTCGACGAAGGGCGAATACGCCAGCCGGGCCATGCTCGAATTGGCCCTGCGCTCCGCCGAAGGTCCCCAGCACATCCGCGACGTCTCGGCCGCCCAGGACATCCCCGAACGGTTTCTCGAACAGATCCTGCTTCAGCTCAAGCGGGCGGGATACCTGCGCAGCCGGAAAGGGCCCCGGGGCGGGTATTTCCTGTCCCGGCCGCCCGAACGGATTTCCGTGGCCGAAGTCATCCGGGTCATGGACGGGCCGCTGGCGCCCATCGATTGCGTCAGCGTCA
Organism: Candidatus Aminicenantota bacterium; assembly: GCA_963729855.1. Taxonomy (GTDB): domain Bacteria; phylum Acidobacteriota; class Aminicenantia; order Aminicenantales; family UBA4085; genus UBA4085. The sequence continues at coordinate 994,636 of CAVSPT010000005.1, read as the reverse complement.
CGGCCCACGAAATATGCCCCAAAGAGGACGGCTGCGTCCTCAAAGGCCTGTGGAAAGAGACGCGGGACGCCATCGCGGCGATCCTCGAGCGGACGACGCTGGCCGATCTGGTCGTGCGGGCCCGGTCGGCCGGGAAAACGGCTTCGCCCCGCAAGGGCGGGCCTCCGGAACGGTCGTCCGCTGCCAGAAAGCCCCGAAGATGATCCCCAGCCGCCGATTCGTCAGGCGCCGAATGGTCGACAAAGACGATCGATTTGATGATCCCGTGGCCAATTAATCACCGATCATGAGGAAAACACCATGAACGCTGGAGCCTTCAAAAAAACCTCGATTGTCGGCGCGTCGTTGGTCCTGATCGCCGTGTCGGCGGCGGCCCAGGATACGGGTCAAACGTCCCCTGTCGCCGCCTCGCGGGCGTTCAAGCTGACGGGCTATACGCAGGTTCTGTCGACGACCCAAAGCGACGGCCTGGACGGGCTGTCCATCCGGCGGGCCCGCTTTTCCCTCCTCGGGGACATTTTGAAAAACGTCAAGATCCTGGTCCAGGTCGATCTCGTCAAGAGCCCCGTCCTCCTCGACGCCCAGATCGATTGGACGATGGCCAAGGCCGCCATCGTCCGCTTCGGCCAGTTCAAGATCCCCTTCAGCCTGGAGAGCGTCACCTCGGACGCCGAGCTGGAGACGATCGATCGTTCCCAGGTGGTGAACAAGATCGCCCCGGGCTGGGACATCAGCTCCAATGGCCGCGATATCGGCCTCGTCATGGCGGGGCAGGCCTCCATCTTCGAGTATGCCGTCGGGGCCTTCAACGGGGCCGGCATCAACAAGGCCGACACCAACGATCACAAGGATCTCTCGGCGCGTCTGGTGGCCCGCCCCCTTGACGGGCTGTCGGTCGGCGGGTCCTATTACGACGGCCTTTATTCCACGGCGGCCGGGGCCCCGCGGACGCTGCGCCGGCGGATCGGGGGTGAAGCGGCCTGGGTCAAGGGCATTCTGTCGTTCAAGGCCGAATACATCCGGGCCACGGACGCGGTGACGACGCGGGCCGGCGGCTACGTCCAGGCCGCGGTCTTCGTCGTGCCCAAAAAATACCAGATCGTCCTCAAGTATGATGCATACGACAAAGACCTCTCCTTGGCGGGCGCCAACATCGGCGCCTACACGGCCGGAGTGAACTGGGTCCTGGGCGATCGAAGCAGGCTGCAGGCCGATTATCTCGTCTTCCGCAGCGAGGCCGGGCTGACCCTGAACCGCATGCTGGAAGTCCAGTTCCAGCTGGGCTTCTGAAAGGAAAACGGCCATGAAAAAATTCCTCACCCTGGCCGCGCTGGCGTTGGCTTGGCCGGCCCTCGTCTCTGTCGTCTTTGCGGGGGCCGCAGCGACGGCGACAGCCCCGGCGGCCGTCGAGGGCAAGATCAGCATCTCCGGGGCCTGGGCCCTTTATCCGATGGCCCTCAAATGGGCCGAGGAGTTCCACAAGATCCAGCCGGGCGTCCTCATCGACGTCCAGGCCGGCGGCGCGGGCAAGGGCATCGCCGACGCGCTGGCCGGCATGGTCGATATCGGGATGGTTTCCCGCGAGATCCAGCCGGTCGAAATCCAGAAGGGGGCCCTAGCCTGGGCCGTGACCAAGGACGGGGTCGTCGCGACCGTCAGCGCGGCGAACCCGAACCTGGCCGTCCTCCTGAAAAAGGGCCTGACCAAGGCCCAGTTCGCCGCCCTCTGGATCTTGGAGAAGCCCCTGACCTGGGGCGAGATCCTGGGCACCGCGGACCGATCGCCCGTCCACGTTTTTACCCGCGCCGACGCCTGCGGCGCGGCGGAGACGTGGGCCGCCTTCCTGGGCAAGCGCCAGGAGGATCTGGCCGGGATCGGCGTCTACGGCGATCCCGGACTGGCCGACGCGGCCCGGCGCGACCCCCTGGCCCTGGGTTACAACAACATCAATTTCGCCTATGACGCCAAGACCCTGCGCCCGGTCGCTGGGCTGGCCGTCGTGCCCATCGATCTGGACGGCGACCGGGCGATCGGCCCCAACGAAAACTTTTATGCCACACGCAACGACATCACCGCCGCCATCGCCAAGGGACTCTATCCCTCGCCGCCCGCCCGCGACCTGTATTTCGTGACCAAGGGGCTTCCGTCATCCCCGGCCGTCGCGGCCTTCCTGCGCTGGGTGCTGACCGAGGGGCAGAATTACGTCCTCGAGACGGGCTATATCAAGCTCGGTGCGGATACGCTGAAGGCCGGGCTGGACCGGATCGTCGGCCGCTGAGGCCGGGGGGCGGAGGCGGATTGAAAGCGATCGGGGAAAAGACGAAATGAGACGGGCGCTGGATCGGGCGGCGCGGCGATCCATGGGGCTCCTCTCCGCCCTGCCCGGACTTCTGGTCGGAGGCATTTTCCTCGGGCTCTTCCTGAAGTCCCGCGCCGTCCTCTCGCTCCAGCCCTTGTCCCGGCTTCTCTTCAGCGCGGCCTGGAAGCCGCTCAGGGGCCAGTTCGGGCTCCTGGCGTTCCTGTCCGGGACGCTGTGGGTCACGCTGGCGGCGATGATCCTGGCGGTTCCCATCGCCCTTCTGACCGCGATTTATCTCTCTGAATTCGCGCCCCGCTTCGTCCGCGGCCTGGCCAAGCCGTTCATCGACCTTCTGGCCGGGATTCCCTCGGTCGTCTTCGGGGTCTGGGGCGTCCTGCTAGTCGTCCCCCTCGTCGTCCGCCTGGCCCCCTTCTTCGGCGCCTATTCCTCGGGCTATTCCGTCCTGGCCGGGGCCGTCGTGCTGGCCATCATGATCTTCCCGACGATTATCCTGGTCAGCCTGGAAGTCTTCGCCGCCGTCTCCCGCGACCTGCGGGACGCCTCGCTGGCCCTCGGCGCGACGCGCTGGGAGACCGTCAAGCACGTCGTCCTGCGCAAAGGCGCCCAGGGACTCATCGCCGCCGTGGTGCTGGGCTTCTCGCGGGCTTTCGGCGAGACCATGGCCGTGCTCATGGTCGTAGGCAACGTGGCCCGCATGCCGAAGTCCCTGTTCGATCCGGCCTACCCCCTGCCCGCCCTGATCGCCAACAACTACGGCGAGATGATGTCCATCCCCCGGACGGAATCGGCGCTCATGCTCTCGGCGCTCGTCCTGCTCCTCATGGTCCTGGCCTTCAACTTCGCGGCCCGGCTCATCCTGACCCGCGTCGAGCGGAGGATCCAGTAATGGGCTTCCGGCGCCGCCTATGGGAGGAGCGCATCGTCCGCGTCCTCATGATGGCCTCGACCGGGCTCGTCCTGGGCAGCCTGCTCATGATCCTGGGGACGGTCATCCTCAAGGCCCTCCCGGCGCTCAACCTGGACATGATCACCAAGACGCCGCAGGGGGGCTATTACCTGGGCAAGGCCGGCGGCATCCTGAATGCCATTCTCGGCTCGCTGTACCTGGCTTCCGGGGCCACGCTTCTGGCCGTCCTGCTGAGCCTGCCCATCGTCCTGTTCATCAACACCTACTCCACCCGGTCGAAGGCCTGGGCCGTCCAGGTCCGATTCGCCCTGGACGTGCTGTGGGGCGTTCCCTCGATCGTCTACGGCGCCTTCGGCTTCATCATCATGGTGCTCCTCGGCCTGCGGGCCTCGCTCCTGGCCGGCATCCTGACCGTGGCCCTGCTCGAGCTGCCGATCATGGCCCGGGCCATGGACGAGGTCATCCGGCTCACGCCCCCGTCCCTGATCGACGCCTCGGCCTCGCTGGGCGCGACCCGCCTGGAGACGGCCCTGCGGGTCGTCCTGCGACAGAGCCTGCCCGGCATCCTGACGGCCATGCTCATCGCCTTCGGACGGGGAATCGGCGATGCCGCCTCCGTCCTCTTCACCGCCGGCTTCACCGACCGCATCCCGACTTCGCTGAATCAGCCGGCGGCGACCCTGCCCCTGGCCATTTTCTTCCAGCTGGGGTCGCCGATCCCCGAAGTCCGCGAGCGGGCTTACGCGTCGGCCGCCGTGCTGACGCTGATCATTCTCATCGTCAGCCTGGCCGCCCGGGCCCTGGGCCGGAAATTGGGCCGACATATCATTTCCTGAGGAACCTATGGCCGCCCTGAACGACGCTTCGCACCTCCGGATCCGGGACCTGAGCATCGACTTCGGCGAGCAGCCGGTCCTGAAGAACATCAGCCTGGATGTCCCCGACCGCAAGATCACGGTCATCGTCGGGCCTTCGGGCTGCGGCAAGACCACCCTGCTCAAATCGCTCAATCGCCTCCTCGACTCGGTCGATGACGTCCGCATCCGGGGACACATCTTCGTCGACGATGACGACATCTACGATCCCAATGTGGAGGTCACCCGGGTGCGCAAGAAGATGGGCCTGCTGTCCCAAAGGCCGCAGGTCCTGCCGATGTCCATCTTCGACAACATCGCCTACGGCCCGAGGCTTCACGGCGTGCGCGACCGCAAGGCCGTGGCGGCGATCGTCCAGCGCGAGCTCATGGAGGCCGGGCTTTGGGACGAAGTCAAGGACCGCCTCCACGCGCCGGCCGCGCGCCTCTCGGTCGGCCAGCAGCAGCGCCTCTGCCTGGCCCGCGGGTTGGCCGTCGAGCCGGAGATCATCCTGGGCGACGAGCCGACTTCGGCCCTCGATCCGCAGTCCAGCCGCATCGTCGAGCAGCGCCTCATGGCCCTCAAAGCCGACTACACGGTCATCGTCGTCACCCACATTCTGCGCCAGGCCCGCCGCATCGCCGATTACATCGCCTTCCTCTACTTGGGTGAGCTGGTCGAGCACGGTCCGGCGTCCGAGATCTTCGCCGCCCCGCGCGATCCCCGCACCCGGGCTTATTTCAGCGGCGAGATCTCCTGAGGCGTGAAGTCCGCGGCCGGGCCGCCCGAAACGCCCAACGATCAATCGAACGCGGACGGTACCGCGGGGAAGGCCGGACCCGCCGACATTTATTCTTCCGGCCCGCCCGAGTCCATCTCCACGCGCTCTAGGATGAGCTCGGTCCCCTGGACGAGCTCCAGGTCGGAGGATCCGCAGGCGGCGCAGGCGAACTGGAAATCGTCCCGCTCGCTTTCCGCGCGGCACGATTTGCAGCGGATCTTGAACGGCACCTTTTCGATTTCCAGGATTGCGCGCTCGGCGATCGTGCCCTTTTTATAGGCCTCGAAGGCCGAATCGAGGAGGTCGGCCACGACTCCGGACAGGATGCCGACGCGGATGCGGATACCCGTCACTTCTTTGGCTTCATGGTCCTTGGCCAGGGCCTCGACCGTCTCCATCAGCCCGGCGATGATGGACAGCTCATGCATCGGCCGGCCTTGACGCGCCTCGGGCGGCGATCAGGAATTCGATGAAGTCGTCCAGGCCTTCTCCGCTCAGGGCGGAGAGGACGAAGATGCGGAGATGCGGGTTGAGGTCGAGCGCCTCCTTCTTGACCCGGTCCAGGTCGTAGGGGAGATAGGGGAGGAGGTCGGCCTTGCTCAGGACGAGCACATCGGCGGTCATGAAGGCCTTGGGATATTTCTTGGGTTTATCGTCGCCCTCGGGCGTCGAAAGCAGGACGATGCGCAGCCGTTCGCCCAGCTCATAGGACGCCGGGCAAACCAGGTTGCCGACGTTCTCGATGAAGAGGAAATCGGTGTCCGCCTCGACCGCGGGCAGGACCCGGGCGATCATCCTGGCTTCGAGGTGGCAGGCGCCTCCGGTCGTGATCTGCCAGGCCGGCACGCCCTTGGCCCGGATGCGCTCGGCGTCGCGCTCGGTCTCGATGTCGCCCTCGATGACGGCGATCTTGTAGCGATCCTTCAGCCGCTCGGCCAGCTTTTCCAGGAGGGTCGTCTTGCCCGCGCCGGGAGAGCTCATCAGGTTGAGGACCAGAACGCCCTTTTCTTCGCAGGCGGCCTTGATCTCCCGGGCGACTTTTTGGTTCGTGCCCAGGATGTCCTGCAGGACATAGAGCTGCTTTTTCATCGGCGTATCCTGAAGGCATTATAGCACGGGAAATCCGGAGGGCGCGACGGTCGCCGGCCGTTCCGGCGGCGCCGGCGTGATCGTCCCGGACCGCGCTCATTCCCGGGGGATTTTCCGGGCCAGAAATTCTTCCAAACGCGCGCGGGCGGTCTCGAGACGTCGGATCGCCCGGGACGAGAGGCCGTCTCCGAGCTCCCAGGAATATCCGGGTATGGACAGAAGCCGGCCCTCGGGGGCGCGTCCGTAAAGATCGTCGCAGAGGGCCAGGACCGCGGCCGGGGACATTTCGTGCGTGGTGAAGGCTATGGAGGCCGCCGGGTCGATCCTGCCGATCTCGACCGGCCCGCCGTCTTCGGTCGAGGCGTCGGCGAACACCACGGCCTCGAAATCCCTGATCAGGGGGGCGTCCTCGATATTGAGCTGGAATTTCCAGACCGCCGAGGCCGCCCGGCCGGGGATTCCGATCACCGTTCCTTCGGACAGGGTGTCCGGCCCGGCCCCGGCCATCCCCGCGGCGAGCGCCGGCCCCAAGCCGTCGTCGCCGCGGGAGGGGTTGCCGATGCCGATAACGAGAATTCCGCGGCTCATGGATCGATCATAGGTCCGCCGCAGCCCGTTTTCAATCTTCTTGTCTCTTTGGGAAAAGTCCTATAACGGGAAAAATTGAAGTTGCCTCGCCCGCTCCCCTCTTTGATCTTATTGATCTCCCCACTCCTGCCCCTCCTGCGCAGGAGGGGATTCGTCCGCAGGCTCGTCTAGGTGCGGGGGGTGATTTTCCTCGCAGGGGAAAATCCCCGTGTTTTGACCCGGCTCATCCGAAGCGCCGAAACAATTCAATACAAACGGCACGATTGATCAGCGGCTCCGCTTGTCGATGACCTCTCCGCCCGCGTCCACCAGCTCCACGTCCAGGGGCATGCGGCCGAGGGCGTGCGTGGCGCAGCTCAGGCACGGATCGTAGGCCCGGATGGCGATCTCGACCCGGTTGAGCATGCCTTCGGTGATCCTGGCCTGTCCGTCGATGGCGTTCAAGGCCACCCAGTTGACGGCCCGGTTCATGGCTTCATTGTTGTTCGTGGTGGAGACGATCAGGTTGGCCATGGTGATCTGGTCGTTGCCGTCGATGCGGTAGTGGTGGAACAGCGTGCCCCGCGGCGCCTCGACTAGCCCGACGCCTTCGGACCGCTTCCGGCCCATGCGGACAAGATCGTCCTTCTGCAGGTCGGGGTCGTTGAGGAGCTCCTTGATGACTTCGCCCGCGTGGAGCAGTTCGATGAGACGGGCCCAGTGGGAGTGCAGGCTCATGGAATTGGGTTTGCCGCCGGTATAGGCCTTGTAAATCTCGTATTCGTGTTGGGCCAGCGGAGTGGGGATGAATTCGCAGCAGTTGAGCCGGGCCAGGGGGCCGACGCGATACCATCCGTCCTCTTTTCCCAGCGGGCGCAGGAAGGGGAACTTCATGTAGCTCCAGGTCTTGACGTCCTCGCCGATATATTTCAGGTAATCGGCATAGTCGATGTCGTCCAGGACCTTTCTTCCGTCGGCGTCCACCGCCCGCAGGGCGCCGTGGTAGAAGTCGAGCCCGCCATCCTTGCGGACGAGGCTGAGGTGGTTGGAGGGGAACGGGGCGAAGCCGTCGATGAGGTCTTTGTTCTTGCGGTGGAAATCCTTGAAAAATTCGACCGCTTCCAGGGCCCAGGTGATCATCGTGTCGATGTCCAGCGGGGCCGGGCCCTTGAGGAAGACGTCCCGTTCCTCGGCCGTCAGGTTTTTGTTGATGCCGCCAGGGATGGCGCCCGTTCCGTGGATCTTCTTGCCGGCCGTGGCCAGGATGATCTCCTGGCCGAATTTACGCAGGAGCACGGCCCGGGTGGCCAGCTCCCTGTGATAGAGGGCGACGCCGATGACGTTGCGGATGGCCGGGTCGGCGTCGGCGCCGAAGAGCAGGTCGGGGGAGGCCAAATAGAAGAAATGCAGGGCGTGGGACTGGAACATCTGGCCGTAGTGCATGAGCCGGCGCATTTTCTCGGCCGTGGGGGACAGCCCCTCCGGCCCGACACCGACGATGACGTCCATGGCCTTGGCCGCGGCCAGGTGGTGGCTGACCGGACAGATGCCGCACAGGCGCTGGACGAGAACGGGGGCCTCCCAGTAGGGACGGCCCTGGACGAAGCGCTCGAAGCCGCGGAACTCGACGATATGGAAGCGCGTCCGCTCGACGCGGTTCCTGTCGTCGAGGAGGATGGTGACCTTGCCGTGGCCCTCGACGCGGGTGACGGGTTCGATGATGATTTTTCTGGCCATGAATGGTTCCTTCAATCGAACTTGAGGAGGTCGTAGGTCAGGTTCAGGGGCCGGCCTTCGACGATCGCCGTCAAGGCCTCCCAAATGAGGTCGGCCGACGGCGGGCAGCCGGGCAGAAACGCATCGATCTTGACGATCTCGTGGAGCGGATAGACGCGGTCCAGGATGATCGGCAGGTCCTCGTCGCCGGGGATGATCCGGTCGGCCGGGTCGACGGTCGGCCCGTTCCGGTAGGCTTCCTCGAGGCATTCGCGGACGGGGATGCCGTTGCGCAGGGCCGGCAGGCCGCCCATGATGGCGCACTCGCCGACGGACACCAGGATCTTGCAGTTCTTGCGGAAGGTCCGCAGGTTTTCGACGTTCTCGGTGTTGCAGCAGCCGCCCTCGATGAGGCCGACGTCGCAGGGTTTGCGGAACGTCTTGATGTCGTCGATGGGTGATTTGTGGAATTCGACCAGGTCGATGAGCTTAAGGAGGCGGTCGTCGATGTCCAGGAGGGACATATGGCAGCCGAAACATCCGGCCAGCGAAGCGGTGGCGATGACGGGTTTGTTCATGGCCTCATTCCTTGGCTTTCTCGATCTCGCTGCCGATCGGGGCCTGGTCGAACTTGCGCCGGCCGATGGGCACGGCGAAGCCGACCTCTTTCTTCAGGATCGAGCCGACGGGACAGCGCTCCATGGCTTTGCGGGCCTCGTCCACGGTCAAGCCCGAGGCCAGCTCGGGATCGACGAAGATCTTCTTGTTCCGCGAGCGCCGCAGCGGGCCGAAGACGGACTTGTTGTCCCGGGTCCGGACGCCGCGCACGCAGCGCAGGCACTTGACGCAGCGGTTCTGTTCCATGAGGATCTTCGTCCCGGCCGGCTCGACGGACTTCTTGGGGAACTGGTAGGGGAAGCGGGGGACGAGCATCTGGTAACGGTAAGCCAGGGCCTGGAGCTCGCAGTTGCCGCTCTTCTCGCAGGTCGGGCACATGTGGTTGCCCTCGACGAAGAACATCTCGATGAGGGCCTTGCGCATGTCCTCCAAATCGGGGACCTTGTTTTCCACGGACATGCCTTCGGCCAGAGGCTGGGTGCAGGCGGCCATGTAGCGGCCGCCGACACGGACGGTGCAGATGCGGCAGCTCCCGGCGGGCTTGAAACCCTCGTAGCGGCAAAGGGTCGGAATGTAGATCCCGTTGTCCCGGGCCGCCTCGTAGATCGTCTGGCCGGGCTTGGCCTGGCATTCGCGGCCGTCGATGGTGAAACGGATGACCGGTTTACTCATGGGGAGCCTCCTCGCCGGGTCCCGCGAATCGTTGTCCGGTGACGGCGGCCGCTTCCCCGGCGGCCGCGGCCAGGTCGAAATCGGCCCGGAACGGGCCCTCGGCGCCGATCCGGCTTTGGTACATTTCGCGAAAGTTCTGCAGGGTCGTCAGGATGGGGTTGGGGGAGGTCTGGCCGAGGCCGCAGCGGCTCATCGATTTGATGATCCGGCCCCAGGCCTCCAGGTCGGCCAGGTCGCGGGCCGTGCCCCGGCCCTCCATGATCTTCTCCAGCGTCCTCTTCAGGAGGGTGTTGCCGGCCCGGCAGGGCACGCACCAGCCGCAGGATTCCTCGATAAAAAAGAGCATGAAATTGTGGACGACCTCGAAGAGGTCGCGCTCCGGTCCGAAGACGATGATCGAGCCGCCGGTGGCCAGGTCTTCGAACCCGATGCGGCGGTCGAATTGCGATCGCGGGATGCAGGTCCCGGACGGCCCGCCGACCTGGACGGCCATGGCGTCGCTGCCGCCGGCCGTTTTCAGCAGATCGGCGACGGACAGGCCCAAGGCGACCTCGTAGACGCCGGGCTTTCGGCAGTCGCCCGAGACGCTGAGCAGCTTGGTGCCGGCCGAACGGGTCGTGCCCATGGCTTTGAACCAGTCGGCCCCTTTTTCGATGATGCGGGCCGCCGCGCAGAGCGTCTCGACGTTGTTGACCGCGGTGGGATGGCCGAAATAGCCGTTCTGGACGGGGAACGGCGGCCGGTCACGCGGCTCTCCGCGGTTGCCTTGGGCCGACTCGAGGAGCGCCGATTCTTCGCCGCAGACGTAGGCGCCGGCGCCCAGCTTGATGGTGATGTCGAAAACGAATCCGCGCTTGCCCGCGGCCGCACGCCCTAAAAGCTTCTTTTTGTTCATCTCCGCCAGGACGGCGTCGAGATGGGGCTTAAGATAAGCGTATTCGCCGCGCAGGTAGAGAAGACCTTCGGCGGCCCCGACCGCGTAGCCGGCCACGGCCATGCCCTCGAAAAGCAGGTGCGCGCGCTCGGTCAGGAGAACCCGGTCCTTGAACGTCCCCGGTTCGCCCTCATCCGCGTTGCAGACGATGAAGTGGGGCCGGCCGGCTTCCCGGCGGCAAAACTCCCATTTGAGGCCGGTCGGAAAGCCCGCGCCGCCGCGGCCCAGGAGATTGGCTTTCTTGATCTCGGCAATGACCTCCTCGGGGGTCCGGGCGACCGCTTTTTTCAAGGCGGACCCGGAACGGAAAGGGGCGAACAGGACCGGGCCTTTGCGGCGGATGTTGTTGCGGACCATGGAACGGACGAGTCTGGATTGGTTGACGCCGTCGCCGCAGGTCTTGACCAGCACCCGGACGTCCCGGCCGGCCTTCATGCCGGCCACCAGGGCCCTGACCTTGGCCTCGTTGAGGCGGGTGAAGATGACGCCGTTGATGATCGCCGCCGGTTCCTGGTCGTTCATGCCGAGGCAGGACGTCTCGTGCAGGCCGATCCGGCCGTCGGGCGTGGTTTGACCGAACGGGACGCCGGCCTCCTTTTCGAAGGCGGCGGCGACCCCGGCCCGGCCGTTCATGACCGAGACGATGTTGGTATTGAGATAGACGGCGTAGCGGCCGGCCGGAGCGGGGGTGAAGAAATGGTAAAACGTCGATACGCCCTCGACTTCGATCCGGGAGATTCCCAGCCCGGCGGCGATCGTCCCGACGGCCTCCGGCGGCACGTGCCCGAGTTCCGCCTGGACATCGCGCAGGATGTCGACCAGGCGGGTCCGGTCCCGGCCGTGGCGGTCGATCAGGGTTTCCACGATTCCCTTGGGCATATGAAACCTCGTCCGAAAATGTGAATTGGCGAGACGAAAGCAAGGAAAATGACCACATTTTATAACATAAGACGCCGGCCGAGACAAATGTCCGGCCGGAGGGATGTTCCGTCCGGTCCTTGTAATGGACTTGCAATTGCCGTAGAATTTGTAAATAATTTCCCTGTAATACTGGAAGGAGGAACAATGAGGAACAAAGCTCTGATCACCATCGGTGTCCTTCTCGTCCTGTTCACCCTGACGAGCTGCAAATCGAACCCGGAAAAAGGTCTTCTCGAGCGCTATTTTCACGCCGTCGCCCTGAACGACCTGACGACGCTCTCCTCGATGGCTCTCGAACCCGTGACGGTCGACGCCACCAAGTGGACCCTCACCAAAGTCAGCGAAGAGAAGATCGAGCCGGCCACGCTCCCCGATCTGAACGCCAAGGAGCTCGACTTCAAGAAGAAGATGGAACAGCACGTCGGGCCCGTCATGGACGCCAAGGACGCCCTGGACGCGGCCAAGGACGAGCTGACCTCGGCCCGCACGGGCGCCGCCCGCGCCGCCGCCCAGGCCAAGGTGACTGCCACCCAGAAGAAATACGACGAGGAATACAGCCTTCACAACGATCTCAAAAAGGGCTATAACGACGCCAAGGCCGCCGCCCAACGGGAAGAGGAAATCACCATTTTCTCCCTCGGTGCGGGCCCGCTGAACAACGCCCGCGACCTGAAAGGCGACGTCCACAGCAAGGAGCTCGAGCTCCAGACCACCGGCAAGGACGGCGTGGTCAAGAACCACAAGATCATCATGAAGATGTATGATCTCAAGGACGAGGCCGCCAACGTCGCCCGCAAGGGCCGCTGGATCATCGTCAAGTTCGAACAGCTCTGAGCCGAACGGTTCCGCTGATTTCCGAAGGGCCGGGGCCGCGCCCAGGGGTGCGGGTCCGGCCCTCGTTTTTTTGGCGGCTTGACTCAAGCCGGCCGTTCCGCTATAAATAGGGCTCTTTTTCGGGCCGTTAGCTCAGTGGTAGAGCACCGGCCTTTTAAGCCGGGTGTCGCTGGTTCGAGCCCAGCACGGCTCATTTTTTTTTGCGCCCCTGTCGTCTAGAGGCCTAGGACACCGCCCTTTCAAGGCAGCAACACGGGTTCGAATCCCGTCGGGGGTGCCACCCCAGCTCCGAAAATGAGTACCAGCCGATCCCCCTTCTTGGAAGGGGGATAAGGGGGATAAGTTCGGCCGAAAACCCGCTCGCCTTATTCCCGATGAAAGATCTAGGGCTGAATGTCCCCGGACGGGGATTGAGGGATCGTCCCGTCGGAATCGATTTGAACGAGCGCCCGGCGCCGATCGCGCCGCCGCTTCCCCATCCCGTAGACCGCCACCGCCGGGATCTCGTAAACCGCCAGGATGATGGGCGAGAGGATGAACCAGTAGACGTTCATGTGCCGGACGAAGATCAGGATGAACCCGCCCAGCCCGCCGAGCGCCAGGACCAGCGCTCCGGCCAGCCAGAGCCGGTCGGACAGGTTCGGCCGGTCAATCAAAGGCGAATCCCTTTTCCTGGAAAAGTCTGAGGCAGGAATCGACGACCGCCTGGTCGTAGAGCCGGCCCCGGTTGCGGGTGATCTCTTCGAGGGCCTTTTCGATCCCGTGCGCGGGCCGATAGGGACGGTGCGAGGACATGGCCTCGACGACGTCGGCCACGCTGATGATGCGGGCCTCGAGGAGGATGTCCGGCCCCTTCAACCGGCTGGGATAGCCGGACCCGTCCAGCCGCTCGTGGTGTTGATGGATGATCGTGGCCAGAGGCCAGGGAAACTCGATGGGCTTGAGGATGTCGTACCCGACCTGGGAATGGGTCTTGATGATCGAGAATTCGATTTCCGTGAGCTGGCCGGGCTTGCTGAGGATTTCGGCCGGGACGTAAATTTTACCCAGATCATGGATATCGCCGGCCATGCGGATGCCCTCGATCTGGTCGGAGGGGAGGCCCATGTCGAGGGCCACGGCGCAGGACAGCTTGCTGACCCGGCGCTGGTGGCCGGCCGTGTAGGGGTCGCGCATCTCGATGGTCAGCCCCATGGCCTGGATCGTCCCGGCCAGGGCCTTCTGGAGGCGGTCCCGGCTGGCCCGCAGGTCGGCCTCGGTCCGCTTGCGCCGGGTGATGTCGCGGAAGATGAGGACGCTGCCGAGGCGGTGCTTGCGGGCGTCGATGAACGCCGATACTGATTGTTCGATGGGGAGCCTCCCTCCGCCTTTGGCCGTCAGCACGTTTTCGACGACCGGCGTGGGGCCGCCCGCGGCGGTCGGGGGGACCGGCGGCTCCGGGAGGACGGCGGCCAAGGGCTTCTTCAACATTTCGCTCTGGGTCCAGCCCGAGAGGCGTTCGGCCAGAGGGTTCATGAACGAAATGAGCCCATCGTTGTCGGTGGCGATGACGCCGTCGCCGATGCTCTTGAGGATCGTGGACAGCCATTCCTCGCGTTCCCGGAGGATCTTGTCCATCCTGGCTTTGTAAAAAGCCATCTCGATCGTGGTCTGCAGCTCGCGCTCGTCGAAGGGCTTGAGGATGTAGCCAAACGGCTCGGTCACCTTGGCCCGCGCCAGGGTCGTTTCGTCAGCGTAGGCGGTCAGGTAGATCACCGGGATCCCGTAGGTCTCCCAGATCTTCTCGGCCGCCGCGATCCCGTCGATCTCCCCCTTGAGGACGATGTCCATCAAGACGAGATCCGGGTCGAACCGGCCAAAGGCGGCGATGGCTTCCTCGCCGGTGGACAGGACGTCGAGCACTTCATAGCCCAGGCCGCGGAGCATGTTCTGGATGTCCTTGGCCACCAGGCTTTCGTCTTCGACGACCAGGATTTTGATTTTGGGCATCTCGTCGCCCGCGCCCATCAGCGGCTCTAGGCCATCGCGGAGGAATTGGGAAGATCGGGCGACGGCGGGCTGCTGGGAAACAGGGAATCCAGGATCTCGCCGAGCTTGTCGAACTCCTCGGACTTGTCCAGGAAATGGTCGGCCCCGTACTGTTTGGCCTTGACCCGGTGGAGGGGCGAGGGGAAGTTGGTCAGCATGATGATGACGGGAGAAACCGGACGGGATTTGAGCGTCCGCAGGACGTCCCATCCGGTGCCGCCCTGAAGTCTCAGGTCCAGGATCACGACGTCGGGCCGGGCCGCTTCGATCGCCTTCAGCGCCTTGTGGGCGCCGCCGGCCGTGCCCACGACCTCCTGGCCCGGTCGTTCGGAAAACATCCGGGTCAGCCTCTCGATGACGAGCTTGGAGTCCTCGACAATGAAGATTTTCATGATGGACCACTTCTACCATGGTAATACGGACGACCGGCGGGGGGAATCGGAGGCGGACTGAAAAGAATGCCGGACGGGGGCTCGTCCGCGTGTCGGATAAAAACCGACACGGCCGCGGCGCGCCGGGTCAGCCTCCCAGGCCGTTGCGGGCGGCGTAATGAATGATCTGGGCCGTCGTCTCCAGACCCAGCTTTTCCAGGATTCGACGTCTGTATGTGCTCACGGTCTTGGGGCTGAGAAAGAGCTCGGCCGCGATCGCGCTGACCGTATGGCCGCGGGACAGCCGTTCGAAGACTTCGAACTCGCGGTCGGAGAGGGTCTCGTGGAGGGGCCGCCCGCCCGTACCGTCCAGGGCGTCCACCAGCCTCTCGGCCAGCGAGGACCCGATGTACCGGCGGCCGCGGATGGCGGCGGCCAGGGCCTTGAGGAGCTCCTCGGGAGCCCCGTCCTTGGTCAGATAGGCCGAAGCCCCCCAACGGAGCGCCCGGACGGCATATTGCTCCTCCGGGTGGACGCTGAGGATGAGGACCGGCAGGCCCGGCCGCAGACCCTTGATCGCACGCAGCGCTTCCAGGCCGTTCATGTCCGGCATGCTGATATCGAGCATCACGGCGTCAAAGGAGCGGGCCTTGATCCGCTCCAGCGCTTCGCCCGCCGTGCCGGCTTCCTCGACGGCCCATCGTTCGGGGGGCTCGGCCAGAATGCGGATCAGGCCCTGGCGGACGACGGCGTGATCGTCGACGATCAGGGCGGTCTTCATCGGGCGGCCTTCCGGCCGGAGAGGGGGATCGTGACCATGATCGTCGTCCCCAGGCCCGGCGCCCCTTTGATCGAGGTGCGGCCTCCGGCCGCCGCGGCCCGCTCGTGCATACCCAAGAGTCCGAGCGACCGTCCGCCGCGGGCCTCGTCGTCGCGGATGCCCCGGCCGTTGTCGGTGATGCGGAGGTGGACCGATCCATCCGTCTCTTCGAGAACGATGTCGATCGCGGTGGCTTCGGAGTGGCGCGAAGCGTTGGTCAGTCCTTCCTGAACGATGCGGAAGAGGGCCGTGTCCTGGTCTTTGGTCAGCCGGCCTTCTTCGAGCGATGTCTTCACCCGGCAGCGGATGCCGGTCCGTTCGGAAAACTCGGCCGCCTGCCATTCCAGGGCGGCGGGCAAGCCCAGGTCGTCCAGGACCCCCGGCCGCATCTCCTGGGACAGGCGCCGGACGGCCCGCAGGGTATGATCGGCCAGCTTGCCCAGATCGGCCGCCCGGGCGCGCAGGGCCGTTTCCCCCTCCGGCAGCTTTTTCAGGATCCAGGCCACGTCCATCTTCATGGCTGTCAGGGCCTGGCCCAGCTCGTCATGGAGCTCGTGGGCCAGGCGGCTCCGTTCCTTTTCGCCGGCGTCCTGGAGGTGGCGGGCCAGGCCCTGGAGCATCTCGCTCGAGGCCCGCTGCCTGGCCTCGCTGTCGCGAAGCTTGGCCTCGCTTTCCCGCAAGGTTTCCTCCATGGCGTGCTTGTAGAGGGCCATCTCGATGGCGGCGTGGATTTCGCGCTGTTCGAAGGGCTTGAACAGGTAGCCGAAGGGTTCCGTGCGTTTGGCCCGCTGGAGGGTCGGGATATCTCCCAGGGCAGTCAGGAAAATGACCGGAAGGCGAAATCGGCGGCGGATTTCGTCGGCCGTTTCGATGCCGTCCTGCTCGCCCTGGAGGGCGATGTCCATCAGGACGATGTCGGGGCGGCCGGCGTCGATCCGGCTCAGCGCCTGTTCGCCCGAAACGGCCGTTCCCGCCGGTTCATAGCCGAGTGTTTCCAGCATCCGAAGCAAGTCCTGGGCCACAATCGTCTCATCTTCGACGATGAAGACGCGGATCCGGGGTTCGCTTGGACTCATGGCTCAGATCGGAGACCGAATTCGTTGGACATGGAGGCGACGACCGTCTTGGCCTCTATTTTATGAATCCGTTCGAATTTTGCAAGAAGCGGATCCCGCCTTGAGGGCTGTCGCCGCGGAGATTTTTTCAGCCGTTGCGACTCTCCGGGCTTCGGATTTCAGGCTGTTGATAGCGCCGCCCGACGCCGCTATATTGCCGACATGGAGAGGCCGGGAGATTCGACGCTGAGACCGGGAATCCGTCTGATCACGGCGAAAAAATCCTGACATTGCCTGATGCGCCGGTACTCACGAAACTCCGATCCTCTCGAGGAGGGCAAGGGTGAAAAAGCAGAGGAAATTTTTTATTGTCGTCGCGGCGGGCCTTCTTTTCATGGTCAGCTGCACGGACTTGGTGACGACCAGCGTCCGTTTCCAGAACAATTCCGCGAGCAAAACTGTGATACCCATCTGGGACGGCGCCCATGTTGCGACGCTCGCTCCAGGGCAGGTGACCGATTACCAGGATGCCAATCCCGGCACGCATACCATCAAGTGGCAGAACGCCGCCGGCCAAGACCTCACCACCACGGCCTGGCCGAATCTGGTGGCGGGTAAAAATTACACGTTCCCGTATAACGACTGAAGGAGACGGGGCTTAAGCCGAAACGCCGCGGCTTGCGCCGAAAAAGCCCTCTTCCGCTTGGAAAAAGCACGTGGGCGGTGCAGGATTCGAACCTGCGGCCACCGGCGTGTAAGACCGATGCTCTACCGCTGAGCTAACCGCCCGGCGGGCCCGATTATACGCGATTCGGTTGACATAAGAGAAGGCCTATGTTAGATTTATGGCCCTATTTTTGTCTCTGGCATTCCAAGTAAAGGTAGAAACCATGTTTGCTGTCATCAAAACCGGTGGAAAACAGTACGTCGTCAAGGAAGGCGATACGCTCAGCGTGGAAAAGCTGGAACTTCCGGCCGGGCAGAAATTCCTTTTCGACCAGGTCCTCCTCGTCGACGACGGGGCGGACACGGCGATCGGGACCCCCTTCCTGGAGAAGGCCGTGGTCAGGGCCGAAGTGGTCAGGAATTTCAAGGACGAGAAGATCCTCGTCTTCAAGAAGAAACGCCGGAAACAATATCGCCGGACGCACGGCCACCGGCAGAACCTGACCGAAGTCAAGATCGAAAAGATCTATGCCGACAAGGGCGTTGTCCCGGCGGCTGAGCTGAAGTTCGAGGTCCTGGCCTCCGTCGTCGCCGAGAAGCCCGAGTCCGCGCCGGCGCCCAAGGCCAAGGCGCCGAAAGCGGCCGCGCCCGCCGAAGCCAAGCCCGCAGCCAAGCCGGCCAAGGGCAAGGCCAAGCCGACGGTGAAATCGGCGGCCAAGCCGGCGTCGAAGAAGCCGGCGCCCGCGAAGCTGAAATCCCCGGCTAAGAAGTCGGCCAAGTAAGGAGATCGACCATGGCGACGAAACGTGGAAGCGGAGTCGGACGGAACGGCCGGGATAGCCAGTCCAAGCGGCTGGGCGTCAAGCGGTACGGCGGCGAGACGGTCAAGGGAGGATCGATCCTGGTCCGCCAACGGGGCACCCCCTTCAAGCCCGGCAGGAACGTGGGGATCGGCAAGGATGACACCCTGTTTGCCAGGATCGACGGCGTCGTTCACTTCGGCGACAAGGGCAAAAAGGGGAAAATTGTCTCCGTGTTGCCGGCCTGATCCTGCGAGCCCCGCGCGCCCCTTCTTTTTCTAAATCGCGATGTTCATCGACCAGGTCAAGGTCTTCGTCCATGCCGGTCGGGGCGGGGACGGGTGCGTCAGCTTCCGCCGCGAAAAGGGGGTTCCCAAGGGCGGCCCGGACGGCGGACACGGCGGCAAGGGCGGCAGTGTCGTCCTGGCGGCCGATCCGAGCCTGCATTCGCTGTCGTATTTCCGTTTTCATCCCATCAATAAAGCCAAGAACGGCCGGCCCGGGGAAGGCGCCCGGCGGACGGGGCGGAGCGGCGGCGACCTGGTCCTTCGCGTTCCCGTGGGAACGGTGGTCAAGGACGCGGTTTCAGCCGCGATCCTCTTCGACTTCCTCCAAGCCGGCCAGCGCTTCGAGGCGGCGGCCGGCGGGAAGGGGGGCCGGGGAAACGCCTCGTTCGCCCGGGCGACCCACCAGGTGCCCCGCGAACACGAACCCGGCCGGCCGGGCCAGGAGCGTGAGCTGGCCCTGGAGCTGAAGCTCATCGCCGATGTCGGCCTGGTCGGATTTCCCAACGTCGGCAAGTCGACGCTGATCTCCAGGATCTCCGCGGCCCGGCCGCTGATCGCCGACTATCCCTTCACCACCCTCATTCCGCACCTCGGCGTCGTCGACGCCGACCATGAAGACAGCTTCGTTGTGGCCGATATTCCCGGACTTATCGAGGGAGCCCACCAGGGCCACGGGCTGGGCATCCAGTTCTTGAAGCACATCGAGCGAACCAAGGTTCTCGTCCACTTGATCGACGTTTCGCCCTATTCCGGCCGCGATCCGGTCAAGGACTTCGGAGTCGTCATGAAGGAGCTGGCGGCGTTCAATCCCGAGCTGGCCCGCCGGCCGCAGTTCGTCGTGGCCAACAAGACCGACCTTCTGGCGGCCGAGGATCAGTCCCGCCTGGAAGGGGTGCGAAAGCTGGCCGCCCGAAAAAAGCTGCCGTTCTTCGCTATATCGGCCCTGAAAACGGACAGCCTGCGCCCGCTGATGGGAGCCTTGGCCGATCTGGTGCGGACCTTGAAAGCCGCCGCGCCGGTCCCGGAGAAGCCATGACCCATCGCCAACGGATCGGCCTCTTCGGGGGCACCTTCGATCCGATCCATAACGGGCATCTCCGCGCCGCCCGCCTCGTCCAGAGGCGCTTCGGCCTGGACCGCGTCTTCTTTGTCCCGGCGGCGGTTCCGCCCCACAAGGCCCGGCCGGCCATGGCCTCCGCCCGCGACCGCCTGCGGATGACCGCCCTGTCCGTGGCCGGAAAGTGCGCCTGGACGGCCAGCCCCGTCGAGCTCCGGGCCGGCGGGCCTTCCTATTCGATCCGAACGATCGAGGCGATGCGTCGGCGTTTCCCCCGGGCCCGCCTTTTCTTCATCGTCGGCGCGGACGCC
Organism: Candidatus Aminicenantota bacterium; assembly: GCA_963729855.1. Classification (GTDB taxonomy): domain Bacteria; phylum Acidobacteriota; class Aminicenantia; order Aminicenantales; family UBA4085; genus UBA4085. The sequence goes on along the minus strand of CAVSPT010000005.1, from coordinate 975,028 downwards.
TTTCTGGAAATCAAGACGTGGCGGGAGTGGGAACGCGTCGTTCGCCGCTGCGCCTTCATCGTCATGACCCGGCCCGGTTGGCGGCTGGACGCCGCCGCCCGGGCCCTCGGTCCGGGATGGAAGGATGCCCTGCGCCGCATCGCTCCCGGCGAACGCTTGAAGGACGGCGACTTCGAACCGCCCGTCGTGTTTTTTCTGTCCATCGCCGCCCTGCCCGTTTCCTCGACCCAAATCCGGGCGCGGGCGCGGGAGGGCCGGTCCCTGGCCCGCCTCGTGCCGCGCGCCGTCGCCGATTATATCCGGACGGAGGGGCTCTACCGGATGCGATCCCCGATCCGGCGGGGCCCTTCAAAGATCCATGCCATGAGGAGGTCGGAAGGAACCCGATGACCCAAGAGACCGTCAAAATCAAAGCGCTCAACAAGCGGACCGTTCCGGCCGTTTTGAAGTCGGCCGTGAAGGCCGCCCTGGATAAGAAGGCGGAAGGCGTCTGCGTCCTCGACCTGCGCGGCGCGTCGGCCTTCACCGACTACTTCCTCATCCTGCACGGGAACTCGGCCCGCCAGAACGCCGCCGTCGCGGAAAACATCGAAGCCACGCTCAAAGCAGGCTGCGGGCGGCCGCTGGGCGTGGAAGGCAAGCTTCATGGCGAATGGATCCTGATCGATTACGGAGAGTTTGTCGTTCACGTCTTTTCCCGCGCCGCGCGCGATTACTACGCCCTGGAAAAGCTCTGGGGCGACGCGCCGCGGGCGGACTATCGTTGAAACGGCCCGGCCCCGGCGCGGAGGGACGGGAGGGGAGGGCGCGGCGATGACGGTCAAGCTCCTGTGGCCGGGAAAAATGAAATCAACGGAGGCGGCCGTCCTCCAAGCCCATTATTTGAAGCGCATTTCCGGCCTGAATCCTGTCCGCCTCATCGAGACGCCCGCGCCCCGCGGATTGGATGAACGGCAGGCCGGAAAAATATTGGACCTGGAAGCGGAAGGGCTTGAAAAACGACTGAACAACGATTATATTGTCTGCCTCTTTGACCGAGGCCAGGAGATGAGTTCAATCGATCTCGCTAGATTTTTCGAACGCCGCGCCGCCGAAGCGACCCGGTCGGTCGCTTTTCTGGTCGGAGGATTCCTGGGGCTCGCGCCCCGGCTCCTTGACCGGGCCGACCTGAAGCTGTCCCTGTCGCGGATGACGTTTTCCCACGAGCTGTGCCGGATCATGCTCCTGGAACAAATTTACCGAGCATTTTCGCTCATGAAAGGACGTTCTTATGCCAAATAAAGGGGGCCTATCGAACAAGAAAGAAATCGAGGCCGTCCGCAGCCGGCTGGCCGCCCGCCGCAACGAGCTCATCCACAAGCTCAGCCAATTCCGAAACGAAAGCAAGGAAGTCGAGTCCGACGTCGCCCAGGACCTGGCGGACAAGGCCGAGAGCTCCTACACCAAGGAATTCCTGCTCAGCCTGTCCGACGCCGAGCGCGACGAGCTCTTCCAGATCGACACCGCCATGAAGCGGATCGCCTCGGGCGCCTACGGGCATTGCCAGATGTGCCAGAAAGAGATCAGCAAGAAGCGCTTGGCCGCCCTTCCCTGGACGCCGCTCTGCATCGAATGCGAGGAAAAAACCGAGACCGAAACGGTTTAAAAAATATCCGTTTCCCCATGGTCGCGCTCATCGCCAAGCTGGCCGAGCTGCTCGCCTTTCCTTCTGCCTGCCGCCGCTGCGGCATCCTCCTGGAACGCCCGGGTGAACGACTCCTCTGTCCCTCCTGCCGATCCGCCCTGAAGGCCTGCCGGGCGCCCTACTGCCCGTCCTGCGGCCGGTTCTTCGAGGGGGACGGGTCGCCCCATCCTTGCGCCGCCTGCCTGCGGCAGCCGCCGCTCCTCTCTGCGCACCGCTCGGCCGCCCGCTATGACGGAGCGGTCAAGGATGTCGTTCTGCTCTTCAAATACAGAGGGCTGCGGCCCCTCGGCCGACCGTTGGCCGGTTTATTACATGCCGCCATCGAGGACGGCGATCCACCTTGGCGGGGCGCCGATTTTCTGGTTCCCGTCCCCCTTCACCGGCGCCGCCGTCGGGAGCGCGGCTTCAATCAGGCCGAGGTCCTGGCCGGCGAACTGTCCGCGCTGACCGGAATTCCCGTTCTTTCCGATGCCCTCCGCAAGACGGTCAACCTCCGTCCCCAGACGTCTTTGCGCTCGGAAGCGCGCCGGGCGAACATCCGGGGCGCGTACCGGGTCGCCCGACCGGAAGCCATACGGGAAAAAACCATCGTTCTGGTCGACGATGTCTGCACGACGGGGTCCACGCTGGGGGAGTGCGCCCGGGTCCTGAAGGGGGCCGGCGCGGCGGACGTCCGAGGCGTCACCGTCGCTCGCGCCTAGCCGGGATCCCGGAGGCGGCGGAATGCCGGCGAAAATGCGAATGGGGACGCGGAATTACTTCTTGGCTTTTTCGGACGTTTTGAGGATCTTGACGGTACGAGGCTTGAGTTCCTGCTTCTTGGGCATCGTGACCCGCAGGATTCCGTTCTCGTGCTCGGCGTGGATGTTGTCCGTATCAACGGAGTTGGGCAGGGTAAAAGCCCGGTAAAAGGCACCGTAGGAGCGCTCCAGCCGGTGATAGTTCTCCTCCTTCGTTTCCTTGGAGAACTTCCGCTCGCCCCGGAGGGTCAGGGTGTTGTCCTCGATCTTGATCTCGATGTCCTTTTCGTCGATGCCCGGGATTTCCGCCGTCATGACGATTTCGCTTTCCGTTTCATATATATCCACGGCGGGAGCCCACGAACTCGTGACCAGATCCTTGTCCTCGCCCTTGCCGGTGAAGGCGTCCTCGAACATGCGGTTCATCTTTTCACGAAGCGTGACCATGTCCCTTACAGGGTCCCAACGTATGATGGCCATTGAAAACCTCCTGGCAAAAATTTATTTCTTTTATAATCTAATATGTGAGCGTACGTTTGTCAATAATTATTATTATATTATAGTCATATATTTGTAAATCGATAATAATAAATATAATAGTTTGATAATGAGAATAGTTTTTTCCTGAATACGACAAACGGACTATTTCGTCTTGCCGGAAACGAGCAAGGTCATCTCGCCCTTAAATTCGCGAATCGAAGCGGCGGCCGCCAGGGCGGAGGCTTTTCCCCGGGTGAATTCTTCGTGGATCTTGGTCATCTCCCGGGCGATGACGATGTCCCGGTCACCCAGCGATTCTAGGACCGCGGCCAAGAATTCGGCTATCTTGCGGCCGGGCAGGTAGAATATCAAGGTGCCGTCCTGCTTCTCGAGTCCGTCCAGGGACTTCCGGAGGGCCGCCGCTTTGGGAGGCGGAAAACCGACGAAGAGGAACCTATGGGTGGGCAAGCCCCCGGCGGACAGGGCGGCCGCCAGAGCGCTCGGCCCGGGGATGGGGACAATGCGGATCCCCTCCCGTACGGCTTCGCGGACCAGTTTGAATCCGGGATCGGAAATGGCCGGGGTGCCGGCGTCCGATGCCAGGGCCACATCGCGGCCCCCCTTGAGCAGGGCGATGATCTGGGGAATGCGGCGGCCTTCCTTGGGCTCGTAATAACTGATGAGCCGGTTCTTGATTTCGAACCGGGCCAGCAGGAGGCCCGTCCGGCGGGTGTCCTCGCAGGCGATCGCTGCGACTTCCCTCAAGACGCGGAGCGCCCGCAGGGTGATGTCTTCTAGATTCCCGATGGGTGTTCCGACGACAAAGAGCTTTCCGGCCATGCCGCCCTCCGGCGGGATCATTTATTCCAGTCGTAGGGATAGAGAAAATCGTGGCCGATGGTCCGCGCGGACAGCTTGGCGATGGGCGGGAGCTGGCGTTTGAATTCGGAGCTTCGGATCAGGGTCATGACCCGGTCGATCTTCTTGGCCTCGAGGCCCCTGGCCAAGAGCTCGCCGCGGCCCTCGCGCTCGTCGACGAGATGAAAGAGGATCTCGTCGAGCTCGGCGTAGGTCAAACCGAGCTCGTCCTCGTCCGTCTGGCCGGCCCATAATCCGGCGCTGGGCTTTTTCCGGCGGATGGCCTCCGGAATTTCGAGATACGCGGCCAGCTGGCGGACCTGCGTCTTGTAGAGATCGCCCATGGGGTTTATGGCGCAGGCCATGTCGCCGTGGATCGTGCCGTACCCGATCAGAAGCTCGGTCTTGTTGCTGGTGCCGAGAATGAGGGCGTGGTCCCGGGCCGATACATCGTAGAGGATGGACATGCGCTCGCGGGCCATTTTGTTCCCGCGCCGGACGCGGCTTTTCGTGGGACAGCGCTGAAAATAAGCGTCGACCATCGGGGCGATGTCGATGGTTTCGGTCCGGATGCCGAGCCGATCGACCACGGCCCCGGCGTCGTCCCGGTCGGCGTCGAAGCTCTCTCCGTAAGGCAGGCGCAGGCCGAGGACGTTCTTGGGCCCTAGAGCGCGGGCCGCCAGGGCGGCGCAGACCGCCGAATCCAGGCCTCCCGAGAGGCCCAGGATGCCCTTCTTAAAGCCGAACTTGGCCAGCTCGCTACGGATGAATTCCGTCAGGATGCGGACAGCGAAGGGGCAGTTAATCGTCATGGCGCAGGAGGATCCTTTGCAGGGATGTCAGGGTCACTTCGGGCTTGTCGTCCCGCTTCCACGGCCAGGTTTTTCGGGCCTTGCGGACTTCGGCCGGGTCCATCTCGGCGAAGAGGAGGGCCTCTTCGAAGTAGGGCGCCTGGGCCAGAAGCTTGCCCCGCGGGCTGAATACGAATGAGCCTCCGGCGAACGCCATGCCGTCCTCGATCCCGACGCGATTGCAATAGACCTGGGTGGACGCCGTGAAAAACGAAAGCGATTCGCCCATCAGCTCCCACATCCGGCTCGACCCGAATCCCCTCTCCGCCGACAAGCCCCTCCCGGGCGCGGCGCTGATCGTGATCATCGTCTCGGCTCCGCCGGCGAAAAGCAGATAGCCGGCATTGAGGTGGAGGAAATCGCGGCAGATCATCAGCCCGGTCGGGCCGATGGGGCTTTGGAAGGTCGCGAAATGGTTGCCCGGGGCCCAGAAGCGGGCTTCCTCGAACATTCCGAACGTGGGCAGGAAGACCTTGCGGTGGACATGCACGATCCGGCCTCCGGCGAGGAAGGCGGCCGAATTGTAGAAAATCCCTTTTTCGCGGCGGCGCTCCTCGATGAAGCCGACGACCAGGGCCAGGTCCCGGCTCAGCGCCTTGAGCTCTCGGAATTTCGGCGAGAAATCGGGGTCCTGGGCCACCGATTCAACCAGATCCCTGAGCTTGTAGCCGGTCAGGCTCAATTCGGGGAAGACGAGCAGGTCGGCCTTGGCCCGGCGGGCCTTGGCCGCGGCTTCCAGATGGAGGTCCCAATTTTTCTTGAGGTCCCCCAGGTGAGGGGCGATCTGGGCCAGGGCGATTTTCATGATGTCAAAATAACACATTCGCCCCACCCAGACAACGCGGAGTCCGTGTCTTTGCTTTTCGAATCGGGGCGAAAGGTGAGGGCGGGGAAGGCCCGGGGAGGCCGGGCCTTCCCCCTCCCGCTCCCGGCCCCCCCTTTTACGGCAGGCGCCTTTGGACTACAATAGTCCCCGACACATGAATCATATCGCCCTCCGCCTCAAAGAGATCGCTCTCGAACGGAAGAGCGGCCAATTGAACGCCGCCTATCCGGGCGTTCAAAAATCCCTTTATTTTCAGGACGGGGGCCTCATTTTCGCCAGGACCAACGATCCCGACGAACGCCTGGGGGCGCTTCTCTACAAAATGGGGAAGATCTCCGAGGATGTCCTGAACGCAATTTCCGGCTGGACCTCCGAGGGCCGGATGATCGGCGAGACGCTCGTCGATAAGCAGCTCATCGACCAGAAGGATCTGTTCGATGCCCTGGTGGCCCAGATGTGGACGATCACCCTCGGCCTATTCTCCCATTTCGACGCGGAGTATGCGTTCCAGCCCCGCGAGCGTTTGAAGGAACATGATTTCGAGACGAAAGTCCAACTCCTGCCGATTCTTGAGCGGGGCGTACGGGAGATGGAATTCCGCTCCCAGCTGGCCGAATTCCTCGGCCCCCTCGTTCTGGTCCCGAGCGGCCGGGGCACGATCTTGAATCTCACCGACACGGAAAAATCCATCCTCGGCCGTCTCGACGGGAAACGGACGGCCGGCGTCATGTTGGAGGACATGGAGATCGAACCGGCATCCGGCTGGAAATCGCTGTTTCTTTTCTATTGCCTGGATCTGGTCGAGGAGACTCGCCTGTCGACGGAACCGGAGCCCGCCCCCGCTTCGCCCAACCAGGTCGACGCAGAACAGGTCGCCCCGAAGGCCGAGCGTTTGAACGACCCCGAAGAGTCGGCCGCGCTGGCCGAAGCCTTGGAAATCGGGCGGCGCATCCCGGAAATCGATTATTACCAGGTTCTCGGGGTGAGCCGGTCGGCGAGCGAGGAGGAGGTTAAAAAAGCCTACTTCAGTCTGGCCCGCAAGTTCCATCCCGATCGCTTCGGCCGCCATCTCCTGCCGGGCGTCAAGGAACAGGTCGACGAGGTCTTCGATTACATCACCAAGGCCTATCGGACACTGACCAACAGGGACCAGAAGATGACCTACTCGTCCAAACTGGCCAGCGTCGTCGGGGACGATGAAAAGGACCGCTCCAAGACCGCGGAAATCCGTTTCCGCCAGGGCAAGACCCTCTTCAACCAAGCGCGTTACGAAGAGGCCCTCGGCCTTCTCGAGGAGGCCGTCCGGTTGAAGGACGACAAGGGCGATTATTTTCTCCTCCTGGCCATGGCCGAATCCAAGGTTTCCGCGCTCAGCAAGAAAGCCGAGCGGGATTTCCTCAAGGCCATCGAGCTCGAAGCCTGGAATCCCGAAGGTTTCGTCGGTCTGGGATTGCTCTACAAGAAGGAGGGGCTGCTGCTTCGGGCCCGCAAGCAGTTCGAACGGGCCCTCGAGATCGATTCCGATCACAAAGCCGCCCGCAAGGCCTTGGCCGACATGGACGATCGTCCGGAGGGCAAAAAGGCCGGGCTGAAAGGGTTCCTCTCCAAGGACCTGTTCGGCTCGAAAAAAAAATAAACGGCCGGATCGGGCCCGTCGGCTACTCGATTCCCAACAAGGACAGGAAGGCCCGCTCGTCCAGGATCTTCACCCCGAGCTTGCGGGCCTTGGCCAGCTTCGAACCGGGATCGGAGCCCGCGACCAGATAGCCCGTTTTTCCCGAGACGGAATCGACGACTTTTCCGCCGAGCTTCTCGATCTCGGCCTTGGCTTCGTCACGGGTGAACCGTTCCAGGGCGCCGGTCAGCACGAACGAGGAATCCGCCAGCGGGCCGGCGTCCGCCGCGGCCGGCTCCCTGCGGCCGGTGAAATTGATCCCCGCCGCCCTCAGTTTGTTGAGAAGAATCCGGTTTTCCGGCTGGCCGAAGAAAAAGACCACGCTGGCCGCGACGACGGGGCCGACGTCGTCGATGCCCGTCAATTCCTCCTCGCCGGCCGCGGCCAGGGCGTCGACCCCGCCGAAACGGCCGGAAAGCGTCCGGGCCAGCTTTTCCCCGACGTGGCGGATGCCCAGGGCGAAGATCAGCCGTGAGGCGTCGTTTTTCCTGGAGGCCTCGAGCTCGTCGAGCAGATTGCGGGCGCTCTTGGAGCCCATCCGATCGAGGCCGGCCAGCGTCTCGAAGTCCAGCCCGTAGATGTCGGGAATGGATGTGACGAGCTTCTTTTCCATCAGTTGGTCGACCAGGGCCTCGCCCAGCCCCTCGATATTCATGGCCCGACGCCCGGCAAAATGGAGGATCGTCTCGCGGAGGCGGGCCGGGCAGGAGGGATTGACGCAACGGGAGACGATCTCGCCCTCGGGCCGGAACGTCTTCGAGCCGCAGACCGGGCATCGGGCGGGCAGGGTGAAGGCTTTTTCCCGGCCCGTCCGCCGCTCCCGCATGGGGCCGACCACCTGGGGAATGACGTCGCCGCTCCGTTCGATGAGGACAACGTCCCCGATGCGGATATCCTTGCGGCGGATTTCGTCCTCGTTGTGCAGGGTGGCCCGGCTGATCGTCGTGCCCGAAAGCTTGACCGGCTCGAGCACCGCCACCGGGGTCAGGGCCCCGGTCCGCCCGACCTGGACGATGATATCGTTGAGGCGCGTCGTGGCTTGGCGGGCCGGGAACTTGAACGATACGGCCCAACGGGGAAACTTGGCGGTCGAGCCGAGCGCACGGCGGTCTTCGCGGTCGTTGACCTTGACGACGACCCCGTCCACATCGTACTCCAGCGTCTCGCGCTTCTCCGTCCATTCCTTCCGGTACTCCGTGACCTCGCCGCAGGTGCGGCAGAGCCGCGAGTGGGGGTTGGCCTTGAATCCCAGATCGGCCAGCGTCCGCAGGGATTCCCACTGGTTGACCGGTTCCTCCCCATCGAGGAAGAGATAATAGAGGAAGGCGTCCAGCCGGCGGGAGGCCACTTCCCGCGGGTCCAGCAGGCGCAGGGAGCCGGCCGCGGCGTTGCGGGCGTTGGCGAAGGGGGGCTCCCCGGCGTCCTCGCGCCCGCGGTTGATGCGGCGGAAGGAGGCGAAGGGCAGGAAGATTTCGCCGCGGACCTCGACCTCGCCGCGGCGGGGAATGGACAAGGGCAGGCTCTTGATCGTCCGGACGTTGGCCGTGACGTCGTCGCCCTGCGTCCCGTCTCCTCGGGTCACGGCTTGGGCTAGGCGGCCGTCGCGGTAAACGATGGAGATGCCCAGTCCGTCGATCTTCAGCTCGGCCACGTATTCCGGCGTCCGGCCCGGCCGGAGCTTCTCGATCCGCCGGCCGAATTCCTCGAGCTCATCGACGGAATAGACGTTGTCGATGCTCTGCATCGGCGTCTCGTGGCGGACGGTGGGGAATCCCTCGGCGGGCTTGCCCCCGACCCGTTGGGTGGGGGACTCGGGCGTGACCAGGTCGGGATACTGCCCTTCGAGCACCTGCAGTTCCCTGACCAGCGCGTCGAATTCGGCGTCGGAGATCTGGGGATCGTTGTCGATGTAGTATTTCTTCTCGTGGTGCTCGATCGTCCGGCGCAGCGCGGCGATCCGCGCCGCGGCCTCCTTGCGGGCGAGGGGCTTGGGCGACATGGACGTCTCCTCCTCGGACCATTCCGATTGTACCGATTATCCCCCCCTAAAAGAAAGCCCCATCTCACCCCCCTTCGAGGGGGTGGGGCGGGGCTGAAAAAATACGTTGGGGGTGTTACTTGCCGTTTCGGGTCTTGGCTTCGGCCAGGGCCTTGTTGAACCCGTCCATGGTCGCTTTCTGCTGGGCCTGGATGCCCTCGACGATTTTCTTTTCCTTGTCGATGCTTTCGTTGAGGCGGCGGAACTCGCGTTTCTCGTCCGAGCTCAAGTCATCCTCACTCTTGTCCTTATACTTGGTGTTGAGCGTCTTGGCCCAGTCCTCGATGAGCTTGTTGCTGTCCTGGATCTGTTTGACCCGGTTGTTCCATTCCTTGTCCTGGCTGAAGAACAAGCTCTGGGCGATCTCCATGGCCTGTTGGGCCTCCTTGGCGACCTTGGTGCCGAGGACGGCGGCGTCGAGCAGGTATTTGATGGCCTCGCCGTTCAGGGACGGATTGGTTTTGGCTTCTTTGGCCAGCATGACCCCGATGTTATAAGCCATCTCGCCGGTTCTTTTCTTCCCGTAGCCTTCCTTGAACATGGCCATGGCCTCGGCCTGCTTGCCCTGCTTATAGAGGGACTGGGCCAAGAGCGTCAGGCTTTCACCGTCCTGGAGGGCGTTGTACGTGACTCGGAAGACCTTCTCGGCGTCGGCCATGTTGCCGGATTCGTAGAGCGACTTGCCCAGGTGCTTGATCTCTCCCAGGATTTTCTTGTCTTTCAGGATGTTGTAGGCGTTGAGGAAGGATTCGACCGCGCCCTTGTAATCCTTGGATTTCTCCGCGGCCTGGCCGAGGACGTAGTGGGCCCCGCCGGTCAGCCCGTTCCAGGTCGCCGCGTTGGCGGCCTCGGCTTCCTTGCCTTTGGAGGAGGCGGCTTGCTGGATGAGCTGGTTGGCGAACTGCTTGGCTTTGTCCGCGGTTTGGGGGTTCTTGGCGTAGACGCTGGCCAGGGTCATCAGGATCTGGCCTTTGATGATGTCCTCGACGCCCGCGATGGTCAGGGCCTTTTCGCCATAGCCGAGGGTTTCAGCGTCGCTCTTGCCCGTCTGAATGAGGGACAGGAAGAGGAACGAATAGGCAAAACCGTCGTACTGGCCGCCCTTGCCGGCGTACTTGGAAACGTAATCCTTGAGCAGTGCGGCTTTTTCCTGCGGGGAATTGGCCTGCATGGCCTTGATATAGGCCTGATCGCCCTCGCTCTGGGCGAAACAGATCCCGCCCAGGAGAACCGAGAGGAGAACGATGGTCATTACGGCTTTCTTCATCCTTAACCTCACGTCGCGAAATTTGGGGGGACTATAGCCCAGAGCCTGTAAAATGTCAATCACAGAACCTTTACACGGAACCCGGCCCGCCCCCGGGGGGCGGAGTTCCCAATCCCTTCATGCGCAAATTTCGTACCGTTTTCAGCAGTCCTCCTCCGGGCATCGAACCCGGAGGGGTGGACGCCATGTCGTTCTTTATTTAAAATAAGCGCGATGACCGCTTCCTCCGATTTCGCCTCTCTTTTCGGGCGTTCTTCCGGCAAGACTCTGCTCCGGAACGAGCCACTGGCCGCGCATGCCTTTTTCCGGATCGGTGGGCCGGCCGACCTGTACTTTCGAGCGGACACTCCCGGCGATTTGCGGACGATCGTCGGGCTGGCCCGGCGGACGGGCCTGCGGCACGCCGTCATTGGCGCGGGATCCAATCTCCTTTTCGACGACGAGGGCTATCGCGGCCTGGTCATCCAAAACGCCGCATCCGGGATTTCCCGGGCCGCGGAAGAGCCGCTGGTCGAGGCAGATACCGGCACACTGCTCGAAACGGCGGTCGAATTCGCCGCCTCACGTGGCCTGGCCGGCATGGAATTCCTGGCCGGCATCCCCGGCACCGTCGGCGGCGCCGTTTACGGAAACGCCGGGGCTTTTGGTCGGGCCGCGGGAGACATCCTCGAATACGCCCTTGTCCTCGGCCCGGACGGCCGCGAATTCCGTTCGAACGCCGGGGCTTTTGAATTTGCCTATCGGCATTCCAATCTCAAGCTCCGCTCCGACGTCCTCCTCCGCGCCGGATTCAGGTTGGTGCCGGGCGAGGAGCGGGAGATACGGGCGAACATGTCCGAAAATCTGAACTTGCGCGCCCGGCGGCATCCCGACCGCGGAGCGGCCTACCCGGGGAGCTTTTTCAAGAACCCCGTCCTTCCCGACGGGTGTCGGCAGGCCGCCGGATATCTCTTGGAGCAGGCCGGGGCCCGCGGCTTGCGGTCGGGGGGGGCGGCCGTCTATTCCGGCCACTGCAATTTCATCATCAACGAGGGCGGAGCGACGGCCCGCGACGTTCGCGCGCTGGCCGCCGAGCTCAAACGGCGGGTGTCGGAGAAGTTCGGGATCGTGCTCGAGGAAGAGGTTATTTTCCTGCCAGCCGCCGGGCCAGCCGCCTGACCTTTTTCGGGTCCAATCCTTGATCTTCGGCCAGTTTGATGGCCGAGAGTCCGAGCCGGCGATACACGGCGTCTTCCTGCGGACGGCCCCGCAGCGCGTCCAGGTGCAGCCTCACGGTTTGTTCGTCGCCCCGGGAGATCGGGCCGGTCAACGCCCCGGCGCGATCGAGGTTTTTAAGGCTTTCAACCGTCCCCTCGGCCAGGGGAAGGAGGACGCGCGCGGCTTTCTTCGGGCTCAAGCCCGTTTCTTCCAACACGGAGCAGGCCGAATCGAAAAGAGCGACGAGCATGTTGGAGGCCAGGCTGCACGCGGCGTGATAGAGGACTTTGTCCCCCGGCCGAATGGCGAACGGACGCCCTCCGACGCTCCGGGCCAGGCGCTTCCCCGCGGCGGCCGCCTTGGGATCGCCCTCGACGGCGAACGAGACGCCGCGGAACCGGGAGGGCGGGGTGTCCGGGCCGGCGAATGACTGGGCCGGATGGACCGAACCGACGGCCGCGCCGGCCCGCTTCAGCGTCGCCAATTCGCGCGAAGACAGCGCTCCGCTCGTATGAAGGACAATCTTTCCTTTCCAGGGCCCGGGCGCTGCGGCCAGTTCCGCGGAGAGTTCGGCGATCGCTCCGTCGGAGACGCAGATCAGGATGAGATCGGCCGAAGCCGCGGCCTCGGCGGCGCGGGGGAAGACCCGGCCGCGTCGGATCCGGCCCCGGCAGCGCCGGGCCGCGGCCGCGTTCTTGTCGTGGAGGGCGGTCACCGTAAAAACACCCGGCGGAAGGGCCCGGGCCAGCGAGGAACCCAGACGCCCGGTCCCGATCAACGCGACGTTCATCGCCGCTTGTCTCCGAACAAGTCGAGCCACAATCCCAGCTCCAGGGCCGAAGCCCGCGGTTCGGGCTTGTCCATTTCCCGCTTCAGCTTCCGCTCCCTCAGGGCGCCCTTCAGCGCGGCGGCGAAATCGCGGCAGGCCAGCGGCTGGGCCCCGGCTTCGCGGGCGTAAGATCGGATCTCGCGGTCCGAGCTGACGACGAAAAGACGCCGGCGGTCTTTCTGCCGGTCGATGAGGCCGCGGATGGCGTCGTCGGCGGATTCGCCCTCGGGCGGCTGGATGACCCGGAATTTTTCCTCCCCTCCGGCCAGGGCGGCCAGGTCGTCGGAGACGCGTCCGTCGAAAACGAGGATGACCCGCGATCCGGTGAATTTGCGGAAGGCCAGAAGCTTGCGGACGAGGGCCATCCGGTTTTCGGGATCACGGTGCTGGCCGGGATGGGCGAAGCCCAGGAAATTGTTGCCGTCGACGATGTAGGCCATGGCCGGGGCGGCCCGTCATCCCGGGGGCCAGGTCATGCGCCGGCCGCCGAGGACGTGGACGTGGAGGTGGAAGACCTCCTGCCCCGAGTCCCGGGCCGTGTTCAGGACAACCCGATACCCGGACTTGCCGACGCCCTTGGCCTCGGCGATGTCCCGGGCCTTGAGCAGGATGTGGGCCAGGAGCGGGCCTTCCCCCTCCGGCACCTCGTTGAGCGAGGCGTAATGGGCCTTGGGGATGATGAGCGTGTGGACCGGCGCCTGGGGCCGGATGTCGTCGAAGGCCAGGATGCGGTCGTCTTCGTAGACGACTTTGGCCGGGATCGTCCCGGCCGCGATCTTGCAGAACAGGCAGTCGTCCATAAAGTCCTCCGGCGGGCGGATCAGGCCTTGATCCGTTCGATGCGGGCCCCGAGCCCGCTGAATTTCTGCTCGATGGACTCGTAGCCGCGGTCGATGTGCTCGACTTCATTGACCACGGTCGTGCCGTTGGCGATCAGGCCGGCCAGGATGAGCGAAGCCGAGGCCCGCAGGTCGGTGGCCGTGACCTCGGCGCCGGAGAGCATGGTCCGCCCCCGGACGATGGCCTTGTCGCCCGAGACCTCGATGGCGGCGCCCAGCCGGAGCAATTCGTTGACGTGCAGGAAGCGGCGGTCGAAGATCGTCTCGGTGATGATGGACGTCCCCGTCGCCTGGGTCATAAGGACCATGAACTGGGCCTGCATGTCCGTGGGGAAGCCCGGATAGGGCGACGTCGTAATGTCCTGGGGACGGATCTCGTAGCGTCCGGTGATGCGGATGGAAGCCGGGCCGAGCATTTCGATGTTGGCCCCGGAATAGCGCAGCTTCTCGATGATCGTCGGCATGTGGGCGGGCTGGACGGAGTCCAGGACGATGTCGCCGCGGGTCAGGGCCGCGGCGACCATGTAAGTCCCGGCTTCGATGCGGTCGGGGATGATCTCGTGCACGGCCCCGCCCAGGGCGTCGACGCCCTTGATGCGGATCACTTCCTCGCCGATGCCCTCGATCCTGGCCCCCATCTTGACCAGGAGCTCGCAGAGGCACTGGACTTCGGGCTCGCGGGCGCAGTTGCGCAGGACGGTTTCGCCCTGGGCCAGGGTCGCGGCCATGACCAGATTTTCCGTTCCCGTCACCGTGTTCTTGCGGAACTGGAAGTCCGCGCCCTGGAGGCGCGACGCGGTGGCCGTGATGTAGCCGTGCTCCTGGGAAATCGAGGCGCCCAGCTTCTGCAGTCCCTCGAGGTGGAGGTCGATGGGACGCGATCCGATGGCGCAGCCGCCGGGCTGGGCGACGATGGCTTTGCCGAATCGGGCCAGGAGGGGGCCGAGGACGAGGATCGACGCCCGCATCACCCGGACCAAGTCGTAGGAGGCCTCCTCGGAGAGGATCCGGGGGACCCGGATGGACAGCGTGTTGCCGTCGATCGTCGAATCCGAGCCGAGGTCCTTCATCAGGGTCAGCATGGAAAAGACGTCGCGGACGAGGGGAATGTTGTCCAGGCGGACGTCCCCGCTCGTCAGCAGGGCGGCCGAGATGGCCGGAAGGACGGCGTTCTTCGAACCGCTGACCCGGACCCGTCCCCGCAGGGACAACCCGGGGTCGCCGAAGATGCGGATTTTTTCCATTGCTTGAATTCTAGATGATCAGGCCGGGAATTTCAAATTCACAGGGCTTTGAGGGCCTGCTCCAGGTCGGCGATGACATCGGACGGGTCCTCGGCCCCGACGCAAAGCCGGATGAGCTGGGGCGGCACGTCGGCCATGCGCCGGGCCTCCTCGCCCTGCTGCTGGTGCGTGGAAATGGCCGGAATCGTGGCCACGCTCTTGATCCGGCCCAGGTCGGTGGCTCGATAGATCATCTTGAAGCCGTCGAAGACCTTGCGGGCATTGGCCGGCGGACCGTCGACGCGGAAGCTCATCAGGTGCCCGTAGCGGTTGATGGCCCGGCCCGCGCCGTCGTCCGAATCGACCAGCTTCATGTAGCCTTTGGCCAGCCCGTGCAGGCGGTCGCTGGGAAGTCCTAAGTAGTCGACCTGGTAGACCTTCGGCTGGGTCTTCAGCCACTCGGCCACGGTCTGGCAGTTCCGGCTGACCAGGTCCATCCGCGAGCGCAGGGTGCGGAGGTCGTTCAGGGCCATCATGGCGTTGAACGGGGAGGCGGCCGGCCCGTTGTCCCGGTAGGGCAGGAACTTGACGTACTCGGCGAAGCTGGCCTTGAAAAGCGGATGGTCGTTGACGATTTTGGTTGTGATCGGTTTGCGGCTGATCAGTGCCCCGCCGACGGCCATCCCGCCGGCGGTGATCGACTTGGTCAGGGAGTGGACGACGATGTCCGCCCCGTGGGCGATCGGCCGCATGAGGGCCGGGGTGGCGCAGGTGGCGTCGACGATAAAGGGGATGCCCCAGCGGTGGGCCAGGTCGGCCACGGCCTGGATGTCGCAGAAGGACTGCTGAGGATTGCTCGGCGCTTCCATGTAGACGAAACGGGTGTTTTCGTCGATCTTGGCCTTCCAGGCCTCGACGTCTTCGGGGTGGACGACCCAGCGGACCTCGGCCCCGCGTTCCTGCCCGCGGCGGATATTGAATAGCTGGAAGGTGCCGCCGTAAACCTGGATACAGGAGACGAAGTTGACCTTTTCGCCCTCTTTTTGCCTGACCAGGAACGGGTCGATGGCCTGGGCGATAGCGGCCATGCCTGAGGCCGTGACGCAGCAGGAGGTGTCGACGCCGGCCCGGTAGCCCTCCAGGAGCGCCAGAGCCCATTCCAGGTAGTAGGTGGTCGGGTTGGCGATCCGGGTGTAGCACCAAGTCGGGATGAGATAAGCCAGGGCGGCCTCCAGCTCGTCCGAATCGCGATAGGATTGCGACGCGGACAGATAGATAGGCTCGATCAGGGCGCCTTGATTGCGCTTGTAGGACTCCTCGAGCGAATACAGTCCGTGGACGGCGATGGTGTCGAATTTCCAATTCCTGGCCAGGGCCAATTGTGCGTCGCGTTCCAGGCAGAGAGCTTTGGCTTCTTCGATGTACTTCTGGACTCCGGGGCCGTAGGTCTTAGGGTCGGACATGGATCCTCCTGAAGGGATGCAGCCGGATGGTTCGGAGGGCTTCGCGGCGGTCATGGAGAAACTAGGACAGCCCGCGGGCCCGGATGGCGGTCTCAAATATGATGGTCGGTTTCAAACGCATGATACGGCTTTAAGGGCCGATTCGCGAGAAAATAGTCTATTTCAATTTCCGGACGATGGCAAGCAGGCGTCCGGCCCCCGGGGGATCGACGATTCCGTCTTCGACCTTGTCGGCCTCGATCCGGACTTGGATGTCCGGAAGTTTCTTGAAAGAGAGAGAGGGCCCATATAAGATGGGGCGGTCAGGAGGGCGTGATATGAAAAAAATCGGGATCGTTTTTTTACTCGTTCTGTTTGTCCTGGCCGGTGCGGCCTCGTCGGGCCAGGCGCCGGCTAAGGCCTTGAAAGTCTTCATCAGCGTCGACATGGAGGGCGTGAGCGGCGTGGTCAATTGGGACGATGTTACGGTCGGCGGCACGGACTACGGTCTCTTCCGCCGTCTGATGACGGCCGAGGCCAACGCCGCCATCGACGGCGCCTTGGCCGCCGGGGCGACGGAGATCCTCGTCCGCGACGGGCACGACACCGGGCGCAACATCCTGCCCGATCTGCTCCGGCCCGAAGCCCAGCTCCTGCGCGACTGGAGCTACGGCCCGCTGAGCATGATGGAGGGCCTGGACAAGACGTTCGATGCCGTTATTTTCATCGGCTACCACGCCCGGGCTTCGACGCCGGACGCGGTCCTCAAGCACACCATGACGACCAGGCTCCTCGACGTCGTCATCAACGGGAAGAAGATGCCCGAAGCCGGGATCAACGGCCTCATCGCCGGGATGTTCGACGTCCCCGTGGTCCTGATTTCCGGCGACAAGGCCATTGCGGAGCAGGCCACGGAGCTCTTCGGCGACATCGAAACGGTCGTCGTGAAGGAAGGCATCGGCACGGCCGAGAAGGGGATCCATCCGGACAAAGCGCAGGCGCTCATCCGCCGGAAGACGACGGCCGCGCTCAAGCGGCTCAAGGACTTCAAGCCTTTGAAGTTCACGCCGCCCTACACGCTCGACGTTTCGTTCGCCGAGGAGGCAGGCGCCCAGAAAGCCGCCTGGATCCCCGGCGCCGTGCGCAAGGACGAGCACACCGTCGGCTTTACGGCCGGGACGGTCATGGACCTGATCAAGCTCTTCCGCCTGGCCAAGATGTGACGGGGTGGTCCCGGCGGCCCCGATAACGATCATAAAAAAAGGGCCGCTCCCCGCGGGGGGAGCGGCCCTTGTCGTTTCGACGGATTTACTGGGCCTTCTTGGCTTCCGCTTCCAGCCATTCGATGAGCACGGATTTCGGCCGCTCGATGGCCAGTCCCAGGGCCCGGTCCCAGACGAGCTGGGCCAGGATGCCCATGGCCCGGGAGACGCCGAAGAACACGGTGTAGAAGTCGTATTCGGTGACGCCGTAGTAGTACAGCAGGACACCGGAGTGGGCGTCGACGTTCGGCCACGGGTTCTTGGCTTTGCCCTGCTCGATGAGGATCTTGGGGGCGACCTCGTAGATGTCGCTGACGACCTTGAACATGTCGTAGTTGGGCAGGTGTTTGAGGGCGAATTCCCGCTGGGCGACGTAGCGGGGGTCGGTCTTGCGCAGGACGGCGTGGCCGTAGCCCGGGATGACCTTGCCCGACTTGAGGGTGTCCCACAGGTACTTGTGGAGCTGGTCCTTGGTCGGAACGCCGCCGAGCTCCTTCATGACGTCCATGATCCAGCGCAGCACTTCCTGGTTGGCCAGTCCGTGGAGCGGTCCGGCCAGGCCGCCCATGGCCGCCGACAGGCTGTAATACCCGTCGGACAGGGCCGAGCCGACCAAGTGGCAGGTGTGCGCGGAAACGTTGCCGCCCTCGTGGTCGCTGTGGATGACCAGGTAGAGCCTCATGAGGTCGTAGAAATCGGGCTTGTCGATCCCGATCATATGGGCCAGGTTGGCGCCCCAGTCCAGCTTCGGATCGGGCGCGATGAACTTGCCGCCCTTATAAGCGCGCATGTAGATGCGGGCCGCGATCTCGGGCAGCTTGGCCAGGATGTCCATGACGTCTTCGTACATGGGATCCCAGTAGTCGCCCTTGGGCATGCCGGCGCGGTAGCGGGCGGCGAACTTGGATTCGCGCTGCAGGGCCAGAATGGCCAGCCCGAACTGGGTCATGGGGTGCGTGTCGGCGGGCACGGATTCGAGGGTCTTGATCAGGTGGGCCGGCAGGGCGCTGCGCCGCCGCCATTCCTCGGTCACGGCCTGACAGTCCTCGTGGCTGGGGACGTCGCCGGTCAGGAGGAAGAAAAATATGGCTTCCGGCAGGGGCTCGGTGCCGCCGGGGGCCCTGGGGAGCTTGGCCTGCAGGTCGGGAATGGTGTAGCCGCGGAACCGGATGCCTTCCTGCGGGTCGAGGTCGGAGATGACCCACAACATGGAGTTGATGTCCCGCATGCCGCCGATGACCTGGTTGACGAAGACCTCGTCGACCTTGACGTTGCCTTTCTCCTTGAGCAGCTTTTGGACCCGTTCGCGCATGGGCCCGACTTTGCCGAGGAATTTTTCTTTGAGTCCGATCATTCCGTAGACCTCCTATATTTGTTGGATAACATGGCCCGCTAGGCGGGCTTTGAGTTTTGGAAATATATCACGCGTCTCCGGCCAAGTCAACGCCGCCCGGGCGCGGTCCGGGGGCCTTGCCGGGCTCTCGATGTCCTTGATTTTTTGGGTGGCTACCGTTATTCTGTTGATATTCCAATCGTTCGAGGAGATCACCATGGGCGCGTTGGTCCTGTTTCTGATCATCGTGGCGGCGGTGTTCCTGATCGCCGTCGGCATCTACAACGGCCTGGTCGTTCTGCGCAACCGCTGCCAGAACGCCTGGTCGCAGGTCGACGTCCAGCTCAAGCGCAGGTACGACCTCATCCCCAACCTCGTCGAAACGGTCAAGGGCTATGCCAAGCACGAATCGGGCGTCTTCCAGAACGTGACCGAGGCGCGAGCCAAGGCCATCGGGGCCGGCAGCGTCAAGGACCAGGGTGCGGCCGAATCCCAGCTCCAGGGGGCCCTGAAATCGCTGTTCGCCGTGGCCGAAGCCTATCCCGACCTCAAAGCCAACCAGAACTTCCTGATGCTCCAGGAGGAGCTGGCGGGGACCGAGGGCAAGATCGCCTATGCCCGGCAGTTCTACAACGACACGGTCATGAAGTTCAACCAGAAACAACAGGTCTTCCCCTCCAACGTCATCGCCGGCATGTTCGGGTTCAAGGAGCGGGAATATTTCGAGATCACCGAGCCCGCGGCCAAGGAACCGGTCAAGGTTCAGTTCTGAGCCTGCGCCCGGCATGTACGAACAGATCGCGGCCAACAAGCGCAAGTCTGCGCTCTTGGTCTTGTTTTTCATCCTGTTCATCTTCGGCCTGGCCTGGACGTTCGACCAACTGACGCGCTGGGGCACGCCGGGGCTCGTCGCGGCCGTGGTTTTCGCCCTTTTCTCGGCGGTGGGCGGCTACTATGCCAGCGACAAGATCACCTTGGCCATCAGCAAGGCCAGGCCCGCCTCCAAGGAAGAGTTCCCCTATCTCGTCAACGTCGTCGAGGGGCTGGCCATCGCCGCCGGGGTGCCGGCGCCGAAGTGCTATGTCATCGACGACACGGCGCCCAACGCCTTCGCCACGGGGCGCGATCCCGCCCATTCGGTGATCTGCGTCACGACCGGCCTGCTGGGAAAGATGAACCGGGCCGAGCTGGAGGGCGTCGTCGGGCACGAGATGTCCCACGTCCGCAACTACGACATCCGGCTGATGACCCTGGTCGTGGTCATGGTCGGGGTCGTCGCGCTCCTCAGCGATTGGATCCTGCGGAGCTTTTTATGGGGCGGCCGGATCAGGCGGTCCTCGAGGGACAAGGGCGCCGGCGCGGCCCTGATCGCCATCGGCCTTCTGCTGGCCGTCCTGGCGCCCCTCATCGCCTCGCTCATCCGGCTGGCCATCTCGCGCAAGCGCGAGTTTCTGGCCGATGCCGGGTCGGCCCAGTTGACGCGCTATCCGGCCGGGCTGGCTTCCGCCCTGCGCAAAATCGCCGCCGATCCGGAAAAGCTCGAGGCGGCCAACAAGGCCACCGCTCATCTCTATATCGCCAATCCGCTTCTCGATCATGGCGGGCGGATCAACAAGCTGTTCAGCACGCATCCGCCGATCGAGGAGCGGATCGCCGCCCTGGAGAAGATGTAAGGGGACTCAGGGGTTTTGGGGGAAAACACACGAATTTTCCCCCGCGAGGAAAATCCGTTCCGACGCTCCTCCTTCGCTCTTTTCGCCTTCGGCGAAAAACCATGCCCGCTCAGTCGTCGCACGGGTTTTCCCCCAAATCCCCCTTCGCCCCGGTGAGACCAAGGAGGCGAAATCGGGAACATGTTTCCCTGATTTAAATTCTCCGCCTGAGACCATTCAGGCTATTGAAAATCGAGGTCGATCATCATATAATGTGGCCCCTTAATAGGCGGGGCCGTAGTTCAGTTGGTTAGAACGCTGGCCTGTCACGTCAGAGGTCGCGAGTTCAAGTCTCGTCGGCCCCGCCACTCCTCTTTTTTCGGCACTTTTAGCGTAAAACTAGGCATCTCCGGTACCGGAGAAGCCGCATCCTCTTGTATGATCTTTTTCTCGAAGCAGGCGTCAAAGGGCTCATTCCACTCAAATTGCAAGGGGAATATTCCGGGGATAATATAATCTCCTCTGGGATCACGCGGGTGGACCAAGACAGTACTAAACATCAGCTTATTCATCTTTGTCCGTTTCTGCGGGTCGGCCGATAAGTAGCTCTCTTTCAACGTTTTAGATAATACTAGTGCTTCTCCGATTTCGTCCAGGGAAACGTCTTTTTCTAGCTCCTCTAAGCGAGTTTCAATCTGCGTTTTCCGTTCGTCCAGCTTTTCTAATTCACGCTCATAGATTTTTCGCATCAGAGGATTAGCGCCTAAAATATCATCGATGATGCCACTTTCTTTTGTTTCAATCTTAGAGCGTTCGCTTTTCAAATTAATCGTTTCGGCCACATGCATCGCTTTGACGTTTTTATAGTCGCTTTCTATTTCTGCTCGGAGCCAGTCGTATATATCGGGATCAACGTAGAGGCTCTCGATTGCGGCTTCAAAAAACTCGTCTAAATCTTTTTCACTATGGTAAGGCCCATAATAAAGTGGGCATTTTTCCTTGCCGAATTTTTCTCTATAAAATTCCTTCCTCTTCCCCGACGTACAGTGGTAGTACGTGAACGTTTTTATCTCGCCGGTGGTCTTCATAGTCCGCTGGTGGGAATCCCCGACAAGAGCGCATCCGCAAAGGCGACACTCGAGCAGGCCCTTGTACTTAAAATCCTTGCCGCCTTTAATAACGAGCCTCCGCCCGGCCATCACGTCCTGTACCTCGTCGAAGAGAGCTTTCGTTATGATAGGCTTATAGGTGCCCTTATTGTCGTGGAGCTTATTCTGCCAGCGGAACGAGCCATAATAAAATGGGGTCTTCAGATAGCGTCGAATTTCCTCTAACAGCAGGGGCTTGCTGTATCGCTTTGACCGGAGCCCCAGCTGTTCCATCTTCGTCGTGATATCCCGAAGAGAATATTCGCCCGTGCTATAAAGTTCGAACATTTTCTTTATCAGTAGCCCGCGCTCGGGATCAATGACGGTCTCTGTCTTCCACCTCCCGCCGACTTGGATAGGTCGGATAAGATACCCCAGCGGCGGAGCGGCAGGATTCTCGCCTCGCTGGACTTTCAACTCCTGCGAAGCGATCACGCGTTTTCTTAATTTGGCACTAAACCGCTTGGACTCAGCTTGGTCGTGTTCAAAATTAGCCGTGCTGTCGTAGTCGTCCGGGTCGTTAGGGGAGAAGGATTTATTATTTACAGCGTCATGGAAGGCGACATTCGTCCCTTTTAGCAAAACATAATCTTCAGAATTTCGGGCTATGCGGTCTCCGAAAGCATAGACGACATTCGGGATTTTATTTAGCTCTATAAACTCCACCATTTTGTAAAATTCTATTCTTGCGTTGGCCGCCCACCCGCTCCCCGTCTCAATAAATTCTTTGGCTATTTCCAGTCCGACGCGCTGGGCATAAGCCCGACAATAATTTTTCTGGACGTCGGGAGAAAGCTTGTCTTGATCCTTTGTACTCACCCGAACATAAATGACGGCGGATTTCTTTCTCATTTTCCTATAGTATACTCCGTACCTTCGAATTAGTCGAGAACCCTCGTAAAATACCCCAAAAAACGCTGTAGGAGCCCCAGGGTGGGGTCGAAGGACCTTCCCCGGCTTCCCTGGGTTCTGAATCAAAGGCCTGCAAACAAGTGCCATTAATTTTAAAATCCTTGTTGAAGTATCTCATCTGACTATCGAACGATAAATCCGCCTTGCTTCCGCTTCCGGCGACAGTCCTTCCGCATCCGGCGTCGGCTCTTCTACAGTCGGCGGCGGTTTCACAATAGTTTCGGTTGAACCCGCACATTCCTGATCGGCTAACCTTAGCTTGGCTTGTTCCTTTTGGACTTCGGTAGCGATCGAAACAATAAACCCTGCCTTCAGATCGAAAATTGTTTGATTAAGCCGCTCGCGGACATCCGCAGGAAATGATTTATACGATTCTTCAAACCAGCCCATCTCCTTTTCCTCAGCTTTTTTATCCAGCACTTCTCCGCGTACTTCGAAGTATCGCATTACAATTGATATTAAGAAGCCGATTACCCGGGCTTTTGCGAGGGCGCTTCCCTTGGTATTCCTGACTTCGTTGATCGTATCATCGAGAATTTGTTGAACGTCTTTCATGCACTTGATCTTGAGGCTTTCTTTCGGGAGCCGTTTTCCCGCTCTCCCTCCTTTGATTTGGGCGCGACGAGTTATCGTTTTATCCGGTTGATGGAAGAAACAATACTCTCTGCCTGATAGCACTGTCCCCATGCATTGTTCGCCGTCCTTTTTCTGGGCTGTACAACGTTTTAGGTCCTTGATGTCCATTTAATCCTCTCCAAATAAAAAGCCCGCTTATGAGAAAAGCGATTACTTATCTCAAAGCTTATATCTCGGCCTTCTTGATACATATTCATATCGACTAAATCGCGAACGTATTCTCGATAACGTTCCGCTGGAGCTTGGCCCATTCGGGCGGCATGATCTCCAAATAGACTAGACTGGATTGCAGGCTTCTATGGCCCAGGTAGCTCTTAATGAAAAATATGTCCTTACCTGATTCCAAAAGTTTAATGGCACAGCTATGACGCCATACGTGGGGATGGGATTTTGATTTTTCTATTCCCGCCAGCTTGCTATATCGGTCGTGGGCCTTCTGGACGTTTATCTGCGAGACCGGCCCGCTGAGGCTCCTCTTCGTGATGAACAAATAGGGATTCCCATCGGCATTCGGAAACGTCTGCCGGAGCTTCAGCCACTTCTTTATAAGTTTTGCGTCCGGCAAGCTTATGGAATACGTTCGGGAGATGCCGCCCTTTGATCGTGAGATCTTGATTTCGATTAGCTGGGCGTTGAGATCCGATATCTTGAGGGAGCAGGCTTCTCCGACGCGGAGGCCATAGTGGTAGAGAAAGTTGAATATCAGCCGATCTCGGGTTGATCGTACAACGTCAAAGAACCGCTTTATTTCATCGTTGTTAAGGTATTTCACTTTTTCCATTGTCTTATCTCTTGATCATGAGTTTGGACCTTTAAAGGGCCTTGCATCGAAAAAGGCCCGATAGGGGGCCGATCCTTCGCAGAAATACCCCCGTAAAACACTCGAGGACGTGTTTTGCCAGACGATGAGGCAGGAACGGCTATCTCCCTACGGGAGAAGCAGATAAAGGGCTTAAAATCGGTTCTACAGCTTTTTATGTTCACCATATTGTTCACCTATCGGGATTATAGGAATAACTCGCTTTTGTATATAAGTAAACAGATTTGTAAACGTAAGGCTGAACTGATCGGTAATCGGTTATGAGTAATAGGGCGAATAATCTATCCGCTCATCGAATTGCTGGAATAGACGCGGAAAATGAGAGCGGCCTTTATGCCGGTTTCAATTCAGCTTCGAACTGGGGGCATCCGGACCAGAGCATCGATTCCTGGCTCATTTTTGATATAGAGCGAATTCACCAAATTGGGGAATATTTTAACTTCTTTTCGTCAATTAAGATCGTTTTTAAATGATCTTTCCAATTGAAAGTCCTCCGTTACTTAAACAGATCTCGTCGCTTCCGGAAGTAAATGCCATTTGGCAATACCCAAACGACGATTATAATAAGCAGATATAAGAAAGAATATCCTACGCCGATTTCTCCTGGATTTAGCCCGGGTCCATAAAATATCGCAAAGAATAAAGCTTCGCTTCCTAATTGAAGCCAATTCAACTTCCATCCCCACACGCGATTCTTATGGAGTCCGATCGTTACGCAGATAGCCAAAGCGGCTCCCAAAATACTAACAATAGCAATATCCCCAGAAGTGGAACCGCTAAAAACATTAATGAGCAATCCGAGTGCGCCTACGGGCAATCGAATATAGGTATAAAAGGTCAGCCATCTTATCTGCAGTTTGGACACGTTTGTATTTACCGTTGGAACGCGAATTGGATCAGAAAGTCCGATCGGCGCAACCTGTGGAGCTTTAGGCTTTTCATTTTTAATGGATGCCTCAGCCGAAGCAGCCGCCCCACGCGAGTCTACCGGCATATGTTGCGGCGTCCGATTAATCGGAGGAGGAATGAAGACGCCCTCGACTTTCGAAGCCTCGCGCCAGTCTGGCCAACCAGGTTGCCAGAGCATATCGCTCGCATAAATCCGCCCTGCAACAACTTCGGCGCGAAAGGTAGCCTCATCGAGAGGCCCCCGTGTTTCTCCATCTCGATTAAAGTACCAAGTCATATTGCGTCTCCTTATCCATCCTTTTAAGAGGACAAGAACGAAAATCTATTTATCGTACTGATTAGGGACGATTTCAAATCCGCCCAGTTGGTATGCGTGAGACACATTCACGCTACCCAGCGTCACTACGCGAGCCCGTTCCGTCTGATATCGCTTTAATCCTCTTTGAGTTTAGGCAAGTATTCTCTATCGCATTTGGCGCAGAATGTTCCCTTTTTTGGTTTTGGAAATGTAGAAGATCGAGGATTGACTCTCCCCCTTATAAACACTTTATCTGATCCACAATAAGGACAATTACCGTCGATCGATTTTTCTATTGCCGATTTTTTCATTCTTTCTCCTCCCACTGAGAACATCTTACGTCTCCTCCATCTATCTCAATTAGGCGTTTCCCACGCTTAAAGCGTCACTTCTCGGGGCCCGAACCCCCTGGGCACTGACTATTCTGTCGTTTCTGTATAGATCCAATTAATAAGGCGGTGAAGGCCTGGATATGCCCGGGCTCGCGTATAACGGATGCCGCAGCGGCAACGCTCAGCTTCATCGGCTTGATAAGCCAACTTCTTCAACTCGCACGGTTTCGCTAAGTCCAAGCTCCTGAAGAATCTGTTGAAGTTCCGCAGCGAGACTTCTCGCGTTGTCGGCCTTAACTGTGACTATGAATTCTAGGCCGATCCGGAGGTCCGAGCCCGATCGTAGCTTCGGAAGAATCTTCGTCCCGAGACGGTTCCATACTTCGGGCGGTACTTTTCCGACGAGGCGCAGCGTCTTCGTCGTTGCGCCAAGTGCTGGTACTGGCCCCGGTACCGGATTCGGCTCAGGCGGGGCAATGAGTTCCAGACTAGGCAAGGGACTTGGCTCAAGTGGGGGGGCTGGCAGAGCACCCCTTTTGAGCGCTTTCGCGAAATCCTTTCGCAAAAGGAACTCTCCGGCGTCGTAGGTAACCTCGTCCGGTGCAACCAACTCCTCGAACCACACCCGTTCGTAGCTGTCGTCGGGTTTCCGGCCCGACGCCAAGCCAAAGTCGCCCCTGCTAACGAACTCGGTGATTTTGGATCTAAGGATCGCATCGGGATCCACGAGGCGGGTAAGCGAGCCATTGAGAAAGCTTTGCCGCAGGCTTGCCAGCGGCCACGCCGCAGACGCCTTTAGCGCCGGCGGCCAGTTGCGTTCGATGTACCCGGCACCAACGGATTCGTTGAGGAGTGCCTCGGACTTGAGTGCGCCGATTACCCTCCCGCATAGGGTCTCGCCGCTCGAAGAATGCCCAGCGCCGAGATCAATTACCTTGAGCCCGTCGGTTTCCTTCCCATCGGCAAGGACCGCAAAACGATAGTCGCCCCATACCTCGTCCTTCGCCGCTACTTCCGCGTCCTTGACCTTCGACTGAAGCTCCGCTCGGTCGCTCTTATCAAACTCACCACCGAGCGTGCCCTCGGCAACCTCGCGCGCCACCCGTATCCATGCGAGGCCCAGCTCCACCTTGTCGCGTAGGTCCCGTCCCGGTTTCTTGATACACCAAACGAGCGCTCCAGGGTAAAGCCGCGGCGACCTTCCGCGTTCGCGCGTCCACTCGGCGAGCTGCGTGCGCAATGAGCCTCCGCCCGACCATTCCACCTCGGGATCGACGATAACGAGAGTCAGTCTCGGCGTATCTGGGATCTCGGCGCCATCGCAAGGAAAGGCCACTATTGTGATGCTCGCGCCTCGTCGAAATTCCTCCTCGACGAGCTTGCGTATTGCGGGCTTTACCTCGGTTTCCTCGTCGAGCGATGCGCGCCGGTCATTCACCACTTTCTTCATGGTAGGCTGGTAGCCGATTCGGAAGCCGTCCGCACCCGTCTTACGGATGAAATACGACCTACCTTCGAGAACCAACGCAGCGTTGTCGATTGATGTCGTGTCCAGCTCGGGCTCACCGAGCGCGAAGCGCAACTCGGGCAAGTGTGCGACCTTATCGGTCTGTCCGCCCGACGACTCGAAGAGGATCGCGGTGCCGACGCGTCGGTGGATGTCCCGCAGCGGCCCCTTCGTATCCGCGTCGAGCGCCTTGCTATGCGCTTGCTCGCCTGCAATGTCCGAGTCGATCGCCGCAACAAGGCGCGACTCGCCGAGCTGACCCAGTACGACGCTTCGGAATCCCGGCTCCGCGAGCGGTGCCGATCCAAGCGTGATGAGCGGCTCGGTGCGAGCCTTTCGGAAACCTTCCTGCGCAGCGATCGAGATCCACTGGGCCAACATCGCCAGTGTACCGCGAGTCTGCTGATATTGCGGCAGCGTCTGCCACTTACGCTGGAAGACCGACAGCGTCGCCGGATGGAATGGGTAGCAGGCCTCGAAGCGGTGCTGCAATAACTCGCGTGCCTTGGCCTCGGTCGCGGCCGAGTCCACGGCGGTCCACTCCGGGGGGAGCTGCGCGCGCCGCTCAAAGCACCAGTCACCAAAGGCCTTGGCGACGTTTTTCCTAATCTTCTCGCTTCCTAGATCCTGGAAGAGCCGCCGGCGGACAACCTCGCTGATTTCGGTCTCGTCGTTGACTATCAGCTGCTTTGCTACGCGCCCAACCTCCCTGCAAATCAAATCATGCCACCGGATCTCCCAATCATCCATCTCTGGCTTGCTCTGCGGCAAGCTCACCACGGCCGCACACCCTGTCGTGTTGATCATCGACCGCACGATGTTTCCAAGAAAAGCCCGAAAGGATGCCGGTGAGTCGCTCGATCGGTTGCGGCTTAGGAAATTGAGCACCTCATCGAAAAGCAAAAGCACCGGCGCGCCTGCTGCCTGGAAAACTCGTGCGATAGAGTCGGTACCGGGGGGCGTCGTCTTGGCAGCGGGGCCAAGCGCCTCGACGCCTTTATCACCCGCGAGCTGGCGGGCGATGTCGATCCATGGTGTCTCGCGCCCCGGCTGTGGATCCCAGGCATTGCCCACGAACACAGCGACTTTCGCCTTAGGAATGGAAGCGAGGCCCGCTTCGCGCACCAAGTCCGCGACCCCGCTATAACCGGCAACGACGTCACCGTTCGTCACCAGGTGGTAAAGCGTGGTGAGCGTGTGCGTCTTGCCACCGCCGAACTGGGTGACGAGCGTGAGCACGGGTGGAGTGTTGTCGGTTTTTCCGGAGAGCCGGCTCAGCACCATGCCCGCGTGTTCGCGTAGAGCCCGCGTGAAACAGGTGCGTGCGAAGAACTGCGCGGAGTCGCGATAGTCCTCCGGTGCCGTGCCAGCCACGACCTGCTCTAAGGCGATTGCAAACTCGTCTGGGTTGAAGAGCGTCCTTCGCGGACTTCCTTGCGTGGTGTGGCGATCTTCTACCAGGGTTCCATTACGATCCTCCTACGGTCTTTGTATGCGGGCGAACAGATCAGCCGCCGGTCGTTTCAGCCGGGCGAGATTGGCATAGGCCAAGGGCGCGAAGTCGCGTTCCCCGGAATACATCCGGTAGCGGATGCCATCGGTGACAATCACATCTCGTGGAAAACCGAGCGCTTCCACGTATCCCTTAGCCTGATTGAGCGCTCCTTCGACTCCTGCGCCCAAGCGCTTGGCCTCGATCACGAGGTGGCAGTTCTCCGGCGTGCGAGGTAGCGCCAGGAATACCGCCACGTCGATGTGCCGCCATTGTACGGCGATCCGTTCCGGCGGCCAACCGAGAGCACGTAAGAAAGGAACGACGAAATGGGCGATCAATTCGTCCTCGCTTGGGGTATTCGCCGAAGGCTTGGCCGTTCTGAAGCAACGGTACGAGATCAGCGGCTAGGGCGACGATTCCCTGCAAAGCGCCGGGAATCTGATCAGCGGTGGCTCCTCGGCAGGCAGTTCCGGGATAGGGGCCGTCTGCCAGTACGTTGGCGGAGACTTGATGAACCGCTCCGCGCAGTCCACGACTTCCTCACTCCAGACCCGTGAACACCGCGGCGGGTTGGCGCCGAAGATCGCGCTCCCGAACGTCTGTTCCTCCGGCAGACGGCACCAGTGCACGCGCCGAGCGTGCTGAAGGTCCCACCCGTTCACGTCGTCGAATGCGTTCACGTATAGGTAGTCGCCATCCACGATGCCCACCGCGGCGATCGTTGCGAGGCCGTCGCGAATAGAAAGACGTCTCCCGCTTCGACCTCGCTCGCGAAGCGTCGCACGAAGCTGCCTTCGAACTCGTCGTCGTCGCGTTCGGAGTTCCACGGCCCTGCGTTCCCAGGGCCGATCAGCGCGACCCCGTGCTTCAGGAAGATCTCAGCATAGGAGCGCGAAGCCGGCCCACCCGAGATCTGCCAGACAGCAAAGACAGGGTCTGTCATCCATCGACCTCGATCTGTTCCAGTTCGCGGATGTACTCTTCCGGCAGGTGCCAGTGTTTTGCTCCCGTGAGGATGAGATCCTTATAGGCATCGTTTGGAAGCGGAGGGTTGAGTTGCGGATCACCGAAATAGGCGGACACCGTGAGTGGCCGTTGGTCTTCTCCATCAGGAAGACCAAGCACTCGCG
This sequence comes from Candidatus Aminicenantota bacterium, assembly GCA_963729855.1. Classification (GTDB taxonomy): domain Bacteria; phylum Acidobacteriota; class Aminicenantia; order Aminicenantales; family UBA4085; genus UBA4085. Next base: position 945,645 of record CAVSPT010000005.1, on the reverse strand, counting down.
CCGATAGTACGAGTTCTTGTTTCGGCCTGGCCGGAAGCCCTCGGGGGCATCGAGCTTGCCGACATCGAGATCGGATATTTCGTATGCTACTCCCCACACTTGTGTCCCGATCTCCGAGACCACATCTGCAACCCCGCAGCCACGGTTGACCGATTCTTGCGAGAACGCGAGCTTGTGATCGCGTAGAACGGCTATTCCTACGAAGCGAGACGATGGGCAGCGCTCTCGCATCTGACTCCAGTTCATGTTCGATCCGTATGCGAAATAGAGCATCGAGCTACCTCGGGACCGCCAACAGCATCGCGTCGATCAATCGCTTTTCTTCGCTTCCCTTTGGGTATAGGGCCGAGAAGGCATTGGCAAGGCGCAGAAAATCGGAGCCGCGCTCCTGTTCGGCTTTGAGCAACGCGCGTAGCGCGTTGGTACGGCCGCCGGCCTGTAGGAGCATCGCGGCGTGGACGCGGTCGAGAGTCGTGGCCTCGCGAGCGGCGGCCAGGCTTTCGTCCGATACTTCTATGTCGCCGATTGTGCCGCGGCCACGACCCTGCCGGCGAATTTTTGGGGCTTCCTCTAGGTCGGGAAAGAGCATCCCCTGGAGTGGATTGGTACCGACTGCCGCCTCCTGCTCGAGCCGGGCGGCCACAGCTTGCGCGCCATCCTCGCCGAAGAGTTGCTTCGCGCGCTCAGCGATCGGCAAGAGCGCACGACGCCTTTCTTCGTCTCGATGACCCGGCCTTCCCACTTGGGCAGATCGATGCCGAGCGGCTGGGCGAAGCGACGCACGACGTCGAAGATCAGCGTGAAGCCCTTGGCTTTGCCGCGGGAGATCTTCTTCATCCTCGCCTTCGTCGGACGGCTCCTCGCCTCTCCTCGTTGACTTCCTCATTCGCGTCTCGCCATCCGTGCTCTGTAGCGTCCAAAGGAAAAGCGCTGTGAGCCGGGCGTCCTCCTCAACTGCGCCGGCGGCGCCGTTTCGGGCCTTGGCTTCGGCGGTGCCGAGCACTTGGGCTAGAGCGCTCCGGCCTACGATTTCCCAGACCTTCTCGAGATACTCCGCGAGTGCGATCTCTCACCCCTCGGCGGTTCGACCCTCGATAACGGCTGAAGATCTCGAGCGCTGGTCCGATACAAGCGAAGACGAGGTCGGCACCGCGGACACCCTCACCCTGCAGGCGCTCCATCCAATCGCCCACGCGACTCGGCAACTCGCGCAACACGTCAGCCCAGTCACCGACCTTTGCATCGACAGGGCGAGGTCGGCAAACGAGATGAACACTGGTTCCAAGGGAAGCGGTATCACGAGCGTTGAGACGAGTCTTAAGTTCAGTAGCGATCGGCCATGACGCGGTGATTGACCAGCCCGAACGCACAATTCCAGAAATAAGCGACTCCCATCCTTCAGTGGTCTTGTGAGCGAAGACAACGCACCCAACGCCCGCATCTGTCAAAACGCGTCGACCGTCTCGAGCGCAAGATGCACTTTTTTTGGTCTCAAAGAAATCGCGATTCTTTATGGACTTGCTTAATTTATGGGGGCGATCAACGACGCACTCTTGATCCTTGGCGATGAGGGGTAGAAGAAAGTCAGATTGTCCCTCACTGGTTATCATCGCCCTCTTCAGCCACACATAGAAACAGTCGGCTAAGTGTGCATATGGAATCGAGTCATAGTAGGGCGGGTCAGTGAACCACACTCAGCACTTGCGTCGGGAAGTGCTTGATGCGCTGCATCGCCAAGCATCACCTGACCAGTCTTCGTGAAAATCTGGGCATTGCTCTCGACAAATTCGGCGAGCTTTTTGATCCAGTTCTCCCACAGATCCCCACTCAATTGATCTGGCGCTGCTTCCGCATAATCCCAGACCATTCCAATGGCATGGCGCCCAAACATGTCAATGAGCGATCTCCCTGACGGCTTCCATCTACAATGCGCGCTCATCAGAGTAACAAGTCTGTCGAGCGCAAGACATAACAATCGCCTTGCGGCAATCGTTGAGCTCGAATTAGCGATGCTTCGAGCAACAGTTGCTAGATAATATTGTTGCCGCGGATTAAAAAGATCGCCCCAATGTCGTCGCTCCGTATAGCGGAACTGATACGCGCCGAATTTCGTCAAGCGATATTGACTCATTTGGTACTGCTGAAATTCCGCCATGCGGCTTTATTTTGCGGAGTGCCTCGGTTGCGACCCAAATTCGTTTGTAGTCTTCGCTCGTGGGCAATCGGTAGTGCCGACCCTGCTCGCCGCCGTGCAGCGTCACAACTGTGAGAAGCCGCGCCCCGCCGGTACGATTGCCCTTCGCATCGAAGACGGCTGCGGCCCCGCCGCGCTGCGTCGTGAGTTGCGACCGCAAACGCTTGGGTGACAGCACTGCTCCGCATATAAGGCAAGTTGCCTTCGCGTTGGTCACCGTGCCGGCCGACACGTCCTTTTCACTCTTTGGCTCAAATATATCGAACTCAATGTGCGGCGGCTTGCCCGTCGGCCGAACAACCCGGGGCATGAGTGCCAATTTGCGATTCGCCTTCTTGCACAGCCAAAACGAGCGCACAAGCGTGATCTCACCACCACAGTTCGGCGCTTCACACTGAACAGTTCGTGTCCAGAGGTACGCGATAGGTGTGGCAGTATCGAGATCCTTCGGGTAGAGGTCGGCAAGTTCTCGATTGGCCTGCTTATGGATCTCGGCACCGACCCGGAGCAGTTCATCCGAAAGCTTTAGCCCGTTACGAGGGATGTCTTCTAACATCACTTTGAGGATCAGGCAAGCAACGGGATTGATGTCAGAGGCGAAGGCCTCACAGCCGAGCCGCAGTGCCTCGATGGGAATGGAGCCACCCCCAGCAAACGGATCCGCAACCAAAGGCGGCGACTTTCCGTACGCCGATTTTACCAATGCCCGGCTCACCTCGAGATAGATGGGTTGCGCTGCTGTCACCGCAGTTCGCGATGTCCGCGATGAATTTGAGCAGTGCTTTGCGCAGGTCCTCGTCTGTGGTGCCCGGATGGCAGCCACCGACTTGCGGCAAGAGCATTCGCGCCTGCTCTTTGAACTCCGTCGGGCAAAGCGGATCGCAAGGGTCCGGCCACAGCAGTGTGAGGAGCACCGCGCGGCTCGACGCTAGCGGCCGGCGTGCCCACCATAAATGCAGCGGCGCCCCGGCCGCCCCGCTGGTTTCCCCGCGCCGCGTGCCGCGATACCTCCGCAATCGGGAAGTCGACCTCGGCGAGGCGCTTGCAGTCCTTGGGGATCATGAATTTTTCCCTTCTGCCGCTTGTCGAATTCCTTGCGGGACGAGGTGCCCGGAATATTCTCGACCCCGCGCAGTGATACTGATTTGATCCGCGGAGAATGAAGCGTTCCCGAAAGACAAGAGGGCACCAGTGGTGTCGTAGAGATTATCCTTTGGCACGCCTACATCCAACGCAAGTTGTTCGAACCTATTCAGATACATCTCTTCTTCTTGCGCTAGCCTCAGTAGAAGGAGTTTTGTTCGCGGTACCAAAAATTGGTCAAGATCTCTAAACGCTAGATGTTCCTTGACCTGTTGATCAACTAGGCCAGGGATTGCAGCTGCCACGGCTGAAAAAATCTGCTCAACTGGTCTCTGTGTTTCGAATTCGATTGGGCCAAGCTTTTTTAACTGAAGGCCTTGAATTAATGATACAAGATGACGCTGGAATAAAAACGGTGCTGGCAGAAGAAGTAGAAGGTATGGGTCCCCATCCGACTGTTAATTGCCGGAGCAGAGCGAACACCGCCAGGGTTACTAGACCGACGCAATAAGCCATAGGAAACCAACGGTACCACTGGAAACGAAAACCCGATGCGAGCTTCCGAATAGGAAGCCGCACTTGAAACCATGTGGCCCGCCTAAATATCGCATCACCAGATGTCGCAATGTCGGTGCTCCATCTGCCCCGAGCAGTTTTCCCATCGCTTTCAATATCCAGATCTAATGAGCCATCGAGCGGCGCGAATCGGAAACTAGGCTTAAATCGTACGAGGTGGAGGCTGATCTTGTCCTTATTGCGCGTGCCTGTGAATCGAATTATCGCAGGCCCAAGGATCTGATCAAGAAGGAGCACAGACGCCTTGATCGCTTGTTCCTTACCTGAAATCACTGCAAACGCTCGACCGCGATTCGTCCCGCTTACGAATCCTTCCCAGTATCGGTGCCGCTTCATCGACCCACCACTCGCAGATTCGCTGTCCACCACGTCTGCCCTGCTCATTTTGCATCTCCGTAAGGCGGCTCGTTTTCATGTACCTTCAAAGGTTTCTTCATCGCATCCACTGAAAGTAGTAATGCGCAACCTTTGTCACCTCATTCCACGTAAAACGTGCCGGATCTCTGATCGGCTCCTGAAGTTGAGGCTCCGAGCTGCAATTGGAAACGATATAAAGCCAATAGCATTCCCTCCGGTCCTCCGCGACGCGTCGCTCGTTGGGGGTAAGGAGAATAGTCCCAGCGACATCGCCGAGACCTTTGACCTCAATGAGGCGCAGTTCACCAGAACTTAGATCGAGACTGGTTATGTCATATCCAAGGTTCTTTTCATGCACGTCATAGACCTGACGGCCCTGTCTTTGCTCGTGTTCCATGACAACCGTCATGGCTATGGCCTCGGTCTCAAAGTTAGGCCGTAATCTCCGCATGGTTGGTGTTTCCCGCTCAGGATGCGGCAGTACAAGGACACTTGTAAGTCGCTCCACCGCCTGAAGCGATAGCGAGCGCTGGCGATCAAAGTCCTGCCTGCGGAGGTCACGACGGCTCAAAAAGCTCTCCATGTCGGGTCTCAGCCCGTGCGAGGCGCCCCTCGGACCCGAGATCTTCTGCTCCACTTCGGCAGCAGCCCTTCCTATTTCCTCATCCGTTCTCTGGAGAGCTCTGTCAACGAAAGCTCCACATGAGACGCTGATACGCTCCACCTCAGCAAGCCGCTCGGATCGTGTTTCTTCAAGGAAGGCTTTCAGCGCCTGTTCATTTAGCCATTCCTCGCCTCGGGGAGATTGCGGCCACGGGCATTTCGCCGGTGTTTCCGCAGGCGTAAAATTCCCGAGCAGGCCGGGTCAACGAGCCGAGGTTCACCGTTCTCAGTGATCTCCACCGCGAAGAGTCGTTCATGGACCACCTGCCCGAGACCATCCACGACGCTGGCGCGATAGAAATCAATGCGAGCCGACTTTTCGTGCTGAAGCGAATAAAAACAGGCTCCTTTGCCGAAAACATCCTGCGACAATGCATGAATATGCCGCCGGACCGCCTCGAAGAGCGGATGTCCGGGCGTGACCCACTCCAGCTTGTCGTTTTCGGCCGTCTCGCGGTCGGTGGAGCAGCGCGGGTATCGGTCGGCAAGGGCCGGGAGCTTCCAGTCCGGGTCGTTTCATACCGACGGAGGACCGAGGGTGTCGCGCCGGTTCGAATGTGTGGGGCAGGCTCAGGAACATCTTGAGGGTCAACGGCACGTACTCGGCCGCGTCCCGGACGAAACGCGCGATGGTCTCCGGAACGACGCGCCGCTCCTGCGCCCTCGCGCGACGCTCAATCAGCATTTCAAGGTTCAGCTTCTTGGTCGCGAGCCCTTCAAGCGCGTTCTGGCAGATGGCGCGGAACTGCTTCTCTTCAACATCGCGGAGCAGCCGCTCCTCGAGGTCCGCGTCGCCGAGCCTCCCAGCGTAGTAATCGCGCAGGACGCGCTCGACGTGCGCCGCGGGAAGAATTTCGCCGACCACGTTGAATACGGCATCATCGTCGAGCGCATCACGGATCTCCTGGAGCTTTTCGAGGAGCCGCTGAAGGACGCGGCCTTCGATGGTGTTTGTGGCCACGAAATTGAAGATCAGGCAATCCTTGCGCTGGCCGTAACGATGGATGCGACCCATGCGCTGTTCAAGGCGATTCGGGTTCCAGGGGATATCGTAGTTGAAGAGGATATTGCAGCACTTGGAGGTTGATACCCTCGCCCGCGGCCTCGGTGGCGACCAGAACCTGGATCTCCCTTCGCGGAACTGCTGCTCTGCGTGGAGTCGAGTGCCCGGTTCGTCACGCGAACCCGGCTTCATGCCGCCGTGGATACAGCCGACGCGGAACCCCCAGCACTTAGGCAGCGCCATAGATAGTCCAGGGTGTCTTTGAACTCGGTGAAGATGAGAAGGCGCTGGTCGGTATGATCAAAGAAGCCTTCCTTCTGGAGCAGCTCTTTGAGTCGCGAGAGCTTCGCCTCGTGCCCGCATCCTCGACCGCCTGAGCCTGGACTGCCAGGTGTCGCAGTTCCTGGATCTCCTCCCGCACGTGGTCGGCGCTCCCCGCAAGCGTGATCGCTTCAAGCATGCGCCTCCAGTCGCTCGCGCTCGCTCTCCTCCATCTCCTCCAGCTCTTCCGGATCGGGCAGATCGGGCGGCGCCTGACGGGCGAGTTCCTGCGCACGTTTGAGACCCTCTTCCAGGCGCCGGGCACGGTTCTCAAGCGAACGGCGCATGGCATAGCGTGCTCGATGCGAGCCGACGTTGGTAGAGAGACATCAGGAAGCCGATCGCGCGCGCCCGGGGATCTTCACCCTCCGCCGCGGCGCGGGCGCTCTGCGCTTCACGAAGCGCGTCACGTCGCGATAGAGGTCGAACTCCGCACCGTCGATACTGGAAGTCCACCGTATGGGGAATGCGCTTCGTGAATATCTTTTCGGCCGCCCAGGTGCCATCCGGCTCGCCGCTCAGGGAAGTAGACCATCGCCTCCTTGGTGCGGCGCAGGTAGAACGGCGCCCGTCGGGGTCCATGGCCTCGCGGATCGATTTCACGTCTGCATAGGCAGTCGGCGTCGAGGAGCTGCAGGAACAGGCTGAAGTTCTGCCGGGTCGCCCCGGTGGGGAGTCGCCGTGAGCAGTAGCATGTGGTCCGAGGTATCGCGCAGCAGTTCGCCCAGCTTATAGCGCAGGCTTTTGTGCGACTCGTCGGAGGCCGACATGCGGTGCGCCTCGTCCACGATTACCAGATCCCAGTGGACCTGGCGAAGTCCGGGCAGGATCTCGGCACGCTTCGCGAGGTCGAGCGAGGTGATCACCCGGCTACGCTCGAGCCATTGGTTCACGCCGAACTGTTCACGGATGTCCTGCCCCTTGAGGACCAGGAATTTGGTATCGAACTTCTCTTTCAGCTCGCGCTGCCATTGGAATGCGAGGTTCGCAGGGCAGACGATCAGGATGCGCTCGGCGAGGCCGCGAAGTTCCAGCTCGCGGATGAGCAGGCCCGCCATGATCGTCTTGCCTGCGCCGGCGTCATCGGCAAGCAGGAACCGAACGCGCGCAAGTTTGAGCAGATAGTCGTAGACCGCTTCGAGCTGATGCGGAAGGGGATCCACGCGCGAGATCGAAAGTCCGAAGTAGGGATCAAACTCGTAGGCGATGCCGAGTGCGTAGGCCTGGAGACCAAGCCTCAACAAACGTCCGTCGCCATCAAAAGAGTGCTCCGCGTCGAGAACAGTGAGGTGATCGAAATCGGCACCGGTCAGCGTCACCTTTCGGAATCGTTCTGACTTTGTACCCACCAAACCGACCACCCAACTTGCGGGGCCGTTGGCCTGCACGGTCTCAATCCGCATCGGCTCGTTGAAGAGCGCGCCGGTGAGGATTTGGCCCGGGCTAATGAGAAGCAAGCGAGTCATCGTGCCGGGCCTCCCTTCAAATGCGTCCTCTCACGATTTATGTTTCCAGAAGGATAAGATTTTTCTTTTTCCTCGACCTGGCGAATTCCCGCTTTTGACGCTGAATCTCCCCACCTTTTCATGCTGAAACTATATCGTCGGCAGGTGACACGGTCAATAGCTCCGAGCATCGGCACTCGAAAGGTATACCGGAACAAGAAATCGCTCCGCATCGTCCTAAAGAAGAGAGACTCCGGTTTCCAGAACATAACTGGCAGGTCGGTGAGGGGGGGGGAAGGAAAAAGGAAGGACGGGAAAATTATTTGAGATTCCTAATTAAATCAAAGATAGATTGAAACAGAAAGTTAGCCCCGTTTCAATTCTTGCGGAAGAAATGCGTCGATCTCTGCATCAGTAAACGTCATATCTTCAAGATTCTTTAGTGCCTCTTGCGACTTCTTATATGCTTGAAACGTCGTACTTGGCGCCCCGCTGTATACAGAGTGAAGTTGTTCTAATAATTCATCTCGTTGCATCTGAATTGATTCGAGAGGCTTTTCTCCTATCTTTAGATCGACGAGCAAAGACAGGTATTTCTCCCGTATAATCCAGAGATCATTTGCAGCTTGCTTGTGTTTCTGAGCCAGTTCTCCGAGATCGTAGTTTTTTGTATATGCATTAAGAGCAAGTAGGGCTGTTGATACTATTATTCCAGCGGCAGCGCCGATTTTTGTAGCACCAAACACCAAAGCGATAAATCCCCCCGTTGTGATAGCCGATAAAATTATTTGCAGGAGTTTAATTCTACTTAGTCTCTGTAGCAAAATATCTGCACATTTTTCATGAGTTTTATGGGAATACACTACTCTTCCGTAACATTCGCGTAACTGGCCCTCGAGAATACGACGATAATCGTCTATTTCGCTAGTCTGGGAATGTCGTTCCAAAGATTTCCCTCCATTTCTGTTTAGCGGACCACTCTTGTTTCGGAGTGGCCATCTCATGCGCTATCGCATCTATTGAAATATTGTAACATCTCTTTGCTTTGAATTGAAACAAACCCTTTTCAAATACGTATTGGCCGCTTCCCGGAGCTTTCCAGAAATCCTGCTTTTCGTCCTGCTCAGACATCCATTTGAAGAAATCGCGGCATATGAAATCGTAATATAAATATGATTTGTCCCGGAATTCATACTTCTCGATGAATTGAAATGCGAAAGTATCAACGAGCAGGCCACCAATTGGAACTTCCCATTTTGCTTTCCATGATCGTATCATTCTACATAGAGGGATCAGATTCCCATTGCAGTTGGTGTTCCTTATACGGATAGCTTCAATCTCAGGTTTAGGATTTGTAGTTCGCCATCTTCCGCCATCGTTAGCGTCAGGATAGGTATAGCTGTCGTCGATATTAGTAAATGCAGGAACTACTTCGAAAGTAATACCATCAGAAAAAGGGACAAGAATTACCTGGCCATCCGCTCTGATACTTGTTTTCGAGTAGGCTTTTTCTACAGAGGATTTTAATGCTTGCAATAGAGCAGACTGCCCGTTTCCGCTATGGGAATCGTATTGTTGATAAACCGCGTAGGGCATTTGGAAAAGCATGTCAAGGTCACTGAACCCCTGAATCGCTGTGTTTCTTCCGTACGATCCCACATAAAGACTGTGAGCCGTTTCAGAGGTCGTTGTCCAGAAATCAGTGTTTAAGCGTTGAGTAATGGCCTTGTACCGACTTGATATTGTGCCGCCATCTTGAACTTGTAAGTTTGCGCAGAATTTACAGAACCAATCTGCAAGTCCCATTGTTTGACTCCGTTGCCCGCGTCACGACCTAGCGACTTGAAAACCACTGGGGATCTGATAATATAAAGTTTGTATTTAAAGCCTTTAGCAAAAAAAGTGGGAATCAATCTAAGTCCCTCCTTCTAGCTATTTAAAAAGTGTATCGCTACCTTTTGTGGCTGTCAACGATATGTCCTTTGCCAACAATATGCCACGACCGATTTCTTTGGTAAAGGTCACTACGGGAATTATTCGCGATTATAGAAAATTTTGATATTTTTTCTCCAGCTTGATCAATTTTTCACAGAGAAAAAAGCGTTTTTTCTAGTGTTGAATATAGAAAATATATTATTTCATATAATCTTTTCCGTTAAGGATTATTTATACCGAAAGAAGTTCACGCAATATGTCGACAATTTCTTTATCGGCATCATTATCATCTGGATAAAGTCGGTATAAAGCGGGGGACATATCTGAATTTCCCCAGGCCGCGTTATAAAAGCTCATTCCATAATCTGCTGGATTATCTTTAAGTATTTTAGCTGGATTTAGATGTCTTAAGTAACTAAGCCCTTTAAAGGGTGGATCTATTATGGTTTTTGTCTCTGCATTGCTCGCTACGTAACCAACAAGGCAAAGTCGTTTTTTCCGATTACTTCCTTGAGCAACGAGAATTAAATCTCCGATTTCGATTCGATCTTTGAACATCTTTCCAAGCGGATCTTCATAAGTCCATCCCATAATCGCTACATTATTTCTTCGGCAATACTCAATCCATTCATTCAAATTTTTTTGTTCAATATGAGGTGAATTTACCCAATAATTCATTCTCTCTTCTCCTCTTCTCCAGGTTTAACTTGTCAGCAATTCTCTATTCTTCGGTGAAATAGTCCGAGTCGATTTTCTTTAGATCGTAGGATGCTATGATCGAAACCCCGACGTTGTGGTCTATCATGAGCTGGGCCAGCATCTCGCCATCTATCAGAACGATCTTGGTATCAACACGAGAAACGTAGTCCATCGCATCGCTGGAGAAATTAGATGTACTTATGAAAAGTCCCTTCTTCGCGCGTTGTCCAGTTAACGCGCCGACGAATTTCTGTATCTCAGGCCGTCCGACCGTATTCTCCCACCGCTTCGCCTGGATGTAGATTGTATCGAGACCAAGTTTGTCTTCTTTGATGATCCCGTCGATACCTCCATCTCCTGATCTTCCGATCGCTTTTCCTGCATCCTGTCGTGTGCCTCCGTATCCCATTTTGACTATGACTTCGACGACGAGCCGCTCAAAGAAGGATGGCGAGCACGATTTCAGCTTCTGTTGAATTTCTACCGCCAAACTTTCGCGGATTTTTTCATGGGCCGATTCAAGCGCTTCTTCAGGCGTTACGATTTGTCCATTCTCGGCATCATCTGTGGATTCCGGTCGCTCACGATGTGTTTTCCGGAAGGCGACGTATTCAGCGAATTGGTTGAGATATTTCAGGTTGATCAATGGTGGATTTTTGCGAACTGTTTCCAATCCTCTTTCTGTAATGTTGTAAATTCCGCGTTTCGGATTTTCGATTAGACCTGCCATTTTAAGGTGGGACTTTGCCCAAGCCACTCGATTTCGGAACACCTCCTGCACACCGCTGGGCAAAAGAGCCGTACGCTCTTGATCTGTCAGTTTGAATTGACCGGCAAGGGCATCGGTTGTTTCGCTGATGCTGTGTTCTTTTCCGTCGGCGCAATATCGCATGAGAGGCAACATCAAGCTTTGGAAATCCGGAATCGCCATTTGGTCATCTCCTTATTTCCGGCGCGGCGGATCAGTCAAAAGAGGAAATTACTTACCCTCATCATCTTATTGAATATCGTCCTAAAGGCCAAAGCATAGGCAAGGAGCTTGACAGGTTTAATTTTCACGATCCCCGCTCTAGATACTCGGATGATATTCTGGGGGATGGCCGCTGTCAACGCTTGATGGATGCGGCCAGGAGCCCCCTATAAACGTGCTAGGAACCACTAGGACGGGCGATCTTTTTAATGCCCGAGGAATTGGGCTGTCTTAAGGAACAATAAAGACCTCGCTGGTTTTCTAGTAAACGGATAAACCGTGACGCTCGATGTGAGATGAGTGTAGAATATTAATGAGTTAATCGGTATGCGAAGTTTCTTATTCAACAATCGGGGTATAGGTGCATCTTCCAGATATAAGGAGTCTTTGTCATGTCCACCCTCGCTCAAACAATCAAAAATGAGATTCGACGCATCTCCCGCCGAGAAATCGGCCTAGCGCTCTCGAATTTCCGCAGGGATCATATTGCCCTGAAGAAGAGACTAGCCGAACAAAAAAGCAGAATCTCCAAATTAGAGAAAGAAAATAAGGATCTTTCAAAAAAACTGGCCGCAGTTGGTCAAGGCCAACCGAGTGAGGCCGGTTCGGAGCCGCAAGCCGAACAAGTCGCGATCTATGCCAGGGGGATAAAGAGCCTTCGTCGGCGGCTCGGCCTTTCCCAGGTCAACTTAGGCAAGTTGGTTGGCATGAACGCGATCAGCATCGCACATTGGGAAAAGAAGTCAGGGAAGATAACGATAAGAAAGCCTGAAGTAATAAAAAAGTTGACGGAATTGAAGGGAATGAAAAAAAGAGAAGTCGCTGCTCGATTGGGGGCGGCGAAAAGGCCGGAAAAGATAGCCCGTAAGGATTGACCAGTTTGTTTTGGCAGGTTCGCGGGCGGCGTTCGGGAGAGTCGGAAGGAGAGGAAAGGCAATAATCCCGGGATTGCGTTTGAAAAACTCATTTTCCAGGGGAAAACGGCCCTAAAAAGGGGGCAGGTGAGGAATCAAAAGGCCATCTCCGTTACTATATTAGAGACATTACTTTAAGCACAATTCAATAACCGATTAGCTCAATTCTGCCTATCTGAAGGATCTTGTAAAAAACGGAATATATGGGTACAGAGCGGACAGCAGGAGACAGGTCAAGACACGTTAAGGCAATCTTAGGGCAAAGTACCCCACCGAATTAAAATACTCCCTATTTCGAGTCCTCTCTTCGATACTCCTTATCCCAAGCCCTCCCCATAAACTTGTGGGCATTTGTTGCATTTTAGGCAGAATCGGGCATAAATAAGAGCGCAATATTCTGCGATCGCTCGCAGTTCTTCCCACCGCGCATGAGTGATGTGCTTTCAGCCCTACCCTTCTCATGGCCGCGCCCGGAGCAATAAGGAAGCTAAGAGGAACGCTGTTTTCTTCTTTATCATCTCTTAACATTATTTCAATATAATTAGGTGTAATGGAAATCCTCGTCATCAATTTCCTTGGAGGAAGAATACCATGAACACAGATGCACCCTGGTATCTGAAAAAGTCACCTTTAGGTGCTGGCTATCAACATTTTTCAAACGTCGCTAAACAAAAAACCGTTTTAGATTCAAAAACGAAAGAATTAATCAGATTGGCAATAGCATCCGTTTTTAGATGCAATCATTGTACAGAACATCATATTCAAGATGCGCTCACAGCAGGGGCCACAAAAGAAGAAATTGCGGAAGCCTTGCTTCTTGCTTCTTTACAGTCAGCGGGGACTCAGTTAAATTGGAACAAAGACCTATTTGAAAAATATTTGGGAGCCTGATTCGGCTCCAATATTGGAACGATACATATTTCCTATCTAGCGCCCGTAGTTCATCCCATCTAGCACGGGAGATGTCCTCCAGCCGTGGCCTTCAATATAGCCGTTGGCAGCATATTCTACTCATCATCTAGCAGTTCTCTTCCTTCCTTGATCAAAAACCAAATGATTGCCAGTGAAGCAATCGGGTCGGCCCACCACCACCCAAGGAAATAATTGAGCAAAAGCCCAATGAGCAAAGCTATAGATAGATATATGCAAACGATGGTCTCTTTAGAATCAGCGACAAGTGCACGACTACCGATTTTTTCCCCGGTCTTTCGCTTTTGATACGCAAGAACCGGCATTACGATCAAGGAAAGAGATGCGATAATGATACCGCTCAGCGAACCCTCAGGCATCTTGCGAAAATAAAGCTTCTTTACGGCTTCAAATAGAATATATGCCGCGAGAACAAAAAAAGAATAGGCAACGTACTTTACTGCCTTCAATTCATTTCGGCGCTCTTTTTCAATATCATCGGAATGACTTCGTAACCGCCAAATAAGAACCGTACCAGACAAAGACTCAATAAAGCTATCCAAGCCGAATCCGATTAATGCGATACTTCCCGCAATTATTCCCGAAATTATCGACGCAAGCCCCTCTAAAATATTGTAGCCAACTGTAAAATATTCTAAGCGAAGTCCTCTTTTGTACAGTTTAGCGCTTTGATTGTTGTTCATTTCGTTTACTAAAAATTATACCAAATTAATCCAATTGTATACTTCCCCTCTAATGCTCTCTGCGCCTCCCATTTGGCCTGTCCCATTTCCATCCAATACAGGCGCGCTGCTTTGTACATGAAGATATGGAACTGGTAGATTCCTTGTTCGATTATGATTTGGCGTATTTCCCTGCACTGGTCGATCGAGGGCATAGAATGGCCGTATTCGTTTATGTAGGAGGCGAACAGAGCCGTCTCAGCTTAATGGGAAGAGCCGAACATTAACACGGGGGAGGAGGATAAATTATATAAAATTATAAATATTCTATAGTTATCCTCCCCAAAAATTGTCTTTCCCTCTAAAAATATGATTGAGTCGAAGAAAATATTTTAAAGCTTTCTATAATACCGAGTTATCTCCGCGTGCCTTAGGCTAGATGAGCGGATGATATTCTGGCGAAAAGCTACTATCCTCGTTCTTAGAGAATGGATACGGTCAGGAGCCCTAAATAACGCTCTAGAAGCCACTAGGACGGGCGATCTTTTTACCCCCCGGGGGAAGGGACCTATCCTAACCGATTAGAAGGATGCTGGTCGTTTTGCAGGGAATCGAAAGGTATTAGGCCTAGATCATGGACGATAAAATAGCTGCCCTTAACGCGAAACCTTAAGGCCCTGCGATTAGAGGCCATCTAGCCCGTCCGCATCGTAACGAGGCCCGGGGAGGGCCGATCTCGGATCGGATCATTTACCTTCTGCTATATACTATCCAAAAAATTCCTCCCGAAGGGGCGCGATAGAGGGAAGTCATTTATATTCCCATCATATCGTTTTGGTTTCATCGCGCCGGATACGATCTCTTCTACAGAACCGCGAATATCGCTAATCCGTCGGGAAGTCATCTGTCCCTCAGCTGATCCGTCTGCACGCCGGGGGGCTGGACCAATAGAGTTCCGCCGACGAGAAGGACGCTTAAGAATCTAGCTCAGTGTCCTATAAAATACTTATACCCTTATACTCTTGTACCCTTATTCCTACGGAGTACAAGAATATAAGAATATAAGGGTATAAGAATACTATGTAAGGAAGGAATATATTCTTATAGCCCTCCCGTAGGAGAAGGTTTAGAAATATCCGGCCCGCTTTACCCGGCCCTCGATCGTTTAGACGGTTAATTCAGATTGATGGCTCCTCGGGTCGATGGCTTATCGCTTTCTCTCTCTCAGCCCTCTCTCGGATACCTGCGATGCGCTCCGTTATGCTAAGCTCCGGCTTAGCCTCTCTCGGCTCAGGCGGGAGCCATATCCACCTTCCATGCTGCCCGAGGCCGGTGATTTTCTCGGCCTTTATTCCCAGCTCTTTCTTCGCGGCAAAGAGGGTGGCGCGGTTAATGCCGTTTTGCTCGGCCGCAGCCTGAATCTCCCGAGCTTCCCGAGCCCCTTCCTTTAATTGCTCCATGAGGAAGGTTTTCGCCTCTTCACGGGGGTGGCGGTCGGTCGTCGGGGCCAAGAGTTCTATTGCAGTTGGGATCGGCACATCGTCGTGAAACGATACGTCACCTAAGTCGCGATCAATCTTGAACGCCAGGCCCGAAACACCCGCTCGCCGGTTGCTTTTCATCGACTGGAAGTAGCGGAAACCGTTGGGATCGCGGTCCCATTGCAGCAGCCATATCGCTCGCGGCAAGCCAACGAGGGCTATGCTGCCTCCCACTCGATACATCATGTCCTTCTGGGCGTCTTTGTTCAGATGCACTACACCTACGACCGCCACCGCGTACTTTTCCGCCAGCAACTTAACGGGGGTCAGAATAGCTCGGATATGGGCGTCCGCGTGGGGATTAACCTTATTGCTTAGCCCTGCGCCTAGGTATGCCTGCATCGGGTCCATTATGATCAGCCGCACGTCGCGTTCGCGACAGATGAGATCCTCTAGTTTTTTTATGTCCGTGAGCAGCGAAAGCATGCGATCCCCGCCTTCGGTTGTCCTCACTCCTTCCACAAATTGAACCTTTGTGAGGTCGGCACCATATTGGATAAGTCGTGGCACCACCGTTTCGGCGACGTCGTCCTCGCATTGAAGGATTATGACTTTACCTGGGGATTGGATAGCGCCGTCTGGCCATACCTCCCCTGATGTTACCTTTGCTGCCATCCATGCACAAAAGAGGCTTTTACCGCTCTCCGGGTCGCCGACAATTAAACTGAGTTTGCCCAATGAAAAGCGCTCCGGCCAGAGCCAGCTAGTTTCCTCCGGCTCGATATCCGCTGCGCATCGTACTTGGAGCTGTTCCTCGGCGACTATTGCGGGGCTCGGGGGGGCAATCTCGGAATGGCGAGGCTGTACCTTTTTCAGTGCAGATCGAACGTCGTAAAGCAGGGCTTTTTCGCCTTTGGAGATGATGCGGTTTGAGCATCCGAGGAATGGATTAAAGAAGATGCTCCTAATCGTTGGATATTTGTAGTCCCGCTGAATCAATGAGCAGATGATTGAAAAGTCCCGAGCCGAGCGCGTAGGATCAGCGCCCTCCTCCTGAAGCATGCCGCCCTTGATAATGAGGTCCTTTTCCCTGGCGGGAATCTCGAGCTTTTCTACGTCCTCTTTGGCGCTGTTTTCGTCCCTGTGGCTGATAGGTGCTGTCCGGGTGCCGAAGGCGGGCATCTCCCCCGTGATGGCCTCTGGCTCCACATAAGCGGTGTCCCTGAATCGAGCAAAGTCTTCCAGCCGGTATGTCTGGTCGGTGAAGCTCACTACCTTACATTCGATCGGTGGGGTGTCTTTAAGGTTTAGAGTGCCGGGCAGGCGGAGGCAGGCATCCAGATGTACCTTGCTCTTATCGCCGCCGATCGCCCTTATCATTCCTGATAGGGTTTGTTTGAATAAAACGCGCTGGTCCCCCCTAAGATTTATAATCGTCTCCGCAAACACCCAATAGCTGTGGTACCCATGGCCCGAATCGATAACGATGGAGGGTGCGATTGGAAAGCCCTGCAATCGTTGGAGAGCTTCGTCTTTTTCGCCGTCGAAATCCTTTCCATCAACGTCGGCCCAGAGACAAACGACATCTTGAATGTCATCTTGCTTTTTGGCTTGGCTGAGCGGACGCGGATTCACACCGAAATAAACATGATGAGTCGCGTTTAGCCGCTTGATCTCATCGAGAGATAAATCGCTTAAGTCGCCGAGGCGATAGAATTTTGAAAAGCAAGCTCCAGTCTCCTTACTGATAAATCGAAGCTCGACATACCCCTCATGGTCTTTGAAATAACTGGAATACAGGGCTGCTAGGAATTCCCTAATTTCCAGATTCGGTTGGTTGATTTGTTGTGGGCTCAATTGAATTCTCCTTGATTAATTTAAATCGCTTCCCTTGAAGCAGAGTGTCGAGGAACTTGTTGTTTTCGTCCGTTAGGTAATGCTGGCGAACGACGAGCCAAGTTTCCCCTCCATCGTCGGATACCATTAGACTTTTGAATCTTAAAAATTTTCGAATCATGTTTTGTCTCCTTGACGACTATCTCCGGATTTTTTATCAGAATCGTCTCTCATATTTCCTCTCTGAGCTGTTTCCCGGCCCAGACGAAAGGGAGGGGCCGTCATCCCTGATATATTTCGAGACTCGTGCCCCTCCCGTCGTCATTTGGCGCTTAATCGGCTGAAGGTGAAATCTCGGGGTCAGAGGCTGTCTCGGTCTCAACAATACCTACTAGACGGTCAATTAATTCGTCTATCAGGTCCAGACCACAACACAGTTTTTCCCCGAAATCCCGATCCTTCTCTTCGGAATTGATGGTCTCCCGGATAACTTGAGAGGTATCCAGTAGATCCACTAGGCCATCAATAATTTTGTATTTCATCTTTTTTTCCTTCGGGGAGGGCCTCCCTGGTCCTGCCCCACATACATGTCGCCGCGTTCCTTTTTCTCATTTTTCCTATTGGCTTAAAGATATTAGGCGCTGGGCCATTCCCGGCGTCATGCCGACCGGGAGGCCGGTGGGCGGGCTTCGGCACCGGCGGCTGGGCCGGGAGGGATAGTGAGAGTTACGGAATAATTTGTTCATCAACCTATATCGTGAATTTTCACTGGAAATAGGGTGATCCCTGCTTTTTGGGAGAGAGGGAGACGCGTATATTAAAGAATATAAATGATTAAGGGGATTTTTTTAAACGATGGATTTATTTAAAAAAGCATACGTGAATTCACCATGCAAGAAAAACGATAATCTTCCGCGAATGTCCTGATTTTCTATATTTCTTTCTTACGTATACAAATTCTAAACTTAGTTTTGTAAGCTCTCTTCTTAATATATGGATAAAAGGGGTCTTCATAAATTCCAAATAGATTTTTTAGTCTATTTCGGAGAATTGATATGTTCTTTTTCATTTTGGGGTCGATCTTCTCTGTGTGATCTGCCATTTTCCAAGACAATTCTCCGTCAAGCTGGCCTAGGGCCCACAAAGTGACCCACAAAGTATCTGGTCTTTCAGTTTTTTTATTTTCAAAGCCCAAGACGGTAAATTTCTTGGCCCCCAATGGCTTTCTTCCTGCTCTTATTTCTAGATTTTCTTCGTCTAGGAAGCGCATAGTTACATCGCCCCACGATAAGCCCTGAGGAACATCAAGAGGTACAGCGCCCTTAATATTCGCCCGTTGATCCTTTGCGCTTCCGAGTTTGCTCTTTCCGCTTCCAGCAAATGCTCGGAGACGATTACTTAGATCCTTGAGCGTGCCGTTATCGTTGAACCGTTGGGAAGCAAGCTCGAAAACCTGATCAGCCAAAGAGTTTAAACGCTCGTCCCCCAAAGATCTCTCTAAGACTTTTTCTTCAAAATTGTTACACTTATGTAGTAGTTCGAAACTGCTTCTCTCGAAAATTTGTCTCATAGTTTCCAAGTGTCGTTCTTCAACGCTTTTAGGTATTTCGCCCAGCAATCTTTCAAAATCTGCTTGAAAATCTACTAAAAGGCCCGTCCAATATTTTATATAGCTCCCGATCAATCTTGCTTCGTCTAAGTGCTTAACTTGATCTTCCACTTCTTTTTTTAATTTTTCAAAGCTGTGGATGTCCGCTCCTGTTGAAGCTAAAAAATTCTCAAGCTCTGTGATAATATCTTCAAGACTGGCTCCCGAATAATCCGGGAATCCTAAAAAATGCCTTTTAATAGTCATGTTAATATTGAAGTCAATTTTTACGGTCTGTCTAAAAACCTTCCACCGCTGTTTGGTCTGACGATGACGGGTAGATCGTTCAACTTAAGGTCAGCTTTTATAATCGACTAACCCACCACTATTTAATGTACCACCGGTGAAGTGAAAGTTCTAGCTCCAGACGGCGTTCTCCTCGGGCGCGGACGCGCTGGACGGGGCTCGAGTATCACGACGGGCAACCACCCTGCGCATTACATAAGGGGAGAAGGCCCTCTTCCCCAAGGTCAAGGATAAAAGCCCCTGCAAATCGTTTTGCAGGCCAATGCAGGACTATATAGATAAAGTCCGTGACCCTCCCTGCGGTCACCAGAAGCTTAGTCCGCTGGGGATGAAAGCTCGATGTCGGAATCAATCTCCCCTCGCGCGCGCTCGTGATGCTTGCTAAATCACGACCATAGCATATTTCTTCCTATCACATGTTCTCCTCCTCCCTAAAAAAATTCTCGAGTTTTTCTTTCCCAGCGGTGATTTTTAAATTTTCTTCTCCGGCGAAGCCGGTACGAGCCTCCCGACGAGGCCGGGGGCCGAAGGCCACCGTGCCGAGAGGAGGAGGCGAGTAGAGGACGCGTCAGGGACGTTTCTAGTCAGGACTCCCTCTCGGGGCTTCGCCCCTCGCCTTACGGACGGTCGTCCTGAGCGGAAGCCGCAAAAGAAAATCCCTGAAATAAAATCCCTCTTCTTTATTCGGGTTAGGCCGGAGGCCTGGAGTGCATCCGCGCTCTCTTTATCTATTTAGGGCCGTGACTACACGGCATTATGCATCGTAAAACTCTTTATTATATGTAACATAACGAATTGTTAATTCAGGGCTCTAAAGTAGCCTGGATTCCAGGCTATTATCACGCCGCGCTGTCACGGAAAATAGGTAAATCCTGCACCCATTCTCTGGTGTCTTCCCAGGGCAAATCCTCTATCTCCGGGGCCGGGCCAAGAAAGGCTGTAAGCTCTTCCTCAGTGATTTTCGATCCTCTATCGCCATATATGGCGGCCATCTCGCGGCGCACTCTTTCCCGATTAAAGGGGTCATCATCTCGATCGAAGACGTCGCAAATTAAAGGACGTGGAAAATTGGGCTTTCTCGTCGCCTTCTGCTCAAACGTCGGCTTCGGATAGAGTGTATATTCGTTTGAGTGAGCACGACCACGACGCTTCCAAGTGATCCAGCCTTTTTTCCTCAGCCCTTTGGCATAGGCCTCTATTCGATCGACCGACACACCCATGGCCTTTGCCAGTGTTTCTCTGGAGGGGAAGCACGTGGGATTATTTGAGAGTCGCTTCCGAGGGCAGTATCCGTGGAGGAGGCCATACAGGGATTTAGCTCCATGGCATATATCCGGGTCTCTGCTCAGTGTTTGCGGGATCTGGTCGAAGAAAAGCCGAGGCCGACCCCTCCGCCTTGTTGCTGCCAGTGTTATTTCTATCATGCGGCGCTCGCGAGAATTCTGAGTTGTTGAACGCGGAAGAGAGCGCCGGGGCTTCTCAGAGCAGTACTAAGATGGTTATAAAAGGCCCGCCATTTTTTCGTCCCTACTGACCTTTGGGGTTTTATCCTGCTCATGGTTTTCTGTTTATTCTGACTTCTTTTTTTAAAATCCAACCGATGAAGCTTCGCAGCTAAAACGATTGTTTTTTCGCCGGCAAGTCAATGGACCCGTTCCAAGCCTAGAGGCTTTCCATCGCGGCGAATGAGGCCAGGTAAGCAGCCAGCTTGAATTGGATATTCGTCTCATCGGTCGTTGTCGGGCGGCAAAGACAATCATCCCGTTTTAAAGAGGAATCCTTATCGTCTATATGTATAAATAATATACACTAATCGATTTTTTTGGTCTTAACACATAAATAACAATAAATTTAGCAAATGTGATTGAATGATCATGGACGATTAAAAAAAATATATGACCATTTATTGAACTATTGTAAAATAATGAATAATTCTTAAAAAAATAATGTAACATACTGATTATAAGTAATATATATAATAATATGTGTTTATGGCACGTTAATTGCTTATTAAATGATTGAAATAGACAATGTCAAAGGAACGCGGCTAATGAGTAAAGAAGATATGTCCAATTTTAGCGCGGCCATCGCTGAATTGGAAGAAGGGGAGGAGAAGATATGATCGAATCTACTGAAACCCTCATCCGTTGCAGTGAGGTTGTGCGGGATGTCGCCAATGACTGTCGGCTGAGGGCCGCCATCACTTTGACGCCTTCATTGGCTTCTGATTGGCGTGAAAAGGCGGTCCTCTTGCAGAAGGTGGATGCGCTTCTGAACAAGATCGTGGAGGTCCAAGTCAAGGCGGGTGACCCGCCCTCACTTAGCGCAGCCGCCATGAAATGAAGATGCCGGCCGTTAAAACGGCCTCGGGTTGATTGATTACGAACTCCTCCATATTGGCGAATGAATCTTGGCCCTCCCGGCCGCTTGAGCGGCAGTTTCAGGAGGTTTGACATCATCGCGCGGCCTCCGCTATAGTTCCGGCATGATCGAGAGAGGCCGTTGATTCCCCCAGCGGATATTCGGCGGTCTCCGGAATACGCGGGATCCGGGCCGGCTGGCTAGGCCCTTCCGGGGAGAATTCCCATGAAAAAACCGATTTTAGCTCTCTGCCTTTTGGTCATGGCGTCGATTTCGTTGCCGGGACAGAGCGCCGACGATTATCTGAACAACGGAAATGCGCAATTCAATCAGCATAATTACGCCGGGGCCATCGGCTTTTACACCAAAGCGATCGCCTTAAACCCGAATTTCGCCTTGGCCTATTACAATCGCGGGACCTCGTACGATAAATTGGGAAAATTTCCCGAGGCCATAGCCGATTTCACCCGGTCGATTTCCTTGAACCCCTCTTATGTCAATGCTTTTTATAATCGCGGATATGCTTACGCCAAATTGAAAAAGCCGGACCGGGCCGCCGCCGACTACACGCGTTCGATTTCCCTGGACCCGAATTTTACGTCGGCCTATTTCCTCCGCGGCAACGCCTACGATGAATTGAAAAAATACCCGGAGGCCATCGCCGATTTCTCCAGGGTCATTGCCCTTGAACCCGCCAATACGGACGCGTTTTACAACCGCGGAAACGGCTACCGGATGACCCAGAAATACGACGAAGCCGTCTCCGATTACACCAAGGCCGTCGCCTTGAACCCCCAAGACGCGGATGCCTACGGCAACCGCGGGCTCTGTTATGCGGCTCTGAAAAAATACGACCAGGCCATCTCCGATTATACCAGGGCCATTTCCTTGAACGGGAAAGCCGCCAATTATTATATCAACCGCGGAAACGCCTATGACATTTTAAAAAAGTATGAGGATGCGGTTTCCGATTATGGCGCGGCGATCGCCATAAGCCCGTATGAAGCCCTGATCTATTGCAACCGCGGGAACACGCTGACCCGGATGCGCCGTTACGATAAGGCCTTCGCCGATTTCTCCAACGCGCTGATCTTGAGCCCCAATAATGCCGGCGCGTATTCCGGACGCGGAACGGCCTGCGACGAATTGCAGAGATACGATGACGCGATCTCCGACTTTACGAAGGCGATTTCCATCAACCCGGACAATGGATATTATTACGCCAGCCGCGGCCATGTCTATGCGAAGTTGAAAAAGTACGACGAGGCCATCTCCGATTTCTCGAAAACCATATCCTTGAATCCCGAAAACGCCTCGTCGTATGACGATCTCGGCTACATGGAGCTCGAAAAAAAAGATTATCAAAGCGCCGAGGCGAATTTCAAGAAATGCGTTTCCCTGGACGGCAAGAACTTCGATGCGATGCTGGGAATCGCCGTCGCCTCTTACAATCAGGGAAATCTCGAACAGGCCAAAAACGCCATTCTTCAGGCCCTGGCCGTTGAGCCGAGGCTTGCCGAAGGGATGGCGGGAATCGAGAAGCTCGAAAAAGAAGGGTTTTCCTACACCGACGAAGACAAGCAGGCTCTAAAGAAAATATTTCAAATCATGGGAAAAGCCGCCTGTCCCGCCGATTGATCCCCGGCGGGGAAGCGGGGCGCGTTCAAGAAGAGCTCCCGCCCGGCGGCCTGCCGGGGGAACCTTTTCCCGCCCGGTTTCGTCTTCATCTGTAGAACGCTTTGTTCGGAGGCATTCCCATGAATATCCGCAACCGTCTGATTTCCTCGATCGGACTGGGCGTCGCTTGCGCCGTTCTTTTGGCCGCCGCGGTCCCCGGCGCCCGCGGCGAGGACTTCGTCAAGTCTTTCGACGTCGCCGGGCGGGCCAAGGTCCGCGTGGAGACCAATGACGGCTCGGTCCGCGTCGTGACGGGCGAGGCCAAGCAGGTCGAATTCCGCGTCGAATACAAGGGCTATGAGTTGGGCAAAGACCTGCGCATCGATTCCCGCCAGGACGGGGACCGCGTCGAGCTCGTCGCCCGCGTCTCCAATCATCTCGGGCTGTCGGGGCTTTTTCGTTCCCGGGACCTGCGCATCGAGGTCCGCATGCCCCGCCGGGCCGATCTCCAGGTCGAGACGGGGGACGGGTCGGTGAAGTCGGACGCCCTGGAAGGGGCCGTCGACATCCATACGGGTGACGGCAGCATCGCCGTCGACGGCCTCAAGGGCGATATCCGGCTCTTCACAGGCGACGGATCGATTGAAGCGCGGGATCTCGACGGCGAGCTCGACGCCCATTCCGGCGACGGCCATATCGCCGTGGCCGGCCGTTTCGACGCCCTCAAGGTCCGAACGAGCGATGGTCATGTCGACGTCCGCCTCCAACCCGACTCGAAGATGGCCGCGTCCTGGACCGTCGAGACCGGTGACGGCGGGATCGACCTCCGTGTTCCCGAGGGTTTTAAGGCGGACCTGGACGCTTCCTCCGGCGGCGGCCGCATCACCATGGACGTTCCGTTGACGGTTACGGGCGAGGTCTCCCATTCGAAGGTCCGCGGCCAATTGAACGGCGGGGGGCCGGCGCTGATCGTGCACACGGGCGACGGTTCCGTCCGGATCGAACGCGGCTGAAGCGGAGGCTCGTCCGGGCCGCGATCGTTCAGGCGAACAGGTCGATCTTCAGCCCGATGTCCAGGGCCTCGGCCTTCTCGTAGACCAGGATGGCCGCGGCCGTGTCCTGGATGGCCGTTCCCGTCGCATCGTAGATGATGATCTCGTCCGCGCTTTCGCGCCCCGACTTCTTACCGGCGACGATTTCGCCGATCTCGGCGTGGACGTCGGCTTCCTTGATCAGACCCTCTTCGAGGGAGTGGTGGAGTTCCCCGGCGACGGCGCACTGGCGCAGGATGTCGACGACGACCTTGCGGCCCCGGAGCAGACCCGCCTCGATCTCCTGCTTGGACGGGCTGTCGGCGCCCACGGCGGCCACGGTCGTTCCCGGCCGAACATCCGCCGCCCTCAGGAACGGGGCCCGCGACGGCGTGCAGGTGACGATGACCCGGCTCCGCGCCGCGGCCTCGGACAAGTCGGTGACCGCTTCCACCGGAAGGCCGGACTCCTTTTCCATGTCCCGGGCGAAGGCCTGGGCCGCCTTGGGCCGGACGTCATAGGCCAGGACCCGTTCCAAGCGCAGGACCTCGTTCAAGTATTTCAGATGGATGCGGCCCTGGACGCCGCAGCCGCAGAGGAGAAGCGTTTGAGCGCCGGCCGGGGCCAGGTATTTCAGGGCCACGGCCGTCCCCGCGGCGGTCCGCTGGCGGGTCAGCTCGGACGAATCCATGACGGCCAGGGGATAGCCGGACTCGGCGTCGAAAAGCAGAATGGCGCCGAGGATATTGGGGAGCCCGCGAAGCTCCCTGTTCCGGAAGGAGCTTCCGTTGGCCTTGAGCGCGAAGTAGGGCTTCCCTTTCCAATCGAGGCCGCCGGCCTTGACGTGGAATTCGACGTCGCCGGGCGTGTCGCCGTGGATCATGGCCGTACCGAACGATCGGCCTTCGCCGTGCCGGCGGAAGGCGTATTCGACTCCTTCGATATAGTCCTTTGCGGCGAGCAGGGGAGAGAGCTCTCCCCGCGTCAGAATGCGGGTCCGCGGTTTCGTTGCCATGATCTATGCCTCCCTGGCCCGCCCGGTCCGGGCCCGCGCGGTTTTTCTCCGCCCTGATTATACAAAGTATGCGTTGCTGCGGTGAAATCATATTGACATCCGCGGCGGTATTTTTTTACAATGCGCGGCGGGGGGACATGAGTTTTTTCCTCGATGATCGCGCCTGGATGGAAACGCCGCGCAGGGGGCGTTTTCCTGTCGGTAAAAGGAGGGAAAATGAACCACATCAAACGAGTTCCACGGCCCGGCCCGAATTTCTCCAGGTTCGCGAACACATGAAATCCAAGATCTGGAGGGCCTGCCTCAATCATAACGGATCCCTCTGTCATCCCGAAGTGCGATGGTGCGAGTTCTATCCCGATCCGCCGACGCCGGAGAAGTCTCCTTTCGATGCCCTGGAAGAGATCTGCAGGGCCTGCCGGCACGCCGTCCCCGTCATCCGCGAGAACTTGTGCCCCTATTGCGCGGGAAACGGCATGCGCTGGGGGTCGCCCAAGAGCGTTCTGACCTCCCGGCCCGAACCGGAATATTTATATCATTATGTATGCCCTCTTTGCCGGAAGGACGCTTTTTCCAAAGAGCTGATTCTCGAGTGAGAACGGCCGTGTCCCGAACGGATCCCCCGTCGGCCGGGGGCGGGGCGGCCGAGGCATCATTTGACACGGCGGCCCGGCGGCCCTTATAATTAGGAGCGTCGACCTTCGCTGGGGGCGATTGGGTTCGACGGAGATAGTGAAGCGGAAGCCGCATGCCGAGATCCCATCTCTCTCGTAAAACGGTGGACCCAAGAAGTGCACAACCACTTCCACTCGCTGCTTAATTAAGCATGCCGTCTCCCCGGCCCTCTCCTGCGGGGCTTGAGAGACGCCGACCAGCAGGATAGCGAACCGGGTCGGCCCTGAGCCCGGTGAGCGAAACTTCTTCGGGGATGGCCGAGCGGACCTTTCCTCTTCAGGCGCCGCGAAGCGAGCAGTAAGGAAGAGGATAAGCATGTAGAAGCTTCTTGCGGAATGTCTTCGGACGCGGGTTCGATTCCCGCCGCCTCCACCAGACTATGATGTCACACGATCGATATCGGGCTTCAGTGGCTGCGGCCCTCCTGTGGACCGCCGTCTTCCTGGCCGGGGGGCTTCCGGCCGCCGCATCGGACCAGCGGGCCATCGTCATCGACCCCGGCCACGGAGGCCTGGACGTCGGGGCCAAGGGAAAATTCGGCAGCTTCGAGAAGGACATCGACCTGGCCATCAGCAAGAAGCTCAAGGCCCTCATCGAGCAGAACCAGACCTACCGGGTGGTCCTGACCCGGGATAAAGACATTAACCCCTCCCTGGAAAACAGGGCGGCCATCGCCAACAACAACGACGCCCTGGTCTTCCTGAGCATCCACGTCAACGCGTCCTTCCGCAAAAAAGCCCAAGGCTCGGAGACTTTTTTCATGAGCCTCAACGCGACCGACGAGGACGCCCGCCGGCTGGCCTACCAGGAGAACCGGGAGGCCGCCCTGGACAAGAGCATCGCCGGCGCGGACAAAGACGAAATCAAAATGATCCTCTGGGACATGGCCCAGTCCGCCTACATCAAGCAGAGCGGACAGCTGGCCGAGCTCATTCAGGCCCAGCTCAATGCCCTCCTGGGGACGGAGAACCGGGGCATCAAACAGGCCAACTTCGTCGTCCTCCGCGGAGTGTCCTGTCCGGCCGTGCTCGTCGAGGCGGCCTTCATCTCCAACCCCGAGGAGGAGCAGAAGCTGGTCGACGAGGCCTTTCAGGACAACATCGCCCAGGCCGTCTTCACCGGCCTGATGCGCTTTCTGGCGGTTTACGGAAAAAACTGAGCCGGCCATGAAGAAGCCCCGTCCGATCCTGTTCGTCCTGCTTTCGGCTGTTCTGGCCGTCCTGGTCTTCTGGTTCATCAAGGGCTTCGCCCCCGAGCGCCTGGCCGGGCCGGGCGAGGCGCCCGCGCCCGCCGCCGCTCCGGAAACGCCCGTCTCCAAGGAAACGATGAAGGCCACTCTCTTCTTTCAGCGCGACGACGATGGACTGTTCGTTGCCGAGATCCGGGACGTCCCCGCGACCGGCTCCGTCGCCGCCGACGCCGAGGCGGTCCTGGCCGAGCTGATCAAGGGCTCGACCGGAGGACTGATCTCGGCCCTCCCGCCCGAAACCAAGCTCCGCCAGGTTTTTCTGACCAAGGACGGAACCGCTTACGCGGATTTCACCAAGGACCTGACGGCGGGCCATCCGTCCGGCTCGGACGCCGAGACGGCCACGGTCTACGCCATCGTCGACACCCTGGCCTTCAATTTCAAGGCCATCAAGCAGGTCTTCATCCTCGTCGACGGCGAAGAACGGGAGACGCTCAACGGCCATGTCACTCTGGACCGGCCCTATCGCCCCGACTTCACCCTGATCGCCAAGAGCTGAATCGCCCAGCGGCCCCCCGACGCCATGACCCGCCCGCCCCTCGTCGCCATCGTCGGTTTCCCCAACGTCGGGAAATCGACCCTCTTCAATCGGCTCGTCCGCCAGAAGAAAGCGCTCGTCCATAACCTGCCGGGGATGACCCGCGACTGGGTCGCGGCAACGGCCGAGATCGCCGGCCGGCGCATCGAGTTCATGGACACCGGAGGCCTGATCGATGTCCAGGACAAGGCCGAACCCCTGGCGGTCCGGGTCCACGAAATGGCTTGGGAAGGCGCCCGGCGGGCCGACGCGCTCCTGCTCGTCCTGGACGGGATCCGCGGACTCCTGCCGGCGGAAAAGGACCTGTATCTGGATCTTAAGAGGCTGAACAAGCCCCTCCTGGTCGCGGTCAACAAAATCGACGCGGAATGGAGGGAGCCGGAGCAGACGGATTTCTACGCCTTGGGCGAGAAGCGGCTCTTTTTCGTCTCGGCCGAACACAAGCTCGGCATCGGGGCCCTGGAGGAGGCCGTCGCCGCGGCCGTCCCGGCGCCGGGCGCGGAGGGCGGGGAGGAGGACGTCCGCCCCCTGCGGATCGCCATCACCGGCCGGGTCAATGTCGGCAAATCGTCGCTGGCCAACCGGCTCTGCGGCGAGGAGCGCTTCATCGTCTCCGAGCTTCCGGGGACGACCCGCGACAGCACGGACGTCCTGATCCGCCGCGGCGCGAAGGCCTACCGCCTCATCGACACGGCCGGCATCCGCAAGCTGGCCAAGGCGGCCGACGTGCGAGAGAGCGCCGGCATCATCAAGACCCGCAAGAACATCGACCAGGCCGACGTCATCGTCCTCGTCCTGGACGCCCTGGAGTTCCCCACCCGGCAGGACACGGCCGTGGCCGCCATCGCCCTGGAATCGGGCAAGCCGCTGGTCGCGGCCGTCAACAAGTGGGACAAGGTCCTGGAGGGCGCCATTACCCGGAAAGAGATCGAGACCATGGTTTTCCGGCGGCTCGATTTCATCGGCTACGCCCCGGTCGTGACGGTTTCCGCCCTGACCGGCAAGAACGTCGTGAGGCTGCTGGACGAGGCCGATCGCGTCTGGCGGAGCGGCCAGAAAACGGTCGGCACGGCCGCCCTCAACAAATTCCTCAAGGAAATCCACGCCGCCCACGCCCCGCTGTCCAAGAGCGGGCGGCGGTTCAAGATCAAGTACATGACCCAGGCCGGGACCCTGCCGCCGACCTTCCGCCTGTTCGGCGGCCCGGGCGGCGGTTTCGCCCCGGCCTACGAGAAATTCTTCGAGCAGCGCCTGCGGAGCGAATTCGGTTTCGAAGGCAACCCCATCCGTTTGTTGCTGCGGTCGACCTGAGGGGCGGGGCCGGAAGCGGCCCGACCGTCGGGTTGACTTTGGGGCGCTCTTCGTTTAATAATGAACGTCTCTCATCATCGCGGACGCATGTCCAAGGAGGTCATGATGTCGGATAAACGCACTCCTCGTTTCCTCATTTCGGCGCTCGCTCTCGCGGTCCTCGTCGCCTTCACCGGCTGCGAGAAGCTGAACATCAAGAAGCTGAGCGCCAATTATCATTTCAATAAGGCCAACCAGCTCTTCAAGGACAACAAGTTCACCAAGGCCATCGCCGAGTACCGGGCCACGATCGACAACAACCCCGCTCTCAAGGACGCCTACCGGCTGATGGGCGAGAGCTACAAGTCGCTGTACGTGCCGGCCAAGGAGACCCCGGAGAACAAGGAAAAGGCCGCCGAGGCCCTCAAGGCCCTGCAGAAAGCCTACGAGCTCGACCCCGACAACCGGGACGTCATTTACAGCCTCGGCGACATGTACGACAAGCTGCGGGACTTCGAGAACGCCGAAAAGATGTACCTGCGGATCATCGACCTGGATCCCGGCAACATGAACAACTACTACGTCATCGCCGAGTTCTACAAGCGCTACGCCGGGGACAAGGACAAGGCCAGCCTCGGGCTCAAGGATAAGGTCGAGGGCATGTACCTGCGCCGGATCGAGACCGATCCCGAGAACGTCCAGGGCTACGCCTACATGGCCAACTATTACGACCAGCTGACCACGGCCGATTACAAGGACAAGTTCGACGACGCCCTCGATTACCACATGAAGCGGATGAAGATCCAGCCGGATTCGGCCGAAATCTACTACACCATCGGCGTCAACCGGTTCAACAAGGTTTATCAGCTCCAGAACTACCTTTCCGACGCGGACAAGATGGCCTGCGCCGCCCAGGCCGAGACGGCCCTCAAGAAGGCCATCGAGATCGACCCCAACTTCCCGGATTCCTACGCCTACATGAAGATCCTCTTCATCAACGTCAACGCCAAGCTTTATCCGGAGAAGGAAGGCCGCTACACGGAAGAGGCCAACCGCTACGGCGATAAGTTCCAGGAGGCCCGCAAGCGCCAGCTGGACCGCATGAAGCTGGAAAAGGAGCTCAAGAAGACGGGTTGAGTCCCGTTTCTCTTCGAACCCCTTCGAATCCCCTCGGGTTCCCTTCCTTTGGGAGGGAGGCAGGAGGGGATTCGTTTTTTCGGGGTCGGCCGGGAAAAAACGCCGCCCGTGTTGACATAGGCGGCCGGATTTAGTATCTTATTGCATCGTTTCCCTTCTGACTTTTACTGCGTATCGCATTAAAATATTTCTCTTCGAGGAAGACGCGAATGAAGACTTTTGTCCCAAAAAAGGACGACATCGAGAAAAAGTGGTGGCTGGTCAACGCCGAGGGCAAGATCCTCGGACGTCTGGCTACGGAAGTGGCGACCCTTCTGCGGGGCAAGAACAAACCGACGTTCGCCGCGTTCGTCGACACCGGCGACTTCGTCATCGTCATCAACGCCGAGAAAATCGCCGTCACGGGCCGCAAGCTGGCCCAGAAGGAATATTACGCCCACTCCGGGTATCCGGGGGGGCTGCGGACCGATGTCCTGAAGGACCTCCTGGCGAACAAGCCGGAAGAGGTCATCAAGCGGGCCGTGTGGGGCATGATTCCGAAAAACAAGCTCGGTCGGGCCGTCTACAAGAAGCTGAAGGTCTACCGCGGCACGACCCATCCGCACGAAGCGCAGAACCCCCAGGAATACCGGTTCTAAAGAGGAGGCAGTCGCATTGAGTCTCATCCAGTACTACGGCACAGGCAAGCGTAAAACCGCGGTGGCCCGCGTCTTCCTGCGGTCCGGCAAGGGCGAAATCACCCTGTTTGTGAACAAGCGCCCGAGGCCCTTCGAGGACTACTTCCCCACCGAGTCCATGCGGCTGATCATCCGCCAGCCGTTGCAGCTCACGGCCAACGAGGACAAGTTCGACTTTTTCATGCGCGTCGACGGCGGCGGCGTCCACGCCCAGTCCGAGGCCCTCCGCCTGGGCATCACCCGGGCCCTGATCGAGTTCAACCGCGAGCTCAAGCCGGCCCTCAAGGCGGCCGGTCTGGTCACCCGCGACGCGCGGATCAAGGAACGGAAGAAATACGGCTTGCTGGGCGCCCGCAAAGCTCCGCAGTACCACAAGCGCTAAAGGACATGCCCATGGTTTCAGTGACGATGAAAGAGCTCTTGGAAGCGGGGGTCCATTTCGGACACCAGACGAAGCGATGGAACCCGAAGATGAAGGAATTCATCTACGGCCAGCGCAACGGCATCTACATCATCGACCTGCAGAAGACGATCAAAGTCTTCAAGGAAGCCCTCCAGTTTCTCAAGGGCCTGGCCGGCGAGGGCCGGGACGTCCTCTTCGTCGGGACGAAAAAGCAGGCCCAGGACATCGTTCGCGACGCGGCCTCGAAATGCGAATGCAGCTACGTCAACCAGCGCTGGCTGGGCGGCCTGCTGACCAACTTCAAGGTCATCCGCGGCAGCATCGACAAGCTCGTCGACCTCGACGAGAAGCGCGAGGACGGCCGCTGGGACCTGCTCTCCAAGAAGGAGCAGTCCCGGATGGAGAAAGTCTTCCGCAAGCTGTCCAAGAACCTGGGCGGCATCAAGCACATGCAGGGCATGCCCGGGGCCCTCTTTATCATCGACTCCTCCAAGGAGGAGATCGCCATCCTCGAGGCCCAGAAGATGAACATCCCCATCGTGGCCATCGTCGACACCAACGGCGACCCCGAGACCATCGACTATCCCATCCCCGGCAACGACGACGCCGTGCGGGCCATCGAGCTCTTTACCAACAAGGTGGCCGAGGCCATCCTGGAGGGCAAGAAGTCGCGCATCGAAAAGACCATGCTGGAGGACAAGAAGAGCGAAGACGAGGCTGAGACCGCCGAAAACGCCTGATTTTTCCACTTTTTCTTTTTTTTGAGCAAGGAGCGATTCATGGCAATCACCGCCGAACAAGTCAAGGAACTCCGGGAACGCACCGGCATCGGCATGATGGAATGCAAAAAGGCCTTGGAAGAGGCCGATTGTCATATGGACAAAGCCATCGAGATCCTGCGCAAGAAGGGCTACGCCCGGGCCAAGGACAAGGCCGAGCGGACGGCCGGCGAGGGCCTCATCGGCTCGTACATCCACATGACCGGAAAGATTGGCGTCCTGGTGGAGATCAACTGCGAGACGGACTTCGTCGCCCGCAACGAGGAGTTCCGGGAGCTGGTCAAGAATGTGGCCATGCACATCGCCGCGTCCAATCCCAAGTACGTCTCCCCGGCCGAAATTCCGGCCGAGATTCTGGAACAGGAGCGGTCGATCGCCCGCGAGCAGTTCAAGGACTCCAAGAAGCCGCCCGAAATCGTCGAGAAGATCGTCGAAGGCAAGCTGAACAAATTCTACGAGGAAGTCTGCCTGCTCGAGCAGGCCTACGTCAAGGACGACAAGCTCAAGATCAGGGACCTGCTGACCCAGTTCATCGCCAAGTTCAAGGAAAACACCAAGATTTCCCGCTTCGTCCGCTACGAAATCAAGAAGTGAGGCGGCCATGAAAGCCCCGAAGCCGGCCTATGAACGGGTCCTGCTGAAGCTTTCGGGAGAATCCCTGCTGGGCAAACGGGACTACGGCATCGATATCGACACGACGGCCGCCGTGGCCGAGGAGATCAAGGAAGTCCACGCCCTGGGGGCCCAGATCGGGATCATGATCGGGGGCGGGAACATCTTCCGCGGCGTGCGGGGCACGGCCGCGGGGATGGACCGGGCCTCGGCCGACCAGATGGGCATGCTGGCGACGATCATCAACGGCATCGCCCTGCAGGACGCCCTGGAGAAGAAGGGCGTCCCCACCCGGCTCATCTCGGCCCTGGAAGTCCGGGCCGTGGCCGAACCCTTCATCCGCCGGCGCGTCCTGCGCCACTTGGAAAAGGGCCGCATCGTCATCTTCAGCGCCGGGATCGGCAGCCCCTATTTCACCACCGATACGGCGGCGGCCCTGCGAGCCCTGGAAATGAAGGCCCAGGTCATCCTCAAGGCGACCAAGGTCGACGGGGTCTATACCGCCGATCCCCACATCGACAAGAAGGCCCGGAAATTCGATTCCATCCGCTTCATGTCGGTGCTCCACAAGGGCCTCAAAGTCATGGACGCGACGGCCATCTCGCTGTGCAAGGACAACGACCTGCCGATCATCGTCTTCAACCTGTTCAGGCGCGGCAACATCCAGCGGGCCGTCTGCGGCCAGAAGGTCGGGACGAAGGTCTACTGATCTCCGCTATCCGGATCCATCGAGGTTGATCATGGTCAAAGACGTCCTGAAAGATCTCGAGAAAAAGATGAGGGCCTCCCTGGAGCATTTCCGCAAAGAGCTCGGGAGGGTCCGCACCGGCCGGGCCAATCTGGGTATCTTCGAGGACATCAAGGTCGACTACTACGGCGTGCCCACGCCGGTCAACCAGATGGCCAAGATCGGCATCCCCGATCCGACCCTTATCACGGTCCAGCCTTACGACCATACCCTGCTCGAGCCCATCGATAAAGGCATCCGGGCGGCCGGCCTGGGGCTCAACCCCATGAACGACGGAAAGGTCCTCAAGATCCCCGTCCCGCCCCTTGACGAGGATCGCCGCCGGGAAATCGTCAAGGGCGTCAAGAAGCTGCTCGAGGACGAGAAGACCACCCTGCGCAATTTCCGCCGCGAGACCAAGGACTTCATCGAAGAGCTGGAGAAGGAAAAGGAGATCAGCGAGGACGACAAGTTCAAGGGCCTCGAGGAGCTCCAGAAGATCACCGACGACTTCACCAAGAAGACCGAGGACGCCGCCGCGGCCAAGGAAAAAGAGATCATGCAGGTCTGACGCCCTCCCGGGCGCGGCCGCCGTCGGCCTTGGTCCAGCCCTTTCGGCTTGACCGGGCTCGATTCCTCCTTTTATAATCCGCTCAAAGCATTCCCGAGGAGGGGATCGGCCATGTCCATGAAACGCGCCTTTGTTTTCCTTTTCGTCCCGGCCCTGTTTTCCGTTTTCGCTTCGGCGGCCGGCGCGCCGCGGCTCTTCCAGCATCCGACCGTGAGCCAAACCCGGATCGTCTTCGCCTTCGGCGGCGACCTTTGGTCGGTCGGCCGCCAAGGAGGAACCGCCGAACGCCTGACGGCCTCTCCGGGGACGGAAAAAGACCCGTTTTTTTCCCCTGATGGGTCCCTCATCGCCTTCACCGGCGAGTATGACGGCAATGTGGACGTCTTCGTCATTCCCGCCGCGGGCGGAATTCCCCGGCGCCTGACCTTTCATCCCGGCCCCGACGAGGTCGTCGGCTGGACGCCCGACGGGAAGCGCATCATCTTCCGGTCTTCACGAAACAACTCGTCCGGTGTTTTCCGCCTGTTCACGGTCGGCTTGGACGGCGGCTATCCCCAGGAGCTGCCCCTGCCGACGGCCGTCCAAGCGTCTTTCTCCGCCGCCGGCGACCGCTTGGCTTACGTCCCCACCCAGCAATGGCAGGCGGCCTGGAAGCGCTATCGCGGCGGACAAACGACGCCCATCTGGCTCATCAGCCTGGCCGACCTCAAGGTGGAGAAGGTCCCCCGCGAGAATTCCGACGATTCGTCGCCGATGTGGATCGGCGACCAGGTCTATTTCCTGTCCGACCGGAAAGGCCCCGTGGCGCTCTATGTCTATGACACGGCGACGAAGAACGTGTCGCCGGCCGTCCTCAACGCCGGCCTCGATTTCAAATCGGCGTCCGCCGGTCCCGGGGCGATCGTCTATGAACAGTTCGGGTCCCTCCACCTCTTCGACCTGGCCTCGGGCCGGGAGCACGCGATCGACGTCACCCTGAATGGGGACTTTCCCGAAGTGAGGCCGCATTACGTTCCGGTCGGCCGGCGCATTGAAGCGGCCGCCGTATCTCCGTCCGGCGCCCGGGCCGTCTTCGAAGCCCGGGGCGAGATCCTGACCGTTCCGGCCGACAAAGGCGATATCCGCAACCTGACCCGGACGACCGGCGTCATGGAGCGGGACCCGGCCTGGTCGCCGGACGGGAAATCGATCGCTTATTTCTCGGACGCCTCCGGGGAATACGCCCTTCATATCATCGATCAGGCGGGCAAGGGGCCGGCCAAGGTCATCTCTCTCGGCGAACGGCCCTCGTTCTATTACCGGCCGCTGTGGTCGCCGGACAGCAGGAAGATCGCTTACAACGACAAACACCTGACCCTCTGGTTCGTGGACGTGGAGAAGGGCCGGCCGGCCAAAATCGACGAGACGTATTACTTCAATCCGACGTTCGCCTGGGATTTCGCCTGGTCGCCCGACAGCCGCTGGCTGACCTACAACAAGCAGATCCGGAGCCACATGAACGTGGTCATGGTCTACTCCCTGGAAACGGGCCGGGCGAGCCAGGTCACGGACGGCCTCAGCGATGCCCGCTTCCCCGTATTCGATAAAAGCGGCAAATATCTCTTTTTCACCGCCAGCACGGACGTCGGCCTGACGCCGGGGTGGCTGAACATGTCGAGCATGGACCGGCCCGTTACGCGAAGCGTCTATGTCGCCGTTCTGCGCAAGGACCTGCCGTCGCCTCTCGCTCCCGAGAGCGACGAGGAAAAGGCGGGAGAGGCGGCCAAGGCGGACAAGGCCGCCGAGGCCAAAAAATCCGACGACAAGGCGGCCGCGAAAGCCGAACCCGCAAAAACGGAGGCCAAAGAAGAGCCGAAGGCCAAGGAACCCGAGAGAGTCGTCATCGATTTCGAGGGGATCGGCCAGCGCATCCTGGCCCTGCCGATTCCCGTTCGGAACTACGTGGCCTTGGTCGCGGGCAAGGAGGGATTTCTCTATCTCCAGGAAGCCCCGCTGGTCATGACGGCCATGCTTGGGGGAGGGGGCGGAGGGTTGACGCTTCATAAATTCGACCTGGCCCAGAGAAAGATCGAGAAATTCATCGACAACGTCGGGACGTTCGATCTCTCGGCCAACGGTGAAAAGATCCTTTACGCTCAGGGCGGACAATGGATCATCGGTTCGGCCACCGGGCCGACGGAGCCGGGCAAGGGCGTGCTCAAGACGGGAGCCATGTAGGTCTACGTCGAGCCCTTGGCCGAATGGAAGCAGATGGTTCACGAGGCCTGGCGAATCGAGCGGGATTTCTTCTACGACGCCGGCCTTCACGGCCTGGACGTCAAGGCCATCGAGGCGAAATATGCCCCCTATGTCGAAGGCCTCGTCAGCCGCGGCGACCTGAACTACCTGTTCGAGGAGATGCTGGGCGAGCTGACCTGCGGCCATGTCTTCGTCGGCGGCGGCGACATGCCGGAGGTCAAATTCGTGCGCGGAGGCTTGCTGGGGGCCGATTACACGATCGAGAGCGGCCGCTACCGGTTCGCCCGGGTTTACGACGGCGAGAACTGGAATCCCCAGCTCCGGGCCCCGCTCACCCAGCCCGGCGTCAACGTCAAGGCCGGCGAGTTCCTCCTGGCCGTCAACGGGCGCGAGGTGCCGGCGTCCGAGGAAATCTACAAGTTCTTCGAAGCGACGGCCGGCCTGCAAACCACCCTTCGAGTGGGGCCGAATCCGGACGGCCGCGGCGCCCGCGAAGTGACCGTCGTTCCCGTGGCCGGCGAGGCCGGTCTCAGGAACTTGGCTTGGATCGAGGACAACCGGCGCCAGGTCGACAAGCTCAGCGGCGGGCGGCTGGCCTATGTTTATCTTCCGGACACTTCGACGGGCGGATATGCGAACTTCAATCGCTATTATTTCGCCCAGGTCGGAAAAGACGGCGCGGTCATCGACGAGCGGTTCAACGGCGGAGGCCTGATCGCCGACTACATCATCGACTACATGAGGCGGCCGCTGATGGGCTATTTCGCCGCCCGGGACGGCGCCGATTACATTACGCCGGTCGGCTCGATCTACGGACCGAAGGTCATGATCATCAACGAATACGCGGGCTCGGGCGGCGACATGATGCCTTGGCTCTTCCGGGCCGCCGGAATCGGGCCCCTCGTGGGAACGCGGACCTGGGGCGGGCTCGTCGGGATGGCCGGTGCGGCGTCGCTCATGGACGGTGGCTTTATCGGCGCGCCCCAGAGCGGATTCTGGAATCCGAACGGAACCTGGGACGTCGAAAACCACGGCGTCGACCCAGATGTTCCGGCCGAGATGGACCCGGCCGCCGTCCGGGCGGGGCATGACCCCCAGCTCGAAAAAGCGGTCCAGGTCTGCCTCGAACTCCTGGCCAAGAATCCGCCGCCGAAGCACGTGAAGCCGGCCTATCCCGACTACCAACACAAGCGCTGACGACGAGAATTTTTGCTCCGATCACAAAATCGGTCCCACGACCTCTGTCTTCGGCCGGGCCCGGGGCCTGCTTGTGCGGAGGGTATCGCAGGAGCGCATGGCGGCGACGCCGCGAAACGTCACGGTCCGCGACATCAAACTGGCCGGCATCCAATGAGGCTCGGGCCGGACCGGCCGCGGCTCATTTGATGATGCGATAGAAGCTTTCCCGCTTGCGGGCCGGAGGGTTGGCCGCCGGGCCGTCGGGCTTGTAGCCCAGGGCCACGCCGTATTGGACTTCATATCCCTCGGGGATATCCAGCTTGGCATAGGCCTCCGGATTTTGGAAATGATACCGGACGAACCCGATCCAGCAGGAGCCGATGGACAGGCTTTCCGCGGCCAGGAGCATGTTCTGGATGGCGGCGCAGGAGTCGGCCAGGGGGGCCACGGCGTCCTTGCGGGCCGCGACGATGACGGCCGTGGGCGCATTGTAGAAAATGTGGAATTTTTCATTCGCGCCGGCGCCGGCGACCCAGGCCACGGGAGACATCCTCATCGCGGCCTTGCTGCCCTCGCTGATGTCCTTCAGCACGGCTTTGTCCTGGACGGCGAGGAAGAACCAGGGTTGGTCGTTATGCCCGCTGGGGGCCTGGAGGCCGGCATCCAGGATGGCCCGCAGCTCGGCGTCCGTGATCTGTTCGTCCTTGAACCGGCGCACGCTGCGGCGCCGGGCGATCGTCTGCAAAGTCTCGTTCATGGATTTCTCCTTCGCCGGACCTTCAATTTTATCACATCTCGATCCTTTGACTTCCCCCCGCGCGTGGTGTAATGATTATCTTAAAGAAAAAGGCCCGGAGGGCATCTCCGCGGCCGCCGGGAGGACAGTTCATGAGCGAAGAGATTTCCTTCACGCTGAACGGCAAGCCCGTTCGGATCGAGGCCGACGGCGAGCGCCCCCTGCTCTGGGTCCTGCGCACGGACTTCGGACTGACCGGAACGAAATTCGGCTGCGGCGAAGGCTACTGCGGGGCCTGCACGGTGCTCCTCGATGAGGAGGCCGTCAAGTCCTGCCAGCTCCCGCTCAAGTCCGTCCGGGGCAAGTCCGTGCGGACGATCGAGGGGCTGGCCCGGGGCGCAACGCTCCATCCCGTCCAGCAGGCCTTCGTCGAGCACGACGCCATGCAGTGCGGGTACTGCACGTCGGGCATGGTCCTGGCCGCGGTGTCGCTGCTGAAGAAGAAACCGAAGCCTACGCTCCAGGAGATCAAGGACGGTCTGGAGGAAAACATCTGCCGCTGCGGGGCCCAGACCCGGATCGTCCAGGCGGTCCAGACCGCCGCGGAACGAATGGCCTCGGGAGGACGCCGATGAGCGACGCCCTGAGCCGTCGGGATTTTATCAAGCTTCTGGGCGGGGGGATCGTCGTCATGGTCGGCGTCGGGGACGCCGAGTGGCTGGCCCAGGAACCGGTCCGTTTCCAGGGCGGGGGCCGCGGCCTGCCGTCCGATTTCAACGCCTTCCTGCGGATCGGAGCGGACGGCCGGGTCACCTGTTTCACCGGCAAGATCGAGCAGGGGCAGGGCGCCATCTCCGCCCTCCCGCTGATGCTGGCCGAGGAGCTCGAGATTTCGCCTTCCGCCGTCGACATGGTCATGGGCGATACCGACCTCTGCCCCTACGACATGGGAACGTTCGGCTCGCAGTGCATCCGGGCCTTCGGGCCCGCTTTGCGCGCGGCCGCGGCCGAAGCCCGGGCCGTCTTGATCGAGCTGGCGGCCGAAAAAACGGGCCTGCCCGCGGAACGGCTCCAGGCCGGGGACGGGGCGGTGTTCGAGAAATCCAGGCCCGCCCATCGGATCACCTACGGCGAGCTGGCCCGGGGCCAGTCCATCGTCCGCCACGTCGATCCCAAGCCGCCGCTCAAAAAGCCGGCCGCGTTCAAAGTCATGGGCACTCCGGCCATGCACCGGGACGCCGGGGACAAGGTCACGGGCCGGGCCCGGTATGCCGCCGACATCCGCGTGCCGGGCATGCTCTATGCCCGCGTTCTGCGGCCGCCGGCCCACGGCGCCAAGCTCAAATCGCTGGATGTTTCAGGAGCGGAGAAGATCGCCGGGGCCAAGGTCGTGCGGGACGACGATCTCATCGCCGTTCTCCACGAACATTCCGATGCCGCGGGCGCCGCTCTGGCCGCCGTCAAGGCCGAGTGGGATCTTCCCGATTCCGGCCTGGACGATAAAAACATCTTCGAATATCTGGCCAGGAACGCCCCGGACGGCCAGACGATCGCCCATGGCGGCGATCTTGCGGCGGGAGCCAAAGAGGCGGCCGTTTCTTTCGATGAAACCTATTACAACAGCTACGTGGCCCATGCTCCGATGGAGCCCCATGCGGCGCTGGTCGAGCTCAAGGACGGAAAAGCCACGGTCTGGGCCTCGACCCAAACGCCCTTCCGGCTGAAGGACGAAATGGCCCAGACGCTGGGCCTTCCCGCCGCCAGCGTCCATGTGATCATGCCCTTCGTCGGCGGGGGGTTTGGGGGGAAGAGCCGCATCCTCCAGGCCGTGCAGGCGGCCCGGCTGGTCAAGGCGACGGGAAAACCCGTTCAGGTGGCCTGGACGCGCGAGGACGAATTTTTTTGGGACACGTTCCGGCCGGCGGCGGTCGTCAAGATCAAGTCCGGATTGTCGGAGGCGGGGAAAATCGTTTTATGGGACTACGAAGTTCTCTTCGCCGGGGGACGGGGCGCCGAACAGTTTTATGGCATCCCCAACCACCGCACGGTGGCCCGCGGCGAATGGGGCGGAGGAGGCCCCGCCCCGACCGCCCACCCCTTCGACGTCGGCCCCTGGCGCGCGCCCTCCAGCAACACCAACACCTTCGCCCGGGAAAGCCAGATCGACATCATGGCCGCCAAAGCGGGGAAGGACCCCTTCGCTTTCCGGATGGAGCATCTGGCCGATCGCCGCATGCAGCGGGTCCTGAAGGCCGCCGCCGACAAATTCGGCTGGACTCCGGTCAAATCCCCGAGCGGCCGCGGCGTCGGGCTGGCCTGCAGCGACTACGCCGGCACGTATGTGGCGACGGCCGCTGAAGTCGAGGTCGACAAGGCGACCGGCCGGGTCCGGGTCAAGCGGATGGTCTGCGCCCACGATTGCGGAATCGCCGTC
Source organism: Candidatus Aminicenantota bacterium (assembly GCA_963729855.1). GTDB lineage: Bacteria > Acidobacteriota > Aminicenantia > Aminicenantales > UBA4085 > UBA4085. The sequence continues at coordinate 905,413 of CAVSPT010000005.1, read as the reverse complement.
AATCCCGAGGGCATGCGCATCCAGATCGAAGGCTGCATGACCATGGGATTGGGCTACGCCCTGGCCGAGGAGATCCATTTCAAGGGACGGCGCATCCTGGACCTCAATTACGACACTTACGAGCTGCCGCGCTTTTCCTGGCTGCCGACGATCGAAACGGTGCTGCTCGATTCACCGGAGGTGCCCATCTCCGGCGGCGGGGAGCCGGCCATCACCACGGTCGGCGCCGTGGTGGCCAACGCTGTCTTCGACGCCTGCGGGGCCCGGCTTTATCAGCTCCCCATGACGCCCGAGCGCGTCAAGGCCGCCTTGAAAAGCTGATCACGCCGCCGGGGGAACGGGCGGAGCCGGGGGCGCCGGGGCCAAGGGCCTCGGCCCGCGGCGGAACCAGTTGTCGACCGTTCCGAATTTCGTCCGCAGGGCGATGCCCCAGCCCATGATCCCCATGAGGAAGGAAAAGAAAAAGCCCAGGACGGGGATGAATTCGATGAAGCCGAAGACGACCAGCCCGAGCAGGACAGCGGCGATGGGCGAGATGGAGCGCTTGTTGAAGGCCGCGGCCAGGCTCTCCCCGAAAATGAGGAGGACAACGACCCGGCCGAAGACCTTGACGATCAGCCCGACCACGACGAGGGAAAGCACGATGGGGATGCCGATGAGCAGAAGGCAGAGCACGGCGGCGAAGGTGACGAAGATGGTGAAACAGACCAGGGCCAGCAGCCCGGTCCCGAACGTCGGCCAGAAATTGCGCCGCATCTCGCCGGCGGCGAAGGTGATCTGACGGGGGAAGAGAAGGGCCATGACGATCCCCACCAGCAGCCAGATGAACAGGTTGACCAGTTTGAAGACGAGGATGATGGGCCAGAAGGAGACGGAGAAGATCCCCTTCAGGCCTTCTTTGAAGATCTTGCCGGACAGCTCGGAAGACTTGAAATAGACGGTGTCGCCCTCGACCTTGAAGCCGGGCTCCTTGAGCACCGTTCCGCCGATCCCGACCAGGTCGCCCCGGATAACGGCCGAGGATTTGATGGTGATGGCCGAGCCGATGCCGACCACGGCGTCGCCGACCTCGCCGCTTACGGTGATCGAACCGCCCAGGGCCAGGACCGTCTTGCGGACCTTGCCTTCGATTATGATGTCCCCTCCGAAGGAGATAACGTTGTCTCGCGTCTCTCCGACGGCGACGATGATGGTGTCCTTGTAGCCCACCCGGGCGCCGCGGTCCTGGGCGGCTAAAACCGTCGCGCCGGTCAGGGCCAGGCCGGCGAGAATGAGGGCCAAGAGGTGCTTATTCGTCATGGTGGTTCTCCAGGAAGCGGGACCGGCGCCGCCACAGGACGGCGCCCATGGCCAGGATGAGGATCGTCGAAACGGCGAACGCGGCCTGGACCGGCGGCGTCAGGAAGGCCGAGGCCCGCTTGAAGACATCGGCCAGGGCCGTGGCGAACTGGCCGGCGATCTCGAGGAAAATCTGGACGTATTTGACCGCGTGGACGACGGCCGTGGCCGCCCCCTGCAGGTATTCGAGAAGCCCGTGCTGCAGGCGGGCCAGGTACTCCCAAAGGTTCTGCCCGCTGGTCAGGGCGATCCCGGCCAGAGTGGCCAGGAAGGCCGCGCCGCCGGCCGCGGCCGCGGCGAACCAGGTCCAGACGGGATACCGTTTCGCCTGCGGGGCGGGGACGGCCTCCAGCCGGGCCATGATCGAGGAAACGAACGAGTCCGGGATCTCGAAATCAGGGAGGCTTTCGGCCGCCTGGAGGAAGCCTCTCCGGTCCTCGAGGATCGCCCGGCACTCGGCGCAGGCCATGGCATGGGCCTCGACGCGGCGCGCGCCGCCGGGCGGCAGGTCGCCGTCGAGATAGGCGTACAGCTCCTCGATCGAGAAGCAGCTCATGCGGTTTCCTCCAACATCCGTCGCAGCATTTCCTTGGCCTGGAAAACGCGGTTCTTGACCGTGCCCAGGGGGAGTTTTTTGATCTCGGCCATCTCCTCGTAGCTCAGACCGTTGATGTGCCGCCAGACGAAGAGCTCGCGGAAGGCCGGGGGCAGACGGTCCAGGGCGGCGTCGATCCGGCCGCGCATCTCCTTGAGCTCATACCGGCGCCCGACGGAAGCCCCTTCGTCGGCGATCTGGACGCGCCGGCCGTCGTCCTCGAGGTCGAACGACTGGTCGATCGACATCGTGGGCAGCTTTTTCTTGCGCCAGTGGTCGATCATGAAGTTCGAGGCGATCTTGAACAGCCAGGTGCTGAACTTGTATTGCGGCCTGTACGACTCCAGCGAGGAATAGACCTTGAGGAAGATCTCTTGGCTGAAGTCCAGGGCCATCTCCCGCTCGCGCACCATGCGCCCGATGTAGTTGACCACCGGCTGCTGATAGCGGCGGACGATCATCTCGAAGGCCTCCTTGTCGCCGCGGAGGGCTCTTCGGACAAGCTCCTGATCTTCATGCTGCGAGGACACTCGGGCCTCGGGCATTTATACGTTTTCTCCAGGATATGGTTTATTCGCGGATGGAACCGGTCTCGTCGATGATCTCGCAATCCTTGGGGACCTTGATCTGGAACAGGTCGTCGGACGGCTTGATCCCCGTCTTGAACCGGGAGAAGACGAATTCCTGCTTATTGCCTCCCCAATCAAAAAAGATGACCTTGCGGATCGAGGCCACGGCCTTGTCGAGCTCGAGGAGGAGATAGGCGTAATCCGACTCCTCCTGCGGGGTCAGCTTGAGCTGGGCGATCCCCGGGCCGCCGCCCGGAAAAGGGCTTTCTTCGACGGCGTATTTCCGGGTCAGGCTGCCGCGGCCGGCCAGCAGGGCCAGGATCTCGGTCTCGTATTTTTCTTTGGGGATGCGCTGGCGCCAGAGCTGGTTGTCCTCGGGAAAATAGGACAACAGAAGCCCGTCCTTGAAGACGTAGATGTTCTTCTCGGGGGCGGCGTATTCCCAGCGCATCAGGTCCGGCTTGCGGAAGGTCAGCCGACCCTTCTGCACGAGGGGCCTGTAAACGGCCTGGGAGGTGGAGGACTGTTCGAAATCGGCCTGGAAGGCGTCGGTCGCGGACAGGGATTTTTCCATCCGGAGAAGGAGGGCCTGGGGCGTCTCCTGGGCCGGCAGGGCGGCGCAGGAGAAGGCCGCGAGAAGGATGGCTGAAAGGGAGCGGTTCATTTCCGACGATTATAGCACAGAGCAATTATTGTCCATACGGACGGGCGCGCGGCATCCGGGTCCAAACACGCTCGTTTTCCCCGGCGAGGAAAACTCGCTCCGACGCTCCTCCATCGCTCCCTTCGCCTCCGGCGAAGGTCCGTGCCCGCTCAGTCGTCGCACGGGTTTTGACCCGGATGCCGCGCGCCCGTCCTTATTGCTGGATTATTGCCGTGCTGTTATAAAATATCGCCGATGAAATCCGAATTCCCGGCACTCTTCCTCGCCTATGGCGCAATCGTCCTTCTCGTCGGGTTCGCCGCCCGGCGCCGGATGAAGGGCCTGGAGGACTTCTTCCTGGCCTCCCGGTCTCTGCCGGGGATTCTGGTCGCCCTGTCCCTGACGGCCGGATGGTTCGGGGCCGCCTCCATCCTCGTCTCCACGGACGAGGCCATGCGGTCCGGAATCGGCGCCGCCTGGCTTGTCGGACTGCCGGCCGTGGCCACGGTGCTCATCCTTCTGGCGTTGGTCAAACCGCTCCGCCGCCTGACGATCCTGACCCTGCCCGACCTGGCCGAATTGCGCTACGGCCGGGGCGTCCGCCATCTCGTCTCCGTGCTTCTGGTCTGGTATATGGCGCTCCTGGCGGCTTCCCAGATGGTCGCCCTGGGCAATTTCCTGCGCGCGTTCCTGGGTTGGCCGTATCTCGCCTGTATCGGCCTGGGGACGGCCGTGGTCCTGGCCTACAGCCTAGCCGGCGGCCTGCGGTCGGTCGTGGCCACGGACATCATTCAATGCGCGCTTTTAGCGGCCGGCATGGCTGCCGTCGCCGCTTTTCTGGCGGCCCAAAATTCTCCGGGGGCTGCCGTCCGGGCCGCGGCCGGGGCGGGGCTTTCCAGCTATCTCGATCCGTTCAGGAATTTCGGCGAGAACGGCCTCATCTTCCTGTCCTTCGTCCTGGCCTGGACGATCTCGCCCATCGCCCTGCAGAGGATCCAAGCGGCGCGGAGCGACGGTGCGGCCCGGCGCGGCCTGACCGCCGCGGCCTTGTCCCTGACCGGACTTTATGCCCTTGTCGTCCTGGTCGGCATCATGAGCTTCCCTCTGTACGGCGGGCGTACATTGTCCGGGCCGCTCGTCTCGACGCTCATTTCCGAACGGCTTGGACCGGTCCTGGGCGGGCTTCTTTTCGCCGCCGTCCTGGCTGCGGTCCTGTCCACGCTCGATACCGCCCTCAATGCCGGCGCGCTGACCCTGGCCCGGGACGTCTGGGACCAGATCCGCCCTCGAGGCGGCGAACACGGCGCCCGCCGCGGCCGATTGTCAACGGTGGCCATGGCCGTTCTGGCTCTCGCCGTCGCTTCCCGATTTCAAAGCATTCTCAAAACGATCGGCCTGGCCTCGGAGATCATGGCCGAGGGATTTTTCATTCCGGGGATGGCCATGATTTTATCGCCGCGGCGCCGCCCCCTGGCCGGCTGGCTCGGCTTCGGCCTGGGCGGGGGATTCGCCGTCTTGAGCTTTCTGAGCGCGTCCGGGCTCGTCGCCCTCGCTCTGCCCGTCTGGCCCCGTTCCGTCCCTTACGGCCTTCTCCTCGGCGCGGCCGGGTTCGCCGCAGGGGCGCTTCTCGAGCGGAAAAAACGTGTTAGAATAGCCGCGGGTTGAGGCATGTCCTTTCGCAAGAAGCTGGAACAAACGGCCATCGACCGGCTGGGCCGGCCGCTGATGGCCTTGTGGATGAAGACTCTCCGGCTGAGCATCGAAGGGGAACGCGCCTACCGGGACCTGCGCCGGGTCGGACGGCCGGTCATCATCATGGTCTGGCACGGCAAGATTTTCAGCCCCCCGTACATCTTCCGCCGCCGGGGCGTCATGCCCCTGGTCAGCCCGTCCCAGGACGGCGAGCTGATCGCCCGCCTGATCGACGATTGGGGGTACAAGGTCATCCGCGGCTCGGGTTCGCATGTCATGAAGCGGGCCTGGATCTATTTGAAGCGGGAACTCGAAGCGGGCGGCGAGGTCCTGATCGTGGCCGACGGCCCGACGGGGCCGGACCGGGTCCTCAAGATGGGGGGGATCAAGCTGGCCTCCGAGACGGGAGCGCTTCTTGTGCCTTACACCTTCGCCGCGGCCGGAAAGAAAGTGTTTCGCAGCTGGGACCGCTTCGAAGTCCCATGCCCGTTCACCCGGGCCGCCGCGGTCTATGGGGAGCCGATCGAGATTCCGCGTGGGCTGGACGCCGCGGGCCTGGAAAGGGAACGCCTGCGGGTGGAGAAAATCATGGTCGAATTCGACCGGGCGGCCGACGCCCGCCGGACGCCTCCGCCCGGCCGCTCGCCCCGCGGGCGATGAAACGCGTTACTCGGTGACGCGGTACCAGTTCTGCGTGCGGTAGAAGAAGGCCACGTAGCCGCGGACGGTCATGACGTCGCCTTTGACCCAGATTTTGCAGCGGTAAGACTTGCCGTTGTTGGGGTCCATGATATCGCCGCCGGCGTATTTGTCGCCGAAGTCCTTGTCGAAATTGCCGGTCTTTTTCATATTGTTCATGATGACCATGCCGACAATGGGCTTGTCCTTGAGGTCGCCCTTGCACTTATCGCAGGTCTTGTCTTGGGGATCGAGAAGCAGCTTGGTGACGCGGGCGAAATAAAGGCCCTTTTGTTCGAAGATCTCCAGGTACGAATCGACCTTGCCCTTGTCCTTGCCTTCGTCGGCGATCGTTTTCCATGTGCCGGTGACGACATTCTGGGCCCGCAGGCCGACACCCAGGAAGGCGACGGCGACGGTCGTAAGGACGACAACGGCGAATAGGCGTTTGTTCATCGTTCCTCCAATGCGGCTAAGGGGTTGAATGGAAATCATCATATCGACTTGGCAATTAAAGTCAAGCCGGGCGCGGGCTTGTTTTCAGATTCATCCATGCGGACATGGGATTGACATCGTCGGATTGACCCTTTATTGTTAGGCCGCATCAGAGGAAGCCTGTGTCCAGAGACCGTGAACGTCCATCTAAAGGCGACAAGAAAAGAGCCGTCGCGTCGGCCCATCGGGATCTTGTCCCCGCCGGCACGCCGGCCACGCCCCGGGAACGCGGATTCGCCGAATGTCCCTGTCCCAAGGATTGCGCCTTGCACGGCGATTGCCATCCCTGCGTCGCCTATCATGCCCGCAAAGGCAAGCTGCCCCGCTGCCAACACGGGCCCTAGGAAAAACGGAGGTTCCCATGCAGGTCAAATTCATGAGCATGATGGTCGATGATCAGGAGAAAGCCCTCAAGTTCTATACGAAAGTCCTGGGCTTCAAGAAGATGGCCGACATCCCGATGGGGGAGTACCGCTGGCTGACCGTCGTCTCGCCCGATGGGGTCGAAGGTACGGAGCTGGTCCTCGAGCCCATGGGATTCGCTCCGGCCAAAACCTTTCAGGAAGCTCTTTTCAAGGCCGGCATCCCGCTGACCGCGCTTATTTCGAAGGATATCCGCAAGGAATACAAACGGCTCAAGGGGCGCGGCGTCAAATTCCGGGGTGAACCCGTGACCTCCGGGCCGATCACGTCCGTTTTGTTCGAAGATACCTGTGGCAACCTCATCAACCTGGTTCAGCCTGTTTGACGGGGCGCTTGCGCGGCTCCGCATCCGTCAAACGGAGCTTGGCTTTTTCAGGGCGGCGGTGCGAATGAAGCTCTCATCGCGAGTCTTCTAACGTCCGTCACTCCGGCTCGGAAAAGACCTGCGCTTCGAAGACCTGGATCGCGGCCCCCTTTTTCCATTCGTTCTCCGGCAGCCCGGCTTTCAGGCAGCCGTGGCGGAGATAGGTTTCGCGGTCCCAGCCGTATTCGAGCGGGACTTGCGGCAGAAGCAGCCCCTGGCATCCTCCCTTAGAGATGATGATGCCGTGGCGTCCGACCTCGACTTCGGTGGGGTCCTGGACGGCACTCGGCAGGGTCAGGGCCGAGATCTCGACGCGCAGGCGTTCGAGCTCGTTCTCCCTTATGGATTCGAACCGGTAGTCCTGGGTCGCCGCGGCCAGGGCCATTTCCGAAATCGTCTCGACCAGCGGCTTATAGGGCAGGGGATAGCCGATGCATCCGCGAAGATCGCCGTCGACGTGGAGCGTGACGAAGGCGCCGCGCTTTTCCTTGAGGACCTGGTCGTCCGTGGCGGCGGGCGGTTTTTTCATTCCCCGCAGATGGGCGGTGATCGTCTCACGGGCCAGACGAAGCAGAAATTCCTGCTGGGCCGCGGTCAGGTGTTCGCTCATGGCGCGGTCTCCTTTTCCTCGATGACCGGAATCGGGCCGAAGACGAACCGTCCGGTGAAGTCGATGCGGAATCCTTCGAATTCCAATTGGCCGCCCGGTTTCTCGGCCACGGCCAGGACGGCCTTGCCGCAGGCATGGGGCTTGCCGATTTTGCGGCGCCCGGCTGCGGATCGGGAAAAAACGAAGAACCCGATGATCCGGCCGGGTTCAATCGCATCCAGGCGGTCGTACGTTTCGTGCTCCGACCAATCGCTTCCAAGCGCGGCGATGGCGTTTTCCACGAAATACTGTCCGCCCCGCACGTGGCCGAGGAGGAATCCGCCCGTCTTTCCCGCCGGAGAAAGGGCGACGATCGCCGCAAGCGCTTTTTGCGAGGCGATGGAAAGGAAGATATCCATTGGGTCAATTATATCAAAACCGTGCCGGTTTCCACTTCGCCTTCGTCAGGCTTTTTTTGAGTCTTCCAGGCTCTCCGGGGGATATTGTCTTCTCCGCCTCCAGCGCGGAGAGCGGGATTTGCAAGAACCCCTTCAGCAGCGACCAGACCGAACGGATCCCGGCCAGCCGGAATTGGGCCGCGGTGCGCCGTCCGCGTCCAACCCGGGCGGTAAGACCGATGGGCGACAAGATCCGAAAGGCGTCCTCGTCCGTCTGGTCGTCGCCGATATAAATCGGGAGGGCCCCGGCCGGGACGGCGGTCTGGAGAATACGGAGCGTCGCTTTCCCCTTGTTCCAGACGCCGGCGGGCCTGATCTCGTAAACCTTTTTCCCCTTGATCAGAACCAGGTCCCTTTCTCGTCCGGCCAGATGCCGCCGAAGGAGCCGTCCAATCTTCGCTCCGGAGCCCCAAGGAGAGCGCCGATAGTGGATGCTCAAGGTTAGCCTCTTGTCTTCGATAAGAATGCGCGGGATCGTCGACAGGGCCGGTCGGATGTTTGCCAGGAGGATTTCCAGCGCGGGGCGGGCACGGGCCGCCTGCGGATGAATCCAGCGCGCCTCTCCGCGGCGGATTTCCAGCCCGTGGTTGCCGGCCAAGAGAAGGTCCGGCAGGCCGATCTTATTCGACAGATCGTCCAGGGAACGTCCGGAGACCACCGCGACGGGATACCGCGCGGCAAGACGGCCCAGGATTTCCAGGCGGCCGGCGGTCAGACGGGCCTGCCCCGGGATCGGCCGGAGAGGAACGAGCGTCCCGTCGTAATCCAGGAACAGCGCGGGCATCCGCGCCGCCCGCGCCGCGCGCAGCAGCGGATTCATAGTTCGATCGCGTCCCCGGGCCGCTCGAGAGAAAGGAAGAGCAGGAGATAATCCTTGATGTGGCGCGTGATCAGGAAATTCTGCCGGACGTGCTCCCGGCCGTTTTGTCCCAAGACCGCGGCGTAGGCCGGCTCATTGAGTAGCTGCTTGATCCAGAACGCGGTGCCCTCGATCGAATGGGTCAGGATCCCTGAGTATTTGTGGGTGATTTGAAGGGGGATCCCGCCGACGGCCGAGGCGATGACCGGGCGGGCTTTCCAGAGGGCCTCGGCCACGGTCAGGCCGAATCCTTCGCGGAGCGATTTTTGAAGGACTACGGACGAGGCCCGCTGGAGGGCATTGATGGCGAGATCGCTGGCCGGAGGGAGGAAGAGGACGAAGATGTCGGGGTCACCCTCGGCCTCGCGCCGGACGTCGTCCAGGACCTTCTGTCCTTCGGGATCGTCGGTCGCCCCGCCGCCAGCCAGCACGAGCTGGCAATCGACGTGTTTCTTGGCCATTTTATAGGCCTTGATGACGCCCACGGGGTCCTTGAGATAATCGAAGCGGGAAATCTGGGACACGATGGGCCGGCTCCGGTCCAAGCCGAAATGATCGCAGACCGCCGCGATCTCGCTTCCGGGCAGGTCCCGGTTCTTGTCGCTGAGTGGATCGATGGACGGCGCGATCAGCGCCTGGCGGATCGGCAGCGGCCGAGAGAAGGCCGGGGCCGAAAAGACCGCGGCGTCGAAGCGCCGGATGAAGCCGTACAGAAACTCCCAGATGTCGGCCTGGGGAGCGGAGAAATCAATGTGGCAGCGCCAGATCCAATGTCGGCCGCCGTTTCCCCGCTCTTCGACGAGGGCGATGGGCTGGGGATCGTGCAAGAAAACGATATCGCCCCAAGGGCGGACGTGTTCGACATTGGCCCTCCCCGTGGCCACGAAAAAATCGTAGTCGGAGGCGGAGAGATCGACGGGCACGCCGTGGAGGCCGTTGTGCATGGCCTTGGAGATTGCGAAAAAGCGTTCGTTGCCCCGGATGACGTCCCAGCGGGCGTCGATCCGGAGCTCGCGCAGAAGCGGAATCATACGGGTTAGGATCTCCGCCACTCCGCCCCCGATGGCTGTCGAGTTGATGTTCTGGACGGTGCGGCCCTCCAGAGGGCGGGCGATCTTGAACATCTGGTCAAGGCGGCTTTCACCGATGATGGGGAGATAGTCTTCGAGTTTAGGCATTCTGGTCCAGGATCCCCAGAATTTTACGGCGGAGCCCCTCGACGGTCATGGCGTAGGGATCGATCTTGACCAGGGCCGCGGCCAGGTCCGTCCGGCCGATGGCGGCGAACCAGCGGGAAAAGTCGTCCGCTGCGGCCGCTTCGCGGAAGCGCGGGACAAACATGTGGTAATAGAGGGACTCCGCAGGAATCCGGATCAAGGCGTCTCGGAATTCGGGAAGGCTGCGGGCCGTGAATCCCGCCGGCACGAGGAAGATCCGGCAGGAAAGAAAATGGAACTCCAAGCCTTCCGGGCTCGAAATGCAGGCGCCGTCGTCCGGACGCGGGTACGCCTCCAGGATGGAGACGAATCGGCCGCGGAGATCCTCCAAGCGGGAGAAATCGACGATATTGACGCTGGCCAGAGACTCTCCGAGGCGGTGCCAGCCCAGGGCCTTCGCCGTCCAGAAGGCGAAATCATTGGGCGGCTCGGGCGACTGGCGGATGTGCTGAAGCAGATAGCGGTGCGTGTGGTAGTAGATCGAAGAGCGCGGAACATGACGGATTCCCTCCAGGAGCTCCGCCGCCGTGCGGGCGCGCCGGCCCAGGAGCTCGGTCAGAGTCAGTTGGATTCGGAAGGTCAGCGGGGAGGCCATGGGGTCAGACGAGCCTCTTCATTTCGTTGATGATCTTGCCCGCCCAGCGATAGACGTTGTTGGCCCGGACGGAATCGCGCATTTTGATCATCCGTTGGGCCTTTTCCTCGGCCGGCATCGTCACGGCCTGGCGGATGGCTTCAGCGAACTGGTCGAAGTCGTAGGGATGGACGAGGAGCGCGGATTCCAGCTCGCAGGCGGAACCCGTGAACTTGCTGAGGATGAGAACGCCGTCTTCATCGGTGCGAGCGGCGGCGAATTCCTTGGCCACCAGATTCATGCCGTCATGCACGGAGCTGACGATGCAAAGATCGGCCGCCCGGAGGTAGGTGACGACCTCCGGAATTTCAAGATGGTTTTTTCGCAATAGGATCGGCTGCCAGTCCCGCTCCTTCCAGCGCTCATTGATCTCGATCATGGCCCGGTAGATGGCGTCGTTGTATTCCTGGTATTTGGGGATGTTGATCCTCGAGAGGGGCCCGAGCTGGAGGAGTACGAACCGTCCCCGGTAGGAAGGGTTCTTCTCCAGGAAGCGATCGACAGCCAGAAACCGCTCCAGGATGCCTTTGGTGTAATCGATCCGCTCGACGCCGACGGCCAGGATCTTCCCGCGCAGGCGGCGGTCCTGGCGAACAAGCCGGGCGGCGGCTTGGATGTCCGGACTATCGGAGAGGCGTTCGATGGTCTCCACATCGATGCTGATGGGAAACGGCCGGATCAGGGTCTCATGTCCCTCCTTGATGACCGACAATCGCTCCCGGTCGACCCGCGCTTCCAGGAACCGATCGACGGAATCCAGGAAATTGAGGCAATGATAGCGCGTATGAAAACCAACGATATCGTTCCCCAGGAGGCCCCACAAGATCTCCTCCGCGTGGGGGCAGACCCTGAAAGTTTCTGCGTTCGGCCAGGGGACGTGCCAGAAATGGGCGACGACCACGTCCGGCCGGCGCTCCTTGATCATTCGAGCCAGAAGGGCGAAATGATAATCCTGGATGAAGACGAAGCCTTTGTCGCCGTTCAGCTCCTCGATGACGATATCGGCGAATCTCCGGTTGACGCTTTGGTAGATTTCCCAGTCCTCGGGACGGAATTCCGGCCGGACATGGACGATATGGCAGAGGGGCCAGAGCCCCTCGTTGGAGAATCCATAATAATAGGCCTCTTCCTCGATGCGGGTCAGCCAGACCCGGCGCAGGGTATAGCGGGGGGACTCGGGCGGGACGCGGATGCGACCCTGCATGTCGACGACTTCGTGGTCGGCGTCCCCGGATCCGGAGGCGATCCAAATGCCTCCGGTCGCCGTCATGATGGGATGAAGGGCGACGGTCATGCCGCTAGCCGGGCGGATGCAGCGGACGCCGTTTTCCCCGTAGACGTGCTCGAACGGTTCGCGGTTGGATACGACGATGAATTTATGGTCGCCGACTTTCTCCCGGACGACATCTCGCAGAGTCTCAGGCGTCCAAATCATGGGCCCTCCTCTTCGGCCGGCGGGCCGTCCCTGGAACAAAGAGAACTTCAAGCCGCCGACGATTTGGGGAACTTCCCGCGAGGTCGAAAAATCCCGCGCTATTTAAAGTAGCGGACGAAGCGGGATTTGTCCAGGCTTATTTGCCGACGTCATCCCAGCGGGCCGACGGCCTTCTCCACGGCCTCCAGGATCTCGGCCGATTTGACCAGCGCCTTCATCGTGTTGTGGTCGGCGTTGAGCGGCCGGTCGACGTCCAGATGGGGGACGTGATTGCGGATGACCGCGCGGGCCGTCTCGACCCCCTTGCCGAACGTGAAGGCGCGGAAGTCCAGGCCCTGGGCGGCGGCCATGAACTCGATCCCCAGGACGCCGTAGGCGTTGTCCAGGATCTGGACCGTCTTGAGGGCCGTGTTCATGCCCATGGAGACGAAGTCCTCCTGGTCGGCGGCGGCCGGGATGGAATGGATCGAGGCCGGCGCGGACAGGATGCGTTGCTCGACGATGAGCGTGTCGGCCGTGTACTGGCTGAGCATCATGCCCGAGAACATCCCGGCGCCCTTGGTCAGGAAGGCCGGCAGGCCGACGCTCAGGGCCGGGTTGGTCAGGCGGTTGAGGCGCCGCTCGGACAGGACGCAGACCATGGTCACGGCCGCGCCGATCATGTCCATGGGCAGGGCCACCGGCGATCCCTGGAAGTTGGCCCCGGTCAGGGTCGTCTTGCTCTCGGCCAGGAAGATCGGGTTGTCGGCCACGGCGTTGAGCTCGATCTCGACCTGTTTGCGGGCGTAGGCCACGGCGTCGTGGGCCGTTCCGATGACCTGGGGCGTCGAGCGCATGGAATAGGCGTCCTGGACCTTGGTCTTCATCTTGCCCGTGGCCAGGTCGCTGCCTTCGATGCATTTCAGGATGGACCGGGCCGAACGGACGGCGCCGGCGAAGCCGCGCTCCTGGTGCAGGCGGGTGTCGTACGGCTTGAGGTTGGCGACCAGGGCTTCGAGGGACATGGCGCAGGCGATCTCGGCCTGCTTCAGCCAGCGGTCGATGTCGTAGAGGGCCAGGGCGCTGATGGCCGTGAGAAGGTTCGAGCCGTTGATGGCGGCCAACCCGTCCCGGGCTTCCAGGCCGGGGACGGGGATTCCGGCCTTGTCCATCGCTTCGCGGCCGGGCATGCGCCGGCCCTGGTAGAAAGCCTCGCCCTCGGCCATGAGCAGAAGCGCGATCTGGGACATGGGCGCCAGGTCGCCGCAGGCCCCGACCGAGCCCTTCTGGCAGACGACGGGCGTAACGCCCTTGTTGAGCATGGCCGCGTAGGTCTGGGTGATTTCGGGGCGGCAGCCGGACCGGCCCTTGGCGTGGACGTTGATCCGGCCGGCCATGGCCGCGCGGACGTGTTCAATGGGGGCCGGATCACCGATGCCGGCGGCGTGGTTGTAGATGAGGTAGCGCTGGAACTGCTTGACCTGCTCGTCGTCCAGGACGATCTCCGAGAACTCGCCGATGCCGGTGTTGACGCCGTACATGATCTCGTGGGCCTTGATTTTTTCTTCGATGACGTCCCGGCAGGCTTTGATCTTGTCCAGGGACTCGGGGGCGAGCTCGACCGGCTCGCCGTGCCGGGCGATGCGGACGAGCTTATCGATGGTCAGGGATTTTCCGTCAAGCACGATGGCCATGGGAGGTCTCCTTGGGAAGGGTCATTATATCAGGGCTTGTCCGCCCAGACCATGATGGCGTAGCCGCGTTGGAAGCCCAGGAGGAGGTCCAGGCGCGAGAGCGTCCAGAGGACCGGGTAAATGACTTTGTAAATGTCGAAGGCCTTCTTTTGAGAATCGAATTCGTTGGCCGTGGACGGCCGGATGTGCCCGTCGCGGAGCTTGGTTTGGGGTTTGGCCGAGAGGAAATTCACGTACAAGGCGTTGAGGATGAGCTCGAGCAGCTCGGTGACGAAGCGCGAATAGGTCGTCTGTCCGGCCAGGGTCAGCCCGGCCCCGTCGAACAGGCGCCGCAGGTCCTCAAGGCTGTAGCCCTCGCGCTTGTGGCCGTAGAACTCCAGCTTCAGCCCGACGGCGGGGCGGATCTTCTGGAGCATGAAGAAGCGGCCCGTGTGTGGCGTGATCAGCGTGAGGCGCCCGCCCGGTTTGAGCACGCGCCGGACCTCGGCCAGGGTTCCGCCGTCGTCGTCGACGTGCTCGAGATAATCGAGACAGACGACCTGGTCGAACGCGCCGTCCTTGAAGGGCAGAGCCGGGGCGCCCATCTGGACGAGGTTGCCGCCGAGCACGGCCCGGCTGGATTTGAGGTTGGTGAAATCGAGGTCGGTCGAGACCCACGTCCCGCCCTTTTGGCGAAGGAAAAAGCTGAGGATGCCCTGGGCGCAGCCCAGGTCCAGCACCACATCCGACGGCCTGACGCGGACGTGCTTGCGGATCAGGTCGAGCTTTTCCTTTTTCTTGAGCGAGCGTTTGACGATCTGCAGCTGCCAGGGGGCGATGGGCATGGCGCGATTATAGCATAGTCGCCCGGCTTGCTTGACAGGGCGCCGGGCGATGCATTACATATAGTCCAGGGAAAATGATGATGCGCTACAAGCTGGTCATCGTCGGAGCCCTGGAGACCAATTGCTTCCTGGTCTACGATCCCGAAACACTCGAGTGTGCCGTCGTCGACCCCGGTTCCGAGCCGGACAAGATCTTTCTGGCCATCGCCGAAGAAGAGCTCCATCCCGTCGTCCTGATCAACACCCACGGCCACGTCGACCACATCGGCGCCAACCGTGACATCAAGGACAAGTTCCACGTCCCCCTGCTCATCCACGCCGGGGACAAGGGCTTGCTGACGAAGCCCCAGAGCCTGGAGCTGAGCCTCCTGCTGAACGCCCAGGATTCGCCGCCCGCCGACCGGACGCTCGCCGACGGCGACACGGTCAAGATCGGAAAGGAGTGTCTGCGGGTCCTGCACACGCCCGGCCACACCCCCGGCGGCATCAGCCTGCTCGGCGACGGGTTCCTGCTTTCGGGCGACACGCTCTTCTTCGAGGGCGTCGGGCGGACCGATCTGCCCGGCGGCAACCAGGCCCATCTGGAGCGCTCGATCCGCGAAAAAATCATGACCCTTCCCGACGACACCGTCGTTCTGCCCGGGCACGGCCCCTTGACCACCGTCGGCCAGGAGCGGCAGAACAACGCCTTCCTGGAATGAGGACGCCGTCCGGGACGCGCGACCCCGCCGCCGCTCTGGCCGAATTCCAGTCTTATCTCGGCGTCGAGCGGGGCCTGGCCGCCAACACGCTCGAGTCCTACGCCCGCGACCTGGGGAAATTTCTCGTCCATCTCGGCCGGGACAAAATCGATTGGGAACGGGCCCGCGAAGCCGACCTGGTCAAGTTCATCCATGCCGAGAGCCGGGCCGGACTCTCGCCGCGCTCGCTGGCCCGCCTGATCTCGGCCATCAAAGCTTTCTACCGCTGGGCCGTCCTGGAGCGCCGGGTCGAGAGAAGTCCGGCCATGCAGCTGACGTCGCCCAAGCCCTGGCAGAACCTGCCCCACTTCCTGACCATCAAGGAGGTCCGGGCCCTTCTGGACCTGCCCGATCTCAGCGATACGCTCGGGTTGCGCGACAAGGCCATGCTCGAGGTGATGTACGCCTCGGGCCTGCGCGTCTCCGAGCTCATCGGCCTGCGGATCAACGATGTCCGGCTGCGCGACGGCTTCCTCCTGTGCCGGGGCAAAGGCGGCAAGGAGCGGCTGGTGCCGCTCGGCAAATCGGCGGTCGAGGCCGTCCGCCGCTATTTGGATGAGGCCCGACAGTCCCTGTTCAAGAAGCCGACCGAGGATCTCTTCCTGTCGCGGCTGGGGACCAGGTTCACCCGGCAGGGCTATTGGAAGACGCTGAAGGGCTACGCCCGTCGGGCGGGACTCGAAGCGAAAATCCATCCCCACGTCCTGCGCCACACGTTCGCCACGCATCTGTTGGAGCGGGGGGCCGATCTGCGGTCCGTCCAGCTCATGCTCGGGCACAGCCAGATCACGACGACGCAGATCTACACCCACGTCAGCCGCGATCGGCTGAGGAAGGTCTACGACCGATACCATCCCCGGGCCTAGCGTCCCGTTTCACAATCATCGGCATTCCCTGCTCTCTTCTTGGTGCGGGGTCACGGTCACGGTGACGACGGCTTTGTGGGTATTGAAGGTCAGCACGACCCGGTCTTTCTTCGGGATCCAGGCCCGCCATTTCCAGGTCCAGGAGAATTTCTTGACTTCGGTCCGCAGGGCGATGGCCGATTCGTCGAGAAAGACGCGGTTCGATCCCTCGGTCACGTAGGCGCCGTATTCGATCCCGGCCGGCGCCGTGCCGTCCTCGGCGGAACAGGGGAGGGCCAGCCGGAAGGCGGCGGGCGATTTCTGCCGCGGAACCTCGAAACCCGATACGGACAGGGCGATCTCCAGGGTCGCGCCTTTTTTCAGGATGTAATGGACCCGCAAAGCGGGCTTTTCGGTGAAATCCCCGGCCTGGAGAAAATCGGTGCGGCCCGGGCGGGTCGACTTTTCCGCCGCCTCCCAGCGCTCCAACTCCACGCTCTTGTGGATGAGGAGGAAATCCTCGTCGTCGCGCTCCATCAGCCCGAACCAGGCGGCGGTGAAGCCGTATCGGCCGTCAAAGCGCTCCTCCCCTGCTTCAAGACGATATTGCCCGTCGCAGTCGACGGTGATCTGGAGGTCCCACTTTTCGGCGGCCGGCCGCGGAGAAGACCGGCCGGCCGCGGCGGCCAGGCCGAGCGCGGCGACGGCGGTCATCGCGGCCAGGCGATTTCGTTTCACGGCTCCATTTTACGGCTTTATCGACGGAGTTCAAATTCCCCGGTCCGGATCTTTCTCCGGGCGAGGGGCAAGCGGGGAAAACCCGTACGACGACGGAGCGGGCATGGACCTAACTCGTCGGACTTGATAATGGTCCGACGAGTTGGGGAGCGATGGAGGAGTGTCGGAGCGAAATTTCCTCGCCGGGGAAATTGAGCGTGTTTTCCTCCGCTTGCCCCGAACCCCCCTCCCGAACCTCGACCCGACTCCCGAAAATAAACTCATGAGTTTAATTTGCGGACTTGATAATATAATCTCATGACGAGGCGGTTTCACCGTGGCCGAAATCGATCAGCGATCCGAGCGCGGGACGTCGAACGCCTCGGCGATTTTCTCCGGTACAGCTTGGGCCCCGTCGGTGGAGACGCAAGGAGAGAGAAATGAAGCCCATCCCACGCGCCCTGATCGCGCTATTGATCCTGACGGGATTTTCCTCCGCCGCTTCCGCGCAGGACAAGCCGACCCGCGAATCTGTGGGTCGGCTCGTCCTGACCCTCGATGAGAGCATCCGGATGGCCCTCCGGCAGAACCCTCTCTATCTGGCCGAACAAACCAAGGAGGAGGGCGCTTCAGCCGCCGTCCGTGAGGCCGTGGCCGGGTTCTTCCCCAGCCTCAATGCCCAGGGCACGGACATCCTGGATAAGAAAGTCCCCAGCATCACCCTTCCCTCGCTCGTCCCCGGCATGAAGCCCATGACCGTCAACTTGGACTTGACCCGGACTTATACCCTCGGTTTGAATTTCAGCCTGCCGCTCTATGCCGGCGGGCGCTTGACGGCGGGCTACCGGACGGCCAATCTCAACCTCGAATCCACCCGCGAGTCCATCCGCCAGACGAAGCAGGAGACGGTCTACAACGTCAAGAAATCCTTCTATGGTTATCTGCTGGCCCGTAAATCCATCGAGGTCTCCGAGGAGGCCCTGAACCTGGCCGAAAAACACCACCGCAACGTCCAGCAGCTCTACGACGTCGGGATGGCTTCAAAGTTCGATCTCTTGCGGTCCGAGGTGGCGGCGGCCAATCTCAAGCCCCAGGTCATCCGCGCCCGCAACGCACTGAAGACCGCCGACCTGGGCCTCAAGATGCTCCTCGGCCTGGATTTGAAGCAGGCGATCGAGGTCAAGGGCGAGTTGTCCTACAAGGCGGTCGAAGCCGACACGGACGCGAACGTGGCCAAGGCCCTGACGTTGCGGCCGGAGTTGAGCCGGATCAACTTCCAGAAGCTGATGGCCGCGGAGATGCTGAAAATGGCCCGGGCCGCCTATCTCCCCACCCTGGCCGTCGGCGGGCAATACAGCTACTGGTCCAACCTGCTCAACCTCGGCGGGAGGAGCTGGGACAGCTACTACACATTCTCCCTGGTCCTGAACGTCCCCATTTTCAACGGGTTCATCAATCAGGCCAAGGTCGGGGCGGCCCAGGCCGTCCTCAAGCAGCTCGAGCTCACCCAGAAGGCGCTTCAAGAGCAGGTCAAGCTCGACGTCCAAACGGCCATCCTCGACCTCAGTCAGGCCCGCGAGTCGCTCCAATCCCAGGAAAAGAACGTCGAGGAGGCCGTCGAGGCCGTACGCATCGCCGAGCTCAATTTTCAGGAGGGGATGGCCACCGACCTCGACGTCAGCTCCGCCCGCGTCGCCTTGAGCGAGGCCCGGACCAACTACGATCAGGCCCTCTTCGACTACGCCTTGGCCCTGGCCGCCCTGGAAAAGGCTGTCGGCCTGAGTGGTGATCGATAAAAACGAGGGGTCTTAAAGGCTCTTTTTCAGGGTTTGTATCGCAGCAGGGCTCCGATGCTCCCGTAGTGTTCGAGTTTCGAGGGGGGCGAAATGTGTTTCACCGCCCCGTCGCGCTTCATGGCCGCTTC
This sequence comes from Candidatus Aminicenantota bacterium, assembly GCA_963729855.1. Taxonomy (GTDB): domain Bacteria; phylum Acidobacteriota; class Aminicenantia; order Aminicenantales; family UBA4085; genus UBA4085. The sequence goes on along the minus strand of CAVSPT010000005.1, from coordinate 886,701 downwards.
GATGGCCTCGTCCACGACATCGACCACGGGATCGGTCTTGCGCTCGCAGGACGGGCATTTGAGCTCGTCCTCGGTGTAGAGGAGATCGCAGCGGGGGCAGTATTTCCCGGGGGCGGCGAAAAAGCGGGACACGACGAGGGTCTGGACCTCGCCCTGGTTCAGGGCCCGCAGGCTTTTCTTGAGGCCGGATAAGGCCCGGCCGCCCTTTTCCAGCTCGCCAGCCAGCTTTTTGACGATCGATTCCTCCTCGGTCGCTTTGATGGCCCTCTCCAAAGCCTGGACTTCCTTCAGGACCGCATCCGGCGCGTCCGCCGGTTTGGCCCTCAGCCAGCCCTTGAGCCGCTCCCGGACGTAGGGATGAAGGACCGGTTCGATCTCGCTCACGAGGTTGTCGGGACACCCCATGACGAAGCCGTGAAAGCCGTTTTTTTTGAACAGGTCAAAGGTCTTCTGGGCGGCTTTCTTGTAATGGTCGTGGACCGCGGCTTCGACGTGGCGCTCCATGCGCCGCGCCTCCTCACGCTCGCCGCCGCCTTTGACCTTTTTGGGGACGTCCGTTTTCATCTGGTCGAGCAGCCTGATCTCGCCCATGAAAACCTCGTACCATTTGGCCTCGCGGCGGTCGACGAGAAAGACGATCAGCTTATGGAATTCGTCCAGAATGAGGGACAGGGGCCGGACAAAGGGGTTATTGTCGAAGACGACGCGGCTGCGCGGCGCCTCCGGCAGGGACAGAACTTCCCAGAATCCCGCCCCGGAGCAGGCGTAAACGGCCAGCCCGGCCGAGCTCGAGGCGACGTCCTTGGCGCAATAATCCTGGATGGCGTCCAGATCTTTACAAAGTAACGTCTTCTTTTCCTTGGCGATATCGAGGCCGTCGAGCCGGGCCCGAGCTTCGGTCAGCAGGTTTTTGGCGGAGACGAGGATCTCTTTTTTACTCAGGCGGTGCTTGTCCGTGTCGAGGAAGAACGACGTGGTCAGGAATTTGTCGCTCCGGAAACGGGACAGGGACTCCACCTGATCACGGCTCAAGAATTTCATGAAACCTCCTTTGGAAACAAAATGGGGTCGCGTCTACACTTTCCACTTTTTTCGAAAGTCCTCTCTCCGTCGACGGCTCGGGAGCGAAAAGTGGAAAGTGTAGACGCGACCCCTGATTTACGGAAAAGTGTGGCGGGAAAAGGAGTTGCGGAAGCAGGGGCCGCTCCACACATCCGCCCCCCTTTTTTATCGAAACCGACGAGTGCTCTCGTTACGGAGACGCTCATACACCTTTAAAATAGGGGCGGGGCGGGACTTTGTCAAGAGGAGCTTGGGGCGCACCCCTCGTCCGGGCGAAGATTTGATCTCCGACGCATCTCCCGAGCAGGAGGGTTTGGATATCAATGGATGATAAGTAATTGCACCAGAATAAAAACGGGCAGGAGGACGACGAGCGAGAACTTGATCATGTAGCCGAAGAAGTGCGGCATTTTGACGTGGGCGTGCTCGGCCACGGCCTTGACCATGAAATTCGGCCCGTTGCCGATATAGGTCATGCTTCCGAAGAAGACCGCCCCTGCGGCGATGGCCTTGAGCAGCACGTCGGGGATGCCCGCGGTCAAAAAACCCGTCTTGACCCCCAATCCGAGGGCCAGGGAATGGAACGTCACCGCCGTCGGGGTGTTATCCAGGAAGCTGCTCAGGGCCCCGCTGGCATAATAAAAGTGAAACGGCAGGCGGACTCCCAGCGAAGCGGCGTGGCCCTGGAGATACAGCAGGCAGGGGACCATGGTGATGAAAATGCCGAGAAAGAGATACCCCACTTCGAGAATAGGGTGCCAGGTGAAATGGTTCCACTGCCGGACCTGGCGTCGGGTCGTGACCCAGGACAGCGCCGTCATGGCCAGAATGAAAGCCTCCCGGATGAACTTCAGACAAGACGGCCGCCCGAGCGCGGGCATGGTCTGTTCGTTCAGGAAGGCCACGGCCAGGACGACGCCGATCAGCCAAATGAAATTCAGCGTTCCGTGAAGCCGGAGAGGAACGATATGGGTTTTGTCGCTTTGGATCGCCTGGGGCGGCTCCTTGCGGTGGCAGCGGCTGTCGGCGAAGAAATAGATCAGGAGAAGAAGGCCGTTGGCCGTCAGCCACTCCGGGGCCAGCCGAAGGAACCAGGCGAAGGGCGCCCCGCGCAGGTACATCATGAACAGGGGAGGGTCGCCTAGGGGCGTGAGCAGTCCCCCGCAGTTGGCCACGACGGCGATGAAAAAGAGGACGGTGTGGACCTTGAAGTGCCTCTCCTTGTTGGTGTGAAGGACCGGGCGGATCAGGAGCATGGCCGCCCCCGTCGTCCCCATCAGCGAAGCGAGGACGGCGCCGGCCCCCAGGAACAGCGTGTTGACGGCCGGGGTGGCCTCGATGTCGCCGCTCAGATGGATGCCGCCCGTGATGGTGAACAGGGCGCCCAGAAGGATGATGAAGGGAACGTAGTCGAAAGCCAGCGAATGGAGGATGGGGGAGGCGTCGCCGCGGACCAGGAAAACGACGGCGACGGGCAGGCTGAGAGCCAAAGCGACAAGGAGCTTGTTGAGATTCTTCTCCCAGAAGCGCCCGTGCGTCAAGGGCAGGACGGCGATGGCCAGCAGAAGGAGCAGAAACGGCGCCATATCCATGAGGGCCGACTATAACAACCGGCCTTTGCGGATGTCAACGATCCGGCTTTACTCCCTCCCCCGTTCTGGTTATAATACAAGCCCTTTATCGAGGTTTTAGCCGCGTGCGGAAGTGGCGGAATGGCAGACGCGCAAGCCTCAGGAGTTTGTGGACGTAAGTCCATGGGGGTTCAAGTCCCCCCTTCCGCACCACGCCGACACGAGGGGCCGTTTTCGAAGGAAAGCGGCCCCCTTTTTTTCCATGAGCATAAGCCGGAGCCGCTCTCATCCCGACATCCTCCTCGTCAATCCCTGGATCACCGACTTCGCCGCCTACGATTTCTGGCTCAAGCCGCTCGGCCTTCTCTCCATCGCCTCCGTCGTCCGCGCTTACAGTTCGGCCCGGATCCATTTCATCGACTGCCTGGACCACGGGATTGACGCGTCCGCCCGGGCGGCCCGCCGCAAACCCGACGGCCGCGGCCCGTTTCCGAAAATCGGGATCCCCAAGCCGGCCGTGTACGACGGCGTGCCCCGCCGCTATTCCCGTTACGGCATCCCCATCGAGGAATTCAAGGCCCGTCTCGACGCCTTGCCCGTTCCTGGCGCCGTCCTCCTGACCGGGACAATGACGTATTGGTATCCGGGCATCCAGACGGCCGTCGAGCTCATCCGGAAAAAATTCGGGACCGTGCCCGTCATCCTGGGCGGAATCTACGCCACGCTGTGCCGAGAGCACGCCCGGCGGAACTCGGGCGCCGACCGCATCGTCAGCGGACCGGGCGAAAACGCCGTGCTGCCTGTCCTGCGCGAAATCCTCGGCGCCGGGGCGGTCCGCGAAGCGCCCCCGCTCCGCTTCCGCGAGCTTCCCTGGCCGGCCCTGGATCTCTCGCCCGACCGGATGTGGCTGCCCGTGATGTCCTCGCGCGGATGTCCGCTCCGCTGCACGTTCTGCGCCGGCCGCCTTCTCTTCGACGGCTTCGAGGAGCGGTCCGCCGCGGACGTCGCCGCCGAGATCGTCTCGGCCCGCGTCCGTTTCGGGACGCGTCATTTCGCTTTTTATGACGACGCCCTGCTCCTGCATAAACACGGGAGAATGATCCCCCTCTTCGAGGAGATCGCCGGTCGGGACCTGGACCTGAACTTTCATTTTCCGAACGGGCTTCATATCCGGGAGATCGACGACGAGTTGGCCCGGCTTTTCAAGCGGGTAGGAGTGCGGTCGATCTACCTCAGCCAGGAGTCGACGGATGCCGCCCTCCTGGCGGAATCCTGCCCCAAAGTGGGGGCCGGGGATCTGGAGCGGGCGGCCGCGTCGCTCGAAAAAGCCGGGTATCAGCGCGGGGAATTGAACGTCTATCTGATCGCCGGCCTGCCCAGCCAGGATGCCGCGGGCCTCCGGGCCGATTTGAATCATGTCCGCAACCTGGGATTGCGGCCCAGGCTGGCTTATTTCTCGCCCATCCCGGGCACGGACGTCTGGCGCACGCTCGTCGCCGCCGGGCGGCTGGACCCGGACGCCGACCCGCTTCTTCACAACAAGGCCGCTTATCCCTATACGGGCGGATCGATCGCGCCCCAGGAATGGGCCGAACTCCAGGCGCTCCAGGCCGAAGAGCCCGGCGGAAATTGACCGCCCGGCGCAACCGGCCCATGGATCCGGGCCGTCGGCCGGGCTTCGGATCCCGACCAGATCGCCGTTGAGCCATTCCAGGATGGGCCCCTGCATGAAGTGATATTGGGACGATTCCGGCGCGGCCGTCGATGAGGCCCATTCGAGCCGCAGGCCTCCGGGGCATCGATCGAAGCGGCCGGGCCATGTCCTTGTCTCAGCGCGACAGGACGATCAGGGTCAGGGAGAAGGACGGCAATGCCGCAGCATAATTCGTTCGGCCCTTGAGCCGCTCCGTCCGGTCCTCGCGCCGGATGGCGTCCGGATCGGCGAACGTGTTGCGCACCTGCATGGAATCCGCCCGCAACGTTGAAATCCGCGCCTGGCGGGGTGCGAATTCCAGTCCCGCGAGATCGAAGGCGGCCTCGACATTCTCAGCCTTGAAGTTGATGATCTCCAGGACGAGTCTCTTTTTGTCCTTGTCCCAGGCGGCCTGGCTGACGATCCCGGGTTGCGCCTTGCGGACGGCTTGTTTCAGCGGCCAGGCCGCGGGCGAGGCGGTCATCATCTCGAAAACGCGCCCGGCGGCCGAAAGCCAAACGCCCTCCTTGGCGCATTCGATGACGTTCTGCCCCCAGGTGTTGGCCAGGTTGTTAAAGTCGGCGAAAAGAAAATCCCCTCCGAGGCGCTGATAGGTGAAGAGCTGGGCGGCGGCGTTCAGGGCATAGCCCCAGCGGATCTGGCGGTTTTGGAGCGTCCCGGACAGGTCCTCGGCCGGACGGTTGAGGGCGCCGGGTACGGCGCCTCTCATATCCGTCGCAGCCAGCCATTCGGTGTTGCAGAGGAAGATCGAACGGCCGTGGGCCTTGTTGTACCCAGCCAGAACCGCCAGGTCCCTGCGCAGGGCCTCCTCGGCCGTGGCCCGGTCGGTGACGCCGTCGATCCATTCTCCGGCGATATCGAGCATCTCGGCCAGCGAATCGTTGAAGCGCCAGTAGCCGACCATGACCAGGCGCGCCTGCGGATCGACGGCTTTGACCGCCCGGGCGAATTCGACGCAGCGGCGGGCGTATTCGAGCGCCCCGAATCGGCGGTAAGGCTCGTTGTCCAGCTCGAAATAGCGGATGGCGAAGGGCTCGGCGAAGCCGTGGCTGGCGCGCAGGCGGCCGAGCGGATGGCCGGGGCCGGAATTGCAGTAAGCGACGAGATCAGCGGCCTCGTCGGGGGATCCGGTGAGGACGTTCAGGCAATAGAAAGGTGCGGCCCCGATTTCGCGGCACAGCCGGACGAGCTCGGCGACGCCGACGTCGTTGTTCTCCAGTCCGCCCCAGTAGGCGCTCGGGCGCGGCCGGCGATCGATCCGGGGGCCGATGCCGTCGCGCCAGTCATAAAAAGACGCGAAGCATCCGCCGGGAAATCGGATGATCGGCGGTTTGACCCGCTTGAGCGCTTCGACAACGTCCTTGCGCCAGCCTTCGACCGCGTCCCGGGGCATGAGCGAAAATCCATCGGCCCGGATCGATCCGCCCGGCTCGATGCTCAGGGCGAAACTGGCCCGTCCTTCGAAATCTCCGACGGGGAAGTCCGTCCGGTCCTGTTCGAAAGCGCCGCTCTCAATCCGGAATGTTTTTTCGATGATCGGTTTGTCGAAGCGGTTCTCCGCATAAAGCCCGATCTTGACCTGAACCGGCTTGGCCGAACGAAGGAGGGCCGTTTCTCCGCCCGTGGCCAGCCAACCCGAAAAATCATACGCCGCACCCCGGCGCAGCCAAAGGCCGTCCTGGGCTAGGACGGCCCAGCGGTCTTTGGATTTGTTGACCACCTCGACCGCCCGCGTCCCATGGCGGAAGCTCCAATTAGATTCGTACGTCAGCGTCGCCAGCGGATTGGAGGGCTCGAGCCGCCATTCATGCTCTTCGTATCCCGAGTGCCACCAGGGCTCCCGGGTCAGGTCATCGCCGGGCTTTCTTTCGAGCCATTCCCAGAGCGGGGCCGAATAGGGAGGAATTTCTTCAAAGCTCCGGTTCCACAGCAGTTCCGCCCACATCCCGTCGACCTGATGGGCGAAGCCCGATTCAATGAAATTGCCGTAGATCCAAGGGCTGATGGGTCTGGCCACGGTGATTCCGGCGGTGATGTCGACGGCGTAGCCCGGGAATTCAGGCCCGCCCGCCGTCAGAAAGGCGGCGGCCAGGATCCCGAGCGCGGCAACGGATGCGGGACGAAGGGCGTTCATGATAGACGGACCTCCTCGTTGATAACCCGGCCCAATGTACCCCCGACGGCGCCTCCGTTTCAACGGCTACCGAGTCCCCGGAGGGCCTCGATTGCGATTTGGGGTTCCGGAGGCTATAGTAAAAATCGGGGGCCTTTCCCCCCTCAGGAGAACCTCATGGCCTCGCCCGACGACGCCGGTTGGAAAAGCCTGTTGCGCGGATATCCCTGGTACAGAGGAGAGGGGTGTTTTCCTCTGCCCGCGTATTCCGAGTTCATGCCGCCGCCGCGGCTCGGCCGGAGCCCGTACGGCGAAACCGAAGACGCCTTCTTCGCCGCTGATGATCCTTTCGGCTGGCCGGTCAGCGAATGGGAAGAGGCCGTCGAGCTCGAGCCGGGGCTGGCCCATTTGGCGGCCCGGATCGTCGCCGCCGTGGCCGGACTCGGCCGGGGCGAACCCGAGCCGTTGATCGCCGGCCATCGCGGACGCAACCTGGCGGACAATCCGTACTGGCCTCCCGAGCTGGCCGAAAAGGCCGGGCGCCTGGGACACGAACGCTCCGTCGTTCTCGCTCCGGTGGCCCTGTCCCGGACCCAGGACGACAAGGGGCGCGTTCGCTGGACCCTCTTCGGCTCGAGCGAGCAGGGGCCGGAGCGGGCCTTCTGGATGAGCTTCTTCGCCGGGCCGGGCCGCGAAATTCCCGCCGCGGACGCGGAGGCTTTTTTCGTCCGCCTTTTGTCCGCCGCTTACGGCGTTACGGCGTCCGGTTTCTCCGGTCTCAAGGCGGGCGGGTTCCGCATCCTGCCCTCCGCGCCCGATCCGCGGTTCCCCTATTGGAGCGGGAGTCCTCTGCCTTCCTGGACGCGCGAATTTCTCGCCGACGATGAGGCGTCATGGGACGAGGCGCGGTATCTGCTGACCTTCCGGCCGTTCAGCCGCTTGCCCGCCGAAGCGCGGCGGCGATATTTGTCCGGTCGGCTGGCCCTGCTTCCCGCCCCGGCCGGCCTCGTCTTCTGGGGTCAGCCCAAGTATGTCCGCCTCCAGGAGCAGCTGCCGCTGGCGATGCAGATTCCCCTCCTCAAGCTCGTCCCGCGCCGGGAGGGCCCGGGCGGCCTGCGCGTCCCCCAGTCCGGCTGGCTCCACGAACCCGGTCGGAAAAACGAGGCGGCCGAAATCCACGGCGACCTCCTGCAGAACTCGTACCGAAGGACAAGCCGCTTCGATCGCGTCGGCCGCCACGCCGAGGACGCCCTCGCCGATACGCTCGAATGCAAGGTCGCCCGTATTCTCTTCGGAACGGACTCCGTCGACCTCGGGCTCTACGGCAAGCCCATGGCCCGCAACGCCCAGCTGTGGACGACCGACTCCAGGCTCGTCCTGGACGGGCCTCGGGCGACGCCCGAGCGGATCAAGGAGGCGGCCGAGGAAATCGAGCAGGGCGGGCAGTTCCGCTACCGGTTCGTCTTTCCGGCCATGCGCGTCGGCATCCATGAAATCTATTGGCACCGGCCCCTGGCGGCGTTTCTTTCGGAGAAAAGCGGCCGAACCGAAATCGTGCCGGGAGCGCCCACGGGCGTGCTGACCGCCTACCGGACCGAGGCGCCTGACCCGGCGGCGGCCGAATTCCTCTGGCCGCGGATCCTGCGGCGGGAGCCGTATCGCGTGGCCCTTCGCCAATTCGATCATGCCCGCGAACATTACACCAAGCAGACGGTTCTCAACGTGTTCTCCATCCTCGATGCCCATTCCCGGCTGGGGGAAAAACCATTGCCGCGCGGGTTCGCCCGCGATCTCCTGCGCCTGGCGGAGGACGAGACTCTCGAAAAATGGCTGGACTCTCTGCCCGGCCGGGCCCTCGATCGCAGCGAAGGCGAGCGGGTCCGCGAGGAGCTCGAACGGCGCCTGGAACCCTCCATTCCGGGCGCCGGGGCCAAGGCCGCGGCCCATGACCCCGTTTCCGAACCGGAATCCTTGACGTTCGGCCTGACCGCGACGAGGAAATTCGAAGAGGCCTGGTGGAACGACATCCTGACCCTGTCTCGCGGACCGTACGTCAACAAGGACAACGCCGATTTCGTTTCCGACCCGCCCGATTGGGTGCGCTTGACCCCGCCCCGCAGGGATCTCGAAGCGCTGGGCGATTATCTCCTCGATCGCCACCGCAGGGCCGTCGCCGGGGCCGCGCCGGAGGGGACGGCCTGCGGCGAGATTCCTTTCCGCTGGACGACGGATTTCCATTATCATCTCTTCGGCGGCTGGGAGAACAATCAAAACGGCCGCACCTACGAGCGCGATCTCCTCGTCGTCATCCCCGGGCGGAACCGGGCCGAGGCGGTCATCCTGGCCGATCATTACGACACCGCCTTCATGGAAGATCTCTTTGATGAGAAGAAGGGGGGGATCAAGGCCCGGGTGGCTTCCGCCGGCGCGGATGACAATCATTCGGCGACGGCCACGCTCCTGGAGGCCGCGCCGGTCTTCCTCGGCCTGGCCCGCGAAGGGCGCCTGGAGCGCGATATCTGGCTTCTCCATCTGACGGGCGAGGAGTTTCCCGCCGATTGCCTGGGGGCGCGCCATTTCGTCCGCTCCCTGGTCGAAGGCACCCTGCGGATGCGGACGGGGCCCGCCGACCGGGCCGGCCTCGACTTGTCCGCCGTCCGGGTCAAGGGCGTTTTCGTCATGGATATGATCGCCCATAATCGCCGGGAGCCCCGGGACGTCTTCCAGATCTCGCCGGGGATCAGCGCGGCCTCGGTGCGGCTGGCGCTGCTGGCCCAGTCGGCCGTCCGCGATTGGAACTGCGGCGCGGAGATCTGGAACCAGGGTCCCGAACGGCGCGGCCGCGGCCGCGGACAGCGCACCCCGGATGGGATCCGGGTCCCCGAGCCCGCCCTTCATCCGCGGCTGAGAGCGGAGGTGCGGACGTCGGACGACCCGCGCAGCTCGCTCTTCAATACGGACGGGCAGGTTTTTTCGGACGCCGGAGTGCCCGTCGTCCTCTTCATGGAGGATTACGACATCAACCGCGTCGGATATCACGATACCCGGGACACCATGGACGACCTTGACCTCGACTTCGGCGCCGCGGTGGCCGCGGTGGCCATCGAAACGGCGGCCCGGGCGGCGGCGTCGCGTTCCCTGGACGAATCGCCGTAGGAGACCCGGGCGCCAAGGAAATCGATCGTCGATTGTCCAATCTAACGGATGGAAAGGAATCGGAGAAAAGGACAGAACAAAAGCTCTCAGCTCCTCCTTTTTATATCCGGCCGTGTCCAAAACCGGCCGGAACGACCGGGGCCCGATTCGATCCGGCAGGGTTGAGCGGGCACCCGGCCTCCTTTTATAATTCCCCCCGACCCGACGCCCGCCGAGCGTCCCTCATCAGAATGAACTGCGGCCGCTATTTGACCTGGGCCGAGCTGCCGGGGATCTTGACCCACGGCTCGGCCCGGCCGCCCAGGTTCCTGGCCAGGAACTCCTCCGTGCGGCCCATCATGTCCAGGACGTTGGGGCCGCGCTGGAACCCGTGCCCTTCGTCCGGGCAGACGATGTAGGTCACATCGACGCCGGACGTCCGCATTTTAGCCACGATCTGGTTCGATTCGGCGATGTTGACGCGCGGGTCATTGGCCCCGTGGAAGACGAGCAACCGGGCCCGGACCGCATCGGCGTGGAAGAGCGGCGAGATGCGTTCGTTGAACAGATCGTCCTCCAGGACCGGGCCGATGCGGCGCAGCCAGCGGACCTTGATCGGCGCCCACCAGTCGGGCATCGTCCGCATGAAGCTCCGGACATTGGACATGCCGCAGACGGCGACGGCGCAGGCATAGGTCTCAGGATGGAAACAAGCCCCGGCCAGAGCGGCATATCCCCCAAAGGAGCCGCCCGAGATGGCCACCCATTTGGGGTCGGCGATCCCCTGGCCGATCGCCCAATGGACGGCGTCCACGAGGTCGTCCTGCATGGCGTCGCGCCATTGGCCGGTGCCCGCGTTCAGGAAAGCCCGGCCGAATCCCGCGGAGCCGCGGTAATTGACCTTCAGCGCGGCATAGCCCCGGTTGGCCAGCCATTGGCCTTCGGGATCGTAGCCCCATTCGTCCCGCGCCCAGGGACCGCCGTGGACCAGAAGGACGAGGGGCAGGTTTTTCGGCTCGACCCCCGCCGGGAGGATCAGATAGGCAGGCAGGTCCAGCCCGTCGCGGGCCTTGATGACGACGGCTTTTGTCGGGGACAGCGTAGACTCGGCCGAAACATGATGATTCTCGGCCAGGACGGCGAACGTCCGGGTTTTCCGGTCATAGAGGGCCTCGGCGCTCGGGTCGATATCGTCGATATAGAGGATGGTCCATTTTTCGTCGGCCCGGTCGCGGGAGGAGACCAGGAAGACCCCGGCGTGGGACTTTTTCAGGATGTCGAAATCGGCTTTGAGGGCCGGATCGACCGCTTTCCATTCGGGGACCAGATAATCGAAGGCCGCGGCCTGGACCCGCCGCGTCCGGGGGTCGAGGAGAACGAGCGGCGTCGTATAAAGGGTCTGGTCCATCAGGCACCAAATCTGCGCCTTGGGATCGGAGGTGATCGTTTCCTCGACGGCGCCCGTCCGGGCGTTCATCCGGACGAGGCTGGGGACGTCGCCGCCGAAGCAGGCCTGGATATAGAGCCCATTCCCGTCGGGCGTGAAGGCCACCGCGATCTCGCTGCCGTACCCTTCGAGAAAGCCGGTCTCGCCGAAGCCCCAGGTCCTGAGATCGCGCCATGGCGCGCCGGGCTTGTCGCGCACACGGAGAACGGTCGAAGCGTCGCTCTGGTTCAGAGCCACGGCGGCCCGAACGGCGAGATCGGCGTCGGCCAGCCACCAGCGCACATCGCCGGGATTCTCGCATTCGAGGACCGGCCCGCCCGTCTTTAAATCGATCCTGTACATATCGAAACAGCGCTTGTCGCGCTTGTTGAGCCCGATCAGGACCTCGTCCGGCCGGCCCGGTTGAAGCAGGAGGTTCTGGGCCTTGACCCCGTCGAACGGGGTCAGGTCGCGGACATCGCCTTTTTCGACACCCACGGCGAAGAGATGAAAATTCTCCCGCCCTTGGCCGCTGTCGCGGAGAAAGAGCAGGTGGCGGCTGTCAAAGGCCCAGCGGAATTCCCCCAAAGCGGCCGGATTGTCCGTCGCCAGGCGGTCGTCGCTTTTTCCCGGCGTCCGGAGCCAGAGGCCGGGTCCGCCCTTGGCGGTGGGGCCGAGATAGGCCAGGCATGTGCCGTCGGGGGAGACGCGGAAGTTCGATTTGTCCGCGCCGCCGAAAAAAGCCATCCGCGGAATGAGCGGAGGAAGGTCGGCGAGAAGGGGAGCGGCTCCGAGAAAGGCGGCGGCCAGCAGGAGCGCGGCGAAGATACGGCGGTTTTTCAGGAAAGAGCGAGAGATCTCCATAAGGACCTCCACGATTTTTGACCGTGACATCTTTAGATACGATTTTGTTTCGATGAAGGTTTATCGTGGGGAGGCCGCGGTGACGCTCCGTCCGGGCTCGACCTTCAAGCGGACGAATGCAAGGACAGCGCCGGCTTCATCCTTCTCCTGCTCCGCTTTCCGCGCCGCTCCATCGACGACGATCGTTTCATGATGGCCGCGAAAGCAGGCTTTCCAGGTGATCGCTCCCGGGCCGACGTTTCGGAATTCCGTACGGGCGGAGCCGGAGTGTTTGACGGTGATGACCGTCTGAAGGACCGGCACGTTCTCGATTTCCACCCGATCGACCTCTCCCGGAAGGCGAGAAAGGGTGGCCACCGAGCCGTCCCGGGCGTCGGGCTCGATGCCCATCAGGCCGCGGGTCAGGGCGCCGATCACGGCAAAGGAAACCTCGGGATATTCGCGCCGCTTGGTCGACGGATCGCAAAGATAAAGGATCGTGCGCAGGGCGGCGGCGTCCTCGCCGTGGCGGAAGAAGATTTCGGGATCATACGCGCGCATCTCGATGTTGATGTCCTTGCGGCTGACTGCTTCGCGGACGGCTTGCTCCGTGGGCGCGCCTTCGGCGGTGACGCCGAAATAGAGGAGGAATTCCTGGCCGATTCCGTGGCGGAAGCGTCCGTCCGGGGAATGGAACACGAAATAGCGGCCGGCGGCCGGGTCCCACCAGGTGCGGTGGAAGAAGCCTTTGGCTTCGGCCGCTTTCTTCTCCCAGGCGGCGGCGCCGGCCGCGTCACCGCGGCGGCCCAACAGCAGGGCGCAAGCCTTGTAAGCGGCGTACTGGGCGGCCGGGAGATCCGCTCCGACGTTCAAGCCCTCCTCGTCCTCGTTGTAGCTGGGCAGCCCGCGGCTGGCCTGGTAGGGATCCTTGGGGTCGAGAGGGACAGCCAGGTTCATGATCGCCGGGCGGGACATGATCCGCTCCGGAGCGAGGGCCCATCGCTCGACGTAGTCGTTGACCGTGCGGGCGTAGAAATTCAGGAAGACGGGATCGTCGAGGTAAGTCCGGTCGCCCGTCCAGAGATATTGGCGGCCGATGGCGTCCAGGACGTCGAAATTCGCCGGCAGGTTGTACCAGAACTCCTTGTCGTTGCGGTAGTCGATCGGCGCGGGCTTGTCGTGCCGGTTGATCTCCCAGTACGCGCACCAGTCCTTGGACTCCGAGATGGCGGCGGCGAATTTGCGGAAAAGGTTCTTGTTGATCGCGGCCAGGCCCAGGGCGTTGGCCCCGGCGGCCTGGTGCGAGACGTCGCGCATGCAGAATGCTTCGCGCTTGGGCAGGGCCGCTTCGTACCAGTCGCCGACCGGGTCGCCGGTGAAGACGTAGGCCAGGGCCCGCTCCTTGGCCCAGGCGAAGGCCTGGTTGAGCGGGGCGAGCGAGCTCTTGAATTCGAGCGGGCTCGAAACGGCCTTTCCGGCCGGCGCCGATGGCGTCGCGAAGGCCGCCAAGAAGACGGCGCTGACGATCGATGGAAGAAGCGCGGGGCGGGCCGACCTCATGGGGTTCGCCTCTCCTGGCGGACCGGGAACTTCGCCGACCAGGTGAACGGGCCGTCGATGTCCGGCGCCAACGTGATCTTGATCAGCGCCCCTTCGCGCTCGGTCTTTTCGACCCTGGCCCCCTCGGCGGCCGTCCTGCCGTAGACGAATCCGTTCGGCTCGGTGATATAAATGTCGTAGGGATCGCCCTTCACCCCGCGGCTCTTTCCGGAGAGGGTCGATCCCTCCCAGCGGACGTCGTCCAGATCGACGCCGCCGCCCGTGACGTGCCGGCTCGTGGCCAGGAGTTGGGGCCGCGCCGTTCGCTCGCGGATGATGAAGGCCTGGGAGCGGAATTTCGGATCGAGCGCGCCCGGGATGAACGAACCCGTGAAGCTGCCCAGCAAACGCTTGGACCAGAATTCGAAGACGAAATATTCCTTGGCTGTGTCCAAGCCCAGGTCGGCCAGCCGGATCTCCGCGAATTCCCCGCCCGTCCGGCCCAGGACCAGCCAGTTCTCGAACGGCCGGTCGATCTCCAGGGCATAGAGGAAGCACGACGGCGTGTAGCTGGCGTCGAAGGGGCGCGGTCCGCTACCGCTGACCTCCGCGTCGGCGCGGCCCAGCTGGTCCGAACGGGAAGGATCGACGTCATAGATTTGCCCGGGGCGTGTGAAGAGGACGGGGGCCGTGCGCTTGGCCGGCTCGACGGCCGCGGTCCGGTAGACGGCCGGCTTGTCCGTCAGCATCATGAGCGATCCGGTCAGCGTCGTCACCAGCGTCGAGCGGAAGCTGTCGGCGTCGAGCTCGATGTGGTCGGGATCGTTTCTCCAGACGACGTTATTGAAGGAGTTGTATTGGGCCAGCCCGGCGTAGGCGAAGCCGTCGTCGCCGATGCGGCAGGCGTCGGCCAGCCCGACGAGCTCGGGCCGCGGGCCCCAGCAGGCCAGGAGAAACGTGTTCGGTCCGATCGTCTCGCGGACGGTCTGGACGTATTTCCTGTATGCGGCCGCGGGATCGATCTTCCGGGCCTCGAAATAAACCCGGTTCGCGTTGTAGCCCTCGTTTCGAAGATGGCGCAGGGCGTCGAGCTTGATATATTGCCAGCCCATGTCCATCAAGCCTTTGTAGAGCGGACGGACGACTTTATCCAGGGCCTCCGGGTTCGCGGCGTCGAGGACGGCGCCGACCCAGTTGCCCTGGACCGGCTTGCCCGCGGCGTCGCGGACGAACCATTGGGGATGGGCCTCGGCGTATGATAAATCGAGGCACGAGGCGGCCGTCCAGAGGCCGGGCTTGAGACCTTTGCTTTTGATGAAGTCGGCCAGATATTTCAATCCTTTGGGGAACTTGGCGTTGGGATTCAGCCATTTCTCCGGAGCGCCCTGGATCTGCTGGTAGCCATCGTCGATCTGGAAATATTCGTAGCCGAACGGTTTGAGCGCTTCGGAAAAAACCGCCGCTGTTTCGACGACGTCCTGCTCGGTGATCTTGTCGAAGAAAGCGAACCAGGAGATCCAACCGGCCACGGCCGACGGCCAGGGTTTATAGGTCCAGGGCTCGAAGAATCCGATGCCGCGGTGCTTGGCGTAGAAGCGGGGGCGGAAGCGGAGGACGATCTCGCCGCCCTCGGCCCGCAGGGCGAACGCCGCGCTCTGGCCTTCGGATGCGGGGCCCGGCGTCAGGGTGACCGATGGTCCGGCATCGACGGACAGGACCCAATCGGCTTGCCGGTCATAGACGGCCCGGTTGAGGAGGCTGCGGCTGCGGCCGGAGACGTGGCGGACGACGAGAGGGCCCGCGCCGCGTCGGTCGCGGCGGTCGGACTCGCAGGCGAAAGCCTCCTCGCTGCCTACGATGACGCCCGAAAGCCGGAGCGGCGCCTTCCCGCCCCCGTAGAGATAAACGATCTGTTCGATCCGGTCGCCCGTCTTAAAGCTTTGGATGCGATGCTCGAACGTGTCCTTGCCGGCGGCGGACGTCCCTTCGAAGATCGTCCGCCCGGCATAGGCGATCGTCAGCCGCCCGTTTTGAAAATCGATCCGGGCGGGCTCGTTGGGCGCCGGTGAGGCCGACTGTGCCGAGTTACGGGTTATGGATTGGCCTCTTAAAAAAGCAAGGGTCGTGATTAGGAAAAAGCCGAAAACGATAAGCCCTCTTATGGAGGAATGAAATTTGGCATTATCCATAGGCGATCCTCTCATTGCGGTGAATCATCACAGCGGTTCATTCTGACATCCGCTCGGCGGCGCGGTCAAGGTAAAAGGGGAAACCGGCTTGATTTTTTGACACGGTTGAACAGCTTGTCATATCATTTTTCCTAACAATCCGCGGGGAAGATCCACGAATCGAGGGGACCTTCATATGTTTATCCAGGGGCTACGAATCAGCCTTGAGAGGAGGGAACATTGATATCACGATGCGTCCTATCGATGATCGTTTTTTCTCTGATAATACCGTACGGATTTCGAGGGTCCGTCGAAAAGAATTGGGACGGGGACATTCAAATTAAAAATGGCGTGACGATCGTCTCCAATTACGGCCGTCCTCTCTATAAAAAAAGAGCATTGAGGGTCGATAAAGAAGCATCGTTCGGCGCTGAGCGGGAGGTTTCCGGTTTCGATGTCGACGACAAGGGAAACGTCTATCTAATCGATCGCACCTCCGCTGAGATCAAGGTCTTTAATCCGATGGGCGAAAAAACCGCGGCTTTTGGGAGAAGAGGGCAGGGACCCGGAGAATTTCAAATGCCGCTTCATATCCATATCGCGAATGACAGGATTGAGATCTTCGATTATTTGGCTATGAAGGTTATTTTCTTATCCTGGAACGGCGAGTATTTGGGTCAAAAAACAGCGGGGATCCCAATTCGTCCGATCGGTGTCGATTCGCAAGGCAATTATATAGGAGTCACTGTGCTCGCTCCCGCGCCGATCGGAGGAACGGAATTAAAAAAATATGACTCGAGTTTGAAACCGGTCTTGCAAATATTCCGGAAAGAACCAGATTACGTGCAAAAAGATGTTCTGATCGGAAAGCCGCCACTTTGTTGCGCACTTTCAAGAAACGATGAAATATTTTGGAGCTGCCCGGACATCTACGAGATTAAAGTCCTCGATAAGAATGGAAAAATAAGCAGAATCATAAAAAATAAATTTGATCCGATATCCATTTCGGAAAAAGATAAGCTATTTTACCAAAATGAATATAAAGGTTTTCCGGGAAAGCTGAAATTCGCCGATTCATGGCCGCCATTCAAAAATCTGGCCATAGATGCCAGCGGACGATTATTCGTACAAACATACGAAAAGAAAGAGGAGGAGGAGAGCATTTTCTATTATGACCTATTTGACGCGGAAGGACGATATATCTCCAAAGAAGCGATCCCGGCGAATATCGATTTTCAATCAGTCTGGAAAAACGATCGGCTTTATACAATTGAAAGCGATGATGAGGGATATCAGAGAGTCGTACGATACAGCGTCAAATGGTTCGTTTAATTTTGCTTATTTCTTGGCCTTGATATCGTCCAGCACGGCCAGGAGAGTCAGGTAGCCGTCGCAGAGCAACCCCTCGTAGCCGTGGCAGCCGCCGCTCCAGTCGCGCCAATCCTTTGATTTTCCGTCGCTGCAGAATCCCTGGAACTCCCCGGCCGAGAAACTGTCCAGCATGGGATAAAAGATTCGGCGGGCGTCCTCGACCCGGCCCAGCGAATAGAGCGCCTTGATCGTGAAATAGGCGTAGCAGGCGGTGGCGCCGCCGTTCTCGTAGAGCTGGAAGGCATCGCTGCCGTCGTCCGAAAAGGGCTCGCCGACGGCCCGCGCCCCGTCCCAGTTGTGGAAGACGTAGTCTTCCTTCCGCACGGCGATGAGGTTGCCGGGCAGGCCGAAGCGGAAATTGGTGAAGCCGACCTCTTTCATCTTGGCCAACAGGCGGTCCATGACCGCGTTGGCGTCGGCCTTGTCCAGGAGCCCGTACGTCACGGCGATGCCGTTGACGAAGGTGAAGGCGTAATCGTGAAGCTTGCCGTCCTTGCTCCGCCAGCCGGCCAGCAGGCCCGAGGCGGGATTGAAGAAAGCCTTTTTGTAGGCGGCCTTGAGAAGGGAAGCCTTGCCGGCATAGATCTTGGCATCCTCTCTACGGTCGACGGCCTTGGCTAGTTCGGAGAACAGGATGCAGGCCTTGTACGCGAGGGCGTTGGAATAGGAGTCGTCGTGGCCGAAATTGATGGTGTCCCACCAATTGGAGGGACGCCTGTCGGGCGTGGCCCGATCGCCCGAGTTGCCGGTGTGGGGGTGCTCGATCAGGCCGTCGCCGTTCGTGTCGCCGGCCATCATCAGCCGGGCCCATTCAAGGATTTTTCCGTAATTCGCCTTGGCCCACTCCAGGTCATGGGTTTCCAGGGCATACATGCAGGCGGATATCAAGAGCGAAGGATAGGTGTCGAGCGAGTTCCAGGGCGCCTTCCAGGCGATGAGGTCGCCGTCGCCCGGCACCGTGGCGTATCCGACGAGACCGTAGCCCTTGGCCCCGGCCAGGTAGCGGTCGACGGTCATGCGGACGAGATCCATGGCCGTGAGGCCGGGAGCGAGAGGCGGAGCGGCCGCTGCGACCAGGGCATTCATATAGACCGTGAACGGGACCGGATCGCTGGAGGCGTTGTTGGCCAGCATCTGAACCCGCGGGTTGACCTGGAAAATGTTGAGGAAGGAGCGGCGGAAGCCGTCGTAGCGGCGGTCGGACTCGAGGCCCCGGAGGCGCGGGTAGAGGAGGGCCGCTTCCAGCGTGTACTCGATGCGCGGCCGGGCGGCCGTGGCCGGCGGGAAGGCCACGCGCACGAAGGGCACCGGCACCGAGCGCCGGGCGTCATAGTCGAGCATGAGGTTCGGCGCGTCGGCCGTGATGCGCAGGGTGCCGCGATCGGGCATGTGGAGGAGGCAGGGCAGGGCCATGCGCCGGTCATCGGCTTTCATCAGCCCCAAGAGCGTGGCGTGGTTGAGCTTCTGGTCGAAGGCCAGAACGAAGGGGAACGGGTCGCCGCCGCCGTATTCCGAGCGCAGGACGATCTTTTGATCCGTGCAGGTCACGGTCCAGGCCGCGCGGGACGATCCCGGGGCTCCGGGAGCGGCATAGACAAACGTCTGATTGTCCTTGCTTTCGAGCTTCAGCGGAGAGGCCGGAGGCGGCTCCTTCAAGACCGGATTCTCGCCGAAGGCGCCTTGGCCCAGCGCGTCCACGGAAAAGAAACGGAAGGCGGGAGAGGATGGCGAGAAGCCCACGGCCAGGGTGTTCGATTGGAAGTCCGGCTTATCCGGAGCGTTTTCAGCCGCCCTCGCCGCGGCGGTCGAATCCGCGATGGCAAGAACAGACACGGCAGCGATCGAGACGCAGGCGAGAATTCGATGTTTCATGATCCACTCTCCCTAGAGCCTAGATATACTTGCGCCGCGGCCGGAAGTCAAAAAGGGCCTCGCCCTCGCCGCGCCGCCTTGACTCCCGTCCGGGCGTGTAATACTAAGCCGGGCGGAATATAATTAGCCCCGAATGTCTTTGTCGCCCGGCTAGTACTCGGGGAGCAGTAAAGATGATGTAACATATTTGCTGCTCCCCGTAGTAAGAACGGGATATCCGGGAGCGTGCTTCATGCGTCTTCACCGTTCCTCGTTTCCCATTCTGGCCGTCCTTCCGGCCCTGATCGGACTGGCCTTCGCCTTCCGTCCCGCCAGGCCCAATCTGTCCGATCCGCTGGCGACCGGGTTCGCCGCGCCGCCCGAGTCGGCCCGGCCGTGGGTCTATTGGATGTGGATGGACGGCCATCTGACCCGCGAAGGCGTCACCGCCGACCTCGAGGCCATGAAGAAAGCCGGACTCGGCGGCGTCATCATCTGCGAGGTGAACGTCGGCGTCCCGCGCGGCCCGATCGAGTTCATGAGCCCGGAGTGGCGCAAGCTCTTTGCCCACGTCGTCCGCGAAGCCGAGCGGCTGGGACTACAGATCACGCTCAATGCCGGGCCCGGCTGGACGGGGAGCGGCGGGCCCTGGATCAAGCCCGAGCAGTCGATGCAGCACATCGTCGCCGCGCCGGTCAAGGTCTCCGGCCCGTCGCATTTTGATGCCGTGCTTCCCCGGCCGCAGCGGCGTCCGGCGTATTTCGGCGACCGCGGGCTTCCGGCCGCCCTCCAAAAGGCGATGACCGAATTCTACCGGGACGTGGCCGTGATGGCTTTCCCCACGCCCGCTTCCGGCGCTGCGATCGCCGACATCGACGAAAAGGCGCTCTATATCCGGGAGCCGTATTATTCCAAACCGGGGGTGCGTCCGTTCCTGTTCTCGCCGGCCGATTATCCGGCCCTGCCGGCGGGGAGCGCCGTCGATTCCTCGCGGATGATCGACCTGACGTCCCGCCTCGCCGCGGACGGACGCCTGACCTGGGATGTGCCGGCCGGCCGCTGGACGATCCTGCGCTTCGGGCGGACGGCCACCGGCGCCAATACCCGTCCCGCGCCCATCCCCGGCTTGGGCCTGGAGTGCGACAAGTTCGACAAGGCCGCCCTGGACGCCCAATACGACGCCTACGTCGGCGCGATCCTGCGCGAGATCGGCCCGCGCCGGACGGACGGACAAGCGGGTTGGACGATGCTTCACATCGACAGCTGGGAGATGGGTTCGCAGAACTGGACGGCCGCTTTCCGGGACGAGTTCCGCCGCCGGCGCGGGTACGATCCCCTGCGCTATCTGCCGGCGGTCGCCGGGCGGTTCGTGGACAGCGCGGAAATTTCTGAGCGTTTCCTCTGGGACCTGCGTCAGACCGCCCAGGAGCTGATCCTGGAGAACCATGCCCTCTACCTGAAAGAACTGGGCCGGCGCGACGGGTTTGGGTTGTCGATCGAACCCTACGACATGACTCCGCTGGCCGATCTGACCCTGGGCACGGCGGCCGACGTTCCCATGGGCGAATTCTGGCTGTACGGGTTCAACACCGCCCACAGCGTCATCGAAGTGTCCGGCCTGGCCCACACCAACGGCAAGCGCATCATGGCCGCCGAGTCCTTCACCTCCGATGACGACGAAGCCTGGCGGGCCTATCCCGGCGCGGTCAAGGCGCTCGGCGACTGGGCGCTGGCGGCGGGCGTCAACCGGATCGTCTTTCATCGCTATCAGAACCAGGCCGGGCTCGCGCTCAAGCCCGGCTTGACCATGGGCCCGTACGGCGTCCATTGGGAGCGCACCCAGACATGGTGGGACATGGTCCCGGAGTTTCATCGCTACCTGTCCCGCTGCCAGTATTTGTTGAGACAGGGGCAGCCGGTCGCCGACATCTGTTATCTCGTCGCCGAGGGCGCGCCGCAGGCATTCCGCGCGCCGGAATCGGCCTTGCGGGGCGCTCCTCCCGACCGGCGGAGCTACAATTTCGACGCCTGCGCGCCCGAAACGCTGCTATCGGCCGCGAGCGTCGCCGACGGCCGGATCGTCTTTTCCGGCGGCATGAGCTATCGCCTTCTCGTTCTGCCCGAGAGGGAGACAATGACGCCCGCCCTGTTGCGCAAAGTGCGCGACCTGGCGGAGGCCGGGGCGACGGTGATTGGGCCGCGGCCGCGCAAGTCGCCTTCGCTGTCCGGATATCCCGCGTGCGACGCCGAAGTGGCCGCCCTCGCCGCGGAGTTGTGGGGCAGCTGCGACGGCGAACGCGTCACGGAGCATGCTTGCGGCAAGGGCCGCGTCATTTGGGAAAAAACAAAGGCGGCGGCCGGGGTACCAGGGATGGCTCCGGCGCCGAATAAAGCCGCCGGCGTCATTTCGGCCGAGGATAAAACCTGGACGGTCGGCGCCCCGCCCATGAACGAGCCCGAGCAGTACGGAGATTATGGCATCGCCGCCGGCGTCCTGGTCAGGATGAACGTGGCGCCCGATTTTTCATCGAATGGTCCTTTGCGCTACGCCCATCGCCAGGACGGAGCGGCCGACATCTATTTCGTGGCCAATCCGGCGAACAGGGACGTCGCGGCCGACGCCTTCTTCCGGGTGCGAGGCAAGCGCCCCGAGCTCTGGGACCCGGTTACGGGCGAAATCCGGGAATTGAAGATCTTCACTGTCAAGGGATCACAAACAAGCGTGCCGCTGCGGTTCGCGCCCCATCAGTCCTTCTTTCTGGTGTTCCGCGAACCGATCGGTCCGGCCGCCGATTCCCGGCCGAACTTCGCCGTGTCGAACGAAGTCCAAACCCTGGACGGTTCCTGGGACGTCTCGTTCGATCCGAACTGGGGCGGGCCGGAGCGGACCGTGTTCGATCAGCTGGACGATTGGAGCAAGCGGCCGGAGAAGGGGATCAAATATTATTCGGGACTGGCGACGTATCGGAAATTCTTCGATTGGAAGCCGCCGCGTGATCCACGCGGCGGGAGCGGAACGACGCGCCTCTTTCTCGACCTGGGCGTGGTCGACAATATGGCCCGCGTCCGGCTCAATGGGCGCGATCTCGGCGTCGTTTGGTGCGCGCCTTGGCGGGCAGATATCTCGGCCGCGGTGAAAGCCGGCGGAAACGCGCTCGAAATCCAGGTCGCCAACCTCTGGCCCAATCGGCTGATCGGCGACGAACAGGAACCGCCCGACGCCGAATACGCCAAGGACGGGAAGCTCCTCCGCTGGCCGGAGTGGCTTCGGAAAGGGGAGCCGCGGCCTTCGAAAAGGCGCTTCACGTTCACCACCTGGAAGCATTTCGGGAAGAATTCGCCCCTGCTTCCCTCGGGGCTCCTCGGCCCCGTGACCATCCGCGCAGAGAGGGATTGATAAAAGCAATAAAAGGAGTCCACCGATGTCGATCACCGCACCTTATCCGGACTTGGACGAACTGACGGCCGTGATCGGGGAGGCGGGCCGGAGGCTGTGCGAGATCGGCGCCAGCGAGGGCGCCGCGGGCAACATCTCGGTCTACCTGGGCTGGCCCCTGGAGGCCCGCCGCCGTTTTCCATCCGTCGAAACCATCGACCTGCCCATCGCCGTGCCCGAGCTGGCGCGGGGCTGTCTCCTCGTCACGGGCTCCGGACGCCGCCTGCGGGAGGCCATCCAAAATCCCGCCGCCAATCTGGGTTTCGTCTCCATCGACGAGGGGGGCCGGACCGGGCGGCTTCACACGTCGCCCAACCGCCTGTTCAATCGCCTGACGAGCGAGTTCAATTCGCATCTGGCGGTTCATAGGGACCAGGTCCGTGCGACCGGCACCAATTTCCACGCCGTGGTCCACGCCCAGCCGGTTTCGCTGACCTATCTGAGCCAGATTCCCGCTTATCGGGACGAAACCTATCTCAGCCGCCGCCTCCTCCGTTGGCAGCCGGAGGCCATCTTGAATCTTCCGGAAGGATTGGGCTGCGTCCCCTTCCTGGTGCCGGGGTCGGCCGAGCTGATGGCCGCGACCGTCGAATCCCTGCGCGTCAACCGGATTGTCGTCTGGTCCAAACACGGTGTTGTGGCCCGCTCCGACCAGTCGGTCAAACGCGCCGTCGACCGCATCGAATACGCCGAGACGGCGGCGCACTACGAATATACGAACTTGCTGAACGGGGAGAAAGGCGAAGGCCTGACCGACGAGGAAATCCGGGGCGTCGCCCGGGCCTTCGGGATCACCCAGAAGATTTTCCGGGGAGGGGAGGGGCCCCCATGAACCATCCGAAGGTCCTGTTGCCGTTATGGCTGTTTGTGCCGATGTTTCCGGTCCTCGGGGCTCACGGCGGCGACAAGAGGGATTTCGCCTCCGGCCCTTCGCAGCGCGGCCCCGGGGGCGGCGTCCTCTAGGCTTCCCTATCCGAGATCGTCCGCCCGAAAACGTTCTAGGCTTTGCCCGGGCCGTCGGATTTTTTCTCGGGGGACTCAGGGGAGTTCGCATAGGCGACGCGGTTTCGCCCGTCGCCTTTGGCCTGGTAGAGCGCGGCGTCCGCCTCCGCGATCAAGCCGTCCACCGTGCTCAGGCCCGTTCCCGGCGCCACCCCGATGCTGACCGTCAAAGACAACGTCCCGACGCTGGTCGTGATCTTGGAATCCGCGACACAGGCCCGCAGCCGTTCATAGAGGCTTTCCCTGCTGTGCCCCATGGAACCCGGGGCGATGACGAGAAATTCCTCTCCGCCGTACCGGCCGAAGCTGTCATAGTCCCGCAGCCGGCTCTGAATGCAGCGGGTGAAGGCGATCAGCGCTTCGTCTCCGGCTTGGTGGCCGTGACTGTCGTTGATGGCCTTGAAATGATCGATGTCGCACATTCCGACGCTCAGCGTTCCGCCTTCCCGCTTGGTCCGCGAAATCTCCCGCGCCAGCCTGTCCAGAATGGCGCGGCGGTTGAGGATTTCGGTCAGGGGGTCATGGGTCGCCTGATGGACAAGGGCGTCACGGGCTTCCGTCAGACGCGACTGCAGCTCCAGCATCCGCTGGCCCACTCTGATCCGGGCTTGTAATTCCTCGTGGTCATAGGGTTTGGACACGTAATCATTGGCTCCTGCCTCCAAGCCCTGAACGATGTCGCCCTTCTCGCCCCGGGCGGTCAGAAGAATGATATAGGGAGGATTGCGCGAGTCGTTCTGCCTCAAGCGGCGGCAGATTTCCAATCCGTCCAGACCCGGCATGTTCCAATCGAGAAGGAGGAGCCCGGGGGCGTCGGGCTTTTGAAGGATGTCCCAGGCCGCGTTGCCGTCCTCCACGGCGACGGGATCAAAGCCCCCTTTCTTGAGAATCGCGGTCAGAATTCGGCGCGAGGTGAGGTCGTCTTCGGCGATGAGGATTTTCATGGCCGCTCCTCCCGCATTTCCGTTCTCAAAAGATCGAACTGCCGCTCCAGTTCGGGCAGGAGGGCGGCGATTTCCCGCAATCCGCCGGCCCGGCCCGCCTTTTCCATCCGGCCGGCCGCGGCGCTCAGGGCCAAGCCGCCGGCGTTGGCCGCCGCGCCCTTGATGGTGTGGGCCTGTTTTCCGGCCGCTTCCGCGTCGCTTCGTTCGATGAGCCTCTTGAGCGACTGCAATTGTTTGGGCATGTCGTCCAGAAAGCCCGCGAGGATGTCCCGGATCAGGTCCGCATCGCCCATGAGCCGGGCGGAGAGAGCCTGCCGGTCGAAAACGGGAGGGCCGGCGGGCGGCGGGATTTCGCCGCCCGGCGCAGGGTCGGCGGAGGGTCGTCCTTGAGCTTGATCCACCCATTTCCCGATCGCCTCCGCCAGGGCCCGGGGAACGATCGGCTTCGAGACATAATCGTCCATGCCGGCTTCGAGGCATTGCTCACGGTCCCCTTTCATGGCATGAGCGGTCATGGCGATGATCGGAATCCTCGGATTCGGAACTCCGCTCGTTCCGGAGCGAATGGCCCGGGTCGCCTCGAGACCGTCCATTTCCGGCATCTGCACATCCATGAGCACGAGGTCATAGGGGGCCGTCTTCAGCGCTTGAATGGCTTCCCGGCCGTTGACCGCGGTGTCGGCGCTGAAACCCAGATGGGCCAGCACGCCGAGGGCGACCTGCTGATTGGTCAAGTTGTCTTCGGCCAACAGGATGCGGACCAGACGCCGGTGGGCTTCATGGAGCGTATGGCGGGTGACGAGAGGAATGTCCGGAGTTTTGGCCGGCTCATCGCCGCCTCTCAGGATCATCGTCAGACAGTCGAAGAGCTGGGATTGCTTGACCGGTTTGATCAGGTAGGCGGAAAAACCGATGGCTTTGAGACGCTTGGCGTCGCCGCGTTGGCCGAAGGAGCTCATCATCATCAAATGCGTGTCCCGCAGCTCGGGGTCGGCCTTGAGGGCGGCGCCGAAGGATTCCCCGTCCGTAACCGGCATCTGCATGTCCGTGATGGCGATGCGGAAGGGGTCGCCCTCGGCGCGCGCGGCGCGCAGCATGTCGAACGCCGCGGCGGCGCTTTCGGCCTCCGCATGACGTGCGCCCCAGGACGCAAGCTGTTCAGCCATCACCAGGCGATTCAAGGCGTTGTCATCGACGACCAGAATCCGCACGCCGTGGATGTCGGCCGGAAGAACCCCCTCCGGAGGCTGATGGCGGGGCTGCCGGCCGAAGACGGCCGTGAACCAGAATGTCGATCCCCGCCCCTCGACGCTCGTCAGGCCGATCTCTCCGCCCATCCGCTCGGCCAGGCGCTTGGAAATGGCCAGCCCCAGCCCCGTCCCGCCGAACAGTCGTGTCGTCGAAGCGTCCACTTGCTGGAAGGGGGTGAACAGGAGTCCGATCTTGTCCCCGGGAATGCCGATGCCCGTGTCGCTGACCTCGAAACGGACCTTGCTTTGACCATCGGTTTCGGATTCCGACTTGACCTCGACCGTGACTTCGCCCCGGGACGTGAACTTGACGGCGTTGTTCCCCAGGTTGATCAGGATCTGGCGCAGCCGTCCGGGATCGCCCCGGACAAAGGTGTGGACGGCCGGATCGATGCGGTAGATGAACTCCAGATTCTTTTCATGGGCGCGCAGGGCCAGCAATTCCGCCACATCCTCCAGCGTGGCCCGGATATCGAAGTCCATCTCCTCCAGCTCCAGCTTGTCCGACTCGATTTTGGAGAAGTCCAGAATGTCATTGATGACGCTCAGGAGGGCCTCTCCGCTCGAGCGTACGGACTCGGCGAAACGACGCTGTTCCGCGGACAGGTCGGTGGCCATCAACAACCCGGTCATGCCGATGACTCCGTTCATGGGCGTGCGGATTTCGTGGCTCATATTGGCCAGGAACTGGCCTTTGGCGATATTGGCCGCCTGGGCTTCAATGGCCAGCTGGTTGGCCCGCTCGATGGCGGCCTCGAGCTGGACGTTGGTCTGTTCCAGCTTTTCGATCGTCCGGCGTACATCCTCCTCCGCCCGCATGCGGCCGGTGATGTCGCTCACGAAATTCAAGGTCGCCGGCCGGCCCTCCCAGCCGATGAGAACGGCGCTGATTTCCGCCCAGCGCTCCAGGCCGGCGCGATCGATGATGCGGGTGCTGTAAAGAGGGGGAGTCTCTTCGCCGCGCATTCTTTTCATGTGCCGTTCGACGACCATGTTCCGGTCATCGGGATGGACGAGCTCGACGAAGGATTTGTTTCTCAGCTCCTCGCTCGAATAACCCACCAATCGGGTGGTCATCGGATTGCTGAACACCAGCTTGCCGTCCTGCACCACGAAAATCGCCTCGACGGCATTTTCGAACAGGGCGCGATACTTTTCCTCGCTCTCGCGGACCGCCGCCTCCGCTTGTTTGCGGGCGGTGATGTCGCGGTTGATGCCCACGAGGGCCGTGATGCTGCCTTGGCCATCGCGGACGGGGACTTTCGTCGTCAGATACCAGTGCGGCTGGCCCTCCGAGTCGATGGTCGGCTCTTCGTGGTTGATCAGCGGCTGGCCGGATTCGACGATCCGGCGCTCATCATCCATATACCGGTCCGCCAATGCGGGAGCGAAAAAATCCCGGTCGGATTTCCCGGCCACTTCGTCCATCTCCTGGCGGCCCAATAAGCGTCGGTGGGCGATATTGTCCAGGATGATGCCGCCTCGGGTGTCCTTGATGAAGACATTGTCCGGTAGATTGTCGATGAGCGTGCGCAGGAGGCCGCGCTCGGCCTCCAGCGCCGCTTCGGCCCGCTTATATGCGGAAATATCGCGCAAAATGCCCATGGAGTGCCAGCCGTCTTTGATAGGGACGGCGGAGAGGGACAGCTCGATGGTGATCTCCAGGCCGTCTTTTCGAAGGGCCTGCAATTCAATCGTCTTGCCCACCGCCGCGCCTTGACCTGTGCGCAGAAATTCAGGGAAAGCCGCATCATGGGCTTTGTGGTAGCGTTGCGGAGCGATCAGGTCATGCAGGTTTCGTCCGAGCGTCTCGCCTTTCGCGTAGCCGAAAATGCGCTCGGCCGCGGGGTTCCAGAAGGTCACGTTGCCTTCAGGGTCCATCGTCAGGATGGCGTCCTGGGCCGAATCCATGATGGCGTTGAGACGGGATTCGCTTTCACGGAGCGCTTCGGCGGCCTGATAACGGCTCCGATCGAAGCGGGCGCTCTGCAGCCGCCAGAAATAGGCGACCGCCGCTCCCGTGCCGAGGAGCAGGACGGCTACGATCACCACGATTTCCCGCAATCGCGCCTTCATCGGCCCGAACATTCCCGAGCTGTCCATTTTGGCGGAAAGGAACCACGGCGAGTCCGGGATGGGGTGCAGGGAGGAGACGACCGGCACGCCGCGATAGTCCACGCCCTCCTGGATCCCTTCCTGCCCCATAATGGCTTTGACCGCCATCACGTTGTTGTTCCGGAGGGGAATGCGCAAATGGAGGGCGGCGTCTTTTTGGAACTTGAGCTCGTTCAGAAACAGCGCATCATCCCCGTCCCGCCGGATAAGCAGGGTTTCCGCCGTCCGGCTGAGAGTGGGCCAGCGTTCGATGAAAGGATAGAGATAGGTTTCCGGATCGATGCGCAGGGCCAGGAATCCGAGGACTCGATCGGCATGAGTTTCATCGAGGATCGGGACCAGGATCTTCAGATAAATCCGCCGGTTCTCCTCGTTCCAGTAGAAATCCTCAAAGACGATCTTCCCCGAACGCAGGTCCTCGGAGGAAGCCGGGGAAACGAAGGACGTGCTTCGCTCCGGCCCTTCGGGCACGATCATCTTCTTGGAGTACTGGGGGTCCAGCAGCATGACGCGGTCATACTGGAGGGGGGCCTGGATGCGGCCCAACCACGTCCGAAGCTGATCGCGCGCTTCCAGGTCTCTCGGATTTTCGAAATACCGCCGCACGAGGGCGGAAAACGCGGTGTTCTTATAGAAAACGGCGCCATCCCCCAGCCGCTCTTGTCGATAGAGCGCGAGCTCGTTGACCTTCAGCTCCGCGATCGCGCTCAGCTGGCGCTCCGCTTCGACGCGGTAGTTCCGCTTGAAGCTCCGGTAATAGGAGGAGCCTCCGGCTATGATGCCTGCCGCCAGAAGCGCCAGGATCAGGAGGAGGCGATTTCTTCCGCGGCGTCGGGCCTTGTCGTCGATGTCGGTCATGACGCCTCTCCTCATCACGAAGGTTCGTGAACGCAACGGATTTTGACGGCCGGATTGGATTGAGAGATCTCTTTTTCCCGCAACGCGGTGAGGAAAGCTTCCGATCGCTATGTTTCCCTGTTCATTGTGGTTAAAATATATCGCCGATCCTTGACGGAGTCAATCGCGCCCGGAAGGGTTTGTCTTTCTCCCCGAATTTTGATATTTAAATGGTTCGCTTTCGATGAACAGACCTTGGTCTCCCGCCCCAGGAGGTTCGTCCATGAGAAAATCCCTGCTTGTGCTGGCGCTCGGCGTTTTGGGGATCGGCTGTTTCCACGGCATGGTCGGCTGCAAGAAGGCCAAGCCGCCCAAGGAACCGCAGGAATCGATCGGCCCGTCCGGCCCGGCGAAAGGAATCCCGACCATGAACATCAAGAAAGAAAGCTTCGGCACGCTCCCCGACGGCATGCCCGTCGACATCTTCACCCTGACCAACAAGAACGGTCTTAAGGCCCGGATCATGACCTATGGCGCGACGCTCGTCTCGCTCGAGGTCCCGGACCGCAACGGCGCGTTGGCCGATTGCGTCCTGGGCTATGAAACGCTCGACGGGTATCTCAAGGCCAGCCCCTATTTCGGGGCGACGGTCGGCCGCGTCGGCAACCGCATCGCCAAAGGCGCGTTCACCCTCGACGGCAAGACCTATACCCTGGCCAGAAACGACCACGAGAACCATCTCCACGGCGGGCTCAAGGGATTCGACAAGGCCGTCTGGTCGGCCGAATCGTTCAGCGAGGCCGACGCCGTGGGCGTCAGGTTCGGCTATCTCAGCCGGGACGGCGAAGAAGGGTATCCCGGCCGCCTGGCCGTCACGGTCATCTACCTGCTGACCAACGACAATGAGTTGCGCCTCGATTACGAAGCGAAGACGGACAAGGCCACGCCGGTCAACCTGACCAACCACAGCTATTTCAACTTCACCGCCGGGACGCGCGACGTCCTCGGCCACGAGCTGACCCTGACCGCCGACCGCTACACGCCGGTGGACAAGGGCCTCATCCCCACCGGCAAGCTCGATCCGGTCAAGGGCACGCCCATGGATTTCACGGCGCCGGTCGCGATCGGCGCCCGCATCGCCAAAGTCGAAGGCGGCTACGACCACAACTATGTGCTGAACAGCGGCGGCGGCGCGGTCGCCTTGGCCGCCCGCGTTTACGAGCCCGAGAGCGGGCGGATCATGGAGATCCTGACCGACCAGCCCGGCA
Organism: Candidatus Aminicenantota bacterium; assembly: GCA_963729855.1. Classification (GTDB taxonomy): domain Bacteria; phylum Acidobacteriota; class Aminicenantia; order Aminicenantales; family UBA4085; genus UBA4085. Next base: position 857,056 of record CAVSPT010000005.1, on the reverse strand, counting down.
TCCAGTTCTATACCGGCAATTTCCTCGACGGGACGATCACGGGTGCCGGCGGGCGCGTCTACAAGCAGCACTGGGGATTCTGCCTGGAGACCCAGCACTTCCCCGATTCTCCCAACCATGCGAATTTCCCCAGCACCATCATCCGTCCGGGCCAGGTCTACCGGACGACGACGGTCCACAAGTTTTCCGTGAAGTGATCAGATGAGAAAACGCGGTCTTTTGATCCTGATCGCTCTTCTGGCGTCCGCGGCCGGCCTGTCCACGGCCCAGGACCGCTTGAAGACGTACCCCGGCTACGAACAATTCCAGAAGATGAGCAAGGAAATGCAAGGCGCGGTGAAATCCGGCGCCCTGCAGGTGAAATGGGCCGACGACGGCAAATCGTTCACCTACAGCCGGGACGGCAAGTCCTGGAAATACGACCTGGCGGCCAGGAAAGCCGTCGAGACCGGCGCCGCTCCCTCCCAACCCGAGGGTTCCGGCGGCCGCCGCGGCGGCGGGCCCGAGCGCGGGCGGCAGTTCACAGAGGCCGCGTCCCCCGACAAGAAGCTCAAGGCCTTCTACCGCGACCGCAACGTCTGGCTGAGCGATGCCGGCGGAAAGAACGAAATCGCCGTCACCACCGAGGGCAACGAAAAGGGCCGCGTCAAGTACGGTTCGGCCAGCTGGGTCTACGGCGAGGAGCTGTATCAGAACTACGCCCTATGGTGGTCGCCGGACGGCAAGAAGCTGGCCTATTACCGTTTCGACGAGAGCAAGGTCCCCGATTACTTCCTGCAGATGGACCAGACCAAGCTCTACACCAAGCCGGATATCGAAGCCTATCCAAAGGCCGGACAGCCCAACCCGATCGCCGATCTCTTCGTCTATGACGTCGCTTCCAAGGCCGCCGTCCGGATCGACGTGCGCGACGGGAAACCCTTCGAGAATTCCGTCGTCGGCCATTATGTCTACCACGTGGCTTGGTCGCCCGACGGCAAGGAGCTGCTTTTCAACCGGACCAACCGCCGCCAGAACATCCTGGAGTTCGCGGCCGCCGATCCCGCCACGGGCAAGTGCCGCGTCCTCGTCCATGAAGAATGGCCGACCGGCTGGGTGGAGAACTCCCCGGCCCTGACCTGGCTCAAGGACAACAAGCGCTTCATCTGGATGTCGGAGCGGACCGGCTTCAAGAATTTGTTCCTTTATGACATCAGCGGCAGATTGATCGTCCAGCTGACCAACCACCCCTTCGAAGCGGCCTCCATCGTCAAGGTGGACGAAGCCGCGGGCGTCCTCTATTACACGGCCCGCGACGGGGCCAATGACATGATGACTCAGCTCCACCGCGTCGGGCTGGACGGCAAGAAGAACGTCCGCTTGACCGACCCGGCCTACAGCCATAGCGTCACCCTCTCGCCCGACGGGAAATATTTCGTCGATGTGGCCCAGACCCACGACGTCCCGCCGTTCACGCGCCTGATGGACGCGAGAGGCAAGGTCGTGGCCGAGCTGGCCAAGAGCGATACGTCCAAGTTCGACCAGCTCGGGCTGAAAAAGGCCGAGCTCTTCAAGTTCAAGGCCGCCGATGGGGCGACCGACCTTTACGGCATCCTGAATTTCCCTTCCAATTTCGATCCCTCCAAAAAGTATCCCCTGCTGGTCAGCGTCTATGCCGGCCCGGCCACCAACGGCGCCCGGGAGAGCTGGGCTCTGCCCACCCCGCTGACGGAATACGGCTTCCTGGTGGCCTCGCTCGATTCGCGAAGCGCCGGCGATAAGGGCAAGAAGGCCCTGGACGCCATCTACCTCAAGCTCGGCATCGTCGAGATGGACGACCAGGCCGCCGGCGTCAAGGCGCTCGGGGAACGTCCCTATGTGGATAGGGCCCGGGTGGGCATCTTCGGCACGTCCTACGGCGGATACTCCTCGGTCATGTGCCTGCTCCGCCACCCCGAAGTCTTCGCCGCCGCCTGCGCCCAGTCCCCGGTAACCACGTGGCTCCAGTACGACTCGATCTACACCGAGCGCTATATGTGGATCCCGGAGGAGAACAAGGACGGCTACGACAACGGCAGCGCCATGAAATACGTGGACAATCTCAAGGGCCGGCTGATGCTCTATTACGGCACCGCCGACAACAACGTCCACCCGACCAACGCGATGCAGCTCATCGCCGCCCTGCAGAAGGCCGGCAAGAGTTTCGAGGTGCAGGTCGGGCCCGATCTGGGCCACACCGCCCTGCGCCAGGACCGGATGATGGAATTCTTCATCGAGAACCTGGTGCTGAGATTCTGTCCGCCGAACTGACGCCGGTCCGGGCCCGGCGGGGGCGCTTTCGGGCGCTCCTGCCGTTTTATTTCGATCGGCCGGATTTCAACGCCGGCGGATCAGCGGAAGGCCGGTTCGCTTTCGATATAGGCTTTGATTTCGCCCTCCATCTCTCTCCATCTCCGGCGCAAAATGAAGTAGGGGATGACCCCATAAAGCAGGAGCCGGAAGGCCGGCGAAGGCGCGAAGGCGCCGAAGCGGAAAAATGTTCCGTCCGGCTTCTGCGCGAGCTTGAGCGAGACCCCCATGGATCCGCTTTTCTTGATCACCAGGTCCATTCCGATGAGCTTGGTGGCATGGACGTCATAGCGGTCCTTGAAGTGCCGCTGGAAGAGATCCAGGACCGTTGCCGGAGTAAGAGCCGGATTGTGCCGGATCGCGACTTTGACCATGGCTTTTTTCTATCACCCGCCCGGCCCGGAAGTCAATCGCACGCGGCCTCGTCTTCGGTCGACGGGGATCCGGCCGCCGGTTCCTGCGGCGGAAAAAATCCGACCCGGGGATTTCATCCGGCCGCCGGGCCGGGTATAATCCTTCATCATTCCACGAAGATCCGGTCAAGGGAGAAAAAATGGCCATTCGAACATCGTCCGCTGAATGGAAAGGCTCGCTCAAGGAAGGCGCCGGCACCATGAAGCTCGCCAGCGGGGCCTACGAGGGACCGTACACGTTCGCTTCGCGCTTCGAATCGGGGAAAGGCACCAATCCCGAGGAGCTTCTCGGGGCGGCCCACGCCGGCTGCTTCTCCATGTTTTTGTCCGCCCTGCTGACGGACGCGGGCTTCAAGCCGACGCGCATCGCCACGACGGCCACTGTACATCTGGGTGACGGACCGACGATTACGCTGATCGAGCTTCAAACCCGGGCCGAAGTCCCCGGTCTGACCGAGGACGGGCTGCAAAAGCAGGCCGAGGCGGCCAAGAAGGGCTGCCCGGTCTCCAAGGCCCTGGCCGGCCCGGAGATCCGGATGCAGGCGATCCTGGTGAAGTGAACGGCGGCCCGGAGCGGGCCCGCCTCACTCCAGGATCCTGAAATACTTGTAGACCGGATAGACGACGCTGCGCTTGTCCGCGCCGGCGGACTTGAACCAGGCGTCGAAGACGCCCCAGCCGGCGAACCCGTCGGCCGCCTGCGGTTCCAGGCAATAGAAGGCCACGTTGGCGCAAGGCTGGGCCAGGTCGACGCGGAACGTTCCGGCCGGGAATTCCTTGACCGGCGAGGGCGCAAACCCGCCTTCGAGCCTGAGCGGAGGGGCGTTGCCTCCCCGGCCCTGGATGACCCGGTCGACGACGAATTCCTCGCCCGAGACCTTGATCGGCTTGGCCAGGACCTCGACCTTGACGTTGTGCGTGCGGAGCTTCTCGGCCACGTCGTCCAGCTCCGCGGGGATGAGATAGCCTCGCGGCATTTTGGCTTCGACGGTGCCGACCGGCTTGGCCATGAACTCGACCCCCTTGATCAGATCGGGCGCCCTGAGCATGTGCGCCGGGATCTTGGCCCGGACGCTCGTGCCGGGGATGAGCTCGGAGATATTGCGGTCCTTGTACATCAGGATGTCGACTTTCCCGTACGATCCGTACGTGCCGGCCACCCAGTTCCTGAGCTCGCCGCTCTCGGCCTTGGCTTTGACCGCCTCGACGACATCGCGGTCGGCGGCCTGGCAGATCGCCCGCATCTCCTGGCCGTGGGCCGCCGCGTACTCCAGGACTTCGGCCATGAGCGCGTAATGGGCGTAGATGCGGCGTTCGAAGCTTTCGTGCCCCGGCGTTTCAGCCAGGATCGTCATGCGGTTGCGCAAGCCGTAGGCGTTGGCCACGAACTTGGCCTCGTTCGTCCACATCGCTGCTTCGGGACTCCATTGGGTCGGCGGCCACTTGTTGTCCGTGCCGCAGTGGGTGAAGACCTCCAGGCCGAAGTCCCTGCGGGTGGCCCCTCGGATCGCGGGAAAGAGCTTGTCGAAAACATAATCGCGCGGCCCCGGATGGGAGGCCGGCACGGTGCAGGTGGCATAGCCGATGGCGTAGCCGTGCTGGACCCGGCCCATCAAATGACCGTCGTAGATGAGCGTCGGGTCCCAGCGGTTGAAGATCGTGCGGTAGAGCCCGTTGACCTCGGGGGTCTCCAGCTTGACGGCGTCGCGGTTGAGATTGAGGTTCTGGGCGTTGTTGGCGTTGCCGAGAAGATGCGGCGTGCCCTCGCTCAAGGTCAGGGTGTCGGCGCCGTCGACGTTGAAATTGGGGCACATGATGATGATGAGCTTGTCGAGAAGGCGGGACCGCTTGCCGAAGAGGATGTCCCGCATCAGCATCTGCAGGGCTTCCTTGGCTTCGGGCTCGTAGGGGTGGATGTTGCCCTGGAAATAGACGACCGTCTTGCCGGACCTGGCCGCCTCCTCGGGCGAGGCCGCGCGGGGGCTGGACAGGACGACGGCGGCGCCGACCCGGCGCAGGCTGGTGACGAACATATTGAGGACGGTGACCTTGTCGCTGTTCCAGCGCATCGTATCCAGGAATTCCAGGACCTCCGCGGACGAGGCCGTCCGCGCGTAATCCGTTTTCTCGGGCACGGTCAGGAACTTGGCCGGCCACGAGCCGTTCCAGCCCTTGGGAAACGAATCGCCCCAGTAGATCGTTGGGGCGGATGCGGCGGCCGGAATGGCGGCGGGACGAAGAAGCATGAAAATCGCAAGCGCGGGCACGAGAGTCTTTTTCATGGGCAGGCCTCCACGGTTCGATCGATGAGACATTAGTTTTGGCGGCCGCGCCTGTCAAGCCCGGGAGCGTTTTCCGGGCTGCGCCCATGTCTTGACGCAGGTTCAAACGAACCCCCTCATCTTATCGTATACTAAGACATCGTCCTAAGGAGGATCCCATGAACGACGACAACAGAGGCCGCGGGCGGCGGGCATTTCTCAAGGGCGGAATGGCCGGTTTGGCCGGCGCGGCATTCCTGCCCGCGTTATTGAAAGGCGACTCGCGGGAGACCGGGATTCAAGCGGGCCAAAAAGCGAAACAGCTCCTCCGTCCGCTGGGCAAGACCGGGATCAAGCTTCCCATCATCAGCATCGGCGCGGCGTCCTATGAAGCCAGTTTGTACAAGGCCGCTTTGGACCGAGGCGTCGTCCATATCGACACCTCGCAGTATTATTACAACGGCCGCCATGAAGCCATGATCGGGGAGGTCCTCAAAGGACGACCGCGGGATTCCTTCGTCGTCGCCATGAGCGTCTTGTTGGGCAACGGCGCCCCCGGCAGCTATGCCACCTTCAAAAAAGAGGACGCGGCCCGCCTCCCCGACCAATGCAACCTCAGCCTTAAGCGATTGGGGTTGGATCATGTCGACATCTTCTATGTCGCCGCGACCGGCAGCAGGGCTACGGCGCTGGACGAGCCGCTCCTGGCCGGGCTTCAGAAGATCAGGACGTCGGGCCGGGCCCGCTTCATCGGCGTCGCCACGCACACCGGCCAGACCCAGGTCCTCCGTGCGGCGGCCGAAGCCGGGATCCACGACGTCGTCCTGACGGTCCTCAATTTCCGCATGGGGAATAAGGTCGAAGTCAAGGCGGCCATCGCCGAGGCGTCCAAGGCCGGGGTGGGCGTCATCGTCATGAAACCCATGGCCGGCGCCTTCTGGGACCGGGAGAGGAAACAACCGATCAACGGCCGGGCCGCTCTCAAGTGGGTCCTCCAGGACGAGAGCGTGACGACGACGGTGCCCGGAATCACGACCCTCGATCAGCTCGAGGCCGATTTGTCCATCATGGCCGATCCCGTCCTGACCGATCAGGAAAAAGCCGACCTCAAGCTGGAGGCCGGCGATTCCGGGACCGAGGGGCTCTTCTGCGCGGGATGTGGAAGCTGCCTCGAGCAGTGCCCGGCCGGGCTCGAGATCCCGACGCTGATGCGGAGTTACATGTACGCCTATGGCTATCGTGACCTGGGGAAAGCGCGGGGCGCGCTCGACCAGGCCGAATTCGCCGTCCTGCCCTGCGCCGATTGCGGGACCTGCCGCGTCCGCTGCGCGATGGGCTTCGACGTGAAGGAGCGGGCCGAGGACATCGTTCGTCTCAGGACCGTGCCCGAAGAATTCCTGAAGCCTTAAGGACCATGAAGCTCGATCTTTTTCTTCTTCCCGGATTCTACGCGGTCTGCCGCCTGGCCCCCGATGCGGCGGCGCCGGTCTGGGCGGCGGGGGAGGATCTCGTTTCGATCACCCGGACGCGCGAAGAGCTCTCCGTCGTCTGCCCCCAGGATCAGGTCCCGCCCGAAGTGCGCGGCGAACGTGATTTTCGCGCTTTGAAAATCCGAGGGCCGCTCGATTTCTCCCTGGTCGGCGTCCTGGCCGGGCTGGCCGGTCCGCTGGCCGAGGCCGGCATCAGCCTGTTCGCCCTTTCGACCTTCGATACCGACTACATCCTGGTCAAACGGGATGACCTGGGGAGGGCCGCCGAAATCCTCATCCGAGAGGGGCACAACGTGCTCCCCGCGGAATGACGTCCGGCGGCCAGCCGATCCGCGTCAAGCCCGCCAGGGCAAGCGGTCAAGGTCCACGTTTCCGCCGGACAGGATGATCCCCACCCGGAGGCCGCCCAGGTCGATCTTTTTCTCCCACAGCGCGGCGAGGGGCACGGCCGAGGACGGTTCGATGATCACCTTGGCCCGTTCCCAGACGAATTTCATGGCCGCGATGATCGCCCCTTCGCCGACCGTGACGATGCGTTCGACGCGTTCGCGGATGACGGGAAACGTCCGGTCGCCGAGCGACGTCAGCAGGCCGTCGGCGACGGTCTTGGGAGCGGTCGATGGAATGATCCGCCCGGCCCGGAGGGAGCGGAAGGCGTCGTCGGCGCCTTCCGGTTCCGCGGCGATCACGCGGATGCCGGGCTTGAGCGAGGCCGCGGCGATGGCCGTGCCGCTCAGGAGGCCGCCGCCTCCGACCGGAGCCATCACGGCGTCCAGACCGGGGACGTCTTCGAGGAGCTCGAGGGCGGCCGTCCCCTGGCCGGCGATGACCCGGTCGTCGTTGTAGGGATGGACGATTTCGGCTCCGGTCTCCCGGACGACCCGCTCCAGGGTCGTCTCTCGGGCCTTCAGGGTTGGTTCGCAGAACGTGATCCGTCCGCCGTAGCCGGCCACGGCGGCTTTCTTCACCGCCGGGGCGTTGTCGGGCATGACGATAAAGGCGGAGATCCCGCGGAGGCGGGCCGCCAAGGCCAGCGCCTGGGCGTGGTTGCCCGAGGAGTGGGTGGCCACGCCGCGCGCGGCCGCCGCATCGGCCAGGGAAAAGACCGCGTTTGCCGCGCCGCGGAACTTGAAAGCGCCGACTTTCTGGAAATTTTCGCATTTCAGGAAAATCCGGGCGCCCAGGCGGTCATCCAGCGCGGCGCAGGTCAAGACGGGGGTGCGGTGCGCGTAAGGAGCGATGCGCCCGGCGGCGGCCAGGATGTCGGAAAGCGTAGGGGAGGGGGTCTTGGCTGCCGTTCGAACCGGGCCGTCGTGTTTTCGCACAGGGATCATCGAACGCCTCCGGGAGCGGAATGGTCCCAGTTTATTACAGAGTCGTTGCTTGACGGAAGAGGGCGATTCCGGAGGCCGAATGATCATGTCGTCCGGATACGATGGTCGGATCCGGATCGTCGATAGAATGCGCGGCTCGACTTTGACGGGCAGAGAGGAGAGGCGCTTGGCCCGGAAGGATGTTCGTTTTTTCATCGACAAGGAGCATTAACTAGCAGATAATAAAATGGAAAGCCCTATATCGTCCATGAAGGAAAAAGTGATTTGAAATGATTACAGATATGTGGTATATTACGATTGCCAGTGGTTTGTAACACTTTGATTTCATAAACAGAGAAGGTCATCCGATGGCACGCGCTTTGCCGACAAAAACCGCCCGGACGCCGCGAGGTCTCGTTTTCGACGTCAAGCGCTACGCCGTCCACGACGGCCCCGGGATCCGGACGACCGTTTTTCTCAAGAGCTGTCCCCTGCATTGCCTGTGGTGCCATAATCCCGAAAGCATCGGATGTGACATCGAGCTGATCACTCGCTCCTCCCGCTGTTCTCGCTGCCACGCATGCCTCAAGGTCTGTCCGAAGAAGGCCCTTTCCGAAGGACCGGACAAGGGGCCGGTCGTCATCGACCGCTCCAAGTGCGACGCCTGCGGAAAATGCGCCGAGGCCTGCATGTACGAGGCGCTCGAGATCGTCGGCCGCCGGGCCTCCGTCGCCGATGTCCTGGCCGAGGTCGAGAAAGACCGCATCTTCTACGAACAATCGGGCGGCGGCGTGACCCTGTCCGGCGGCGAGCCTCTGGCCCAGCCGGCATTCAGCCTGGCCCTTCTTCAGGCCTTCCGCGCGGCCGGGATCCATACGACGCTCGACACCGCGGGCCTGGCGTCCTGGCAGACCCTCGACAGGATTGCGGCGGGGGCCGACCTGGTCCTTTACGACTTGAAGATGATGGATGAAGCCGCCCACAAAAAATACACCGGCGTTTCCAATATCCAGATCCTGAAAAATCTCGTCGACCTGGCCGGGACGGGCAAACCCATCCGCATCCGCATACCTTTGGCCGGCGGCGTCAACGACGACGAGGCCAATATCCAGGCGACCATCGGGTTCCTGCGCCGCCTGACCGGCGTCCGGCGGGTCGATCTGCTCAAGTACCACAAGGGCGGCCAGGAGAAATACCGCAACCTGGGACAGGAATTGTGTTTTCGCATATTCGCTCCCCCGTCCGAAGAACGGATGGAGGAGATCCGGCGGGCCTTTGCCGACGCCGGCTTCAGCGTATCCATAGGAGGATGACATGACCCCCCGGGTAAAAAAGCTGCGCGAACGAAGCTTGAACGCCGTCCCCTCGATCACGGGCGAGAGAGCCAAACTGATCACCGAATTCTATAAGACGTTGGAGGCCGACCGAGTTTCTCCGCCCGTCCAACACGCCCTGGCCTTCAAGCACATCCTGGAGCACAAGGCCGTCGTCATCGGCGAGGGCGAGCTCATCGTCGGCGAGCGGGGGACGGGGCCCAAGGCCACGCCGACCTATCCCGAGGTCACCTGCCACAGCGCCGAAGACCTGCGCATCCTCGATTCCCGGCCCAAGACATGGTTCAAGGCCGACGCGGCCACGATCCGCCTCTATGAAAAGGAGATCATCCCCTTCTGGCGGGGCCGCTCCATCCGCGACCGGATGATGGCCGAACTGCCCCGGGAGTGGAAAGACGCCTATGAAGCCGGCGTCTTTACGGAATTCATGGAGCAGCGGGCCCCGGGACACACCGTCCTCGACGACAAGATCTACCGCAAGGGCATGCTCGACTTCATCGCCGACATCGACGCCTCGATCGCCAAGCTCGATTTCCTCAACGACCCCGAGGCGCTGGACAAGCGCGAGGAGCTCCGGGGCATGCGCATCGCCGCCGAGGCCCTGATCGCCTTCGGCCGGCGCCACGCCGCCAGGGCCAAGGAGCTGGCGGCCAAAGAGAAGAACCCGGCCCGCAAGAAGGAGCTCCTGCGCATCGCCGAGGTCTGTGACTGGGTCCCCGCCCGCGCGCCGCGGAACTTCTGGGAGGCCCTCCAATGCTACTGGTTCGTCCATCTCGGCGTCATCATCGAATACAACACCTGGGATTCCTTCAATCCCGGGCGCCTCGACCAGCACCTCTGGCCGTTCTATGAGAAGGGGTTGGCCGGCGGCACCCTCACGGAAGAGTCCGCTTGGGAGCTGTTGGAATGCTTCTGGGTCAAGTTCAACAACCAGCCCGCCCCTCCCAAGGTCGGCGTGACGGCCGAGGAGAGCGGGACGTACACCGATTTCGCCCTGATCAACGTCGGAGGCCTCAAGGCCGACGGCACGGACGGGGTCAACCCGCTGTCCTTCCTCCTCCTCGATGTCATCGAGGAGATGCGCATCCTGCAGCCCAGCTCCATGGTCCAGATCTCGGCCAAGGGGCCGGACGCTTTCCTCTGGCGGGCGCTGCGGATCGTCAAGACCGGCTTCGGCCAGCCCTCGATCTTCAACACCGACGCCATCGTCAAGGAGCTTGTCCGGCAGGGCAAGTCCGCCGAGGACGCCCGAAACGGCGGGGCCAGCGGCTGCGTCGAGGCCGGCGCCTTCGGCAAGGAGAACTACACGCTGACCGGGTATTTCAACATGCCCAAGGTCTTCGAGATCACCCTCCACAACGGCCTCGATCCGCGCACGGGCAAGACGATCGGGATTCCGACCGGCGACCCGACCAAGTTCAAGACCTACGACGAGCTGTTCGCGGCGTTTAAAAAGCAGCTGCGCCATTTCGTGGACATCAAGATCCTGGGCAATAACATCATCGAGCGGCTGTACGCCAAGATCCTGCCCGCCCCCTTCCTGTCCATCCTCATCAGCGATTGCGTGGCAAAGGGCAGGGATTACCATGCCGGCGGGGCCCGCTACAACACCAATTACATCCAGGGCGTCGGCCTGGGCTCGATGACCGACATCCTGACTTCGGTCCGCTACAACGTCTTCGACAAAAAGACGGTCTCGATGAAGAACCTCCTGGAGGCCCTGAAGAAGAACTTCGCCGGGAAAGAGGACCTCCGCCATCGGTTCCTCAATAAAACGCCCAAGTACGGCAACGACGACGAATACGCCGACTCGATCATGAAGTCGATCTTCGAGACGTATTTCGAGGCCATCGACAACCGGCCCAACACCAAGGGCGGCAAATACCGCATCAACCTCCTTCCGACGACCGTCCACGTCTATTTCGGGAAGGTGACCGGGGCCACGGCCGACGGCCGCAAGGCCGGCGAGGCCCTCAGCGAGGGGATCTCCCCGGTCCAGGGCGCGGACCGCAAGGGCCCCACGGCCGTCCTCAAGTCGGCCGGCAAGATGGACCACGTCCGGACGGGCGGCACGCTCCTCAACCAGAAGTTCACCCCCCAGCTCCTGGCCGACGAGGAAGGCATCCACAATCTCGGCCACCTGGTGCGGTCGTACTTCAAGATGGACGGCCACCACATCCAGTTCAATGTGGTCACCGCGGAGACCCTGCGCGAAGCCCAGAAACACCCCGAGAAGTACCGCGATCTGATCGTCCGCGTGGCCGGCTACAGCGACTATTTCCTGGATTGCTCGGTCGATCTGCAGAACGAGATCATCAAGCGCACCGAGCACCTGGGGTTCTGAAAAACCGGATAGGGATATCCGCGCTCGTTGAAGCCGGCGTTTGCGGCTAAAAAGTCCCCGCCGGCTCAAGCGGTCTTCCAGAAATGTCTCTGGCCGCCGATTCCCGGGCCGAATATTTCCCCTGATATTTCCTCGGCCCCGATGGGGAGGTCCGGGCGATTTCGGGCATTTTCCCATGAATATCCTTCCAGGCTTCATTTTGCCTCAGGAAATGGACGGATTCATCCATTTCATCCCTTTTCCTGATTGCGAGGACCGCTCGTACAGCGTATGCTCCTGGGGTCCAAAGCGATGCAAGACGGACATGACAGGCTGTGTCGAAACCGGGTCGCCGCGACTTGATCGACGGACGCCTTTTCCGTGACCGAGGAATAAAGGAGAATAATCGAATGGAAACAATGAAAGCCGCGATATGTTCAAAATACGGCTCACCCGAAGTGCTCCAAATCAAACAATGCCCTAAACCGATACCGGGAAAGGATGACGTTTTGATCAAAATATACGCAGCATCAGTTACCAATAGCGATCTCTTCATTCGAAGCTCAAATGTTCCGCCGCGGGTTTTGATTCCTTTTCGATTGATGATGGGGTTAAGAAAACCGCGCCATTCCATTATCGGAGAAGTCTTTTCAGGGGAAATTGAATATGCCGGATCCGAAATCAAGCGGTTTAAAGCAGGCGATCAAGTCTATGGTCTGACCGGTTTTTCTCTTGGCGCCTATGCCGATTATAAGTGCATGAAGGAGATCGACTCTAAACAAGGTTGTTTGGCATTGAAGCCGAAAAATATCAACTTCGAAGAAGCGACTTCGGCCGCCTATGGAGGATTATTGGCATTTCAATATATGGAAAAAGGAAATATTGCGCGAGATCAGAAGGTGTTGGTTTATGGCGCATCCGGGACTTCTGGAGTGATAGCCATACAGTATGCCAAGCATCTTGGAGCCGCCGTGAGAGGCGTGTGCGGCGCATCCCATATGGAATTCGTAAAATCTTTAGGGGCCGACAAAGTATTGGATTATACGGATAATGAATCCATTGAATATTTGGAAAAATACGATTTGGTGATTGATGCGGTCGGCAAAAAGAAGACTTCCGATTTGAAGAAAGCGTGCGCGCACGCACTGACGGCAAACGGCAAATACGTTTCCATCGATGACGGCGCCCTATTATTGCAATCGGGCCGATTGAATCGGATAACGGAATTAGTTGAGTTAGGAGTCATCAAGCCTGTGAATGATAGGGTCTATCCATTTGAGAAGATTGTCGAAGCCCATAGATATGTGGAGATGGGTCACAAAAAAGGGAATGTCGCGGTCACAGTCAATAAAAAATCCTGACAGCATGAAACGAAACCGGGGCTCCAATCCGACTACGACCGTGGCCCCCGGCGGAGGGGAGTGGGTTTCGATTCTATTTGTCAAATTCGATCCTGATAAACTTGGGGCGATAGATCCGGGCGTCCGCGGCCATTTTGAAAAAATCCGTTGAATTGCAGACATAGCTCACCAGGAGATCCTTTTCCCCCGAAAGCTCGGGATGGCCTTTGGCGGCATAGCAGAAATAGCTTTTGTCCCAAGCGGTCTCCGGCGTCCGGTAGATCACTTCGGGCGGGCTCCACGGGCCTTCGGGCGAAACCGCCGTTCTGAGCATGATCTTGTCGGACATTCCCAGCTCGGAATAGACGGCGACGTATTTCCTTAGGGACGGCTGAAAGGAGACGGAAAACTCGGCCCCGAATCGGTCGCACAACCGGCCGGCCTTGGTAGTGTATAAAACTGTTCGCAATTTGGACTGAAGGAGGAGCCATCGTAAACTCTCTTCGAAGACCAATCCGAAGAGAGGAGGATTTTTACTACGATGGCTCAAAGGCATTATAGGGCACCGTTCAAAAAAGCGCTATTGCAGTTCATCACCGAGCCGGATCCCTTCCTGGCCATGCTCAAGTGGGTCATGACGGAGATGATGAGAATCGAAGCGGAGGCCAAAGTCGGAGCGATGAAGGGGCAACACTCGACGGAGAGGGCCACGTACTTTTCCGGAGCCCGAGTCCGGCGGGTAGATACCCGGCTGGGCACGGTTTATCTTCTCGTCCCTAAGTTGCGGAAGGGCGGCTATGTGCCCTTCTTCGTCTCTGAAAGACGCCGATCTGAGCAGGCCTTGATCGCGGTCGTCCAAGAAGCCTTCATCAACGGCGTCAGCACCCGCAAAATCGAGCGCCTGGCCCGGGCCATGGGCATCGAGGACATCTCGGCGAGCCAAGTCTCTGAGTTCAACAAGGAGCTCGACGCCCAAGTGGCTGAATTTAAGACCCGTCCCCTGGCCGAGGAGTACTCCTTCCTGTGGATCGACGCCCTGTATCAGAAGGTTCGGGTCGAGGGAAGAGTCGTCTCGGTGGCCGTCATGGTCGCCTGTGGCGTAAATCAAGCCGGAGGCCGGGAAATCCTGGCCGTGGAGCCCATGTTCGACGAATCCGAGGACTCCTGGCGGGCCTTCTTCCGCAAACTCAAGGCCCGGGGGATGAAGAGAACCGCGCTCTGCGTCTCCGATGCCCACGCCGGCATCCAGGCCGCGGTCCGCAAGGAATGGCTGGGTGCCTCCTGGCAACGCTGCAAGGTCCACTTCATGCGCAACATCCTGGCCAAGGTGCCGCACCGGGAAAAGGGGCGTTTCGCGGCCCATCTGAAGCAGATCTGGCTGGAGCCGGATAAAAAGAGCGCCCGACGGGCCGCTTCGTCTCTGATCGACGACTATGAGAAGCGGTTCCCCGAGGCGATCCGGTGCTTGGAAGAAGGGCTGGAGGACTCGCTCTCGTTCTATGACTTCCCCGAGGTGGATAAGAAGCGGATCTCTTCGACCAACGGCCAGGAGAGGTTGAACATGGAGATCCGCCGGCGGAGCCGGGTGGTCGGCGTGTTCCCGTCGGTCGAATCTTACGTCCGGCTGACGATCTGCTATCTCGTCGAGTACTCCGAGGACTGGACGAGTGAGCGGAGCTATATTCGGGAGGACAAGGTCCTCGGATCCTTGGACAGGCTTCACGAGCTGATGGCTCAAGCGGCTAACTGAAGAGGCTTACGAGGGCTCCGAAGTTGCGAACATCCGTTGACACGACCCCGGCCTTCCGGAAATCCTTCTGCCAAAGCCCATTTGAGTAGAATTCCCAGGCGCCGAAATCGGCGATAGCCGGTTCGGGCGCGCGGGCCAGGAGCATGAATCGATTCCGCTCCCGAGGGTTGAATTCGACTCCATAGATATAGACGAAACCGCCCCGGACGAATTGGGGAGCGCCAAAATCGATTTCCGTTCCCGCCTCGTCCCGGTTGAAGAACGGGATTTCCCTCATTTCCGCTCGCCAGACCGGCGGTTCATCCAGGGGGTTGGCGATGACAAGAAGAAAATTGCCCTGCGTTTCGAAAGCGAACGCCGAGGAATCGTCTTCCTTTTTAAACACCCGGGCGGCCACCAGGTAAAATCGGCCGTTCGCCCCGATTCCCGCCCTGGTCGGCCAGAAGAATCCGCGGCCATCGGGAGGGACGAACAGCGGAGCCGCTTTGTCGTCCTTGCGGCGATAATGGAAGGTCAGGACGCCCGGAACCGCAACTTTGCCATCCTGGATGGCCGCCGCGTTGCTGATCATCTTGGCGTCGAGATGTCGATTCTCAGCGACCCGGCCGACCCAGGAATCGCCGAACAGCCATAGGGTCGATTCAGGCGAGAGGACCACGGTGGAGGCCACGTCCCCGCCCGTCCACCCCGCTGTCCGGGCGAAAAGGGCGTTGTATCCTTCATCGACGCGGACGCGGTAATTCAATCGATCGGGGGCTCCGGCTCCGACGCAGGCCAGAAGCAGGATGACCGTCAGGAGTCTTCTTTCGATTCGTCTCATGATGACGATGAAGATCACGGCCTGAGCCGACGTCTTTCAGGTGTTTTCGCCCGAAGAGATCCCAAACCCCACATTAACTCATTATAGCGATCTCAGGGGCAATCGCCAATCGAGAAGTCCCGCATGGGTCAGGTCAACGGGCGGGCTTCACCGAGGCGCGGGGGATTTTGTTTTGGGGGTGTCGATATTATCCTTTTCAGTCTTTTCAAACTTATCGGCACGGACTATAAAATAATCCATACCGCTGACGCCGCTATTCTCCAATATTTTATGGCATCCTTTATCGGCCAAACCCAATCCTCCGACCGTATTCACCAGGAAAATGGAGGCCATCCTTCGGGAGTCCGGAGGTATGCGAAATGACGGACCGGATCGTTATTTCTTTTAAATCCGCTCCCCTTGTTTTTACGCTGAATTGAGGAAGATATTTCACCAAAGGCTCATCGATGTTGAGCAAGCCTTTTTCTTGAAGCTGCATGATGCCAAGCGCCGTGAAGGACTTGGTAACCGATCCGATGCACAGGGTTGACTGTGTGGTGAAGGGAATTTTGATTTCTCCTTGGTGGACGCTTCCATCAGCCATGACGAAGCAGGGCGGGCGAAAGTTTACGGGCTTCACTACCCCCTGCACCTGGGTTCTGATTTCGGTGGGGCGTTGGAAAATCTCCCGTCTTCCTTGATATGATAAGGACTGACTTCACCCAAGGAGACACCCATGCCCGAAAACCCGCTGGCGACCCTGGAAAAGCTCGATCCGGCGATGATGAAACACCTGCGCGAAAGCGACGCGCTGATCTACGGCGACGGCGCCCTGCCCCGAAAGATCAAGCTGCTGATCGCCATGGCCTTCGACGCCGCCGGCGGCGCGGACCAAGGTGTCCGCGCGCTGGCCGCCCAGGCCATGAAAGCCGGCGCGACCAAGGAAGAGATCGCCGAAACTCTCCGCGTGGCCTTCCATCTCTCCGGCGTCGGCACGCTGTACACGGCGTCCCAGGGCCTCAAGGATCTGTGCGGCTGAAGCCCTCCCTTCGCCCTTTTCTCCGGCATGAGCATGAGGCGAGGGGTCCGTTTGTCCGCTTGAAGGACCGTTTTTAAAGAAGCGATGGATTCCGGACCTTCATTCCCCGGCCGCCCCCTGGCGCTCTTCCTGTCCGCACGGGTTTCGTCCACCCTGGCCTACCAGATGATCGCCGTTGCCGTCGGCTGGCAGATCTACGGCCTCACCGGGAGCGCCTTCTTCCTCGGCCTGGTCGGCCTGGCCCAATTTCTGCCCCAATTCCTGCTCACCCTGGCCGTCGGTTTCGCCGCCGACCGTTTCGACCGCCGGACGATCATTCGCATATGCCAGGTCCTGGAAGCCGGCGGCGCGCTGGCCCTGGCCCTGGGAAGCCGGGGCGGCTGGATCGGAAGCCGCGGCATCCTGGCCGCGGTCTTCCTCATCGGCGCCGCCCGGGCCTTTGAAGGGCCGACCATGCAGGCGCTGATGCCCCTCCTCGTCGAACCGGCCCGTTTTCCCCGGGCCGCGGCGCTGTCGGCGGCGGCCGCCGAAGGGGCCTTCATCGCCGGTCCGGCGCTGGGCGGCTTTCTTTACGCCGCCGGATCGACCGTCGTCTATCTCCTGGCGGGAGCGCTCTTCCTGACGGCCGCCGCGCTTCTCTCCGCCGTCCGCGGGACGGTCCAAGGCGGCCGGCGCGAGCCGATCCGGCTGGCCTCGATCTTCGACGGGCTGTCCTTCATCCGCCGCCAGCCGGTCATCCTGGGCGCCATCTCGCTCGATATGTTCGCCGTTCTGCTCGGGGGGGCCACGGCCCTCCTGCCCATCTACGCCAAGACGATCCTGAACGTCGGTCCCGGGGGGCTCGGCCTCCTGCGCGGAGCGCCGAGCGTGGGGGCGGTGGTCATGTCTCTTGTCCTGACCCGCCGGCCCCTGCGCCGCCGGGTGGGATGGATCATGTTTACCGCGGTCATTCTCTTCGGAGTGGGCACGATCGGCTTCGCCGTTTCGCGCGTGTTTGCGTTGTCCCTGGCCATGCTGATCCTCCTCGGCGGGGCCGACGTGATCAGCGTCGTCATTCGGGCCTCGCTGGTCCAAATGGGCACGCCCGACGCCATGCGCGGACGGGTCAGCGCCGTGAATTCCCTTTTCATCGGAACTTCGAACCAGCTGGGCCAGTTCGAATCCGGAGTGACAGCGGCTTGGCTGGGGACCGTGCCGGCCGTCCTGCTCGGCGGCGTGGGAACGATCGTCGTGGCCCTGATCTGGATGCGGCTCTTTCCGCCGCTTCGCGAAGCCGATACGCTCGGACCGGCGTCGGGCACGGTTGAAGAGACGATTTCCTGACGGAGGCGCAACCTTTAGGCTGGACGTCACGTAGTATGAAACGGGGAAGTCCATCTCCCGGCTGGAACGAATGGAGGAGAGAAACGTGGACCGAAAAAATCGTCGCATCCTGATCGTCTTCGCCGTGGCCGTCGCTTTCTTCGCGGCGGCCGCGACGACTTTCGCCTTCGGACAATCCGGCACGGCTTCGCACATCGCCCGAGTCGAAAACGGGCTGCGTACGCCCGTCCCGGTGAAAGGCGACCCCGGGATGAACATCCTGGAACGCCTTAAATTCTACAACGTGCCCGGCGTGAGCGTCGCCGTCATTTCGAATTACAAGGTCGAATGGGCCAAGGGCTATGGCGTCTTGGATAACGAGACCAAAATCCCGGTGGACGAAAAGACTTTGTTCGTGGCCGGCTCGGTCAGCAAGCCGGTGGCGGCCATGGCGGCCTTGCGGCTCGTCCAGGAAGGACGGCTGTCCCTCGACGCGGACATCAACGACGCCCTTCGTTCCTGGAAGCTTCCCGAGAACGAATTCACCAAGAATAAGAAAGTGACCCTCCGGCTGATCCTCAGCCACAACGCCGGGCTCTCCGTCCACGGTTTCCGCGGCTACGCCGAGGGCGAGCCCGTTCCCGACCTGAAACAAATCCTGGACGGCCAGCCGCCGGCCAATTCCGCTCCCATCCGCGTCGATACGGAGCCGGGCAAAATCTGGCGCTACTCGGGAGGCGGCCTGACGATCGTGCAGCAGGCGCTTATAGACGTGGAGAAGAAAAGCTTTCCCGAAATTCTCCGGCAGAAAGTCTTCGTCCCCCTGGCCATGACCTCGAGCTCCTATGAACAGACGTTCACGCCGGACCGTCTGGCACTTGCCGCTTCGGGCCATACCGCCGACGGGAAGGTCATCCCCGGGCGCCGCTTTGCCTATCCCGAGATGGCCGCCGCCGGGTTGTGGACGACGCCCACGGACCTGGCCAAGCTGGCGATCGAAGAACAGCTTTCGATCCAGGGAAAATCGAACAAGGTTCTTTCCAAGAAAACGGCCCGATTGATGGTCACGCCCCGGGTCAAGATCGGCGGCGGCCAGAATATGGCCCTTGGATTTTTCCTGACCAAGAACGACCGCTACTTCGGCCATGGCGGCCAGGACACCGGCTTCATCTGCCTACTGATGGCCGCGGTCGAAGGCGGATACGGCGCGGTCGTCATGACCAACTCGGACGGGCGGTCCGACCCCCTGATCGGCGAGATCATGACGGCCATTGCCCGGGAATACGGCTGGAAAGACTACGCCCCCGAGCCGGTCGAAATAATGCCTCTGTCCGAGGATGTCCTGCGCCCCTTGGAAGGACGCTACAAGCTCGATTCGGACAATGTCGTCTCGATCAAAGTCAAAGGCGCCGCGCTGACGGGCACGGAGCCGGGCAATCCGGCCTTCGATCTCCTGCCCGTCTCCAAGACCGAGTTCATCCGGAGAGACAGGGCCGTCCGCTACGTTTTCGAGACGCCCGGCGAGCTGATCCTGCGCGGCGGGGGCGAGCAACGCAAGGCCCCCCGCCTGGCGGCCGACGTCAAAGTCCCTTTGGAATGCCTCTTCGCGGGCCAATTCCAGGAAGCCGCCCGGCTCTATCGTCAAATTTACACCGCGGACCCCAAGGATCCCGCCGTCGAGGAAGGGCGCCTCAACACCATCGGCTATCAGATCCTCGGGCGCAAGCTGGCCGGCCCCGCGGTCATTCTCTTCCGACTCGTCACCGAACTTTATCCCGGCTCCTGGAACGCCTTTGACAGCCTGGGCGAGGCCCTGGCGGCCAAGGGCGACACCGCGGAAGCGATCAAAAGCTACGAAAAATCGCTGAGCCTCAATCCCAAGAACGAGGCCGGAGCGAAAAAGCTGGCCAAGCTCAAAGAAAGAAATTGATCGGCGGCCCGAAACGCTTGCTTCGCTCCGCGGATTGGGAAAAAATAGGTCGATCGAACCCACAGAAACAAAGGAGCCGCCATGTCCCGAAATCGTCGGATGAGCGCTTTGACCCTTGCAGCTCTGGCCGCGGCGGCTGTCATGAGCCTGGCCGTCCTCGTGCGGGCTCAGGACCTCAAGCCGGTCTCCGTCTGGCAGGTCATGCCCGACTTCACCCTGCCCGCCTTCCAGGGAGGCGATGTGTCCATCGCCAGGCTCAAGGGCAAGAATGTCCTGCTCATCTTCCTGCGCGGTCTGGCCGGCGAAGGTCATTGGTGCCACGTCTGCAACTACCAATACGCCGACTGGGCCGCCCTTGAACAGGCCAAGGCCGTCCGCAAGTCCTATAACCTGGAGATCGTTTTCGTCCTGCCCTACGGCCGGGAACTGGTCCAGCAATGGGTGGACAAATTTTCCGATCAGCTGCAGGACATCGAGAACGGGAAGAATCCGGCCGACATGTCCAGGCTGGATGAGAAGGGCAAGGCCAGGGTCGATGTCTACCGGAAGAATTTCCCCCAGCGCTATCTCTACGAAAAAGGAAAAGTCCCTCTGCCTTTCCCCGTCCTGCTCGATCCCGAAAGGAAGGTCTGCAAGGGGCTGGGCATCTTCACGACCGAGTGGAGCGGATCAAAGGTGGACCAGGACGTTCCGACCCTGTTCGTCATCGACGCCCAGGGCGTCGTCCAGCTCAAATATATCAGCCAGAACACCTTCGACCGTCCGACGGCCGCGTATCTCCTTCAATTCATCAAGAAAATGGAGAAATGAGGGGCCGCGGCCGAACGCCGTGAAGAAGAACCGGCAGGACCGCGAATTCCCCCAGGCCGTCGCCGAATGGGGCTGGCGCTTCCACCATTTCGGCATACCGACGACGATGCCCGTTCCCGGAGAAACGTATATCCCTCATCTGAAAATCCACGTCGCCGGGTTCGAAACGAGCCCCTACGGGGCGCAGTGGATGCGTTTCGATCCTGATTGCCCGATTTCCGAAGTTGTCCGCACCGTTCCCCATGTCGCCTTCGTCGTTGATGACCTCGATGAGGCCATCGCCGGAAAGACGCTCCTCGGCGAGCCCAACAGCCCCTCGGCGGGGGTCCGGGTGGCCATGATCCTGCATCAGGGTGTGCCTATCGAGCTCATGGAATTCGAATCGAAACGGAAGACCCGCCGATGAACGGACGTTCGCGCTTTCCGGTTCGTCCCTAGGGCCTGACCGAAGCGAAAACCGGTTTTCGTTTTTCGGACAAATATGGAAAAAAAGGAATTTTCGTCTCTAAAAAATATCCTCATTGAAGCGGATGGCTGCTTTGAGGATCCCATCCGAGCGGGCGGCGGCGATCTCAAAGGCGCGCGGGGCTTCGTTGAGAGCAAAGGTATGGGTGACGAGCCATGAGACGTCGATGTGTTTGGCTTCGATGAGGAGAAGGGCCCGTTCGAGACAGCGGTTCTGGCGGCGGACGTGGTAAAAAGCGATCTCTTTGCGGCGGGCGACGGCCGTCGGATAAGCAATCCGCTCTGCCAAGGGGATCCCGATCAGGGTGATCCGGCCGCCGGGCTTGACCAGCTCGATGGCCTGCCCGACCGCCGTCGGATCGCCGCTGGCCTCGAAGACGGCGTCCATTCCCGCCGGTTGACGGCCGAAGATTTCCTTAACGACGTCCTGGCGGTTCGGATGGCCCGCCCAGGCCGCGCCCGCCCGCAGAGAGGCCGCGGCCCGGGCTTCGGATTTGTCCGTGGCGTAGATGTCGCGCACGCCGGCCGCCTGCAGGCTGAGGACGACGCTCAGGCCGATCGGCCCGGTCCCCAGCACGGCGACCGTCGGGCCCGGGCTCGCTCCTCCGAGCTGGAGCGCGTGCAGGGCGATGGACAAGGGCTCGGCCAGCATGGCCTCGGTCAAGGTCATCCCTGCCGGAATGGAGAAGAGATTGCGCTCCGGCATGACGAAGTATTCGGCCAGGCCGCCGTCCCTGTCGCCGGGGTGACCGAGAAATCTGACCGTACGGCAGGTATGCGGCCGGCCGGCGAGGCATTGGTCGCAGGCCCCGCAGGAGATCGACGGCTCCACGGCGACGCGGTCCCCGGGCCGGAAGCGCGTCACGGCGGGGCCGACGGCCTCGACCAGGGCGGAAACCTCGTGCCCGCCGATGACGGGGTAGGGAATGGCCTCGCCGCCGACATGGTCGGCGATGTAATAATGGAGATCGCTGCCGCAGATTCCGGCCACGGCCGAGCGCAAAAGCACGTCGTCGGGGGCCTGGATCGCGGGCCGCAGAACCTCCCGCACCTCGACCCGTCCGACGCCGGTGATCAAAGCGGATTTCATCGATCTTTCCTAAAAGAGAACGGATCTTCCATTGATTAATAAATCTCGGCGAATGTCCCATCGGCGAGGGGGAATGGGGACAAAACCCGTCGACGAGAGAGCGGGCATGGTCCCTTGCTCATCGGGAATATCTTGGCCCGACGAGCAAGGGGAGCGAGCGAGGAGCGGAGCGAAAATCCTCGCTGGGGATTTTCGCGTGTTTTGTCCCCGATCCGCGGAGCCCGATGGGCTCTTTGTTCAATTGAAAATGAACGGTCACAGCCCGCCGGCCTGGAGCGACGTGATCATCGTCACATTGACGATGTCCTCGACCGAGCAGCCGCGGGACAGGTCGTTGACCGGCTTGTTCAGGCCCTGCAGGAACGGGCCGATGGCCTGGGCTTTGGCCAGCCGCTCGACCAGCTTGTAGGCGATGTTGGCCGATTGCAGGTCGGGGAAAACCAGGACGTTGGCCTGGCCGGCGATGGGGCTCCCGGGCGCCTTGGACTTGCCGACCTTCGGGATGATGGCCGCGTCGGCCTGCAGCTCGCCGTCGATCTTCAGGTCCGGGGCCTGGGCCTTGGCGATGGCCACGGCCCGCTTGACCTTGTCCACCAGCTCGTGCTTGGCGCTGCCGTACGTGGAGAAGGACAGCATGGCCACCTTGGGGTCGATGCCGGTCAGGATGCGGCCGGTCTCGGCCGAGGCGATGGCGATCTCGGCCATCTCCTTGTCCGTCGGGTTGGGTACGACGGCGCAATCGGCGAAGATGAACGTCCCTGCGTCGCCGTATTCGCAGTCGGGGACGATCATGATGAAGACGCTGGAGACCAGGCTGATGCCCGGCTTGGTCTTGATGAATTGCAGGGCCGGGCGGATGGTGTCGCCGGTGGAATGCAGGGCCCCGGAAACGAGCCCGTCGGCTTCGCCCTTGTGGACCATCATCGTCCCGTAGAAGACCGTGTCCTTCATGATCTTGCGGGCTTCCTCGATGGTCATGCCCTTGGCCTTGCGGGCCTCGGCATAAGCCTGGGCGTATTCCTCGAACTTTGATGATGTCTCGGGATCGATGGAGGGGACGGCGGATACGTCGACGCCTTGTTCTTTGGCCACGGCTTCGATTTTGGCCCGGTTTCCGACCAAAGTGACGCGGGCCAGCTTTTCCTTGGTGATGATCGACGCCGCCTTGACCGTGCGGGGCTCTTCGCCTTCGGGAAGGACGATTTTGCGGGGATTGGCCAAGGCCTTGGCTTTGAGCCTTTCGAGTAGCGTCATGAGGATGTCTCCTTGAATGATGAAGCGTTGAATTTGTTTATAATGAACGAAATCGAAGCGCTATTGTCTCCCGCCTCCGCCGCAAAGTCAAGCCGCCGAAGGAGCTCATCCCGTTAAAGAGGAACTGTACTGTTTTATAGGAATTTCATTTATGAGGCTTGGGGGACATTCGAATGCCTCGGTGAGGAGGCCGGATATTCCCGATCTCTTTAAATCCCCCGGTTTTCAGGGAAAAGAGGACTTTGGGCGGCGTTCTTTCTGTCCGCTCCGCGTTTCCCTGTAATCCGATAAAAAGGCGAGATCCTGGCATGAAAACCGCATTAGTCCAAGTGCGTCCTCGCGGGTCTTCGCGTCTTCGTCAAGGAGCGGCGATGGACACCGTGAACCACGCCTTGGATAACGAGAGAAAAACATGCCCAAGATCGTCTTTATCGAACCGCAAGCCCCGAGCCTTCATATCTTTTCCTTGTTCCCGCTGCCGCGCCTGGGGATCCTCATCCTCGGCACCATGATGAAGCATAGGGGCTGGGACGTCGAGGTCTATGTGGAGGACCTCCGCCGGATCGATTTCGAAGCGATCGCCGGGGCCGACCTCGTCGGCATTTCGACGATCACTTCGACGGCGCCCCGGGCCTATGCCATCGCCGACAAGATCCGGACCATGAGGATCCCTGTTCTCATGGGCGGGCCGCACGTAACTTTTTTGGCCGAGGAAGCCTTGGATCATGCCGATTTCGTCATCCGGGGTGAAGGCGAGAGGCCGCTCATGGCCTTTATCGACGCCTGGGAAGCCATGGGCGGCGTCTCCGCGGTCCCCAATCTATCTTATAAGGACGAGAACAGCCTGATCGTCCATAACCCGAGTCTGCCGCTGGAAGAAAATCTGGACGCCATTCCCTGTCCGGACCTCTCGCTGATCAAGCCGGACCCCCGGCGGCGGAAAGTCATAGCCCCCATCCCCATTCAGACGTCGAGGGGCTGCCCGTTCGCCTGTTCGTTCTGCTCCGTGACCGGCATGTTCGGAAAGAAATACCGATTCCGCTCGACCGCGAACATCATCGAGGAGCTCCGACGGTACGATCACCCCCAAAGCGCCATTTTCTTCTATGACGATAATTTTGCGGCCGACCGCGAGCGGACCAAGGAACTCCTCCAAGCCATGATCCGCGAGAAGTTCCGATTCCAGTGGACGACGCAGGTCCGGGCCGATGTCGCCCGGGACGCCGAACTCGTCGAACTGATGAAGAAAGCCGGCTGCCATACGGTCTATATCGGCTTTGAGTCGATCAATCCCCGCAGCCTCGACGGGATGAAGAAGAAACAGACTGTGGCCGATCTCGTCCGGGCCGTCAAGGTTCTCCGCCGGCACCGGATCCATATCCACGGCATGTTCGTCCTGGGGTTCGACGAGGACGATTGGGCCTCGGTCAAGAAGACGGTCCGGTTCGCCCGGAAATCCCGGATATCCACGACCCAATTCCTCATTCTAACGCCCCTGCCCGGGTCGGAGTTCTATACCAAGATGGCCTCCGAGAACCGCCTCCGCTTCCATGACTGGGCGCTTTATGACGCGCATCATGTGGTCTTTGAGCCGGCGCGGTTCACGCTCTTCGACCTCCAGAAAGCGCAAATGATCTGCCACAAGAAATTTTATTCCCTGAAACAAACGGTCATGAAGATTCTCGAGGGCCAGTGGCTCGGTGTCGGCGTCGCCCATTACGCCCGCAAGCTCAATCGGACGTGGGCCAGACGCAACCGGACGTTCCTAAAGGTCCTCAACCTGTCGAAGCCCAAAACGGGCGCTCCTATCCTCGTGGATTACCAGGTCGATGTCTCTCTCGATCGCTGAGGACAGAGCGCCTCGGGGCTCGGACGATGAAGGCGGAAAGATATTGGAATGAAAACGGCGGTGTCAGAAGCGGCTTCTCACCAGTCGCTTGTTCCATCCGATAACGGATGGGAACAGGACGGCTGGAGGCTATAGAAAAAAGGAGGTCGGCATACTCGAGACAATTTTGATCGTCCTCGTCATTCTGTGGGCCTTGGGATTTTTCGCCTTCCACGTCGGCGGCCTGATCCACGTACTTCTGATCATCGCCTTGGTCGTTTTGATCGTGCGGCTGCTGCAGGGACGGAGAATTCTTTAGCCGGGTCAAGGCCGAAATGATTTGGCTGTAAGGCCCGGCCGGGCCCTACATTCTTGTGGGAGGATCAGGAGAGCGTTTCTCCCGCACTCTAAAGGCCGAACACATCGGTTTCGGGCCTAAAGGCCTAAGAGCAGTTCTCCTCCCCCCATTCTATCGCCGGCCATGATGAGTAAAAGTGCTGATTGAGCCGTTTCGTCTTTTTTTGTAAAATATAAAAAAATCCCTCCGGATTCGTGGCCATGGCTAATATTCTCATCGTGGATGACGATCCGACCATTTGCGATTGGATATCGAAGATCATTGCCCAATTGGGACATAAGCCGGTCTGCGTTCACACTCTCAAAGATGGGCTCAAGAAAGTCCAAACTGCGGCGTTCGACATCGTTTTTCTCGATGTCCGCCTGCCCGACGGCAACGGCCTGGATATCATGCCCAAGATCAAGGCGACCCGAAATTCCCCCGAAATCATCGTGATCACGGCCCTTGGAGATCCCGACGAGGCCGAACGCGCCCTGCAAAACGAAGCCTGGGACTATATCGAAAAGCCGGCGCGTCTGGAAACCCTCAAGCTCCCCATCATTCGGGCCCTCGAATACCGGGCCGAAAAGAAGTCTGGAGAGTCCACGATGGTGTTGAAAAGAAAGGGCATCATTGGAAGCTCCCCGAAAATCAATTCCTGTCTGGAGCTTCTAGCCCAGTCCGCCGGCAGCCATGTCAATGTTCTCATCAGCGGCGAAACCGGAACCGGGAAAGAGCTTTTCGCCAAGGCCATACACTATAACAGTCCGCGGGCCAGAAAAAACTTCGTCATCGTCGACTGCACGGCCCTTCCGGAGACGCTCATTCAAAGCGTCCTCTTCGGGCACGTGCGGGGAGCTTTCACCAGCGCCGACCGGAGTCAGGAAGGGCTGATCAAGCAAGCCGACGGAGGGACCCTTTTCCTGGATGAGATCGGCGAACTCCCCTTGTCGATCCAGGCCAGCTTCCTCCGGGCCATCCAGGAACACCGCTTCCGGCCTGTCGGAGGACACGAGGAAATCGCCAGTGATTTCCGGCTCGTGGCGGCGACCAACCGGAACCTGGAGAAGATGGTCCAACAGGGGCGATTCAGGGAAGACCTGTTCTTCCGGCTCCGGGCGATCGTTATCGATCTGCCTCCCTTGAAAGAGATGCTCGACGACATCAAAGAATTGACCTTGTTTTATATGAATGTGCTGTGCGAGAGGTTCGACATCGAGCCCAAAAAATTCTCGCCGGAATTCTGGGATGTCGTCATCGCCTATCAATGGCCGGGCAATGTTCGGGAACTGGTCCACGCCCTGGAAAAAGCCCTGCTGTCGGCGAGAGAGGAACCGATGTTGTTCCCCAAACACCTTCCGACCTATATTCGGATCCAAGTCGCCCGGAACTCTTTCCATAGAAAACCCGCCGATCTTGAAATCCCCGACAAAGAAATCGCCGCCCCTCCGGGGCCGCCCCCCTTGAAAGAGGTCCGGAAGACCGCCGTCTCAGACGCGGAGCAGAATTATATCCATGACCTGATCTCATCTGTGGGCGGAAACGCCAGTAAAGCTTTTCCGATTTCCGGCCTGTCCCGCTCGAGATTCTACACGCTTCTCCGAAAATATCGGCGCCCGAGCAAAGGCTGACGGGAATTCCGCGGAAAAGGATTCTCCGCCCCGTCAGGCTTTCCATCATCCGCTCAACCCCTTCCTTTCCGAGACGAACTCCGTCTCCATCTCCAATCCCGGATTTCGGGCATGTCCTCGCCGTGTCCGACGATGTATTCCTTGTGCTCGAGCAGCTTCTCGCGGAGGACTTGCCGGACAGGGGCTGCCTGCGCCCCCAGCTGGGGGAGACGGTCGATCACGTCGCCGACCAGATGAAATCGATCCAAATCGTTCAGCACCGCCATGTCGAACGGCGTCGTGGTCGTGCCCTCCTCCTTGTAACCGCGCACGTGCAGGTTCTTGTGGTTCGCGCGGCGATACGTGAACCGATGAATCAGCGTCGGATACCCGTGAAAGGCGAAGATGATCGGCTTGTCGGCCGTGAAGAGCGCGTCGAAATCCTTGTCGCTCAGGCCGTGCGGGTGTTCGCTCTGCGGCTGGAGCTTCATCAAGTCGACCACATTGATCACCCGGACCTTCAAGAGAGGCAAATACGTCCGCAATAAATCGACGGCGGCCAGAGTTTCGAGCGTTGGGACGTCGCCGGCGCAGGCCATCACCACATCCGGCTCGCCGCCCCGGTCGTTGCCGGCCCACGGCCAGATGCCGATGCCGGCCGCGCAATGCTTGACGGCGGACTCCATGTCGAGCCATTGGCACTCCGGCTGTTTGCCGGCGATGATCACGTTCACGTAGTTGCGGCTGCGCAGACAATGGTCCGTCACGGAGAGAAGCGTGTTGGCGTCGGGAGGCAGATAGATCCGGATGATTTCGGCTTTCTTGTTGATCACCAGATCGATGAAGCCGGGGTCTTGATGACTGAACCCGTTGTGGTCCTGCCGCCAGACATGGGACGAAAGCAGGTAATTCAGGGAGGCGATCGGCCGGCGCCAGGGAATATGGTTCGCCACCTTGAGCCACTTGGCGTGCTGGTTGAACATCGAATCGATGATGTGAATGAAGGCCTCATAGCAGGAGAAGAAGCCGTGACGGCCGGTGAGCAGATAGCCCTCCAGCCAGCCCTCGCATTGATGCTCGCTCAACATCTCCATCACCCGGCCGTCCGCGGCGACGTGGTCGTCGATCGGAACGATGTCCGCCGTCGAGCAACGGTTCGTCGCTTCGAACACGGCGTCCCAGCGGTTCGAGTTTGTTTCGTCCGGGCTGAAGACGCGGAAATTGGCGGGGTTGAGTTTGATCACGTCGCGGACGAACCGACCCTGGACGCGCGTGGCCTCGGCGTCCACGGCGCCGGGCCTCGGCACCTTCACCGCGTAGCCGCGGAAGTCCGGCAGCCGCAGCTCTCGAAGAAGCCGTCCGCCGTTGGCATGCGGGTTGGCGCTCATGCGGCGCTCGCCTCTCGGCGTCAGCTTGGCGAGTTCGGAAACGAGGCGGCCCGTCCCGTCGAACAACTCCTGCGGGCGATAGCCCTTCATCCACTTTTCCAATATCTTCACGTGCCCCGGACGGCTCATGTCGCCCAGCGGCACCTGATGCGAGCGGAATGTCCCTTCGATCGGTTGGCCATCCACCATTTTCGGCCCCGTCCAGCCCTTCGGCGTACGCAGGATGATCATCGGCCAGCGCGGACGCGCCTTGAAACCATTCTTCCTGGCCTTCCGTTGGATGAGTTGGATCTCGCGGACCACCGTGTCGAGCGCGACGGCCATGAGCCGGTGCATCGTCGCCGGATCGTCGCCGGCGACGAAATACGGAGTGTAACCGCAGCCGCGGAAGAAGGCTTCCAGCTCGTCCTTCGGAATGCGGGCCAGCACGGTCGGCCCGGCGATCTTGTAGCCATTGAGGTGGAGAATCGGCAGCACCGCGCCATCGCGGACCGGATTGAGGAACTTGTTCGAGTGCCAGCTCGTGGCCAGCGGGCCGGTCTCCGCTTCGCCGTCGCCCACGACGCAGGCGACCAGAAGGTCGGGATTATCGAAGGCCGCCCCGTAGGCGTGGGACAGCGAATATCCCAGCTCGCCGCCCTCATGAATCGAACCGGGCGTCTCCGGCGCGACGTGGCTCGGAATACCGCCGGGGAAGGAGAACTGTTTGAACAGCCGCTTCATCCCCTCTTCATCCTGCGAAATGTCCGGGTACACTTCGCTGTACGTGCCCTCCAGATAGGTGTTGGCCACGATCCCCGGACCGCCGTGGCCGGGCCCGGTGATGAAGATCACGTTCAGGTCGCGCTCCTTGATGACCCGGTTCAGATGAACGTAGATGAAATTGAGCCCCGGCGTCGTGCCCCAATGCCCGAGCAGGCGCGGCTTGATGTGCTCCAGCTTCAGCGGCTTTTTAAGAAGCGGATTGTCGTAAAGATAAATCTGGCCGACCGAGAGATAATTCGCGGCCCGCCAGTAGGCGTCCATCTTGTCCAGCAATTCAGCCGTCACGGGATTGGTTTTCATGGCTCAAGCCTCTTTCGGCGGAGTTGTCGCAAGGCCGGCGCCCAGCCGAACATGGACCTGATGCCGGCCGCCATCTTCCAGAAGGGGAATCTCGCTGCCCTTCATAAGGGCCCCATCCAGCTCGATCCGGTCGACGCCGCGTTGGACGCCCGCGGGATTCTCCACATCGATTTCAAAGGTCGTTTCACCCAGGCGATACGTGACGCGATAGCCCGGCCAGGCTCCTGGAATGCAGGGATCGATCCGCAAGGTCCGCCCCATTCTTTGGATTCCCAGAATCGCCTCGAGTCCCAGGCGATACATCACGCCGCTTGAGCCGGTGTACCACGTCCAGCCGCCGCGACCGCCGTGCGGCGGGGCGCTGGAGACATCCCCTGCGACCACGTAGGGTTCGACCCCATAGCGGGCGATCGTTTGCGGCGTGTCCCCGTGATAGACCGGGTTGAGCAGGCGGAAGAGCGATTCGGCGCGGTCGCCCTGTCCGAGTTCGGCGAACGCCCACACCGCCCACAGCGCGGCGTGCGTGTATTGCGCGCCGTTCTCGCGGATACCGGGCGGATACCCTTTGATGTAGCCCGGATCACGCGGTGTACGATCGAAGGGGGGGGCGAGAAGGAGCACAAGCCGATCCGACGGCTGAACGAGCCGGGCGGCGACCGATTCCATCGCCCGGGCCGTGCGGCCCGGATCCCCCGCGCCGGACAGGACCGCCCACGATTGGGCGATCGAATCGATTTGGCAATCCTCGTCCGCCGCCGATCCCAGCGGCGTGCCGTCGTCGTAATACGCGCGCAAGTACCAGGCGCCGTCCCAGGCGTTTGCTTCGAGGGCCTGGCCCAGTTCTTCAGCGCGATGCCGATACGCCGCCGCCGGCCCCTGATCGCCGCGGCGCTCGCATAACCCGGCAAAGCGCGTCAACGCCGCGTACAGGAACCAACCCAGCCACACGCTTTCGCCGCGTCCTTCGATTCCGACCCGGTTCATCCCGTCGTTCCAATCGCCGCTGCCCATCAACGGCAATCCATGCGCCCCGGCCGTGGTCCCCTTCTCCAAGGCTCGACGGCAATGGTCGTAAAGCGTATACGTGTCCGTGCTGGGTGCGTACAGGCTGTAGCGTTCCTCCTCGCCCGGCTCCAAGGGCGCGCCCTTCCGAAAGGGAACAAGTTCATCGAGGACCGTTTCATCGCCGGTCGCCGCGACATAGTGGGCGGCGACAAACGGCAGCCACAACAGGTCGTCGGAACAACGGGTGCGGACGCCCCGGCCCGACGGCGGATGCCACCAATGCAGCACGTCGCCGGCATCGAATTGAAACTGCGCGGCCCGCAGGATCTGTTCGCGGGCCAGGTCCGGCGCGGCGTGGACGAGGGCCATGACGTCCTGCAGCTGATCCCGAAAACCAAACGCGCCGGACGATTGATAGAAGGCCGAGCGCGCCCACACCCGACAGGCCAGTGTTTGGTAGAGCAGCCAGCGGTTGAGCAAGAGGTTCATCGCCGGATCCGGGGTTTGCACCTGAACCGTCTCCAACCGCTTGTCCCAGCGTTCTTTCACCTGATCCCAGGCCGCCGCGATCCGGTCTTCATTTCGATAATGCTCGATCTGTCGCAAGGCGTCCGCCCGGTTCGCGCCTTCGCCGACCAGGAAAAAAACCTCCTGTGATCCGCCCGGCGGAAGATCGACATGAAGCTGCAAGGCGGCGCACGGATCGAGACCCGGCTCGACGACGCCGGCCAGGCCGATGCGATCGAGCGCGGCGGGCCGGCGGAGGCTTCCCAGGCGGCCCAGAAACTCGGTGCGGTCCGCCGTCAAGCCATGGAGCGGCCGGCTGGCCGCGACGAACGCGACGCGCTCGCCGAATTCGGCGCTGTAGCCGTTGCGCGCCAGGAGCGCTTGATGCTCGCCGTCATAGTCCGAGACCACGAAGGGCTGCGCGGCGTCGCGCGTCACGCCCAGCACCCATTCGGCGTAGAACGTCGCCGTGAGGCGCCGCATCTGCGTTCCCAGGTTGGCCAGGCGCAGCTGCACGACCTTGACCGGAGCCTCCGGAACGGCAAAAAGCCGCAATCGCTGGGCCAGTCTATGGCTGTGGTGTTCGAAAATCGTATAGCCGGCGCCATGCCGGATCAAATACGGCGCCGGCGCGCGGCAGGGCAGCGGCGTGGGCGACCAGACCTCGGCCGTTTCTTCATCGCGCAAATAGACGGCTTCACCCGGAGGATCGCTGACCGGATCGTTCGACCAGGGCGTGAGGCGGTTTTCGCTGCTGTTGCCGAACCAGGTCGAGCCCGCGCCGGTTTCGGACACCGTGAAACCGAAATCGGGATTGGCGATGACGTTGATCCAGGGCGCCGGCGTCCACCGGTTTGGCTCGAGGTAAATGACATACTCGCGTCCGTCCGCGCTGAATCCGCCCAGTCCGTTGTCGAAGACGAGATCGCCGGGACGGCCCAGCGGCGGTGTGGATTCCGGCGTTGAAGGGCCGGGCATGGGAACAAAGGCCGGCAGCGGCGCCAATGGCTTGTTCAGCTTCGGCAATTGCTGCGCCAGGGAGCCCTGGGCCCCGTTGAGCACGACGCGGGCGGCCGTTTCCAGCAATACCCGATCGGCTTCGCTCAGCTGATCGGCATACAAGGCAAAGATGCCGCCGCGCCGATTGAACCAGTCCTGGCTGTTTTGGCGGACGAGAACGCGCTGGAGCTGGCCGCGCAATTCCTGCCCGTACGTCGTGCCCTGCTGATTGAGAATGACCAGGTCGATCTTGATGCCCCGATCTCGCCAGTAGGCGTGGGCTTGGAGCGCTTGCTGCACCAAAGTCAGGTCGTCCGTTGTGTTCATCCGCACCAGCAGGATGGGATAATCGCCGGAGATGCTCAGGGGCCACAAGCCCGATTGCCCTTGCCGATTCGCCGCCAGCGTCGCGGCGTTCGCCCGCAGGGCGGCCCGTGGATACAGCAGGGCCGACAAGAGCTGTTCGATCTGAGCCAAGTCCGTCACCGTCAGATCGAGCCGGTCCAGCTCCGATTCGGCGCGCACCCGCGATTGCTCGAAGGCCCGCTCGATCGTCCCGGCGTCCTGATAGCGCTTCGCCAGCGTCAAGGCCGTGTCGCGCGACGGCGCCGCCAGCGTGACAAAACTCACCTGCGCCGAGGCGTGCGGCCCCAGTTCGATGGTTTGGCCGAGGGCCATGATGGGATCGAGCGCCGCCCCCGTCGTCGCCGAAAGCCAGTCCTTCGTCCGCAAGGCCGCCGGCGAGCGCGGTGTCCGGCCCCGCCCCAGGAATCGCGCCCGATCGGTCTCATGCGCGCCGGTGATGACGTGTCCCGGCGAAACCGTCGCCGCATGAGCCAGGTAAACGGGCCTTTCCAGCGACGAGCGGGGCCGCCGCCGGAAGAGGAGCGTGTTCGTTTCCGGAACGTATTCGCTTTCGATGAACAGATTGTTGAAAGCGGGATGGCGCGCCTCGGCCGCCCACGGCGCGAGAATGACTTCCCCGTAGCTCGTCAATTCGATCCGCCGCCGGCGCCCGCCGTGATTCGTCAGCGAGAGGCGGCGAATCTCGACGTCGTCCTCCGGCGCGACGGTGATTTCCATCGTCAGGCCGATGCCGTGATCATGGCGCCGAAATTCCGCCATATGGGGATAGAACTGCACGGACTGGCTTTCCGGCGGCACGGCCGTCGGCTGATCGGCGGCCGACCAGACATCGCCGTTTTCGAGGTCCCGAAGATAGACCCAGGCGCCGCAGTCCTCGAGGGTCGTGTCGGCGCGCCAGCGGGTGAGGTCAAGGTCCTGCCAGCGGCTGAATCCGGCTCCCGCGCTCGTGATCAGCACGCCGTAGCGTCCATTCGAAAGGAAATGAACCTGGGGCGCGGGCGGCCGGGCCGGCACGCTCCAGGGCGAAGCGCTGACCTGCCGCCGAATCGGATCCTGGCGGGTGGCGCGCGTGTCCTCCGGTTGGGCCGCTTCGAGCGGCGCATCGTAAGGCACTTTTTCCTGCAGGAAAAATTCGACGCTCCGCACCGTCGGATCGGCGTGGAAGCGCCGGACCATGACGGCGTCGTGCAAGGCATTGACGATGGACAGGAGGATCATCCCCTGGTGATGAGCCATGCACGAGCGCACGATGGCCTGTTTTTCGCCGACGGGAAGCCGGGTCGGCGAAAAATCGATGGACTCATAAAAGCCGTACGGGCCCAGCATGTGCAGTTCGTCCAGGCGGGCGATATTCTTCATCACCTGATGCGGCCGCAGCGACAGAGCCAGCAGCGAAGCGTAAGGGGCCACGACGAGGTCTTCGGACAAATTCCGCTTGAATCCCAAGCCCGGCACGCCAAAGGTGCGATACTGATAATTTTGATCCGCGTCGAACGCGTAATAGCCCGATTCCGAAATGCCCCAAGGGACTTGCTTGCGCCGGGCGTAATCGATTTGGGCGTCCACGGCGGCCAAACAGCTGCGCTGCAACAGCGTCCCTTCGTAATTACGCATCAGCAGGGCGGGCATCAGATACTCGAACATCGTCCCCCCCCAGGACAGCAGCGCGGGCCGGCCGTCAACCCGGGTCAGCGGCCGGCCCAGATACAGCCAGTGACTTGGCGGGACCTCATTCCGGGCGATGCTGACGAGGCTGGCGATCCGCGATTCGGAGGCCAGCAGATCGTAGTAGTTGGGATCCAGCCGTTCGGCCGTGACGTTGTAGCCGATGTGAAACAAGCGCCGTTGCTCGTCAAACAGAAAACGGAAATCCATGTCCCGGACATGCCGCGCGGATTGCTCCTCTAAATCTTGAAAGCCGATCAACAAAGCATCGGCGGTCTTCACGGCGAAAGCCAATTTTCGGCCCAGGCGCGCGCACCACTCGCGGGCTTCGGGATCAAGGCCGGCCAGGTCGCCGAGGCGCTGCAGGCCGGCCAAGCCGGCTGCGCAGACGGAGCTGATCTCTTCAAGCCGAGGCGCCGTTGGCAGGGCCGCCCGCAGGGCTTGCCAAGCCTCGCTCATCGCCGGCGGACCGTCGGGGCGCGCGAACAGCGCGGGGGGCTGGCTCATCAAATCGAGCCAGGGCGCCAGCTGTTCGATCTCGCGGCGGATGCTATACAAATGATTCTGGGTGCGGTCCGCCGCGAGGCTCAATTTGTTGAGCGTGGCGGCGTCCAGCGCGCCGGCGCGGGATTCGACGAGGCCCACCAAGGCTTGATTGAGTCCGCCCCACCGCTCGCCGATCAAATGATCCAACAGCGGCGCCCAGGCCTCGGAATCGTCCCGCCCGGCCTCGATGGGGCGCCGCATCCGGGCCACGGCGGAGCGGAGCGTCGCGGCGGCAGCGGCCGGCAGATCGCCCGCAACCTCATCGAAGAGGCTCAGCGTATCGAGCAGGCCTTCCCAGTTCTTTCCCCGCCAGACCGGTTGGTGGCGCATGGTCTGGCACCCTTGTCCCAGCGTGCGGAGGGCGGCGACCAGGTTGCCGCTGTCGACCGTGGAAACGTAGCGCGGCGTCAACGGCGCGAGCGTGCGGGTATCGTACCAGTTTAAAAAATGCCCCTGATATTTATTGAGCGGAGCCAGGCTTTCAAACGTCGCCCGCAAGCGGGCGGATAAATCGCTCAGGCCGATGTAGCCCAGATCATAGGCACCCAGCGTCGAAAGCAGGAGAAGGCCCAGGTTCGTCGGGGATGTGCTATGGGCGATGATGCCGCACGGCGCTTCCTGAAAATGATCCGGCGGCAGCCAGTGATCCTCCGGACCGACGAATTGTTCGAAAAAGTACCAGGTCCGCCTCGCCAGCGTGCGAAGTCGCGCGGTCTCATCGGCGGAAAGCGGCTCCGGCGCATAGTCGATCGGGCGGCTGATCCACCAGGCGCAGATCGGCGAAAGCAGCCAAGCGATCAGGAAAGGCAGCGCCACAAACAATGCGGCGGGATTGATCAGGAGGATTAACGCGGCCATGGCGCCGGTTGAAAGCGTCGCCGCCAGAATATGGCTCAGCTTCACGCCGCCGGCAAAGAGGCGAACCGTATCCGCGTAGCTGGTCCATTGCAGCAGGTGTTTGCGGGTGACGATTAAACGGACGAGCGTGGTCGCTATTCCCCCGAGCGTGATCACTGTTTCGTAGAGAATAAAGGACAGCGCCAGCAACCAGCGGGCCAGTCCGGTTCGGAACGCGCCGGCCATCTGCCGCCAGGAAAACCCGCTCAAGGCTTGAACAAGTCCCAGCGCGAAACCGGTGAGAACAGGCACGGCCAGGGTCAGCCCGCCCGCGAGCGTCCAAACCAACGGCGATCCGGGCCACCACAGCCAGCCGGCCGCAAACAGCGCGAGCAGCGCCGGCGCCAGCAGACTGCGTCGCAGGTTGTCCAGAATTTTCCAGCGGTCGATGACAGAGAGATCGTTCGGGATCGTGCCTTTGCCGACCGCGGGAACCCGCGGCAAAAGCCAGGGCAACAGCTGCCAGTCGCCGCGGATCCAACGGCGTGAGCGGCGCAGATAAACCAGGTAATGCGGGGGATAGTCTTCGTACAAGACGATATCGGAGACCAGTCCGACGCGCCCGAACATCCCTTCGATCAAATCGTGGCTGAGCAGGGCATTTTCCGGCATCCGCCCGGCCAGGCTGCGTTCGAAGGCGTCGATTTCATAGATGCCCTTGCCGACGTAACTCCCTTCGCCGAACAGATCCTGATAGGCGTTCGACACCGCGCGGGAGTACAAATCCAGGCCGACGTCGCCGGCAAAGATGCGCGTAAAGCGAGAGCGGTTGACGCTGGTGGACGTGATCTCGATCCCGGGCTGCAGCAGCGTGTATCCGGCGATGACGGCGCCGCTTTGCGGATCGAACTCCGCCCGATTGAGCGGATGGGCGAGCGCGGCGACCAGGCGGTGGGCGGCTTCGCGCGGCATCAGCGTATCGGCATCCAGGGTGATGATGTACTTGATCTCAGGCAGCACATTCAGGTCGCCCGTTTGCACGCTGAAAGCCGTTTCTGCGCCGCCGCGCAGCAAGCGATTGAGTTGATGCAATTTGCCGCGTTTGCGCTCCCATCCCATCCAGCGCTCTTCGCGGGGATTCCATTGGGGATCGCGATGAAAGAGATAAAACGGCCCGGACGTTTCGCGTCGGTGTTTTTCATTGAGCGCCCGGATGCCGGCGGCGACTTGGGCGACCAAGGGGTCGGCGCCGGACTTGGGCCGCCGCGGGGCGTCGGGCAGATCGGTGAGCAGCCCAAAGTAGAGATGTGCGTCCTGGCTTCGCAAGAAATGCAATTCCACTTGTCTGAGCAGCGAACGGACTTCGGCCGCGCTGGACAGCAGCGAGGGGATGACGACGAGGGTCTTGTACTCGGCCGGAATGTGGTCCTCGAAATCCATCTTGGGCAGAATGCGAGGCGGAAGGGTCAGCGTAATGATCCAATTCATCAGACCGACGGACACGGTGAGCGCCGGAATGAGCAAAAGCAGCCCGACGGCAAGCTCCGGCCCGAAATGCGCGCCGGCCTTTCCGGCATAGAAGAGACCGCCGAGCCCAACGATGGATGCCATCAACCCGATGCCGCCGAGATACAACGGCGCGGGGTGATTGAAGGCTCCGCGCCGCAGGCGCAGGCTGAGGGGCGGACGATAGCCCACCCGCGTCTCGAGCTGGGCCCGGCCCGCATCGAGCAGATAGTAACCGACGTGTGCGGAGCGCGGCGCGGCCGATGGGGAACGGGCCCGAGCCAGGTCAACCGCCTGGCGGGCGACGAATCGCTCATCCCGGCCGGTGGCGCGGGCCAGCGTTTCGACCACCTTGCGATAGCGGTCGCGTGTCTCCCGATCCATTCTGGCATAGACGTCCGCCGGATCGCCGCGCAGAATGAGTTCGACCCGGCTGACGCTTTCAAAAAAAATCTGCCAATCCTGAGTGGCCAGCAGTCGCAGACTCGTAATGCAGTTGGCGACGATCTCCTGGCCGGGAATCGCGGAGGGCAAGGTCAGCGTGGGCAGCGAACCGGTCCGCGGAAGATCGGTGATGCGGCTGACGCTCTGGGCCAGGAATTCGACGAGCCCCAGGCGGAGCATCACGGGCAGGGCCCACAATTCGCCCATGGTCAGCTGCACGAAATCCTGATAGAGGCGCATAAAGCGCCGGATGTGATCGGGATCGAGCCGCGCCCTGAGCATGACGATCAATTTTTGGGCGACGGCATAGACGCGCGGAAAACCCCGCAGCGGCCCGGCTTCGCGTTTGGGCAATTGGCGATAGAAACGGAACGGCATGTCCTCGCGGATTTGGCGGCAGGTTTGCTGGACCAGATAAAAATTGTCCGGCAGCCATTCGGCGGCCTCGGAGAATGATGGGCGAGCGGACTCGGACTGGAACTGCCGCATCGCCGCCCGAAACAGCTTTTCCTGGGCCGGGAGATAATCGGGCAATGGAAAGGACGAAGGGGCCATGCGTCAGGGCTTTCCGGTTTCACCGCCGGCCGCTTCGCCAGGGGCGGGCCCCGTCGGGGCCGACGAGCTTTCTTCGATGACGACCAGGGGCGTCGTGCCATAGGCCATCAAATGGCCGACGGTGTCGCCATAAAGGCCGCCGGTTTGACCGGAGCGGCCATGCGCGCTGAGCAGCACCAGGTCGGCATTTTCCCGCTCGACCAATTCATGCAGCGCCGCCGCGAGGTGATCGCTGACGAGCACGCGCACCTCGATTTTTCCGGTCAGCCGCGACCGCAGCTGATCCAGATATTGGGCCGCGTCGGCCTGATTTCGCTCCACGAGCAGGTCCGCCAGCTCGACATCCTCGCGACTGGGCGGCGTCCTGCGGGGCAGGGCGGGCTTCTGGACGATGTGAGCCAGGACGATTTGCGCATCGTGGGCGCGGGCCAGGGTGGCGGCGGCCGGCAGGATGGACTCGGCACGTTGGGTGCCGTCCATCGGCACGAGGATGCGCCGGTAGCGCAAGCCCGTTCCGTCGGGTGTCCGGGGGCGGGCCGCGCGCACGATCATCACCGACGTGCGCGCGCGCAGAGCGATTTTCTGCACGACGCTGCTCACGCCCCAGTCACTCAAGCCGCTTTGCCCGTGACTGCTCAGGATAATGAGCTGGGGCCCATACGTGTCCGAAAACCCCAAGATTTGCTCTGCCGCAAATCCTTCCAGGATGAGGGTTTCGACGGGCAAGCCGGCGGCTTGCAGGAGCAGTTCCAGCCCGTTCAAATACGCTTTCGCTTCGGCTTTGCGGATTTGCCAATTAAGCGGATCCATGGCCCGCCGCCAGTGCGGTTCGCGGGGCGTATCCATCACGTGCAGGAGCATGACTTGGGATTCAAACGCTCGGCCGACGGCGATCGCATGAGGCAGCACGCACTCGGCGAGCGCCGAGCGATCCAGGGGGAGAAGAATGCGTTTAAACATGGGGCGTACCTCGGGGGGCCATGAAAAAGGCCGGTCGGCCGGCCCGGCGCGCGGAAGAATCGATCATCGTCCGGTTGAACCGACTTTTTTGAAATCGATGAAGCCCCGTTGGACGTCGGTCGAAATCAGCTGCACCCGAAGACGGTCGCCGACGTCCAGGCCGTTGAACCCAACAACCAGCTTCCCTTCCACCGGCACGGGGAGGAGCCGCACCCAGGTGCCTTTGTCGGAAGCGCCCGTGACGATGGCCTCGAACTGTTCGCCGACTCTCGATTCCAGAAGAAGCGCCGCCGCGGATTTATCGACCTGCCGCTCGACTTTGTCGGCCGCATCCTCTTCTTCGGTGCAGTGTTTGGCCAGGGCCTCCAGCTCATCCTTGCCGTAGGGCCAGGATTGATTCTCGAGGGCCGCCTTCAGCAAGCGTTGGGTGATCAGGTCGGGATAGCGGCGATTCGGGGCGGTGGAATGGGCATAGTCCTTGACGGCGAGGCCGAAGTGCCCCGGGACCGTGCCGCCGGGAAGCTCGGCCTCGTATTCACCCGCGCCCAGGAGCTTGATGACCGCCAGGGAGAGGTCGGGGAATCGGAGCGGATCGGCGGCTTTTTCCTCCAGGAGAAACTCGTCCAGCGCTTTTGGATCCGGCCGGGCGGGCAGCTTGAATCGGCGCTCTCCGGCAATGGCGACAATCCGGTCCCAGCGTTTGGGCTCACGGACCACCCGGCGGATGGAGGGGAAATTTTTGGCCGCCAGATAGCGGGCGGTGACGCCGTTGGCCGCGATCATGAAATCCTCGATGATGTCCGTGGCCCGGTTTTTGTTTTCGACTTCGAGAGCACTGAGACGGTCGCCGTCAAAGACGGGTTTGGCCTTGATGGTTTCCAGGCTCAACGCCCCCTGGGCATGCCGTCGATTCCTCAGAATCCGCGCGGCCCGGTCCTGCGTGCGGAGATTCTCGTCGAGCCCTCTTACGGCCGCGACGGCCTGCGGCGCAGGCGCCTTCCCCTCCAGCCAGGCGGCCACGCTGTTGTAGGCCAGCTTGGCCTGATTGCGGACGCGCGCCCGATCGATCCGAGAGTCCCGCACGGATCCATCCGGGCCGATCACCATATCGATGACCAGGGAGAGGCGATCGGCCTGAAAGTTCAGCGAAGTCAGGCCGGTGGACAGCTTTTCCGGCAGCATGGGGAAGATCTCGGCCGCGGTATAGACCGAGGTCGTATTATGGCCGGCGTGATCGTCAAGGGCGGATCCTTTTTTGACGATCGAATCGACGTCGGCGACGGCAACGAGGATCTTGACCTCGTCTCCGGGCCGTGCTTCGGCGACCGTCAGCTGATCGAGGTCGCGGGAGTCATCGTTGTCGATGGACGCCCAGAGAAGACCGGTGAGGTCGCGAAGGCCTTCGCCGTCCGCGGCGGGGGGGGCCTGGATCCCGTCCAGCTCGGCCAGCGCTTGCGGAGAAAAGTCGGGGAGCAGGCCTCGATCGATCATCGCCCGCCGGGCGATGCTTTGTAAAACAGCCCGGTGCTGATTTTCATTCGGCCCGATGGTGTTCATGGGATGTTCCTTTTCACGCCCCTTTCTTCCGGGGGGCCTGTTGCGCTGCCGCGGGTGTGACATCATCAGTTCTCTTTGGCCCTTTTCTCGACATAGATTCTCATTTCCGTGAAAAAACTGCAATTTTGGTTCAGCTGCATCCTGTCGATGACCCTGCTCAAAAAATTCACCTCGAATGCGGCTAAAACCTCGTCCGCGTTTCCTTGTTTCCAACCGAGGGCAAAGTCAAATCCCTGGAGATCGAAGCCCTTCAGGGAACTTAAGTGATGCACATCTTCGAATTTGAGCCGATGGCTTCTAAAACTCGTCTCGCAGAACTTTCTGACGTCGTTGAGGGCGCCGGTCTGTCTCTCTTTTTCATTTCTGTTGCCCGCCAGCGTGCTGTAGATCTTTTCGAAAAAAGTCATTGTAAAGTCTCTCTTTATGATTGGCCTGGCAATTTCCAGCATTTGGAGGATGATGATTTCCTGCGCCTTTTTATTTCCTTCCATATACCATACGGCGATTTCGTATCTTTTCCAATAAATGATCGAGCCGATGAGGGCCACGCCCGCTATCAGGACAACGACGATTTTTCTCCCAACTCTCTTTTTAACTCTCGATCCGGTTTTGGTCATTTTTGATTCCTGCCCACTTCGTCATAGCGGGTGACGCGAAGGACCCGAAAAAAAACCATCATTAACACTGCTATTTTCATGCCAAGATTTCTTTCTCTTCTCAGCCGGTCGGGAATCATCCATTTTGGAACATTGGAGGCCCAGTCATACGAATGGAGTCGGCTTCTTTCCAGATCATTATCCTATGGTACAGCACATTTCCTATAAAAGAGCATAGGGCCGGCCAGGCGATCCCGGAATGATCGCTGGAATCGGACAAGCCTTTATCACCATATCTCGCGTGGTTATCCCGGCTGTCAAGCAAATCGCCTATATAAAATGGCAAAAAAACAACGATCATGATTTGGCACACAGTTTGCATTAGTTGTTCGTAAAGGAGAGCGATTATGAAAAAATACCTCTGGATCATCCCCGTGTTTCTTCTGATCACGGCGGGCTACGCGGGGAATTATTCTTCCCCTGAAGCCGGCTTTCTTTCCGGCGGGGGAAGTGCCCTTGCCCCCCGTGTTCAACCGTATTTTGGCAGTCCTCAAGCCTATGGCCCCAATGAAGACACGTCCTACTTTTATGATCGCTTGTCCCCTTATGGGGATTGGACCGAGCTCAGCCCGTATGGCTTTGTTTGGGTCCCCAGACATATGGGCTACCGCTGGCGGCCCTACAGCGACGGACATTGGGCCTGGACCGATGACGGCTGGACCTGGATCGCCAATGAGGAATGGGGAGACATTCCCTTCCATTACGGCCGCTGGGGCTGGGATAACGATCTCGGCTGGTTTTGGGTTCCCGGCTCGGTCTGGGGCCCCGCCTGGGTGACCTGGAGGTCGAGCGACCAATACATGGGCTGGGCGCCTCTCCCGCCCGGCTTCGAGTTCAATGTCGGAATGAATTTCAACTCGCTTTCGCTGAATATCGCCCCCAATTTCTGGGTCTTCATCCAGGGCCCGTATTTTCAGGACCTGGATCTCAATTCCTATGTCCTTCCGTTTGAACGAAACCAGACGATCATCGACTATACAGCCATGCACAACAACATCTACACCCGCAACAACAGGATCATCAACGAAGGAATCGGGGTCGATGAAGTTCGCCGAATAACCGGCCGGGCCGTCCCCACCTATGCGTTGCAGAGTGTCCAGCAGCCGGGACGCACGAAAGTCGTGGGCCAGCAGGTTCAGGTTTTCCGGCCGGCCATCAAGTTCAACAATGCCGAAAAACCAAAAGTCATTCTAAACGCGACCCAGGCCAAGCAAGTCCTGGCTCCGGTCAAGGTCTTCGAGCCCCGAACCCAACAGCCCATCGCCACTCAAGCCGCGGCCGTTCAGAAACGGCAGATCCAGGAAAAGACGCTTTTAGCTGCGACCCAGGCGCAAGAGATCAAAACCATGCAGCTGAAGCGCGACCAGGAGGCCAAGCTGGTCAGCGATGCCGCCGCCAAAGCCAAGGTCAATACGGCTTACAACGACAAGATCACCCAGCTGAAGAATACCCATGCCGTCGAGACAAAGCAACTGACGGTTCGGCACAATACCGACATCGCGCAGGTCAAGAAGATCACGGCGGCCCCGGCGCCGGACAAAAAGAAAAAGATCGATTAGGAGCCGGGCCGGCGATGGAGAAGAGGCGGGTCTTCAATCGCCGAGGCGAGATCCCCGGCCGTTTTTTTTGATCCAAAATGCCGCGATCTTTGAGATACTCCAGAAGAAGCGAGGACCGTGTTTCAGCCAAAGAGGAGGGCGTGACCGAAGAAGGCAGGCGACTTTTTTACGTGTTCAAATGGAGATCCGCGCTGCTGGCCTCGCTCTGTCTTGCGGTCTTCATCAGCGGCGGATCGCTTTCATTCGGGCGCCCCTTATCCGAGAGCGATAATCCTCCGCAACCGGGCCTGGTTCAACCCCCGACAAACGATGCGGCCGATTTTTCTTTATGCGCTTTTCCCGCAAACACCGCCGGCCTGAACGGATATGGAGCCGGAGGCATCGAATTGTCCCTTCAAAAACAGCCTTTTGTCGAGAAATCCGTTCGATTGCGGGATGATGACCCGGAGTATTACACGAAATCCGCCGTGTATACGGTTGTTCTCAGGGTTTTAGCGTCGAATGTCCTGACCTGGGCGATTGACCGGTTCGTCTTCAATTATGATTTTTCGCATATAGGGCCGAAGAGCTGGAGCCATAACTTGAAAACAGGGATGGAATGGGATACGGACAGGCTGGGCATGAATTTTTTCTTTCATCCCTATACCGGCGGGGCTTATTTCAATTCCGCCCGCGCAAACGGATATAATTTCTTTGAATCTTTGCCTTTTCCTCTTTTGGGCAGTTTGGTATGGGAGTATTTCGGGGAAAATACGAAGCCATCGTACAACGATGTCATCAACACGACTCTCAGCGGCATCTTGTTTGGAGAAATCCTTTACCGATTGAGTTCGGATCTCCTGGATGATCAAACGACCGGGGCGGAGAGATTCTTCCGGGAATTGGGGGCTTTTATTCTCGATCCCGGGAGAGCGATCAGCCGGCTTTTACAGGGCAAGTCGTGGCGAGTCACTCCGAAAGAAATCTATCAGAAAGAGCCGCTCAAATTTTCTTTGTACGCCGGGGCGCATGCGTTCAATAAGGGATCCACCTTCATGACAGGCAGCCTCAGCGGGGTTTTGAATATTCATCTTGAATACGGAGATCCGTACGAGATACGGGACCGGAAGCCTTTCGATTTCTTCAAGCTCTGGATCGATCTCAACTACGGAAAAAATGTGGGAGCGAATTATCTGAACAATGTCACCGCCTATGGTCTTTTATTCGGCAAGACCATCCATTCCGGGGATTTTGATGTGCTGATCGGGGCCTTTCAACACTATAATTTCTGGGACAGCAAGGTTTTCGAGCTCAGCGCTTTGGGCCTCGGCGGAGGAATCCTCGCCAAGTGGCGGCTGTCCGAGAATTCCGATATTCAAACCGCCTTCCTTCTCGGGATCGTCCCTCTCGCCGCAAGCAATTCTCCTTATATCGATCTTGTGGCGGAGGGGGTCCAAGCCCGTGATTATGATTATGACACGGGAGTCGACGCCAAATTCGAGGGCAGTCTCAATCTTGCGAAGAGGGTCCAATTGACGGTGATCGATTATCTTTACGGGCTTCATGTGGTCGTCGGACCGGCGGGAAACAAGATCATCAACATATT
Organism: Candidatus Aminicenantota bacterium; assembly: GCA_963729855.1. GTDB lineage: Bacteria > Acidobacteriota > Aminicenantia > Aminicenantales > UBA4085 > UBA4085. The sequence goes on along the minus strand of CAVSPT010000005.1, from coordinate 812,840 downwards.
CAGACCCAGAATCGCCGTCCGACTTATCAGCAATCTGAGCCTTGGATTTGAATATTCGTATTACCAAAAGGCCAGCTACCTCAAGTATTACCCGGATGTCCGCAAAAGCGACAGCGAGCAGAAGCTTTATCTGATGCTGTATTTTTAGTTCAGGCTTAATTTACCGGAACGACAGGAAATGTTCTCAGCCGAGGAGGCTCGAAGACCATGAATATTTTATTCGTGCAGGAAGCGGTCAGCGCGAAACCTCTGAATTCGGTCCTTCATAACGTCCTGACCTTCCTTTATTTTCTTCCCCATCAGTTCGGCCTATGGATCATCAAGATCCTTCAGCAGATGTTCCCCCGCATTGTTTTTACGGACAGTCTGATCGATCCGCTTGGATTCTTGATCATTTTGACCCTCTTCGTGGTCCTGGCCCGGGTCGCCCAAAAGCTCGCCTGGATCATCGTTTGCCTGGGCTGGATTCTGTTATTGGTCAGAATCGTGATGATCATTTTCAAGATCGGATAAGCGAGCGCCTATTTTAAGGAGGCCCTCCTCCCATGCAGCTGTTTTTTTTCGCGAGCTCGGATAATGACCATACAAAAAGGCTCGAAGCGGCGATTCATGAAGTGATTCCGGAACAATGCGTCGAATTCTTCGGGACGCTCGACGATTTCCGGGAAAGGCTGCGCCGGATGATCGAGCCGAAGTCCGTCGCCGTTCTTTACGCGATCAATCAGGAAGAGCTCGTGGGAATGCAGATGCTTCGCGAGCTGCTCCCGGAAATCTATGTCATCCTCGTCCTTCCCGATCGAAAAGAAAGGACCATCGGACTTGCCCATCTCCTGTTGCCGCGATTCCTGGCCCAAAAAGAAGACCTTTTTACGGATCTCCAGGAGGTCCTCTTCAAAATGGTCCGGAACCCCTGCTAGAAAAGGCGGCGAGTTCAGCGGCGCAGGTATTTGTCCATCTCCGCGGCGGCGATGCGGCCGTCGCCCATGGCCAGGATGACCGTGGCTCCGCCGCGGATGATGTCTCCTCCGGCATAGACGCCTGGGATGTTGGTGGCCATCGTCTCCCAGTTGACCTCGATGTTGCCCCACTTGCCCATCTTGAGCTCGGGCATGGCCTGAGAGATAAGCGGGTTGGGGCTTTGGCCGATGGCCACGACAACGAAATCGATGTCCATGATGAACTCCGAGCCCTCGATCGCAACGGGCCGGCGGCGGCCGGACGAATCGGGCTCCCCCAGCCCCATCTTCTGGCATTCCATGGCCTTGACGTGGCCGTGCTCGTCGCCGATGTAACGGATGGGTGTCGTCAGCAGGTGAAACTCGATTCCCTCTTCCTCGGCGTGGTGGACTTCCTCGGTCCTGGCCGGCATTTCCACCAGGGACCTGCGGTAGACGATCACGGCCTGGTCCGCGCCCAGCCGCTTGGCCGTGCGCACGCTGTCCATGGCCACGTTGCCGCCGCCGATGACCGCGGCCCGCTTGCCTATAAAGACGGGCGTGTCGTAGTTGGGGAAATCGTAGGCCTTCATCAGGTTGACCCGGGTCAGGTACTCATTGGCCGAGTACACGCCGACCAGATTCTCCCCGGGGATCTTCATGAAGTTGGGCAGGCCGGCGCCCGTGCCGATGAAAAAGGCCTCATAGCCCTCGGCCCGCAGGTCGGCCATCGTCGCCGTCTTGCCGACGACGAAGTTCATTTTGAATTCGACGCCCAGGCGCTTGAGGTAGTCAACCTCGGACTTGAGGATGGCCTTGGGCAGCCGGAATTCGGGGATGCCGTAGACGAGAACCCCGCCGGATACGTGGAGCGCTTCAAAAATCGTGACCTGGTGGCCGTATTTGGCCAGGTCCCCGGCCACGGTCAAACCGGCCGGGCCGGCGCCGATGATGGCCGCCTTCCGGCCCGTCGCCGGGGCCGGCGTCGGCAGGGAGACGACACCGTGCGTCCGCTCCCAATCGGCGGCAAAGCGCTCCAGGTTGCCGACGGCCACCGGCACGCCTATCGCCTTCTTCATGGCGCAGACTTCTTCGCACTGCGTTTCCTGGGGGCAGACGCGCCCGCAAATGGCCGGCAGGCTGTTGGTCTCCTTCAGCTTGCGCGCGGCCGCATCGAACTCGCCCCGCTCGATGAGCTTGACGAAGGAGGGGATGTCGATCCCCACCGGACATCCGCAGACGCAGGTCGGGTTGGCGCAGTCCAGGCAGCGGCGGGCCTCCTCCTGAGCGGCGGCCGGATCCAGGCCGAGATTGACCTCGAGGAAGACTTTGGCCCGCTCCTTGGCGGCGCGCTCCGGCATCTTGCGCCGGCCGATCTTCATGCGGTCCTTGACCGGCAGGCCCTGGCGGAGCTGTTTTCTCCAGTCCAGGCCGAACTCGGCTTTCAGCCGCTCCTTCAGTTCGGCCGGGGTCTTTTTTTCTTCGCTCATGATCGTGTTTCGCCTTCGCCGGGCCTCATCCGAAGGTCTTCTCCTCCCAGGCGCAAAGAGACCGAACTTCGTCGTCGAAATAGGACTTGCGGCGGGCGTAGACCTCGGCCCAATCGACGGCGTGGCCGTCGAAATCGGGCCCATCCACACAGGCGAAGCGGGTCTTGCCGCCCTCGGTGCACCGACAGGCCCCGCACATGCCCGTGCCGTCGACCATGATCGTGTTCAGGCTGACCATGGTCTTGATGCCGTGGGGCCGGGTGGCCTCGGCGCACGCGGACATGAGGTAGGTGCAGCCGATGGCCACCACGCGGTCGATGCGCGGCTCCTCGGCGATCAGGCGCCCCAGCTCGGCGGCGATATAGTGCGGCGCGTTCGTCCCGCCGGCCAGACCGTCGCGCGTGGAGACGATGAAGCGGTCGCTGACGCGGCGGAGCTTGTCCTCCCAATAAAGAAGATAGCGGGCCTTGACGTCGACGACGGTGATGATCCTGTTTCCCTGGGCCTTGAGGGCCCGGGCGATGGGGTGGATGGCGGCGATGCCGAAGCAGCCGCCGGCGCAGACGACCGTCCCGAAGGGCTTGATCTCGGAGGGCTTGCCCAGGGGGCCGACGAAGACCGGCACTTCGTCGCCGGCCTGGAGGAGAGCCAGCTTGCGGGTGGACGTGCCGACGGCCAGGAAGACGCACGTCACCGTTCCCGTCTCCGCGTTCCAATCGCCGATGGTCAAGGGGATCCGTTCGCCGCGCTCGTCGGGCATGATCATGACGAATTGGCCCGGCGCGCACTTGCGGGCGATCTCAGGCGCGGAAACCTCGAGGAGATGGACGTTGGGGACGAGGCGGACGCGTTGGACGATCTTGGCCATCAGGACACCTTCGCCAAGCGGGCCGGCTCGACGCCCACACTCAGGGATTCGCGGGCGGACGCCCGCAGGACGCGCCGGGGGACGGATGGATGGGTCCGGGCTTCGGCCCGGACTTCGGTCAAGGCGGTGGCGACGAGGACGGCGTCGCCGTCGCGGATGCCCGCGGCCGCCGCATCTTCGGGATTCATCCAGACGGCCGTCAGTCGGCGGATCTTGCGCAGGCCGGGGATTTCCTCGGCCAGGTTATGACCGCGGTAGAGGTCGGGCGAGGGCGCGACCTTGAGCAGAAAGGGATGGTCGGCGTCCGTTCCCATCGGCGTCCCGAAGCGGGGCAGGGATAAGAAGCCTTGGGTCGATCGGTCCGCGGCGGCCGCGGACGCGTCCCCGCCTCGCTCGAAGCGGGCCCGCATTTCGTCGGCCACGTCTCCGGCCGAACCGAAACGGAATCCCTTGAGATCGAGCTCCCGGGCCAGAGCGGCCGTGATCCACCAGCCGGGTTTGGATTCCCCCGGAGGGGGGAGGGTCTCGTCCCAGCTCTGCAGACGGCCTTCGGCGCTGATGAAGCTGCCGGGCGTCTCCAGCACGGCGCATGAGGGGAAAACGATATCGGCCTGAAGGAGGGCCTCGTTCCAAAGTGGGCCCTGGCCGATGAAGACTTCGGGATGCGTCCCGGCCAGGTCGAAGGCCCGGCCGGCCAGGTAGAGGGAACGGATGGATCCGAGGCGGAGGCCTTTGACGATCTCGGCCGGCGGCTTCTCCTCGGTCTCGAAGGTCCGGCGGATGTTCAGCCAGCCGCGCCCGTTGCTGCTGATGGCCAGCGGAATGAGCCGGGCCTGGACGGCCAGGGCCAGGTCAAGGAGCGCGGCCGTCGTTTCCGGATCGGCGGCGGGGACGAAGAAATCGCGGCCGACGAGGAAGACCACCTGACCATCGCCGCGGAATTCTCGGCAAAACTCCGAAATATCCTCCGGCGCCAGGGCCGGATCCGGATGATTCACGGTCCCGGCGAGCGACCGCTCGAAGGCCTCGAACCCGGGCTTGGATCGGACCGCGTCGGGCGCCCCCGCTGCGAGCAGAGCCCTGATCATTTCGACGAGGACGGAGGCCTCGAATCCGGGCGACGGATTGAGCTCTTTGGCGATAAGGCGTCCGGCGGTCTGGGGCAGATTGCCCACGGACAGGAGACGGGCCCCGGCGTTCAGGGCCTTCCATATCTCAAGCCAGACGAGCGGATGACTGACGGCCGGATCGACGCCCAACAGGACGATCGTCCGGGCGGCGGCGATCTCCTCCAGCCGGAAATCGAGCCGGACGCCGGCTTTGTCCAGAGCGGCGATGGGCGAGGACGGGGAGGCCACTGAACAGGCCCCGGCGCCGACGGCCGCGCCCCACTTGCCCATCAAGTACATTTCTTCGAGCGGGCTCTGGGCGGAGACGATATAGGCCGTGGCCCGGCCGGGTATGGATTTCAGGCGTTCCGAAGCGTGGTAGAGGGCTTCCTCCCACGAGACGGGTGCGAGCTCGCCGTCCTTGCGGATATGCGGGCGGAGGATGCGCTTTCCGCCGGTCAGCGCGGCGCGCAGGGCGAAACGGCCCTTGACGCAGCCCTGGCCCTTGTTGACTGGTCCCTGGTCCGAGGGCGCCGTAGAGAGCAGGCGGCCGCCCCGGGAGTTGACGTCGAGGGTGCAGCCCAGGCTGCAGAGCGGACAAACGGCTCTCGTACGGCGGTCGGGGATGGGCTCGGGCCGGGTTGCCCGTTCGACCAGCGATCCGGTCGGGCAGACGTCGACGCAGGCGCCGCAGAACTGGCAGCCCGAATCCAGCATCGTTCGGCCGAAGGCGGTGCCGACGACGGTCCCGGAGCCGCGGGCGACGAAGGTCAGGACCGAGGCGCCCCGCACTTCCCGGCAGACCCGCACGCAGCGGCCGCAGAGAATGCACAGGCTGTTGTCCCGGTCGATGAACGGATCGGCCCGCAGGATCTCGCCTTCGCGGCGGCGGGCGGGGTAGGGGACGCGCTCGACGCCGACCATCTCCGCGACGCGCTGCAGCTCGCAGCGGCCGTCGACCGGGCAATGGATACAGCCCGTCACCTCGCCGGTCTTGCGGATGGTCGACTTGTACTCCTCGCAGGACTTTTTTTCCGTGCAGACAAGGCAGGCGTTGGGATGTTCGGCCAGGATGAGCTCAAGAATCCCCCGCCGCAGCGCGGCCAGGGCGGGTGATTCCGTGATCACCTCAATCCCGTCTTCGGCGAACGTGCTGCAGGCGGGCGCGTAACCGCGTCGCCCCTTGATCTCGACCAGACAGATCCGGCAGGCGCCGTAGGGCAGGAGGGCCTGGTGGTCGCACAAGGAGGGGATTTCGAAGCCATTGGTCCGGGCGGCCTCCAGGATCGTCGGGCGGCCGGCGACGAAGAGGGATCGACCGTTGATGGTGAAGTTCATGGCCGCTCCGGCGAAGCCGCCCGCCCGGCGATCGTGCGGCCCTTCTGGCCCGTGAACTTGGACACGGCCCTGACCTTGACGGGGCAGACGGAGAAGCAGGCCCCGCATTTGATGCAGGCGGCCTGGTCGATCACGTGGACCTTCCTGCGCTCCCCGGCGATGGCCCGGACCGGGCAGGCCTTGAGGCAGAGGAGACAGCCGATGCATTTTTCGGGCTCGATGAAAAAGGCCATCAGTTTCTTGCAGACGCAGGCCGGGCAGCTCTTGTCCGCGATATGAGCCCGGTATTCCTCGCGGAAATAGCGCAGAGTGGATAAAACCGGATTGGGGGCGGTCTGGCCCAGCCCGCAGAGCGAGCCGTCGCGGACCGTGGCGGCCAGCTCGAGCAGGCGGTCCAGGTCGGTTTCCGTCCCTTCACCCTCCGTGATGCGGGCCAGGATCTCGGCCATCTGCCGCGTGCCGATGCGGCAGGGTGAGCATTTGCCGCAGGATTCCTCCATGGTGAAGCGCAGGAAATAGAGCGCGATGTCGACCATGCACGTGGAATCGTCCATGACGATCAGGCCGCCCGAGCCCATCATGGCCCCGGCCTGCTTCAGGCTTTCGTAGTCGATCGGCCAGTCGAGGGCCTCTTGAGGCAGCGTCCCGCCCGACGGGCCGCCGATCTGGATGGCCTTGAATTCGCGGCCGTCGGGGATGCCCCCGCCGATTCCCATGACCACGTCCCGCATGCGGATGCCCATGGGGACCTCGACCAAGCCGGTGTTGGCGATCTTGCCGACCAGACTGAAAACCTTGGTCCCCTTGCTTGTCTCCGTGCCTCGGGCGGCGAACCAGGGGGCCCCGCTCCGGATGATGGGCGGAACGTTGGCCCAGGTCTCGACGTTGTTGATGACCGTGGGCTGTCCCCACAGCCCTTTTTGGGCCGGATAGGGCGGACGAGGCCGTGGGGCGGCCCGCTGGCCTTCGATGGACGCGATGAGGGCGGTCTCCTCCCCGGAGACGAACGCGCCGGCGCCGCGAACGATCTCGGCGTCGAAATCAAATCCCGAACCCAGGATGTCGCGGCCCAGCAGGCCGTATTCACGGGCCCGGCGAATGGCCAAGTCCATGCGCAGGATGGCCAGGGGGTATTCGTTTCGGATATAGAGGAACCCGTGCGCGGCGCCGATGGCCTTGGCCCCGATGATCATCCCTTCCAGGACGGCGTGGGGATCGGCTTCCAGGACGGAGCGGTCCATGAAGGCGCCCGGGTCGCCCTCGTCTCCGTTGCAAATGATGTATCTCGGCGTGGCCGGCTCGATCCTGCAGGCGGCCCATTTCTTCCCGGTCGGGAAACCCGCCCCGCCGCGGCCGCGAAGTCCCGAAGCGCTGATCTCGGCGATGACGGCTTCGGCGGTCATGGCTCTCAAAGCCTTGGCCAGCCCCATGTATCCGTCCTGGGCGATGTATTCGTCGATGCTCTCGGCGTCGATCCGGCCTCGGTTGCGCAGGACGATGAGCCTCTGGTGCTTGAAGAATTCGATGTCGGTCAGGCGGGGGAGTCCCTCCGTCTCCGGCACGGCCGGATCGTCAAAGCCCGGCTCCTCGAGGATCGTCTCGACGCCGGCGGCCAGGGCGTTTGCGGCGACGATCCGGCCGCCCAGGATATGGCGGTCGATGATCGTCCGGATCACCTCGGGGGTCAGATTGATGTATTTGATGGGCCTCCGGCCGGCGATCTCGACCGTGGCCATCGGCTCGCGGTTGCACAGGCCGGCGCAGCCCGAGGCGGCCACCTCGACGTCTTTCAGCCCGCGCGCGGCGGTCTCCTTCCGCGCGGCATCCAGGACGTCCTGGGCGCCGGCGGCGGTCCCGCAGGTTCCCATGTGAACGGTGATCCTGGCCCGCGGCCCCTCGGGGCGCAGGGCCCTGCGCTCGCGCGTCTCCCCGCGGATCCGGGCCAGGTCTTCGACGGTGATCGAAGCCATGTCCCTACTTTTTCCGCCGGTCCAGGACGGTCTGGGCCTTGGCCTCGTCCATCCGGCCGTAGTAGCGGCCGTCGACAACGACCAGGGGGGCCAGGGCGCAGGCGCCGAGACAATTGACCCGCTCCAGAGTGAATTCGCCGTCCGGCGTCGTCCGACCGGCTCGGATGCCGAGCTCCCTCTCGAAGTGTTCGAGGATGTCCGCGCCGCCGCGGACGTGGCAGGCCGTGCCCATGCAGACCGTGCAGGTGCGGCGCCCACGCGGCTCCAGGCTGAAGGACTTATAGTACGTGGCCACGCTGTAGACGTGCGACAGGGGAAGATTCAGGATCCCGGCCACGTCTTCCAGCGTCCGGGGCGACAGCCAGCGCAGCTCGTCCTGGATTTCCTGGAGGATCGGGATCAGGGCTCGCGCCCGGCCCCCGTATTTGGCGATGACGCTCCGGATCGCGGAGGATTCCGTCACCGGCTTCTCCTTTTCGGCGTTCGATTCCGCTGTAATCAAACGATCTCTTTCGGCGCCCCAGAATACAAAAGAACCGGCGATTTTGTCAAGGCAAACCCCGCCGGCGCGATCAGTCGAGCAGGCCTTGGAAGAAATCGTGGCCCTTGTCGTCGACGATGATGAAGGCCGGGAAGTCCTTGACCGTGATCCGGAAGACCGCCTCCATCCCCAGCTCGGGATATTCCAGAACTTCCTGCTTGAGAATGCAGTCCTTGGCCAGCCGGGCGGCCGGTCCGCCGATCGAGCCGAGATAAAACCCGCCGTGGGCCCGGCAGGATTCCGTGACGGATTTGGAGCGGTTGCCCTTGGCCAGCATGACCAGCGACCCGCCGCGGGCCTGGAACAGGGGAACGTAGTCGTCCATGCGGCCGGCGGTGGTCGGGCCGAACGAGCCCGAAGCATACCCGGGGGGTGTTTTGGCCGGGCCGGCGTAATAGATGATATGGTCCTTGAAGTAGCGGGGCAGGTCCTCGCCCCGCTCCAGCCGTTCCTTGAGCTTGGCGTGGGCGATGTCGCGGGCGACGACGATCGGGCCGGTCAGAGTCAGCCGGGTCGAAACCGGATGCCGGCTGAGCTCGGCCCGGATCTCGTCCATGGGCCGGTCGAGATTTAAACCGACGGCCGCGGCCGCGGGGGCCGCGAACGATTCCAGGAAGCGGGCCGGGTCGGTTTCCAGCTTCTCAAGGAAGATCCCGTCGCGGGTGATTTTGCCCTTGATGTTGCGGTCGGCGTTGCAGCCGACGCCGATGCCGATGGGGCAGGACGCGCCGTGCCGAGGGAGGCGGATGACGCGGACATCGAGGCAGAAGTACTTCCCGCCGAACTGCGCGCCGAGGCCGGTCTTCCGCGAGGCCTGGAGGAGGCGCTCCTCGAGGGCCCGGTCGCGAAAGGCCTGCCCGTCCGGGCCGCCCGTCTCCGGCAGGTGATCGAGATATCCGGCCGAGGCCAGCTTGACCGTCTTCAGGGTCAACTCGGCCGACGTGCCGCCGACCGCGACGGCCAGGTGGTACGGCGGGCAGGCGGCCGTGCCCAGCATCTTCAACTTGGCCGTCAGGAAGGCGGGCAGGGAGTCGGGATTGAGGACGGCCTTGCTTTCCTGAAAGAGATACGTTTTATTGGCCGAACCGCCGCCCTTGGCAATGAAAAGGAAGCGATACTCGTCCCCATCGACCGCCGCGATGTCGATCTGCGCGGGCAGGTTCGTGCCGGTGTTCGTCTCCTCGTACATGGTCAAAGGCGAGTTCTGGGAATAGCGGAAATAATTCTTCGTGTAGGCGTTGAAAACGCCGCGGGAAAGAGCGGCTTCGTCACCTCCGCCCGTCCAGACCGCCTGGCCCTTCTTGGCCATGATGATGGCCGTTCCGGTGTCCTGGCATTGGGGCAGCACGCGCTCGGCCGAAATGGCCGCGTTCCGGAGAAGCTCGATGGCCACGTATTTGTCGTTGGCCGAGGCCTCGGGGTCCTTGAGGACGGCCGCGACCTGGGCCAAGTGGGCCGGGCGCAGGAGGAAAGCGACATCCTGGAAGGCCTCCTCGGCCATCAGGGTCAGCGCTTCCGGGGGTACGTTCAGGATCGGGCGCCCGCCGGAAACGGACGCGGATACGGGCACCCCGGCCAGAAGACGGTATTCCGTCTCGTCCGGGCCCAGGTCGAACAAAGGGCGATAGGCGAACTGAGGCATCGACTCTCTCCTTCCCGCCTAAAAAATGAAAATAAATGAGTCCGCCGGTGCGCGGCATCAATGATCGAGCTTGCGGAGAGAGGCTTCGGCCTTGTCGCGCACCTCTTTTTTTTCGTCCTTGGATTCGATGGTCTTTTTCAACGCCGGAACGGCCGCCGGATCTCCGAGCTCGCCCAAAAGCCGGGCGGCCCGGAAACGGGTCGTCCAGAGCGGGCTCGTCAACGCTTCGAGGAGCGGGGGCACGGCATCGGCCCCGAAATTGAGCAGGGCGTTCTCGGCGCTTTCCCGGACGCTCCAATGGGCGTCGGCCATGGCTTTGAGGAGAAGCGGCAGGCATTTCTTGTCGTGGAAGACGCCGAGGATGGCCGCCGCCTGGGCCCGCACGTCGCGGGCCTGATCGTCCAAAGCCTTGATGGCCGCCTCGGGCACGGAGGGCTGGCCGGCGCCGATCGCGCGCAGGACGCGGAAGGCCTCGGCCCGGATGAAATCGGCCCGGTCGCCGGTCGTGATGCGGAGGACCGGCGCCAGCGCCTCGGGCCCGCCCAGCCGTCCGATGGTCTTGACCGCTTCAAAGCGGACGTTGTCCGAGTCGTCGTCGAGCGAGGGGATGATCCGGGGAACGAGGTCGGCTTTGCCGACATCGGCCAGGACTTTGAGGGCGCAGCAGCGGCCCCAGGCGGCGCAGCCGACCCGGCCGAGGGCCTCGCCGGCCGCTTCTTGGACGTCGGGCAGGCCTTCTTCGACCAGCTGCTTGAGCAAGGGGACGGCCCGGTGATCCTCCAGTCCGCCGAGGGCCTTGATGGCCCGCATTTGCGGCTCGGGATGGGTATGCTCGGCGGCGTCTTTTTTCAGCGCCTCGATGTCCGATCGGTTGAAGGACAGCAGCGGGACAAGGAGGCTGACGACCGCTTCCCCGAAACGGGTCAGGGCGGTCAGGGCCGCCTGGCGGACGATGTAATAACTGCTCCGTAGGTGGGCGATCAGGGCCGGGACGGCCTTGGGATCGCCGATTTTTCCGAGGAGAAGAAGCACGGCTTTCAGGGCGAATTTGTCCCTCTCCAGAGCCAGGGCGTTGAGGAGCGGCATGGTTGAGGCCTTGCCGAACTTGACCAGGGCGGCGCCGGCCGATGCCTGGACGACGGCCGCGTGGTCCTTGATCTTCTGGACCAGGGGCTCGATGCTGGTCCGGTCGCCGATCGTCCCCAAGGCCTCGGCGGCCCGCGCCCGCACGTCGGGGGAGCCGTCCTGGAGGAGTTCGATCAGGGAGGGCACGGAGGTCCGGGCTTTCAGCCGGCCCAGGGCCCGGGCCGCGTTGGCCCGGATCACGGCCGAGGAGTTGCCCAGCGAATCGAGGAGCATCGAGCCGCACTCGCACTCGAGCTCCTTGAAGCCGTCGATGGCCAGTCCGACGATCTCCTCGTTCTTCAGGCCCAGCATGTGGACGAGGACGCGGGCCAGCTTGACGTCCTTTCGTTCGATGATGTCGCGGACCTTGCCGATCAGCTCGGTCACGGCCTGGGTCCGGACGATCCACTCGGGGTCTTCGACCGCCTTGAGCAGGTGGTCGATGACCCGCGAGTCGCCCAGCTTGCCGATGGCCGTCACCGCCGCCCAGCGGATGTTCGAATGCGGCGAGCGGAAGATCTTGGGCTTGATCAGCTCGTCGATGGCCTCCGGCCGGCCGTAGCGGCCGAGCGAGATGACCGCGGCGTGCTGGATGCCGGGGTTTTTATCGGTCAGCTTGGCCAGAAGGACGGGGTAGACAACGGGGTTCTTTTCATAGCCGAGGTCCATGACCGCGGCCCGGACGGCCGCGGCGTCCTGGGCGTCGCGGATGACGCCGAGGATCGCGTCGAGGGATTTTTTTGCCGGGGCGCTCACCTCAGACCCTCTCGATGTGGCCTTTGCAGTCTCCGTCGATGTTGAACGAGGTCACCTGGTAGTCGCAGTCCAGGCCGGCCATGGCCTTGACCGCGGCCCGGAAGCAGCCGATGCGGGCGCAGGTCAGCTCGCGGATGGAGGCCCCTTCGTCGATCAGGGCCTGGCAGCTCTTCAGGTAAACGCATTCGTGGACGGTGATTTCCAGATGGTTGGGGTTGACCTCCACCAGCTCGAAATGATTGGCGTCGCGGAAGAGGCCCCCGGCGATGCCGATCTGGATGTAATCCTCGACGGCCTTGCGGAGCGTGTCCGACTTGGGGACGGGGAATCCGTACTCGTCGGCCAGGAGATGGAGATAATAGGTCACGGCGTGTTCGTAGGCCCGCTCACTGAAGACTTTGGGCCGCGTGCCGTGGAAGTCGCGCGCCGTCTCTTCGAGGGCGCTCAGCCAGGATAGGGCCACCAGCCAACCGGCTTCTTCGCGATCGATTCGGTCCATGATGGGTTCCTCTCAGTTCGTTTTCGCCGTTTTCGATGAAGCCACGAGGCTCAGCCGTTCGAGCTCCCGGCGGACGGCGGCGGCCTCGACCGTCCGGCCCAGCTTCGGAGCCAGCTTGGCGGCCAATGCTTCGGGCTCGGCTTTGGGGCTCTTGGCCCAGATCTGGACGAGCTCGGCCGTTTCCTCGGGCTTGAACCCGTCCGCCTTCCGGGGCGCGGGTGCCTGAGCGGGTTCTTCGACCGCCCGGCCCATCGACTCCAGGATGGTCTTCGTGTCGCGGGCGATGGCCAGCTCCTCGTTGGTCGGGACGACCAGGACCTTGACCGGCCCGGCGCTGATGTCGCGCGCGTTGGCCTCGTTCTTGGCCGGGTCGACGGCGATGCCCAGCGGCTCCATGGTCTCAAGCACCAGGCGCCGGACCAGGCGGCTGTTTTCGCCGATGCCGCCGGTGAAGACGATGGCGTCGACGCCGCCCAGGGCGGCCATATAGGCGCCGATGTATTTCTTGATCGTGTAGCAGTAGATGTCGATGGCCAGCTTGTGGCGTTCGCTGCCGCGGGCGGCCTCCTGCTCGATCTCGCGCATGTCGTTGGAAGTCTCGGTCAATCCGAGCATTCCGCTGTTCTTGTTCATGATCGAGTCGATTTCCTTGGTCCCCAGCTTCTCCCGCTCCATGATATAGGGGACGAGGGCCGGGTCGATGCTGCCGCAGCGCGTGCCCATGACCAGGCCTTCGAGGGGGGTGAAGCCCATGGTCGTGTCGATCGAATGCCCGCCCCGGACGGCCGTGATGCTGGCCCCGTTGCCCAAGTGGCAGGTGATCATCCGCAGATCGGCCAGGGGGCGCTTCATGAATTCGGCGGCCCGGGCGGCGACAAAGCTGTGGGACGTGCCATGGAAGCCGTAGCGCCGGATGCGCAGCTTCTGGTACAGGGCGTAGGGCAGGCCGTAGATGAAGGCGTGGGGGGGGATGGTCTGGTGAAAGGCCGTGTCGAAGACGCCGATCTGGGGGATGCCGGGCAGGAGCGCTTCGCAGGCCTCGATGCCCTTCAGGTTGGCCGGGTTGTGCAGGGGGGCGAACTGGATGCACTTGCGGACGGCCGCCTTGACCTTGTCCGTGATGAGGACCGAGGCCGAGAAATCCTCGCCGCCGTGGACGACCCGGTGGCCGATCCCGGCGATCTCGCTCTGGTCCCGAATGACCCCGTGCTGGGGATGGCGCAGCAGCGAGAGGACCATTTCGATGGCCATTTCGTGGTTGCGGACCTCGCGGATCTCGCGGATCTTGTTTTTGCCTTCGGGCTGGTACTGGATGATGGCGTCGCTGGACCCGATCTTTTCGACGATGCCCTTGGCCAAAAGGCTTTCGTCCTCCATGCGGACGAACTGGAATTTGACCGAGGAACTGCCGCTGTTCAATACGAGAACTTTCATCGCCTTTCTCTGTCTCCTCGCGAGATGGACGGATGGGCGGCGAAGGCGGGATCCCGCCGGGGATTATAACTATGAAGCCTCGCCCGAATCATGCTCTCGTAAGCGCCGCCGGGCCCCCGAGAGAAATCCTACTATAGACGGATCGGGGGAAGCCTGTCAAGGCGGGCCGGGGGGCCTGGATCGACAAGAAAACAAACGGAATCAGGCCGGCCGGGGACGGGTCCGGCCGTTCCGTATGCATTCCGTTCGGGCCGTGTCTAGAGATGCCGGATTTTTAAGTTCGGCCGCAGAAGGAACATCTCGGTGATCCATCGAATATCCGAAAGTTGACTTCCCTTTTGAAGGGGTGGTAAGGTTTCCCGCGGACCTGACAGCATGCCCCGCCTTTCCTTGCGCCGCCGTTTTTTCGATTGGCCGCTGCGCCGAAAAATGATCCTCGGGTTCCTGGCCGTCATCGGGATCGGCGGGATCGTCTCGCTTCTCCTCGGCACCCGGCTCGAGCACCGCACGATCGTCTCCCTGGCCCAGGCCAAAGTCGGCCACGACCTGTCCTCGGCCTGGATGGTTTACAACGACCGTCTCCGTTCGATCGGCGACGTCATCCGCCTGAGCGCGGACCGGGAGTTCCTGCGCGAGCGCCTGAGAGACGGCCGGGGTGACCAAGCCGCGGCGCTTCTGGACGGAATCCGCCGGGAGTACGAGCTCGACGTCCTGACCCTGACCGACGCCTCGGGGCGCGTCGTCCTGCGCTCGCGGCGGCCCCTCACCGCCGGCGACGACCAGGCCTCCGATCCGCTCGTCCGGGCCGCCCTGGACAACCGCAGCCGGGCGGGGACGGTCATCGTCCCCCGCGAGGAGCTTCTGAAGGAGGGCGGCGACCTGGCCGAGCGGGCCTATTTCAAGTTCATCCCTACGCCCATGGCCGCCCTCCGGCCCGGCGACCACGAGGACAGCGGCATGATGATGAAAGCGGCCTCGCCGGTGACCGACGGCAAGGGCCGGGTCCTGGGCGCCCTGTACGGCGGGCTGCTCCTCAACCGCGATTACGCCATCGTCGATCGGGTCAAGGAGATCGTGGCCCAGGGCGAGCGCTACGACAATCAGGACGTCGGAACGGCGACGATCTTCCAGGGCGATCTGCGCATCGCCACCAACGTCCTGGACGCCTCCGGCCGGCGGGCCGTCGGGACCCGCGTCTCGCGCGAGGTCGGGGAGGCCGTCCTGGGAAAAGGCGGCCGCTGGATGGACCGGGCCTTCGTCGTCCGCGAATGGTTCATCACCGCCTACGAGCCCATCCGGGACGTCGAGGGCCGGACGATCGGAATGCTATATGTGGGGATTTTGGAGAAGCCCTATATCGACCTGCGCAACCGGGTCATGGGGACGTTCTCCTTCATGGCCCTCCTGGCCGTGGCCGGCCTGCTCGTGCTTCTCTCGGCCCTGGCCGCGACGATCACCCGCCCGGTGCGGATCATGGTCGAGGCCACCGAGCGGATCGCCGGCGGCGATCTGGGCCACCGCGTGGCCGTCGAGTCGAAGGACGAATTCGGCCAGCTGGCCGCCTCGTTCAACCGCATGACCGGGAACCTGCGGACGGCCCAGGACAACCTGGCCCAGTGGGGCCGAACCCTGGAAAAGCGGGTCGAGGAGCGGACCCTCGAGCTGCGCGGGATGCAGGACGCCCTCGTCCAATCCGAGAAGCTGGCTTCGCTGGGCAAGATGGCCGCCGGAGTGGCCCATGAGATCAACAACCCCCTGACCTCGATCCTCATCAACACCCATCTCCTGCTCGAGCGCAACCCGGCCGACCCCGCGGCCCGCGAAAACCTGACCATGATCGCCGACGAGACGGCCCGCTGCGCCCAGATCGTCCGCGGCCTGCTCGAGTTCTCCCGCATGACCCCTTCTCGGACGGCCCCGGCCTCGGTCAACGACATCATCGAGCGGACCGTCCAGCTGCTGGAGAAGCAGGCCCTGGTCCGCAACATCGTCATCGTCAAGGCCCTCGACCCGGACTTGCCGCCCCTGGAGTTGGACAAGAACAAGATCCAGCAGGTCTTTTCCAACCTGATGATCAACGCCTGCGAGGCCATGCCCGCCGGCGGGACGCTGACCGTGGCCAGCCGGCGGTCGGCCGACGGCCTGGGCCTGGAGATCGGATTCACGGACACGGGCGTGGGCATCCCCAAGGAGAACCTGACCAAGCTGTTCGACCCGTTCTTCTCCACCAAGAATTTCGGCACGGGCCTGGGCCTGGCCGTCAGCTACGGGATCGTCCGCCGGCGGGGCGGGACGATCGAGGTCCGAAGCGATGTTGGACGGGGATCGGTTTTTACGGTAAAATTGCCCTTTCAACCGGAAGAAAGTTCCGGCTTCGAGGAGGACCATTTATGACAGCAGATCCGGTCAAACGGCGCATTCTCGTCGTCGATGATGAAATCACGGTCGGAAAGAGCATCGGCCAGGCCCTGGCCAGCGACGATTATGAGATCGACACCGCCCTCAGCGGCGCCGAGGCTCTGCAGAAGGAAGGCCAGAAGAAATACGACGTCATCATCGCCGACCTGATGATGCCCGGATTGAGCGGCCTGGACCTGCTGGCCTCGCTCCGGCGCCTGGGTTCGGCCGCCCGGGTCATCGTCGTCACCGGCTACCCGACCATGAAGACGACCGTCCAGTCCATGCAGGGCGGCGCCTTCGAGTACCTGCCCAAGCCCTTCCTCCCGGCCGAGCTCCGCAGCGCGGTGGCCCGGGCCCTGGCCGCGATCGAGGAAGACGTCCGTTGAACGCCTCGGTCCGCACGGACCGGTGACGGAAGGCGGAAAAGGGAAGCACCAGCCTTCCTTAGATCGATATTCTCCGATGAAGGGAGGGCCCTATGAAAATCCATGAATACCAGGCCAAGCGGATTCTGGCGGGCTTCGGCGTTCCCGTCCATCGCGGCGACGTGGCCGCCACCCCGACCGAGGCCCGTGCGGCGGCCGAAGCGGTCGGCCCGCGGGTCGTACTCAAAGCCCAAATCCACGCCGGCGGCCGAGGCCAGGGCGGCGGCATCAAGATCGCCCAAAATCCCGGGGAGGCCGAACGGCTGGCCAGGACGCTCATCGGCATGACCCTGGTGACCCGCCAAACCGGGCCCGAGGGGAAGAGGGTCAAGCGCCTGCTCGTCGAGGAGGCCCTCGACGCGGCCCGCGAGCTCTATCTCGGCATCGTCATCGACCGGGCCCGCGAATCGGCCGTCCTGATGGCCTCGACCGAGGGAGGCATGGAGATCGAGAAGGTCGCCGCCGAAACGCCCGACCGCATCTTTAGGGAATACGTCCACCCCGGCGCGGGCCTGCAGGCTTTTCAGGCCCGCAAGCTGGCCTTCCGGCTCGGCCTGCAGGGCGAGACCTTCAAGCAGGGGGTCCGATTCATTCTCGCCCTGTTCAAGGCCTTCGTCGAAACCGACGCTTCGCTGGCCGAAATCAATCCCCTGATCGTGGCCCGGGACGGGCGGGTCCTGGCCTTGGACGCCAAGATGAACTTCGACGACAACGCCCTGCCCCGCCATCCGGACATCGCCGCGATGCGCGATTTGGACGAAGAGTCGCCCCTGGAGGTCGAAGCCTCCAGGTTCAACCTCAACTACGTCAAGCTCGACGGGGACATCGGCTGCATGGTCAACGGCGCCGGCCTGGCCATGGCCACCATGGACATCATCAAGTACAGCGGCGGACGGCCGGCCAACTTCCTCGACGTCGGAGGCGGCGTCACCGAGGACGGCGTGCGCAACGCCTTCCGAATCCTCGTCTCCGACCCGGACGTGAAGGGCGCCCTGATCAACATCTTCGGCGGGATCGTCCGCTGCGACATGATCGCCGCGGGCGTCATCAAGGCCGCCCGCGAGGTGGGTTCGACCATCCCGGTCGTCGTCCGCCTGGAGGGGACCAACGTCGAGCCGGGCCGGCGGATCCTGGCCGAATCCGGCTTGGCTTTCCATTCGGCGGACGGCATGAAGGACGCCGCCGAAAAGATCGTAGCCCTGGTGAAATGAGGGGGAGGAGAGGCCGATGAGCATCCTGATCGACGAGCACACCAGGGTTGTGGTCCTGGGGATCACGGGGACCGAGGGCACTTTTCATGCCGGCCGCATGATCGAATACGGGACTAGGGTCGTGGCCGGGATGACGCCCGGCAAAGGCGGAACGACGCATCTGGGCGTCCCCGTCTTCAACACCGTCGCCGATGCCGTCCGCGGGACCGGGGCCAACGCGGCCGGAATCTTCGTGCCGCCGTTCGCCGCGGCTGACGCCATCATGGAGTGCGCCGACGCCGGGATCGATCTCGTCGTCTGCATCACCGAAGGGATCCCGACCCTGGACATGATCAAGGTCAAGACGTTCCTGCAGGGAACGCCATCCAAGCTGATCGGCCCCAACACGCCCGGCGTCATCTCGCCCGGCCGGGGCAAGATCGGAATCATGCCCGGGCCCATCCACGCGCCGGGCACGATCGGCATCATCTCCCGCTCGGGGACGCTGACCTACGAGGCCGTCCAGCAGGTTTCCAGGCAGGGACTGGGCCAGTCCACCGCCGTCGGCATCGGCGGCGATCCGGTCGTCGGCCTCAAATACGTCGAGCTGCTGAAGCTGTTCAAGGACGATCCGTGTACCGAGGCCGTCATTCTCATCGGCGAGATCGGCGGCACGGCCGAGGACGAGGCGGCCGCCTATATCAAGAAGGAATTCCCCAAGCCCGTGGTCGGTTTTATCGCCGGCCAGACCGCCCCGCCGGGGCGGCGCATGGGCCATGCCGGGGCCATCATCGCCGGGGGCCGGGGCACCGCGGCCGAGAAGATGGACGCCCTGCGCGAGGCCGGCGTGCACGTGGCCGTCAGCCCGGCCGAGATAGGCTCGACGCTGAAGGCGGCGTTGAAGACGTGATCGTCCCCCCGCGGATTGACTTCCCGTTCCCTCCGGGGATATGATCCTTTTTCCCATCATCCCAAGGAGGGTCCCATGTCCATCGCTCGACGCTTCATGTCTCTCTGTGGCGCGGCCGCGCTTCTTTTCATCGCCGGCCCGGCTTTTTCCCAGGAGGCCGCCGGCCCGACCAAGCTCCTTCGATTCCCGGCCATTTGCGGCGACAAGATCGCTTTCACATATGCGGGCGACATCTGGACCGCTCCGGTTTCCGGGGGGACCGCGACGCGGTTGACGGCCCATCCCGGGATGGAGGTCTTCGCCCATTTTTCCCCCGACGGCAAGTGGATCGCTTTCACCGGCCAATATGACGGAGACGAGCAGGTCTATGTCATCCCGGCGGCGGGGGGCGAGCCCAAACAGCTCACTTATTACCCGGCCCGCGGGCCCCTGACCCCGCGCTGGGGATGGGACAACCAGGTCTACGGCTGGACCGTGGACGGCAAGTCCATCCTCTTCCGCTCCCTGCGCGACTCCTGGACCCTCGGCTCCACCCATCTTTACACGGTGCCGCTGACCGGGGGCCCGGCCGAGCTCCTACCCATGCCGGAATCGGGAGCGGGCGATTTCTCGCCCGACGGCTCGCGGATGGTCTATTCGCCCCGCTTCCGCGATTTTCGGCCCGAGAAGCGCTACAGCGGCGGCCAGGCCAACGACCTCTTTCTCTTCGATCTGAAGACGAACGACGCCCGGCGGATCATCGCCGACCCGCGCGCCGATCGCGATCCCATGTGGATCGGGAACACGATCTATTTCACGTCCGACCGGAGCGGGACGTTCAACATCTACGCTTATGATATCGCCGGGGCCAAGGTCACGCCGGTCACGGCGAGCCGGACATGGGATGTCCGCTGGCCCTCGACCGACCACGTTGGACGCATCGTCTATGAATTGGCCGGCGAGCTCCAGGTCCTGGACGTCAAGACGGGCGTCAGCCGCCCCGTCCCCATCACCGTGCCCGACGACGGGCTGTGGAAGCGGCCTTCGCGCGTTCCCGCGGCCGGTCTGATCGAGGACTTCGATGTCAGCCCCAAAGGCGAACGGGCGGTGTTCTCGGCCCGGGGAGACATCTTCAGCGTCCCCATCGAGAAAGGAGAAGTCCGCAATCTGACCGCGACCTCGGGCGCCCACGACAAGGCCGCCAGCTGGTCGCCCGACGGCTCGAAGATCGCCTTCCTGTCCGACCTGAGCGGCGAGGAAGAGCTTTACGTCGTGGCCCAGGACGGCTCCGGAAGGCCCGAGCGACTGACGAGCGGCGGCCGGGCCCAGAGGTTCTCGCCGGTCTGGTCCCCCGACGGAAAGCGCATCGCCTTCGGGGACAAGGACGGCAAGATCTTCGTCTATTCGTTCGACGACAAATCGCTTGCCGAGGTCGTGAAGTCCCCGCGCGGCCCCGTTCAAAGCTATACCTGGTCGCCCAGCGGCCATTTTCTGGCCTTCAGCATGACCATGGCCAACGACTTCCAGGCCATCCATATCTGGAGCGAGGCCGAGCGGAAGGTCCGCAAGATCACGGACGAACAGTTCAACGCCGTCAGCCCGGCCTGGGATCCCGAGGGAAATTACCTGTTTTATCTCAGCGACCGGGAATACGCGCCGCAAATATCGACGATCGAATACAACTTCGCGACCGACCGGATGACCGGCCTGTTCGCCATGGCCCTCCGGAAAGACGTCCCCCATCCCTTCCCGCCGCAGAACGATGAAGTCACGGTGGCGGCGGAAGCCAAGCCCAAGCCGGAACCGGGTCCCGCCCCAGCCGCCAAAGCCGAGGCGGCCAAGCCGGCGGCTCTGTCCATCGATTTCGACGGGCTGGCCGCGCGCGTGGCCCGCGTCCCGGTCGAGGCGGACAACTACGCCGGACTCACGGCCAAGAAGGGCCATCTGCTTTACATCAAGGTCCCGGCCTCGGGCTTCGGCCGGGAGCCGGAGGGGAACGCTTCGTTGCGCATTTATTCGATCAAGGACCGCAAAGAGACCGTGCTGGTCGACGGCGCGGGCGGGTATGCCTTGTCGGCCGACGGCTCGAAGGCCCTGGTCCGCGGGGAAACCGGCTTCGCTCTCTTCGATGCCACGCCGGCCGGGGCCGGGACGAAGAAGGCCGTTTCGACGGCCGGGCTCATGGTCGACCGCGTCCCCGTGGAAGAGTGGGCGCAGATCTTCAACGAGGTCTGGCGCCGTTACCGCGATTGGTTCTACGTGGAGAACATGCACGGGTACGATTGGGACGCCCTGAAGCGGCAATACGAGCCCCTTCTCAAATACGTCGCCCATCGGTCGGACTTGAATTACGTCATCAGCGAAATGATCTCGGAACTGACCATCCAGCATGCCTACATCGAAGGCGGCGATTTTACCATCCCGCCCCGGCCGAAGGTGGCCCTGCCCGGCGCCCGCTTCGCTTTCGACAAGGCCGCGGGCCGTTACCGCTTCACGAAAATATTCACCGGCCAGAACGAGGAGGACGTCTATCGCGCGCCGCTCACCGAGATCGGCATAAGCGTGGCCGCGGGCGATTATCTCCTGGCCATCGACGGCCAGGAGCTGCGGCCGGACGAGGACCCCTACCGGCTCCTGCGGAACAAGGCCGACCATCCCGTGCGCCTGACCGTCAACGCCAAGCCGACGCTGGCGGGCGCGCGGACGGTGTCCTTCAATCCCCTGACCTCCGAAAGCGATCTCATCTATTTCAACTGGGTCGAGGGGAACCGCCGCCGGGTGAACGAGCTGTCGGGCGGCCGGCTCGGATACCTCCATATCCCCGACATGGGCGCGCCCGGCATCCGCGAGTTCATCAAGTGGTACTACGGGCAGCTCCGCAAAGACGGCTTGATCGTGGACGTCCGGGCCAACGGCGGCGGGAGCGTCTCGCAGATGCTGATCGAGCGCCTGGCCCGCCAGTGGCTGGCCGTCGATTTCGCCCGCGTCGACAACCAGGCGGAACCCTACCCGAGCGGCGTCTTCATCGGGCCCAAGATCGCCCTTCTCGACGAAAACTCGGCCTCGGACGGCGACATCTTCCCGGCCATGTTCAGGGAGGCGGGGCTGGGAACCCTCGTCGGCCGGCGGTCCTGGGGCGGAGTCGTGGGGATCTCGAACACCGGGCCGCTCATCGACGGCGGGACGATCTATGTCCCGCTCTCCGGCATGGCCAGCCGCGAAGGAAAGTGGATCATCGAGGGGCACGGCGTCGATCCGGACACCGACGTCGAGAACGATCCCAAGGCCGTGATCGAGGGCCGCGATCCGCAGCTCGAGCGCGCCGTGGCCGAGATCCTGAAGACGATCCAGGCCCATCCGGTCAAGCTCCCGTCCAAGCCGGCCGGGCCGATCAAAACGGAAAAGCGGCAGGGCTGATTAGAGGGGTGGTCAGGCGAAGGGATTTTCCGTCGGGTAGAGCATCTCCTTCGGCCGGTTGAAGCCGATGTCCTCGACGCCCAGCATGCGCAGGGCGGCGAACAACGTCTTGCCGACGGGCGCGAAGGCCACGGCGGTATGGTGGGGGAACCGCTTCTCGATCAGGACGTGGCGGTAGAAGCGGCCCATCTCCTTGACGGCGATGACCCCGATCCCGCCGAAGGACTGCGGGTCGATGTCCAGGACCGCGCCTTCGGCCAGGTAGGAGCGGAGGACCGAATCCGCCGTGCCCTGCAGGCGGAAGATGGTGATGTCTCCGGCCTTGATCCGGCCTTCCATCGTGCCGCGGGTGATGTCCGGCTCTTTCCCGGGCTCGATCAGCCGGTGCATGATGAGCTGGTACTTGAGCCCGCCGTTGATCAGGCAGGTCGAGGACGTGTTGCCGCAGTGGAAGCCCATGAACAGGTCGTTGGGCTTGTATCCGGCGACGGCCTTTCCGGCGGCCTTGAACATGTCGTAGGGCACGGTGTTGTTGATGTCCAGCAGCGTCGCCGGCAGCTCCGTGGCGCAGGTGGCGATATACTCGCTCAGGGCGCCATAGATGTCCACTTCGCAGGAAACGGGAATGCCGCGGGTGGCCAGGCGGGAGTTGACGTAACAGGGGACGAAACCGAAATACGATTCGTAAGCCGGCCAGCATTTGTTGGCGAAGACGGCGTATTGCGAAGCGCCCAGGTTGGCCTCCATGAACTTGGTCAGGGCCGCTTCGTACTGGGCCAGCTTGTGGAGCAGGGCCGGATCGCCGCCGCCCGCGCCGAGCTCCCTGGCCATGTCGGCCGCGACGGCCGGGATTTCCGGGGCGCCCTTGGCCTTGAGGAAGAGGTCGTAGAGGTCGAGTTCGGAATTCTCCATGATCTCGACGCCCAGGTCGTAGAGCGGCTTGATCGGGGCGTTGCAGGCCAGGAAGTCCTGGGGCCGCGGCCCGAAGCCGTAAATCTTCAGCCGCTTGAGACCGAGGATGATGCGGGCCGCCGGGATGAATTCGCCGATCATCGCGGCGATCTCCTCTGGCATGCCGACCGGATATTCCGGGATGTGCGGGCGGAGCTTGCGCAGGCCGATGTTGTACGAGGCGTTGAGCATGCCGCAATAAGCGTCGCCGCGCCCGTTGATGAGATCCTTTCCCGTCTCCTCGGCCGCGGCGGCGAACATGACCGGGCCGTCGAAGCGCTGGGCCAGAATCGTCGTCGGCCCTTCGGGACCGAAGTTGCCCAGGAAGATGACGAGAGCGTTGACGCCGGCGGCCTTGAGCTCGTCGAGCGCTTTAAGGACGTCCTTCTCGTTCTCGACGATGGTCGGGATCTCGGCGATGCTGATCGATTTCTTGCGGCATTCTTCGGCCACCCGGACGCGGCGCTTCCGGGACAGCTCGATGGGGAAGCAGTCGCGGCTGACGGCGACGAGTCCGAGCTTGACGTTCGGAACGTTGTTCATGAGGTCTCCTTTTTTTGTCCGTAGTAAGCCTGCGGTCCGTGTTTGCGCAGGTGGTGTTTGCGGAGGATGTGGGCGGGCAGGGGGCGCGTCCGGGGGTCGAGATCCAGCGTCGCCCGGGCCATGGCCGCGATGTTCTCCAGGATGAGGGCGTGGTGGACGGCTTCGGCCGGCGTCCGCCCCCAGGTGAAGGGGCCGTGCCCGGCGACAAGAACGGCGGGCATCTCCAGCGGGCGCAGGCCGGCGAAGCGGTCGATGATGACCGCACCGGTGTGGAGTTCGTATTCCGTCTCTACCTCTTTGGCCGTCAGAAAGCGGGTGATGGGGACAGGGCCGTTGAAGTGGTCGGCGTGAGTCGTGCCCAAACAGGGGATTTCCAGGCGGGCCTGGGCGAAGGCCGTGGCCTCGACGCTGTGGGCGTGGGCGACGCCGCCGATCTCGGGGAACGCTTTATAGAGGGCCAAATGGGTGGGCGTGTCCGAGGACGGCCGGAGCCGGCCTTCCACCGGGCGCCCTTCGGCGTCGACCAGGACGATGTCCTGGGCGGTCAACCCTTCGTAGGACACTCCGCTGGGCTTGATGGCCATCAGCCCGGCGGAGCGGTCGATGCCGCTGACGTTGCCGAAGGTCAGGATGACCAGCCCGTGCCGGACGAGCTCGAGATTGGCCTGGAGAACTTTTTCCCGCAGATCTTCGAGCATGGTTTACAATCTCTGGGCGTCACGGACGGCCAGCAGGTCCTTCATGACGTTGTAAAGGGAGCCGGACCAGGCCTTCGTGCCGAAGGCGTCATGGAGCTGCTTGTACAGCTTGAACAGCTCGCCGTAGACGCGGCGGCCGGCCGCGTCGGGCCTGTAGCTCCTGGCCTTGACCCCGCACATGGCCGCCTGGGCCGCGGCGAAGTCCTTGTGGCCGCCGGCCGAGGGGCCCGCGGCCACGGCCCCGGCGATGGCCGAGCCGAGGGCGCAGGTCTGGGCCGAGCGGGCGACCTTCATCTCCAGGCCGATGACGTCGGCGTAGATCTGCATGACCAGGGGGTTTTTCTCGGCGATGCCTCCGCAATTGATGACTTCGTCGATGCGGACGCCGTATTCCTGGAAGCGCTCGATGATCGTCCGGGCCCCGAAGGCCGTGGCTTCGATGAGCGCCCGATAGATCTCCGCCGGCGTCGTGTGCAGGGTCTGCCCGAGGAGCAGGCCGGTCAGACGCTGGTCGACGAGGATGGTCCGGTTGCCGTTGTTCCAGTCGAGGGCCAGCAGGCCCGAGGCGCCGGGCCGCAGCTTGGCCGCCCCGGCGGTCAAGGCTTCGTGCGAGCCTTTCTTGGGCCCGCCGGGCTGGACGACTTCGACGAACCAGTTGAAGATGTCGCCGACCGCCGATTGTCCCGCCTCCAGTCCGAAGTAGCCGGGCAGGACCGAGCCGTCGACGATGCCGCACAGGCCGGGGATATCGGCCAGAGGCCGGTCGCTGGGCCAGACGCAGATGTCGCATGTGCTCGTGCCGACGATCTTGACGAACTTGCCCGGAAAGACACCCGAGCCGATGGCGCCGAGATGGGCGTCGAAGGCGCCCACGGCGATGGGAATTCCGGCGGGCAGGCCGAGGATCGCGGCCCACTCGGAGGACAGCGGGCCGGCCGCGGCGTCCGCCGTATCGGTCCGGTCAAAGAGCCGGTCGCGGAGGAAACCCAGCTCGGGATCGAGTTGAGCAAGAAATTCCTTGGACGGAAGTCCGCCCCAGCCGGCGTTGAACATGGCCTTGTGGCCGGCCGCGCAGCGGCTGCGCTTGATCTTGTCCGGCCGCGTCTCGCCGGCTAGCTCGGCGGGGATCCAGTCGCAGCATTCGACCCAGCTCCAGGCGGCGTCGAAGACCTTGGGGGCGATGCGCAGGCAGTGCAGGATCTTGCTGAAGAACCACTCGGAGGAGTAGGTCCCGCCGCACTTGGCCAGGTATTCGGGATGGGTCTTTCCGGCCAGGGCGGTGATTTCGGCCGCCTCGGCATGGCCGGTGTGGTCTTTCCACAGCCAGGCCATGGCGTTGGGATTCCCGCGGAATTCTTTCTTGAACGACAAAGGGATGCCCTCTTTGTCCACCGGGATGGGCGTCGAGCCCGTGGTGTCGACGCCGATGCCGACGACGGCCCCGGGCCGGAAGGACGGGTCGACCTTGCGGGCCAGGGCCAGCGTCTTCTTGACCGCGGCCTCGATGCCTTTCAGGTAATCGGCCGGGTTCTGCCGGGCCAGGTCGGGGTTTTTGGGGTCGAGGATGATCCCCGCCCGGCCCGAGGGATAGGCGAAGACCGCCGTGGCCAGCTCGCGGCCGTTGCGGACGTCGACGAGCAGGGCCCGGACGGAATTGGTTCCGAAATCGAGGCCCAGGGCGTATTTGGACTTGGCCATGTTTCCTCCCGCGCCAAGGCGCCGTCAGGCGCGCCGCGTTCGTTCTTGATACGATGGGACGTGACGATCCCCGCTATCATAATCCAGGCCCGGGGCCAAGAAAAGAGGGTCGGCATCGCCGCATCGCGGGCCGGACCGTTCAGAGGACGCCCAGCTTGCGGCCGATTTTTTCGAAGGCCCGGACGGCCTGCTCGAGCTGTTCCCGGGTGTGGGCGGCCGAAATCTGGACGCGGATGCGCGACTGGCCCTTGGGCACGACCGGGAAAACGAACCCGACCACGTAGATGCCCTCTTCATAGAGCTCGCGGGCCATCTGCTGGGCCAGCTGGGCGTCGTTCTCGAACTTGCGGAAGAGGACGGGCACGATGGGGTGGATGCCGTCGATGATGTCGAAGCCGAGCTGTTTCATGGCCCCGCGGAAGAACGCGGTGTTCTCCCAGAGACGTTCCCGCAGTTCCCCGCCCTGGGCCAGCAGGTCGAAGGCGGCGATGCCCGCGGCGACGATGACCGGGGCCACGGTGTTGGAGAAGAGATAGGGCCGCGATTTCTGGCGCAGGATCTCGATGATCTCGCGGCGTCCCGCGGTGAAGCCTCCGGTGGCCCCGCCCATGGCCTTGCCCAGGGTCGAAGTGATGACATCGACCTGGCCGAGCATGCCGGCGTGCTCGACCGAGCCGCGGCCGGTCGCGCCGAGGACTCCCGTGCCGTGCGAATCGTCGACCACGACCAGCGTGTCGTAGGTGTTGCCCAGCTCGTTGATCCTGTGGATGTCGGCGATGTCGCCGTCCATCGAAAAAACCCCGTCGGTGATGATCATGATGTTGCGGGCGGGCACGGGCTCCTTGGCCAGGCCCGGGCCGTCCCAGATGTCCATGCCCTCGCGGGCCTTGTGCAGGGCTTTCTCCAGCGAGGCCATGTCGGCGTGGTCATAGATGAAGCGCTTGGCTTTGCAGAGGCGGATGCCGTCGATGATCGAAGCATGGTTGAGGGCATCGGTGACGATGGCGTCCTCGACTCCGAGGAGGCTCTCGAACAGCCCGCCGTTGGCGTCGAAGCAAGAGGAGTAGAGAATGGCGTCCTCCATCTGGAAGAACGCGGCGATCTTCTCCTCCAGCTTCTTGTGCAGATCCTGAGTGCCGCAGATGAAGCGGACCGAGGCCAGGCCGAAGCCGTATTCGTCGAGGGCCTTGCGGGCGGCCTCCAGAATCTTGGGATGGTTGGCCAGGCCGAGATAGTTGTTGGCGCAGAAATTCAGGACGTCGCGCGGCTCGCTGCCCGCGGGGAAGGAGACGCGGATGTTCGGTTTCTGGTCGGAGAGGATCGTCCTCTCTTCTTTATAAAGGCCAGAGCCCTTGATCTTCAGGAGCTCCTGGGCGAAGTCGTACTTGATGCGCTGGTACATGAGGGTCCTCCTCGGCCGGTCCGGGCGGCCGTTCGATCGCCGCCCTATTATAATCGATCGCCGCCGCGGTTCCGAATTCGCGGGCGCGGGCCGGGAGCGGGCTCAGTTCTTGTTGACGAAGAACTGCTGGACCTTGCCGTCGGGCGTGCGGTACATCAGGGTCGTCAGCGTGCCCGCGGCGAATTTCAGCTCGGCCTGGGATACTTCCATGCCGCCGCGCTCGCCGATCGAGGTGACGGTGACGGCCGCGGGGGAGCCGTACGGCTTGAGCCGGGCGGCCGCGCCCTTGATCTTCTCGTCCGTCAGGAACCAATTGAATTCCCCGCCCAAGATCGTCCGGTCGACGGCGCCCGATTGCAGGGCCAGGAACAGGGCCTTGGCCGCGTCGGCCGCGGCCGGTCCGGCGATGGCCGGGGCGCCCGACTTCTCCGGCACCGCCGGCCGGACCGCCTGGACTGCGGCCGGGGCGGGCTTCACGGGAGGCGGGGGCGGAAAAAGAGAAGGCGCGATCAAGCGGTTGATCTTCCCGACCTGGCCGCCCGCTTCATCGTTGATCAAGACGGCCAGGGCCGAGCCGGTCGAGGGGACGACAAGATTATAAGCGTAGAAGCCGCTCACCGCGCCGTTGTGATTGAGGACGAGGACGCCGTTGCGCTCGCCTATGCCGAGCCCGCAGGCGTAATTAGACAGCGTGCCGTCGGAAAGGCGGCGGCGGGTCGTCATGAGCTTGAACGATTCGGGCTTGAGCACCTTTCCGCCGATGAGAGCGAGGTCCCAGCGGACCAGGTCGGAGGCGGTTGAGTACAGCGCGCCGGCCATGGCGATCCAGCCCTTGGCTTCAGGCCCGGCGGGGACGGGCGCGCTCAGGGCGAAGGTCGTGTGGCCGACGGCGAAGTCCGGCCCTTTGGGATCGGGTTCGTAGTTCGTATGATCCAGGCCCAGCGGCTTGAGGATCCTCCGGGACAGGAACACACCGAACGGCTCTCCCGAGACCCGCTCGACGATGCGGCCGAGGATGAGGAAGCCGGTGTTGGAATAGGAATAGCGGCTCCCGGGTTCGAAATCGAGCGCGCCCTTGGCGTAGGAGCGGATGACCTCGTCGACGGCGGCCGGCTTCAGCATCCTCCGATCGACGAAATCGAGCGGGTAGTAATCCGGATAACCGGAGACGTGGTTCAGAAGATCGAGGATCGTAATGTCGTCGGCCCGGGTCAGGTCGGGATCGTAGCGGGCCACCTTGTCCGTGACTGCCAGCTTTCCTTCCTCGGCCAGAAGGAGAACGCAGGCGGCCGTGAACTGCTTGGTCACCGAGCCGACCGCGAACATCGTTTCGGGAGTCACGGCCCGGCTTCCGTCGATCCGGAGGCGTCCGAAACCGCGGGCCAGGACGATCTTGCCGTCGCGGGCCGCGGCCAGCGAGACGCCGACGAGATCTCCGGCTTGGATGCGTTCGGCGATAAGCGCCTCCACGGCTTTGATGTCGAGAGCGGGCCCCGAGGGCGGGATCGGCCGCGCTTGAGCGGACGCGGCCGGGGCGAGCCCGGCCAGCAGAGCGCCGAAGACGATGACCCAGCCATAGGCCCGGCTGGGGAGGCGGAGTTTCATCATGCGGGAAATCCTCCTGGATCGGATGAGTGCGGATGATCCGACTTCGGTGATCATAACATTTTTCTTTGCTTAAGAATCTGATATATCTATGGTCATCTTGAAGGAGTACAGCATGCGCCCACGTTTTTCCTTCGGCCCGATGGGGACCGTTCTTTTCATCATTTTGATTGCGGCGATGGCCGCACCCGCGGCCCGGGCCGACGACAAGACCGCCCAGGTGGACAAACTTTTCGCGGCTTGGGACACGACGACCACACCCGGCCTGGCGCTGGCCGTCATTCGCGACGGCGCCATCATTTATAAACGCGGCTACGGCATGGCCCGCATCGAGGACGGGATCATCAACACTCCATCCAAAATCTTCGATATCGGCTCGGTTTCCAAGCAGTTCACGGCGGCCTGCGTGGCCCTGCTCGTGAAAGAAGGGAAAATCAACGTCGACGACGATGTCCGGAAATATCTTCCCGAGATGCGGTCCTATGAAAAGCTGATCACGGTCCGTCATCTGCTTCACCATACGAGCGGCCTGCGGGACTATAACGCCCTCCTGGAGTTCGCCGGTTTCCGTCCGGAATCGGACTGCCCGACCGTGGAGGAGTCGCGGGAGATCATCTTCCGCCAAAAACGGCTCAACCACCGGCCCGGCGAGGCGTTTTCTTATACCAACTCGGGGTATTTCCTTCTGGGTCAGATCGTCGAGCGCGTCAGCGGGAAATCGCTCAACGCGTTCGCCCAGGAGCGGATCTTCAAAACGCTTGGCATGAGCCGCACGCTCTATCAGGAGGACCATACCCAGATCATTTCCAACCGGGCCGTCGGCTACGATCCCGTCGAGGGCGGAGGCTTCAAGATCGACATGAGCAATTGGGATGAGACCGGCGACGGCAATGTCTATACGTCGGTCGAGGACCTGTTCCTTTGGGACCAGGCCTTTTATTCGAACGCCCTGGGCAGGGACGTGATGGACATGATCCAAACGCCCGGGATGCTCGATAACGGAACGAAGATCGATTATGCCTGGGGTTTGCGGGTATCCACCTACCGCGGCTTGAAGACCGTCGAACACGGCGGCGCCTGGGCCGGCTTCCGGGCCGAGATCCTCCGCTTCCCGGACCGGGGATTCTCGGTCATCGCCCTGTCCAACCGGTCCGATTTCGACGGCTCGGCGGCCATGAAGATCGCGGAGATCTATCTCGGCGAACGCCTGGGTCCGGCGGCGGCCCCTCCGGCGCCGAAGGATACGTCCGCCCCGAAGAGCGCGCCGGCCGCGTTGTCAGAATCGCAGCTCCGCGAATTCGTCGGCGAATACGTTTCCCAAGAGCTTCTCGACGCGATCTACCGGGTGACGATCGCCGACGGGAAGCTGACGATCCGGTCCCGGAATATTCCCGGCCTTCGTCTCGACCCGGCCGGAACCGATCGATTCCTCCCTTCCGGCCCCGAAGGAGAGGGCCTTTCCCTCGAGTTTGTCCGCGGCGCGCGCGGGACCATCACCGGCTTCACCGTCAATGCCGGCCGCATGCGCGGCGTCGCCTTCGTCAAGACCAAATCATCCCCATGATTGGAGAGCCCATGAAAAAATCTCATCTCTTTCTGATCGCAACACTTTTAATCGTGATCGGTGCCGTCGCGGCTTCGGCCGCTTCCCAGGCCCCGTCGGCGGCCGCGTTCGATCCCGCCCTGGTCAAGAGCCTCGCCTACCGCAACCTCGGCCCGTTCCGGGCCGGTTCCTGGGTGACGAGCTTCGCCGTCCCGACCGCCCCGGCGCGCGACCATCTTTACACCCTGTACGTAGGAACGCGGAACGGCGGCGTCTGGAAGACGGTCAACGCGGGCACGACGTTCGAACCGGTTTTCGACGCCCAATCCAAGCTCTCGATCGGAGACGTGGCCGTGGCCCCGTCGGACGCCAGCATCGTCTGGGTCGGGACCGGCGAAGCCTATTGCGCCCGTTCTTCGAATCCCGGCGACGGCGTCTATAAATCGACGGACGCGGGCAAGACCTGGGTGAACATGGGATTGCGCGACTCCCAGCACATCGCCAGGGTCGTCATCCATCCGACGAATCCGGACATCGTCTACGCCGCGGTCATGGGGCATCTCTTCTCGCCCAACCCCGAACGGGGCGTGTTCAAGACGACGGACGGCGGAAAGACATGGAAGAAGGTCCTCTTCATCAACGATAAGATCGGGGCCATCGACCTGGTCCAGGTCGCCTCCGCGCCCGACACGCTCTTCGCGGCGATGTATGACAAGATCCGCCTGCCCTGGACGTACGAGACCGCCGGGCCGGAGAGCGCCGTCTACAAAACGACCGACGGCGGCATGACTTGGTCCCGCCTGGCGGGATTGCCCGGCGGGGCGATCGGCCGCATAGGGCTCGATGTCTACCAGAAGAACCCGTCCATTCTTTGTGCCGTGCTCGAGAACGCGAATCCCCGGGCGGCCACGGCCCGGGAGGCCGAACAGGATAAAAAGCGCGGCGGCCCGGCGCCCGCGCGGACGATGGGCAACGAGGTTTATCGCTCGGACGACGCGGGCAGGACCTGGCGCAAGATCAATCCCGGAAACGAAGCCGCCATGGACAAGGCGCCCTATTCGTTCAACCAGCTCCGCCTCGATCCGAACGATCCCCAGACGGTCTACATCACCGCCCAGTCCCTGGCCAGCACCAATGACGGCGGCAGGACCTGGGAAGGTCTGGCCTGGCCGTCCGAAGGCGTCATGCCCAGGGCCTTCGGCGACTGGCGCTGCATGTGGATCGACCCCCTCGATTCCAACCGCCTGATTTTCGGCTGCGACGGCGGGGTCAACATCTCTTACGACCGGGGCAAGACCTCGCACCACGCCTACAACATTCCGCTGACGGAATACTACGCCGTCGGCGTGGACATGGAGGACCCTTACAACATCTACGGCGGCCTGCAGGATCACGACTCGTGGAAGGGCCCGTCCAACGGCTGGTCGGGCGAGATCGCGCCGTCCGACTGGGTCACGGTGGGGCAGGGCGACGGCATGTACAATTGCGTCGACCCGACCGACAGCCGCTGGGTCTACAACAACCGCGAGCTGGGGACGATGTGGCGGCTGGACCAGAAGACCGGAATCGAAACGACGATCACGCCCCGGCGTCCGGCGGGCGCGCCCCGCCTGCGCTTCAATTGGACGCCCCCGATCGCCCTCTCGCCGCACAACCCGGCCATCGTTTACACGGGCGCCCAGGTCCTCTTCCGCTCGCTCGATCGCGGCGACCACTGGCAGGAGATCAGTCACGACCTGACCGCCAACGAAGAGGCCAAGCTCCACGGCCATGGCAACGTTCCCTACGGCACCCTGACGACGATCGCCGAATCACCCGTCCGGCCGGGTGTGCTTTGGACGGGCTCGGACGACGGCAAGGTCCAGATGTCGCTCGACGGCGGCGCGGCCTGGCTCGACCGGACGGCCAAGATCGCTGCGGCCGGCGGACCGGCCGACTTCTGGGTCAGCCGCGTCTTTCCCTCGCCCCATGCGGCCGGAACGTGCTTCGTGGCCAAGACCGGCTGGCGGCTCGACGATTTCCGGCCCTGCCTGCTCAAGACGACCGACTACGGCGAGACCTGGACGCCGATTTCGGGCGGCCTCCCCGGCGACAAATCCGTCAACGCCGTCATCCAGGACCGCCGCAACCCGGACCTGTTGTTCGCCGGAACCGAACAGGGCGTCTATGCCACGCTCGACGGCGGCAAGAATTGGTGGCCGTTCAAGAACAATATGCCCTGGGTCAAGGTCACTGATCTGGTCATCCACCCCCGGGAAAACGATCTGGTCGTGGCCACGTACGGCCGCGGGGTCTGGATCACCGACATCGCCCCTCTTCAGGAATTGAGCGAGGCGGTTCGGGGCGAGGCCGTCCACCTGTTCGACATCAAGCCGCGCACCCAAAGGATCTACGGGGGCCTCGGCAATTATCGGCTCCTGGGCGACAGCCATCTTTTCTCCGAGAACGAGCCCAACGCGGTCCTCGTCCGCTACGCCTTGAAGAGCAAACCCGCCGTCCCGGTCAAAATCAGGATCGCCGATCCCTATGGCAAGGTCCTGGCCGAGCTGACGGGGCCGGGCGAGCCCGGGGTGAACACCGTCGAATGGTCCATGCGCGTTCAGGCCGCCGGGCCGGGCGGAGGCCCGGGAGATGAATCCGGGTTTTTCGGCGGGCCGCTCGTCGATCCGGGCGAGTACGTCGTGACCCTGGACTGCGGCGGACAAACGTTCTCCAAGAAAGCCGTCATCCGCGGCCGCCAGGGCTGGACGCTCGGCCCGTTGCCCGCGGTCATAAAATAGGGGACACCGTACGCGTTTCCCTTTTTTTCGATTCCGACCGCGCGAAGGAGCTGGCGCATGATCTCGAAACCGCTGGTCGCCCTCATCGTCGTCTTCGGGCTCGCCGCCGGGCTGAGGCCCTCCGCTTCGGCGGCGGAGAGGAAAGACTATCCCATCCGGCCCGTCCCGTTCACCCAGGTCCATGTGAACGATGCCTTCTGGCTCCCGCGTCTGGAGACGAACCGGACCGTGACGATCCCGTTCCTTTTCCAGAAAAACGAGGAGACCGGGCGCATCGACAACTTCGCCGTCGCCGGCGGGTTGATCAAAGGGAAATACAAGGGCGAACGCTACAACGACACCGACGTTTATAAGCCCATCGAGGGCGCCGCTTGTTCGCTGATGGTCCATCCCGACCCGGCTCTCGACCGGGCCCTGGACGAGGTCATCGCCAAGATCGCCGCCGCCCAGGAGCCCGACGGCTATCTTTTCACCGCCCGGACCTGCGACCCGGCCCATCCCCAGCCGGGTATCGGCCCCGAGCGCTGGGTCGAAGAGACGGTCAGCCACGAGCTGTACAATGCCGGCCACCTCTATGAGGCGGCGGTCGCCCATTTTCTGGCCACGGGCAAGCGCACCCTGCTCGACGTCGCCGTCAAGAACGCCGACCTCGTGGCCTCGGTCTTCGGCCCGGACAAGCGGCACGGCTTTCCCGGCCACCAGGAAATCGAGCTGGCCCTGGTCAAGCTCTACCGGGCGACGGGCCGCGAGAGGTACCTCGATCTGGCCAAGTATTTCCTGGACCAGCGCGGCCGCGACGTGAATCTGACCCAATATCCGCCGGGCAGCCGATTCGCCATCTACAACGATCCCGAGCAGATCCAGGCCCATAAGCCCGTCCTGGAACAGGACGAGGCCGTCGGCCACGCCGTGCGCCTGACGTACATGGCGGCGGGCATGGCCGACGTCGCCGCGCTCTTCGGCGATGCCGCCTATCTCGCGGCCGGCGAGCGCCTGTGGCGGAACGTCGTCGGCCGCAAGATGTACCTGACCGGGGGCGTCGGATCGCGCCACGACCGGGAGCGCTTCGGCGCGGATTATGAGCTCCCCAATCTGACGGCCTACGCCGAAACCTGCGCCTCGATCGGGATGGCCCTCTGGAACCAGCGCATGTTCCTGCTGACCGGCGAGGCCGGCTATATCGACATCCTGGAACGGGCCCTTTACAACGGAATCCTGTCCGGCGCGTCGCTCGACGGACGGGCTTTTTTCTATGCCAATCCGCTTTCCTCCGACGGCCGATTCAAGTTCAACCAGGACGGGCTCGGCCGGGCCGCGTTCTTCGAGACGGCCTGCTGTCCCGGCAATCTGAGTCGTTTTCTGCCGTCCGTGCCCGGCTCTATCTACGCCGTTCGCGGCGACGGGCTCTACGTCAATCTGTTCATCGCCGGGACGGCCGGGATCGACGTCGGCGGCCGGCCGGTCGCCGTGGCCCAGGAGACGCGCTATCCCTGGGACGGGGCCGTCCGCATTCGCCTCGATCCGGACGCCCCCGCCGAATTTTCGGTGTCCGTCCGCGTCCCCGGCTGGGCCCGCAACGAACCCGTTCCTTCGGACCTCTACCGCTATGCCCCGCAGAGGCCGATCGCCCGGCCCGTTTTCCGGATCAACGGCGCGCTCGCCGAGCCCGTCATGGACAAGGGCTTCGCCCGGTTCCGAAGGATTTGGAAGAAGGGGGACCGGATCGATGTCGTCTGGCCGATGGATGTCCGGCTCGTCCTGGCCCACGCCTCGGTCAAGGACGACGCGGGGCGCGCCGCCGTCGAGCGCGGTCCCCTGGTTTATTGCGCGGAGGGCGTCGATAACGGCGGATCGGCCCTGGCTTTGGCCGTTCCCGCCGGCGGGGAATTTCATGCCGAATGGCGGCCGGACCTTCTTCATGGGATCATGGTCCTCAGATCCGCGGCCTTGGGGGACGGAGGCCGTCCGCTCGTCCTCGTGCCGTATTACGCCTGGGCCCATCGCGGACCCGGCGAGATGGCCGTCTGGCTTGTTCGAACGCTATCGGCGACTTCTTGATG
Source organism: Candidatus Aminicenantota bacterium (assembly GCA_963729855.1). Classification (GTDB taxonomy): domain Bacteria; phylum Acidobacteriota; class Aminicenantia; order Aminicenantales; family UBA4085; genus UBA4085. The sequence continues at coordinate 777,532 of CAVSPT010000005.1, read as the reverse complement.
CGGGGAGCGCGTTTCGCATATCATCCTAGCTCAAGAGAAGGAGAACCCGTGCGCAAACGCGTGACCCGTCTTCCCGCGGCTTCGGCCCCGGCCGTCCTTTTTCTGCTGTTCCTGGCGGCCGCTTCATCGGCGGCGGGCCAATCATCCGTCTTGAAGCTGAACGCCCTCACCCGGGCCCAGACCCGGGCCATCGGCGTGCGGAATGTCATCATCATGATCCCCGACGGGATGGGCTCCACCCACGCCACCGTCGGGCGCTGGTACAAGTTCGCCAAGACGGGCGTGAACCGGCTGTCCTTCGACGACCTGGCCTGCAGCATGGTGCGGACGTATTGGTCGACCGGCCTGATCACGGATTCCGCCCCGGCCGCTTCGGCCATGGCCACCGGTTTCAAGACGTCGTACGGCTACATCGGCCTGCGTCCGGCCAGGACGGCCATGCCCGGCCTGCCCGAGCTCCGCAAGGGTGAAGAATCCACGCCCGTGGCCACCATTCTAGAGGCCGCCCGCCTGCAGGGCCGTTCGACCGGTCTGGTCGTCACCTGCGAGTTCCCCCATGCCACCCCGGCCGGTTTTTCCAGCCATTCCATCCAGAGAAACGAAATGGATCTGCTGGCCGAGCAGCAGGTCTATGGGGGGATGGATGTCGTCCTCGGCGGCGGCCGCCGGTATCTCGATCCCTCCGCCCGCCGGGACAAAGAGGACCTGCTCAAGGTCCTGCGCGATCGCGGCTACGCCTATGTCACCGACCGCGAATCCCTCCTGGCGGCCAAGCCCGGGAAGCTGTGGGGCGCTTTCGCCCCGGCGGCGATGGAACGCGACTTGGACCGCGATCCGCGGGTCGAACCGTCGCTCACGGAAATGACGCTGAAAGCCCTGGGCAGCCTGAACCGCAACCCCAAGGGGTTCTTCCTCATGGTCGAGGGCAGCCAGATCGATTGGGGCGGACATGCCAACGACCCCATCGGCACGGCCACCGAGATCCTGGCCTTCGATCAGGCCGCCCAGGCGGTCCTCGATTTCGCCCGCCGCGACGGCGACACGGCCGTCCTCATCGCCGCCGACCACAGCACGGGCGGGATGTGCATCGGCGCGCCCGAGATCGGCGATATGCTCGTGGCCCGGTTCTCCGAGGTCGTCCTGAAGTCCAAGGCCACCCCGACCAAGATCGCCCAACGGTTGGCCGAAGGTCCGCCGCCGTCCCTGGATGAAGCCAAGGGCCTGATCGCCGGATGGCTGGGGATCTCCGATCTCGGACCCGAAGAGATCGCCGCCCTGGCCGGCCCGCTCCTGGAGCGGTCGGCCAAGAAGATCGAGCTCGAGCTCGGCCATGCCGTATCACGACGGGCCGGGATCGGCTGGGTCTTCACCGGGCACGGCGGGGAGGATGTCACGTTCTACTGCCTGCATCCCCGCGACCTGCGCATCGGAGGCGTCATCCAGAACACCGATATGGCCTTCTACATGGCCCGCCTTCTGGGGGCCGATCTGGATTCCGTGACCGGGCGGCTGTTCGCTCCGGCCGGGCGGGATTTCGCCGCCGCCGGCGCCGAGGTGTCCATCGACGCGGCCGACCCCGAGAATCCCGTTTTCCAGGCGGTCAAGAGCGGGCATACCCTGCGTCTGGCCGTGAACAAAAACCTGGCCGAGCTCGACGGTCGGATCATCCCCCTGGAAGGCGTCGTCGTCTGCGCCGCCGCCATCCCCGGGCCCTCCGTCGCGGACCCGAACACCTGGTTCGCGCCCCGCGCGGCCATCAAACTGCTGAAATGAGGCCACCATGAGGGAATTCGACCTGATCGTCGTCGGCAGCGGCTCCGGACTGCTCGTCCTGGAGGCCGGCCTCAAGGCCGGCTGGACGTGCGCCCTGGTTGAGAACGGACCGATCGGCGGCACGTGCCTCAACCGCGGCTGCATCCCGTCCAAGATCCTGACCACTCCCGCCGATCTGCTCCGCGAGGTCCAGGCGGCCCGCCGCATCGGCGTGTCCGCGCCCGATGTGTCCATCGATTGGGAGCTCCTCTCCGAACGGGTCTGGGCCAAGATCGAAAAAAACGCCGAGATGGAAGAAAGCCTGCGGGCCGTCCCCGGCTCGACCGTCTTGCGCGGCACGGCGGAATTCACCGGCGTCAAGAAGATGCGCGTCCGGCCCGCCGGACCGGGCCAACCCGAGGAGGAGATCGCCGGGACGCGGATCGTGCTGGCCACCGGGGCCCGCTCCTTGGTGCCCCCCATCCCCGGATTGGAGGAGGCGGGCTACGTCACGACCGAGACGTTTTTCGGCCCGAAGTATCCCCGCCGGCCGTGGCCGACCCTGGCCGTCGTCGGCGGCGGGATCATCGCCGCCGAGCTGGCCCACGTTTTTTCCGCGGCCGGAACGAAGGTCTCGATCGTCGAGATGCTCCCGCGCCTGCTGGCTGCGGAGGAGCCGGAGGTTTCCGCCCTCGTCGAATACGAGTTCCGCAAGTCGATCGATCTTTTTCTGAACAAGCGGGCCGTGGCCGTCCGGGCGGCGGCCGGGGCGAAGACGGTGGTCTTCGAGGATGTCGCGACGCAGGAGATCGGCGAAACGGTCGCCGACGAGGTCTTCGTCGCCGTCGGGCGCCGCTCGAACAGCGATCTCCTCAAGCCCGAGAAAGGCGGGATCAAGACCGACAGGCGGGGCTGGATCGAGGTCGACGCCTTCCTGGAGACCTCCCAGCCCGGCGTCTGGGCCATCGGCGACGCGCTCGGCGGTCTGCAGTTCCGCCACAAGGCCAACGCCGACGCCGAGATGCTGGTCAAGAACCTGTTCGGCCCGGCCGAGGCCCGGCAGCCCGTCGACCATTCCGTCGTTCCCTGGGCGGTCTTCACCCACCCGCAAATCGGGCACGTGGGGATGACCGAGGGCCAGGCCGTCGCCAAGGGCCACGAGATCCTGGTCGCGGTCAACCATTACTCGTCGATCGCCAAGGGATACGCCATGGGCTACGTTCCCGGCGCGCCCGACGACGGGTTCGTCAAGGTGATCGTCGACAAGTACGGGAAGATCCTCGGCGCCCACGTCGTCGGCCCGGAGGCGGCTCTGCTCGTCCAACCCTTCGTCTACCTGATGAACGCGGGATACGTCTGCCCGCCGCTCGCGCGCGATTCCCATCCCCGGTCGGGCGCGGCGGAATCGGACTCCCGGTCCGAGCCCGGGGCTGCCGCCGCTTTAGACAAGGAGCAGACGGCCTGCCCGGAAGCGGGCACGTATTTTCCCATCGACCGTTCGATGGTCATCCACCCCTCCTTGAACGAGCTGACGGGCTGGGCCTTCAGCATGCTGAAGCCGGTCAATATCAAGGGCTAGGGTCTCTCCTTGCGGCCAGGCGTGGCCGGCCGGTTTGACCGGGTCGGGGAGGCTGTCATACTAAGCCGGGCGGAATATAATTGACCCCAGATTTTTTTTAGCGCCCGGCTAGTACTCTGGGAGCAGTAAGGATCATGTAAGGATCATGTAACGTATTTACTGCTCCCCGTAGTATATTAGGTTTCCATTCCCCGGAGGAGGACCGCCTTCATGAAAATCCGCCCGATTCCCGCAGCTTTGTTTTCAGCCGGCCTGCTCGTTCTCGGCTCCGCGACAGCCCTGGCCGCCCCCGATTATCCCGTCAAAGACATTCCGCTGACCGCCGTCCATTTCGTCGGCGGCTTCTGGGGCGCCCGCCAGGCGACGGACCTGGCCGTGGCGATCGGCCACGAGATCAAGGAATGCGAAGACACCAACCGCATCCGGAATTTCGAGCTGGCCGCCGCCGCCCTGAAAGGGGCCAAGGACGGCAAGTTCGCCACCAGCTACGCCTTCGACGATTCGGACGTCTATAAGGTCATCGAGGCCGCGTCCTATGCGCTCATGCTCAAACCGGACCCCGCCCTGGAGAAAAAGCTCGATGAATGGATCGCCAAGATCGCCGCGGCCCAGGAGCCTGACGGATATCTGTACACCGCCCGCACGATCAATCCGGCCAAGCCCCTGCGCATGTCCGGCCCGGAGCGATGGGTCAATCTGCAGGACAGCCACGAACTTTACAATCTCGGCCATCTCTACGAGGCCGCCGTCGCCCATCATCAGGCCACGGGCAAGAAGAACCTTCTGGCCGTCGCCGTCAAGAGCGCCGATTTCATCCGCAGGACGTTCGGCCCCGCCCCCGGACAGCAAAAAAGGGTGCCCGGCCATGAGGAGATCGAGCTCGGCCTGGTCAAGCTCTATCGGCTGACCGGCAACACCGATGATCTGGATCTGGCCCGGTTCTTCATCGAACAGCGCGGCAACGCCGCCGGCCATAAGCTCTACGGCGAATACAACCAGGACCACAAGCCCATTCTTGAACAGACCGAGGCCGTCGGGCACGCCGTCCGCGCGGCCTACCTCTACTCGGGCGTCACGGACATGGCCGCCCTGACCGGCGACACGCGCTACCTTGTCCCCCTGGGCAGGATCTGGGACGATATCGTGTCCCGCAAGCTTTATCTCACGGGCGGCATCGGCGCCGCCGGCGGTATCGAGGGTTTCGGCCCGGCCTACGACCTTCCCAACGCCACCGGCTACGCCGAGACCTGCGCCACGATCGCCTACGCCCTGTGGAACTACCGGATGTTCCGCGCCTCCGGCGACGGCAAGTACATGGACATGTTCGAGCGGGCGACGCTCAACGCCTTCCTCTCCGGTTCGGGGATGAGCGGCGACCTTTTCTTCTATCCCAACCCGCTGGCCTCGATGGGCCAGCATCAGCGCACGCCCTGGTTCAACTGCGCCTGCTGTCCGCCCAATGTGGCCCGCTTCATCGCCGAGATGGGCGGCTTCGCCTACGGCGTCGAAGCGGACTCGGTCTACGTCAATCTCTACGCCTCCGGAACGGCCGCCGTGTCTCTCCAGGCGGCGGGGAAGATCGCCTTGGAACAGGCCACCGAATATCCCTGGGAGGGCCATGTTCGAATCAAGGTCGACCCCGAAAAGGCGGGCTCCTGGACGCTTCTCCTCCGCGTTCCCGGATGGGCTCAGGGCCGGCCTGTTCCCAGCGATCTGTATATTTATACCAGCGAGACGAAGGAGAAGCCCGCTCTCAAAGTCAACGGCAGGGCCGTCGCCTATGAGATTCGCAAAGGCTACGCGCCCGTCACCCGCTCCTGGAAAAGCGGCGACGTGGTCGAGATGAGCCTGCCCATGCCCGTCCGCCGGGTGCTGGGCCATCCCGCGATAAAGGACGACGTCGGCCGGGTGGCCATCGAGCGCGGCCCCCTGGTCTACTGCGCGGAATGGAAGGACAACGGCGGCGGATCGTCGAACCTTCTGCTCGAAGACACGGCCGCGTTGACCGCCGCTTTCCAGCCTTCGACGCTCGGCGGGATCACGACGATCTCCGGGACGGCCATGGCCCTTCGCCAAAAGGGCGCCGCCGTCGTCTCCCAGCCGCGCCCGCTGGTCCTGATCCCTTACTTCGCCTGGGCCCACCGCGGCAAGGGCGAGATGGCCGTCTGGCTGGCCCGGGACAAGGCCAAGGCCCGGCCGACGCCCGAGCCGACCATCGCCTCCCGGGCCAAGGTCAGCGCCTCGCCCGGGTTGAGGCAGCCGGACGCCGTCCACAACCTGTTCGATCCCGCTTCCTCGAACGATCAAAGCGCGGGCTGGTCCGATTGGTGGCCGAAGAAGGGGACGACCGAATGGATCGAGTATGATTTCGGGGCCGCGGTGGAGCTGTCGGAAACGTCCGTCTACTGGTTCGACGACGCCGGCGAGGGCGAGTGCCGCGTGCCGGCCTCGTGGATGGCGTTCTATAAAAGCGGCGGGCGGTGGGTCCCCGTGGAGGCCGCCGGCCCGTACGGCGTCGAAAAGGACGCCTACAACACGACGGCCTTCAAACCGGTCAAAACTTCGGGACTGCGGATCGAGATCAAGCTGCGGGAGAAGTTCTCCGGCGGCGTGCTCGAGTGGAAGGTAAAATAGTAAGGCTCGGAGCCTGTTGCGGAAGCATATGCATTTTCGAATTTGGCCCGCGGGTGACTTGACGTCGTCGTACCGTTCGCGCCTGGCTAATGATGCAGCGCTTGGGGCAATTCGGGTCAAAACACGCGGATTTTCCCCAGCGAGGAAAATCCGCTCCGACGCTCCTCCTCCGCTCTCCTGCTCATCGATGGATATTCTATTCGATGAGCAGGAACCGTGCCCGCTCCGTCGCCCTCGCAAAGGCGAGGATTGCAAAGCCCATCGCACGGGTTTTGACCCAAACTGCCCCGACCGCCGCTTCTTTCTAGCCTGCGCAAACGGAACATCTCTCTTATCACCCGCCGAGTTTTTATCCGCGATACCGTTTCGATGGTCATGGCTCCCAAACGCACCTCGCCTTGAAGGAAAGGGCAGACAGCGAAATGAATCGGGCTAAAAAGTCCGCGGCGAAGATTCGATTTCCGATGATCGGGGTCTGCGGGCTGCCCTGCCGGATGTGCACGCTCTACCATAGCGACGGGGGGAACCGCTGCGAGGGCTGCAAGAGCGCCCGGCGGAGGGCCGAGGGCTGTCCTTTCCATGCCTGCGCCCTGGAGCGGCACGGGATCGAATTCTGCGGCGATTGTCCCGATCACGAGACCTGCGCGCGCTGGACGAAATTCCGCGAGCGACGCGCCAAAATGGACACCGTCGTCTGCTCCCAGACGCTTGAATCGGACCTGGAATGGACCGAGAGGAAGGGCCTGGCCGCCTACGACGATCTCCAGAAGGAGCGATTGCGGCTCCTGGAGAGGATGCTGGCGGTGTTCAACGAGGGCCGTTCGAAGGGATATTATTGCATCGCCGCGACGGTGCTGGATGTCGCCGGGCTGAAAAAGATCCTGACCGCGGCCGAGAAGCGCGGCCGGGGGTTGGGCATCAAGGAGCGCGCCGCGATCCTGCACGCCCTCCTGGACGCCCGGGCCGATCAAAAAGGATATGAGCTCAGGCGTCGCCGGTGATGTCTCCGGCCCGCCCGCGTCGCGTGTCCGTCGATTCGGAATGTGGAAAGGAGAAACAGCCATGAAAAAAAATCACCGCGCGGTCATGATCTCCGCCCTGGCCGCGATCATGGCCGTTTCTTCGGCCCTTCGATCGTCCCCCTCCGGGCCGGACGCCGTCCGGAACCTCCTGCCCAACGCCTCGTTTGAAGAGGCGGCGAACGGCCTCCCCGTCGGATGGACGAAGGTCGATTGGAAAGCCGCGGCCGAGTTCGCCATTGACGAGACGACCGCCCATTCCGGGAAGCGCTCCCTGCGCATCTCCTCCTCGGCCGGGGCGGACGCCTCCTGGCAGGCTGTCGTCCCCGTCCAACCCTTCGCCCGCTACCGCCTGAGCGGCTGGATCAAAACGCAGGGCCTCGAGGCCGGGGAAAGCAAGGGGGCGCTGCTCGACATCCAGGCTCTGGACATCATGACTCCCGCCGTCCAAGGGACCCGGGATTGGACCCGCGTCGAAGTCGTCTTCGAGACCGGCCTGAACGACGCCGTGGCGGTCAACTGTCTCTTCGGCGGCTGGGGCGAGGCCAAAGGCTCGGCCTGGTATGACGACGTCGCCCTGGAGCTTCTTTCGGCCAAGCCGCTCAAGCCCCGGGCGATCGTCGAGGCCGGGCAGGCGCTTCCGCCGATCTCCAAGTACATTTACGGCCAATTCATCGAACACCTCGGCCGCTGCATCTACCAGGGCATCTGGGCCGAAATGCTCGAGGACCGCAAATTCTATTATCCCGTCGGCGACAAGGAATCGCCCTGGAGGGCCGTCGGCGAGGCGGCGAATGTCCGCATGAATCCCGTTCTTCCGTACGTCGGCAGGCACGCGCCGGAGATCCGCATGAAGGGTGACGGTTCGCCCTCGGGCCTGTTCCAGGGCGATCTGGCCCTCGTCGCCGGGCGGGCCTACATCGGCCGCATCATCCTGGCCGCGGATCCGGGCGCGGTCCCGGTCGAGGTCAGCCTGGTCTGGGGCGACGGACCCGCAGACCGGCAGACGATCGCCCTCCGCGATCTGACGCCCGATTACAGGACGTACCCCCTGGGCTTCACCGCCGGCGCCGGGAGCGTCAAGGCCCGGATCGAGATCGTCAGCTACGGGCGGGAAGCCTTCCGCGTGGGCACGCTCTCGATCATGCCCGCGGACAACATCGACGGCTTCCGCCCCGAAGTGATCAAGGTCCTCAAGGAGCTCAATTCCCCTCTCTACCGCTGGCCGGGCGGCAACTTCGTCAGCGGTTATGATTGGAAGGAGGGGTTGGGCGATCCCGACCGGCGCCCGCCGCGGAAGAACCCGGCCTGGCTGGGCGTCGAACACAACGATGTCGGCCTCCACGAGTTCATGCGATTCTGCGAGATCGTCGGGGCCGAGCCCTATGTCACCGTCAACAGCGGCCAGGGCAGCGAGACGATGGCCGCCGACGAGGTCGAGTACGCCAACGGGCCGGAGGACTCGCCGATGGGGGCGTGGCGGGCCCGCAACGGCCGCCGGGCGCCTTGGGGCGTCCGCTTCTGGTCGATCGGCAACGAGATGTACGGCGACTGGCAGCTCGGCCACATGCCCTTGGCGGATTACGTGAAAAAACACAACCGCTTCGCCCGGGCCATGCGCGCCAAGGACCCCGGCATCAAGCTGGTCGGCGTCGGCGCGTTGGGCGAATGGAGCGAGGGCATGCTCCGCGAGTGCGCCAAGGCCATGGACTACATGAGCGAACATTTCTATGTCGGCTCGGCGCCCGGACTTCTGAGCCATGTCGGCCAGGTGCCGCGCCAGATCAGGCGCATCGCCGAGGCCCACCGGAAATACCGGGAGACGATCCCCGGCCTCAAGGAAGCCGGCATCCGGGTGGCCCTGGACGAATGGAACTACTGGTATGGGCCGGACGTCTACGGCGAGATCGGGACCCAGTATTTTCTAAGGGACGCACTGGGGATCGCCGCCGGGCTGCACGAATATTTCCGCAACAGCGACCTCTTCATTATGGCCAACTACGCCCAGACGGTGAATGTCATCGGGGCCGTCAAAACGAGCAAGACGGCGGCGGTGTTCGACACGACCGGCCTCGTCCTGGCGCTTTACCGGAACCATTACGGAACGGTCCCGGTCAAGATCGGCGGGGCGCCCGAGCCCCTCGACGTCGCGGCGGCCTGGAAGGACGGCCGCAGGGTCCTGACCGTCGCCGTCGTCAATCCGACGAAGACGGCCCTGACGTTCCCGCTGACGATCAAGGGCGTTGGCACGGCCGGCCGGGCCAAGCTGTACCTGATCACCGGGAAGGACGAGCTGGCCTGCAATGTGCCGGGCCGGGAACCGGGCGTGAGGCTCGTGGAGAAAGACGGCGTCCCCTTCGGCCGGACGCTGACCGTCCCGCCGCTGAGCGTCAGCCTCTACGAGGTTTCCGTACGGTAGCACTTCGCTCCGGCAGACCCGGATCGGGCTTTGGGCCCGCCGACATGATTGAGCGGAGGGAAGGGACGTGCTATCCTATTGCGCTTCATCATGCCCACTCCCGCCGAGCGCGCGCCATTCCTGACCCGGCGCCTTATTTTACGCTTTTGGCTTCCGCTCGAGGCCACCTGGCTGATGATGGCTTTCGAAGGGCCGTTCCTGGCCGCGATCATCGCCCGCCTGCCCGCTCCCGAGGTGAACCTGGCCGCTTTCGGCGTCGCCTCCGCCCTGGCCTGGATCGTCGAATCGCCCATCATCATGATGCTCTCGGCGTCGAATACCCTCTGCCGCGACCGGATCGCCTATCACAAGCTGCGGCGCTTCTCCTTCACCCTGAACGGGCTGGTCACGGGGGTCATGATCGCGCTGGTCTCGCCGCCGGTTTTCAGCTTCGTCGTCCGGGGGATCATGGGCCTCCCCTCCGGCGTGGCCGTTTTGGCCGGCCGGGCCATCGTCCTGCTGGTCTTCTGGCCGGCGGCGATCGGGTTCCGCCGATTCTATCAGGGCATCCTCATCCGCAACGGCCGCCCGCAGGCCGTGACCTGGGGGACGATGATCCGCCTGTCGACGATGGCCGTGACCGGGCTACTCCTGGCCCTGGCCGTGAAGCTTCCGGGCGCCAGCGTCGGGGCGGGGGCTATGGGCGCGGGCGTCCTGGCCGAGGGCGCGGCGAGCTGGGCCATGGCCCGGGCTTCCATCCGTGCCCTGGGCGGCCAGTCCGACGAGGCCTGCGGGTTCGGCCGGGACCTGACCGCCGCCCGTATCCGCCGGTTTTACGCCCCCCTGGCGTTGACGTCCTTTCTTTCCTTCTTCATCAACCCGCTGACCTCCTTCTTCATGGCCCGCGGCCGGCATCCCATCGAATCCCTGGCCGTCCTGCCGGTGATCGTCGGTCTGGCCTTCATCTTCCGCACGGCGGGCATCTCCCTGCAGGAAGCCGTCATCGCCCTGATCGGGGACGCCGGCGAGCACCGGGCCGAACTGGCCCGTTTCAGCAAGCGCGTCGCGGCCGTCTCCACCCTGGCTTTCGGCGCCGTGGTCTTCACCCCGCTGGCCATCGTCTGGTATCACACGGTTTCGGGGCTTTCGCCCGAAATGAGCGCTTTTGCCTTCCTGCCCGGCGCCTTCCTCGTCCTGCTTCCCCTGCTCGAGACGACACAGTCCTATCAGCGGGCCGTGCTGGTCAAATCACACAGGACGGGCCCCATCGGCGCGGCCGTGGCCGTCCAGCTGGCCCTGACCGCGGCCGCCTTCGCCGGCACGATTTTCGGCTTCCGCATGGCCGGCGCGCCCACGACGGGCATCGCCCTGACCGCCGGCTACATCGCCGGCAACGTTGTCCTGTACGTCCTGCGCGGCAAGCGCTGGATCCTGCGGGCCGCCTAGTCCGACGGTCTCGATGCCGAATTCCCCTCTCTTTTTTGTGGTAATATGAAAAATCGAAAGCCGGGGCCGCTCGGCCGCAAGGAGCAGGCATGAAAAAAACCGTCTTCCCCATCATCAAGATCATCATTCTGGCCATCGCCGTCGTCATCGCCGCCGTTCTCCTTTTGAAAGGCGAAGAGACCAAGAGGGCCGACAGCGGCGGGGGCCCCGGGCTTGGCCCGGGGATCGGCTTCCGCGGTCCTCGCCCGTGCATTGAAACCACGGGCGAGGATTATCCCATCAAGCCCGTGCCCTTCACCCAGGTCCGCGTCAATGATGTTTTTTGGGCGCCGAAAATGGAAACGAACCGAACCGTGACCGTGCCGTTCGCCCTGGACAAGAACGAGGAGACCGGGCGCGTGGACAATTTCCGCAAGGCGGCGGGACTGATGAAAGGCGCATTCCAGGGCAAGCGCTACAACGACTCGGATGTCTTCAAGGTCATGGAGGGGGCGGCCTACACGCTCATGCTCCATCCCGATCCCGGCCTCAAGACGAGGCTCGACGAGCTGATCGGCATCATCGGCAAGGCCCAGGAGGCGGACGGATATATCTATACGAACCGGACGATCGATCCGAAAAACCCGGCGCCCGGCGCGGGCCAGGAGCGCTGGTCGAACCTGCGCGTCAGCCACGAATTCTACAACGTCGGGCACATGTATGAAGCGGCCGTGGCCCATTTCCAGGCCACGGGGGAACGGAGCTTCCTGGACATCGCCGTCAAGAACGCCGATCTTCTCGTCCGCACGTTCGGCCCGGGCAAAAGGCGGGCTTTCCCCGGCCACCAGGAAATCGAGATCGGGCTCTCCAAGCTCTTCCGGGCCACGGGCAATCGCGCCTACCTCGAATTGGCCAAATTCTTCCTCGATGAGCGGGGGCATTACTTCCAGGGCCAGCGCCACGCCGCCGACGATCCCTTCGCCGTCTATGACGGCGATGAATACATGCAGAACCATAAGCCCGTCCTGGAACAGGACCAAGCCGTCGGCCACGCCGTGCGGGCCATGTACATGTATGCCGGCATGGCCGACGTGGCCGCCCTGGGCGGATACCCCGAGTACGTCAAGGCCATCGACCGTCTTTGGGAGGACGTCGTCGGGCGCAAGATGTACATCACCGGCGGAGTCGGGTCGAGGGGCGGGACGGAAGGCTTCGGTGACCCTTACGAGCTGCCCAACCGCACGGCCTACACCGAGACGTGCGCCTCGGTCGGCAATGCCCTGTGGCAGCAGCGGCTCTTCCTCCTCCACGGCGACGCCCGCTTCGCCGACGTGCTCGAGCGGGTGATGTACAACGGCTTGATCTCGGGCGTGTCGCTCGACGGCATGGCGTTTTTCTACCAGAACCCGCTCGAATACAACGGCACGTCGAAGCTCTATCAGGGACAGGTCGTGCGCGCGGCCTGGTTCGAGGTCTCCTGCTGCCCGCCCAACATCACTCGCTTCCTGCCGTCCGTCCCCGGATACGTCTACGCGGTCAAAGACGACATTCTCTACGTCAACCTCTTCATGGCCGACACCGCGGCCGTGGAGATCGCCGGCGCGAAATTGTCCCTGAAGCAGGAAACGCGCTACCCTTGGGACGGGACCGTGAAAATCGCGGTCGATCCCGATCGGGAAAAAATCTTCACATTGGCCGTCCGCATCCCCGGCTGGGCCCGGAACGAACCCGTCCTCACGGACCTCTATCGCTTCGCCGACGCCGGCGCCGGCGAGCCGTCCCTCAAGATCAACGGCCGGGCCGCGGCCATCGATCTCAAGCGCGGCTACGCCTTGATCCGCCGGGCCTGGAAGAAAGGCGATCAGGTCGAGCTCGATCTGCCCATGCCCGTGCGCCGTGTCGTCGCCCATGCCTCCGTCCAAGCGGACACCGGCCGGGTGGCCATCCAGCGGGGTCCGCTCGTCTACTGCGCCGAGGGGATAGATAACGGCGGCCAGGCCATCGCGCTGGTCATCCCCGAAAAGACGGTCTTTCGGCCGGAGTTCCGTCCCGATTTCCTCAAGGGCGTCGTCGTCCTCAAGGGCCTGGCGGCCGGCCGGGAGATCACCTTGATCCCCTACTACGCCTGGGCCAACCGCGGTCCCGGCGAGATGGAAGTCTGGTTCAAGCAGAGGTGATCCCATGGCCAAAATCATGACTCGCCGGGACTTCTTGCGAGCGAGCGCGGCGGGTGGCGCGGGGGCTTGGACGGCCTTTCCGCTCCTGGCGCGTCCCTTGGCCGCTGCGGCGCAATCGTCGCCCGGCGTCTGCCTGACCATCTGCAACCACTGGAGCTACACCGGCATCGGCTGGCAATTGGGGATCGAGTCGTGTGTCCTTTCGGCGACCGACGCCATGGAGATGGCCGACCGGCCGCCCCACGTCAAGACCTGTATCAATCTCGACGCCCGGGCCTACGAGTTCATGGCCGAGAAATTCCCCGAGGTCGCCGAGCGGCTGAAGAAATATTTGGCCGCCGGCAAGGTCGAGCTCATCGGCGGCACATTCGGCCAGCCGATGGGCACGACGATCAGCGGCGAATCGAACATCCGCCAGATCGTCATGGGGCGTGAAGTGATCCGCCGGGCGCTGGGCTATTCCATGGCCACGTTCCTCGAGGAGGAGGAATTCACCCATCCCCAGATCCCCCAGATCGCCGTCCTGGCCGGGTTCCCCTACGCCAGCCTGGCCCAGCTCGACACCTGGGGGAGGGCCGGCTGCCCGCGCCTGGACGTCAACACCCTGCAATGGAAGGGAATCGACGGAACGGCCATCCCTTGCGTGCCCAAGAATGCCCTGTTCGGATACGCCCCCGACTTGAAGAAGCTGGCCGCTTCGCCCGAGTTCGGGAAGCTGATCGGCCTGGGCAAGCCGCTCATCTTCGCCTGGGAGGAGTTCGGCTGGGAATCGCCGGAGAAGCCGGCCTATCTCACCGCCCCGGAGCGCTATCGCGCCTTGGAGCAGGTGGAGTTCGTCACCCTCAAGGAATACCTGGGCAAATACGGCGCCCAGGGCAAGGAGAGCGTCTATCTGCCCATGGACGCCTGGAACAAATCGCTCACCTGGGGCCTGGGAGGAGACCAGATCCGCATCCTCGACCGCAAGGTGGACGCTCTGCTCCTGGCCGCCGAGCTGTTCGACGCGATCGCCGCGGCCCACGGAAATGCCTCCCGGGCGGATGTCTTGGAGAAGGCCTGGCGCGACCTCCTGTCCTCGCAAAGCCACGATGTAGGCTTGTGCGAATATTCGCGCTGGCAGGGCGACCGCATGGCCCCCTTCGACCGCATCGAAGACAAGCACAACTTCACCTGGGGCGCGCTCGGATACAACCATCTGGACGCCGCCCGCGAACAGGGCCAGACCGTTCTCGATGGGGCGCTGAATTATCTCGGGGGCCGCGCCGACACGGCGGCGAACCCGCCCGGGACGTCCCTGGCGGCGGTGGTCTTCAATCCGCACACCCGGGTCAGGACCGATCTTGCCTCGACCGGACGGATCTATCCCTTGCCGCCGGGGACCCGCCATGTCGTGGTGCGGGACCGCGCGGACCGGGTCGTTCCCTCGCAGATGGCCAGGACCGATCAGGACGCCGACGGGAATCTGGACACGGCCGAGGTGGTTTTTCCGGCCAAAGACGTTCCCGCGGCGGGCTACGATTCTTTCTTTTTGCAGTTCGCGGCCGCGGAGGTCCCGGCGGCGCCGACGGCCTTGCGCTTCGACGAGTCGAAGCTCGTCCTGGAGAACGAATTCATCCGCGTCCGCCTGGATCCGAAGACCGGCGGCATCGCCGGGCTGGCGGCCAAGGGGGGCGTGGAGATGATCGATCCGGCCGAAGGGTCGTTCCCCCGCTTCACCGGAAAGCCGACCCGAAGCCTTTCGACGCGGCCTGATCCTCCGGCCCGCTACGACAGCGGCGAGTCTAAGGCCGAGATCGATTGGCTGGCCCGCGGTCCCCTGTGGGCCACGGTCCGAGCCCAGCATTCCTGGCCCTATCTCAAGTTCGAGACGCGGATCTCCCTGGCGGCCGGCCTTCCCTATGTCGAGGCGACCGTCCGCGTCCTGGCCCAGGTCCCGCCTCAATCCGACGTCAATCCGCCGGACATCAAGGAAGGCTACTGGCTGTCCTTCGTTCCGGGATTCCCCGTGCTCAAAGTTCTGCGTGATTTTCCCTGTGGCGCCGAAGAGACGAAAAACTCCGCTTTCCACGCCCTGACCTATGTCGACCTGCTCGGGAAAGACCGGAATCTTCTCATCCTGCACGCCGGAACGCAATATTTCCGGAAGGACGAAGCCGGGCGGATCTCGAACCTGGTCATGCGCGAATGGGAATCGCATTTCACGGGGGAATTCGGCTGGCCGGTCTACGCCGAGTACCGCTACGCCCTGCGTCCGCACGACGGCGCCTTGAGCAACGCCGATCGCCTTCATGCCGCGGCGGCTTTCGCCCGACCGCTGGCCTGCGTCCAGAGAAAGCCGCGGCCCGGCGATTGGCCGGCGTCGAAGGGCTTTTTGAGCGCAGCCGGCGGCGGATTGGAGGTCACGGCCTTCCGCAAAATCCCCGCCGGCGGCTTCGAGCTGCGGGCCGTCGAAACCGAGGGCCGCAGCGCCCGGTCCGAGGCCTCCATCCGCCTGCCGTTGAAGCGGGCCCTGCGGACCGATCTGCTGGGGAACCCTCTCGGGGATGCCGCCTGGCGCGACGGAAAGCTGGAGATCTCCGCGGAGCCGTGGAAAATCCTTACATTCCGCTTGGAATAAACGGTGAAAAACCGGCTCGGCCGCGCCTCCGCTGCGCTTTTATGCGCCGTTCTGGCCGCGGCCGGCGCCGGCCGGGCCACGGACCGGCTCCCGGCCGGAAGGCTGAATGTTTGGGCCAACGAGGGAACGCTGGGGGGGCGTTTCGTTCCCGGCGGCGCGTCCGCTCCCGCCGTCGCGTATTTCCACGGGCGGAGAGCGGTGTCCTTCGAAGGGAAAGACGATGATCTGATTTCGTCGTTTCCCCTGCCCGCGGCGCTGGGCGGGGCCCATTCATTCACCGCCGCGGCCTGGGTTTTCGATCCGCACTTGGCGGTTCATAAGATTTTCGCGGCCTGGTCCAGCGGGGCCGACCGGGCGGCCGAGCTTGGAATCGGGAAGGGCCGCCAAGCCGGGTTTTACAGCGCGCCGCTGTTCAAGCTGGGTTTCGAGGGAGGGCTTCCTCACGAGGCCCGCTGGCAGCATATCGCCGTATCCTATGACGGAGCGCGGCTGCGGCTCTATCTGAACGGGGCGCTCAATGCCGAAAAGTCCGCGGCCCTCTCGATCAAGGCGGGCGGCTTTTTCCGCCTGGGGGCCGGCTGGAACCCGGCCCACCGGGCGCCCTATCAGCCGTTCAACGGAGCCATCGCCTCCTTCGATTTATTCGACGGCGCTCTCGGCCCGCGCGAGGTCTGGAGGCTGGCGGGGAATCGGGGCGAGCCTCCTTCGGGGCCGCCGCCGAACATCACCCGGCCGGCTCTGCGCCCTCTGACCGCGGAACGTCAAGCCGAGCTCCGGTCTCTTCGCTCGGACGATCCCGACGACGTCCTCTTCTTCGTCGCCTCCGATCCCCATTACGGGGCCACGGTGACGGCGGCCGCGGCCAACGCCCGGACGATCGAAGCCATGAACGATCTGCCCGGAAGGCGGTTCCCCAAATCGATCGGCCCGGATGTCGTGGGCGCGCCGCGCGGGGTCGTCGTCCTGGGCGATCTGGTCGATGACGGCAACGCGCCCGACGCCGGCGAGTTCTGGACCGCCTTCGCCACCGATTACGGGGCCGGAGATCTCCCCGGGCGGCTGGCCTTTCCCGCTTACGAGGGCACCGGCAACCATGACGGCGATCCGGGGCGGCCGGTCCGGGAAGGGATCAAGGCGCGAAACCCGCGCCGGCCCGGACTCCGGTCCGTATCGCCCGACGGGCTCCATTATTCCTGGGATTGGGGCCGCGTCCATTGTGTCCAATTGAATCTGTATCCCGGTTCGGCGGGCGACGACGGCCTGGATCCTTGGGGAAAGAAGTTCGAAGGCGATTGGCGCCGGCCGCAGCACAGTCTTGAATTTTTGGTGCGGGACTTGGCCGAGAACGTCGGATCGAGCGGCCGCCCGGTCGTCCTTTTCCAGCATTATGGATGGGATGAATGGAGCCGGGGCTGGTGGTCGGACGGTGAGCGCCGGGCCTACGCGGCGGCCGTTCGAGGCTACGCCATCGCGGCCGTGTTTTGGGGCCATTCCCATGTCGTCCAGCGCATCGATTGGAACGGCATCCCCACCTGGTGCGCCGGATCGGCCAACAAAGAGGGCGCCGGCGGGGAATTTCTGGTCGTGCGCATCACATCGGACGCGCTGACCGTGGCCGAGCGCCGGGCGGGGCGCTGGGGCCTCGCCGAGCGCCTTCCCATCGGGGTCGCGTCTCCAATTCGATAATTTAGGATTTCTTCCATCGAATGTGGGTGAGATCGAGAAATCGGAAGCCGGAGATCATAACAAAACGCCGGAGAGGGGGGAAGGGGAGCGCCGCCGGAGAGCCCCCGTCAATCGCGGAAGCGGGTCTTGGGATCGAGCTTGCGGAAGGTCTTCATGGACTTGTGGATGGCCTTGGTCCATTCCTTCTTGTCCGAGCCGGGCTTCTCCTTCAGCTTGGATTCCCGGAAGGCCAGCTCCTTGCGCAGCTTGTTGTAGCTTTCCAGGCGTCCCGCCGGCAGCGCTCCGGAAGCGATGGCCGCCTGCACGGCGCACCCGCTTTCCTGGTCATGGGCGCAGTCGGTGAAGCGGCATTCCAGGGCCAGCGCGTCGATGTCGGCGAAAACGTTCGTCACGGCCTCGTCGGCTTCCCACAGCCCGAATTCGCGGACGCCGGGCGTGTCGATGAGCAGAGCGCCGCCGGGCAGGACGATCAGCTCCCGCCGCGCCGTGGTGTGCCGCCCCTTGGAATCGTCCGCCCGGACGGGCGCCGTGGCCAGGAGATCGCGCCCAACCAGGGCGTTGATCAGGGTCGATTTGCCGACCCCGGAGGATCCGATGAGGAGATGGGTCCGGGCCGGCCGAAGGAAGGCCCGCAGGGCGTCCAGGCCGGCGGGGGCCAGCGCGGTCACGGCCAGCGCTTCGGTCCCCGGGATCGCCGCGCGGGCCTCGGCCAGGCGCGCCTCGGCGTCGGGGCAGAGGTCGGCCTTGTTCAGGAGGACCACCGGCGTCGCCCCGCTTTCGCGGACCATGACCATCTGCCGCTCCAGCCGCCGGACGTTGAAATCGAAATCCAGCCCCTGGACGAGGAAGATCGTGTCGATGTTGGCGGCCAAGACCTGCTCTTCGGTCCTTCTCCCGGCGGCGCTTCGCGACAGGCGGGAGCGGCGCGGAAGGACGGCGTGGATGACGGCCTTGGCTTCCTGGGGATGATCGGCAAGGGCCACCCAATCGCCGACCTTGGGAAAGTCCGCGGGGGCCGCGGCCTCGAAGAGAAAACGGCCCGAGACTTCCGCGTCGCGATCGCCGCCGGCCGCGGTCAGGACGTAGCTCTCGCGGCGCTCGATGATGATCCGTCCGAAGTCGAAGCCCTGGATCCGGAACGGGCCGGCCGTTTCCTCCCAAAGGGCGTCCCAGCCAAGGCGGCGGAGACCGTCCTCGGCCGGATCAGGAGTTCGCTCAGGCATTGAAGGGCTCAGAATCCGCGCAGACCGGTGCTCTCCCGGCGCGGCAGACCATCCTTGGGAAGGCGCTTGAGGACGACGTACCGGATGTTCCTGTCCTCGCAGTAGGCGCGTTTCTCGGGCCGGTCACCGTCCTCGTTGACGAGGTAAATCGTGGGCTTGATCCGGTCCATTTCCGGGGCCGCGTCCATCCAGCCGTATCCGCTGCCGATGAAGGCCTGGGCGACGTGGCGGACGGAGCGGACCAGGTAGAGCCGTTCGGCCTGGGGGAACAACGGATGGGCTTTTCCTTTGAGCAGCCGGATGTTCTCGTCGCTCCCGACATCGACGTAGAGGTCGCCCCGCCCCGATGCCTCCTCGAAGAAGCGGATGTGTCCGGAATGCAGCCAGTCGAAACACCCCGTGACGATGACCCTGTCCCGCTTGGAGGCGCGGACGCGAAGGGGGGGCGCCGGCGGAACGGCGCGCAGGGAATCGGCCGGGATGACCTGAAGGACGATCCCCCTCCCGACGCAAAAGCTCATTTTTTCCCCGCTCGCCTCGTCCTCGGGGACGACCCAGATCTGCGGACGCCGGCCGCCCGCGTCGGGGAGAGCGTGAGGATCGGGCGGGCCGGGAGCGATGCGGGCGGAATGGACGTGCCGGATCCCTTGGACGAGATAGAGGCGCTCGGGGGCGGGGAATTTGGGCGGCTTCCCGGTGAGCGCCTCGATCCGCTCATCCGGCCAGATCAAGGCCTGGACTTCCCCCAGCTTGGCGGCCTCTTCGAGAAGGCGGGCGTGGCCCGAGCGGAAATCATCGAACGAGGCGGAGACAACAACGTTTTTCATGGAACCGAAGCTTTATGCGGAGCGGGAATTTTATATCGGGGGCGGTCCCTGATCAATCGACCGTCGTCTTGCCCTGTTTGCGCCGCTCGTATTGGAGCTTGATCCACTGGTAGGTCTTCCTCAAGCCGGCGCACAGCGGCGTGTCCGGCTCCCAGCCCAGGATCATCTTGATCATGGTGTTGTCCGAATTGCGGCCGGCCACGCCGCGCGGCGCGTCGAGCTGGTAGCGGCGCCGGAGCTTGATCCCGGCGATCTTCTCGACGATGGAGACGAGGTCGTCGACCGAGACCAGCTCGCTGGTGCCCAGATTGATGGGCGTGGCGATCAGCTCGTCGCAGTGGGTGATGCGGTCGATGCCCTTGACGCAGTCGTCGATGTACATGAAGCTGCGCGTCTGGGTCCCGTCGCCCCAGACGTCGATCGACTTAGCCCCTTCGTCGACGGCCTGGATGACCTTGCGGCAGATGGCCGCAGGCGCCTTCTCCCGGCCGCCCGTCCAGGTGCCCCACGGCCCATAGACGTTGTGGAAGCGGGCGATGAACGTCTTCATGCGGCGCTCAGCCCAGTATTCCTGGCAGACCATCTCCGAGATGAGCTTCTCCCAGCCGTAGCCGCGCTCGGACAGGGCCGGGTAGGCGTCGGATTCCTTGAGGGCCCGGACCTTGGGGTCCTTCTGCAGGTCGGTGTTGTAGACGCAGGCCGAGGAGGGATAGAAATAGCGTTCGCAACCGGCTTTGTAGGCCGATTCGATCATATGGGTGTTGATGAGGACCGAGCGCAGGCACTCGATGCGGAAACGCTCGATGAAGCCCATGCCGCCCATGTCGGCGGCCAGCTGGTAGATCTCCCCGGCGCCCTCGACGGCCCGCTTGCAGTTGTCCTCCCGGCTGAGGTCCAGACAGAGGCATTCGACGCCGGGAATGCGCTGGTACCAGGCGGCCAGCGGCTTCTTATCCACGGCCCGGATGCGGGTGAAGCCCTTGTCGTGGAAATAGTGGGCCAGATTGCCGCCGATGAATCCGCCGGCGCCGGCGATGACGATCTGAACGTCTTTTTCGCCGGCGGCCGATTTGGTGGGTTTCCGAGTCTGGGGCATCCGAGTCCTCCTTGATGCGGGGTGCGCGGCCAATTTAGTCCAAAGGGCCGCTTCCCGTCAACACGGCGGCGGTCCGACCGTCGGAGGTGGGGCCCGCCTTCGGTTGTGCCGGCCGCCGGGTTTGCATATATTAGGGCCGCATCCTTCGAGGAGGTTTCCGATGATTCATCCTCTCCGCGCGGCGTCCGCGGCCGCCCTCATCCTGCTCGCCGGGCTGACCGCCGGCGCCCGGGGTCAGTCCTATCCCGATAAGATCGCCGCCGCGCTGAAGACGGTCGACGACGCGGCCGGGCGCGGCCCGTACCATCCCGACTGGGCCTCCCTTGAAACGCAAAAAGTGCCGGACTGGTACCTCAACGCCAAATTCGGCATCTTCATCCACTGGGGCGTCTATTCCGTTCCAGCCTTCGGCAGCGAATGGTATCCGCGCCAGATGTACATCAAGGATTCGGACGAATACAAACATCATGTGGCGACCTTTGGGCCGCAGAGCAAGTTCGGCTACAAAGATTTCATCCCCCTCTTCAAGGCCGAGAAATTCGACGCCAAGGCCTGGGCCGAGCTGTTCAAGGCGGCCGGGGCCCAATACGTCGTTCCGGTCGCCGAGCACCACGACGGCTTTCCCATGTTCGACTGCAGCTTCACGGACTGGAGCGCGGCCAAGATGGGACCGCACCGCGATATCGTCGGGGAGCTGGCCGCGGCGGTCAAGGCCGCCGGCCTTCATTTCGGGGCTTCCACACACCGGGCCGAGCACTGGTGGTTCTTCGATCGCGGCCGGCTCTTCGATTCCGACGTCCAGGATCCCCGCAACCTCGGTCTGTACGGCCCGGCCCGCAGCCAGCAGGACGCCGAAAAAGGGATCGCCCCGCCGGACAAGGCCTATCTCGACGATTGGCTGGCCCGGACCGCGGAGATCGTGGACAAGTACAGGCCCGAGCTGGTCTGGTTCGACTGGTGGATCGAGCAGCCCGTCTTCCAGCCGTATCTGCGGAAATTCGCCGCGTTCTATTACAACCGGGGCGCCGAATGGAAACAGGGCGTGGCCATCAATTATAAAAACAAAGCCTTTCCCGACAAAGCCGCCGTGCTGGATATCGAGCGCGGCCAGCTGGCCGAAATCCGGCCCTTCTTCTGGCAGACGGACACGGCCGTCTCCAAGAACAGCTGGGGCTACGTTGTGCCCCAGGATTACAAGACCGCCGGATCGATCATCGGCGACCTGGTCGATATCGTCAGCAAAAACGGCTGCCTCCTGCTGAACATCGGGCCCAAACCCGACGGCACGATCCCCGAGCCGGAACGGACGATCCTTCTGGAGATCGGCCGCTGGCTGGCCGTGAACGGCGAGGCCGTCTACGGCACCCGCCCCTGGAAGGTCTTCGGCGAAGGTCCGACGCCCGTCGTCGAAGGCAGCTTCAACGATACCAAGCGCAAGGCCTTCACCGCCGAGGATTTCCGTTTCACAGCCAAGAAGGGCCTCGTCTACGCCGTGGCCCTGGCCTGGCCGGAAAACGGCCGGATGGTGGTCAAAGCCCTGGCCGAGGGAAAGGCCGTTGTCAAGGACGTGGCCCTGCTGGGATATCACGGCCGTCTGCCTTGGACGCAGACCGCGGCCGGCCTCGAAGTGAAGCTCCCCGCGCAGAAGCCCGGCGACCACGCGTTCACCTTGAAAATCGCCGCGGATTCCGGATCGACGCCGTCCTTGACACCGACGCCCCAAGCCGCCGCATCCTTCTCCTGGCCGTCCCGGCCGCCGGCGGATTGCCCGTTCCCCCAATCCCCGCAGATCAAAGGCCTGGAATTCACCGGCCGCCACGCCGAATACACCGACGCCGATACGTGGTACCCAAGCTGGGCCGCGGACGGGAAGATGTATTCTCCGTTCACGGACGGCAAAGTCGGGACGATCAGCGTCTCTTCGGGCGGCAAGACGGCGGCCACCGGCCGCGCCGTCATCGAGGGCGACGATCCGCTCCATCTTAAGGTCACGCCGCTGGGGACCTGGCCCGGCTCGCCCGAGCCCTATGAAGGCCGATATCCCTGCGGCACGCTGGTCCGCGACGGCGTCTGGTACTATGGAACGTACGCCCTGCTCAACGCGCCTTACGGCCTGAACTGGCCCGTTCTCGGGCCGACGCCGGGCTTTAACATTTCCCGGGATTTCGGCAGGACCTGGACGAACCCGCCCCATACCTGCGAGCCGGGCCGGGCGCTGTTCCCCGAACCGGAAAAGAAGGGCGGTCCGATCAAGATCGGCGCGCCCCATTTCGTCGATTTCGGCCGGAACATGGAGCATTCGCCGGACGGCAAGGCCTACCTCGTCGGACACGGGGCGACGCAGGCGGACCTGGAAGACCGCGTGGCCAATCTGAGCTGGATCACCGGCGACCAGGTCTATTTATGCCGTGTTACACCTTCGCCCGAAATGATCAATGATGCCCGGCAATACGAATACTTCGGCGGGCCCGACGCCGCCGGCAAGCCCGTCTGGACGAAGGATTTCGCCCGCATCAAGCCGCTCGCGGATTGGAACAACAATATGGGCTGCGTTACGATCACTTACGACGCGCCGCTTAAGAAATACCTGATGTGCGTCACCGACGGCGCCAACACCGTCTGGAAATTCAATTCCTACATCCTGGAAGCCGACCTCCTGACCGGGCCTTGGCGGATCGTGGCCTACCTGAAGGATTTCGGAGCGCAGGCGTATTTCCTCAATTTTCCTTCGAAGTTCATCTCAAGGGACGGCCGGACGCTGTGGCTGTGCTATGCCGCCAATTTCACCAACGGCTGGCTGGGCACGAAGCTCCCGGCCGATCCCCCGGGAAGCCGATACGGGATGTGCCTGCAGGAAGTGAGCTTACGGACGTCCTCGCGCGATTGAGGACCGTCCCGTTTTCCCATGGGAATCCAAAATTATTACGGAGGCTGGTCGCCATGCAAAAAAAACGCTCGATCCTGATGGTCTTAGTCGCCGCGGCGCTGGCCGCGTCCGCGTCGGCGGCTGCCGGCAAGGAATACACGCTGCTTTCCCCGGACAAGACGGTCGAGCTGAAAATCACCGTCGGTCCGAAAATCACCTACGCCGTTAAATACGAGGCCCGGCCGATCGTTGTCCCTTCCTCCGTCTCCATGACTCTGGACGGCGGCGTCGTCCTCGGAAAGGACGCCAGGGTTCGCGACGAGAAACGGCGCAGCACGAATGAAGTCCTGCGTCCGGTCGTCCGGCAGAAGTCCGCCGAAATCACCGACTGGTATAACGAACTGACCCTGACTTTCAAGGGCGATTTCGCCCTGATCTTCCGGGCCTACGACGACGGCGTGGCCTACCGCTTTTCGACCCAGTTCGACAAGCCCATCACGGTCGTCTCCGAGCAGGCCGAATTCGCCTTCGGCCAGGACCGCAGGCTGTATTTCCCCGAGGAGGAGAGCTTCCAATCGCACCAGGAGCGGATCTTCAAATCTATGTCCCTGAGCGAAATCGGCGCCAAGAGGTTCTCCTCGGCGCCGGCCGTGGTCGAGATCCCCGACGGCCCCAAGGTGGCCATTACCGAAGCCGACCTCGAGGACTATGCCGGACTATGGCTGACCGGGGCGGACGATTCGCCGTTCAAGCTGGTCGGCAAGTTCCCCGCCTTCGCCCTCAAAGAAGAGGTCAAGAACGACCGCGACGTCCCGGTCACGGAGCGGGCGCCCTACCTGGCCAAAACGGCCGGCCGCCGGGTCTTTCCCTGGCGCGTCCTGATGATCGCGGCCAAGGATGGCGACCTGATCGAACATCCCTTCATTTACCGCCTGGCCAAGCCGTCGACGGGGGATTTCTCCTGGGTCAAGCCGGGGAAGGTGGCCTGGGACTGGTGGAACGACCTCAACGTCTACGGAGTGGATTTCCGGGCCGGCATCAATACCGCGACCTACAAGTATTACATCGATTTCGCCTCGAAGTACGGGCTCGAGTACATCATCCTGGACGAAGGATGGTACAAGAAGGGAGACTTGCTCACCCTCAATCCGGACCTCGACATGGACGCCATCCTCTCCTATGGCCGGTCGAAGAACGTCGGGATCATCCTCTGGACGACGTGGAAAACCCTGGAAGACCAGTTCGACAAGGCCATGGACCAGTTCAGCCGCTGGGGCATCGCCGGGCTGAAGGTGGATTTCATGCAGAGGGACGACCAATGGATGGTCGAATATTATTACAAGGTCGCGGCCGAAGGCGCCCGGCGCAGATTCCTCATCGATTTCCACGGCGCCTACAAGCCGACGGGCCTGTATCGGACGTTCCCCAACGTCATCACCAGCGAGGGCGTCTATGGCCTGGAACAATCCAAGTGGGGCCGCAACGTCACCCCCGAACACACCGTCACCCTGCCCTTTACCCGCATGTTCGCCGGTCCCATGGATTTCACGCCGGGGTCGATGATCAACGGAGGCTTGGGCAATTTCCAGCCCATCTACAACGAGCCGATGAGCCAGGGCACGCGCTGCCACCAGCTGGCCATGTATGTCGTCTACGAGAGCCCGCTCCAGATGCTGGCTGATTCGCCGACCCATTACCTGCGCGAGCCGGAGTGCCTGGATTTCCTGGCCAAGGTTCCCACCGTCTGGGACGAGACGCGCGTCCTCGAGGCCAAGATCTCCGACGATGTTCTCGTCGCCCGGCGCAACGGCTCCAAATGGTGGGTGGGGGCGATGACGGACGCGACGCCTCGCGAGCTGACGATTGATTGCGCCTTCCTGGGGGACGGCGCCTATCAGCTGACCCTTTACCAGGACGGCATCAACGCCGACCGCAGCGGCAACGACTATAAAATGATCAAACGGACGGTGACGAAAGCCGACAAGCTGGGCATCCATCTGGCCCCCGGCGGGGGCTGGGCCGGCGTGTTCACGCCGGAAGGGAATTAGTCCGGGTCAATTGGAGAGGAATACACATCCGCTTTGGAGTGAAGAACGATGCTCGATGGCCGAATCAAAGTCATTCTGGATAGGACCGAATTTTGAACGATGGAAAACAATTCTCGGAAAAAATTGTCTTCCTGGAAGGAAATTTCATCTTATTTAGGCCAATCCGAGAGAAATTGCCAGCGCTGGGAAATCCAATATGGATTTCCTGTCCATCGAATTGCAGGCTCATCCAAATCGCGGGTCTATGCTTATATCGACGAAATCGAAGAATGGAGATCTAAAAAAACCATATCGAATAATCATCCCGATCAAAAGACGGCCTTCCCGAGAATGAAGCGATTGACAAAATTGCTCATGATGACGATGTTCCTGGCCATTTCATTCTTGACCGCGACGATGTTCATGAACCGTTCCGATCTTCAGATTTTGACCGTCCAAATCTCGAAATCATCGATTGTTGCCGTCGGCAAGAATAATAAAGCCCTTTGGATTTATGACACAAAAATCGAAAATCTTTTAAACAACGATTATTATCAACAACATATGGATCATCGAAGGACCGTTCTTGAGAATCCGCGCGGGAATTCCGTCCTCGAACCTTTGATCAAACTCGTGGATTTAAAGGGACATGGGGACAAAGAAGTCCTTTTCGCCGTAAAAACCGATGATGAGCATAATGGGGGAAACCTGCTGTGCTTAAACTCCAAGGGCAAGCTGCTTTGGAATCATCCCATGGGCCGAGAAATGAAATTCGGAGCGAGACGGTTTCCTTCAGACTATGTCATTCGAGCGATTGATGCTCTAGACATGGACAAAGACGGAAAACGGGAGGTTCTCATCATCAGTTACTGTTTTGGCGAATATCCGGCGCATGTCTCCATCCTCGACGCTTCCGGAGAGGTCAAAGGAGAATATTGGAATTCCGGACAATTCAACGATTTCGGATTTTCCGATCTCGCCGGGGATGGGGGAAAGGAATTAATATTGGCGGGACAGAATGAGGAATATCATAAGGCTTGTTTGGTCGTTTTCCGGGCCGCCGACCTGAAAGGCGGTTCGCCCAATTCCCCTGAATTCAGCAGTCCGGATATCGGAGCAGGGAGCGAGCAATTTTATGTTCTTCTCCCTCAAACCAAGATCGATCAAATACTGGGCCCCGGATACACGATCGATAAAGTTGAAATCGGCAACAGCGGCGATGTGACGGTCACGACGAATTACTCGAAGAGCATTTTTCGATTTGATCGGCAACTCCATCTCTCGGAGATCATCTTGGGAGATGATTTTCAAAGGATCAACAGGGATCTTGCGGCCGAAAATAAATTGGAGTCTCCGCTCGACATTGAAAAAACAAAGCTGGAGCTGAAAAGGGGCCTCCTCTATCACAATGGGAAAACCAGGACGTGGGTCGGCCATTGGGCTCAGTCCAATCCGCGCTGACGGCCAAGCGGGATTTCTCCGACCCAGCGATCCGCAGCCGTTCCTGGGAAACTTCAATGAAGTTGCGGTTCATGCGTCGGACGATGCCCCCTCGAGGTGGGCCAGCATACGGGCCCGAACCTGATCCACCAGCTCGTCGTGGTGTTCCTTGACGAAGCCGGCCGTCGAAACGGGGGCCTTGATGATGTAATCGACCCGGCCGGGCCGGACAAGGCGGCTGCCCTTGCGGTTGATGCGGAAAGACCCCAGTTGGACGATCGGCAAAATGTCCAGCCCCGATTCGATGGCCAGGACGAATCCTCCCCGCTTGAACGGGCCCAATCGGCCGTCCCGCGTGCGCGTCCCCTCGGGCAGGACGAGGAAGGAGAAATCGCGCCGCTCGCGCATGAGCGCGGCCGCCCGGTTGAGGCTCTCCCGGGCCTTGCGGCTGTTCTTGCGGTCGATCGGAATCTGGCCGATGCGCTTGATCACCGGGCCGTAGACCGGCCATTTGAAATGCTTCTGCTCCTCGATCCCCCGTGCCCGGCCGGGGAAGCCGGCGTAGAAGACGAAGGGATCGAAGAAATTGACGTGGTTCATCATGACGATGTATTGGCGGCGGGGGTCGAAATTCTCCCGGCCCTGGACCTTCACCCGGATGCCGCAGCAGAACAGGACGGTCCGGCAGCAGAACTTGATGGCCGTATCGAACTTGGGCCCGCGGGTGAACAGGGAGACGACCATGATCAGGACGCAGCTGACGAAAAAAAACGGCAGGGCGATGATCCAGATCAGGGTGGACCGGACGTTATCGAACAGCCGTTTCATACGAGGATCGTCAGCTCCGCGGGCAGGACCTTGAGCCGCAGGGGCGTCAGCCCCAGGAGCTCGCCGTCGGCCATCAGCATCAGCGGGGGCTCGCTCACGATGGATATGGCGGCGGCTTGGATCATTTCCACCTTGGGATGGGCTTCGTGCTTGCCCGAGAAGACCTTGGAGAAGATGGCCAGGATCTCGCGCCGGTTGACCTCGCGGAAGACGACCAGGTCGGCCTTGCCGTCGGCGGCGTCGGCGTGAGGGGCGATCATCATCTTGCCGCCCGTGTATTTCGAATTGGAGACGACCAGGGCGCTGTTGCGGATCTCCCGCCGGACGCCGTCGATCTCGAGGGCGATGCGGTTTTTCATCCCCTTGGCCAGGCGCAGCAGGACGGCCAGGCTGTAGCCGAACGACCCCAGCGGCTTGAGCTTGTCGTTGGTCAGCTTGAGGATGTCGGCGATGAGCCCGACGCCGATGATGTTGAGCGAGACCATCCGCTCGGTCCGGCCGTCGTTTTGGAATTCGAACTCGATCAGATCGGAGGCATGGCGCCGGCCGGCCAGGATGTTGGCCAATGCGTCCTCGGGCGTCGTCGTCCCGAAATCGCGGATGAACGAATCGCCCGTGCCGGCCGGGATGAGCCCGATCTCCGGCCGTTTGGCCGGGCGGCCTTGGGCGTAAAGCCCGTTGACGACCTCGAACGTCGTGCCGTCCCCGCCCAGGCAAAGGATGCGGTCGAAGCCTTCGGCGGCGGCCTGCCGGCCGAGTTCGACGGCCTGGCCGGCGTGCTCCGACAGCCGGGTGACGAGGCCGGGGAATTCGGCGTTCAGACGGGCTTCCAGCCGATGATGGACTTTCTTGCCCCGGCCATGGCCGGCGACCGGATTGACGATGAGCAGCGTGTTCAGCATCAGCCGCTTATAGCACGAGTGGAATGAAAATTCAATTTGAAAGCGATCCCTCGGCCGTGACCGTCAGAGCGCGGCGGCGCGCTTCCTGCCCCGGAAATAATAGTAGAACGGCAGGCCGAGCAGGCAGCAGCCGGTGGCGGCCAGGGCTTGGACCGGTTTTTCGAGCAGGGTGGCGCCGACGAAGAAGAGCGACATCAGAACGAACAGGATCGGCGTCACCGGGTAGCCCAGGGTTTTATAGGGGCGCTCGGCGTCCTTGCGCGTGCGCCGCAGCTTCATGATCCCGATCCCGGTCAGGAGCATGAAGATCCCGTCCATGAAGACCAGATAGGTGATGATGTTGGCGAACGTCCCCCAGACCAGGAGCAGGACCATGGCCCAGGCGCATTGGAGGAGGATGGCGTTGGCCGGGGTCTTGAACCTGGGATGGATCCGGGCAAAGGCGGGGAAAAAAAGCCCGTCGTCCGACAAGGCGTAGAAGATGCGCGGGACGGAATACGTGTTGATCCCGATCGTCCCCAGGGCGGACAGGGCGATCATGATCGAAATGACCACGGCGCCGAAGGGAAGGACGGTCTGCAGGGCCTCGGCGGCCACGCCGCCCGATCTGGCGACGCGGTCCACCGGCAGGAGGAACAGATATCCAAGGTTGGCCAGCCAGTAGACCAGGCCGACGATGATCGCCCCCAGGATCATGGCCCGCGGCACGGTCTTGCGCGGATTGCGGGCCTCGCCGGCCAGGTAGGAGGCGTGCTGCCAGCCGCCGACCGAGAAATAAACGCCGACGAAGGCCAGACCCAGGGCTCCGGCCCAGCCGATCCCCGGATCGGTCGTGGAGGTCGATTTCAAAGTGAGATGGAAACCCGTCCGGGCCGGCGAGCCGAAGAACAAACCGACGCCGATGATCAAGGCCAGCCCGGCCAGCTTGAGGCCGGAGAAGATTTTGGCCGTCAGGTCGGAGAAATGCGTGCCCAGGATGTTGATGGCGGCCATGACGGCGATCGCCGCCGCCCCCAGGAGAAGTGTTCCGGTGTTGGACATGGGGAAGATGAAGGCCGTGTATTTGGCGAAGGTCAGGCTGAGCGCGGCGATGCCCGAACTGTTGATGACCACGAAGGTGACCCAGGCATACAGGAAGGCCGTCAGCGGGCCGAAGATCTCCTTGAGGTAGGCGTATTGTCCGCCGGCCTTGGGCAGCATGGCCCCCAGCTCGGCGAAGGTGAGCGATCCGGTCAGGGCGTGGAGAAGGCCCAGCCCCCAGACGACCAGGATCCACAGCGGGGAGGAAAGATATCCCGCGACCAGCGAGGGGCTGAGGAAGATGCCCGAGCCGATGCAGGCGCCGATGGCGACCATGGTCAAGCCGTAGAGCGACAGGTTCCCTTCGAGCTTGCTCATGCGTTCTCCTGTGCGGATCGGTCTTAGGGATGCGCGCGGCGCGAAAGCCAGTCTATCATATTAGAATCGAGGGCATCATCCCCAATTCCGCTATTTTCGCCGGCCGATGAATGACCTCTGGCGGCTCGAATTCTGCTATAATAGAGTTGCATTCCACCAATAGGAGACAAAAATGAAGGGAAATGTTCAATTGATCGCCGCCCTGAACGCCCTGTTGGCCGACGAGCTGACGGCCGTCAGCCAGTACATGGTCCATTCCGAGATGTGCGCCAACTGGGGTTACAAAAAGCTCCATGAGCACTTCGAAAAGCGGGCCATCGACGAGATGAAGCACGCCGAGTCCCTGATCGGCCGCATCCTCTTCCTCGAGGGACTGCCCATCGTCAGCAAGCTGACCAAGCTGACCATCGGCTCGGAGATTCCCAAGATGCTGGTCAACGACCTGGCCCATGAGATGGTTGCGGTCAAGGGCTACAACGCGGGGATCGAGCTGGCCGGCAAGGTCGCCGACTACGCCACGCGCGAGCTCCTGGAGAAGATCCTGAAAGACGAGGACGGGCACGTCGACGGCATCGAGGAGATGCAGGACCAGATCGGCCATATGACCCTGCCGCTTTTCCTGACGACGCAGCTCTGAGACCCGGCCCCGGACGCCGGGCCGTTTCAGCTCTTAGGAAGCCTCCCTAGTCCGCCGTCCGGATGTTCAGGACGGCCGGCGCCAGGCCGGCCGCCGAGGCCCTGAGCGTCACGGTCCCGGCCGATCGGTCCGCCTGGACCAGGACCTGGGCCAGGCCGTTGAAGAGGCGGCGCTTCCATTGCGGCTTCGCCGGTTTTCCTCCCGCCTTGGCAGGAGGGCCGGGCAGAAAGACATCCGGCTCGTGGCTGCTCGGATCGCCGTTGCCGAGGCCGATGATCCGACCCCGTCCCGAGCAGTCGAAGGCGACCTCGTCGGCCGCAATGGGCACCGGCCGGCCCTGGGCGTCGACCGCCCCTACGGTGACGATGCTCACATCGCGCCCGTCGGCCGCGATGGCCGTCCGGTCCGCGGCCAGCGTCAGCCGGGCCGGAGGGCCGGTCGTTTCGACGGCCTCGCGGAGGACCTCCCGGCCGTTCTTGAATCCGGCGGCTTCCAGTCGGCCCGGTTCATAGAGAACGCTCCATTCGGCCCGCCCGAGCCGCGGGATCTTTCTCGTCCCCAGATCTCTTCCGTTCAGCGTCAGCCGGACTTCGTCCATGTTGGAGAAGGCCCAGACCTCGATCCTCTGCCCTTCGCGTCCCTTCCAGTTCCAGTGGGGGAGCAGATGCAGCACCGGCTCGTTCGTCCACCAGCTCTTGTAATACCAGAAGAGGTCCTTGGGGAATCCGCAGGTGTCGAGGATGCCGAAATGGGAGCTGATGCAGGGCCAGACGTAGGGCGTCGGCTCACCGCGGTAGTCGAAGCCCGTCCAGACGAAGGCTCCGGCCAGCCAGGGCCGCGCGGCGTAAAAGATCATCCATTCTTTGGCCAACTCGCCCCAGCGCGGGCAGCTTTTGTCGTAGGACGCCATATAGCCGCGGGTCTTGTCATCGGCGTACTCGCCGCGCGTGGTCAGGGTGCTGGCGATCTCGGAGCCGAAGAGCGGCTGATCGGGATGGGCGGCGTGGTAAGCGTCGATCTCGCCCAGGTGATAGTTGAAGCCGCGCACGTCCACGGCCTGGTTGATGCCCCCGAAGGCCCCGGAATTGGAGGCATAGGTCGTCGGCCTGGTCGTGTCCAGGGCCTTGATCGCCCGAATCATGGTCTCGGCGATCCGCCGCCCGACCGGATCGGCTTGGATGTCCTCCTCGTTGCCGATCGACCAAAGAATGATGGAGGGATGATTGCGGTCGCGGCGGATCATGCGGCGGAGCTGGCCGAGGGCCGCCTCGTTCGAGCTGAAGAGCCGGGTCTCGTCCATGACCAGCAGGCCCAGCTCGTCGCAGGCTTCGAGCAGCTCCCGCGTCGGAGGGTTGTGGGAGGTCCGATAGGCGTTGACGCCCATTTCCTTAAGCCGGGCCACCCGAAAATATTGAAGCCGGTCGGGGAGGGCG
Source organism: Candidatus Aminicenantota bacterium (assembly GCA_963729855.1). GTDB lineage: Bacteria > Acidobacteriota > Aminicenantia > Aminicenantales > UBA4085 > UBA4085. Next base: position 745,568 of record CAVSPT010000005.1, on the reverse strand, counting down.
GCGCCCACGCCGGCATGGTCCTGGTGGTTGCAGACGCCTTGGATCGGGACCCGCGTTCCGTTGAGGAAGAAGCCCTTGTCCTTGTCGAAACGGATGGTGCGCACGCCGAACCGGGTCTCAAGCGAGTCCACGGGATGGCTGTCGCGCAGGATGGTCGAGGTGAGCTTGTACAAGGCCGGCTTTTCCAGGGTCCAGAGAAAAGGCGCGGAAAGACGTACGCTCTGGCGGACCACGGCCGTTTGGAAGGGGCCGACCGGCCGGACCGCTTCGACGATCTCGGCCGCCGGTTTTCCCGCCGGATCGACGATCGACGATTTCAGGCCGATCGCCGCCGCCGCGGCCGTTTCGTTGGCGACTTCCGTTTCGATCGTCAGCGTGGCCGCGTCCCCCTCGACCAGGGCGGTGACATACGTCCCCCAGACGGGGACGTGGATGGGCGCGGTCCTGGTCAGGCGGACGTGCCGATAGAGGCCCGCGCCTTCATAAAACCAGCCCTCGTTGTGCGTGGCGTCGACCCGGACGACAAGGACATTGTCGCCGCCATAGTTGACCAGATCGGTGGCGTCGAAGCCGAACGGATCGTAGCCGCCCTCGTGGCGTCCGAGGAGAATGCCGTTCAGCCAGACGTGGCAGTCGCGGAAGGCCCCATCGAAGTCGACGCGGAAACGGCGCCCCTCATCGGCTTTCGGAACGGCGAAATGGCGGCGATACCAGCCGATCGAAGTCCCCGGAAAGACGCGGGCCAGCGGTTTGAAGCCGTGGTCCATGAGGCGGAACGTAAAGGGGTTCTGGACGAAGGGCAGTTCGACGGCCCAATCGTGGGGCAGATCCACGGTCCTCCAGGCGCCGTCGCCGAAGCCGGTCCGGACCGCCCCGCCCCAGCCTTTGGCCGAAGCGTAGGAATACGCGGCGCCGAAATCGAAGTCTTTGGCCGGGTCGGCGGCATCACCGAGGGCGAAACGCCAGCCGTCGTCGAGGAGAATCGTCTCCCGGCCGGCCGTCAGTGCGGCGGACGCACCCGTCGCTTCGGTCGATAAGACGCGCGCTTCGGCCGGGCCGATGGGGCGAAGAACCGCTGCTCCGAAAATCAGGATGACGCCGATGAGGACTGTTTTAAGCTTCATGGCAATGCCTTCCCTGGTGAAAATAAAAAAGACGCGCACGGCCGTCTTTCGTTTTCCTTATTTACCGCGATTCGCGGGCGGAGGTCAAACGGATCACCCCGCTTTTTCGCCGCGCGGCTTTTTCGGCGGCGGGACGGAGCCCGGTGCGCCGGGGAGCGTTCCGGAGTCGATGTAGTGTTCTAATTGACCGATTCGGCGGTCGCGCGTTTCCGGGCGCCTGGCGCTGGCGATCCAGTAGGATAGCATTTTGCGCCGGGACGCGGACAGGGCGGCGAATTTTTCCTTGAGTCCGGGCTGGGCTTCGATGGCGGCGCGGACTTCCGGCGGCGGGCCCCCGCCGCGATCGATGCGCTCGATGTCGTTCAGCTTGTTCCAGGAGCTGTTCTTCTTGGCCGCGGCGATGGCGGCCAGGCCGGGCGGGGCCATGAGCCCCGCGGCGATCAGCTTGCGTATACGCGCTTTATTGGAGGCCGACCACACGCTTTGCGGCTTTCGCGGCGTCCAGCGCTGGACGTAGCGCTCCCCGTCGAGCTTGCCGATCGTCGAATCGATCCAGCCGTAGCAGAGCGCTTCCTGCAGGGCTTCCTCGTAAGTAACCGAGGGCTTGCCGGAATTCTTCTTGTAATAGGTGAGCCAGATCTCGCCCGCTTTATCGTGGTTCTTCTCAAGCCAGGCCCGCCAGGCGGCCCGGTCTTTGAACAATCTCGGTTTTCCGGCTTCAGCGGCGGCCGTACGCAAGCATCACCATCCCGCGGGGATTTTTCCGCCCGGCGTTCATCGCCGGCGCGGGTTGGGCTTGGCCTCCTCCTGGCCCGGCAGGAGGATCGTCCAGTAAACCGAATACCGCTCCCCGAACAGCTTATAAAAAGGAATGAGGGTCACATCCTTGGGCTGTCCCGCCCCGGCCGTCTGGAAGGTCAGGGCCTTTCCGGCCACGGGTTTGATCCAGGCGCTCAAATCGTTGCCCGGAACGCGGAATTTCGGAACAGCCACGGGCGCGCCCTCGGGCCCGTAGGGACCGTTGGTCTTCTCCGGCGTCATTCCTTCCGTCCCCAGCTGTCCCGCCAGCACGATCGGCCCATAGAGGATGGCGGCGATCTTCGGGTCGTCGGGCAGGCGGTCGAGATGGAGGTCCATGGGCAGGGCCAGCTCGATCGTGTCGCCCGATTTCCAGCTCCGCCGCAGTGTCAGGTAGCTCGAGGGCCCGGCGAAAGCCTCGAGCTTTTTGCCGTTGATCTTGACGAAGGCGCCCTTGGCGATCCAGGCCGGGATCCGCAGGTTCAAAGCCAGATCGACGGGCTTGGCCGCCGTGACGGTCAGCCGGGCGCCCGGTTCCTCGGGGAACTTCGTGTCCTGGCGAAGGACCAGGCCCTTTTCCGGCCAGGACAATTCGGAGGCTATGTAGAGGTTCACGTAAAGCGTGTCCGGGCCGTGAAAATAGATGCTGTCGCCGTACTTGGCGTGGTTTTCCATGCCCGTCCCCGTGCAGCACCAGAACGAGTCCTCGGGGATCATGAACGTCTTGTACATCCCCGGCATCATCGGAACGTAATACATCATCATTCCGTCGGCCGGGTTCTGGGTGGATAGGATCCCGTTGAAAAGGGCCCGCTCATAATAGTCGGCCAGCCCGGCCCTGGCTTCCCAGTTGAAGAGGTGGCGGGTCAGCTTGAGCATGTTGTAGGTGCAGCAGGATTCATGGCTGTCGGCGCCGAGCTCGGACGCCATCACGTAGGGATCCTGCTGCCAGGCCTCCCCGTTCGATGTCCCGCCCGTGGCATAGCAGCGCGCGCCGGTGACTTCGCGCCAGAAATAGGAGGCGATGTTGTAAAGCCCGACATCGCCGGTCATCTCGTATTCGCGGGCCGTGCCGATGATGTTGGGGATGAACGAGTTGACGTGCTCCCCTTTGAGGACGTCTTTATACTGCGAAAGAGGGACGATGTAGTGCCGCTCGTCGAAGCGGCGGGCCAGCGTTAAATATTCGGCCTTGCCGGTGAGCGAATAGAGATTCGTCAGCACTTCGCACATGCCGCCCTGCTCGGTGTGGTTAAGGACGCGCTCCATATGGCCCGGGTCGGACTTGTCCGTCCGCAGCTTGACCCAGGCGGCCATCTTCTCGGCGATCTCGAGGGCATGGGCGCTGCCGCCGTTCTCGTGCCAGTCGAGCAGGCCGGCCATGATCTTGTGGATCGTGTAGTAGGGGGCCCAGACCGTGCGGGTGGCCTCGACCCGGTCGAAGAACTCCTCGGGAAAGGCGCTCAGGTAGCCGCGGGGACCGAGGACCTGCTGGCACTTGGCCAGCTCGGCGACGAGGCCGTCGGCCCTGGACTTGATCCGCTCGTCGCCGGTGCTCGCATACATGAAGGCGCAGGCCGAAAGGTAATGGCCCATGGTGTGGCCGCGCAGCTCGCTGTCCGGTTTCTCCCAGCCGCCGTAGGGTCTGGCGTTCGAGGGCAGGCCGGCGGTCAAGCGGAAGGAGTGGAGCAGGCGGTCGTTGTCCAGGCTGAGCATATATTTGAGATCGCGGTCCATGGCCTCCTTGAACGGGCCGGGCAGCAGACGGACCTGTTTGAGGGCGAACGATGCGGCGGCCAGCGGGATTTGGGGCGCGACCTTGGCGGACAGGAACAGGGTGTCCGCCGGCGTCGGCGTGGAGAGAGGGGCCCCGGATTTTGTCTGGGGATCATTGATCTCCGTACTCGGACGCGGCCAAGATCCGCGGACGAGTACCGTGAAAAGGAGGAAAACTCCGACAAAGGATATGACCAGCGATCGGCATTTCATGGGCGGGCCTCCAGCGATAGTTGGCGGGTCCAAATTATCGTCATTATCCGGCCGGATCGCAAATCAATTGCCGCGGCGGCGAAAAAAGTGGCAAAATGGAGACGCGACCCCGAAATGATTCTGAGGAGAAACCTCTCATGGACCGACGCAAGGAATTGATCCGGGCTTATAAAGAGAACCCGCCGCGGGCGGGCATTCTGCAGATCCGCAACGCGGTCAACGGCAAGATCTTCATCGTCGGCTATCCCAACGTCGACGGCAAAATCAACAGCCAGCGCTTCCAATTGGCCGGCGGCGGACACGCCAACAAAGCGCTGCAGAGCGATTGGAAGGCCCAGAAGCCGGAGGATTTTGTCTTCGAGGTTTTGGAGTATATGACGCCTCCCGCGGGGGACGCTTCACCGCTCGTCGTCCGCGAGGCCCTGGCCGCGCTGGAGAAGCGTTGGCTGGACAAGCTCCGGCCTTTTGGCGAGCGCGGGTACAACAAACCGCCGCAGGGGAATTGATTTTCCACGGCCTCCCCGGTACGATAACCCTCGATTCCGCGAGCCCCGCATGATGGGGAAGGGAGGCCCGCTTGTCCGAATCGCGCCATTTCCAACGCGATCTGAACCTCTTCGACTCGACCATGATCGTCGTCGGCTCGATGATCGGGTCGGGCATTTTCATCGTCAGCGCCGACATCGCCCGGACGGTCGGCTCGGCCGGCCTGCTCATCCTGGTCTGGATCATCACCGGGCTGTTGACCCTCATCGGCGCCCTGAGCTATGGCGAGCTGGCCGGCATGATGCCCCGGGCCGGCGGCATCTATGTCTATTTACGGGAAGCCTATTCGCCGCTGATCGCCTTCCTCTTCGGCTGGACGCTCTTCCTGGTCATTCAGACGGGGCTGATCGCCGCCGTGGCTGTGTCCTTCGCCAAATTCGCCGGCGTTCTCTTCCCGGCCTTGGGTGAGGGGAGCACGCTTCTCAGCGTCCTGGGGCTGAAAATCTCTGCCGCCCAAGTACTGGCCATCGCCATGGTCGCCCTCCTGACCGTTGTCAACCTGCGCGGTATACGGGCTGGAAAAATCGTACAGAATGGCTTCACCACGCTCAAGTTCGTCGTCCTTGTCGGCTTCATCGGCCTGGGTTTCCTTCTGGGCGCGAATGGTCCGGCCATCAAGGACAATTTCGCCGCCTTCTGGAAGGGCTCCTGGACTCACGTCGCCGGCGGGGCGGTAACCGGCGTGGCGCCGCTCTCCGGGTTCATGCTCCTTGCGGCCATCGGCGCGGCCATGGTCGGATCGCTCTTCACGAGCGACGCCTGGTACGACATCACCTACGCCGCCGGAGAGGTCAAGAATCCCAAAAAAACAATTCCCCTGAGCCTTCTCATCGGAACGCTCTCGGTCAGCGTTCTCTACATCCTGGCCAATATCGCCTATGTCCTCATCCTGCCGGTCGCCGGGAATCCCGACGCGGCCGATGTGGCCGGCCGCGGCATTTCCTTCGCCCTGAGCGATCGCGTCGGAACGGCCGCCGCCTCGGTCATGTTCGGCGGCGACGCGGCGGCGGGCATCATGGCCGCCCTGATCATGATTTCCACGTTCGGCTGCATGAACGGCCTCATCCTGGCCGGGGCCCGGGTCTATTTCGTCATGTCCCGCGACGGGCTCTTTTTCAAGCAGGCCGGGATCCTGAATAAAAAATCCGTTCCCGGCGTGGCCCTCGTCGTCCAAGGCATGTGGGCGGCCGGGCTGTGCCTTTCCGGCACCTATGGCCAGCTGCTCGATTATGTCGTTTTCGCCGTCCTCATTTTCTTCAGCCTGACCGTGGGCGGCATCTTCATCCTGCGCAGAAAAAAGCCCGACGCCGAGCGGCCGTACAAGGCCTTCGGCTATCCGATCGTGCCCGGGCTTTACGTCTTCGTCTCGCTGGCCATCGCTGCGGACCTGCTCGTTTTCAAGCCCGGCTATACCATTCCGGGTCTGGCCATCGTCCTGTTGGGCGTCCCCGTCTTCTTCCTGTGGCGCGCCGCGGCCAAGCCGGCCGCGGACCACTCCGAGGAATAAATGGCCGCCGCTTTTTAGACCTCGATGTCCCGGTAGCGCCGCGCGGCGAAAGCCGTCAGCGCCTTGAAGACGGCGGCGGACAGCGCCGCCAGCAGAATAAATAGTGCCGCCGGGATCCGCCAGCCCGTCCACCCCAGCCTCCCCATGAACCGGACGGCGAGATAGAGCAGGAAGAGAACGCCGAAATCGGCAAAAATAGCTAAAAGGACGTTGAAGTTCTGTTTGATGGCTTTTTGGGGGTTGGTCCAGGTCAGGAGTGGCCGGGCCAGATCGATGATCATGCCCACGGCGGTCAGGACGAAGGAAGCGGCCAGGGCGAGCGCCGCGGCGGCCAGAACGATATCCGTCCCCAGGTGAAAAACGAAGAGGACGACCAAAGTCGAGGCGGCGATCCCCAGCAGGGCGATGGCATAAGAATGGAGGAACTTGCCCTTGACCTGGTCCGCCGGCGAGACGGGGATGACCTTGGACATCCAGAACTGGCTTCCCTCCCTGGAAAAGGCCGAGGAGGCCGTCCCGTTGAGGCTGCCGCTGATCGTCATGAAGAGGGCCGCGGCGATGACCGCGACCGTGGCGTCCGCCGAGCGGACGAGGGCCAGCAGGGCCGAGGCGTCCGAGGCCCGCTTGCCCGTGTTCCACATGACGACGAACAGGACGGGAATGAGGATGACCGAAAGGACGCCGTTGAGAAGGAAGATGGGCGTGCGGTTCATGATGCGGAGCTCGCGCTCGAAGATGGCCCGGACCGGGCGGGATCCGGAACCGATCCCGCGCTCCAGGCGGTCCCGCGAAAGAGTCCGGCGGCGGGCCGTCTGCTCGCTCAGGCCGATGAGCCCGCGGTAGAAAAAGCGCCGGGCGGCGAGGAACAGGCCGGCGAAGAGGAGCAGGGAGACCCCGATGGACAAGGCGGCATTGACCGGCCCGGACCCCGTCGTCCCGAAGGCCAGGGCCTTGGACGCCCAGATGCTGGGCGGAAACTTGGAGCCGACCTGCTGGACGAGCCCGTCCGGCGCGGCCAGGAAACGGATGACCGCCGCCCGATCGGGGGCCGCGCCGACGGAGCGGTTGATCCAGAACTGGGCGCCGATCGCTCCGCTCATCAGAAGGAGGCTCCCGGCCAGGATGAGGGCGTCCTTCTTCCGGCCGAAATTGACCAGGCGCATCAGCCCGACAACGAGCAGGGAAACGGCCGCCAGCGGGATAACGGGCAGCAAAAGATAAGTCAGGACGGCCCGGGTACAGTAGGCCGCGCCGCCGCGGGACAGAATGCCGTAGGTGATGATGACGGGAAGAACGAGGGGCGAGACGGTCAGGTATTCGTTGACCAGGATCACGGTGAATTTGGCCAGCAGGACCTGGGAGGAGGCCAGGGGCAGCGGGACCAGGAGCTCCAAGTCACGAGAGAAGTAGAAGGCCGAGATGACGTAATAGAATCCGAAAATGAGGACCAGGAACTGGCCCATGAGCAGGGCGAACGTCAACAGGGCCGGCTGCTGGTCCAGGGGGGAGAGCCAGCCGTACAGGCGGACGGCCAGGCGGACGTAAAAAATGAGCAAAGGGATGAGGCCGACCAGGCCGAGCCCGATCAGGGGGACCATCCAGAGATCCTTCTTGTCGCGGAAGAGGTACTTGGGCTTGAGCAGGGACAAGCCGAAATTGACCCGCAGGCCGGTGCGGACGAGGAGGAGAAACTTTCTCATTTGTCCGTCAGCTCCAGGAAGATGCTCTCCAGCGATTGTTCCTCGCGGTTGCGGGCCTGGAGCTCCTCCATCGTTCCGCAGGCGATGAGGCGCCCCCTGTGGATGATGCCGATGCGGTCGCAGAGCTTCTCGGCCACCTCCATGATGTGGGTGGAAAAGAAAAGCGTTCCGCCCGCGTCGCAGTGTTCGCGCATCATCTCTTTCATATGATGGGCGGCCCGCGCGTCCAGGCCGACCATGGACTCGTCCAGGACCATGACCTTGGGCCCGGGCAGGAGAGCGGCGATGAGGACGATCTTCTGCTTCATGCCGTGGGAGTAGCTCTGGATGGGCGAGGAGACGGCCGAGGCGAGCTCGAAGATCTCCAGCCATTTGGCGATCCGTTCGAGGCGGTCTTTTTTCGGAACCCCGTAGACGTCGCCGATGAAATTCAGGTATTCGAGGCCGGTCAGACGTTCGTAGACGGCCGGCGTATCGGGAACGTACGTGGTCACGGCCTTGGCCCGCAGGGGGGCGGCCTGGGTGTCCCAGCCGGCCACGGCGATAGTTCCCTTGTCCGGCTTGAGGAGGCCGACGATGAGCTTGATCGTGGTGGTCTTGCCCGCCCCGTTGGGCCCGAGAAAGCCGAATATTTCGCCAGGCCGCACGGTCAGGGTCAAATCGTCGACGGCTTTGACCTGGCCTTTGTTGTAGCTCTTGGAAACATCGCGGATATCGATCATCGGCGGCTCCTTATTCCGTTTTTATATCACAGGTTTGAAAATGGGGCGAGCGGGCATGGCTGCCCCTGGCCTTTCAAGCTCTCCGACTTGACTTCGCCGATCCGATTCCCTATTCTTTAGTCGCATTCCTGCTAATTTTTCCGGATCGGGGAAGGACTTCGGCGATGGAGCAGCATTCCGTACTTAACGTCAAATCGCTGAAGGAGCAGGTTTACGAGTATCTTCACGAACAGATGCGGACGGGCGTCCTGCGCCCCGGTTCAGTCATCGACATGGAAGAGACCTCGATCCGGCTGGGTGTCAGCAAGACCCCCCTGCGCGACGCCCTCTTGCTCCTGGAAACCGAAGGCTTCGTCTCCGTGTTGCCCAGGCGCAAGATCATCGTCAACCCGTTGACCGTTCAGGACATTAAGGATTTCTACGAGATTCTGGGCGCCCTGGAGGCCACGGCCCTGAGCGCGTCCTTCGGCCGCCTCGGGGATGCCGACCTGGCCCAGATGGAGGCGCTCAACGCCGTGATGAAACGGGCCGTCGAACGCCGCGACTTCGACATGTACTACGATAATAACGTGGAGTTCCACAACGTTTTCGTCAACCTGTCCGGAAACGCGTACCTCAAGAAGACGGTCGACACTCTCAAGAAGCGGCTGTATGAATTCCCCCGCCAGGTGGGGTTCGTCAAGGAATGGGAACAGGCCTCGATCGCCGAGCATGCCGCCCTCGTCGACTGCCTGCGCCGGAGGGATCTGCACGAGGCCGTCGCGCAGATCCGCGAAGTCCACTGGTCGTTTGCCGTCCAGGAACGATACATCATCCAGTACTATACCTTGGGACGCACGGCCGGCTGAACCCCGCCGCTCCGCGACTTGCTTTTCCCGCCCGCCGCGGTTATTTTTATAGCATGACTAAAAAAGCCGGCCCGCGCCTTTTCCCGGTTCTGCTCGTCTTGGCGGCCGTCCTGGCCTCCGCCGCCTGCACCCTCTATAACCTGGAGCGGAAGCTCAGCCCTCCCTTCGCCGAATTCCTCAGCCAGGTCCGCTACATCATCACCTCCGAGGAACGGAAGGTCTTCCTCGAAACGCCGGACGCGGACAAGCCGGCCTTCATCGAAAACTTCTGGAAGCGCCGCAATCCCGATCCGTCGGCCGCGGAGAACGAGTTCAAGATCGAATACCTCGGCCGCATCAGGCGGGCCAACGATCTCTTCCGGGGCGAAGGGACGTACGGCTGGCTGACCGACCGGGGCCGGATCTATATCCTCTTCGGGCCGCCCACCAGCCGGAGCACGTCGCCGATGGGCAGCTCCTGGGGCCGCTGCTCAGAAGTCTGGTATTACGGCGACTACCCGCTCGTCTTCGCCGACCAGAACTGCAGCGGGACGTTCCGGCTGGTCACCTATGACCTGTCCGCCCTGCGCGACCTCAACCTGGGCTACGCCGGCACGCTCAACCGGATCACGGACCAGGCCAAGTGGTCGCCCGCGACCCGGGAGAGCGGCCGCCTGTTCGATTTTGAGACCGCGCTGACCATTACGGAGCGGGGGCCGAAGCGGGTCGCCGCCACTCTGCAGCTGCAGCTGCCTTATGAGAAGATCTGGTTCAAATCCGATGCCCGTCGGATGAAGACGTCCTTCGACGTTTCCTGGGAGATCCGGGACGCCAAAAACAACGCCGTGGGACAGGGCAAGACGTCCTTCAGCGTCGATCTGGGCGAAGACGAGCTGCCTTCCAAGGCCGGCCGGAATTTCATCATGGATGTCCCCGTGGTTCTGGAGGACGAAGCCAAGATCGCCCTTCTCGGGCAGGGCCGGGACCAGGTTACGGTGACCGTGGTCAACGCCACGGGCAAGGAAACGCAGAAAAAAACGCTCGACTTCAAGTGATCCGGATATTTTTCAGGATCCCCTGAGCCCCGCCGTCGCCGTCTTTAGAAAATGTACTTGAGCCCGATCATGAAGGTCCGGACGCCGTAGACCGACTGGACCTGATTGTACGTCGGGCCGGGTGTGTAGGTCATCGTCGGCAGGTCGGCCCGCAGGGTGCCGGCCGGGTCCAGATTGTAGTAGATGGCGTTGTCGCCCAATGCGTTGAACACGTCCAGACAGAGGCCGATCTTGTTCCTGTGGCCGACCGGGATGTCCGCTTCCAGCCGCAGGTCCAGGTTGCTGATGGCCGGATACCGGCCGGCGTCTTTCTGGGTGACGACGTCGTAGTACGGCGAAAGCGTTCCGTAACCCATATAGTCGGCCGGGAAATAAACGCGCAGCGTCCGGTCGTAGGGCGCGCCCGACATGTATTGATAATGGGCGCTCAAGACGAAGCCGAAGGGAAGGGCCCAGCTGGTCATCAGCTGGACCTGCAGGGGGCGGTCGAAAGAGAGCGGCCCGTAGGAGTTGATCAGGCTGTTGGGATCGTTGAACATTTCGGTCCGGCCGAGGCTGCCGTACGTCCCGGCTCCGACATTGCCCTGGAACGAGCTGTAGGTGACCGATCCGCTCAGCTGCCAGTTGTCGGCCATACGCCTGTCGAAGGTCAGGACGAAGGCCCAGTATTTGCGCAAGGCCTCGGGAGGGTTCGTCCCCACCATGTCGGGCGTGGGCCTGTCGGCGCGCAGGCCGTACACGGTAATCGGCCGTCCGCTGACCGGGTCGGTGACGGTCAGGGGCAGCCAGATGAGCCCCTTATCGTCCGTGGCCGTCGGGTTGTAGCCGTTGGCGGCGTCGATGTCTTCGATGATGTTCGCGCTTCTGCGGTAGATGAAGTGCAAGCCGAGATCGAAGTGCCTGAAGAGCTCGCGTTCCAAGCCGGCCGTGAGTTCGTCCGTGTAGGGCGCCTTCAAGGAGTGCAGGACGCCGGCGGAGTCGGTGTATTGGTAATAATTAGCGTTGGGAGTCTGGGTCACGTAGGAAACCAGGACGTATTTGTCCGTTAGGTCCATCAACCCGTTCTTGTTGAGGTCGTACCAATCCCATTGGACCATCTCGGGGGCGTATAGCTGGCCGGCATCGTACTTGGCCGTCCAAAGCGAGTCGAAGTAGCGGGCGTAGGAGGCCTTGAGGGCGGTCTTGCCGTCGCCGAAGATGTCGAGAACGGCGCCCACCCGCGGCGAAAGGGTCACGAAATCGGCTATCGTCTTGTACAACGTGGTGTAGGCGTCGAAGGGTGAGTAGGAACCGGTCTGGTGGATGGCGCTCACGAGAGCCGTCAGAAGGTCCCCGGTGGCCAGGCCCGGGGCCAGGTTTTCCGGGCCGTAATTAAAGGACAAGGCGATATTGGTTTCGGGAGGCTCGAAGAGGGTCGAATAGTCGAGGCGCAGGCCGAGGTTGAGGGCCAGCCGCCCGATTTTCAGATCGTCGCGGACAAACCCGGAGAACCGCCTGAAATTGTCCTGGATGTCCCAGTCTCCGGTGCCGGTCGGCGCCGGGGTGAGGGCCAGGCGGCCGACCGCGTTCAGCGGATCGACGATATAGGGATTTCCGGCGGCATAGTCGTACCACAGGGAGTAATAGGGGTTCACCCGGTGCCAATCGATGTGGGAATCTCCCTCTTCGTATTCGACGCCGGCTTTGAATTGGTGGGAGGCTCCGAGGATTTGGTCGGCGAACGCCGTCACCGAGGCCGTCCCGCCGTAGATCTGGCGGCTGTCGATTTCGTCGTAGGGCGCCGAGCCCCAATAGACCTGTCGGAGATAGTCGAAATACGTGTACACGTCGGACGTCCGGGAGATCAGAGGAAGGCCCTGCTGGGAGAACGTCCCGCGGACCTCGAAGGTGACGTCCTGATTGAGGAGATAGTCGATCTGGTGGGTCGTGGAGAAGGTGCTTTCGCCGTCCAGGACGGGGACGTAATCGGCCGAAGCGTCCGGAGCGATGGAGGCCCCGTAATAGGGCTCGAAGAGATGCCCGACCTGGACCGTGCCCGTGTAGCGGATTTCTTTGACGGGCTCGACCGTGAGGTGGAAGAAGGTCATCCATTCGCGGTGCGACCAGTCGAAATGCGGGCTGTTGTCGATGCCCAGCTGGGCCAGGCGCGCTTCCGGAGCGTAGGGATTGGTGATATCCCATGACAGGATGCGCCCGGCGAAATAGGCCCAGGCCCGGTCCTCCCAGAGCATGCCCCCGAGGTCAAGGGAGAAATCGCGGTATTCGTTGAATTTTTCCGGGGGGACGATGCTCAGGCCCTTCAAGGCGTCGGCCGAGAACATGTCCTTGGACAGGTGGCGATTGGTATAGTAGGCCGTCAGCCCGCCCTCGAAGCCGTTTCCTCCGGTGCGGGTGACGATATTGATGAGGCTGCCGTCGGTCGCGCCGATCTCGGCGGGCATGCCGGCGCCGACGAATTCGATTTCTTCGATGGCGTCGACGTTGATATTGTACATCGGCAGGGACGTATAGGGATCGCCCGCATAGGCGCCGTCCACCAAAACGCGCTGGCTCCGGACGGTTCCGCCGAGAACGGAGGCGGTCCGGTCGAACGCGGGCCCTTCGCCGACCGAGCCGGGAAAGAGCCTGAGGATGTCGCCGAAATCGCGTTGGAGGGGAAGGGCGGCCAGAAGCTTCCGCCCGTAATCGATGCTGAATTTGGAAGCGCTGACGTCGATCGTGGGGGAGGGCGTGGTGTTGACGGCGTCCTCCTCCATGGCCGAAGCTTCGAGCTCGACGAGGAGGTTGACCGTCCGTCCGATGCCCATCTGGATGCCGGGCCGGACTTCGGACTTGTATCCGGGCAGATCGGCCCTCAGCTCATAAACGCCCTGAGGGAGCTCCGGAAAGTAGAAGATCCCCGTGCCCGTCGTCAGGTAGAGGCGCTGGCCCTGAAGGGCGGAGCCGATGAGGGTGACCGTGGCGGCGGCCAGGGGCTTGTGGCCCTTTTCGCGCAGCAACCCCAGGATGGCCCCTTTGGTCGACTGAGCCAGAATCGGGCCGATCGCCGCAACCGACAGGGTCAGGAACAAGGCGGTGCGCAGGATTCGTCTATTCATGAGAGCTCCTCGTCTTTCTGATACGCGGTTTTTCGATCGTTCGTTGCCGCGGCCGCAAAATATTCATGATCCGGGACCATCCCTTCGGGCCGCCCGGGCGGCGGCGCCGATCAGCCCGGCGTCGTTGCCCAGGGCGGTCCGGCGGATCGTGCAAGCTTCGAAGGCCGCCCGGTATGAGCGCCGGCCCGCCTCCGCCACGGCCGGATCGAGCAGGAGGTCGCCTGCCGTCATGACCCCGCCGCCGATCAGGATCATCTCCGGATTGAGGACGTTGATGAGGAGGCTCAGTCCGAGGCCTAAAAAAATCCCGGCCTCGAAAAAAGCCCGCTGGGCCGCCGCGTCGCCGGCCGCGGCGCGCCGGTGGACCTCTTCAGGAGTCCGGCCGTCCGCGCCGGCCGAAAAATCCCGGTAGCGGCGAAGGATGGCCCGGGCCGAGACTTCGGTCTCCAGGCACCCGCGGTTGCCGCAGGGGCATTCCAGGCCGTCGGGCCGGATGGAGACGTGGCCGATCTCGCCGGCGAAACCGCGGGCGCCCCCCCAGATGCGCCCCTCGAGGACGATCCCCGCGCCCACGCCGGTGCCGATGGTCATCACCACAAGGCTGGAGGTCCCCCGGCCGGCGCCGCAGGTCCATTCACCCAGGGCGGCCAGGTTGGCGTCGTTGTCGATGACGAAGGGGACGTCCAGAACGCCGGCCAGGGCCGGAATGAGATCGAATTCATCCAATCCCGAGCAGTGGGGAGATTGGCGGATGCGTCCGAGGCGGGCGTCGCAGAGGCCGGGAAAGCCGAAGCCTGCCGCGGCGATCGGCTCGGGAGAGAGGGCTTTCAGGTCCGCCCAGACGGCCGGCAGCCGGTCGAACAATTCCTCGACGGTCGAAGGCGTCGGGATCCTGCCCTTGTGAAGGACGGTCCCGTCCCGGTCGACGAGCCCATACTTGAGCTGGGTGCCCCCGAGGTCGAAACCGGCGGTGACGGCCATGATCAATTCTTTCGGCCCGCGGCCGCATACTCGGGCGCGGCATAGAGAAGCCGGTTCAGCCGGTCGATGTCGTCGTTCAGGATGGCGGTCCGTTCATCGGCGGGCGGGAGCGCCTTCAGCTTTTGCTCCTCCAGCCCGTTCCCATAGATGATCCGGACGTCGTCGAAACCCGCTGATTCGAGGAGAAAGCGGAGGGCCAGCGGGTGGACGGGGAGACGGTGGGACAGGTCCAGGAAGTAGACCTGGACCAGGGCGAAGACCGAGGCCGGATTGATCGTCTCCAGGACCACGGTGCCGCCCGGGGCCAGCTTGGCGAAAGCCAGCTCGACCAGGCGTTCGAGGTGGGCGGCGGAGACGTGCTCGATGACCTGGGAGGAGAAGATCCCGTCGAGAGAGCCGTCCGGCGTCGCGGCCAGGGCCTCCAGGATGTCGGCCCGACGGGCCTCCAGGCCTTTGTCCCGGCAAAGGCCGATCATCTGGGCGTTGAGATCCACGCCCTGGCCCCGGAATCCCTTCTCGCGCAAGAGCTCGAGAAACTCCCCGCGGCCGCAGCCCAGGTCGAGGACCGCGCCGCCGGGCCGAAAAAATCCGATATACTCCATCTGCTTGCGTCGGATTTCTTCCTGCGGGCCGCGGTGGCGGTTCTCGAAGCGCTCGTAGCGCCAGTCCCGGAGCGGCTCGAGAACACCGGCCACGTCGGACGGGGTCGGAAGATTCTTGTCGGCCAGGGCGGCCGAAAGGCGGCCCAGCTGGTCCTGGAGGAGAATGAACGTCCGGGATAGCGAGGCCACGTCGTTGTAGGCGGCGGCCAGACCGTCAACGCGCCACTCCATGCTTTTAAAGATCATGGATACGTGGTTGTTGACAAGGGCGTTCCATTCCCGGTCCCGGGCTTCAGCCAAGGCGGATGCGGTATCGAAGAGAGACCGGCACGTCCCGGCCATGGCGCGCGTCTGTCCGATCGTTCGACCGAGCAGGTCATGGAGTTCGGAAACGGAGGCGGCGCTGGAGGATCGTCCTTTTCTAGGGGCGGACTCCGGGGAGGCCCTCAACTGCTCGTCCAGGCCTTCGAGCGCGCCGGCGATGGCTGTCAACCCGTCCATCTGCCGGTGGAACGTCTCTTCGAGCGCGCCCCGCTCGTGGGCCAGCTTTTCGATTGTCCGCTGCATCAAGCCTTGGCGGGAGGGTCGGTCTTGGTCTCGTCTTTCTTTTCCTGGTCCTTGTCTTTGCCGCTGACGGAGCCCTTGAAATTCCTTATGCCCTCACCCAATGATTTGCCGAGATCAGGAAGCTTTTTGGCCCCGAAGATGATGATCACGATGAGCAGGATGATAAGCAGTTCCTGAGGTCCAAGTGATCCGAACATTTATTCCTCCTTCCGTATTCTCGATTCTAAACACAAGACTGCTAACGTCTAACATACCCGACCCCCGGGGAAATGTCAACGAAGATGCGTCCCAAAGCGGTTGAACCTGATACATTTGACATCACCCCGGCGCGGTGATAACGTGAGGCCCTCGTGTCCGTGCATCGATCGTTCCGCCTTTGTTATGGTTACGGATTTCCCTCGCCCGTCCATCCCCATCAAGGAGCCATCCATGGTCAATCGGCGTGATTTCCTCAAGATCGGCGGCCTCTCGATTTCGCTCTCCGGAGTCGCCCGCGGACTGGCCGCCCAAGGCCCCGGCGGCGCCCCTCTGGAGAACTTGGTCAAGGGCGTCCAGCCTCCGGGCCCGGAAGATTACGAGGCCCGCCAGGAGCGGGCCCGTGGCCTCATGGCCGCCCATCGTTTGGACGCCGTCTTTCTCAACGGCGGCGTCAATCTCTCCTATTTCACCACGGTCAACTGGGGCCTGAGCGAGCGGACGTTCGGCGCGGTCCTCAATAAAAAAGGCCTCCCCATCTGGGTCTGCCCGTCGTTCGAGCTCAAGCGGGCCAAGGAATCCATCCCGGCCGGGCAGGACGTCCGGACCTGGGATGAGCACGAAAGTCCCTATAAACTCATCGCCGGGATCGTCAAAGAGCTCGGCGGTACGCGTCTGGGAATCGCCCCCAACGTCATCGCGTTCCAGATCTTCGGGCTGAAACGGGACGCTCCGGGATTGGAGCTGGCCGACGGCGCCGTCGTCACGGAGGGCTGTCGGGGGACCAAGACGGCCAAGGAAATCGCCTATCTCGATCTGGCCAACCGCATCACCAAGCTGGCCTACCGGGAGGGCTTCCGGCGCATCAAGGAGGGGATGACGCCCGGCGAGCTCTCGGCGATGATCGCCGAGGCCCACCAGAAAATGGGCGCCAACGGGGGGTGCGGACCGCAATTCGGCACGAACACGGCCTTCCCCCATGGTTCGCGGACGCCGCGCACCGTCAAGGACGGCACGGTCATCATGGTCGACGGCGGGTGCACGGTCCAGGGCTACAGCTCGGACGTGACCCGGACAATCGTCTTCGGCAAGGCCACGGACAAAATGAGGAAAGTCTGGGACATCGTGCGGAGGGCCCAGGCCGCGGCGTTGAAAGCGGTCCGGCCCGGGGCGGCCTGCCAGGACGTCGATCGCGCCGCCCGCCGGGTGATCGAGGACGCCGGGTTCGGCCCGGACTACAAGTTTTTCGCCCATCGTCTCGGCCACGGCATCGGATTGGAAGGACACGAATACCCCTACCTGGTCCGCGGCAACACGCTGACGATGGAACCGGGCATGACCTTCTCCAACGAGCCCGGGATTTATATATATGGCGAGTTCGGCATCCGGACCGAGGATTGCATGGTGGTCACCGGGGAAGGCGGCCGGATTCTCGGGGCCATGGAGGCCGTTTCGATCAACGAGCCTTTCGCCGCGCAATAGCGGGAACGGCCGCCTCGCCGGGACGAAACAGGAAGAAAAGAGGCCGGTTTGACCCTCGGCGGCTTTTCTGCCATCATGCTTGTTTCCCATGAACGCCATCCGCAACTTCTCCATCATCGCCCATATCGATCACGGCAAATCGACGCTGGCCGACCGCTTCCTGGAATTGACCGGGGCCGTCTCCTCGCGCGAGACCCGGGCCCAGAATCTGGACACGATGGATCTCGAGCGTGAGCGGGGAATCACGATCAAAGCCCAGACCGCCCGTTTGAACTTCAAGTCCGCGGACGGAAAGGAATACCAGCTCAACCTCATCGACACGCCCGGCCACGTCGATTTTTCCTACGAGGTTTCGCGCAGTTTGGCCGCCTGCGAAGGCGCCATCCTGGTCATCGACGCCTCCCAGGGCGTCGAGGCCCAGACCCTGGCCAACACCTACCTGGCCCTGCACAACGATCTGGTCCTTGTCCCGGTCATCAATAAGATCGACCTGGCCGCCGCCGACGTCGAAGGCGCCCTGGAGCAGCTCGAGAACGTCGTCGGGATCAGCCGGGACGAAGCCATCCTGGCCAGCGCCAAAACCGGCCAGAACGTGATCGAAGTCCTGGAAGCCGTGGTCAAACGGGTGCCGCCGCCCAAAGGCGATCTTGAGGCGCCCCTCAAGGCCCTCCTGTTCGACGCTTGGTTCGACACGTACCGCGGCGTCGTCGTCCTTGTCCGCGTCTTCGACGGCGAGGTCAAGGTCGGCGATCCCATCCGGATGATGGGCATGCAGGACGAGTATACGGTCGAGGAGTTGGGCTGGCTGACGCCCAAGCCGGTCAAGGCCGACCGCCTCTCGGCGGGAGAGGTGGGCTACCTCATCGCCGGCATCAAAACCCTCGGCCAGACGCGCATCGGCGACACGATCACCCACCGGAACCGGCCCGCCGCCGAGGCCCTGCCGGGATTCAAGGAAGCCAAGCCCATGGTCTTCTGCGGACTGTTTCCGGCCGGGGACACGCGCATCGAGGATTTGCGGGACTCCCTGGAGAAATTGCGCCTCAACGACGCTTCCTTCTTCTACGAAAACGAAAATTCGGTGGCCCTGGGCCAGGGCTACCGCTGCGGATTCCTAGGGCTGCTCCATCGCGAGATCATCCAGGAGCGCCTGGAGCGGGAATTCGGGCTGACTCTCCTGACGACGGCCCCGACCGTCAGCTACCGGGTGGCCACGAAATCGGGCGAGGTCCGCGACGTCCGCACGCCTTCCCAGCTCCCGGATCCCGCGCAGATCGAGCGCATCGAGGAGCCCCTTCTGGAAGCCATCATCCTGACCCCCGACCGCTACATCGGCGCCATCCTGGCGCTTTTGGAAGGCCGGCGGGGCGAGCAGAAAAAGATGGAGTACATCAGCCCGCAGCGCGTCCTGCTCACCTATCTCCTGCCCCTGAACGAGGTCGTCTTCGACTTCTTCAACCAATTGAAGATGGTCTCCCAAGGCTACGCCTCTCTGGATTACGAGCTGGCCGGATACCGGGCCGGTCCGCTGGTCAAATTGGATATCCTGATCAACCGCGACCAGATCGACGAGCTCTCCATCATCGTCCACAAGGACCGGGCCTATGCCACGGGCAAAGCCCTGGTCGAACGCATGCGCAAGGCCATTCCGCGCCAACAGTATGAAGTCGCCCTGCAGGCCGCGCTCGGCAGCCGGATCATCGCCCGCGAAACGGTCAAGGCCTTCCGCAAGGACGTCCTGGCCAAGCTTTACGGCGGCGACTATACCCGCAAGATGAAAGTCCTGGAGAAACAGAAGGCCGGCAAGAAGCGCATGCGGACGGTCGGCAAGATCGACATCCCCCAGGAGGCGTTCCTGGCCATCCTCGAAGTCAAATAAGGTGGGGCAGCCGAGGGGCGTGCGGGTGCAAACACGCGGATTTTCCCTCGAAAGCAAAATGTCGGCGGGTCCTGCCTGCTCCGGCGCCCCGAATTCCGCTCGCTCCACCCATCCCCCAGTGGATCCCTTCCGCGAGCGGAATCCGGGTGCATCCGTCGCGTCACCCGCTTTTTTATATGTCGGGCGAAAATCCCGCTCGTCGTCTTGGCTGCCGCGGAGTACGGAACAAGACTCGTCGCACGGGTTTGCCCCCGCGCGCCCCTCGGCTACCCATTCTATTTTTAAATCGGGATAAGCGGCCGGGGAAACGCTTCCCCGAACCATCATTCTCCATTCCCTTTCGCGCGCAATTCTTTTTCGAAGGCTGTCCGGGAGAGCATCACTCCCGTATAATAGAACCCGGATTTCAAGCGAGGATAAGCATGCATCCGACGATCGAATGGAAAGACGGCAAGGTGGTGATGATCGACCAGCGGCGGCTGCCGCTCGAGGAGGTCTATGTCGAGTGCGCGGACGAGGAGCAGGTCGCCGCGGCGATCGAAACCATGATCATCCGCGGCGCGCCGGCCATCGGCGTTGCCGCCGCCTATGGAGTCGCCCTGGGCGTCATGCGCCTGATGGACGCGGCGGACCTTTCGTCCGAATTCGCCCGGATCAGCGAGCGGCTCGGGCGGACGCGCCCGACGGCCCGCAATCTTTTCTGGGCCCTGGAGCGCATGACGGGCGTTTTTGACGAACAGAAAGAACGCCCTCTCCGGGCGTTGAAAGAAAGGCTCCTCGACGAGGCGACGGCGATCGATCGCCAGGACGAAGACCTCTGCCGGCGCATCGGCGCCTGCGGCGCAGCCCTGATCAAGGACGGCGATACCGTTCTGACCCATTGCAACGCGGGCGGGCTGGCCACGGCGGGCTACGGCACCGCCGTCGGCGTCATCCGGGCGGCCTGGGAAGCGGGCCGGAAGATCCAGGTTTTCGCCGACGAGACACGGCCCTTCCTGCAGGGCGCCCGCCTGACCGCCTGGGAGCTGGACCGGCTCGGGATCCCCTATAAGGTCATCACCGACAACATGGCCGGCTGGCTGATGCAGAAAGGGGAGATCTCCCTGGCCGTCGTCGGCGCGGACTGCATCGCCCGCAACGGCGACACGGCCAACAAGATCGGGACGTACTCCGTGGCCGTCCTGTGCAAGGAAAACGGGCTCCCGTTTTATGTCGCGGCGCCCCTCAGCACCTTCGATTTTTCGCTCGAGCACGGCGGGCTGATCCCCATCGAAGAGCGTCCGCCGGCCGAAGTGCGGGAGATCAACGGACGGCTGATCGTCCCTCCCGGGGCCCGGGTGCGGAACCCGGCCTTCGACGTGACCCCCCAGCGCTACATCACGGCAATCATCACGGAGAGAGGCGTGGCCCGCCCGCCGTTCGAACGGACCCTCGCCGCTCTCCGCTGAGTTCCGAAGACCGGGCTTCCTCAGAAGTGGAAGAGGAAGCCGATGACGGCGCTGAACCCGCTCAGGTCCAGCTTGGCTTGATGGGGGGTGAGGGAGCTGGATGGCGTGGAGGATTCGAGGGTCAGCAGCGGGAACGTGCCGAATCCGAAGGCGTTGGTATTCTCGATCCAGGCGTTTCCCGTGGTGGTCATGACGGTCGCGGTGTCCGTCCCCTTGAAATTGCCGAGCGAGGCATAGCGTCCGCGGGCTTCGACCAGGAACGAAATCGCCGGCGAGAACGGGATTTCGATCCCCAGTCCGCCGTGGAACCCGATCCCGTCGGCCGTGGTATCGATGGCGTCGTTGAAATTGCCGAAGAAAACGCCCGTCCAGGTATCGGTGTACTTGCCCAAGTAATAGCCCACTCCGGCATCCAGGAAGATCCTGATGCCGCCCGCGGTGGGCAGGAAATAATAGAGCGTGGCTGTGATGGGGACGGCGCTGACCTTGGGGGCCCAGGTGTCTTCAACGGATGAGCCGCCTAAAGACATCGTCATCGTCGATGATTTGGAGGCCTGGAGATAGCCCACGCCAAGCCCGAGCGCAAAGCTGGGATTGAACTGGATAAGCAGCTCGCCGCCGAAGTCCATGCCCAGGTGGACAGGAGAATACCCCCCGGCGACGTTATATCCGACGCCGCCGAAGATGGCACTCCAGGCGTCCGACCAGCCCTGAAGACCGGTATTGAGGTCTCCGCCGCCGAGATAGCCCAGGCCGCCGGTGACCTTGAACCCCAGCTTCACTTGGGCTTGCGCCGGCGCCTGGACCAGGGCCAGAGACAAGACGAGAACACAGGACACAACCAGAATTTTTCTCATGAAACTCCTCTCCTATCCGACTTGAATACCATATACTTTAAATACAAAAGGAAGTCCATAAAGTTCGGTGCCCGACGAGGATTCTTCCGGCCGCTTTCTTGCGCTATAATGGCGTGGCCATGCATGTTCTGGCCATCGAAACGTCGTGCGACGAGACCGCGGCCGCCGTCCTGGACGGCGAGGCCCGGGTCCTCAGCAACATCGTTCTCTCCCAGGATGAGATCCACGCTCCCTATGGGGGCGTCGTGCCCGAGCTCGCTTCCCGTCAGCATCTCAAAGCCATCGACCCGGTCGTTCGGGAGAGTCTGGCGGCCGCGGGCGTGCCGCTGGGATCCATCGACGTCTTTGCCGTCACCCAGGGGCCCGGCTTGATCGGGTCCCTCCTCGTCGGCGTGTCGTTCGCCAAGGGGCTGGCCTATGTCCACAACAAGCCCCTGCTCGGGGTCGACCACGTCCAAGCTCATATCGAGGGGGCCTTCCTCGAACACCCCGACACTCCGTACCCGGCCCTGGCCCTCATCGTTTCCGGCGGACATACGTCCCTCTTCCTTCTGAGGGAGCCTTTGCGCTACGAGCGGCTCGGCCGGACCCGCGATGACGCCGCCGGAGAGGCCCTCGACAAGATCGCCAAATTCCTCGATCTGGGATACCCCGGCGGTCCGGTCATTCAGCGTCAGGCGGAATCGGGCGATCCCGCGGCCTTCGATTTCGCCCTGCCCCGGATGACGGACCGCAGCCTCGACTTCAGCTTCAGCGGGCTGAAGACGGCGGCCCTGCGGATCATCCGGGAGAACGGAATCGCCCGGGACCATGCCCGGCTGCCCGATTTCCTGGCCAGTTTCGAGTCCGCCGTCGTCCGGGCCCTGATGGAGAACCTGCTGAAGGCGGCCGAACAAACCGATCCCCGCTCCCTGGTCCTCTGCGGGGGCGTGGCCCGCAACGCCCGCCTGCGGAGGCGTTTCGAGGAGGCCGCCCGTTCCGGGGGCTTGCGCTGGGCCGTCCCCTCGGCGAAGCTCTGCACGGACAACGCAGCCATGGTCGGCGCCCTGGCCCTGGCCAGGATCCGGGCCGGCGCCCCCGTCCCGTCCGGCCTCGAGCTCGACGCTTACCCGCGAAGCCCGCTCGGCGGCTGACCGCCCTCTCCGGGCCCGCCGTCCGTTTGACTCGCCGAAAAACGAACGGTACAATAAACCGAGGCTATGCGCAGATGCCGAACGACTCCGCCGCCGGACCCTCGCCCGTCCGCCCCGCGGGACGGACCAACCCCTGCACCCTGATTTTCGATTTCGACGGCACCATCGCCGATACCCTCTCCGCCATCATCCGCATGATCAACGAGAACGCCGAGGAGTTCCATATCCGGCCCCTGAACGCGAAGGACGTCGAGGACCTGCGCGGGCTGTCCAACGCCGAAATCATCAAGAAGTACAAGATCCCGCTGGTCAAGGTTCCGGGGCTCATGCTCCGCTCGCAGAAGGAGCTCCATCACCGGATGAACGAGGTGGCCCTCTTTCCCGGCATCCGCGAGCTGGTCCTCGATTTGAAGAGAAGGGGCGCCGGGCTGGGGATTTTGACCTCCAATTCCGAGGAGAACGTCCGCAAGCTTCTCCGGGCGCGCGAGCTGGATGTTTTCGATTTCATCCATTCCGAATCGAATTTCCTGGGCAAGAACCGGGCTCTCCTGCACCTGCTTCATAAACACGGCCTGAGCAGGGAGAACGTCGTCTACGTCGGCGACGAGGTTCGGGACATCGAGGCCTGCCAAAAGATCTCCGTCGCCATCATCGCCGTCAGCTGGGGCTTCCATCGCCGCGAGTTTTTGGGCAAGCACCATCCGACGTATCTCGTGGACACGGCGGAAGAGATCCGTGCGCTCGTCCTCAACTGACTCTGAGGGACCCCTCACGTCCCCTTCGGCCGCGGCCCGGGCTCCGGTCCGCGCCGCGGGCGCCTATCCCGCACCGGCGTGATCTGGAGAAGATAGGGGGCTTCGAGCATGAATTCGTCCGAGGAGTGGCGCAGGTCGATGTCGAGTTCGTAGACATAGAAGCCGCGCCAGCGGTAGGCCGCCTGGGGCTCGAATTGGAGGAGCCGGAATTCCCGGGAGGTCGGGACGATGTCCAGGGGCCTGTCGAATATCGTCAAACGGGCGGTATGATCACCTTTCTCCGAACCGACCTTCAGATCGATCCGTCGGAGGGGGTCCCGGGAGGCGAAGATGATAGGGTACGGCTTGGCGAAGTGGAGATACAGCTTGCCTTCCCCCTTGGCGATGACCCCGGATCCGGCCGGCCGCATGTAAAAACCCAGCTCCTCTCCGCTCGCGTACTGCGCGCGCCAGGTCGAAAAAAGGACGGGGCGCGGATGGAGGACCCAGAGGAAGATCGCCCCCCCCAAAAGGACCGCCGCCGCGCCGAAATGGAAGGCCCGGGGCAGGGGAGCGCCCCGCTTGGATCCGAAGAGGGCGTACGCGGCGATGAAGACGGCCATCCCGCCGATCCAGAGATAGTTGGGCAGATATCCGGAATTGCCGCCTTCGATCTTGATGAACGACGGCAAAAAAGGCGGCAAAAACAGCTTGATGTTGCTCAAGTGGATGAACAGGTCCGCGGCCCTCTGGGCGTTGTCGTGGGTCGTCGTCTGGTAGAGAAAGGACGGATGGGTCAGGAGGACGCCGGAGAGGGCGAAGCCGGCGGCCGCGGCCAGTCCGAACAGCCAGGTGAAGAAGCGGCGCCCGTCATGGGCCAGGAAATGGCCCACGGCCACCGCGCCGATCCAGGAGATCGGGGCCAGCACGCGGCCCGGCGGACAGTATCCCTGGCGGTGGGTGAAGAACGCGTAGTTGAGGACGAAGGGCGCCCCGATGAGGAGCAGGCCGATGAGTTCGCGGCGGGCGCGCTTGATCATTCCGATCATCCCCAGAAAGGCGAAGGCGTAAAAGGGCGCGTAGGGGAGAAGCCCGTCGCGCTGGTCCAGGAAATAATCGAAGAACGAATCGACGCGGGCCGCATGGGGCAGATCGAGGAACGACTGCAGAATGGCTTGGGATTGCTTGGCGTTGACGGTTCCATTATAGACGGCGAACGGCGAAAGCGTCCCGAACATGTCCCAGACCGCCAGATCGAAGAGGCCCAGGCCGGCCAGGGCGGGAACGGCCAACCAAAGGATCCGGGCCCGGCGCGGCTCGGACGTCCATAATTCATAGACGCAGACCGCCAGCAGGGGCCAGAAGATCATGTTGTACTTGAGGCCGAACCAGAAAAACGATCCCAGGAGGAGACCCATGCCCAGCAGGCGCCGGGTGCTCAAGGAGCCTCCTTTGCGGACGAGGCGATAGATGTACGTCGAGAACAGCGCGATGGGGATCTCGGGGTAAAGGTGGAGGGCATAGAAGAGGACGGGCGCGCTGAAACCATACAAGGCCCAGAGCCCCAGGGCCAGGCCCTCGCGCTTCCACAGATCGCGGGCCAGAAGATAGAGCTGGAGGCCGAGGAGCACGGCCCAGATGATCAGGCTTCCCCTGATGATGAAGGTGCGGATCCAGCTGTCCCCGAACGTTTGGGCCAAGGCGTAGAACGGGACCATGAGCGCGGAGATCCCCGGCAGGTTGATCGGATAGTCATGGCCCGGCCCGCGCCGCCCCTGCCGGGCGTAGATGTCCAGCTTGAAGCGGGGATCGGCCTTTTCCGAATAGAAGTGGAAATAGTCCTTGTGCAGGTAGTTGTTGGAGAGGTTGATGTCCCGGTCGTACAGGAGGCTGTGGGTCGTCATCAGGTAGTTGGGCTCGTCGCCCGAGAAGGTCAGGCCTTCGCGCACGAGGAGCAGCGTGCAGGCCGCATAGAGGACGAAAGCCGCGGCACCCATGACCATGAGGCGCCGTTTCAGGGGAGTTTTGAAGAACCGCTTCAGCAGGGCCGAGGGGGCGAACGGGCGCTTCCTTTGGAGTCCCGCCCACGCGCTGATCTTGAGATCAATGACGGCCAGAAGGACGAAAAGCCCGAGCAGGATGAGCCGCTCACGGATATCGCTGCGGTCCCAGTAATCGGCGAAGAGAAGGGGGGAGAAGAGGAACGCCAGGACGGGCGTCGTTGACAGGACGCCGCTTTTCAGCCGGGCTTGGAAATCGCCTTGGAAGGACTCGGTTTCGCTCCGGGCCAGCGAGAGGACGAGGATGACCAACCCGCCGAAAACGGCCGCCCCCAGACCGACGAAAGGAACCAGGGCGGATTGGCCCAGATTAAGCTTGTGGCGGACGAGGGAGTAGGCGGGAAACTGGCGGATGAGGGCCAGGAATAGGGCCAGACCCAGAGCTTCGACGATCAGCAGGGCCGCGGCCCAGGGAGGAAGTCGTTTGAACATGGCAGGAGTATGTCGCGGCGGGGCCAAACCTGTCAAGAAGGGCTCGGGGCATCAAATCCGAAACCCGCGAAACCCCCCAGCGAGGGTTTTCGCTCCGCTCCTCTCTCGCTCGCCTGCTCTGTATTGAAATTGATTTTATCGAGCAGGCACCTTGCCCGCTCGTTCGTCGACGGGTTTCGGATTCGACGCCCCTCGCCCCAACCTAGAGCAGACACGGAAATCTTTTTTCCGAGTACATCCGTCGCGCCACCTGCAGAGATTTTAGGATACTTCATTAAATGAAAGCCGGGTGAGGAGTGTTCGGGAGAAAACCCGTGCGACGACGGAGCGGGCATGGACCTGCCCGAAACGATAAATTTCAAACCTTTTAAGGGCAGGGAGCGAAAGAGGAGCGTCGGAGCAAGTTTTCCACGCCGGGGAAAACGAGCGTGTTTTCCCCGAATTCTCCGAACTTGGCATCCATTTTCACGGCGCACGGTTTTTTCTCCATCTCGAATTATGATATATAAGAGCGGATCCGAACCCCGAGGCGCCCATGAACGATGATCCGAAACACGGCCGAAAAGTCGTCGTCGTCATGCCGGCCTACAACGCCGAGAAGACCCTTCAGCGGACCCTCGATGACATCCCCATGGACTGGGTCGACGAGATCATCCTCGTCGATGACGGCAGCCGCGACGGTACGGTCGCCCTGGCCCGTTCGCTGGGACTGCGGGTCTTCGTCCACGAGAAGAACAAGGGCTACGGGGGCAACCAGAAGACATGTTACACCGAAGCCATGAAGCGCGGCGGCGAGATCATGGTCATGGTCCATCCCGACCACCAATACGATCCGACCGTCATTCCCCATCTCATCCGGCCCCTCCTCGACGGCGCCTGTGACGCCATGTTCGGTTCCCGGATGCTCGGCGGCCGGCCCATGGAGGGCGGCATGCCGAAGTGGAAATACCTGGCCAACATCTTCCTGACGGCCTTGGAGAACGCCGCGTTCTACATGTACCTGACCGAATATCACTCCGGCCTGCGGGCCTATACGCGGCGCTACCTCGAAACGGTCAATTTCATGGCCAATTCCGACGATTTCGTCTTCGATTCCGAGATCATCGCCCAGGGCGTCCTGTACGGCCTGCGCATCCGGGAAATCCCCATCGAGACACGCTATTTCGACGAGGCCAGCCAGATCGGCATCGGCCGGAGCATCGTCTACGGTCTGTCCATCCTCAAGACGCTGGTCAAGTTCAAGCTGCACAAGAAAGGCTTGATGAGATTCGCCCTGTTCAACGAACCGGCTCGAGGGCAAACTGGTACGGATCGACCCCGGTCTTGACCTCCGATCTCTTCTCCAGGTGGAGCGAGATCCGGTAAAGATAGGCTTTCCCCAAGCGGTAGGCGGGAGGGGCCTCGAACACCCTCATGTCCAGCACACCCCGCGTGGCATAGAGGGCCGGGGCCTCGTCGAAGAACCCCAGTTGCAGATCATAGTCCCCTTTTTGGGAGCCGAAATCGACGCGCAGCCTGTCGATGCGCCGGGGCGAGGAAAAATAAAAATTGTAATCGCGCCCGTCCTCCAAGAGGGAGAAGCGGGCGGGGGAATGCATCTGCGCCACCCGCGACAGGCCGTAGAAGCTGATCGTATCGCCCCCGGCGAGCACGGCCGGCCGGGGCGTCCCCAGGGCCAGGCGGGGGACGGCGATGAACCAGGCGAATACGATTCCCAGGGCCAGCCCGGCGAAGGCGAGGTGCCTTGCGAACGGCCAAGGCTTTCGGGGCGCGCGGACCAGAGCATACGCCCCGATGAAGAGGGCCAGAAGGGACGGCCAGATGAAATTGGGCGCCCATTTCCATTCCTCAATCTTGATGAAGGAAGGCAGGAGGCGGGTGACGGAATGATGGAGATTGCCGAGGAGCGTGAACAGCGCGCCGGCCCGCTCCATCGCGCCCTGCGTCGTTTCCTGGTAGAGGGCCTGGGGGTTCCGGAGGAGAAGCCAGACGGCCAGCAGGCTCCAGCCGGCGGCTAGCCGAAAGAGGAAGGCGAATCCCTTCTTCTCCCCTGAGGCGAAAGAGGCGCCGCAGAATAAAACCAGGGCCCAGACGACGCCGACGAGGGGACGGGCCTGCGGGGCGTATCCCGCGCGCTGGGTCAGGAAGGCCGAAACGAGGACGTAGGGGAGGGCCAGGGCCAGGACGAGCATCGCCGTTTTGCGGCGGCGCTTGAGCCAATCAAGCAGGCCGAAAAACGAAAAAAAGTAGATCGGCGCATAGAACAGCAATCCGTCCCGCTGGTCGAAAAAATACCCGGCCAGCGTATCGAGACGGAACCGGAAGGGAATTCCCGTCAGCATCCGTTTCAGGAAGGACAGCGATTCGCGGCCGTCCATGGCCCCCTGCCAGGAGACCGCCGTCGGGTTGAACGATCCGTAGTAATGAAACTGGAAAGCCAGATAGAGAAGGCCGACGGCCGCGGCCGGTCCGAGGAACATGGCCCAGGCGCCCGGGCCCGCCTTTTTCTTCCATAAAACCCAACCGGCGTAGAGGACCAGGGGGACGATCAAAAAAAGATATTTGAGGGCGTGAAACCAGACCATCGCCGGAAGGACCGTCCCGCAAAGAAGGAGGCGGCGGGCGGTCAATCGTCCGGGATCGCGGAGCAGGCGGAAGACGAGGACGGAGAAGAGAGCGGCGAAGATTTCCGGGTAGATATGGATCGAGTAGAAGAAGACCGGCGACGTGAAGGCGGTCAGGGCCCATAATCCGAGGGCCAGCGTTTCGCGGCCGAATTCCCGGCGGACCAGGAGATAGATTTGCAGTCCGAAAAGCGCTCCGATCAGGCTCATGGCGAAACGGGCCCAGAAGACGATGGCCCCCGGGTTGAAGAGTCCGGCCAGGGCGGCGAAGGGCAGGAGGTAGAACGAGACTCCGGGCGAATGGAACGAATAGGCGGTCCCGGCCCGGGCCCCGGGGACGGTGTGCGGCTGAAGAACGATTTGGGCCGGGAGATAGGCGTGGTAGTCTCCCCGGTCATAATTATTGACCAGATCGAGGTCGCCGTCGGCCAGCAGGCTCTGGGTCACCATCAGGTAATGGGGTTCGTCGCCGCCGGGGGCCTGGCCGTTGGCGACCATGAGCGCGGCGCCCGCGTTGTAGACGAGAACGGCGGTGAAGAAGAGAATCGGCAGTTTTCGGCGCGGCGCAAGGTCCAGAAAGCGCCGGGCAAGCGGAGCCCCCCTCATCGGGGTCGATCGGCCGATCTCGATCCAGCGGACGATCTTTAAATAAATAACGGCCAGAAGGACCGCCGTCAGCCACAACTCCAGCCGGGCGGCGAGGTCGTCGCGAGTCAGGTAATGCCTCAGAGCGAGCGGCGTCAATCCCAGGAAGAGCAGGGGCGGCCACGTCCAGAAATCCTCTTCCAGCGATCGCTTATAAGACAGGCCCGAGGCGCGGCCCAGGAAATGGGCGGACAAGGCCCATACCCCGACGAGCAGGACATAAAGGAGGGCCGCGGAGATGAGGAGGTGCCCGGGATCGACGGCCCAACGATGGGCGCCGAAGGAATAGCCGGCCGTCTGGCTGCGAAGCTGGAGGAACAGCGCGGACAGCAGGGCCATCAAAACGAGAACGGCCTGGCGCAGCGGCGCGGGGACCTTCGGCATGGGGCCATATTGGATGAGGCCGATGGCAAAGTCAAGAAGGGTTCTGAGGGCCGGCGGCCGGGAATTTATCGTCTTCGGGCCTTTTGGTCTATAATCGGCGCGGAGCCAGGATATGACGACCCCTCCGTCCGTTTCGCCAGCCGCTCCGCGAACCGTTTTCATCGAGCTCACCAGCCGCTGCAATATGCATTGCGCCTTCTGCCCTTCCGATCTTCTGCGCCGGGGCAAGAGACACCAGGACGATGCCCGCGTCCGGGGCTTCCTCGACCAGCTCCATGCCTTGGGCCTGCGGCCGCCGGTCCTGCTCAACGTCCTGGGCGAGCCGCTGCTCAACAAGCGGATCGATGAATATCTCGATCTTCTGGAACGCGAGGGACATCCCGTCACGCTGATCACCAACCTGACCCTTTTGGAGGACCCGGACGTCCGGCGCGGCCTCCTGAAACATTCCAATCTGACCTTGGCCCTCAGCGTCCAGACGGCGACACCGGAGTCATTCGCCCTGCGCGGCTATCCGAACATGCCGTTCAAGCGGTTTTTCGGACTCGTCGACGAGGTGACCGAGGAAAAATTCCGCCTCGGGAGCGGGACGCGCGTGGAGATCCACATCGCCTCGAATTTCGTCGTCGGGCACGACCCGACGATTCAGAGCGACCGGCCGCTCCGCCTGTGGCCCAATTTCGCCGACGAAAAATCCGAGCGGCTCTGGATCGAAAAAACGCTTGACCGTCTGGACGCGTTCGCCAGGTCCATGCGCCGATCCTATCCGGCCGCCTGGGCCGCCGAAGAACGGCGGGCCGCCGCCCTTTACAAGGACCACCTCGGATCGCGGATCGCCGCTTCGCGCGCGGCCCTCCCGCCCGATTTCTTCCGCCTCAAGGACGAGGTGTTCTGGGGATACATGTTCCTCCCCAACGTCTTCCTGGTTTTCAAGTCGTTCGAGCTCTGGACGCGCGACGAGGCCTTTCTGCGGAGCGTCCTGCCCGCCGGGACGTTTTTTTACGTCGAGGAAAATCCCGGCCCCTGGGCCTGCCCCATGACCGAGAGTTTCGGCATCCTGAGCGGCGGCGAATATGTCCTTTGCTGCCTCGATTACGAGGCGGAGATGGGGCTGGGCCGTCTGGACGACGTCGCCGTGGCCTCGATCCTGGGCTCGGAAAAGCGGGCCCGCATCCGCGCGGACGCCATGAGAGAAGCGGTCTGCCGGCGCTGCAAGGGCAACCTTTTCATTTTCGACACGGGGCCGCTCCCGGGCCCCGGGCAGGCGGTGGATAAATTCGGCCGGGGCTGGTGGCTTTTCGAACCGGGGCTCCATGGGCGGGGAGGACGCTGGACGAAAGGGGAGGCCTGGGCCTACGTTTACGTCCGGATTCCGGCCCGCGCCGTCCGCCTGGCCTTTTTTTCGCCCTTTGACGATTCCACCGAGTTCCGTCTGGACGTCGAATCTTATCAGGCGGACGGCCGGGCTTTCCAGACCGCAGCGTCCTTTTCTTTCCAAGGCCGGAAAGGGCGGGCGTCCGATTTTGGCGCGGATTTCACTTTTCAATCCGGCGGCTTTTATCGGTTGGTCCTGCATTCGCCGACCTTCGTGCCGGACGACGAGCTTCACAACGGCGATCAGCGCCGCCTGGGCCTGGCCGTCTCGGCCATCGAGCTCCTGGCCTGACGGCCTCTGAACCATCCCACCCGTTTTCCGTATAAAGAATGGTGCATCAGGCGATGGAATCCAGGGCCCTCCGCCGTGGTTTCTTTCGCTCCGCCGTTCTGCTAGACTGATTTGATTCGGGCCGGACGATTTTCGCGAGTCCCGCCCAGGAGGCCCATCATGACGCGCAAATTTTTCGGAGCGGCCCTTTTGGCCGCGATTCTCATCCAGCCCGTGCTCGGCCAGGAGAAGGAGATCGTCAACCTGACCCTGGAAGAAAGCATCGCCCGGGCCCTCAAGAACAACCTCAACGTCGCGGTCGAAATGTACACTCCGCAGCTCGCCGGATACGCCCTGGGCAAAGCCCGCGAAATATTCCTGCCCAGTTTCCAGGCGTCCTACTTCAACAACCGCCAGAATAACCCCTCCTACTGGTGGATTTCCGGGGCGGGTACGAATTGGAGCAAGATGAATACTTATAACGCGTCCGTCGTCGAGACGATCCCGACGGGCGGCAACTTCACCCTCTCCCTTCAGAACTATACATCCAACACGAACGAGCCGTTCCAGCTGATCAACCCCCGCTACGGCAGCACCCTGCGCCTCGATTTCACCCAGCCCCTGCTGAAAAATTTCGGGACCACGGTCACCCGCCGCGGAATCCTGCAGGCGGAGAACGATCTGGACATCTCCAACACCCAGCTTCGCAGCACCATGATCGACACGATCTATTCCGTCCAGGAAGCCTATTGGAACATGGTCTATTCCATCGAGAACTTCAAGGTCAAACAGCAGTCGCTCCAGCTCGGCCGCGACCTGGTGGCCAAGAACAAGAAGGAAGTCGAGTTCGGCCAGCTGGCCCCGCTGGAGATCCTCGACGCCGAGGCCACCGTGGCCCAGCGCGAGGCCGACCTGATCCAGGCCGAATTCCTGATCACGCGGAGCGAGGAAGTCTTTAAGACCATGCTCAATCTGGAGGCCGAAGGCGACGCCCGGGCCAAGAAAATCGTCCCGGTGGACGCACCCGCCGTCCAGGCGACGTCCGTTTCGATCGACGAGGCCTTCAAAACGGCCTTGGCGAAGAGACCCGACCTGAAGATCGCCCAAAAGACCCTGGAAACGAAAGAACTCGGCGTGGCCGTGGCCCAGAACCAGGCCCTGCCCCAGCTGGACCTGACGCTGTCTTATTGGAGTCCCGGCATTTCGGGCGACGAGTTGATCTACGCGGGGAACGATATCCTCACCGGCGTCATCATAGGCTCGGTGCCCGGAAGCCCCGCGAACGCCTTCCGCGACGCCTTCAAAATGCTCTACAGCAACTGGAACGTGGGGCTGACCCTGACCGTTCCCCTCAGCGCCCTGACGACCCGGTCCGACCTGGCCTACGCCAAGACCGATCTCAGCCAGAGCCGGATCCGGATCAAGGCCCTGGAACAACAGGCGGCCCTGGAGATCAGCGATGCGGTCCGGACGATCGAAGCCGACTCCAAGCAGGCCGACGCCTATCGCCTGGCCCGTGAGCTGGCCGAAAAGAGCCTGGACGCCGAGGTCAAGAAGCTGGCCGTCGGCCTGTCCACGAATTATTTCGTCCTCGATTTCCAGGAAAAGCTGGCCAACGCCCGGTCGGCCGAACTCAAGGCCAAAATCGATTACGTCCTGGCCGTCGAGCGGCTGGAGAGGTCGATGGGCGTCAGCCTTGAAAAGCGCGGATTCAAAATCATCGGCTGAGCCCGAACAGCCGCCCCTTCCGGCGGCTTGTCTAAATCATTTCGCTATGGTAATTTCAACCCGTGAAAATCTCCGCCGTCGTCATCACGTTCAACGAGGAGGCGAACATCGCCTCCGCCCTGCAGAGCCTGGCCGGGATCGCCGACGAGATCATCGTCGTCGACAGCTTCAGCACGGACCGCACGGTCAAGCAGGCCCGGGAATTCACGGATCGCGTCGTCGAACGCAAGTGGACGAACTATGCCGACCAGAAGAACTACGCCGACGGCCTGGCCTCCCACCCCTGGATCCTCTCCCTCGACGCCGATGAACGGGTTTCCGAGGAGCTGAGGGCCGAGCTCCTGGCCCTAAAAGCCCACGACCCCGCGTGCGCCGCTTTTTCCATGCCCCGCCTGGTTTTCTATCTGGGCCGCTGGATCCGGCACTGCGGCTGGTATCCGGATCGTAAAATCCGCCTGTTCCGCCGCGACGCCGCCCGCTGGGAAGGCGAATACGTTCACGAGACGGTGGCCGTCCGGGGGGAAATCCGGAAGCTGAAAGGGCCTCTCCACCATTACACCTATCGCAGCATCGGCGACCACCTGGCGCGGCTGGACAAATTCGCCGATCTCGGCGCACAAAAACTCTACGCCCAGGGGCGGAAGAGCCGCTGGTACCACCTGCTCATCCTGCCCTGCTCCCGCTTCGTCAAATCGTACGTCCTGAAGCGCGGCTTCCTCGACGGTTTCGCCGGCCTGGTCGTGTCCGTCCTGAACGGCTATTCGATCTTTGTCCGCTACGCCAAGCTCCGCGAGATTTGGAAAAAAGGAGAGCGCATTGAGCCTTTTCCAGATTGACACGGGCCGGGAGTGGCGCGGCGGCCAGAGGCAGTCGTTTCTCCTGACGAGGGAGCTTCGTGATCAGGGCTTTCCCGTCCACTTGGTCGTCCAACCCGGCTGTCCGCTGCACGAGAAGGCCGTGGCCGAGGGGCTGCCCGTCCTGCCGATCAGAATGAAGAGTGAAACGGATGTCGGGGCGGCCTTCCGTCTGTCGCGGGCCATGCGCAAAAAAGGCTGCCTGCTGGCTCATTTCCACGACGCCCACGCGGTGACCATCGGAGGAGCGGCCTGTGCGCGGGCCCATGTCCCTTTGCGGATCGTCTCGCGGCGGGTTGTTTTTCCGCTCAAGAGCGGTCCCTTTTCCAAGCGCAAATACACCCGGAGCATCGACGCCATCATCGCCATTTCCGAGAGCGTCCGAGACGTCCTCGTTCAGGGCGGCATCGATCCGGCGCGCATTGAAGTCATCCCCTCAGGCATCGATTTTTCCCCCTTCGAAAACGTCCCCGACCGGGATTTCCTCCGCCGGGAGTTCGGGTTCGCCCCCGACGATTTCCTGGCCGGCATCGTGGCCTACCTCGAAAACAGCAAGGGACACCGCACTCTGATCGAGGCCGCCCACCTGCTCAAGGCCCGGACGCCCAAGATCAAGATCATCATCGTCGGCAAGGGCACGCTGGAGCTGACCCTGGACAAGATGAGCAAGGACCTGCAGGTCGACGATCTGGTCTTCTTCCTCGGTCACCGCGAGGACGTGCCCCGCATCCTGGCTTCGCTCGACTGCTTTGTGCTGACCTCGGAGGCCGAAGGCCTCGGCAGCTCGATCCTCGACGCCATGGCCAGCCGGCTGCCGGTCGTGGCCACGCAGGTCGGCGGCATCCCCGAGGTCGTCCTCCACGACGAGACGGGCTTCCTCGTCCCGCCCCGCAGCCCCAAGGCCCTGGCCGGGGCGATCTACGAGCTGTACGAGAACCGGCCGCTGGCCCGGCGGTTCGGCGAGGCCGGCTACGAGACCGTCCACGCCAAGTTCTCCTCCCGGGCCATGGCCCTCAAGGTCATCGGCGTCTACGAGCGGCTGGCGGCGAAAAAAGGAATCCATCTGCATGCCTGATTTCTCCATCCGCTTGCTCGAGAAGCCGGCCGATTTCGAAGGCTGCGTCGAGATCCAGCGCCGCGTCTGGAACCATCCCGACCTGGACATTACGCCCATCCATAATTTCTGCGCTTCGGTGGAGACGGGGGGCATCGTTCTGGGCGCTTCTATCGGGTCTGAGCTGGCCGGCTACGTCTACTCCTTCCCGGCCGTCATCAAAGGCCGGTTGGCTCAGCATTCCCACCATCTCGCCGTCCGGACGGAATACCAAGGGCACGGCCTGGGCAAAACGCTCAAATGGGCCCAGCGCGATGAGGCCCTCCGCCGCGGCTTCAAACTCATCACCTGGACATACGACCCCCTGCAGGCCCGCAACGCCAACCTCAATCTGCATACGCTGGGCGCGTCCGGAGGGACGTACTTCGAGAATCTCTATGGTCCCACGCCGATGCTGAGCCTGGAGGAGGGCCTGCCCACGGACCGCCTGCTGATGGAATGGCCGATCGCCTCGGCCCGCGTCGCCCGCCGCCGGCTGGGCGCGCCGGCCGCCCTCGATCCCTCCCTCTGGCCCAAGGCTGTGGAGCGGCGGACGGAGGGGGCCTATCCCGATATCCTTCCCAAACGGCCGCGCAACGGCTGGACGGACAAGAGGATCCTGATCGAGATTCCCAGGGCCGTCCGCGACCTCAAGGGCCGGTCCGGTCACATCGCCGCCTGGCAGAAGGCCATCCGTTCGGCCTTCCTCCACTATTTCCGGGCCGGCTGGCGGGTGGACGATTTCACCTTCGGCGAGCGCTGTTTTTACGTCCTCGATAAAACAAACCGCTGAGCCGATCCCGCTGGTTGTTTCAAAGTTTGATCTTGATCCCGGCCGTGATCTCGAAGAACGAAGGATTGATCTTGATCGTCGTCAGATGGTTTCCGCTGAAAATCGGATCGATCACGCTGGAATCGACGGTGATCGTCGCCGGGTAGGACGTGACGAACAGGCCGGTGTAAGTCCCAGGCACCAGTGTCCAGTCGAACTCCCGTTCCGGGCAGATGAAATAGCGCGCGTCGACATTCAGTCCGAACGACGGGCTGAGCATGAAGGTCGCCCCGGCGCCGATGTTCCCCCCGATTCCTGTCCAACTCGTCTTGCCCACCCCGCCTTTCAGGTCATAGGCGGTCATTGGAATCTGGATGGCATCATAAAATTCGTAGAGGTAGGGATAGATGTAGATTAAGTAGTTGTATCCCCAGCCGATGGCTGAATTGATTGTGGCGTCGTTCATGAAGAGGGTCGGGCCGGCCTGCACGTATCCCTGGAACTTGCTCCCGCCGAAACGCGCGATCAGGTCCAGGCTAATGGGAATGCTGGTGAAGGAATTGTCCGTCCCCGACCAATCGGCCGTCTTGGTGACGGTCGAATAGGAAAACGTGAAGGCCGACGTCGTCGTCAGCCCGGACTTCAGATAGCCGACGTTAAGACCGATTCCGATATTGGCCGAGAAGAAGTAATTGAGGCCGGCGCCGAAAAACACGGAGTTTTTGGACGTGGTGCTGATATCGGCGTTTTCGTTGACGTTGTAGAGGACCCCGCTCCATTGGTCGTTGTAATTGGCCGTGCCCTTGACTTGGGGCAGGCCCAGCCCGCCGAAGAGCGAAATCTCCAATCCGGGTCCCAGCTCCGGAGCGGCGTTCTCTTCCGGGGCCGTCCTAGGGAGGGGCTCGGTCTTCTGGACCGGCGTCTCCTCCGTCACCTCTTCCACTTGCGACTTGTTGATGAAG
This sequence comes from Candidatus Aminicenantota bacterium, assembly GCA_963729855.1. GTDB lineage: Bacteria > Acidobacteriota > Aminicenantia > Aminicenantales > UBA4085 > UBA4085. Next base: position 709,125 of record CAVSPT010000005.1, on the reverse strand, counting down.
CCGCTCAGCAGGACGCCGATGGCCGATCGGTACTTGATCTCATACCAATCGCCCGTCTTGCTTTCGACCGGGTAGATCGTCCCCACGGCCAGCTTGTCCTGGACGATCTCGCCCTTGTCGGACGGCTCGATGCGGATGACCGCATTGGGGTCCTTGACCCGGATCTTCGTCTGCGCCGAGAGGGCGCTCGCGGCCAGGAGCAGGACGAGAAGCGTCAGCCCCGCCGTTCCCAATACACTTCGATACCGATTCATGGGCTCTCTCCTTTTACCGATATTCGGATCAACGGGCCTCGAAGACGAGGTCGACGAGGATCCAGCGCTGATTCACTTTTTCCACGCTCCAGATATACGTTCCGTCGAAGATGGTTTCACGCTTCTTCTTCCCCTTGGGGATGGCCGTGATGGTGTGGTTGAAACGGGCCCGGACGGCGAAATTCGGATACTTGGCCGCCGCCGTGTCGAACGTCAGGCGTGTCGCCACGCCTTCCATGCCCTGGTAGAGCTTGGCCATCGTCTCCACGTTCTTGCGCAGCTTCTCGTAGAGGGCGGGCGTGCAATGGCTCTGGTAGAAGGCCAGCAGCTTGTTGGCTTTGAGGCTGGCCGCGTATTCGTTGATGACCGATCCGATTTCCGCCGGGGCCGTCTTGACCATGACGGCCGTGATGACGGCCTTGGCCCGGTCCGATTCCGGGCTGGCCTGCAGGGCCCGCTGGGCCGCATCCAAGGCCCCGCGGAGATCGCCCTTTTTGAGAGCCGCCTCGGCCGTTTCGGTTTCGCCCGGCTCGGCCGCCGTCTTGGGCTGCTCCTTGGTTATGGGCGTCGACGGGACCGTCTTGACCTTGTCGGGCGCGGTGATGCCTTTTTTGGGCTGGTCTTTGGCTGCGGCCGTCATCGGCCCCGTCTTGACCGCGGAGGGCGTGACGGCATCGGTCTTGGTCTTGTCCGGCGTGACGGCATCGGTTTTGGTCTTGTCCGGTGTGACGGCATCGGAGGCGGGTTTGTCGGCCGGCTTTTCCGCGGGCTTGGTCCGCTTGTCCGCATTGGGCTCGGGGGCCGTCTTGTCCGTCTTCTCCGTCAACATCGCGACCGCGCTTTGGTCGTTCTTCGGCTCCCCTTCGCGGCCCCGGACGGGGCCGCTTTTGCGGGTCAGAAAAATCAACCCCAGGGCGGCGAAGACGACGACGGCCATGGCCCCCGCAATGACCAGGATGGGCTTCTTGCCGGCGGCGGGCTTGGCCGCGACGGTTTTGGTCATTTTCTGCGTTTCGCTGAGGGGTGCCCGGGCCCGGAAGCGGTCCCCGATGTCCATCCTGTTGGCATCGGCGTAGCGCAGAAGGTCATTGATGAGATCGCGGCAGGACTGGTAGCGGGCGTCGGGGTCCTTGGCCAGGACCTTCTGGATAATCGGCTCCAAACCCGGAGGGACGTCCGCCTGGAACTCGCGCAGGGGAAGGGGTGGCTCGTTCATGATCTTGTAGATGACCGTGGTCAGGTTCTCGCCGGAGAAGGGCTTTTCCAGGGTCAGCATCTCGTAGAAGATCGCCCCCAGGGCGAAGATGTCGACGCGGTGGTCGATCTTGCGGGCCGCCACCTGCTCCGGGGCCATGTAAAAGGGCGTGCCCATCACGGCGCTCGTCTGGGTCAGGTTGGACGTCGGGATGCGGGCGATCCCGAAATCGACGATGTGGGGGCGGCCCTCCTTGTCGATGAGAATGTTCCCGGGCTTGATGTCCCGGTGGACGATGCCCTTCTTGTGGGTGCTTTCCAGGCCGTCGGCGATCTCGACGACGAGGCGGATCGTCTCTTCGACCGACCATTTCTTGCGCGAAGCCAGGATCGATTCCAGGCTCGGGCCGTCCACGTATTCCATGGCGATATAGAAGACGCCGTTGTCCTCGCCCATGTCGTAGATGGTGACGATGTTGGGGTGGGTGATGTTGCCGGCCGATTTGGCTTCGCGGAGGAAGCGTTTCTGGGCCTCGACGCGCTGTTCGGGCTGGTTGTACATATCGAAGCGGATGGTTTTGACGGCCACCGTCCGGTCGATGAGCGGATCGACGGCCTTGTAGACGATGCCCATGGCCCCCCGCCCGATTTCCTCGACGATCGTGTATTTGCCGATGCGACCTTCCACGGGCGACTCCCTTATCCTTGATTCGGCTTGAACGGTTTCATCAGAATCGTCGCGCTCAAAGAACGGCGGGGCCGCCTGCCGGAATCGCCGATCCGGCCGACGACGGCGGTGATGTTGTCTGGTCCGCCGTTCTCGTTGGCCGCGTCGATCAGGAGGGCGCAGATGTCCTCGATCCGCGGGGTCCTGCGGAAGATCCGGCCGATGGTCTTCTCGGGGACCCGCCCGTACAGCCCGTCCGAACAAAGCAGGAGGTCGTCGCCCGGCTGAAGTTCGACCTGGAACGTGTCGACCTTGACGTCGTTCTCATATCCGAGCGAGCGGGTCACCAGGGTCCGGAAGGGGGACCGTTCGATCTCCTCGGGGGTCAGCACGTTCAGCTTCCGCTGTTCGGCCGCCCAGGAATGGTCCTGGGTGACGGGGAAGAGCCGCCCGCTGCGGACGATGTAGGCCCGGCTGTCCCCGACGTTAGAAACGAAGGCCGAACGCGTGCCGGCCAGGGCCGCGACCAGGGTGGTGCCCATCCCGGCCGAGTTCGGCAGTTTCGAGGCGGCCTCGAAAATGATCCGGTTGGCCTGCTGAAAAGCCCCTTCGAGGAGACTCAGGGGGTCGCCGGAGCCGGGGCCGGACAGTCCGGCCCGGACCACGCTTTCCAGAGTGCGGACGGCCAGATCACTGGCCTGGGCCCCTCCGGTGTGGCCCCCTATGCCGTCGGCGACCGCCAGGAGCCAGGGGAAGGGCGGCGGGGCCGAGAGGTCCGCGGAGAGATCCAGGCAGAGAAAGCTGTCCTGGTTGTCCTCCCGGACCCGGCCGATGTCCGTCCGGCCGAAGATCTCGATCTCCAGAGCCATGTCTCTCCCGCGCCGCGCCGGATCAACTCTTCTTGAAACGGAGGAGGGTCTTGCCGATCTCGATGACCGCCCCGTCGGCGATCACCGTCGGCCCGGCGATGTCCACTTGGTTGACCCGGGTTGGGTTGGTTTGGCTTTCATTGACGATGGTGAATTCTTTCTTGGTGTTGTCGTAGTGGATGGTGGCCTGTTCCTTGGAGACCGTCCCGTCGCTGAGCTCGATGTCGTTCTTGCGGGCGCCCGGGCGGCCGATGGCCGTCGTCAGGGTGTGGAGGGGAAATTCCTTGCCGGCATCGGCGCCCTTGTCCACGATGATCGAAACGCCGAGGTTCAGATAGACCTGGGTCTTGGCCGCCGCGGGCTCGGCGACGGGCGCCACCCGGATGGTTTTGGCCAGGTCAGGCGAACCCGCGGCCGGGGCGTGCGAGGCGGGCTTGATGATCGGGGCCGATCCCGCGCCCGTCTTGGACTTGGACATCAGGCGGAGGAGCAGGACGAGCAGGGCGATCAAGACCAGCCCGGCCACGATGATGATGAGCGTCGTCGAATTGGAGCCGGTGGAGGAGCGGCTTTCCTCCTTCAACATGGGGACATTGTCCCGGGCCGGGTCCGCGACCAGGGTGCCGCGAATCTTGTAGGTCTCCCCGATTTTGGGAAGCCGTTCGGTCTTCACCGCCAGAGGAGTCGGCGCGCTGTCGTCCGTGATCGTGTATTGGCCGCGCTGTGTCCCGATCGGGTTGGCCGTGACGGCCTGGACGGTGCCGCTGACCGTGACCGGGAGGTTATAGTAGCGTTCGGGATGGGCGAAAATATCCCTCAGGAAGATGTCCTGGGCCAGGGCGGACAAGGAGCAAACGAGCAACAGGGCCAAGGCGGCCGCGATTCCGTAGGCACCCTTCATTTTCATGACGGTCTCCTCTCCTTCCGATGATGTCCAATGCTAACCGCAACGGGCCGTTTTGTCAATTTGCCCTTGCCCGGGGGAGGCGTTTGACATGGCCCGGCCAAATGGCGAAAATGGGGCCGTGCCCGCCCTGTTGCATGTGGAGAATTCCGGCTCCGAGCCGTCCCCTCTCGATCTCGGGAACACGACCGGCATCGGCCGCGCTCCCGGCAATCAGATCTGTCTCGCCGACGACACGGCCGTCTCCCGCCAGCACGCCATGATCCGCCTGCAAGGCGAACAGGAGTACTATTTGATCGATCTGGGCAGCGCCAACGGGACGCTGCTTAACGACAAGCTGCTCATCGGGCCGACGCTGCTCCGGACCGGCGATGTGATCAAGATCGGCGAGACGACCATGCACTTCGAGCTGATCGGCCCGTCCCCCGAGGAGCAGCAGCAGCTCAACAAATCGCTCATGGAGAAGACCCGGGTGGCCTGGCACATGGCCACCATGGTCATCCTCGTCTGCGATATCCGCAACTTCACCCGGATCGGTGAGCTCCTTCCGCCCGACCAGCTGGCCAAGTTCCTGGGCTCCTGGTTCCGCAAATCCAGCGAAATCATCATGGGCCTGGGCGGCGTCGTGGACAAGTTCATCGGCGACGCGGTCATGGCCTATTGGTCGGTCGATTCTAAAAATCCTGCGGCGGCCCAGGAGTGCGCCGTCACGGCGTCCATCCGCATCCAGAAGGAGGCCCTTCGGACGGTGGTTCCGGACCACGAAGACTTCGAGTTTCGGGTCGGCATCGGGATCAATCAGGGCCTGGTCTCCAGCGGTTCGGTCGGCGTTTCCCAGCGGGACTCGACCATCACGGGCGATTCGGTGACGCTGGCCTTCCGGCTGGAGAGCGCCTGCAAGATCAAGAAGGTCCCGGTCATCGTGGGGGCCGATCTTTACCAGGGGCTCGGAGGCCGCTTCAAGTTCATCCCCCTGGGTCAGGTCAAGCTGAAGGGCAAGACCACCAGCCCCGAGGCCTACGGCCTCGTGGTGGAATAATCGTTCGCGTTCTTTGGCGGACGGCTTGACCGTCCATGGCGTATGGGATATCGCCTACCAAGGAAATTCTTATGGATCCCATTAAGAATGAAGTCGCCGTCATGTTTTCGGGCGGTATCGATTCGCTGCTGGCCGCCGTCCTGCTCCAGAAGACCTACGACAAGGTCCATCTCATTACGTTCGACAAGGGCTACCTCGAGTTCGGGGTGAAGAACAATTTCCCCAATATCGAGCGCCTCAGGACCCAATTCGGCGCGGACCGTATCCACCACGAGATCGTCGACCTGAGGAATGTGATCAAGCGCATCGGCGCCGGGAAGATCCGCGGAGATCGCAAGAAATACAATCTGGAAACCCGTTGGTGTGTCCGATGCCGGCTGGGCATGAATACGGGCGGCCTGATCTATGCGCTAGAGCATAATCTGGCCGGTTACGCCGACGGCTCCAACCGCGAACAGATCCCCTCTGACGCCAACCTGACGGGAACCGCCGAAAACTACCCCAGCATCGTCAGCCGCAGCAAGAAGTTCGCTGCCGAGTACGCCGTCCGCTTTATGACGCCCACCTACGAATTCGGCGGCCGCGAGGAGCGTCGCCAAAAGCTCAGCGAACTCGGTTTCGAAATCGATTTCCTAAGCCGGGACCGCTGCAAAAAGCTGTCCGGGATGATGAACAAGGGCGTCGCTCAAAGGTCCCAACCGATATGTGTTTCCGGTTGGATGATCCACTGGAAGCGCAATCTGTTGGGCAAGCCTGTCGATCAGAACGAGGAGATGACCATAAATTACGTGGCAGGCAAGCAGGCCGGCGTTGTCCGCGAGGTCATCCGGGACTACTTCGCCGAGAAGGGGCTGGACATCGAGCAGCTGGTCAAAGCTCGCCGGAGCGATCCGCTCGGCCGTTTCACGTCCTCACTGGTTTAGGTCGGGCCATTTCCGCGGCCCTGGGCCGCCGCGAGGTTTGAGGCGGGTCCGAACATCATTATGAGGACAAACCCAACAAATGTTGGACGTCGCGCAATTCCGTTTCGCTGAATTCGAATTTCCAATCATCCGTTAGAATTCTTTTCAGTATGGCCGGGCCCTTTTTCCGGTCGGGCACGAATGAGAGGAATCTCGAATAAAGATCCGGCGTGATCTGGAGCACCTTGATGAAGTCAGCGATTTGATATTTGATTTTGTTGATATTCACGGGATCGAACATGCATTTTTGCGCCATCAAAGGACATGTCACTTTTTCCCGTTCGATTCCGAATTCGAAGAATTTCTTGCACATTCCACAGTAGTACTTCCCCAAATTCCGCTCGCCAACGATTTCCATAGAATCGAATCGGATCTCCTGGGTGATGCCGAATCGGCTTTTCAGTTCATCCACGGCGTCCTTCAAAAGGGAGAACAGAACACCCTTGTCCCATATTTTATGCATGTCGGTCACGATGAACAGGATCTCGTTTTCGCGGATGCGTTGGGCCGTCTCGCAGCCGCTGAAAACCAAGACAAAACTCTTCAATGTCTGGAGGGGCTGGCGGTTGTGCTCGATCTTCCATTCCGCAAGGAATTCCAGGTAGGTCTCGGCCAAGCGTTTGCCGATCGGCGCGGGATTTTCTTTAAGAAGCGCGGCCATGACCATTTGGGGGATCTTGGGATAGAAGAGCCCCATCTTCTCCAGCCATTCCGTCGACTCCGGCACGAACTTTTCCAGGGCGATCGGCGAATTCACGCACATGGCCGTCATATAAGGGCAGACGGACTGTTCGATGCGAAAAAGCTTTTTGCAGGTGACGCACCAATAGCGCCCCGAGGCGGAGATACTGCCCTTCGGGAGGGTCTGAATTTTTTCCATTATCTTTTGTCTTCGATCAAACATTTTTATGCCTTCTTTGGGTCCGATGATATTTTATCATGTGCAGAGTATAATCCTAGCGGACACGGGGACACGACGGCGCGGAGGCCACCCATGAAAAAGATCGGGATCATTATCTGCGAACGCTATCAATCGTGCGGCGGGGGGAAATGCTTCCGCGCACTCCGGGAGCGCGTCGGTGCGTTCGCCGCCTATCCAAAGAGCGAGCCGGTCGAGGTGGTCGGGTTCTCCTATTGCGGCGGCTGCCCGGGCGGGAACATCGAGTCCGTCCCGGAGGAGATGAAGAAGAACGGGGCGGAGGTCATCCATCTGGCCACGGGGTTCGTCGTCGGCTATCCTCCCTGCCCGTACATCCGCCAATTCAAGGAATTCATCGAGAAGCGTTACGGTTTGGCCGTCGTCGTCGGCACACATCCCATCCCCCTCAAGTACCTGGACGTGCACAGGAAGCTGCCCTTTTGGGACCAGACGAACATGGAGGAGTTGGTCGGCGGGCTGCTGCGCGAGGACGCGGCGGTCATGGAATCCTACAACTAAGGACTTTGGCCCGCCGCGGATTCTCATATAATGGCGCCATGAGATCCTCCCCCCGGTTCCCGCGCCGCGCGTCAGCGAATACCCGCTTGGCTTACGTCCGTCGGCAGATCGTGGGCCGAGACCTGGCCTTCGCCTCCCCGTTCGGGATGCGGCACATGCTCTACGCCGATTACACCGCATCGGGCCGAGCTCTCGCGTTCGTCGAGGCGACGCTATTCGCCATTCAGAAGTCCTACGCCAACACGCACACCGAGGACGACTACTCGGGCAAATACATGACCCGGCTCTTCCACGGCGCCGAGCGGCGCATCAAGAGCGCCGTGAACGCCGGCCCGCAGGGTAAGCTCTTCGCCGTCGGATCCGGCTCCACGGGGGCGCTGAAAAAGCTCCAGGAGATCATCGGCGTGTACGTCCCGCCCGTCACCCGGGAGCGCCTCGCCCATGCCGCGGCGACGGCGGGCGTGGACCTCGAGGCCGCCGCAGCGGCGCTCAAGCCCGTCGTTTTCATCGGCCCATACGAGCATCACACCAACGAGCTCATGTGGCGGGAAGCCTGGGCCGAGGTCCGGGTCGTGGGGTTCGGGCCGGATGGGGAGATGGACCTGGCTGCCCTGGAGCGCGGCCTGGCCGACCCGGCGATCGCGGGCCGGCCCCGGTTCGGCTCCTTCTCGGCGGGTTCGAACATCACCGGCCTGCGGACGAGGGTCTACGATGTGGCCCGCATCTGCCACCGCTACGGCGTCCCGGTGTTTTTCGATTTCGCGGCCGTAGCGCCGTACGTGGAAATCGATATGAGAAGGGACGCGGCGTCGTATTTCGACGCGATCTTTTTCTCTCCGCACAAGTTCCTGGGCGGCCCCGGCAGCTGCGGGATACTGGTCATGAACGAGCGGCTCTACCGGCGCGATCTCCCGCCGACGACCGCGGGGGGCGGGACGGTCGTCTACGTCGGCCGACGGCACCACGACTACGCCAACGACATCGAGACGCGGGAGACGGCCGGCACGCCGCCGATCCTCCAGATGATCCGGGCCGCGCTGGCCATGGAAGTGAAAGAGGGCCTCGGCGTCCGGACGATCGAGCGGATCGAGCACGCCCACCTCCGCCGCTTCCTGGAGGGCCTCGCCGGGATCGAGGGCGTCCGGCTCGTCGGCCGCTATGACACGGGCGATCTCACGCCGATCGTTTCCTTCAACATCGTCCACCGGGACCGGATTCTCCACCCGAAGTTCGTGACGAAGCTCCTGAACGACCTCTTCGGCGTCCAGTCCCGAGCCGGGTGCAGTTGCGCGGGCCCTTACGGGCACACTCTCCTCGGCATCGACGACGCGACCTCGCTCCGCTTCCGGGATGTCGTCACCTGCGGGCTTCAGGGCATCAAGCCGGGCTGGGTCCGGATCAACCTCCACTACACGTTCACCCGGCGCGACATCGACTTCCTACTGAGGGCGATCCGGTTCGTCGCCCGCCGCGGCGCTTTGTTCCTCCGGAGCTACGCGTTCGACTTCGCGACTGGGGAGTGGCGCTTCGCCGGATTCCGGGAGGCGCCCGTCGTGCCCTCGGTGGACGGGGAGTTCTCGACACGGACCGTCGACCTCTCGAAGCTCGAGTCCCTCCGCGCGGGATATTTCCGCCGGGCCGAGCGCGAGGCCCAACGGCTCGAGCGGCGGGGCGCAGTGCGGTTCGTCGCGGACCGGGCTGCGCTCGAGGCCCTCAAGAGCTTTTACTACTCGAAGAGGGTCCCGGCGGCGCGCCCGAAGAACAAGCCGAAAGCCTAGCAAAAACGTCGGGTCCGCGAGACGCCCCGATGTGATATAATGGCTCGAATTTTATCGCGAGGTGATCGCTGTCATGCCCAAGATCGATGTGAATGGAAAGGACGTTGAGCTCAACGAGGAGGGATTCCTCGCCCATCCCGAGGAGTGGGACCGGGCCATCGCCGAGGCCCTGGCCCGGTCGGAGGAAGGCCTCGCCTCCCTTTCGCCCGAGCACTGGTCCGTGATCGAGTTTATCCGCGAATATTATATAGAGAAGAATCTAGCGCCCATGGTCCGGAAGGTCTGCCAAGCGAGCGGGTTCTCCCTGAAGCATATTTATGAGCTGTTCCCCTCCGGACCCGCCAAGGGGGCCTGCAAGGTGGCTGGTCTCCCAAAGCCCGACGGCTGCGTGTGACGCTTCCCGCGGACGCTATTTCCGCGGAAGGGAGGCGATCTCCTTCACGGCGTCCACGGCCGCGGTGATGTGCGCCTCGGTGTTGAACGGCCCGATCCCGAACCTCACTGCCCCGTGGATCTTGTCCGTACCCAGTTGTTCGTGGACAAGCGGCGCGCAGTGAAGGCCCGTCCGGCAGGCGATGCTGTGGTCGACGTCGAGCATGGTCCCGACATCGGCCGCGTCGATCCCGTCGATGTTGAAGCAGACGACGCTGATGTGATCGGCGAGGTCGTCCTGACAATAAAGGATCACCCGCTCGACACCCTTCAGGCCCCGGACGAGCTGATCGGTCAGATTCATTTCTTGATGATGGATGTTCTCCAAGCCCCGCGCCTCGATCCACCGCAGCCCGGCGTTCAGGCCGGCGATGCCGAGGACGTTGGCTGTCCCGTATTCAAGGCGGTATGGGTATTCGTCGAGGTGGGCGCGGTGGGCGGAGCGGACGCCTGTGCCTCCCGCGCGGGTGTGCCGGATCTCGACGCCCTCGCGAACATAGAGCCCGCCGATGCCGGTCGGGCCGAGCAGCGATTTGTGGCCGGTGAAGGCGACGACGTCGAGATGATCCCGGTCCATATCGATGGCGACCTTGCCTGCGGATTGCGAGGCGTCGACGGCGAACAGGATGCCGCGCTCGCGACACAGGGCCCCGATCTCACGGATGGGCTGAACCGTTCCGATCACGTTCGAGGCGTGGTTCACCACGACCAGGCGGGTGTTCTTCTTGAACTTCGCGGCGATGTCGGCGGGAGCGACGAATCCCCGCGCGTCGAAGGCGACGTGGTCAACCTCGACGCCCTTGTCGCGCGCCAGGTGATAGAGGGGGCGGAGGACCGAATTGTGCTCGATTGTGGTCGTGACGGCGTGGTCGCCCTCCCGCAGGATGCCGAAGAGGATCAAGTTCAGGGCGTCAGTCGAGTTGTAGGAAAAGCAAAGCCTGTTGGGGTCCGTCCCGTTGAAGAACCGGGTCAGCATCTTGCGGGTGTCCTCGACCATCTCTCCGGCCTCCATGCACATGTCGTAGCCGGACCGGCCTGGATTGACGCCAAATTTCCGGTAGAACTGGTCCATGAAGACGTAGACCTCCTCGGGCTTCGGATAGGACGTGGCACCGTTGTCCAGGAAGATCATCTTTTCCATGCGATTCCTTCCAAAGGATGTCTGAGTCAAAAAGAAATTCCATCCTAATGAAAGCCCCGCCGAAAATCAAACGCTTTGTCGGGCCAGAATTTCCTCTTAACTCAATATGAACATATGCTCATATTGAGTTTAAATCGTGGGAGGTGTCGTCCCGATCTCGCGACCGCACTGTTGTCGTAAGTCTTTTCGTCCGCCTCTTTATCGTCTTCGAGCGAAAATCCGGCAAGACCAGCGGATCATGGCCTGGGCCGAGTCCAAATTTCTTCAGTGCTCGGCGTGATGAGCTCAGAGCGAGCGGTGGGGCCGGATTTCAATTTCTTTTCCGGTCCTCACCTCAAGGCATATTCCACCGCCCTTATGGCATGAATAGAGGTCGTATCAAATAATGGAACCTTCACATCCTCTTTTTTTATCAAAAGGCCGATCTCCGTACATCCGAGGATCATCCCCTCGGCACCTTGGCTTATGAGATCACGGATGATCCGCTTGTATTGATTCCTGGATTCCTCCAGGGCCTTTCCTAAACACAACTCTTCATAAATGACCTTATGAATAAGGGCGCGATCCTCGGCTTTCGGAGTCAGCACTTTAATTCCCTTTTCTTCAAAGCGCAATTTATAAAAGTCCTGTTCCATGGTGTATCGAGTTCCCAACAACCCTATGTTTTTTATATTGTTCATAAGAATCTCTTCCGCCGTCGCATCGGCGATATGGAGCAGGGGAATGCCGATTCCGGCCTGGATTTTATCCGCGACCTTGTGCATCGTATTTGTGCACAAGATGACAAAATTCGCGCCTGCCTTTTCCAAGCTGGCCGCAATGTCGAGCAACTTTTCGGCCGCTTTTCCCCAATCCTCGGTGATTTGATAGGTTTCGATTTCATGGAAATCAAGACTGTAAAGAATGCATATGGCTGAATGCAATCCTCCCAATCTAGTTTTAATTTCTTCGTTGATAATCCGGTAATATTCGACCGTCGACGTCCAACTCATGCCGCCGATGAGGCCAATGGTCTTCATGCTACGCTCCTTTTCAATGAGAATCGAACCTATAGACTCCTGACTGAGGGGCGAGAGATTTTAGGTTTTCCTGATTGATTTTATGCCGTTGACTTGTTCACGATCAAACGATTTTTCCCATATTTCACGAGCTTGGGTTCCCCGGCTTCGGCTTCTTGACAACAAACCTTATTTTGGTTATTATGGCATATGCCAATAATAATTTAAGGACTCGAATGCCCAGACCCTGTCGGTGCCGCAGAATACGATGTCATCCCGACGTGAGTTGCTTCAAACCGCGCGGCATCCCCTTCGATCGGCTTGAGGAAGTCATCCTGAAATTGGACGAATGGGAGGCCGTTAGACTCGCGGATTGGGAAGGATTGTATCAAGAAGAAGCGGCTCAGAAAATGGAAATATCCAGGCAAACCTTTGGAAATATCATTGAATCCGCTCATAAGAAAATCGCCGATGTTTTATTGCACGCCAAGGCCCTGAAAATCGAAGGCGGCGAGGTGAAGATCGCCTAATGAACACTTCTTATCGCTCAAAGAGGAGAAACTCCATGAGAATCTGCATTCCTACGGAAAACAAAGAAGGATTGAAGGCTCCGGTTTACGGACATTTTGGAAGCGCACCATACTTCACCGTGTACGATATCGAAAAGGAAACGCTGGAAATCGTGGACAATACCAATGCCCATCATGCTCATGGGATGTGCCATCCCATCGGCGTCTTGGGCGCGTCCTCGATGGACGCGGTGATTTGCCAAGGCATGGGGATGAGGGCGATCCAGAAACTCAACGAGGCGCATATCAAGGCCTATCGGACGGTAACCGGGACGGTCGCCGAGATTATCGAAAAATTCAAAAAGAACGAACTTGAAGAAATGACCTTTGAAAACGCCTGCGCCCAGCATGGATGCCATTGACGAACCCCCGCCCCTAGCCGTCTGGTTGGCCGGAACAAAGCGAGCTACGGACTAAAGCGGAATTTCCGATCCTGACCTCTGGTGACCCCCTCGTCCGAAATTGACAGGGGTCCGAGCTTCTATATAATAGGGCGTTCCTGATGAGTTCCTTCCTTCATACTCTCGAAAACGAAGTCCAGCTCGCAGCGTTGGCCTTCATGGCGACGGTCTATGCCGTCCGCCTGGCCTGGCTGTTCCGGTTCAAATCGTCCCGGGAGCGAACATATGCCGCGGGGAGCGAGCGGGCCGGTATCGTCTATTCCCTGCTCAACGTGGGGATGCCCTGGACTATGGAATCCACCCGGAGGAGGCCGTTCTTCTACGCCCAATTCGTGGTGTTTCATGTCGGCGTCGTCCTGGCTATCGGGGCGACGTTCGTCATTCCCTATGTCCCCCGCCTGTTCGAAATCCCCGCCATGGTGAGGCTCTTCCAGGCCGTCCTCGGCCTGGCCTGTCTGACCGGGCTAATCCGGCTGTTCCGGCGCCTGACGACGCCCGTCCTGCGTCTCGTCAGCACCGCGGATGATTACGCGTCCATCATCCTGATGATCCTCTTTTTCGGCGCCGGGGTTCTCGCCGTTCCCAACAGGCCCGAGAGGGGAGAAGGTCCGTTGATCGCGTTTTTCGTCCTCACGGCATTCTTCCTGGTCTACGTGCCTTTCTCCAAAATCTGCCATTACCTTTATTACCCTTTCACCCGCTATTTCCTGGGCCGCACTCAGGGGCATCGCGGGGTTTATCCCCTAAAGAAATCAGCCGCCGGATCCTGCCCCCCGGCTAGCCGCGAGGCATCTTGACGATGCGCCGGAAGAACAGCGGACGCTCTCCGGTCGTGGACCTTTCCTTGGAGACGGCGTCCCAGCGCAAAGCTAGCGAGGACAATCTCCCCTCCGTGGAGAGCGGCCGGCTCAAACTGTACGAGCCGAGGGCCGACAACGTGAAAAAATTCCTCGATCTCCTCGCGAGTAGAATCACCCGGCCGCTGGCGGTTTCCATGGTCGGCTGCGTGCACTGCGGCCTGTGCGCCGACGCCTGCCATTACGCCCTGGCCCGGCCCGATGATCCGACCATGACGCCGGTCTATAAGGCCGATCAGATCCGGCGGATCTTCAAGCGGCACATCGACTGGACGGGCCGGATCGCGCCGTGGTGGGTCCACGCCCGCCGTCCCGTCGACGACGCGGACCTCAACCGCCTCAAGAACATCGTCTTCGGAACGTGCAGCGGCTGCCGGCGCTGCACGCTGAACTGCCCCATGGGGGTCGACACCGCGGCCTTGGTCCGGTTCGCGCGCGGCCTCCTGACCGAGATCGGCATCGTCCCGGAGGGGGTGTTCAACGTCAGCCGGGACGAGTGGGAAACGGGCAATCAGATGGCGGTGACCGAGGCGGATTATCTGGATACCCTCGAGTGGATGAAGGAGGACCTCACATCCGAGCTCGGCGTCCCGGTGGACATCCCGGTCGATCGGGAGGGATGCGACTTCATGTACTCGATCAATCCCCGGGAGATCAAGTTCGATCCGCGCTCGATCGCCCAGGCCGCCAAGATCTTCCATGTGGCCGGCGAAAAGTGGACGCTCCCGCGCTGGGGTTGGGACCAGACCAACTTTGGCCTGTTTTCAGGGGATGAGGCGCTGGGGGGCTATGTCGCCCGGAATCTCTATGAAGCCGCGGTCCGGCTCAAGGCGAAGCGGATCGTCATTTCCGAATGCGGCCACGGCTACCGGTCGACACGCTGGGAAGGCTACAACTGGGCGGGCTACGACCAGGATCTTCCGAGCGAATCGGTCGTCGTGACGTTGAAGCGGTATCTGGAGACCGGCCGGATCAGGGTCGACCGGTCCAGGAATCCGGAACCGGTGACGTTCCACGATTCATGCAACATCGCCCGCTCCGGCGACCTGACGGAGGAGCCGCGCTGGGTCCTCCATCGCGCGTGCGCCGATATCCGGGAGATGCATCCCAACCGGACCGAGAATTTCTGCTGCACCGGCGGCGGGGGCCTGCTGTCGATGGCGGAATACCGGCCGCTGCGGCTGGAAGCGGCCAAGATCAAGGCGGAGCAGCTGAAGGCCACGGGCGCCAAATTCGTTTGCACCATGTGCCACAACTGCGTCGACGGCCTGACCGACGTCATCAAGCACTATAAGCTTGACATGAAGGTCATCCAGATTCTGGAACTCGTCGAGAGGGCCCTCATCCTGCCTTGACTGGTCGCAGGTCTTCCGATAAAAATGCTTGGAAATTCATCGTCCGCAGCTCAGACATCGCCGAGCCGCCGCGCGATGTGATCAAGGCCATCCCCGGCGTCGAGTTCGTGGAGATGGCGACCCACCACGAGGCCGCCTTCGGCTGCAGAGGCTCGTTTAAAACATTCGAGATCCGAGCTCCGGGGTATTGCGCCGGCGGCTCCTACCTGGGACGATACCCACGCTGATGCCGGCCGGATTTATTCTTTCTTCTTAAGCGTCGAAAGCTTCACCGGGACATAAAGGGGGCAGAAGCTGACGACTGCGGTCAGCAGGAAAACAACGGCGACGATCCCAAGAATAACCGCAAGCGTTCCCGTCAAAGCTTTCGCGATGATCAAGACGATGAAGAGCAGAGCCAGGATCACGCGAACCGTACGGTCAATCAAACCCATATTCTTTTTCATGCTATTCTCCTCTTAAATCAATCTTCACGGCCTTCCGATCTATCAGATTTCATCGCTTCTTTGCTGCCCAATGTCTCAAGCCCCGGGGCAGGATCGACAGCTATCGATTGGCTTCGCGTCATCGGAGACGGCGCGGTAGGCGCAGGAAACGGAGCAGAGGCCGCAGTCGATACATTTGTCGGGATCGATTTCGGGCGCAGCGAATCCTCTCTGGACGATGGCGCCGACGGGGCAGAGATTCACCAGGGGACAAGGGTGGTTTTGTGGGCACCGGCTCGGGATAACGGTTGGCATCGACGTCCTCAGGAAACCGAAGGCGCTGCGGGCTCAAGGAGCGGCGCGATTTTGGCTTCGAACTCGGCCGGGGGGACGAATCCGATCATCCGGTCCTTTTCCGCGCCCCGGGCGAAGACGATGAGTGTCGGAATGGCCATGATACCCAGTCGCCCGGCTACGGCCGCGTGCTGGTCTGTGTTGAGCTTCACGAATTTCACCTGCCCCGCCCATTTCTCGGCGGCGACTTCCAGGACGGGGCTCATCATTCGGCAGGGCCCGCACCAGGGGGCCCAAAAATCCACCACGACCGGGAGTTCCGACTTCAGGACTTCGGTCTCGAACGCTCCATCCGTGATCTCGGTCACATGGTTCATGTAAACTTCTCCATTTAATAAAATGTTCAGAATTTTTGCGATCCGGTCGCCGGCAAGCCGATAGCAGATCTTCATCCCTTCCCGGCGTCCTACGATGAGGCCGGCATTCTTGAGGGCTTTGAGGTGCTGGGAGGCGTTAGGCTGCGAGACTCTCGGGCATTTCATTGCTTCGCTCGCGCAGCACTCTCCGTCCTTCAAACGGTTCAGGATTCGGAGTCTCGCCGGGTGGGCGAGCGCCTTCAGTTCGCGGGCCTTAACCTCAATGACAGATTGCGTTGGGACCATGAAGTTATATCTATTTTTCTTTATATAATGACTTTATTATATATAATAAACGATTGATGTCAATCCCTTTTTACGGTTGGCCCTGATCTCTCTTCTAAGGCGCTCCGCTAGATAAATCGAGGACCTCCTCTGTAGGGTGTGTCTTGACAGTCAAGTCGAATAATTTATAATGAAAATCTGTATCATTACGAAAGAATTTGCATAAGCTTGGCCAAGGAAAAAGACGTCCATCAAGAACGTAAACGGATCGGCGATAGGATTGTCCGATGGACGATCCCCCGGAAGGATATCCTGAACCTGTTGATCCGGACGCAACAGCACTTGACCGCCAAAGAAATTTATGCCTCCTCAGAGAAATACGCCCGGCAATCCCCGGCCGACTACGCCGCCCGCTCGTTATCAAGGAGAGACCATGAGAATTGCCATCGCGACGGACCAGGATTTTGTTTCCCAGCATTTCGGATGCGCTCCCGCATTTACCATCGTTGAGCTTGAAGAGGGCCGAATTCGGAGCACCTTTATCATCCCGAATCCGGGCTGCCAACATGCGTTTTGGGCGGACCTGTTCTGCCGGGACTCGATCAAGCATCTCATCGCCGGCGCCATGGGGGACAATGCCCAGCCAGGGGCCCTTCCGGGCGCTGCTCGGACTCCGGGGGGAGGCTCCGGCCAAAAGACCGAATGAGAGGACCTTTCCGCTGGCCTGATCTCCTCTTTGTCTCAAAAAAGAAGAACTAACGATCAATGCCAAGATCTTCCTTGACATAGTAGCAACGACATTATGTTGCCGCTTCCGACGAGCCTCGAGTCTGACGAATATAAGCGAATGAGGGAGGCCGAGGCTACCGCGCTTTTCGCCACAGATCTCAGCCGCGGACTCACGAAAGAAGAAGCGGAACTCCGGCGCCTTCGTTTCGGCCCCAACGAGGTCCCGGAAACTACACCCCATCCCGTCCGGGATTTCCTTAAAAAATTCTGGGGCCTGACCGCCTGGATGCTCGAGCTCATCATCGTCCTGTCTTGGATCCTGCATAAGTATGCGGATGTTTATATTGTCAGCGGACTTCTGATCATGAATTCAACCATCAGCTTTTTGGAGGAGCGGAAAGCGGCCCGGGCGGTCGAAGAATTGAAAACAAAACTCCAAATCCAAGCCAGGGCACTCCGCGACGGATTGTGGATTCTCGTTCCCGCCAGGGAATTGGTGCCGGGAGATATCCTGAGAATCCGATCCGGAGATTTTATCCCCGCGGACTTGAAAATCATTGACGGGGCCCTTTCCGTTGACCAATCCGCTTTGACGGGAGAGTCTCTGCCCCTGGAGAAGAAACCCGAAGACCTTCTCTATGCGGGATCTGTGCTTAAGCGTGGAGAAGCGACAGGAGTCGTCATCCAAACAGGCGCATCGACAAATTATGGAAAGACGACGCAGCTTGTTCAAATCGCGCGGCCCAAACTCCATATGGAAGAGGTGGTCACCAAGCTCGTGAAATGGTTACTGATGATGATCGGCGGCCTCTTGACTCTGACAATGGGTCTTTCGATAGTCCGGGGCCTCCCTTTCCTCGATATTTTGCCCTTGATGCTGGTGCTTCTCTTGTCGGCGATCCCGGTCGCCCTGCCTGTCATGTTTACCGTGAGCATGGCTGTCGGCGCCAGGGAACTAGCCAGGAACAACGTCTTGATCACGCGCTTGAGCGCGACCGAGGACGCCGCAACCATGGATGTCTTGTGTGTGGATAAAACCGGAACTCTGACGTCGAATGAATTATCCATTTCCCACATCATCCCCTTAGAGCCATTTTCCGATAAGGACGTCATTCTGTATGGGGCACTCGCCTCGCAAGAAGCCAACCGGGATTCCTTGGACCTGGCATTCATCAAGCGGGCAAAAGAAAGGGAGATTCTGAACGCCTCGTATATTCAGGAGAAATTTGTTCCTTTCGATCCCCTTTTGCGAAAAACGGAAGCCCTGATCAGACACGATCACAAGACTTTTCGCGTCATGAAAGGAGCCGTCTCGGTTATTGCTCAGGCTTGCGGGTTCGCATCGCAAGAACTCAAGGACTTGGAGGCCCGTATCGAGGACTTTTCAAAAAAAGGATATAAAACATTGGCCGTCGCTCTGATTGAAGACTCAAAGCCGGTCGTCGTCGGATTGGCCGCCCTCAGCGATAGTCCCAGGCCAGATTCGAAAGCCTTAATCCAAGAACTTCATTCTCTGGGGATATCGGTCAAGATGTTGACCGGCGACGCTTTGCCGATCGCACACGAAGTCGCTAAAGACTTAGGAATTGGAGAAAACGTTTCTCGTATGTCGGATCTGAAAGCCCTCATGGCAACCGATAGCGCCGGGGCATTAAAGATGATGGAACAAAGCGCCGGTTTCGCGGAAGTCTATCCGGAAGACAAATATCTCATCGTCCAAAGCCTTCAGGCGGGAGCTCACGTCGTTGGGATGACCGGAGATGGGGTCAACGATGCACCTGCCCTCAAGCAGGCCGAAGTCGGAATCGCGGTGAACAGCGCCACTGACATTGCCAAAGCGTCGGCCAGTGTCATCCTGACGAGCGCGGGATTATCGGGCATCGTCGAATTGGTCAAGAACGGCCGGAAGGTCTATCAAAGAATCAATACTTGGGTTCTCAACAAAATTATGAGAACGATCTTGAAGTCTTCTTTCATCGTCGGCGTCTTTCTGATCACTGGCGATTTTGTGGTTTCCGCATTTGCCATGGTGCTCTTGCTGTTGATGACGGATTTTGTAAAGATTTCCTTATCTACGGATCACGTCCGCTGGTCAAGATCGCCGGACACCTGGAAAATCGCTAGTTTCATCAAAGTTTCGACCGTGCTGGGTCTATGCATGGTTCTAGAATCCCTGGTTCTCCTTTGGATGGGATTAAACATTTGGCATTTATCGCCGTCCGATCCACATGTTCAAACGTTCAGCTTTGAAATTCTTTTCTTTTCAGCCGTAACATCCATATTCGTGGTCAGGGAACGGCGTCATTTCTGGAGCTCCAGGCCGGGTCGAATGTTGTTGAGCGTTATTCTCGTCGACATGCTTGTCGGGATAATAATCTCAGCGTTTGGAATCCCCGGCGCCCTTCAGCGCATTCCGCTCTCCATGACCGCGTTCGTCATCGGCTTCAACATCGTATTTTCATTGTTCTTCAATGATTCCGTGAAAATCCATCTCATGAGAACGATGAATCTTGCCTGCGCCCGGCCTTGACGGAATTCCCCCCGACACCGGATGAGGCAAACTCGCCGCAATCGGCGGGGCGTTGCTCGGCGCCGCATCCGATGTTTTGATTCGGAACGCCGGCGGCCGGCCCCGAGGGGCCGGGGCTCAAGTGAAGATGATGTGGCCGCCGGCCGACATTTCGTAGAACTTGCCGACGTTGATGATCGAATCGACCTGCGGGCAGAAATCCTCTTTCTTCAGCTTGAACATATCCACGGTCGCCTTGCAGGCGTAAAGCCTGCACCCCGCGTCCGCGACCATCTCGATGAACTCGGGCACCGGCGGGATGTCGATCTTGTCCATGGTCTTCTTCATCATGGACGTGGCCATGGCCGAGAAGCCCGGGATGATTCCCAGCAGGCTGGCCATGTGCAGGCCCGGGTTTCCGACCGTGGCGATCTTGATCCTGCCCATCCGCTTTGTGATGATCGCGTCCAGGCCGAAGAAAGTGAAGAAGAGATTGGCTTCGATGCCCTCCATGCGGGCGCCGTTGGCCATGATCAGGCCCGGGTAGACGCCGTCAAGCCCGCCCTTGGAGATGACGATCGAGACTTTGGTGACTTTTTCTTCCATGGTTTCTCCCTCGAATGTCCGGACGCGGCCGTTATACGCAGCCCTCGGGCTTTTTCAGGCCGGCGATCTTGGCCGCTTTCTTGGCTGGCCCGCCGGGGAAGATCTCGTACAATTCCTTGGTGCCGATGACGCCGGATTTGTTGAGCTTGCGGATGCTGGGCGCCTGGCCGGTCTCCTTGAATTCCTTGTGCATGAAATCGATGACCTTCCAATGGGCCGGAGTGAGCTCGGCGATCCCTTCTTCTTTGGCGATGGCCGCGGCGATCTCCCGGGTCCATTGGGAGAAATTGGTCAGGAAGCCTTCCGCGTCGACGTCGGCGACGGCATTTCCGAACTGTTTTTGAGGCATGGGTCTCTCCTTCCGATGGGAACCGCTATTTGATCTCGCCCGATGCTGTGTCCGGGCGCTTTTTTCCGGCCATTTTCATATGGACGGGGACGAATGGGATCGAGCGGCCCCGCAGCAGGATGTGCCAGTAGATCCAGCGAAAGGCCAGCTTGCCCCAGTGGTTGATCCGGCTGGGTTTGAGGAGAGGCATCGGGCCGATGATGGGGAAGGGGAAGCGTCCGGGGAGCGGTTCGGTCTCGTAGTTGAAATCGATCAGGATGGCCCGGCCCCGGCCGGACTCGACGAAACAATTGGAGTGGCCGTCGAAGGACGACTCGAGCGGCCTGCCTTCGATGGCCCGGACGAGATTCTCGGCCAGGATCTCGGATTGGAAATGGACGACCGATCCGGCTTTCGAGGAGGGCAGGTCGGTCGCGTCGCCGAGGGCGAAGATATTCTGGAATTTCCTGGACCGCAGGGTGGCCGGATCGGTGGGCAGGAAACGGAATTCGTTGCCCATCCCCGAGCGCTCGATCATCTCCGAGCCCATGTTCGTCGGGACGGTGACGAGGAGGTCGTAGGGCACTTCGCGGCCGTCGTAGCCGATGAGCTTGCGGGCCGCGGCGTCGATCCGCTCGGCGTTGAAATCGGCCACCATCCGGATGCGCTTCTTCTCGAGGAGGCTGCCCAGGGTTTTGGCGGCCACGGGCTTGGTGAAGGCTCCCGGCAAAGGCGTGACGAAGACGATCTCGACCTTGTCGCGCTTATGATGGCGGCGGAGGCACCAGTCGCAGAAGAAGGCGAACTCCAGGGGCGCGACCGGGCACTTGATGGGCGTCTCGTTGACGTGGACGACGATCGTCCCGCCCGGAAATTCCTTCAACTTATCGGCCAAGGCCTCCGCCCCCTCCGGCGTGTAAAAATCGAAGATCGTGTCCCGCCAGCCGTCGAGCATTCCGGGCGTTTCGGCGGGCTGGATCCAGGCGCCGGTGGCGACGATGAGATAGTCATAGGGGACCCGGGCGCCGCCCTGGAGCAGGACCTCGTCGGCGGCGGGATCGATGCGCTCGATTTCGGCGATGAGAAATTCGACGCCCTTGGGCAGGAATTTCGATTTGGGCTTGACGATCTGTTTTTTGGTCAGGAAACCGAAGGGGATGAACAGGAAACCGGGCTGATAGTAGTGTTCATCGTCCCTGTCGATGACGGTGATCGTCCATTCGGAGCGGCGAAGGCGCTTGCGGAGGAGATTGGCCATGACGGTCCCGCCCGTCCCGGCCCCGAGGATGACGAGCTTTCTCATCCCGGGAATCCTTTGATCGAGTGCATTGCGATATATATGAACAATCCTATACATTGTATAGGAATTATTTTATGAAATCAATCGGGATTCGTTTTCGGCCGACCCGTCGTCCCGGCCCGAAGGCCCTTGAATCCGGTCGGCCGGAACGATTTCTTTTGATTTTGGCCGCCCTTGGGTTTAAAATCCAACTTTGTCTGGAAAACGCTGGATCGACGATGAACGAAATGACCCTTCCCGCCGCGCTGGCCGGCAGCGCCGAACGGTACCCTGACCGGCCGTCGCTGTCCTATTACGACGGCGAACCCATGACCTACCGGGCCTTCAAGGAGCGCGTCGACCGGATCGCCGCTTTTCTGGCCGAGCGCGGCGTGGTCCACGGCGACCGGGTGGCCATCCTCGGCGAGAACGGCCCCCACTGGGGCATCGCCTTCTTCGCCGCGACGACCCTGGGCGCGGTGGCCGTCCCCATCCTGTCCGATTTTCCGGCCTCCGAGGTTCACCATGTCCTGCGCCATTCCGAGGCCAAAGCCGTGTTCGTCTCCGAGAAGCAGTACGCCAAGCTCGATGATGCGCCCTTCGATCATCTGAAAGTGCGCATCCTGATCGATGATTTCTCCATCATCGACGCGGACACCAGCCGCGACCGGCTGAAAAAGCTGATCGCCGACGGCGGGATGGAGCTGCGCAAAATCCTGACCAAGGCGCTCAAGCTCGTCGGCCGCGTCCCCGCCAAGGTTCGAGAGGACGACCTGGCCTCCATCATCTATACCTCGGGCACGACGGGCCACACCAAAGGCGTCATGCTGACGCATCGCAACATCATCGGCGATGCCGAGGCCACCATGAAGGTGGTCGAGGTCACCCCCGAGGACCGCATGATGTCGCTCCTGCCCCTGGCCCACGTCTATGAATGCACCCTCGGCCTGGTCGCTCCCGTCATGCAGGGCGCGTCCGTGGCCTATATCCGCAAGCCGCCCACGGCGGCCGTGATCGTTCCGGCCCTCAAGGCCGTCCGGCCGACGATCGTCCTGGCCGTCCCCCTGATCATCGAAAAAATGGTCCGGGCCAAAGTCTGGCCGGAGATCCAGGGCCGATCGGCGACCCGCTGGGCCTACAAGATCCCTTCGCTGCGGCGCAAAATCAACCAGGTCGCCGGGAAAAAGCTCTTGGCCGCCTTCGGCGGGGCCTTGCGCCTGTTTTGCATCGGCGGCGCCGGGCTGGCCCCCGACGTGGAGGCCTTCCTCCGCGAAGCCGGCTTTCCTTACGCCGTGGGCTATGGGCTGACCGAGACGTCGCCTCTCGTTTCCGCGTCGACGGTGGCCGGCACGCGATTGCACGCGGCCGGGCGAGCCCTGGGGGGCGTCGAGGTGCGCATCGCGGCGTCCGCTCCTTCCGCCGGCGAAGGCGAGATCCTGGTCCGCGGACAGACGGTCATGAAAGGCTACTACAAGGATCCCGAGAAGACGGCCGCCGTCCTCTCCGAGGACGGCTGGCTGCGGACCGGCGACCTGGGCTGCCTCGATGGGGACGGCTATCTTTTCATCAAGGGCCGCCTCAAGAACGTCATCATCGGCCCGAGCGGCGAGAACATCTATCCCGAAATCATCGAATCGGTCATCAACCGTCTGGAGCCGGTCTCGGAGTCGCTGGTCTACGAACGCGACGGACAGTTGACCGCCCGTGTCTACCTGGACGGCGAGAAGATGGACGCCCTCATCGCCGAGCGGAAATTCGACGAGGCTCAGATCCGCGAGCACATCCGCCAGATCCTGGCGGACATCAAGCGCCGGGTCAACGAGAGCGTGGCCACGTTCTCCCGCCTGAACAAGATCATTGAGCAGACCGAACCCTTCGAAAAGACCCCCACCCAGAAGATCAAGCGCTTCCTTTACGTGGACGAAGGGCCGATCGCCTCGAACTGACGGCGGCCGGGGCCCCGGGCTCGGGCCGGGGATCCGATTCCGCCGTCCCCACGGGCGATGGAGATCGCCTGTGCGCAGCCGATCTATTCCCGCGGCCTCAGCGTCGCCTGATAGCGGGCCGTTTTCTCGATCTTGTCCCGGGCCACGTAATCCGCATGGTAGCGGCCCCCGAGAAAGAGGCCGGTTTGATCGCCGTAATGCGGCCCGGCCGGGAGGCCCGATTCGCCCGTGGGGATGACCGTGAGCGAGCGGTCCCAATCGGCGGTATCGAAGATATGCCGCTGGGAGGGGCCCATGAGGACCTTGAAATCGCCGTCCATGGCGTAGTGCTGCTGGGGGAGCGTGTCGAAGCTGCCGCTCATTGCGAAGGGGCCGCGGTTCAGATGGAAAAAGTGATCGAGGAGCCGGACCTGCGACAGGGGATGGGCCAAGGTCAGCGTGTGGACCCGTCCCCAGGCCCAGCCCGCGGGATCGCTCCCCAGCTCCTTCTCCAGTCTCTGCACCGCCGCGGCGAAACTCCGCCGCAGGATGTCGGGGAAGGTCTCGCGCTTGTCCGTGGTCCGGACGTCGTCCCACCACGGAGAATCGGGGTGGTCGACGAGATAGACCAGGACGGGCCTGGCGATCGTGCTCAAGAACGCGCCGAGGAGCTCCGGGCCGAGCTCGTCTCCGACGGCTTGGCGGATCAATTCTAGGTCCAGCGTCTCGAATAATGTGGCCGCCGGACTGTCCGCGCGGAACTCGGCGTCCCAGGCCTTCAAAAGGCCGAGGGCGCGGCGCTCGTTCGGCGCCAGATCGGCGGCCTTGTCCAGGAGCCCGGCGAAGGTCCGGCCCAGGGATTCGGCCCGCCGCGATTTGAGGTCGGACTGCATGCGGATGAAGTCTTCGGCCCCGAACCGCGGTTTTTCCGCCAGCAGCTCGCGGATGCGGTCGACGCGCTCGCGGGTGAAGTAATGGCCGATCGAATAGGGATAATCGTCCCCGGCCGGCTTGTTGTTGGCGGAAAAAACAACGCCGCCGGGCGGGTTGAACGTGTGGGGGAGGGCCTCGAAAGGAACGAGGCCGGTCCAGCCGTATTCGTCCGAGTCGCCCGGCAGGATGCCCAGCCCGTCGCCCTTCCTGCGGATGGGGATGCTCCCGCAGGTGTACAGGCCGATATTGCCGTCGACGTCGGCGTAGATCGTGTTGACGGCGACGGCAGCGAAATTCCGCAGGGCGGCCGTGAATTCCGTCCAATTCCGGGCCCGGTTCATCTCATAGGTGGCCCGCGATTCGTTGCTTTCGTCCAGGCCCACCCAGCGCATGGCCAGCGCCTCGCCGCGGGCGAAATCCTCCTCGGAGGAGATGATCGGGCCGTGCCGTGTCGAGCGGACCATGCGGACCGCCTGGCCGCCGCCTTTGATCCGGATCGTTTCGCGGCGGATCTCCAGGGGCTGCCAGGCGCCGTTGAAGCGGTATCGGCCGGGATGGGCGGAATCGACCGTTTCGCGATAGAGGTCCAGGGCGTCCGGCTCGACGAACGTGTATCCCCAGGCGATCCGGTCGTTGTGGCCGGCGACGATGAAGGGGCTTCCCGGAATCGTGACTCCGGTCACGTCCAGAGAGCCCTCGGCGACCTGGTGGACCTGGTACCAAATCCCCGGCAACCCGTAGTCGAGATGCATGTCATTGGCCAGGAGCGGCTTGCCGGTGATGCTTCGGGCGCCCGAGACGGCCCAATTGTTGCTGGCCGCGGAGATCGACAGCCCCAGCCCCCGCAGCCGCGTTCGCACGCCGTCGATGATGGAGGCCGCTTCCGGGCGGGCGGGATCGAGCTTGAAGTCCGGATGAATGAACGTCTTGTAGAGCTCCGGGTGAGGCAGGAGCTCTTTGAATTTCTCGGAGTCGAAGCCCAGCTTCCTCCCCGCCTTATCGAGGAAGCGGTCCTCCGCCGTGGTGTCGGCTCCCATCCAGGCCATATAGCCGATCAGGTTGAGGGTGTGTTCGGGCAGCCACGGTTCGGGGGCGTATCCCAACAGGGCGAACTCGAGGGGGAGCTTTGTTCCCAGGGCGGCCAGGCATTGATTGACGCCGTCGGCGAAGGCCTCCAGGGCCCGGATCATCGGCGGAGCGGTTTGGGCCAGGGCCCGGCGGGACTTGTCGGGGATGCGCAGGAGGCGCATGAACAGGTCGGCGTCGATGAGCTTTTCCCCGAAGATCTCGGCCAGCCGGCCGGCCGTCGCCCTGCGGATGAGGTCCATCTGCCACAGGCGGTCCTGGGCCATGACGTACCCGGTCGCGCGGTAAAGATCGTCCTCGTTCTTGGCGAAGATGTGGGGAACGGCGAATTCGTCCCGATAGACCGTGACGTCTTCCTTCAGCCCGGCCAGGGTGACGTCGGCGGAATAATCCGGCAGCGCCCGGCGAGCCAGGTGCCGCCCATAAAAAAAGGCCGCCGCCGCCGCGACGAAGATCAGGACCACAAGGCCGGACACGATCCGTTTGATGATTTTCATGCTCTCTCCCGCGGCGAATTCTGGCCATTCCGCCGGGTCTTGTCAACGGCGGCAACAGATCCCTGACGACGTCCGGAGCCCCTCAAAAACGGAGGACGGCGATGAGGCCGCCTTTGCCGACCGCCCAAGCGCAGCGCCCGTTGGGGGCGACACCCAGGCTGTGCCATCCCGCCGGGCCGGGGATTGGGGCCCAGGTTCGCCCCCCGTCGAGCGAATAATCCGAACCGGACGGGCCGACGGTCACGACCAGCGCGGGGGCGCTCCCCGGAACGAAGGCCGCGCACTCGCGGAATCCGGCGGGTGGCCGCGTCTCGGCGGCGGCCCATGACGCCCCGCCGTCCGACGTGGCCGCTGCGTTGCCTTGCTCGGACGTTTCGTTGCGATAATCCCCGCCCACGGCCAGGCCCTTTTTCCCGTCCAGGAAGGCGATCCCGAAGGCGCCGAACGAAGGCTGTCCGGCGAGAAGCGGCAGCCGCACGGCCGTCCACGTTGCGCCGCCGTCGGACGTCCGGATCAAGCGGGCCGTCGGACCGCCCGTGCAGAAAAGCGCCCCGTTCAGGCCTTGGGCCGCAAGACAGGTGCCGCTCGCGGCGAAACAGCCTTCGCCTTCCAGAGCCGCCGGGCTGCGGGCGGGGGGCAATTCCTGCCAGAACTTTCCCCCGTCCTCCGTGCGGAGCAGGATGAAGCGGCCGTCGACGGGGTCGCCGACCGCCCAGCCCACCCGTTTGCCGGCGAAGGCCAAGGCGTCGAGGAAGATGCCGGGAATGTCGCTGCTGTAGACTTCCGTCCAATCCTCGCCCCCGTCCTCGGTGCGGAAGATCTTGGCCGGGCGCCCGATGCCCATGACCACGGCCGTCCCGGCGTCGAAGGCCTCGATGTCCCGGAAATCCGTTCCGCTCATGCCGGGCACGCCGGCCGCCTTCCAGCTCTTTCCGCCGTCGACTGTCCTGAGAACCGTCCCCCGGCTGCCCGAGGCCCAGGCCGTGTTCTCGTCTACGACGGAGATGCCGCGCAGGCTCGCTTCTGTCCCGCTTTTTTGGATCTGCCAGGCCAAAACGGGCTTGCCGGCGGAGCCGGTTTTGGGCGCCGGGGAGACGGCCGAAAAGACGTCTGCGAGCACGAGGAAGACGAGAAGGGCCCGTCCGGTCATGATCGGCTCCTTGGCTCCGATTGTACCCGACTTTGCGCCGTCGGCGATAGCGGCCCCGCGAAAGCGGGGCCCGATCGTTTCCCCAGCGGGCCGGAATTGTGTTAGATTGGATCAACCAACCGACTGTGAAAGGAGAAGACTCCATGCTTCGAACGCATCGCCTCCCGGCCGTCATCGCCGCCTTGGCCCTGACCCTGTCCGGAGCCGCCCTGGCCGCGGCACCCGCCCCGGCGGCCAAACTCAAGATCGAGGTCAAACCGACCATCCTCTTCACCGAGGAAGGCGGCGCCGTGCTCCAGCGCGTCGAGCTGGCCGTCGATTACGACGGGCCCGCCGCGCCGGCCAAAGTGACCATCCAGGGTTTCCGCAAGCCCATCGCCCTGACTGTCGCCTCCCTGGCGCCCGGCCGGTCCGTCATCCCCGTCCTGATCCCGGACCTGGTCAAGCCGGCCAAGATCATTTTCCAGGTGGCCGCCGGAAAGGCCAAAGATGCGAAGGAGGTGATGCTGGCCCCCCAGAGAAAATGGACGCTCTATCTTCTGCCCCATACCCACACGGACATCGGCTACACCGATCTTCAGACGCGGGTCACCAAGAACCACGTCGAATACCTGGACGACGTCATCGAATTCTGCAAGGCCACCGAAAGCTACCCGGACGAGGCCAAGTTCCGTTGGAACATCGAAGCGTCCTGGGGCCTGGAGAACTTTCTCCGATCGCAGCCGGCCGACAAGATCGCCGAGCTCGTCGCCCTCCTCAAGTCCGGTCGGGTGGAGCTCTCGGCCTGGTACGTGAACCAGTCCGACGGCTTCTCCCACGAGGAGCTCATCCGCGCGGTGGGGATCGCGAGCGGGCTGAGCCGGACCTACGGCTTCCCGTTGCGGGCCGCCATGAACAACGACGTGACGGGATTCAGCTGGGCCGCGCCCCAGATCCTGAACCAGGTCGGAGTGAAATATTTCACGACGGGGATCAACGAGGACCGCTCCCGGGCGCCCCTGCGCCGGCCCAACCCGTTCTACTGGGAGTCGCCGAGCGGCGGCAAGGTCCTTCACTGGAACGGAGAGCATTACCTGTTCGCCAACTACGAGCTGTCCCTGCACGAGGCTTACGAGAAAAGTTTCCCCAAGGTCGTCGATTACTTGACCAGGCTTCAGGCCCGGGGTGATTTTCCCTATGACACCATGGCCTTCCACATCAGCGGCTACGTCATGGACAACTGCCCGCCCAGGAAGGAGCTGTCCGACCGGGTCCGCGACTGGAACGCCAAGTGGGCCTACCCCAAGCTGCGGCTGGCTACGATGAGCGAATTCTTCGGCGCCTTGGAGAAGAAATACGCAAAGACCATCCCTACCTACAAGAAAGGCTGGCCCGACTACTGGACGGACGGCGCGGGCTCGACGTCCTTCGAGACCGGCCTCAACCGCATGGCCCACGGCGAGATCGTCGCCGCCGAGGCCTGGGCCGTGGCGGCCAGCCTGGCGGATAAGGATTTCGTCTTCCCCAAGGACGAGATCCGCGAGGCCTACAAACAGAACATCCTCTACGACGAGCATACCTGGGGCGCCTGGAATTCCATCAGCGATCCGGAGTCCGAATTTGCCCGCGGCCAGTGGGGAATCAAGGCGGGGTACGCCTACAGCGCCCGCGAGATCGCCAGGACCGTCCGGGGCCGGGCCCTGGCGGCCCTCGCCCGCCGCATCCCGACGGGAGAAGGATTCGTCCTGGCCGTCTTCAACCCTCTGTCCTGGAGCCGTTCGGGCATCGTCCGCGTCGTCCTGCCCCAGGCCCTCGTCGACAAGGCCGGCCGATTCAAGCTGATCGAGAAGACGAGCGGCGCGGAGATCTCCTGGCAGATCGTGGACAAGACGACCCTGCTTTTCCAGGCCAACGCCGTGCCCTCCATGGGCTATGCCGTGTATACGATCGTGCCGGATGTCCCGCCGTCGGCGCCCGCCCCCGCGGCCGAGATAGGGGCCCAATCGATCGAGAACCGCTTCTTCAAGGTGCTGATCGATCCGATAAGCGGCGGCATCGCCAGCTTGATCGACAAGGAGACCGGGGCCGAGCTGGCCGACCGCAAAGCGCCCTACACCCTCAACCAGTTCATCTACGAGAACCCCGAGGGCGGGCGGGAAGCGGTCAACGACATGCGCGGGACGGCCCGGTTCCATCGCTATTCGCCGGTGGCGGCGTCCTGCGCCCCGGGCTTGCACGGGCCCGGCGCCTCGAGCCTCGTCGTCACGGCCAAGACGTTCCGCGCTCCGGAGATCCGCCAGGAGATCGTGCTCTACGACGGGATCAAACGGATCGATATCATCGACCGTCTCAAAAAAGAAGAGACCGGCGATTCCGAGGCCGCCTACTTCGCTTTCCCGTTCGGAGTCGCCGGAGGGAAATTCCGATTCGAGATCGCCGATGGGGCCATGGCCCCCGAGACCGACCAGCTCCCCAATACCGTCCGCGACTGGCAGGCGGTCCAAAGCTGGGTGGAGCTGGCCGGAACGAAGAATTCCGTGGTCTGGGCCCCGGTCGAAGCGCCGCTCGTCCAATTCGGCGACATCAACACCGGAAAGTGGTTGAAAACGCTCAACCTGAAAAACGGGACGCTGTTTTCCTATGCGCTGAACAATTACTGGCACACCAATTTCAAGTCTTCCCAGGGCGGGACCCTGATTTTCCGGTATTCGCTGACCTCCCGGCCCGGAACCGCCGATCCGGTCAAGTCCACCCGTTTCGGCTGGGAAGTCCAATCGCCGCTGACGGCCGTCTGGCTGGCCGAAAAAAACAAGGGCACCCTGCCCGGAGATGCCCTGAGCTTCTTCCTGGTGGACAAGCCCAATGTTCTCATCCAGGCCGTCAAGCCGTCCGAAGACGGCGAGGGGATCGCCGTGCGTCTGCGCGAGATCGGCGGGAAGGGCGGCGACGTGCACCTCGAATCGCCGCTCCTGACGGGGGAGATCGTGGCCTTCTACGTCACCGACATCGCCGAGAGCCCGGCCAACCAGTTCAAGGTGATTCCGCGTTCGCTCTATGTTCCGGTCAAGCCGCTGGACATCCACACGGTGGTCATCAAGTAAAAAAAAGGGGGGGCGCGGAACCGCGTCCCCCCGGTTCGAGCTTCGGAGCGCTTACTTCTTTTTGCGCAGGTAGACGTTGCCGGAGAAATTCTCGAACTTCAGCTCGGGGCCGCCGCCGTTGATCGTCCCATAGATGGACCGGTCGAGGCTGACCCGGAACTTGCCGCCTTCCTTCTTGGGCGAATTCTCGGAGTCGGGCCGGATCAAAGGGGCCGGCTTCAGGGCGATGTCGAAGTCGCTGAAGACCTCGCCCATCGTCGACTTGATCCGGACGTTGGCCTTGGCGTCGGCGGGCAGGGTCACGTCGATGTCGCCGTGGAAGGTGACGAAGGACATCGGCTTGTCGGCGGAGATCCGGTTCAGGACCACGTCCAAGTCGCCGTTGGTCGTGGTGGCCACGACCGAGCCGGAAACGCCGCCCAGCTTGACGCCGCCGTTGGCGGTTTCGACCTCGATCTCGCCGTTGACGCCCTCGACGGAGATCCCGCCCAGGTTGGCGCCTTCGATCTTGATGTTGGAGGCGAAGGGGACTTTGATGTCCAGGTCATAGCCGCTGCGGAAAAATTCCACCTGGATCGAAACGTGGTTGTTGCTTTCCTCGACGGTCAGGCCGGAGTTGTCGAGAGGGACCTGTTTCATGCCCGCGGCCTTCTCCTTGCGGGTCTTCTCTTTATCCTTGTCGTTCTCCTGATCGAGGAAGGCCAGCCCGGGCATGGGCGCAGGCGCGGCCGGCGCGGGGACGGCCGCGGCGGCCGGGGCGGGGGTCCGGAGGGGGCGCGCCCAGCCATGGGCGTTCTCGCCGCCGATGGGCTTGGCCGTCGGCTTGGCGTCCACAATCACGTCCTTGCCTTCATATCCCGTGATCTTGATCGAGCCGAACATCAGCTCGGCCGAGATCGTGGCCGGCTGGCCGGGCTTGCTCAGGGGGACGACGATGCGCTCGGGAGCGGTGGTGTCCGCGCCGGCGATCGCCGCGGCCGCCAGCAGGGCGGCCAATCCGATGAGGCGGAGGGCTGTTCTGGTCATGGAATTTTCTCCTTTATTGATTTTTGGAAATGAGAATGTCGCCGTTCAGCGTTTCGCAGCGGAACTCCGGTCCGCCCCGGCCGACGCGGATGCGGGTGTAGCCTCCGCGCCGATAGACGGTCTTGCCGTCCTTGGTCTCCCGCTTGGCCGGGTCGGCGGGAAGAGAAACGGAAGCGAAGTCCGAAAAAGCCTCGCCGTTCATCGTCTTCAGGGCGAAGTCCGCCGCCAGGCCGTCGGGAAAAGCCAGCCTGACGCCGCCGTTGATGGTCTTGAACGCGCAGGCGGAGGAGGGGATGCGGGCGAACGTCGCCGAAACCGCGCCGTTGACGGTGCGGGCGTCTCCCGATCCGGCCACCTGGTCCAGGGTGATCTTGCCGTTGACGTTGGAGACGCGGAAGTCGCCGTCCAGGCCCCGCACCGTGACGTCGCCGCCGCTGACCGTCTTGGCGGTCAGGGTCGTGCGCCGCGGAACCCGGACGACGAAATCATAGTCGACCTCGTAGCCCGGGTCCCGGTCCTTGATGCCGCTGCAATCGCCGATTTTGCAGCGGAAGGGGCCGTCGACGTAGATGTCCGCGTCGTTGCCCGTCTGGGTGATCTTGAGCACGACTTCGGCCTTGGCCTGAGCGATCTTATCTTCTGTCCGGGCCTTGATCGTCTTGCGCGCCGAGATCTCGACCGCCTTCACATCGGCGGCCTGCACGTCGATCCCGCCGAAAACATTGTCGATGGAAAGGACGAGGGATTTGGATGGATCGGCCAGGGGCAGGGTCTTGCGGATGGTCTCCTTCTCCTCGAATTTATAGGAGCGTTCGGACACGGGCCGGCCGACGGCGAAGGCCGTCAGGCCCCCTGCGGCCAGCAACGCCAGGAGCGCGGTTTTTTTCACGGGCGGTCCTCCCCATTCACATGAGCTGCCGGACGCCCTGCTCGGCTTTGTGCCGAACGTCCGGGTTGAACTTGTCGTTCCCGGCCAGGGTCTTGAGCGCCTCGACGGCCCGCTTCTCGCGCATGTCGACCAGGAGGTCGATGAGAGCGACTTGGACGGACGGCGAGACTTGGCGGGCCAGGGAAAGGATGACGCCTTCCTTCACCCCGGGCTGGCCGGCGAAGAGATAGAGCGCATCGGCGGCCGCCAGGCGGACATTGATGCTGGGATCGGAATCCAGGGTTTGGAGGAGGGCATCGATCGTCCGCCGTCCGGGCGCCCGGACTTTTTCCATATAACCAACGCCGCGGATCCGTTCGGAGGACGAGGCCTGCTGCAGAAGCGCCTCGGCCATGGATTGCCGCATGTCCTGGACCTCCCGACTCAAGGCCTCGACGCGGCCTCCGGCCGTACGACGGGAGCCGGCCCAGAACCCCCCGCCGATCCCGGCCAGGACGAAGACAAGGACGGCACCGAAACGGAAGGCGGGGCGCAGTCGCAGCGCGGCCCAAGTCTCGGCGAAGCTCCGCCGGGCGCCCTTCTTCTGCTCGGCTTCAAGCATGGCATAGAAGCGGTCCGACAGGGCGGGCGAGGGCCGCTCGGCGGTCAGGACCCCCAGC
This sequence comes from Candidatus Aminicenantota bacterium, assembly GCA_963729855.1. Taxonomy (GTDB): domain Bacteria; phylum Acidobacteriota; class Aminicenantia; order Aminicenantales; family UBA4085; genus UBA4085. The sequence continues at coordinate 676,211 of CAVSPT010000005.1, read as the reverse complement.
CGGGTCCAGGTCTCGCTCAGACGGCGGAATTCCTCCGCACAGGCCGGGCATCCAGCGATATGGGTCTCGAAGCGCCCGCGGTCCGCGGCGTCGCTTTCGCCGTCGAGGATCTCGGGCATGAGGTCGCGGATCTGTTCACATTTCATGGCGGCATGTCTCCTCGGTCATCCGGGCGTAGATCTCGCCGAGCTCGGCCACCGCCCGGTGGACGAGGCCCTTGACGGTCCCGACGGGGCAGTCCAGAAGGTCGGCGATCTCCCGGTATTTCAGGTTCTGGAAGCGGCTGAGGACGAGGATCTCCTGTTTACGGGGAGAAAGCTCGTTCATGGCCTTGGCGATCAAGGCGGCCTCTTCTTCCCGCTCGGCCCGGTCCGCCGGGCCTGGCAGGGAGGAGGCCGGTTCGACCAACTGCCGGTCCAGGGCCAGGGCGTCCTTGCGTTTGCGCAGGTGGTCGATGTGGGCGTTGCGGGCGATTTTATACATCCAGATGGCGAATTTGTCCTCGCCCTGGTAGGTCGCCCGGTATTTGAGGATGCGCATGAAAACGTCCTGGACCAGATCCTCGCTGGCGGCCCGATTCCCGGTCAGGCGCAGAAAGAAATTGAACAGGGGGGCCTGGTGGCGCTCGAAAAGGATGGCCAGCTTTTCAACCTTCCCGTCCCGGACGGCTTCCATCAGCGCGTTGTCCGTCATCCGAGGTTCTCCGGCTCAAGAGAGGGATGGGAGCATTCTCGCCGGGACCGCTCTTCGAAATGCGACAGATCGACGGCCCCCGAAATCATCCGCCCTCGGCTTCTTTTCATGTCATTGATATAGACCGATTTTCCGGAAAAAGGTTACATTCAACGCCTAAGGAGAAGGGATCGATGCTCAACGTCCGGCATTCGAACTCGGCGGCGATCATGAATTTGTTTATTGATCGTTATGACCGATTCGTCGAATGGCGGAGCCCGTCCCTTTTAAAGGTTGATCAGAACGCGGGCCAGCTTGTCGGGATCGTGGCGGGCCAAATCCTTGCCCCCGAGCAGATCCGCCTTGACCACCCGGCGGTCCCCGGCGTCGGGGGCGACGAACGAGGCCCCCTCGGCGGCGTATTTCTTGAGCAAAGGCCCGGCCGGGACGGTGTTGTTGCAGACGATCTTGTGGACGATGCCCTTGCCCAGGTATTTTTCCAGCTCGCGGATGAAATCGGCGGCCTTGAAGCCGGCCGTCTCCCCCTTCTTGGTCATGATGTTGCAGACGTAGATCTTCCTGGCCGGCGACTTGAGGATGGCCGGCTTGACCCCGCCGACGATGACGTTGGAAAGGATGCTGGTGTAGAGGTCGCCCGGCCCGATGACGATCTTGTCCGCCTCCAGGATGCTCCTCTCGGCCTCCTTGAAGACGCGGACCGGGGGGATGGAGAAGAGCTTCTTGATCCGCAGGTTCGTGTCGTGCTTGGGGACGCTGATGTTGGTTTCCCCCACGACGACCTGCCCGTTTTCCAAAATGGCGCCCAACTGGCAATTGGCGATGGTCACGGGCAGGACGTGGCCGCAGACGTTCAGGATCTTGCCGGCCTCCTTGATGGCGTCGGCGTCGCTCCCCGTGATGTCGCGCAGGACGGTCAGGAAGAGGTTGCCGAAGCTGTGGCCGCTGAGGCCCGAGCCGCGGTTGAAGCGATACTCGAAGAGCGAGCGGAGCAGGCCGGTGTCGCGGCTCAAGGCGGCCAGGCAGCGGCGTACGTCTCCGGGAGGGAGGAAGCCGAATTCGTCGCGCAGGCGGCCCGTGCTGCCCCCCGAATCCATCATGGAGACGACGGCGGTCAGGCGGACGTCATACTGCTTCAGGCCGAGCAGGACGTTGTATGAGCCCGTCCCCCCGCCGATGACGACGATTTTCTGCGGCCGAGCGCTCATCCGGGTCCTTTTTCCCGCCGCGGGATCCGAACGCACGGCTTGTCGGCCGATCGGACCTCGGACGGCCATTAAAGATATATCCCTCGGGCGGCCGGTGTCAAATGGCGGGTCCGGGTTTTAGGGCGCCCCTGCCGTCGCCCCGCCCGCCGTTGACGGTTTTCCGGAGGGCATGGTATAAAGACGGCGTACCCGCCCCGCGAGGAGATGCCCATGGCACCTGTGACCTATAAAAAAGCCGGCGTGAACATAGACGCCGCCGACGCTTTTATCGCCCGGATCAAGCCCCTGGTCCGCTCCGCGTCGCGTCCGGAGGTCCTGGGCGGAATCGGCGGGTTCAGCGGGCTCTTCCGGCCCGACCTGCGGGGGATGAAGGAACCGCTTCTCGTCTCTTCGACGGACGGCGTGGGCACGAAGCTCATGCTTGCCGACCTCCAGGGCCGATACGAGACCGTCGGCATCGACCTGGTGGCCATGAGCGTCGACGACGTCGTCGTCACGGGGGCCGAACCCCTGTTTTTCCTGGACTACATCGCCTGCGGGCGGCTGGACAAGGACAGGCTGGCCGAGGTCATGAAAGGGATCGTCAAGGGCTGCCGCGCGGCGAACTGCGCCCTCGTCGGCGGGGAAACGGCCGAGCTGCCCGGCCTCTACGCCAAGGACCAGTGGGACCTGGCCGGCTTCTGCGTCGGCGTCGTGGACAGGTCCAGGGTCATCGACGGACGGCGCTGCCGCAAGGGCGATGCGGTCGTCGGCCTGGCTTCGAGCGGTCTCCACTCCAATGGATTCTCTCTGGCCCGCAAGGTCTTCACGGAAAGGGAATTGAAAGGGCCCATCGGCCGGGAGCTGTTGAAGCCGACCCGCATCTATACCCGGGCCGTCCTGTCCGTCCTGAAAAAGGTGCCGATCAAGTCCATGGCCCATATCACAGGCGGCGGTTTCTACGACAACATCCCGCGGGTCATTCCCGACGGACTGAGGGCCAGAATCCACGTGGGCTCCTGGCCCATCCCGGACATCTTCCGCATGATCCAGGAAAAAGGCGGGGTCGACGGGCGCGAGATGTTCCGGACCCTCAACATGGGGATCGGCATGGCCGTCGTCGTGGCCGCCGGTGACGCCGCCCGGACGGTCTCGCTTTTCAAAACGGCGAAAATCCCGGCTTTCGTCATCGGCGAGCTCGTCCCCGGTCCGCACGAAGTGACGATCGAGTAAAAAACTCCCCGCCGTCCCCCGATTATTTGATCTCCTTGAGGAGCTCGGCCACGGCCGCCTCCAGCTGTTCGTCCTTGCCGCGGCTGACCGTCTCGTAGGCGTTCATGACCTTGATGTCGGGTTCGGTCTGGTGGTTTTCCAGGTAGCCGACGCCGACCGCCTTGACCCCGAGCGGCGGAACGCCCCAACGGATGCCGATGTCGCCGAGCATTTCCCAGCCGGCGAATGTGCAGGTGCCCGGCACGGGCATCCCGACGAGCTTGCCCAGTTTCAGGAACTGGTAGGCGTAGGCGTAGCAGTGGCCGTCGCTGTAATTGGCCTCGTTGGCCAGAGAGATGCTGGGATTGGTCCAGCGGAAGTTCGGCTCGTACCCGTTGCTCCGGGTGTCGGTCGTGTATTCGAAGAATTTCTTGCCGCTGAGGAACATGGCCAGGTCGGCCACCAGGTCGCCGCCGCCGTTGAATCGGGTGTCGACCACGATGCCCGCCTTGCCGGCGAACTTGCCCATGACTTCCTCGTAGGCCGAGCGGTAGGCCCCGTCGCTCATGCTCGGGACGTGGATATAGCCCAGGCGGCCCCCGCTCAGGCGGTCGACCTCCTCCTCGTTCCGGCGCACCCAGCGCTGATAGAGGAGGGCGCTCTCTTCGCGGGCGGAGATCGGCTTGACCGCGATCTCGCGCTTCGTCCCGCCGTCGGCGACGAGAAGCAGGGTGTTCTGGCCCGCTTTGCGGTTGAGGAACGGGGCCGGGTCCTGGTCGGCAGCGATCGTCCGGCCGTCGACGGCCTCGATGATCATTCCCAGGGAAACGTTCATCCCGGCTTTGTCGAGCGGCCCGCCCTTGATCACCTCGTCGATCTTGATCCCGATCCCCGCGTAGGTCGGATCGGGGATGATGCCCAACGAGGCGGTGGCGTCGGCGTTCGGCGCGGAGCCTGTAAAACGGGCCCCGCTGTGGCTGACATTGAGCTCGCCCAGCATCTCGCTCAGCAGCTCGGCGAAGTCGTAGTTGTCGCCGATGTCGGGCAAGTGCTTCTCATAGGCGGTCTTCATCGCGTTCCAATCGATGCCGTGGAAGCCGGCCGTGTAAAAGGTATCGTTCGTCCGCCGCCAAACGTGCTCGAAGAGAGACCGGCGCTCGGCGGCCAGGTCGACGGTCATCTCGCCGCGGAAAGAGATCATGTCGCGCTTGCCGGCGGCCGGGTCGATCTTGGACAGGCTTCCATCGGCCAGCAGGAAGATCAATTTCTGGTCCTTGTCCCATTCCATCCGGCCGCCGCCGGCGTTGAGGGCCAGAAGCATCTTCGTCTCCCGGGTCCGGAGGCTGGTCGTCCAAAGGTTCATGCCCTTTTCGAAGCGGGCCAGGTAATAGAGCGTCTCGCCGTCCTTGCTGACCAGGGCGTCCCCCAGGGAGGAGGAGTGGATGGTCAACCGGGCCTTGCGCGTCTGCAGGCCGTCCCAGTCGATGACCAGGTCCTTCTTCTCGACCTTGTTCTCGGCGGCGTCTTTCTTGCCCTTTTCGGCTTCGGGCTTGGCCTTTTTTTCTTCGGCCTCCTTGAGGAGCGCCGCGTCTTCCTTGGACAATTGGAAGCGGTCCCAGGCCTCGCGGGTGAAGAACAGGGCGTAGGCGTCCATCTGGGCGCCGCCGCTCTGGGCCACGGCCTTCATCCCGTCGCGGTTGCTGAACCACATCATGGCTTGGCCGCCCAGGATCCACTTGGCCCTGTCGTCGTTGAAACCGCTCATGGTCAGGTTGACCGGCTGGCCCGTGCCGTCGGCCTTGATGAGGCCGACTTCGCGGGGCGCGAAGCCGGGCACGGCGTAATCGAAGAGGAGCCATTTCCCGTCGGGGCTCCATTGGAAATACTGGTCGTTATCGCTCTGCGAGAACAGCTCGCGATCGGTCAGCAGGGTGCGGAGCTTCTTGGACTCGAGATTGAGGACCCGGAGGGTCATGCGGTCCTCGATGAAGGCGATCTCCTTGCCGTCGGGCGAATAGACCGGCTGGGAGTTCTGGCGCTCGTTGACCACGACCGGCGTCTCCTTGAGCACGGTCGCGGCGAAGAAATAGGGCTCTTCGGCCCGCGTCTTGCGCGTCTCGTAGATGCCCCAGCGGCCGTCCCGTTCGGAGGCGTACAGGATCGCCTGCCCGTCGGGGGAGAACCCGACGCCCCGCTCCTGGCCGGACGAGGCCGTCACCTGTTTGGTCGCGCCGCCGTCCACGCCGGCCGCGAAGACGCCGTTGCGGGCCACGACCGCGATCTCCTTGCCGTTCGAGGAGACGGCAAACTCGCGGGCCCCGCCGGAGATGGGAACCACGATCTCGTTGTTGATTCGAGTGTCGGCGGCGATGCTCACGGCCACCCGGCGCGGCTCGCCGCCCTCTTTCATCGTGTAGATTTCGCCGTCGTAGCCGAAGCACAGCGTGCCGTCGGAGGCCATGGTCAGGAAGCGGACGGGGTGGGTCTTGAAGTGCGTGATCGGCCGCGACGGCCCGCCGGACAGGCTCATCCGGCGGACGTTGAACGAGCCGCTCTCCTCGCTCAGGTAGTAGAAATCCTTCTCGCCCGGAGCGAATACGGGGTTTCGGTCCTCGCCGGGAAAGGACGTGATTTTGGTGTGCTGGCCGGTCTTCGTGTCCAGGATCCAGATGTCCCGGGCAATGGCGGAGACGTGGTGCTTGCGCCATTCGTTCTCGCCGCCTTTTTTGTCCTGATAGAGGAGGTAGCGGCCGTCCCGGCTCGGCTGAACGCTCTCGGCCGGGGTCGTAAGGACCTGGACCACGCGTCCGCCGGTGACCGGCACCCGATAGAGCTCGGGCTGCGAGGGGGTCGGGAAGATGCGGCTGGCCGCAGCGCCCAGGCGGGCCGCGCCGAAGAGGACGGCCGAATCGTCGGGGGTGAAGGCGAAGGGCAGCTCGGCCGCGGAGTTCGTGGTCAGCCGGCGGGCCGGCCCGCCCTGGGCCGGCATGAGGAAGACGTCGTAGTTTCCGTAGCGGTCGCTGGCGAAGGCGATGGTCCGGCCGTCGTGGCTCCAGACCGGCATGAAATCGTGCGCTTCGCTCACGGTCAGGGCGACGGCCGTACCGCCGGCGGCCGGGACGCGATAAAGGTCGCCTTTGTAGGCGAAGATGATCGTCCGGCCGTCGGGAGAGATGGCCGGAGTCCGCATCCAGGTCGGGGCGGTCTGGGCCGCAGCCGTCAGGCAAACCACCCCGGTCAGTAACAGGCCGGCCATGATTTTTTCGGAAAAGGAGGCCTTGAAGGGATGTCTCATCGCGTCTTCTCCTATCTCGGGACCGATTTGCGTTTGAAGTTCCTGCAATGTTACTGCCGATGGAGAAATCCGGTCAAGCGAAGATCAAGGGAAAACCCGGGCCGAGATTCGGGTTTTAAGGAGGATGCCTGGAAGGCCTGGAAACAGGCCGATCAGAGCGTTCGGATCAGCGCACGATCCGCCCGGCTTGGACGACCAGACGGACCTCTTTCAAAAGGCCGATATCGCCGGTCGGATCGCCGGCCACGGCCAGAAGATCCGCCTGTTTGCCTTTTTCCAGTGTCCCGATCTCCCGGCCCAAGCCCAGGAGTTCGGCCGCTGCGGACGTGGCGAAACCGATGGCCAGCCGGGGCGTCGCCCCGGCTTCGACCAGCAGTCGGAGCTCCTCCGCCAACGCGCCGTGCGGATGGCCAGGCGAACCGCCGTCCGTTCCGGCGACGAGCCGGACTCCCGCGGCCAGCGCGATTTTCACGGCCTCGCGGCTGGCGCGCCGGATGTCTTCGTATTTTTTGAGCAGAGCGGCGGGCGTCCCCAGCTCCGCGCCGCGCTCGCACCCCGCCTGATACGTCGAGAGCGTGGGCACCATGAATCGCCCCTCTCGGGCCATTCGCTCGGCGAGCGCGGGAGTCAGATAGCTGGCGTGTTCGATGCTGTCGACGCCGGCGTCCAGCGCGTTGGTGATGGCTTGCGCGGAATAGGCGTGCGCCGAGACGGCCCGGCCCGTCTTGTGGGCTTCTTCGACGGCGGCGCGCATTTCCTCCACGGTGAGCTGGGGCATCCCCGGCTCCTCCGAAAAGCCGTAGACGCCGCCGGAGGCCATGACCTTGATGAAATCGGCCCCGCCTTTTATCTCGGCCCGGGCCGCCTGCCGGACGGCGTCCGGCCCATCGGCTTCGCGTCCCAGCTCCCAGGCGTGGCCGCCGGTCATGGCGATCGCCCGTCCCGCGGCCACGATTCTGGCGCCGGCGGTGATGCCCAGACGAATGGCCCGGCCGACCTCGACGGCCACGGCATCCGTGGAGCCGGTGTCGCGGACGGTGGTGACCCCGGCCCGCAGATGCTGGCCCGCATGGCGGGCCGCGCGCAGGACGGTGAGAAACCGCGATTCGCGGCGGACGACCTCATGGGGAAGGCCGGAGGCGTCCCAGACCAGATGGACATGGGCGTCGATCAATCCCGGCAGGAGAACGGCCTGGCCGAGATCGACGACATCCGCACCGGGACGGCGGGAAAAGACGGATTCCACGGATAGGATCCGTCCGTTCTCGACCAGAACCTCTCCCCCGATGATCGGCGCGTCCGAGACTCCATCGAAAATTTTCGCCGCTCGATAGGCTGTGATCATCGCGGTCTCCTTGAGCGGGCCGGGCCGGGGCTGAAGATCGCCCCGCCGCAGTTATTTGGAAGAGGGCTGCTTTTTCGCTGCGGCAGGCGAATCCGCCGAAATCGAATCAAGATTCGCCAAAGAGGAATCGTTCCACCCGCCGCCCAAGGCCTCGATCAGACTGACGCTCGCGGTCAGCTGCCGGGTGAGCAGCTCGACGGCCAGCCGTTCATTGGCCAGCGCCGTCGTCTGGGCCGTCACCACTTCGAGGTATGACGTGACCCCGTTCCCGTAGCGGTTGTTGGCCAGCTTGAGCGCCAGCTCGGCTTCCGTCACGGCGTCGCCCTGGTATCGGGCCTCTTCTGCCAGGATCCGCATGGCGGCGAGGTTGTCTTCGACCTGCTGGAAAGCGGTCAGCACCGTCGCCCGATACTGGGCCACAGCGGCGTCGTAGGCCGCCACCGCCTGCTGTTTCGCGGCGCTGCGCTGCCCTCCGGCGAAGATGGTCTCGAACAGGGAAGCCCCCAGCGACCAAAGCCGGTTTGGCAGCGAGAATAGGCCGGACACCGCCGAGCCCAGGTATCCGGCCGATCCAGAGAGACTCAGGCTGGGGTAGTAGGCCGCCACGGCCACGCCGATCTGAGCGTTGGCCGCGGCCATCCGTCTCTCCGCGGCGGCGATGTCGGGGCGCCGCTCGAGGAGCTCGGACGGCAACCCGACGGGGATGTCGGGCGGCGTGATCCGGATCAAGGCGGACGGGATCGAGAAATCCGCCGGCGGTTTGCCGACGAGAACCGCCAGGCCATGCTCGATCTGGACCCGGGAGAGGACCAGGTCGGTGACTTGGGCCAGCGTCGCGCTGAGCTGCGTCTTGGCCTGGGCGACATCGACACCCGAGACGACGCCCTGCCTGTAGCGGCTTTCCGTGAGCTCGACGATCGTTCGATAGCCGGCCGCGGTCTTGTTCAAAAGCTCGATCTCCGCGTCAAGGCCGCGGAGCACGAAATAATCCAGCGCCAGGGCCGCGTGCATGGTCAGCCGGACGCCCTCGAGATCGGCCGCGGAGGCCTGGGCGTTCGCCAGGCCGGCCTGAACGCCGCGCCGGATCCGGCCGAAGAGGTCGAACTGCCAGCTCATCTCGGCAGGCACCTCGTAGCCGGTTACGGCCGGCGCGGCTTGCCCGGGCCCGGGCGATGCCGTGACCACATTGCTCGACCGCGTGACCGAGGCGCCGACCCCGACCGTGGGATAGAGCGCCGAGCGGACATTGCCGACGAGCGCCCGGGCGCCCCGATACTGGGCCTCCGCCAGGGCGATGGTCTGGTTCGAGACCGTGACCGTTTCCTCGAGATCGTTGAGGAGGGGATCGCCCAAAACGGTCCACCATTTTCCGCGCTGCGCCGAATCGTTCGGCTGGGCCGCTTTCCAGGCCACCCCGGAGGCGGCTTGCTTTTCGGCCAGCTCCTTGAAGTCCGCCGGCACGGGGGCTGAAGGCCTATGGTAGGCCGGCCCGACCAGGCAGCCCGCCGTGATCAGAGCGGGCAGGAATATCGCTGCGTATCGTAGCCTCATAGTCCCTCCCTGGGAGAAGCGGAATGGCGGACAAACCGGCGACGCGCGCCCGCCAGCCTCAGCCGCAAGCGGTCGAGGTATAAATAGACGACGGGCGTCGTGAAAAGCGTCAGCATCTGGCTGAAAATGAGCCCGCCGACGATGGCGATTCCCAGCGGCCGGCGGAGCTCGCCTCCGGTGCCGGCCCCGATGGCCAGCGGCAGCCCGCCCAGGAGGGCCGCCATGGTGGTCATGGTGATCGGCCGGAAGCGCAGCAGGCAGGCCCGGAAGATCGCCTCTTCGGGCGTTTTCTTGTATGTCCGTTCCTCGTCGATGGCGAAATCGATCATCAGGATGGCGTTTTTCTTGACGATGCCGATGAGCAGGATGATGCCGATCAGGGCGATGACGGAGAGCTCGGTATGGAAAAGGAGCAACGCCAGGAGCGCGCCGACGCCGGCCGACGGCAGCGTCGAGATGATGGTCACGGGATGGATCAGGCTCTCGTACAGGATTCCTAGCACGATGTACACGGCCAGGATCGCGGCCAGGATCAGGATGTTTTCGTTGGCCAGCGAGGACTGGAACGCTTGGGCCGTCCCCTGAAAGCTCCCGCGGATGCTCGACGGGAGCCGGATCTCGGCCTCGGCGCTCCGGATCGCATCCATGGCCGTCCCCAGGGCCACGTCGGGGGGCAGATTGAAGGAAATCGTGACGGACGGGAATTGCCCCTGGTGGTTGATCGTGAGCGCGGCGGTCCTCGGTTCGAACCGGGTGAACGAGGCGAGCGGCACCAGGCCTGATTTCGTGGACGGGATATAGATCTGCTTGAGGCCTTCCGGATTCTGCCAATACTGCGGGTCGATGTCCATGACGACGTGATACTGGTTCAGGCTCGTGAACATCGTCGAAACCTGGCGCTGGCCGAAGGCGTCATAAAGATAGCTGTCGATCATCTGGGGCGTAATGCCCAGCCTCGAAGCCGTGGTCCGGTCGATGGCCAGGTTGGCCTGGAGTCCCTTGTTCTGCTGGTCGCTGTTGACGTCGGTCAGCTCCTTGAGCCGGCGCAGCCGCTCATAAACGCGGGGGGCCCAGGCGAACAGCTCGGTCGGATCGTCGCCTTGAAGCGTGTATTGGTACTGGGCGGCGCCGAAGCGCCCTCCGACGCGAAGGTCCTGGTTGGATTGCAGGTAGAGCGTGGCTCCGGGGACGTGGGACAGCTTCCCGCGCAGGCGCGCAATGACCTGGTCGGCCGTCATGGGGCGCTCTTCCTTGGGCTTGAGGCTGACGAACATCCGCCCCGAATTCAGGGTCCCGCCGCCGAGAAAGCCGGCCGTGTTTTCGACCGCCGGATCGCGGATCACCGTATCCATGAACGCCGCCAGCCTTTTCTGCTGGGCCTGAAACGACGTGTCCTGGTCGGCGATGATCGACCCGGTCAAACGGCTGGTGTCCTGTTGAGGGAAGAAGCCCTTGGGGATCTTGACGTAGAGGAAGATCGTGGCGGCCATTGTGGCCAGGGTCACCGTCAGGGTCAGACGCTGATGCTGCAGCACCCAGCCGAGGGCCCGCTCATAGCCGTGGAGAATCGCGGCGAACATGCGCTCGCTGGCCCGGTAGAGGCGTCCCTGGCGGCTCTGGTCATACGGCCGCAGGAGCTTCGCGCACATCATCGGCGTCGCGGTCAGTGAAACGAGAAGCGACACGCCGATGGCGATGGACAGCGTGATGGCGAACTCCCGGAAGAGCCGGCCGACGATGCCGCCCATGAGCAGAATGGGGATGAAGACCGCCACCAGCGAAAGGCTGATCGAAACGACCGTGAAGCCGATCTCCTCGGCGCCCTTGTAGGCGGCCTCCAGCGGCGACAGGCCGGCCTCCAGATGGCGGGTGATGTTTTCGATGACGACGATGGCGTCGTCCACCACGAACCCGGTGGCCACGGTCATGGCCATCAGCGACAGGTTGTCGATGCTGAAATGCAGCAGGTACATCACCCCGAACGTCCCGATGAGCGAGATGGGCACGGCCACGCTGGGGATGAACGTCGAGCGCGCGCTGCGGAGGAAAAAGAAGACGACCAGGATGACCAGGCCGATGGCGATGAGGAGCGTGATTTCGACGTCCCGGACCGAGGCCCGGATCGTCCGCGTGGCGTCCACGAGGACATCGAGGGCCACCGTCGGAGGAATGGCCGCCCTGAGCTGGGGCAGGACGGCCCGCACGCCGTCCACGGTGTCGATGATATTGGCGCCCGGCTGGCGGGAGATGATGATGATGATGGCCGGCTTGTCGTTGGAGAGTCCGGCCGTGCGGATGTCCTCGACCGAGTCGGTGACGTCGGCGATATCGGAGAGGCGGACCGCCGCGCCGTTCCGGTAGCTGACGATGAGCGGCCGGTATTCGGCGGCCTTGAGCAGCTGGTCCGTCGTAGACAGGGACCAGGCCCGCTCGATGGTGGCGACTTCGCCCTTGGGCCGGTTGGCGTTGGCCGCCGCCAGCGCCGTACGGACATCTTCGAGCCCGAGCCCCGCGCTGTTCAGGGCCACCGGTTTGATGTCGACGCGGACCGCCGGCAGCGCTCCGCCGCCGACCGTGACCTGCCCCACGCCCGGGACCTGGGACAGCTTCTGCTGCAGGATGGACGAGGCGATGTCGTACATCCGGGGCCGGCCGATGACGTCGGAGGAGAGCGCGAGAAGCATGATCGGGGCGTCGGCCGGGTTGACCTTGCGGTACCCGGGATTGCTGGGGAGATTCTTCGGCAGCTGGCCCCGGGCGGCGTTGATGGCGGCCTGCACGTCCCTGGCGGCGGCGTCGATGTTGCGGTTGAGGTCGAATTGCATGGTGATGCTCGTCGAGCCCATTCCGCTCGACGAGGTCATCTCGGTGATCCCGGCGATGCGGCCGAACTGCCGCTCCAGCGGGGTGGCGACCGAAGAGGCCATCGTCTCGGGACTCGCGCCCGGAAGGCCGGCAAACACGCTGATCGTCGGGAATTCGACCTGGGGAAGGGGCGAGACGGGCAGAAACCTGAATCCGATGGCTCCCGCCAGGGCGATGGCCAAGACGAGCAGGGTGGTGGCCACAGGCCGGCCGATGAAGGGGGCGGAAAGGTTCACTTCCCGGCCTCCTGAGGCCGGTCGGCGGCCCTTTCAGCGAGCCGGCGCTTGGCCGCGTGCCGGACGCGGTGGGACAGACGGTCGAAGGCCAGATAGATCACCGGGGTCGTGTAGAGGGTCAGCATCTGGCTGAAGATCAGCCCGCCGACGATGGCGATGCCCAGCGGACGCCGGAGCTCCGAGCCGATTCCGGTACCCACGGCCAGGGGAATTCCGGCGAACAGGGCGGCCATCGTCGTCATGAGGATGGGGCGGAAGCGCAGCAGGGCGGCCTGATAGATGGCCTCCAGGGGGGGCTTGTGCTGCTGGCGCTGGGCGTCGAGGGCGAAGTCGATCATCATGATGGCGTTCTTTTCGACGATGCCGATGAGGAGGATGATCCCGATCAGGGAGATGACCGAAAAGTCCGTGCCGAAGATCATCAGCGACAGCAGCGCCCCGATCCCGGCCGAGGGCAGCGTCGAAAGGATGGTCACGGGATGGATGTAGCTTTCATAGAGCATGCCGAGCAGGAGGTAGACGGTGATGATGGCGGCCAGGAGCAGGAACGGGGTATTCACCATCGAAACCCGGAAGGCCTGGGCCGTGCCTTGGAAGTTCTTCTGGATGCTTTCGGGGAGCCCGACCTCCACGGCCGCCTTCTCGACGGCCTGCACGGCCTGCCCCAGCGACACCCGCGGGCCGAGGTTGAAGGAAACGGTGATCACGGGGAACTGGCCCTCGTGGTTCACGGCCAGGGGAACGTTGGAGAGCTGGATTTTCGTGAACGCGCCCAGAGGCACGGTCCCTTTCCCGGCGGCCTGCAGCCGGACATACTCGAGATCCTCCGGCTGCCGCTGGAACTCCGGCGCGGTCTCGAGGACAACCCGGTACTGGTTCAGCTCCGTGAACATGGTCGAGACCTGGCGCTGGCCGAAGGAATCATACAGGACGTCATCGAGCATCTGCGGGGTGATGCCCAGCCGGGACGCCGTGGTGCGGTCGAGAACGAGCCGGGCTTCGAGGCCTTCGGTTTGCTGGTCGCTGGCGACGTCGCGGAGCTCGGGGAGCGTCCGCAACTTGGCCACGAAGCGGGGTCCCCAGACCGCCAGCTCCTTGGCATCGGGGTCCTCGAGGCTGTACTGGAACTGAGTGCGGCTGACGCGGTCCTCGACGGTCAGCTCCTGGACGGGCTGCAGGAAGAGCGTGATGCCGACCACCGCGGCGAGCTGCGGCTGCAGGCGGCGGATGATCGCGTCGGCCGAGGCCTTGCGCTTCCCGAGCGGGACGAGATTGATCTGGATGCGTCCGCTGTTGACTGTCGTGTTGATCCCGTCGATGCCGATGAACGAAGACAGGCTTTCGACCGCGGGGTCCTTGAGGATGACCCGGGCCAGGGCCTGCTGGCGTTCGGCCATGGCCGTGAAGGAAACGGACTGGGGTGCTTCGGAGATGCCCAGAATGACGCCGGTGTCCTGCATCGGGAAGAAACCCTTGGGGATGGCGATATAGAGCACGATGGTCAGGACCAGGGTTCCCATGGCCACCACGAGCGTCGCTTTGCGGCGGGCCAGGACCCAGGTCAGGGTCCGGTCGTAGAACCGGATGACCGCGTCCCAGGCGCGCTGCGAGGTCCGGTAGAAACGGCTCTGCTCCGACGCCGGCTTGTGGCGCAAAAGCTTGGCGCACATCATCGGGGTCAGGGTCAGCGAAACGGCCGCCGAGATGAGGATGGTCACCGACAGGGTGATGGCGAACTCGCGGAAGAGGCGGCCGACGACATCGCCCATGAAGAGCAGCGGAATGAGCACGGCGATCAGGGAGACGGTCAGGGACATGATGGTGAAGCCGATCTGTTCGGAACCCTGCAGGGCGGCCTGGAGCGGCGGGACGCCTTCCTCGATGTAGCGGGAGATGTTTTCGATCATGACGATGGCGTCGTCGACGACGAATCCCGTCGCGATCGTCAGCGCCATCAAGGTCAGGTTGTTGAGGCTGAAACCCAGGAAGTAGATGGCCCCGAACGTGCCGACCAGGGACAACGGCACGGCCACGCTGGGGATGACGGTGCCCGCCGCCGTGCGCAGGAAGAGAAAGATGACCATGACGACAAGGGCGATCGTCAGCAGGAGCGTGAATTCCACGTCGCGGACGGAGGCCCGGATCGTGGTCGTCCGGTCGGTCAGGATCGAGACCTTCACCGCCGAGGGCAGCGAAGCCCGCAATTGCGGAAGCAACTGCTTGATGCGGTCCACGACGGCGATGATGTTGGCCCCCGGCTGGCGCTGGATGTTGACGATGACGGAAGGCACCTGGTTCATCCAGGCCGCCTGCCGGACGTTCTCCGGGGCGTCGATGACCCGGGCCACATCGGACAGCCGGACCGGCGCGCCGTTTCGGTAGGCGATGACGAGGGGCCGGTAATCCGCGCTTTTCAGGAGCTGGTCGTTGGCCCAGATCGAATAGTAAAGCCGTTGACCGTCAAAGGAGCCTTTGGCCTGGTTGACGTTGGCCTGGACGACGGCGGCCCGCACGTTTTCCATGGTCAACCCGAGCGAAGAAAGAGCGATGGGATTCACCTGGACCCGCACGGCGGGCTTCTGGCCGCCGCTGATGCTGACCAGACCGACTCCGGGAAGCTGGGAGATCTTCTGGGCGAACCGCGTATCGGCGTAGTCCTCGACCTTCGAGAGCTGCAAAGAGGTCGAGGTGAGGGCCAGCGTCAGGATCGGCGCGTCGGCGGGGTTGATCTTGCTGTAGATCGGCGGATTCGGCAGGTCATCGGGGAGATAGGTCCCCGCGGCGTTGATGGAGGCCTGGACCTCCTGTTCGGCCACGTCGATGCTCAGCTCCAGGGCGAATTGCAGCGTGATCAGGGAGCTCCCCGCCGAGCTCGACGAGGTCATCTGGTTGAGCCCCGGCATCTGCCCGAACTGGCGCTCGAGCGGAGACGTGACGGCCGAGGCCATGACGTCCGGGCTGGCGCCCGGATAGAACGTCACAACCTGGATCGTCGGATAGTCCACCTGGGGGAGCGCCGAAACCGGCAATTGGCGGAATCCGATGGCGCCGGCGATCAGCAGGCCGGCCATGAGGAGGGAGGTCGCGATCGGCCGCTGGATGAAGGGCCGTGAGGGGTTCATCGCTGCCGCTTTTTGGAAGCGCCGTCCGCGCCGGCCAGGGCGACGGGCGTGCCCGTCTGCAGCTTGTCCACGCCGTCGACGACGACGGTCTCTCCGGCCGAAATACCCCGGCTTATGGATGTGTCCTCGCCTTGGGTGAGCTGGACATCCACGTTCCGGATCTCGACCGTTTGATCCGGCTTGACCACGAAGACGAAGGTGGACTGGGGACTGCGCTGGATCGCGGCCGTCGGCACGATGACCGTGCCGCGGAGCGTGTCGACCAGCAGCTTGGCATTGATGAGCTGGCTCGGATAGAGGGCGAAGTCATCATTGGGGAAAAGAGCCTTGATCCGGACGGTGTCGGTGTCCGGATCGACCTGGTTGTCGAGCGCCAGCAGGGAGCCGTCGGCGATCTTGTAATTGTTGAACTGGTCCCAGGCCTCCACGGCCAGCTTGCGGCCGCTCCGCATCTGCTTCAGAATTTGCGGCAGATAGGGGGCGGTGACGGTAAAGATCGCGGTGATCGGCTGCTGCTGGGTGATGACCACGAGTCCATTCGGATCGCTGGCGTGGACGATATTGCCGGGATCGACCAGCCGGAGGCCGACGATGCCTGAGATCGGCGCCGTAACGCGGCTGTACGTGAGGTTGAGCTCGGCGCTGTCGATCTGGGCCTGATCGCTTTTCAATGCCGCCACAAATTGATCGACCGTCGCGGCCTGCGTGTCGAGCTGCTGGCGGGGAATGGAGTTGTCCTGGATCAGGACTTCGTAGCGCTTCAGGTCGATCCGGGCGTTGGCCAAGCCGGCCTGATCCTTGGCCATCTGCCCCTCGGCCTCATGGAGCTGGACTTCGAAGGGACGCGGATCGAGCTCCGCCAGCAGGTCTCCTTCCTTGACCTGCTGCCCCTCTTTATAGGCCACTTTGACCAGCTGGCCGTCCACGCGGGTATGGACGGTGACGGTCTTGACCGGCGTCACCGCGCCGAGCCCGGAGATATAAATATCGAGGTCGGAGACCCGGACGACGGCCCCTGTCACCGGCACGGCGCGTGAGGCCGCATCGCGGCCGGAGGCGCTCCGGCTCTTTGCGGACTGGGCCGCCCCCGGCCGCATCCAGAAAAACGCGATCGCGATAACCACAACCGCCAATCCTACGACCCAGGGCCATCGTCGGCGTCGACCCGAAGGCGGCTTGGGCCCGCCGGCCGACGGGGACGGACCCGACGTATGAATTTTAGGGGAATCCATTTCTTGGAGATTCATGGCTGTTCCTCCGAAGCGATCCCCGGGGAATGACCCGAGGGCTCGACGCTGCTATTTTTCGACGTTGATATCACCGGTCATCGAAAAAAAACCGGTACGCACAAGAAGCCATGATATCTCCAGCCTCCTCGCCTGTCAAGAACAAAGCCGTCCCGTTCAAGCCCGTTCGACGGGCGCCTGCGACCGGTAATATGCTTTCGACATTGAAACGGAGAGATCCTTTACGCGGAGCGGAAATTCGCCCTTGATCTTCAGGCCGCGTCATGGTTTAAGCTGGAGACCGAGGACCATGATCATGCCGTGTTTTCGAATTTGGATTCTTGCCGCCGCCGCGGCGCAGGCTTTGAACGGATCCGCCGCCGCGCCGCCGAAGGAGGTCCCGATCGTGGAAAAAGCCCTGACCCTGACCGCCAACGGCCAGAACATCCCGGCGATGCTGTCACTCCCGGCGGGCGGGCCGGCCGAATGGGGGATCGTCCTCATTCCCGGATCCTTTCCCAACGACGTCGATGGGAACTATTCGACGGCCCTGGGCAGCCCCTTCGCGGGCAAGCCGCACATGTACAGGGACCTGGCCCGGCAATTGGCCGGCCGCGGCTGCGCCGTGCTGCGCTACGCCCGGGGCGGGGCCACGGCGGTCGATGCGGCGGAGGCCGCCTCGCACCGGCATTTCTCCGACCGGACGGCCGTCGTGGCCGAAGCCGTCCGCGCCCTGCGCGCCGCCGTCCCCGGCCTCACCCACTGCGCCCTCGCCGGCCACAGCGAAGGCGGGCCGGTCGCGCTGCTCTTCCTGTCCGGGCGGCCGGACGCCGGGATCGACGCCTACGTCAGCTTGTCCGCGCCCGCCCGCCGCATCTTCGACATCATGCTCCAGCAGGTCGAGGCGTCGGTGAAGGACGGCTTCTGGAGCTTGGGGGCGATGAAATTCCCTTTTGCCGACTACAAGCTGGCGATGGAACTCATCCGCAGGGGCGAGGCCGTTCCCGAAGCGCTGAAGAAGACGCTCCCGCCGTTCGGCGTCCACACGATGGACGACGTTTCCCGGAATTATCTGCGCGAATACGACCGGATCGATTCCCCCGCGCTGATGGCCGCGCTGTCCCGTCCGGTCCTGATCGTTCAGGGCGGGAGGGACACCTCGGTCCTTCCCGACAACGCCGAGGCGCTGTTCACCGCGCGGAAGGGGAATCCTGCCCCGACGGACACGGCGACATTCCCGGAGCTTCAGCATTTCTATAAAAAATGCCCGCCCGGCTTGGACCCCAACCTGGCTTTCGCCCTGGAGACCGATTCCGACCCCGCGGTCGCCGACGCCATCGCCGCCTGGCTTCGGAAAATCGGCGGCCATCCGGCGGCTTAGGCGGCCGGCGTCTCCGAGACTCCGTTCTTGGAAGGAGACAGCGTCCGGCTCAAAGCCAAAAACCCAAGCGCCGTCAGAATGGCCGTGCCGCCGGCGATGGGCCATAAAATGTCCCCGCCGACTTCCTCGTAGAGCCAGTTCCCGGCCAGCGGGGCGATGAGCATGGACAGCGAAAACGTCAGGCTGAGCAGGCCCATGTAGCGCCCCGCCGCGGCTCCCGCCCGGTGGGAAGCGACCGTGGATGTCAACGGCATGGTCAGGATCTCGCCCATCGTCCAGACGGCCACGGTGAAAGCGGCGAAAAGAAAACCCCGGCCGAGCGGCAGGAGGGCGAAGCCCGTCCCTAGGAAGCAGGCGCCCAGGGCGATGATCTTCATCTCGTTCCGCTTGCGCAGGGCGTGGAGGAGGACCATCTCGATGATTACGATCATGATCGTGTTGACCGCCCAGAGGGGCCCGATGCGGTTTTCCGGAAGGCCGTAACGGATGTTGAGGTAGAGGTTGAAGGTGGAGAAGAGCTGGGAAAAAACGGTCAGCATGACCAGAAGCAGGCCCATGAAGGCCAGGTAAGGGCCGTCCTTCCAGGGCGAGCGGGCCCGGACGGCGGCATCCGCCGTCGCCGTATCACGAGATCCGAAGCCGATGGAAGGCCGGACCTCGACCCAGAGGCCGACAACGACCGCCGAAGCGAGGGTCGTCAGTCCGTCGATCCAGAACAGCCAGCGGTAATCGAGAAGGATCAGGAACCCTCCGACGACCGGTCCGAACGTGATGCCCAGGTTGGCGGCCAGCCTTCGCAGGGCGAAGCCCTTGACCCGCATCTCGCCGTCGCAGAAGCCGGCCATGGCCGTGTCGTTGGCCGGGTACAGGGCGGATGAGACGATGCCGTAACCGAACAGCAGCCCGGCCAAGGGAAGAAACCCCTTCGCGTATCCGGTCACGATCAGGAGCGTTCCGGATGAGATCAGACTGGACAGCATCACCGCCCGGGCGCCGATCCGGTCGGTCAGGTGGCCGCCCAGATAGCTGCCGAGCAAGGACCCCAATCCGTAGGCGCCCAGGACCTGCCCGGCCCGAGGAAGAGAAAAGCGCAATTTCTGGGTCAGGTAGAGGTTGAGGAAGACGAGGACCATGAAGCCGCAGCGGTTGATGAAATCGGCCAGGGCCAGGATCCAGGCTCCCCGCGGCAGGCCGGCATAGGCCTCCTTGTAGAGGCCGGCGATTCTGTTGAACATGACGGTGGGATATTTTAGCACGAAAGGGAGGCGCGGAGACGCCGGGCCGGAGGCCTCTGCGGGCCGGCTATCTTTTCCGACCGGGCCTCCCATCGAAAAGGTCGGGGACCCGTTCATAGGCCCGGAACGCGGCGGCGACTTCGGGAGATCGACGGGCCAGCCACTCGCCGAGCGCGGCGCGTTTGTTCTCCGTGATCTCGACCATGGAGACGACGTGCGCTTCGATTTCCGTTCGGTCGAACCGTTTCACTGCGCCGGACGTGCCGACTGCTTCGGCCAAGCGCGGATTGGGGTCGAGGATGCCGCGGACGTCGAGCTTCCTTTCGGCGAAGGCGGTCGCCCAAAGGTCTCTCGAATAGCCATAGTGGGTGCAGACGAGTCCGGCGATAACGGGCGGCGCGGGAGAGGGTAATCGGGCCAGGGCCTCACCGACGTAAAACGCCATGAGGAGGGCGGTCTCGTCGGCGGCCGGTCCGTTTTCGATGTAGGAGGCCAGCTCGGGGCAAGGTTGATCGATGATTTGATCCCCGGGCACGCCCAGCGCCATCAGCCTGGCCCGATGGGCCCCTTCGGCGATCGTCGTTTTCGTTCCGAAGAGGATGACGGCGGCGGCCGGACATGTTCTCCAGGCTTCGGCCAGGAGTTCCGCCCCCGGCTCGACAATGCCCAGGATCGGGAACCGGGCCGTCCTGGCGGCCGGCGTGTCGGAGAGAAGCACGGACAGCGTGTTGCAGGCGACAAGGACGAGATCGGGATCATAGCGCTTTTCGATGGCCCGCAGGACGTTCCCCAATATAAGGATTTTATCGGCCCGCGCCGGCAGGCTGTTGTAGCCGCTGTCGTCGGCGAAGAGGGCGTTGAAAAAAACGAGGCGGACGCGCTTATGAACTCCGGATTCTTTGAGCGCGCCCGCGGCTTCGGCCATGACCGACAGCCCTCCGAGCCCGGAATCGGTGACCACGATGGTGACGTCATCTTTTTGGGAGGACGATCGGAAAAGGCCGCCGCCCGTCCATCCGCAGAGAATGGCCAGGACCGCCGCCGGAATCGCGGCCTTGGTTCTTTTCATGCGGTCCGTCTCTCCCCGGTTGGACTTTGGAACGCCGTGACGATGCCCGCGGCGAAGCGATGATTCCTGCTGATCCAATCGTATTCGTAAAGGCAGGGAGGATATTTTAAGCCAAGTCCGGGCGGTCCGCAATGCGGGACGGGATCGAGCCCCGTGTCCGCCCGGCGGCTGCCTCGCGGGGCTTTAAACAAGAGGAACGATCTTCGCGGGCTCGATGTCATCCCCCTGGCCCTTGTCTCGACCCGGGGAATTCGTCTAAAATAAGAAGTTATGTTGACCGACGTTGTCGTAAAGAAGGCGGCCCAGCACAATTTGAAGCGCATCGACGTGCGTCTGCCGCGGAACCGCCTGATCGTCGTCACCGGCCCGAGCGGGTCGGGCAAGTCCTCCTTGGCCTTCGATACCCTCTTCGCCGAAGGCCAGCGCCGCTATATCGAATGCATGTCCGCCTACGCCCGACAGTACATGGAGATGATGGAGAAGCCCGAGGTCGAATCCATCGAGGGCATCTCCCCGGCCATCTCCATCGACCAGAAAACGATCTCGGCCAACCCCCGTTCGACGGTCGGCACGGTCACCGAGTCCTACGACCTCCTGCGCCTGCTCTTCGCCCGCGTCGGCACCCCGCACTGCCCTTCCTGCGGACGGGAGGTCAGCCAGCAGTCACCCGACCAGATTTCCTGGCGGATCACGGAATCGGCCGCCGGCGAGAAGGTGAAGATCCTGGCCCCGGTGGTCAAGGGCCGCAAGGGCGAATACCACAAGCTCTTCGACCGGCTCCTCAAGAAGGGATTCGTCCAGGCCCGGATCGACGGCCGCTTCCGCGACCTGGATGGGCCGATCGTCATGGAAAAGACGAAGAAGCACACGGCCGAGGTCCTTGTCGACGAAATCCGCATCTCGGCCCACGCCGAGAAACGGCTGGGCGAGGCGATCCGCAAGGCCCTCGACCTCGCCGAAGGCGAGGTGCTCGTCCTGCACGCCGACGGCCGGGAGTCTTACTTTTCGCTCAAGCTGCTCTGCCCTTATTGCGACATCAGCCTGCCGGAGCTCGAGCCCCGCAATTTCTCCTTCAACAGCCCCTATGGCGCCTGCCCGCGCTGCCACGGCCTGGGCTTTGAGACGGTCACCGACGAGTGGGGGGAGATCGAGCTGACCGAAGAAGTCTGCCCCGATTGCGGGGGGAGCCGCCTCAAACCCGAAAGCCTGGCCGTTCGGGTCGGCGGCCGCAACATCTTCGAGCTGGGCTCGGCGTCCATCGTCCGCCTCATCGAGGAGATCTCAGCTTTCTCCTTCACCTCCGCCGAGGAGCTGGTGGCTTCCAAGATCCAAAAGGAGATCCTCTCCCGCCTGACCGTGATGACCGAGCTGGGGCTGTCTTATCTCCATCTCAACCGGACCACGGCTTCCCTGTCCGGAGGCGAAGCCCAGCGGGTCCGCCTGGCGGCCCAGGTCGGCGCCCGCCTGCGGGGGATCCTTTACGTCCTCGATGAACCGACGATCGGCCTCCACCAGCGCGACAACGGGCGCTTGATCGAGCTCCTGCGCCACATCCGCGACGACGGCAACTCCGTCCTGGTCGTCGAACACGACGAGCAGACGATCCGGGCCGCCGACCATATCCTCGATCTCGGACCCGGGGCGGGGGAGCAGGGCGGTTTCGTCGTGGCCGAGGGGCCCCTCGACCGCATCCTGGCCTCGCCCGACTCCCTGACCGCCCGTTACCTGCGGGGCGAGCTGGACGTTGCTCCGCGCGGCCCGCGGCGCACGCCGTCGGCCTGGCTGACCGTCCGCAAGGCCCGGGAGCACAACCTCAGGTCCATCGACGCCCGCATCCCGCTGGGCTGCATGACCGCGGTCACCGGCGTCTCGGGCTCGGGCAAGAGCACGCTCATCTACGACATCCTGTTCCGCCGCCTGCAGAATTCCCTTTACAACGCCAAGCTGCGCGTCGGCGCCCACGGCTCGATCGAGGGCATCGACCAGCTGGACAAAGTCATCTCGGTGGACCAGAAGCCCATCGGACGCACGCCCCGCTCCAACCCGGCCACCTACACCGGGCTTTTCACCGACCTCCGCCTGCTTTTCGCCCGCTCCCAGGAGGCCCAGCTCCGCGGCTACGGGGCCGGCCGCTTCAGCTTCAACGTCGCCGGGGGGCGCTGCGAGGAATGCCAGGGCGCGGGCGTCAAGCGCGTGGAGATGCATTTCCTGCCCGACGTCTTCGTCACCTGCGACCGCTGCGGCGGCCTGCGCTACAACAAGGAGACGCTGGCCGTCCGCTTCAAGGGCAAGACCATCGCCGATTTCCTGGCCATGACCGTGGACGACGCCTATGAGTATCTGAAGGCCCAGCCCCAGCTCAAGCGCAAGCTGGCCACGCTGAAGCGCGTCGGAATGGGGTACATCCGCCTCGGCCAGCCGGCGCCGCACCTGTCCGGCGGCGAGGCCCAGCGGATCAAGCTGACCAAGGAGCTCGGCCGCCGCAACACGGGCCGGACGCTCTTCCTTCTGGACGAGCCGACGACGGGCCTCCATTTCGAGGATGTCCGCAAGCTCCTCGATCTCCTTTCCGAGCTCGTCCGGCGGGGAAACACCGTCGTCGTCATCGAGCACAATCTTGAAGTCATCCGTCATTGCGACTATATTATCGACCTGGGCCCGGAGGGCGGCGAAGCCGGAGGCCTGATCGTGGCCGAGGGCACGCCGGAAGAGGTCGCCGCATGCGGGGACTCCTATACGGGCCGCTATCTCAAGCACTGGCGGACCGGCTCCGAGGGGATCTGAACACCCATGGCCTTTCATGACATCGTCGGCAACCGGGCGATCCATCATATCCTCCGGCGGGCCCTGGAGCGCGGCCGCCTTCCCAATTCGATCCTGTTCTGCGGCCCGCAAGGCGTGGGCAAACGCCGGACCGCCCGCGTCCTGGCCCAGGCCCTCAACTGCCTGAACATGAGGGACGACGCCTGCGGCGAATGCGGGCCCTGCCGGGCCATCGAAATCGAGGGCAAAAAGGACAAGCGGGGGACGTTTCCCGATGTCCTGGAATACGAGATCCCCAAAGATAAAAAGGACTCGAGAAACAAGAACGAGGTCGCCGGCGATCAGACCAATGCGGCCGAAGAGCCGGAGAACAAAAAGGACGAGAAAAAAAAGACCGTCATCACCATCGACCAGATGAGAGAGCTTCGAAAGCTGGCTTTTCTCAAGCCGATGGCCGGACGGCGCCGCGTGTTCATCGTCACCGAGGCCGACACAATGGAGGACGATGCGGCCAACGCCCTGCTGAAGATCCTGGAGGAACCGCCCCTCTTCACCCACATCATCCTGCTGGCCGAGAACCCGGCTCTCATCCTGCCGACGATCAAATCCCGTTGCCATACTCTGACGTTCCTGCCCATTTCGGACGAGGAGATCGAGAAAGCGCTCCTGGAGAGGGACGTGCCTTCCGACCAGGCCAGGATCAGAGCGATCGTCTGCCGCGGCAACATCGAAAAAGCCCTGGAGACGGATTGGAACGACATCGAGTCCGGCCGGCGTGACGCTTGGCACCTCTTTTCGGGCCTGGTGAACGGAACCGATCCGGCGGCCCTCTTGAGACGATATGCGTATAAGAGAGAGGGGGGGGAGAAACGAGCCGTCGTCAAGGCCGCCCTGGCCGACCTGCTGGAGATGCTGTCGACCTTCGGACGCGACGCCGCCCTGCTCGGCGAAGGCGGCGACACGGGCCTGCTGATCAATCCCGACTTCGAGACGGAACTGCGGGACGCGGCCTCCCGGCTCGGTCCCGGCGAAGCCCTGCGGTTCGTCCGCTTGGTCCACGGGGCGGCCGCTTCCAACGATAAAAACGGGCATTTCGGCGCCCTGACCACTTCGCTGACCGCCCAATGGCTGAGGGCGGACGAGGCGCAATAGGAAGAATCCATGACCGAACTGGTTTGCCTGATATCGGAAAAATCGGGGCGGATGATCCGGGCCCGCCGCAACGGCCTGGAGCTTGAACGGGGCGACTTGTGCCTCGTCGAATCCGAATTCGGGGGCGAGCTGGCCCGGGTCGCCGACCTGTCCAGCGAGCTCTGCGGGCACGCCAAGAAAATCGAGGCGGCCCCGGCCGTCCTGCGCAAAGCCACCGAGGATGACGCCGGCAAAATGCGCTGGCTGGAGGACAAGGAGCACCGGGCGTTCGACCTCTGCCTCCAGCGCATCCGGACCCTCAAACTGCCCATGAAGCTGACCGCGGTCCGCTATTTCTTCAACGAGAAAAAAGGCGTCTTTTTCTACACCGCCGACGGCCGGGTCGATTTCCGCCAGCTGGTGAAGGATCTGGCCAAGGAGCTGCGCATGCGCATCGAGATGCGCCAGGTGGGCGTGCGCGACGAGGCCAAGCTCCTCGGCGGCTTGGGCGTCTGCGGCAGGGCCCTCTGCTGCGCCAGCTTCATGCGCACCTTCGAGCCGGTCACCATTCAGAAGGCCCGCAAGCAGCACATCGTCATCAACCCGACCAAGATCTCGGGCCTCTGCGGGCGGCTGATGTGCTGCCTGGGATTCGAAGAGGAGGGCCGCGGACGGATGTATTACGAGGACGAACCGGCCAACGAGGATTGAGGGCGCTAACGCGTGATTCGGAACGTCCGTGTTCCCGATGTCCCGGTGAAATATCCCTGGGGGGCGAAGGCTTTGACCTGCCAGCGGTATTCCTCGCCCGGGCGCAGGGCCGCGCGGATCGGCTCCGGGAGGACGATCCGTGGTTCCCGCGTCCGGCCGGACCAATCCACGCCCGGCCCGCTCAGAGTCGCCGCGTATTCGTCGCCCTCCCCGAGGGGGCGCCATTCCAGGGCCGCGGGGGCCGCCGCCGCATCTCCCAGGGGAGCGATCGCGGTGATCGTTCCGCCGCGCACGGCGTCTTCGGTCGGCGGGGTCCAGGGGGAGGGCTTCCGAAAGGCCCCGGGCCCGAAGAAGATCCCGAGAACGAGAAGCAGAGCGCCGGCGCCCGCCGCGGCCATCCAGGGACGGAGAGTCCAATCGGCCCAGGGACGGCGGCGCGCGAACGGCGTGGCCAAGGCGGTCCGTCCCGCCGTCTTCACCGCGCGGAGGACGAGTTCGTGCTTTTCGAGGGCCCGGAAGCAGGCGGCGCAGTTAAAATAGTGCTCTTCGAAGCGCGACCGCTCGGGTTCGTCCATCCGCTTCAGAAGATAATCGTCGATTCGGTTTTCCTGGGGACACGATCGCATTTTCACACCCGGTTCCGTTGATAACCTTTAGTCGCCGGTCCTTGAGAATAATGGAAAATCATCGTCTCAGCTTCCTGCGCAGCAGCTTCTGGGCGTAGTTGACCCGCTCGCTGACTTTGGCCGGGGAGATGCCCAGACGGCGGGCCGTTTCGTCCCGGGTCAGCTCCATGAGGTAATAGAGGTTCAAGACCTCCTTGTACCGCGGCTTGAGGGCCGCCAGGGCGGCGATCATCCGTTCCAGGCCCTGGTCCCGTTCGGCGTCCTCGAGGGGTCCGGTCGGGGTCCCCGGTTCGGGGGCGTATTTCAAGACCTTGGTTTTACGGCGGATGTAGTCGGCGATGCGCCGGACGGTGATGATGTAGATGAATGTCCCGACCGTCGAGTCGCCCCGGAATCCGCCCGAGCGGATTTTTTCAACGGCCTGGGCCAAAACCTCGTTGGTGACATCCTCCCAGTCGGGATTGCGGGCCCCCAGGGCCCGGCGGACCTTGAAGCCGATCTTGGGACGGAAATCACGGACGACTTGGTCCAGGTCGATCGGCGGCTTGGGGGGCTTCATGATCTCCGGAATCGGGGGGGATTATAACGGCCGCCCCGGGCCAAGGCAAGCCGGGGCTAGCCGCCGTCTTCGTCTTCGCCGGTCGAGCCCCGGCCGGCCAGGAATTCCTTGGCATCGACCAGGATCTCCCGCGGCTTGCTTCCTTCGGCCGGGCCGAGGATGCCTTCCTGCTCCATTTGGTCGATGATCCGCGAGGCCCGGGCATAGCCGAGCTTGAGGCGGCGCTGAAGGTACGACGCCGAGGCCTGTCCCGTGTTGAGAACCAGGGCCACGGCCTCCTCGTAGCGCTCGTCGCGTTCGCCCTCCTCGAGGAAGCTGGGGCCGTTCGAGGAATCCAGGATGTCGGCGATCCTCTCGTCATAGACGGGTTCGGCCTGCTCGGAGACGAAGCGGACCAGCCGCTGGATCTCGGCGTTGGAGATGAAGGCGCCGTGCATGCGGATCAGGCGCGGGTTGCTGGGCGGGATGAAGAGCATGTCGCCGTTGCCCAGGAGCTTTTCGGCCCCGCCCGCGTCCAGGATGATGCGCGAGTCGATCTTGGTCGGGACGCGGAAGGCGATGCGGCTGGAAAAGTTGTTCTTGATCGTGCCGGTGATGACGTCGATGCTCGGCCGCTGGGTGGCCAGGACGAGATGGATGCCCACGGCCCTGGCCAGCTGGGCCAGGCGGCTGATGGCGAAGTCGACGTCCTGACCGCTGACCATCATCAGCTCGGCCAGCTCGTCGATGATGATGACGATGTAGGGCATCGGCTTCAGCGCGGTTTTCTCTTCGTCCGTCAAGGCGCCTTTTTTCTCCTTCAGGGTCTGGCTGATCTTCTGGTTGTACTGCTGGATGTTGTGGACCTTGTGCTGGCCGAGGACGTGCAGGCGTTCCTGCATCCGCTTGACCGCGTCCATCAGGACGTAGCCGGCCTTCTTGGGGTCTTTGATGACCGGGCTGAGCAGATGCGGGATGCCGTCGTAGAGGGAGAACTCGATCTGTTTGGGATCGATCAGGACGAGCTTGACCTCCTCGGGCGAGGCCTTGTAGAGGATGCTGGCGATGAGGGCGTTGAGGGCGACGCTCTTGCCCGTGCCCGTGGCCCCGGCGATCAGCAGATGGGGCATCAGGCTGAGGTCGGTGATGCAGACTTCGCCGTGGACGCTCTTGGCCAGGGCGATGGTCAGCTTCGAGGGGGAGGACTGGAATTCCTCGGAGGCCAGGATGTCCCGGATGCGGATGATCTCGCGCTTGTTGTTGGGGATCTCGACCCCCAGCGCCGAATGGCCGGGGATCCTCTGGACCCGGACCGACTCCGCCCGCAGGGCCAGCGAAAGGTCCTCGGACAGGTTGGTGACCTGGGCGATCTTGACCCCCGGGCTGGGGTAGAACTCGTAGGTCGTGATGACCGGCCCGGGGCTGTATTCCTTGACTTCACCTTCAATGTGGAACTCGCGGAGCTTGTCCTCGATGAGGCGTTTTTTCTCCAGGAGCTCGGCCTTGTCGATCTTCTCCATGGGCGTTGCCGCCTCGAGGAGGGTCAAAGGCGGGAAATTGTAGGCGCTCTCGATCTCCGGAAAAAGGGCCGGTTCCGGGCGCGCAGGAGCGGCCTTGATCGGACGGGCCCTGCCCTGCTTGAGGTCCGGCGCGGGTTTTCGCGCTTCGCGGGGGGACGGATCCTCGGGCTCCGGCTCGAAGAGGATCTTCCCGCCTTTCTTTTTGTCCCTGACCGGCTTCTTGGGCTCGATCGGCTCGGCCGCGGCCGTTTCTTTGGGCGGCGCCGCCTTGGCCGGCTTGGGCTTGTCCGTGATCTTGATCTTCACGTCCCTGGGAGCCACCCCCCTGGAAGCGAAGACAAAAAGGCGGGCCGCCGCCTGGAAGGCTTTTTTGAACGAGATGCCCGTGGCGAAGGCCAGGAAGAGGAAGGCGGCCGCGATAAGGAAGATCAGGGCTCCCGTCGTATTGAGGAGCCCCGTCAATCCGGTGTTGATGAGAACACTGACGAACCCGCCCGGCTGGATCTCGGTGCCCCTCCAGGGGACGGCCTGCAGGATCAGGTTGAGCATCGGCCCGAGGATGACGAGGACGAGGGCGAATTTGCCCGTTTTGAGCCAGAGGTGTTTCTTCTCGCCGACCAGAACGGCCTTGATGCCCAGGTAGCCCAGCATGAAGGGCAGCAGCAGCGATGTCAGACCCAGGCCCTGGAAGGCCGTCTCGGCCAGCCACGCGCCGACCTTGCCGCCGATATTGCGGGTACCGCGTCCCGGGGCCGCGGCTTGGGCCCAGGATGGATCTTGGGAATCGTAGCTGATCAGGCTGAGGAGCAGGAACAAGGCTCCGAAAAG
This sequence comes from Candidatus Aminicenantota bacterium, assembly GCA_963729855.1. GTDB lineage: Bacteria > Acidobacteriota > Aminicenantia > Aminicenantales > UBA4085 > UBA4085. The sequence continues at coordinate 647,680 of CAVSPT010000005.1, read as the reverse complement.
AAGAAGGATGCCCGCGATCTCCAGGGAGAGGGGGTTCTTCCTTTTTGACGCGGAATTTCTGCCGTTGGATTTGGCCGCCGAAGGAGACGGATTTTTCTTTTTTGCCGGGCTCATGGATTTGGAAAATTATATCATAAAGAGGCCCGGCGTCCTCGCGATAACTCGTCCGGCGGCCCGGAGCCTAGCGGGCCGGACCGACCGGTTCGAGCTCCAAAGACGATGGAGGCCGGAACGGGTGCCGGCTGCTTCCGGTGCCCCGGTGGCCGATGACGACGCGGAAGGACTCGGGGAGCGCGGCGAGGACGGCCCGCTTATCCAGGGGAACGGGCCGCTCGGCCTCGAATGAACCGGCCCGCCCGGCGAAGAGCTCGAGACGCTCCAGGACCCCGCCGTCGGCTTCCTTGAGCTCGATAGAGGGACCTTCGACGAAAGAATCGCCGGCCTTGAGAGCGCCTCCCGACACCGAGCTCCAGACCGACGCCGACGGGCCGCCGCGGCGGATCACAACGACGGACTGGACATATCCCCCGGCCTGGTCGGGAGGGAACGTTCCGTAGCGATAGAAGGCGCTGAAACGGCCGTCCCGCAGAGCGGCCGCATCGAGGGACTCCGGAAGTTCGAATTCCTCCTTGTAGGGGTGTTCGGGAGGCTCACGGAGCGGATTCGGCCAGAGGCGATACTCGTATCCGATGAAGACCCGCGCGCCTTCAGGGAGCGGGGGAAGATCGGCGCCTTTCGCGGCCTCGAAATCCGCACCCGCCGGAGCGTCCCCGTCGTAAAGGAGGATCCGGGTGATTTCGCGGCCGGCCCCGTCCGTGATCCGCACGTAGGGCCGGCGGACGAGCTCGCCCGCTTCGATCCAGCCTTGGGCCCGGATCGAGCTTTCCAGCCGCCAGCCTTTTCCCGGCTTGCGGACGAGCCGGAGATCCTGGGCGTAGCGGAGATAGTGCCCCGGGAAGCGGAAGTTCGGCGTCCGGCTCAGCCGATAGATCCGGATCAGCGGATTATGCAGGTAATCGAGATCGTAGGTGTACGACGAAGCGAAGGATTTGATGAGCGTCGCATCGGCATCCAATTGGCGGTAGAAGGCTGATTGGCCGGGAAATGTCTTGGGATCGCTGATGAAACGCCCGGCCATGGCCTCGCTGATGACGACATATTCGGCCTTGTCGTCCCGGGCCAGGGCGTCCAGGTCCCTGTTTCCGAGGGCGTGCTCATAGATGATCGAGAAGGCTCCGCGCGAGATCGGCGGCCCGTAGCTTTCCAAAGCCACTTTGGCCCCGGGCGGGAGGTTGAATTCGATCCAGTTCTTGGCCTGCGTCCGCGTCTCCAAGCCGGCGACGGACCGGTCGTAACGGAGCGTCTGGAGGGCCGAGGGGGCCACCGCCACGGCGCCCAAGGCCAAAGGGAAGACGATGGCCGCGGACTTGGCCCAGGGCATCTTTTGCCGGCCGTTTTTCAAGCGGGAGGCCAGCCAACGGCCCGCGAGATCGGCGAACCAGGCCGCCGCCAGAATGAAGAAGGGGGCCATGAAAAGGAAGTACCGCGTGGCCCGGGTTTTCCATCCGGCGATCATGAGGAACTGGACGACGGGATAGGACAGGAGGATGATCTCCCGCGCCTTGCGGCGGACGACCGTCGCGATGATGCCGCCAAAGGCCAGGAATTGGGCCCAACGGCCGACGTTGTCCCGGAAGCCGTATTGGAGATAGAACAGCCAGGCCGAATGCTGGGGGGAATCCCCGAAGTGCCCTTCGTTCAAGAGGTGGTTGGCCTGCCACTTGAAGTCACGGGCGAATGCCTTGAAATCGAGAAGGGCATAGGGGCAGCCGAGCAGGAAAACCGCCAGAAAAACCAGGCCTGAAAGGTAAAGGGGTCCGTACAGGATGATCTTCTTTTTAGGTTCGTGGTTCTCCAGGATGCGGAAAACATGGGCCAGGAAGAGAGGCAGGAACATCATTTGCCCGCCGTACTTCATGGCCATGGCCACGCCGGCGGTCAGGCCGGTGAGGATATAATCCCGGGGCCGACCCTCCTCATACACGCGCCAGATGAAGAAGAAGGCCAGGACCATGAAGAAGACCATCGGCGCGTCCGGCATCATGGCATGCGAGGTCGTGGTGTGCTCCAGGGAAAATGTCAGGAAGACGGCGGCCAACAACCCGACCGTGCGGTTGTACATCCGCAGACCGATGAGGTAGAGGAGCAGGATCGTGCCGATGCTGAGCACGGCCGACAGCGCCCGGCCGATCAGGTAGTAGGTCGCCGGGTGATCGATGAAATAGTTGATGAACTGGACGTTGTCGTGGAACGTTCCGTTCGCTCGCCCGACCCAGTAATAGATCTTCCACATCCCGGCCAGCGTATACATGTGCAGCGTCGGGACGTGGAAGAAATGGGGATTGAGGTCGCCGCCGAAGAAGTGCAGGGCCGTTCCGGCGAACTTGTCCTCGTCGATGTGGTAGGTGTAGGGCAGCCCCCAACCCAGGCCCCAGAAGCGCACGATCGCGGCGAGCAAAAGAAGGATGATGAGGATGGGGACGGAAACGCGGGGACGGGGCATGAGGAAAATATTATGGGATATCCCCGGCCCGGTCAAGGCGGGCAGTGCCTGCCGGGCGCGGCTTCAGTGCAGAAACATGGCTTTCGCCTGCTCGACCAGGATGGCGAAATCCCGGAAGGACCGGATCCCCAGCAGTTTTCTCAAAAGATAGGACGGACGGAGGTAGAACGACCGGACGGCCCGCTGCCGCATTTTCCATATTTCCTGGGTCGTCATGCCGCTGGAGCTGAAAACGGGAGGGGCGGTGCTGTCGAACGTCAGGATCTCGGGATCGAGCCGGCCCTGCTCGATGCTTTCCTTACGGAGGGGCGAGCCGATATCGGGTGTCAGGACGGTGAACGAGGCGAAATCGGGACTCAATTCCTTGGCGAATTCGATCGTCCGCCGGGCCGATTCCGGCGATTCTCCGGGAAGGCCGATGATGAAATAGGCCAGCGTCCGCAGTTTCGCCCGGCGGGCCGTCCGGAAGGCCTCGACAGCCTTGGCCTTGGTGATTTTTTTATTGGAGGCGGCCAGGATGTCCTCCTCGCCGCTTTCGACGCCGATCATCAGAGTGTGGCACCCGGCTTTCCGGAGGGCGGCGGCCATCTCTTCGTCCAGAGTGGAAAGGTGGGCGTTGCAGACCCAGGAAAAATTGAATCTCTTTTCGACCATCCGGCCGCACAGCTCGAGGACGCGCTTCTTGGAAACCGTGAAGGTCGGATCATTGAACATGATCTCGCGAACCCCTAGGGCCCGGAGATCTTCGAGCTCCTCGAGGACGTTGCCGATATTGCGGTACCGGTAGGCCATGGCCCCGGCGACGCAGAAACGGCATCCAAAGGGACAGCCGATCGAGGCCACCACCAGGGCGAAGGGCAGGCGGCGGGCCAGGGGACTGCGATTCGCCCGCAGGGGAAAAAGATCGTGGCGGGGCCGGGGGATGCCGTAATCGGAGCAGGCCTCTGCCGGAGGGGGAACGATCACCCGGTCTCCGCGCCGGACGGCCAACGCCGTCGTCGGTCGGTCCGGGGCCTCAATGTACGCGGCGATTTCGGGGCTGACAATATCAAGGATCGCCGCGTCGAGAAAGGGGGCCTGTTTGAAAAACCGCTCGGCTTCGAAATAGAAGACCGATCCCGATCCGATGACGCGGACGGCGAGATCGGTCCGCACCCGGGCCATGAACTTGAAATCGCTTCGCCAGGTGGCCGTGCCGGTCGTGAAAACCACGAAGTCCGGGCCGATTTCCCGGAGACGACGGAGACACTCGTCTTCGCTCAACCGCTCGGCGATGGCGTCGATCACCCGCAGATCGAATTCCCGCAGGACGCCGCTCAACAGCACCAGGTCGGTGGGCGGCCAATAATAGTTGGCCTTGGAGGAATAGCTGGTGTAATAGTCGTGCAGATACAATCCTTCCGCTGGGCAGTGGAGGAGCACGCCTTTTTTTTTCAAGCGGATTCCGTTTCCGTCACCACCGGGAGCTGATCATCCTGGCCACGAGACGGCCCAGCCGGGAGCGGTGCTTGGGCTTGATGGCCTGGCTGGAGCAGACCTCGGCGCAGCAGAAACAGCGGATGCAGAGCTTGCGGTCGACGATCATCCGGCCGTCCTTCAGGGTCAAGGCCCCCACGGGGCAGGATGAGGAGCAGGTCCGGCAGAGCGTGCAAATCTTGGGGTCAATGTCCGGCTCCGTCGGGGTCAGTCCCAGCAGGAATCGGTAGAGGAAGGCCGGAGGGACGGCTGTTTTCGGAAGTTTGAAATCGCCGACGACCGAACCCGCGAGGTCCTCTCCGACGATGTCGATATCGGCCAGCCGGCCGTGCCCCAGACCGGTGGCATCGCACTGACGGGTGGTGATGACGCGGAGCGGATCGACGCCGACCAGGGCGGAGGCCACGGCGTCGGCGGCGACCGGGTCGAACGAGGCGATCAGGAAACCCAGGGACCTGGCCTCACCGGCCGACGGGCCGTCGCCCTCCATGCCCACCACGGCGTCGAAAATCGCCAGGCCGGGCGCCAACGCTCCGAACAGGTCGCGGATGAGGGAGAAGAACGGTTCGGGTTTGGGCGCGCGCCGGTGGAACTCGGCCTTGATTTGGCCGGGCACGGTCCCATAGCAGAGCTTGACCGCGCCGGTGATGATGGCGGCGAAGGCATGGGTCTTGAGCTTGGGCAGGAGGACGAGGAGGTCGGTGTCCAGGGCGGACTTGGCGATGGGGATCAGGGGAGCGATCGGATTGGGGAGGGCCGTCTCGACGACGGCGTCGTGGTCCAGATTGAGGACCGCCGCCCCCGCGGCTCGGGCGGCCGCCTCGATCCCGCTCTCCTTCAGGGCCCGGCCGGTGAAGGTCAAGCCGGCCTGGCTGCCGGCCGCGCTTTCCCCGACCGTCACGGCGGCATCCCGGGTCCGAAAGAGGTCGACGACCGCGCGGACGAACTCGGGGTGGGTGTTGCAGGGGAATCCGAGGGGTTTGGGCATCATCACGTTGGGCTTGAGGAAGACCCGGGATCGGGAGTCGATGGAATCGGGGAGTCCACCGAGAAGATCGACCGCGCGCTGCACGGCCGCTTTCAGGCGGCCGGGATCATAATCGGGGCAGCGCACGAGCGCGACCCGGCTTCGAGCGGGGAGCGCGCCGCGGCGCCGCGGGGTGAGGGCGGCGGTGGAAGAATCGGACATGCGATTACTCTATGACAGCCGAAGGCATTTCGCAACAGGATCGGGAGAGACGGGCCGGGCGCGAACGTCAGAAAACGAAGGCCAGCCCTCCCGAGATTTCGACGCCGCCGAGATCAACGGTCACGGTCCCCCGCGTGGCCTTGAGCGACGTGTACTTGACCCGGCCGCTCACGGAGAGGGGAACGCTCTTGCCGAAATTGAGGCGGAGGCCTCCCAGCACGTGCGAACCCCAGGCGTAATCGACGGCCGTGCCGATGACATTGCTTTCGTAATAGACGTCATAGTCCAGCCCGGCCCCGATGAACGGTTCGAGGAGGCCCAGCGGGATGCCCCAGCGGATGCCGAAGGAGAAGGGCACCAGGACGAACTTCGTTTGTTCCTTGGTGTACGTCAGCTGGCCGGCCTGGGAGAGGACCTTGGCTTCCAGGTAGAAATCCAGGTTGAAGAACAGCGCCGCGCTCAGGCCCAGGCCCGCGATGTTGCCGCTCGACGAGTAGATCTGGGTGAATCGGGGGTCGTTGACCGTGAAGCGGCCGTAAATGATCTCGATGGTGCCCTGGCGGTCGGAGGCGAACCCCCGGCCGGCCAGCAGAGCCGTCATGACGGCCAGCGCCAGCGCCGTTTTTTTCATGTCCCTCTCTTTAGAAGCTGAACTGGATCCCCAGCGAAGGCTGGAGCTGGAAGAGGTTCGTCCGTTTGCCCAGGTTCGTCACCTTGGGGTTGAGATAGAGCATTTTGGTGTTCAGGACCAGGGCGAACGACTTCCCCAGGTTCAGCTCCATGCTCAGTGAAGCCCCGAAGAGCGGCTCCGAGACCGTGTCTTCGAAATTCGTCAGATTGGAAACCGTCACGTCGGCGCTGGTGTACGGCGCTTTTTCCGTGATGTCCCAGTCCTCGAGGGAAAGGAATTTGCCCGAAACATACCCCACCAGGGGGCCGAAGAAGATGGAGAACTTCTCCGTATCCAGGAAAGGAAACAGGGCGTACGCGTAGAAGCTCGATATCTGCGTTTCCAGTCCCGACGTCTCGCTGAAGGGGACGGTCCGGAAGGTGTTGTCGAGGAAGGGGTGAGGGAGAGACATGGTGAACGCGCCCTCCGGAGCGAGCCTCCAGGACGTAAACCCGATTCCCGCTTTCAAGCGAAAATGGCCCAGGAGAAAATATTTGCCGAAGCTGCCGTCAAAAGCGACCCCGTTCGAGAACGTGTAGGTTTCGGAGATGGAGCCGGTCTCGCCGTACAGCGGGAAATCGCGGCTGACCGTCATCTCGGGCTTGAGGAAGACGCTCAGGCCCAGGTTCGCCCGAAAGAAAAACCTCAATCGGCTTTCGTCAATAGGCGACTCCTCGACCGCCTTCTTGATCTCCTCCTTGGGGATCTGCGGGACCGGTTCCTTGAGGGCCGGCTCTTTGGCCGCCGGAACATCGCCTTCCAGCCAGAAGGCGAGCTTCATGCCGCCCTCGATGGCGCCGATGCTCTGGGCGGGGTTCTGCTCGGACAGATCGATGACCAGCCTGGCGGTCTGGGGCTTATACTGCCCGGCCCGGATGGACACGACACCCGAGACATTGACGGGGAGGAACGACGGAGCCGAAATTTTGTCCACCGGCGTGAGGTCGAGAATCAGCCGGCGGGGCATGGTCAGAGACGATGTCTCGTAGCTGAACTTTCCATCGATCTTGACCGAGATGACGACCTTTCCCTCCTCCCGGGCGAAAGAGATGTCCTGCAGCGTCGCGGAGGCCTGGGCGGCCAGCGGGGCGGCCGCGGCCAGGGCGGCGGCGGAGATCAATCCGAGAGCCATGAGCGTTTTCTTCAAGGGCATCCTCCATTCAAAACAGTATGACGACCGAAGCCGGCCCTTCGACCCCGTCGGTGCGGACGGCGGTCAGCACATATTCATACGCTGTCCCGGAATCGATGGTTGCGTCGAAATAAGCCGACGCTCCGGTGACGAAAGAAAGGAGGCGGAAACCCGATGTCCCTTCTCCTCGCTTGCGCCGGTAAACCCGTACGCCGCGGATCACCGCGGCGTCGGCGATTTTCGGGCTCATTTGCCAAGATAGCATATTCCCCGTTCGGCGGTAAAATAGAATCTCGTCCGTCATTCTGCGGATCTGGATCTGGACGGGAGGGAAGGGAAAGGCCTCGATGGCGGTCATCCAATTATCGGCCATGACCTGGTATCCGAGCTCGTTCGGATGGAGGCCGTCCCCCGAAATCAACGCGTCCGCTCCTCCGTCGGGGTAGGAGTTGAAAATGGTGTAGAGATCGAGCAGGGGCACGCCTGTCTCCGAGGCCATCACGGGAATGGCCGCGTTCAGTGCGAAAAACCGGTCGGTATACTGCTCGAAATACCAGATCCAGTCCCTCCGCGGCGGAAGCGTGGCGATGGCCGGGAAGACACCGGCGTCCAGGCATTTTGTGAGCATCTCCTGGAGGTTGAAGATGGCCGTGTCGACCGGGACATCCAGGAACTTGACGTCGTTGGTGCCCTCGAGCAGAAGGAGATAACGGGCCTGGCGGTTGGCGATCACCGAGTCGATGCGGACGACTCCTTCCCCGGTCAATTCTCCCGGGAAGCCGTCGTTGAAGATCGTGGCCGTGCCGAAGTTCTGGGTCAGGAGGGCCTGGAGCCGGGGGATATATCCTTTGTCGGGGGCGTACTGGTAATCGATGAGCCCGTACGTGATGCTGTCACCGAAGCCGATATACAGGGATTCGCTGAGGAGCGGATTGAAAATGAATGCTGAAGGGTGCTTAAAGAATGGGCCGCCGGACTGGATGGCGGGCCGTGCGCTTCCGCCGGCCGGAACACGGATGGCCGCGCCGTCGATGAACGACGCCGTGACGGCGCCTTCGTGCCGGCCGACGACGACGAGGCGGTTTCCGGAAGCGGCGATCTTGAGAAAATCGCCTTCCTCCGCGCCATCCGCGACGGCCACGGGCGCGGTCCAGGCCCCGCCCTGGTAGAGGCTGGCCAGGGACACCCGGCCCGATTCCCGCGTTTCCTGCCAAATCGCCACGGGTTCCCCGCCGTTCAGAAAGGCCATCTGGGGCGCCCGGGCCGTGCCGACCGATCGTCCATCGATTCTTTTCGTCGCGGACCAGGTCCGGCCGTCCCAAACGGAATAGTCCGCGCCGTAGGCGGCGCCGTCGTATCCGGACCAAACCAGCCAGATCCGGCCCGATCCGTCGGCGGCCGGTTCCGCGTCCAGGCAGGGATAATTCGCCCGTCCGCCCGCTTTCCGGGCTTCGGCCCAACCTTTCCCATCGAAGGTCGAGAAATAGACGCCCCGTTCGCCGCGCCAAGCGCCGGCCCAGAAAACCCAGATCCGCCCCAGGGCGTCGGTCAAAATCCGGGGTCGGGCCACGACCAGGCCATCCCCGGACGCGATGGTCCAAGTCCGGCCGCTGGACGATTCGGAGGCGAAAATGCGCTCATCGCCGCTCGTTCCGGCCGTCCACGCGATCCATGGGGAACCGGCGGCGTCGAAGGCGATGTCAGGGGCCCGGTTGAACCTGGGATCCTGACTGAAGGAGGTGTTGAAATCGGGAGCGCCGTCCGTCAGGCGGGCCAGGACGATCCGGCTTTGGTGCGCGGACCATTCTTCCCCGAGAACCCATAGCCGGCCCGAACGGTCTTCGGCCAGGGAGGGAAAGAAGAAGGAGCGGCCGAGCGCGGGAAGCGCTTGTTGGGAAGCGGCAGCCGATCCTTCGATTCTACTTAAAAGGATTTGCTCGTCGGAATCCTTATAGAGGTAGGCAATCGTCCCGTCGCGCCGCGCCACGGGCCTGGAGAATTGGCCGGCCGGCCCGGACGGTCCGGCGCCCTCCGCCGCGGCGGCCACAAAAAGAACGGAGGCGACGGATAGAATTTCACGAATGCGCTTTTTTCCGTTCATTCCAGCGATTTATATAGCACACCCTTCTTATTTTCTCAATCGGCCCACCGTCGGACTGAATCCAAGCGCTCATGGGCGGCGTTATAGACAATCATCAAGACACGAGATCAGGTGACATGGTGATATATCGAAATCCGAATAAGGTTGACTTTTGCGAAACAATCACGCTATCATTTTTTTTAAATTCAATTAAGGAGCTTTGAATGAAGCGATTTACGATCGCGGTCGCCCTCCTTTTCGTGGCGGCGGCGGGTTCGATTTTTGCCCAGAATATCGCCAACCAGGTCGTCCTCGCGACGTGCGACAGCGCCCATGGCGGCGGCCGAATCCGCTGGTCGCAGTGCGTGTTCACCGCCGACGGCATTCTGCATGTGGTCTACAGCACGGCCGACTCCTATGCCCCGGCGCAGAATGGCGTATGGTACATCAAATACGATGGGACCACGGCCACTACCCCGGTCGATCTCACGAGCCCGACTCCTTCGCTCTCCCTCAATCCGGGCGGGTACGGCTTCCGGCCCACGATCAGCACCAACGCCCAAGGAAAGATTTGCGTCGCCTGGGGAGTCGCCACCAGCAGAACGGGAGAAGTCAAGCTGCGTGTTTTCGATCCGGCGATCGGCGCTTGGGGGGCCATCGAGCTGGTCGATCCGGTCACGGAGGGCGGTCAGGGCGACGGCTTCTACGAGCCCTATACCGCCTTGGACAGTGAAGGCAACATCTACATCGTCTTTTACAATGAGAATGGCTCAGGCTGGATGACCAACGCCAAAATCAACGGGGTTTGGGAAGGAAACAGCCGGCTCGGCGATGGCACGGGCAAGCAGGGTTATATCATCGCCGCTCCCAATGGAACAATTTGGACCTCCTGGAGGCAAAAAGATTCCAGCGGATACTATGAGTTATATTCCACGCGGACGAAAACCACGGGTTGGGCCTCCCCGACGTGGGTGCCTCTGGACGGCGAACCTGCACATCCCAGCATGACCGTCGGCCCGGACAACCTCCCGTTTCTGGCCATCGGCGAAGAGGCCGGGGCCGGCGAGCAAATCGGGATCGTGAAGCTGACGACGAAACATGCGGAAGTCAGCCCCGTCCAGATCGTCATGCAGCACTATCCGCGCCTCATGCTCGATGCCAACGGCAATCTCCACCTGGCTCTCCAGAGGGGCGGCGGCGATTACGGAGACGGCATCGAGTACACCAACAACATCGGCCTCAACGCGAGTGATTGGAACGTCTGGAAGGACGTCCAATATCTGCCCGCAGCGCTCCCGAAGGTCGCGGGCCTCACCGCCGATCCCTTCGGCAACGTCGCCCTCTCTTACACCAGCTTGGACTCGGATGCCGGCTCGGCCGACATCATCATCAACTCGCTTAAACCGATCCAACCCATGTATTTCGATCCCCCGGTCGACCTGGGCATCGGCATCACCATGTCCGGCGTCCGCAAAACCCCGGGGATCACCTACACCCTGACTTGGGCGGCCAATCCCAAGAATAACGACGCCTACCTTCAGGGTTACAAGATCTACATGAAGGTCGGCGACGGTGCGTGGACGGCCTTGACCGAAGTGTCGCCTTCCACGAAATCGGCCTCCTTTACGTTCCAGGACAAGACCCAGCGGCGCCTGTTCTCGATCGACACGGTTTCGATCGGCGGGATGGAAGGCAAGACGGTCATCTTCGGACAATAAAATTTGAAACGCGGATCGTTCAGGGCGGCCCTCCTTTTCCTGGGGGCCGCCGTTCTTCTTCTGTCCGCCCCCCGTCCCGCCGCCGCCCAGACCAACATCTCCAATTCCTCCTCGGCGTCGTGGTATCCGCGCATCCGCGCGGATTCCCAAAAGAACCTTCACGTCGTCTGGCTGGAGGTCTATTCCGCGGGCAGCGGAGACATCTTTTACGCCAAATACACGAAAGCCTCCAACACGTGGAGCGCCCCGATCAACCTGAGCAACTCCGGCGTCGTCTATTCGATCACCTACATGATCTGCGGGATCGACATCGACGCGTCCGACCGCGTCTATGTCGTCTGGGGGGACGGAGGCGTGGTCAATCTCCGCACCCTCTCGGGCGGGGTGTGGAGCTCCATCGTGACCGTCGGGAGCGGCTCGGCCCCGGACCAGGCCCGGGTGGCCAGCGATTCCGCGGGCAATCTTTATACGGCCTGGTTCACCCAGGACGGCGCGGTCTGGACGCGGTCCCGGGTCAACGGCACCTGGGAAACGGCCCGCCAGCTCAGCACGGGGGGCCAGCGCTCGAAATTCCCGGAGATCTCGGTCAGCGAGAACTATGTCGGATGCTGTTGGATCACCAAGACCGGCGACTACTACAAAGGGGTTTATTCCGCGCGGTCGAAAGCGCTCAACTCGAACTGGAGCACGCCGAGCATGATCGACCCGAACAGCGGCACGGACGAACAGGAGAGCCCGGTCGTCGAGTTCCTGGCCAACGATGCGGCCCACGTCGTCTACTCCATCCCCTACACGAACGACCGCATCCTCTACCATACAAAGTGGACGGGGAGCGGCTTCGGGCCGAAAGAGGCCATTTCGTATGAGACGCTTCTTCACTTTCCGGCCCTGGCCGGCCGCGGCGGCAGCACGCTCTACGCGTGCTGGCAGACCGGCGGCTACGGCAACGGCCAGAACATCACGTACAATATCCTCCGCAACACCGGCTGGTCCGGACAGCTTGTGGTCCCCGGCACGGACGGCGCCACCTATCCGGATCTCATCGTCGATTCGACGGGGACCCTGAATTTTGTCTGGGATTCGGGCGGAGAGATCTACTTTTCGACCTCAACTGGCGAAGGGACCGGCGGCGGGGGCGGCGGCGGCGGGGTAACGCCTCCTCCGAACCAGCCGCCCACGGCCGGTTTCGTTTTCTCGCCCACGACGGGCATCGCCCCCCTCCTCGTGACTTTCGACGGCAGCGCCTCGTCCGACGTGGACGGCCAGGTCGTCGCCTACAATTGGGTCTTCGGCGACGGCGGGACGGCCACCGGGCGGACGGTCAATCACACCTTCCAGAAGAAAGGCGTCTACCAGGTCCAGCTCACGGTCGTCGACAACCAGGGGGCCACGGGCGATATCGTCCACCCGATCACTGTCCTCGGCCTGTTCCCTCCGCTGAACGTGACCTGGCAGTCGTTCACGGACGAAAGCCTGTTCATGAGCCGGACGGTGACCGACATCACCTGGGTGGCCAATCCCGCCAACGATGCCATCGCCCCCATCGCCAAGTACCGAATCTACCGCGAGAATCCGAGCGATGACGACGCTTTCTATGCGGCCTACGCCGAAGTGGATGCCGCCACCTTCACTTATCTGGACCAGAATGTGAGCGCGCCGAACGTGTACGTCTACGCCGTGTCGGCCGTCGACGCACAGGGCCACGAGAGTCCGCTGGGCGGGGCGCCGAACAATGCAGTCGGAGAATTGGACGCCAAAGCCCGGGTCGCGATCCGGAAGGCGCTGATCAGGAATCCGATCGTCTTCTGACGGCCGTTCAAATCTTCAGCCGGAACAAAAGCGACAGGCCGAACTCCGTCCCGCCGAGATCAGACGAAAAATCGGCGGAGGAGACGACGGCCTTGTTCCAGCGGGCGTAGGCTTGCAGGGCGGCCCAAGGGAACGAGGGGACCTGCAGCAGCAGCCCGCCGCCAAGATAAATTCCGTCCTGCGTGTTTTCCGTATCCTGGAGCTTGCTCTGCTCGTGATAGGCGATCGAAACCAATCCCGCCTCCGCCCAAAAGCCGACGACTTTCGGCTGGAGATGGATCTCCAGACCGGCCCGGAACGGCTTGAGCGAGAGCGAGGTCTTGGTGGCCGTGACCGTGGAAACGCCCGCCCGGCTGAATCCCTCCAGCCCCACTTTCAGGGCCAGGGAAAAATCGCCGGATTGAAAGAAATGCCATCCGGCCTGGATGCCGAGGTTCGGGCCGCTGGCGCCGTAGATTTCCTTGAAAACGGGGTCCGAAGGCAGATACCGTCCGAAGACGAGTCCGAAGAAGAGATTGGGAGGGGAATCCATATTTTCAGCGCGCAGGGTCGAGGGGCAAAATAAGGCCGCAGCCATGAGGACTGAGAAAAATACCGCCGCCCGACGTTTATTCATATAGAGGCCGCTCCGCATCGGCGGTTATAGCATAGACAAGGCCCGGAGGGAAGAGAGTGAAAGGCGACGCCGGATTGACTTTTTGCGCATTCATCCATATAAAAAGTCATCAGAGCGGGCTGATGCGTATCCGGGTTTCCTTTTGGGGAACGGTTTTCGGGATCATTTCCGCCTCGATTTTCGTGGCCGACCGCGCCCGCCCGTTTTTTCCCGATCCCTATGAAAGCCGCGTTGCGGAAGCGGAACGGGCCGCGCATGAGGGTCGCTTCGAATCGGCCCGGACGTTGTTTCAAAGCGCCTATCGACAAGCCCAACAAAGAAGGGATCTCGAGGATCAGGCGAATTGTCTGATCCGATCGGCCATCATGGCTTGGAACCTGGGGACGTTGGCGGATGCGACCAAGCAATTCGAAGGCGCGGGCAAGCTGCTCTTGCGCCGGAAGGGAAACAAGCGCGATTTTTGTGAAGCCGCACTGCGGATCTCAGACTGGTATCAGCAAGCAAAAAAACGGCGGGAATCCGGGGAATTCGACAAGGCCATCGAATTATTCCGAGCGGCGGTGAGGATCTCTCGATCGATCGGGAGCCTGGAACTCGAAGTCAAATGTTTGCGTCAATTGAGCATTTGTTATTGGGAAAAAAACGAGTTGGAGGAATATTTTGAACTCAATAACGCGGCGCGCGATATCGCGCATGCAATTTCTCATCGCCGCGAAGAGGGAATTTGTTTAAATAATATGGGCACTTATTTTTGGAGGACTAATGATTATTCTCATGCTTTAGAAAGTTATGATTTGGCACTTAATTTATTTAGGATCGATGGAAATTCTGAGAATATTTCGAGTTGTTTGAGCAATCTCTCGATCTTATACAAGACATTTTCTGATTATGAAAAAGCAATTTTTTATGCGGAAAAGGCGGCGAATGAAGATGAAAAATCTACTAATCTTAATAATCTATGCATAGATTTTAATAATTTAGGTATTCTCTATAAGGATAGAGGGGCCCTTGCTGGGAAAATGTCAGATTTCTTAAAAGCGTTAGCTCTTTTACATCGGTCATCCGATTTAGCAAAACAAATCGATAATAAAAAGTTGGAAATGAAAGTTTGGAATAATATCGGTGAAGTTTTTCTTTCGATGGGCAAAATGCATGATGCGCGAGTGAATTTTCAAAAAGCTATTAGTATGGCGTATGCGTTAAGAGAATTCGAAGAATCATATTCAATTTTAAATAATATCGGACTATGTGCATTAAAAGAAAGCAATATTGAAGAGGCGCAACTTAAGTTTCTTTTAACTTTGAAGAATGAAGCACAGATAATAAATTCCGAAATACTCGAAGAAGCCTATTATGGGCTTGGACAATGTTACGAGCTCCGGGATCAGGACGAAAGGGCGCTGGCGTGCTATAAGAAATGCGCGGCGATAATCGATCTCATCCGGGGACGGATCCAGATCGATTCACTCAAATCGGGCTTCGCCCGGCCGAAATTGAAGGTTTTTCAGAGCCTTCTTAATTTGTTGGTGAAAATGCGCCGGCGCCGTTCGACTCCGGCCATTGATGAAGAGATTTTTCTCTATATCGAGAAAGCCAAATCACGCGCTTTTTTAGAGAACCTTGCCGAATCGCGCGTGGATATCACCCACAGGCTTGACCCTCGGTTGAAGGAAGAGGAAATCCGCATTTCCCGCCGGATTTCGGCCATCACGGTTTCACTGGCGGGGCTCGATACCGATTCAACGGATCGAAAAGCCCTTATAGCGGATCTGACGAGAGAGGAGGAATCCTACTTGCGATTGAGCTCCCGAATGAGGACGGCGGATCCCGCGGTCGCCAATCTCCTATCGCCCGAGATCGGCACGGCCGATGAAATCCGCCGCCGCCTTTTAGGCCCAAACGACGTCTTGTTCGAGTATTTTCTGGCCGAACCCGTTTCCTTGTTGGCGGTCATCGAAAAAGATCGCCTGGAACTCCATATTTTGCCTTCGAAGTCGGACCGCATCAATTCGGTCATAGGATTCATCAAATATGTTTCCAGCCGGACCTCATCGAACGGCGAACTGCGTCCTGCGGCCCGGCGAATATTCGGCGACATCTTGTTTCCCCTCCGAGAGGATTCGTTGGCGGCCAAAAAAAGATTGATCATCGTTCCGGATGGAATCCTTTACTTCTTTCCTTTCGAAGCACTGATCGATGAAAAGTGGAAGGACGGAAACCGTTATCTCATCGAACGTTATGAAATCTCTTACATGCCGTCCGCAACGACCTTGAAATGGCTGACGGCTTCGCCGTCTCCCCAGGCGCCATCGGAGGGATTGTTGGCGCTTGGAGATCCCGATTACGAAAGCCTCAATGGGAATATCGCGGAAAGTCTCCATATTCCCGGTGATCCTTGGGCCCGAGAGGGGATTTTCGAGCCTCTTCCTACGAGTCGGGAGGAAATCCGAACCATTGCCAGATATTTTCCCAGACATCGGCGAAAAGTCTTCCTGGGGGCCGAAGCTCGTGAAGAGATCCTCAAGAATTCAAACGGACACCGCTTTTCGGTCGTCCATTTGGCTTGCCACAGCTATATCGACGAGAGCCATCCGTTCCGTTCGGCTCTGGTCTTCTCCGCTTCACGACCCGACGGCGAAGACGGATTTCTTCAAGTGAGAGAGCTATACAACTTGCGGCTTCCCGCCGATCTGGTCGTTCTGTCGGCTTGCCGGACGGCCAGGGGATGGATGGATTCTTGGGAGGGCGTCCTGGGTATGCCCAGGATCTTTTTCTATACGGGGGCCCGCAGCGTCGTCTCGACGCTTTGGCCGATCGAAGATCGCTCCACCGCCTTTTTCATGGATCGATTTTATGGAGGAATGTCGCGCGGCCTTTCCATGTCCAAATCTCTTCAGCGAGCGAAAATCGACATGCTTCATGCCGGATACGCGGATCCCCATTATTGGGCGCCGTTCATCCTCAACGGCGATTCCCATTCCTCGATCGGCTTGAAAAATTAGCGCGCGAGGCGAAAACTGTAGAGCGGGGATTCGATGATCGATTGATCGTCCGCGGTCCCGGAAATCGACCAGAAATAAACGTGATCCTCTTTCATAAACCGGAGGACGGGGTCCGGAACGCGGGTTTCCATTTCCTTGCTTGCCGGACTGCGCCAAACAAGCTCCATGGCCGGACCGAACAATTCGAGAACGAAGGAACCGCCGGGGAGGGGGGCTTTCCAGCCGAAGTGGAGATCGGCCCGGCGAACGACCGACCCCAACGGCGGATAGACTTCATGGAATTGAAACTGCGGGGTTCCTCGATAGGTGAGTCTGTGATCACGGGGGAATCGACGCATCGGAACGATCAGGAGAAGAACGATCAGAACGGCCGCTGCTCCCGTCCCGGCCCATGCCCATCGGCGTAGAAACGACCGCGAAGGGGACGCCGGAGTGGGGAGGCCGTTTTGAATCGGCGATTTCCGCCCCAGTCTTTCCACTTCCTCGCGCAGGCCGGCGATCCTGATCTCGAGTTCGTGCATCCATTCGAATTCTTCTTGGCAGGCCGGGCAATCCAGGATATGACGGAGGACCCGGTATTTTTTTCGGCGAGAGGTCCGGCGCTCAAAAAACGAGGCGATTTCGTCGGACCGGGGGCATTCCCCGGCATCGACGGACCCGCGGTATTGGAGATATTTCCGGTAAAGTCCCACCCATTCTTCGCGAGATATGTCCCTCATTCAAATCTTCTCCTTCAGGATCCTTCGCAGATCCGCAAGCCCTCGATAAAGGAGATTCCTGGTTTTATGCTGGCTCCAGCGAAAATGTTCGGAGATTTCCTCGATGTTGAAATTCATCATATAGAGCTGGACCACGGCGCGCCGAGATTCGATCAGCCGGTCAAGGGCCTGCGCCAGAGCGGCCCGCATGTCTCCGGGATCGGCCCCGGTTTCTAATGAGTAAAGATAAGAGCCCTCCGCAATGGTTTTGGCCTTTTCGTGCTGAACGATATTTTCCTCGCGCTTGCATTTCCGAAGATGGTCGATGACAGAGGAATCGACCACTTTCTTGATATAAGACGGATAATTGGAGATTTTTTTCTCATCGCGAAGAATTTTCCAAAGTTTGATCTTAACGTCCTGGGCGATATCCTCCACGTCCACCCCGAAATGAGCAACTCGGAATTTCCGGATGTGGGCCTTGATGAAAAGGGAGAATTCTTCTAAGAGAGTCGCTAATTCCTTGTCTCGATTTGCGTCCCAGCCCATTTCAACCCCGGTGAGGAGATGATATTCAAAACAACGCGTTATGACAATAATATAGATGCATCCGGGATTGAATTTTTCTCAATCGGAGCAAAAAACTGGCAGCATGTCCCTTGACACGGGGCCGCCTTTCGACTATCATCCAATTCCGAATCCGCAAGGAAAATCTGTCTTTTTTTCGAGAAAAGGGCTGGATTCCGATCCCGTTAGAGTCCGATTGAGGTTCAACGACGCCGATGTGGGAAGAAACCATAAACGAGCTGGAGCTGGAAAGCCGGCCGCATAAATCGATTTTCAATAGTCCGTTCATCCAGGAACGGATGGATTCCATCATCGTCTTCGGCATCATCGTCTGCAGCGCGCTGTTCATGATCAGCGCGGTCAAATTCCGCCTCTTCGCCTATTGGGCGGATTTCCTGCGCAGCTCGAAATTCCTGCGCGTGGCCACGTATCCCCTGGTCATTTCGGCCGTCAGCGTCCTTCTCGCCCTGGTCATGCAGACTTACCTATGGGCCAAGTACAAGCCGATTTCCGCCCCGTCGCGGGCCGATCAACCCTGGCCCTTCGTCTCCGTGGTCATGGCGGCCCTGAACGAGGAAGACCTGGTCCGTCAAGCGATCGATTCCGTTTTTTTAAGCCACTATCCCCAGGACCGGCTGGAGCTCATCTGCATCAATGACGGCTCGACGGACCTGACCCTTCATTATATGCTGAAGGCCAGGCAAAAATATGGGGACCGGGTCAAAGTGGTCGATTTCCGCAAAAACCAGGGCAAGCGGCGGGCCCTTTACGTCGGGTTCAAGAAAGCCAAGGGCGAGGTCGTCGTCAGCTTCGACGCCGACAGCCTCCTGGGCAAGAGCGCCCTGCGGAATATCGTCCTTCCCCTGATGGTTGATTTTCGGACGGCCGCCGTGTCCGGCCGGGTGGCCGTCCTCAACGAAAAAGAAAATTTTCTGACCCGCATGCTTTCCGTCCGGTATTCGGTCTCCTTCGACTTCGGCCGGGCTTATCAAAGCACGTACGGAACGGTCGTCTGCTGCCCCGGCGCTTTGACGGCCTTCCGCCGCGACGTGGTCTTCCCCTTGATGCCCGAATTCCTCAGCCAGCGGTTCATGAACGAACCCTGTATACACGGCGAGGACAGGGCCCTGACCACCCTGATCCTGCGAACCGGCCGGTATGTCAAGTATCAATCGAATGCCGTGGTTTACACGACCGTCCCGGCAAAATACGGGCAGATGAATAGAATGTATGTTCGCTGGACGCGCAGCTATGTCCGCGAATCGGTCTTCCAGGCCCGGTTCATTTTTTCCAACTACCGCGAAAAGGACCGCGTCCTGCCGATCATCGATTTTATCTTCCTGAATTTCCTGCACCCCTTCCACCTTTTCTCGCTGGGGATCATCGCCTATTCTTTTTTGGTCAATCCGGTCTTCATGGTCCGACACATCGCGTTTCTGGTCATTTCTTCGTTCGTCCTGTCGCTCTACTATTTGAGGACGAACAAGAGCATGGCCTTCCTGTTCGGAATCCCCTACGGTCTGATCACCGCCTTCCTGCTGTGGTGGATCGTTCCCTTCTCGGTCCTGACGATGAAGAACCAGGATTGGCTGACGAAACGGGATCACGCCTAGGCCGGCCTCCGTTTCCGTTTTTTGAGAATCCCGAAGAGGGCCGCCGCTCCCGCCAGCGTCCCCGCCACGATCAAGATCCACAAGGGCGGACCCGGGGGAAAAACGACCCGGGCGCCGTCGCCATGGAGAATGTACCCGGCCCAATAATAGGGATGGGAGTAATAGGGCGAGGCGATCATGTCCATCTTGGCTTTTCGCAGGGCGTCGGCGATCGGATCGCCCGAGGCCACATGACCGTAAAACCGGGCCATGAACTGCGCTCCCGCCTGGTCATGGATCGACCATAGCGTCATCAGCACCGCGGAAGACCCGGAATAGAAGAACGCCCGGCTCAAGCCCTCGATGCCTTCTCCCCGTAGCAGCCGCCCCAGGGCCGTCTGGCAGGACGAGAGCACGACGAGATCGGCTTTTGTCCGAAGACGATAGATTTCTCGCGTTTGCAGCAATCCGTCTTCGCCGGTCTTCCCGTTCTGCGACAGGACAAGGGCCGATCGGGAAGGGTTCTTGTCGTCGATGAATCCATGGACCGCGAAATGAAGGATCCGGAAAGGCAGCAGGGAACGGCTTTTAAAGATGTTCTCATCGGCGTCCGGCCCGACCAGGAGGGACGTCTTCTTCGGCGGAAAGAAGGCGGCGATTCTTTCGATCTCGGACTTGGCGAAAGGGATCGGGGAAAGATCGGCCGCTTGGGCCGGATAGAGTCCGCGCAGGCCTTCGACGACCGCCGCCCGGGACCGGCCCCCGCCGATTTCGGGCGCCCCGACGGCCAGGAGGGCCATCGCCGGACGTCCTCTCCTGCCGGGTTCCCGACTTCGAATCGCGATGAGAGAAGAAACGGAAGGCGCGTAGCTGACGGAGCATTTTTCGACGAGCCGGCTCCGGCCGTCCGCGGAAAGCGGCAGGGCCTCGAAAGGAAGATAATTCAGAAGATCGTCGGGGATGATCACGAGATTTCTCGTTTCCGGGGAGATGGCCGGTTCCAACAGGGTTCGGAAAAGGCCGAATCCTCCGGAGAGGTCTTTCCGGTCCTTGTCGGAGACGGATTGGAGAAACATTTCCAGCGAAGGCCTGAGGACCGATCGGGAGGGGAGTTCGAACGCCCGGATCGTGTTCGGCGTGATGGCGAACCCCCAGGACGTTTCGTTTCCGATCAGATAGGCCAGAAGGACCGTGCCCGGACCCGGGAAAGCGGCCCGGGCATCCGCAAGCGAAGCGATGTGCGGGAACTTGAGCGCCGCGTATTCGGGATTGGCGGCCCGGAATTCCCGCCGGACCCGGTCCAAACGGTTTTCGAGATCGCTGATCTTTTCGCGGAACGCGGCGTCCTGCTCCCCGGTCCGGCCCGGCATGAGCCGGCCGCGATAAAGCTCGGTGATTTCCCGGACGATCGACTGTTCCCGGTTGGAGCGTTCCGCGTCATCCGGCCCGGCGATCTCGATGTTCGAGACCTCGAGGTCGTCCAGAAAAGCCCGGGCCTTGGTTTTCTCGAGATATTCGAACAGCCGGCCTTCGGCATCGGGAGACGGGCTTGTCCGAACCCGCCCGGCATAAAGATCGACGAGATTGAAGTAGGCGTCCATCCGCTTGTCCGAGCCGAAGTAGGTCGCCTTGAGCTCTTCCGTCTCGATGGACGAACGCAGATCCTCGATGATGGCGATGGAAGCCCGATAATTCTCTTCGGCTTCCGCCCGACGGTTCTGTTTACGCTGCGAATCGGCCAGATCGAGGTAGATCTCCCAGAGGATTCCTTTGCCCCGGAAGCGGGTCGCCAGGTCGATGGCCTTCTGGTAGGACTCCGTGGAGCGGGCGTAATCGCCCAGGCCGGAGTAAACGATGCCGATGTTGTTGAGAACGATGCTGGATTCTTCGCCGTCCTGTGTTTGCCCGGCGATGGCCAGGGCTTCCCTGAACCGGCTCAACGCCTCCTGACTCCGGCCGGTTTGGGCGAAAACCGCCCCGAGATTGTTCAGCGTTTTGATGATGAGCTTGCGATTCTTGCCCGGGCGCGAGATTTCCAGGGCCTTCTCGAAATATCCGGCGGCCGCCTCGAAATCGGAGGCCTGTCCCGTTCCCAGGCCTTTTCGCCGGTAGGCGATGCCGATGTTGTTGAAATCCATAGCCGGCTTTTCGGGATCGCCTGAGTTCCTGTCCAAATCAAGAACCTGGCGGAGCAGCTCGATCGACCGGTCGTATTCCCCTAAATCGGAGTAGGCAAGGCAAAGATTGTTCAACGTATCCGCGATGTTTTGGGTATTTCTATATTTTCGGGCTATATCTAGGGCCTTTTCGGAATTGTTCAGGGCCAACGTATATTCGCCTATCCGAAGGTAATAGATCCCGATGTTGTTTAGGCAAACTCCCGCGTCACGCTCGTTTTTCGTCCGTTCGGCCAGGTCCAGGGCTTCGCTATTTAGGCGAAAAAACGGGACCAGATCGTTTTTATAAAAATAGACGACGCTTTCCTGCCTGAGGCATTTGAGCTTCATATCCGGGGAGGGCAACGAATCCGCGAGCCGGACGGCCTCGTCGAATTGACCGAGGGATTGGTCGAAAAGACCGCGCCCGTCCCGAAAATTCTTGCCTTGTTTATAGTGATCGATGACGGCCAGGCATTTTCGGGTTTCCTCGGAAACATTGCGCTCCCCGATCCGTTCGGCAAGGACTTTCGCCGCCGAATACTGCTCCGCGGCGTCGTCGACCTTGCCGATATTCCAGTTGATCAGCCCGATTTTCATGCGGGCGCGGATTTCTTCCCGGGGAAGGCCGAGGCTTCGGCTCAGATCGGCGCTTTTGATATAGAAAGACAATGCGGCCTCGAAGTCGCCTTGAAGCCGCATCTCTTCCGCTCGTTTATAAGTCCCGGATATTTGACTCTTTGGATCATTGGATTGAGCCGTCAAGGGGAGGCCCGCGTATGCGGCGATCGTGACAAGTATGGAGGACCACCGACAGGCAGAAACTCGCAATATATTTCCTTCCTGGCCCATTCGGCCGAAGCGCCGAAAATGAGCGCGGAAAATCCTTTCCGACTGAAACCACCTATTCCCGGGCCGGGACTGGATCCCGGCCCCTCGGGAATTCAAATCGAAGAATCAGTCTCCGGTCCCAGGGCGATAAACAGGCGAATCGCCAGTAGGCTTCACCCGGCCGGACGGAACGGCGCCGCCCGCCGGAATCAAGACCGCTTTCTGAATGACCGTAGAGGCGGGGAAGAGAGAGGACAGCAAAAGCATGGGCTGCCTGAGGAGTTGAAGAATGCCCACGGTGGCGGACGGTTTCCGTTCCGCCGATTTCAACGTGGGCACGGCGACGGCAAGAATCCCGATGACCAATACGATCGCGACGGTCCGGACGAAAAATTTCTTAGGCATGACGCCCTCCTCGGAATAAAGATGGCGGCCGTCAGAAGAAAGGCAGAAAAACACCTTAAAGAATCCGAGACAGAAAATCAGGTCGGGACGCGTATTTTTCCGGCTTGCCTCCAAGGCGCGAAAAAAGCCTAAGAAAACAGGGGGGAAATGTCAAGCCGCGAAAAACGGATTTTATAAGATCGGGCGGAGGCGGTCAGGATTTGAAGAAGAAATTGAGCTCCCAGGCGGCCGTATCGGCAGAGTCCGAGCCGTGGACGGCGTTGCGTTCGATGTCGAACCCGAAAGCGTGCCGAAGCGTGCCGGGTGCGGCCTTGGCCGGGTCTGTCGCCCCCATGACTTCGCGCCAGCGGGCGATGGCGTCCTGCCTCTCCAGCATCAGGACGACGATCGGTCCGGACGACATGAACGCGGCGAGACCCTGGTAAAACGGCTTGGCCTCATGGACGATGTAGAAAGCCTTGGCGTCGTCGGCCGAAAGGCGCGCCAGACGCAGGGCTGCGATCTTGAAGCCCTCGTCCTCGATGCGGGTGATGATCTTGCCGATCACGTTTTTCTTGACGGCGTCGGGTTTGATGATGGCCAATGTCTTCTGCATGAGTCTCTTCTCCACGATGCGTTCGCGATCAGATATAGCGAAATCGGTTCCATTCGTCAACCACGCGGGTCTCGCCTTCGGCCCGGCGGGCGCGTTGACACCCCCCGGGCCCGACGATAGAATGGGGCCGATCCCATGGGCCAGGAACGACTTGAACATGTGGGCGGCTATGCGCTCGATCTGGGGTTCTCGCTTTTCGGGGTGGCCGACATCACCGCCCTCCGGGAGAAATTCCTCTTGCCGGCCGTGCTGCAAGCGAAGTTCCCCAGGGCCCTGGCCCTGGGAAAGCGGCTTTCGGACGGCGTCCTCGAAGACATTGTCGACAAGCCGACGCCCCTCTATTTCCATCATTATCGACAGGCGAATTTCTTCCTCGACCGGGGCGCCTTTCTGCTCGCGTCCTTTCTCCAAGATCTCGGCTTCGAGGCGCTTCCCGTGGCGGCGTCCCAGATCGTCGATTGGGAGAACCAGCGGGCGCATGTCCCTCATAAGGCCGTCGCTCGGTTGGCCGGCCTGGGTTGGATCGGCCGGAACAATCTGTTGGTCACCCCGCAATTCGGGTCGCGGATCCGTCTGGTGACGGTCCTCACCAACGCTCCGATCGGCCCGGGCGGCCCCCCGCTTCCTTTTTCCTGCGGCGCCTGCGTCCGCTGTCTCGCGCCATGTCCGGCGGCGGCCATCCGGGAAACGCCGGAGGCCTTCGACCATCGCGCCTGTTATCAGAAACTGGACGAATTCCGCCGCCGGCATGTCGTCAGCCAGCATATCTGCGGCGTTTGCGTCAAAGCGTGCCGGGGCCCGATTTCAGTTTGACACTTCGCGCGCGGCTTTGATAGATTCTCCCATTATGGGGGAGCGCAATACGGCTGAGGTCAAGCCGGGTTGGCTCACCCTCGGTTCCGGCCTCGTCATCCTGCCCGTCGGAAGGAACGTCCCATGAAAACCAAAAGCCGGCGCAGTCTATTTTCGGCCGCGGCGGCCTTGGCCGTTCTTTCGGCCGGTCTCTCCGCTCAGGAAACCGGCGACGGGTCGATCCCGGAGAGGTCCTATAAGTCCTTCAGCCCCATGCCCATCATCATGTACGACGGGGACATCGGAGTGGGATACGGCGGCAAGATCAAATTCGTCGACTATCTCGGCAAAAAAGAGTCGTTCGACCTCATTCTTTTCAATTCCAGCCTGGGTGAGCGCTGGTACGTCTTCACCTTCTCCATCCCCGATCCGGAGATCCGCCAGAACAGGAAATTCGGCCTTTCATTCGATGCCAAGGCCGAATACGACAAGTACCTGAAGTACGATTATTACGGTCTCGGGCCGGCTTCGAGCAAGGACAACAAGACGGTCTTCACCCACGAGACCAAATCGATCCAATTGACCCTGGGTCACGGGTTCAGTCCGGTCTTCGCCCTTGATTTCAGTTACGTCCTGCGCTGGCTGAATTACGAGGATTTCCAATCCGGGCCGTTCCTCGATCAGCTCCGGCAATTCGGCAAGCAGTGGGTCCCGTACGCCTCGCTAGTCTTGCGCTACGACACATCCAACAGCCAGATCCATCCGACGCGCGGCATCCGGCTCCTCCTGCAGAACGATCTGACCGCCGGCGGCGACGCCCGGTACGACCGGGTCACCGCCGAGGTCCGTAAATATTGGTCCGTTTTCGGCGACGTGGACGTCTTCGCCGCCCGGGCCATGATCCAATACGTGGATGGAAGCAAGATCCCCTTCTTCGATTATTCCTCGCTGGGCGGCGGAAATGAGATGACGGCCATGAGGGCTTTCAGCCTCAACCGCTTCTTGGACAAAGGGAAGATCCTGACGAATTTCGAGTATCGGTTTCCCATCGTCTGGCACGCCGATCTGCCGCTGGGGATCAAGCTGGGCGGCAACCTGTTCGTGGACGCCGGGACGGTCTGGCCGTCTTTCGACAAGATCGACCTCGGCCGACTGGCCGTCGATTATGGAGCAGGCCTGCGCATCTATCTGCCCGATTTCGTCGTCCGCGTCGATGTCGGCTTCGGCAAGGAAGGGATGGGCCTTTATTTCAATTTCGGCCACATCTTTTGACCCCGGAAACGAGATTCTCCGGCTCGATCGCCTGTCCTTTGAGAGGGGGGCCCGGAATGTCCTGAGTCTGGGAGGTGAAAGCGGGCGACGGCCCTCTTTTCCCGGCGGCTATTTGATTTTCCGACAGGGCACCCAGATCTTCGTCTTCAACTCGGCCGGTTTCACTTTGGCCGGGTCCCGATCGAGATAGATTTCGACGACCGGGCCGACGGGGGCGTATCCATTGGCCCCCAGCCAGCTCATCACGGCGGCGATCATGTTGGCCGTTTCTTCGTAGGGGCCGACGTGAAGGGCGGAGGCGACCGTGGAATAGGTCCACGCTTTCTTTTCCAGCGGCAGCTGGGGCGAAGTTTGCGGCGCCACCGGGAATCCGATTTCCCAGGCCATTTCGGCCGATGAGCCGCCGGGAGGCGCGTAATAGACACCCATCATCGGACCGGTCGGCGGAAAGAGCCGTTGGTTTCCCATGGCCTGCATCAGCGTGCCGATGACTTGTTGCATGTCGCTGAACGGCCCTTTATGAGGCACGCAGACATAGGTGAAGGGTGCGACTTCGAGGATGTCGATTTTCGGCGCAGCGGCCGGCGCCTGAACGGCTCCGCACCAGTAAGCCGATAGAAGAACGGTCAGAACGGAGATGGCCAACTTCTTCATGATGATCCTCCTTCAAAAAAGCCTCCGACCAAAACATGTGCAACTTCCGGCAAATGGCGGGATTGACCTTCGTTCATCAGGCCGCAGGGACGGTTTTCCACAAATTTATGCACAGGTTTTGTGGAAAACGGGCCCTTCATGCGGGTTCACTTCCTGTTTTTAACGTATTGATCGAACCAATCGAACATCTCGGCCAGGACGGTCAGGACCGACTCGCGGGCGCTGTATCCGTGGGCCTCATAGGGGAGATAAACGAAACGGGCCGTGGCCCCAAATCCCTTGAGGGCGGCGAACAGGCGCTCGGATTGGATGGGGAATGTCCCGGAGTTGTCGTCGGACTGCCCGTGGATCATCAGGAGGGGCGTCTTGATCTGGTTGGCATACATGAATGGCGACATCTTGATGTAGGTGTCCTGGGCTTCCCATAGCGAGCGGCGTTCGTTCTGGAATCCGAAGGGGGTGAGGGTGCGGTTGTAGGCCCCGCTGCGGGCGATGCCGGCGGCGAAGAGGTCGCAGTGGGCCAGCAGGTTGGCGGTCATGAAGGCGCCGTAGCTGTGTCCGCCGACGCCGACCCGCCGGGGGTCGGCGACCCCCATCTTGTCCAGGGTCTCGATGGCCGCCCTGGCGTTGGCCACGATCTGCGGGATGAACGTGTCGTTCATGGTTTTGGGATCGCCGACGACGGGCATCGTGGCGTTGTCCAAAACGGCGTAGCCTTGAGTGACGAAGAGGAGCTCGGACGTCCCCCGGTAAAAGGTGAAGCGATCGACCGATCCGCGGACCTGTCCGGCCGTCGCGGCGTCTCCGTATTCCATGGGATAGGCCCAGATGACGACGGGCAGTCTCTCGCCTTCCTTTCGATTCGGGGGAAGGTACAGCGTGCCGGACAATTCCACTCCGTCCGCGCGCTTGTATTTGATCAAATCTTTCTTGATCCCGGTCATCTGGGGCGCGGGATCCTTGAATTCGGTCAGGGCCCGCATGGTCTTGGCCTTCAGATCATAGAGCCGATAGTTGGGGGGTTCGGTCTTGGATTCGTGGCTGATGATGATCTTGTCCCGGTTTTCGCCGGCGAAGCCGACGAAAGACTGATACGTGCCCTCCGCGCATTCGAACAACCGGTCTTTCTTTCCGTTTTTCAAGTTCATCCGTTCGAGGAAGGGATGGTCGCCCTTTGGAGAGGCGCCCTGGCCGGATAGATAGATAGCGTCCCTATCCTGGAGCACGATCCGATCGCCGTACTTGAAGGTCATGACCGGCTGGCCTGGATCGTTATAGGCGTCCTGGGTGTTCAGGTCGAAGAGCTTGCGGGGCGCGGTCTCCGGATGGTCGAGGTCGACCATCCACGTCGTCCGCCAGCGCTTCTTCCAGTCGAACTCGGTGGCGAAGGCGGTCCCCGATGTTGCCAGCCAGGTAAAGCCGGCGAAACGGTTCCGGGTCTTGAAGATCTCGACCGGCTCGCCGGAGAACGGTGCGGAGATCGACAGCACGCGGTCGCGGAACGGGACGTCCTTCTCCGGATCGCCGCCGTCAAGGGCCTCGGCCCAATAGAGGCTGGCCGGTTTGAGGGCCCACCAGCCGGGGACGCGCATCCCGGTCGGAACGCCGTTCATGGGGACTCCTTCGGCAGGGGGCAGATCGGCCAGCCGCTTCACGGGACGGCCTTGGGTGTCCCAGATCTCGTAGACATGGGCGAATTCGGAGGCCGGGACGGAATACGAATAGGGGTGTTTGATCATCTCGACAAGGAGGAATCGGCCGTCGGGAGAAGTCGACTCGCCGGCGAAAACGGCCGGGGCCCCGATCTTAGCCGCTTCACCGGTGGCCGCGTCTATGGCGACCAGTTGAGCGGCGGCATAATATTCGAAGAGCTTTTCATCGAACGCGCTCTTCAACAGGTCCTGGTAGGTCGCCACCTTGGTCGGTTTGCCGCCGGAGACCTGGATATCGGGGCCGATGGGGATGCGCGGGGCCTGCGGCGCCGGGCCGCGGCCTTCGACGATCGTCGGGACGAGAAGGCGCCTGTTGTCCGGCAGCCATTGGATCCCCGACCGCATGACCATGTTCAGGATGGGGCCGGTCACGGCCTTGGCCCGGCCGGTGCCCGCCTCGACGACCCAGAGCTCGACGCCGTTGTCCAGATACCGGGCGAAGGCGATCCAGCGGCCGTCATTCGACCAGGATGCCCCGCTGAACTTGGTGCCGGCCGGAAGCTCGATTTTCCGGGCCGCCCCGTCCTTGACCGACCTTAAAGTCAGGCCCGTGCCGAAGCCGAGCACCTGGCGGCTGTTGTTCATCGGCGTAATGCGCATCCCGGCGATCCTCAGGAGCGGCTGCGAGAGGTCGGCGATGGAAGGCATGGATTCGCTTTCGATGAGCAGCATCGTGTCGCGCCCGGGATTGAGCAAGACGCGCGGCGTGGGCGGGGCGGTGACGATGTCCACCACGTCTTTGGGCGGCAGCTTGTAAGGTTCCTGGGCCAGGCCACCCAGATTCAGCAGGCAGGCCAAGGCCAAGACGCCGAGGAGGGAGCGCTTACTCATGGGGTTCTCCTTGAGGGATTCCTGATTGAAGCTCAAAGCTCTTCTTTTATAACTCAATAGGGAGGACCGATTCAAACGGCCATCGGCCGTCCCGGGGACGGCGGTGAATGGCCGTAGCCGTTCCATTTTGTTATAATCGGCGCGGCAGGAACGCCGTGCTCAGAGGAGGAGGTCGCATGGGCTGGTCCCCCCGTTTTCTTTTGATCGTCCTCTCGACCGCCGCTTTGATCGGCGTGGGGGGAGCCGGATGCGCAAATAGGCCCAAGCCGGGCACGCTGGTTCTATTGAACGGCGATATCTATACCGGCGAATCAGGATTTTCCGATGCCCGGGCCATGGTCATCACCGGCCAGACCATCACCGCCGTCTGCAAGACCGACGATTGGGCTAAGCGTTATATCGGCAAGGAAACACGGGTCATCGATCTGGACGGGAAGTTCGTTCTCCCCGGTTTGATCGACGCCCATGTCCATTTCGCCGCCGCAGGCGGGCTGATCAACGATGCCAACCTCCTGGCCGTTTCGGACGAAGAGGGCCTGCGCCGGGAGATCCGACGCGTCGCCGTCCTGCTCAATGAGGGGGAGTGGATCACTGACGGCCGCTGGGGGTCCTATGAGGAATGGTCCCAGGGGAGCATCGGGGATGCTCCCAAGAACGCGGCCGCCCCGTGGCGGCCGAACCGGGCCATGATTGACGATATCACTCCCCTCCAGCCCTGCTTCCTGTCCCGGTTCGACGAAAAGGTCTGGCTGGCAAACGGGGCCGCCCTGCGGGCGGCCGGGCTGGACAGGAAGAGGCTGCCCGGATTGGAAATCGGATCGGACGGCAAGCCGACCGGGATCGTGGTCAAGCCCTCGCCGGCCTTCGACGCCCTGCAGAAAACCCGCCGGCCCAAGTCCCACGAGAGGCTTCTCAACGAAAGCCGGGCCGCGCTGAAGGTTCTCCGCGAATCGGGGATCACCGAGATCCACGACGTCTCCACGCCGGACCAGATTGACCGGTTTGTCGAGCTCGAGGCCGCCGGCGAATTGACCTGCCGCGTCTGGCTGCGTCCCGATCTGTCGCTGGGATCCGAGCTCAAAGCGGCCGGCCTGACCATGGGACTCCATCCCAAGACAAAGCAGAAAAGCTATCGGCTGCGCTACGGGGCGCTGAACGGATATGTCGACGGCATCATGGGGACGCGCGACGCCCTGCTCTTCGATCCGTACACCGGCCAGCCCGGCAACGCCGGCCAAGGGCGTCCGCAAACCTCAAGCGATCCCGATCCGAAGACGGGCGAGATGGAGAAGTTGTACGGGCTCATCCAAACGGGTTTGGAGGCCGGCTTCGTCCCGAATATCCACGCTGTCGGCGACCGGGCCGTGGCCGCGACGCTTGATCTGTTCGAGCGGATCCGGAAAGAGCGGCAGCAGCCTCTGAAAGGCTTCCGCATCATTCATGCCCAGTTGGTCCGCCCGGAGGACTTCAAGCGCTTCCGCGGGCTCGGCCTCATCGCCGAAGTCAATCCCTATCACCTGGCGGACGACATGCGCTGGATCGAGGAGCGCGTCGGCCAAGACCGGGCCCGGTATGCCTTCGCCTTCAAATCCCTGCTCGAAAACGGGGCCTTGCTGACCTTCGGTTCGGATTGGCCCGGAACGAATTCGGCGCTCTACCAGGTTCACCCCAAATATCTGATTTACGCCGCCGTGGCCCGCCAGACCCCGGACGGCAAACCCGAGGGCGGCTGGTTTCCGGAGGAGCGGATCTCGGTCAAGGAGGCGATCAAAGCGTACACGATCAATGCCGCGACCGCCGCCTTCGAGGACGACATGCGGGGCTCGCTCGAGGCGAACAAGCTTGCCGATGTGACGATCTTCGACCGGAATCTTTTGAAGATCAAGCCGGCGGACATCCTGAAGGCCGAGATCACCCACACCATCGTCGACGGGAAGGTCGTCTTCGAAAGGAAATAATCCTTCGCCCCGCGTGTTCAGTTCACTCGCGTCGTTTTGATCCGGCCGGATATGGCCAGCGTGATCTTGTATGTTCCCCAGGAGTTGGCGATGGTGATGGTGGCCAGGCTGCCGACGGTCCCTAGGGCGGTGAAGACCGGGGCATTGTTGGCCTCGACGCGGACCCCGTCGACCGATCGTTTCCGGCAGGAGACCCAGGCCTTCCGGGCCGCGTCGTATTTCTCCATCTCCCATTGCCCGCCGCCGAACCTGACCCGGATCGAGGCGTTCTCGAAGACGGCCCGGTAACGGGCGGCGTTCAGCGTGGAACGGATGTCCCACATCGCGCTCTCGAGCTTGTACTTGGGAATCAGCGACAGGAACGAGGACGTCCCCATGTAGACGAGCGTTCCCATCAGGCTCAGGACGATCACGGCCTCGATGAGCGTGAAGCCCGGCCGGGCGGCCGCGCGGTTCCCTTTCATGGCCGCCGCTCCGTCCAGCGGAGGGGGCGCACGGACAGGATGAGCAGGACCGGCTCCGCCGCGGCCGGTCCGGGTGCGGGCCCCAGCGCGCCGGCGGTCAGGCGTTCATCGGGCGCGATCTTCAGCCGGTTCCCGCCGAGCGAAAGGGCGGACGTCTGAAGTCCGCCGGAAACGATCACGGTCTTCGAATCGCCGTCTACGGCGAAGCCTCCCGCCGCGGTCAGCGAAGCCTGGATCCAGGTTTCCGCCGGAGCGCCCGGCCCGATGATGATCCGGCCGTCCCGCGCGGATCCGTCGATAAGGTCGCGGCCGGCGGCATAGATGACCAGTTGCGAGGGCTTGTCCTTGAGATAGGGGACGTCCTTCATCCATTTCACGCCTTCATGGAGAAGATGGGATCCGATCGATACTTCAGCGGCCGCGACGATCGTCAGAGAGACGCCGTCGAGGACGCAGGAGATTTCCTGATCGGGGGCCGGCGTCAATCTTCCTTCGGGGTCCGTTTGGGCGGCCGATAAGGAGGCGATCCTTCCGTTGACGATGATCATTCCCAAGGGAACCCGGTCGGCCGTCACCGGGCCGTTTGGGCCGCTGAATTCCATGCGTCCGGCGGCGGGCGAGAATTTCAGCCGCCAGACCGATTCCCCCGCTTGGAATTCCTCGTATTGCCAGCCGTCGGCGATCGCCAGCAGCAGCTGGTCGAGGTCGCCTTGGACGAAGATCCCGCCGGGCCCGGCGCCGCTCTGGATGAGATAGACGCCGTCGGGGATGGCTGCGTCGATCTCTTCCAGGCCCAAAGCCCGGCGCAATTCGGCCCTGTTCAGCTCTCCCGGCCGAAGGAATCCGACCTTGGCCGCCTCGGCGAGAAGCGAGGAAGGGTCCTGCGGAATGAGCGGGCGCTCGGTGACCAGCGCCCGGGGGGCGAAATCTTTGAAACGGGACGGCAGCAATTGGAGCTTCTTTGCGGCGACGAGATCGGTCACCGTCCCGTTTCCAGCCATTCCCGTCAGCAAGAAAGGAAAGAAGGAGAGGGGAATGCGTCCGGCCACGGTCTTTAGGGCCAGGTCCAGGGCCGCGCTCCCGCCCGGCGAAAAATTCCTGAGGCGGCCCTCGGCTTCGATGGCGATGTGGTAATCGGCCAGGAAATAGGATGTCGCGTCCGTGAACCGGTCCATCGTGCAACGCGCCGTGCCGGTCCAGGCCTGGTCCCCGGATGTTTCCTCGATCTGATCGGGAAAAGTCAGTCCCATGGCGTCCTCCGCGGTTTCGATTCCCCCGGCCCGGGCGTCGGCCTTCATCGCCTCCAGTCGATCCGCCTCGAGCGGGCGGGGATTGGGGGCATGATCCATGAACACGTAAAGCCGGGCCAGGGCGCGTTTGACGCCGTTTTCCGCCGAATAGGAAAGCAGGAGCGCGTTCTTTTTATAAGCGCTGAGCTTGAGATAGGTCTGGGTCAGAACGATGGTCCCGAGACCGAGCACGGCGAAAAGAAAAAAGACGAAGACGACGATCAGGGCGACGGACCCGGCCTGATCCCCGGCCGCGGATCTCCTCTCACGGCTTTCGGATGGCGCGGGCCAGGGCCGCGTTCTTGGGAAAGATCGTAACCGCATATTCGTTCTCCGGATCCGCCGCCGGCCGGATGCCGATCCGGGCCAGATTGGCCGACCCATCGTATTCGCAGCGGAAGGCCGCCACGTCCTCCAGCAGGGGCTGGGCGGAGGCCGCATTGACTTTTCTCCTCAAGACGCCGTCACCGGCGGGCCAGGGATAATCGACCCGCCGAACCAGGATGACGTTCGTGTCGGCGGCCGAGAAATCCGTCTGCACGGCGGCGGTGAGTTCGATCGTTGATCCGTCCGCCGATCGGATGACGTCGATTTCCGCTTGGCCTCGTG
>CAVSPT010000005.1:0-610000 GCA_963729855.1 Candidatus Aminicenantota bacterium | reverse complement strand
CCTAAGGCGCACGTGTGAGCCCTCTTTTAGGAACTCGGCAATCTAACCTCGTAACTTCGGGAAAAGAGGTACCTCGCCAGGGTGAACGGGACTTGCTCCCGCGAGCCCGAGGAGGTCGCAGAGAAATGGCTCAGGCGACTGTTTAGCAAAAACACAGGACTCTGCAAAGACATAAAATCGACGTATAGGGTCTGACGCCTGCCCGGTGCTGGAAGGTTAAGGGGAGCGGTCAGCCGCAAGGCGAAGCTGTGAACCGAAGCCCCAGTAAACGGCGGCCGTAACTATAACGGTCCTAAGGTAGCGAAATTCCTTGTCGGGTAAGTTCCGACCCGCACGAAAGGCGTAACGACTTGAGCGCTGTCTCAAAGAGGGGCACGGCGAAATTGTGGTACCGGTGAAGACGCCGGTTACCTGCCGCTGGACGGAAAGACCCCGGCACCTTAACTGCATCCTAGCATTGAATTTTGGAATCGTATGCGCAGGATAGGTAGGAGACTTTGAAGCTGCACCCCCGGGTGTGGTGGAGTCAACGGTGAGATACTACTCTTACTATTCTGAGGTTCTAACTCGTACCCCTGATCGGGGTGGAGGACAGTGTTAGGTGGGTAGTTTAACTGGGGCGGTTGCCTCCCAAAATGTAACGGAGGCGCCCTAAGGTTCCCTCAGGTTGTTTGGAAATCAACCGCAGAGTGTAAAGGCATAAGGGAGCTTGACTGCGAGAGAGACATCTCAAGCAGGGAGGAAACTCGGGCTTAGTGATCCGGTGGTCCCGAATGGAAGGGCCATCGCTCAACGGATAAAAGGTACGCCGGGGATAACAGGCTAATAGTCTCCAAGAGCTCATATCGACGAGACTGTTTGGCACCTCGATGTCGGCTCATCTCATCCTGGGGCTGAAGCGGGTCCCAAGGGTCCGGCTGTTCGCCGGTTAAAGAGGTACGTGAGCTGGGTTCAGAACGTCGCGAGACAGTTCGGTCCCTATCCACGGCAGGCGCAGGAGATTTGAGGGGGGTGGTCCATAGTACGAAAGGACCTGGACGAACGAACCTCTAGTGTGCCGGTTGTCCCGCCAGGGGCATCGCCGGGTAGCTACGTTCGGAAGTGATAACCGCTGAAGGCATATAAGCGGGAAGCACGCCCCAAGATAAGATCTCCCTCCCGCAAGGGCTGAAGGGCACAGGTAGATGACCTGTTTGATAGGCTGGGTGTGGAAGACCGGTAACGGTTGAAGCTTACCAGTACTAATCGCCCGTGAGGCTTGACCATAAGGTTTATTCTCGACAAAACAATGCTGCTTAAAAGGCGGAGCGGGGACGAATCTCTGATTCTCCGGAATCAGATCGTTGTCCCTGTCTCCGCTGTTCGATTGGGATTTCGTCATTAAATCCCGGCAACCATGACAGAGGGGAAACGCCCGTTCCCATTCCGAACACGGAAGCTAAGCCCTCCGGTGCCGATGGTACTGCACGGGCTGCCGTGTGGGAGAGTAGGAAGTTGCCGGGTTTTTATTATCTTCGCTGAAAAGCGGGGATCGAGCCTCCTTCACTGAGGGAGCTTCGGTTCCCGCTTTTTTTTATCCGCAACAGCCCTTTTCTTGAGTACTGCCCGGGCTTGCCGTTTGGTGAGGCGGCTCCTGTTCCCAACGCAATAAACTCCTTCGTCGTCCGTCTTAGAGATAGGTCCGAGACGAAAAGACAGGTATCCTCATGAACAAACCGGCTGAATCGATCCGCCGCGAGCGCGACACTTTGATCGTCCCAAAAGGATAGCCATATGAAAGCCGTTGTCTACTCCAAATACGGTTCACCCGATGTGCTCCAAATCAAGGACGTGGCAAAGCCTGTTCCCAAGGACAATGAGGTTTTGATAAGAGTCCGCGCGGCTTCCGTCAATCCGCTGGACTGGCACTTCATGAGAGGCAGGCCGTATATCGTTCGCTTTATGGCCGGGCTGCTCAAACCAAAGGTCACACGACTGGGCGTTGATGTGGCCGGACAGGTGGAAGCGGTCGGCGGGAAGGTGACCGGGTTCAAACCAGGCGACGAGGTATTCGGCGCCTGCCGTGGGGCCTTTGCCGAGTATGTGTGCGCCTCCGAGTCGACTTTGATCTTGAAGCCGGATAACGTGACCTTTGAACAAGCAGCTTCCGTCCAGGTGGCGGCCTTCACCGCATTGCAGGGTCTTCGCGACAAGGGACGGATCCGGCCGGGGCAGAGGGTCTTGATCAATGGCGCGGCCGGAGGCGTGGGGACGTTCGCCGTGCAGATCGCCAAGTCGTTCGGCGCGGAGGTCACCGGGGTCTGCAGCACCGGGAATGTCGATATGGTCCGATCCATCGGCGCAGATCGGGTCATTGATTACACAAAAGAAGATTACACCCGGCGGGATTTCAGCGGAACCGGGCAGCGTTACGACCTCATTCTCGACTGCGTCGGGAACCATTCGTTGTTGGCCTGCCGGCGCGTCTTGACTCCCAAGGGGATCCACGTCGGGGTCGGAGGATCGAGCGGTCCGTGGATGATCGGTCTTTTGGCCCGTGCGATCACAGGGCCCGTGTTGTCACGTCTCGGGAGCCGGAAGTTCGTCACGTTCATGGCCCGATCGAACAAAGAGGACCTGGCCGTCATGAGCGAGCTCATGAAGACCGGAAAGGTCACACCGGTCATCGACAAGCGTTACGGCTTGAGTGAAGTCCCCGAGGCCATCCGGTATCTGGAAGAAGGCCACGCTCGAGGAAAAGTGGTCATCACTTTGAAATCGAACGACAAAATGTGACATGAGCTCTTATTTTTGTTGATAAGAGAGCGGAGGAATCCCTCGAAACGCGAATCCAAACCGCTGATCGTCGACAGTTCGATCGAACGCGGCGCGCGTCTTCTTGACAGCCGTTCGGACGGGGCTCTATAGTCTCTTTGGAGCGGCCTGGATCGCTTCCTATTCCCTTGGCATTCCGGCCTGAAACGAAAGAGAGGATGCTCATGAACACACGATTTCCGAGCGCCGCGGTCTGGCTAGCCGGTCTGTTGATGATTTCGCAGCTGGCGGCCGGCGCCTCCGTCAAGAAGAAGGAGGAAGCCGTCGCCTCCATCGAAAGGCACAAAACCGAAATCATCGATCTCAGCGACCGGATCTGGGGCTTCGCCGAAACCGCCCTGCTCGAGGTCCGTTCGTCAAAGGCCCTCGCGGACTATGCCGAAAAGCAGGGCTTTGCGGTCGAACGCGGCGTCGCGGGAATGCCGACCGCGTTTGTGGCCAGCTACGGCGGGGGCCGGCCGATCATCGGCGTCCTCGGCGAATACGACGCCCTGCCGCGCCTGTCGCAAAAAGCCCAGCCCGTGAAGGAGGCTTTGCAGGCCGGCGCGCCGGGCCATGGCTGCGGGCACAACCTGCTCGGCACGGCGGCCTTCGGAGCGGCCCTGGCCGTCAAAGACCTGATGACCGCCGGAAAACTCAAGGGCACGGTCCGCTTCTACGGCACGCCCGCCGAGGAATCGGTGGGGGGCAAGGTGTACATGGCCCGCGAGGGGCTGTTCAAAGACCTCGACGTCTGTCTGACCTGGCACCCCGACGATAAGACCCGGGTCTCCGTCGACGGCTCGCAGGCGATCGTCGACTTCATCGTCGAGTTCAACGGCAAAACCGCGCACGCGGCGGCCGACCCCTGGAACGGGCGCAGCGCGGTGGCCGCTCTGGAGTTCTTCAGCACCGGCCTGAACCGCATGCGCGAATTCGTCAGACCCACCGTCCGCATGCACTACTCGATTCTGAGCGGGGGCGACGTGCCGAACGTGGTGCCGGCCTACGCCAAGCTCTGGTGCTGGCTTCGCGATTCGAAGGGCGTCGGGGTCGAGAAGCTTCTCGCCCGCGCACGCCGGATCGCCGAGGGCGCGGCCATGATGGCCGAGGTCGAATCGAAATTCACCGTGCAGGGGGGCGACTGGGAGACCCTCGTCAACGTGACCGGGGAAAAAGTGATGTTCGCGAACCTCGCGTGGCTCGGCGCGATTCCGTTCACGCCGGAGGAGCAGGAATTCGCCAAAGAGATCCAGCGCGCGACGGGCGTGGATCCCAAGGGCCTCGACGGCGCGGTTAAGCCCTGGACGGCTCCGAAGGCGGATCCCGAGGGTGGCTCGACGGATGTCGGCGACGTGAGTTGGCTCGTTCCCACGCTGAGCATGAACGCTACGACCGCGCCCGTCGACGCTCCCTGGCACGCCTGGCCCGTGGTCGCCTGCGGTGGAATGTCGATCGGACACAAAGGGCTTGTCTACGCGGCCAAGGCTTTAGCGGCGACGATGGTGGACCTGTTCGAAGACGCGAAGACCCTCCAAGCCGTTCAGGAGGAGTTCCGGGAGAAGACGAAGGGCGTGGTCTACAAACCGTTTATTCCCGACGGACCTCCTCCCATGCCCAAGCAGTGACTCGCGCAGGGGGCATGACGATCCGCCGCCGTAATGATCTTCTTGGCGCTTTGGGAGGCGTTGTTTCCGAGTTTTTTTGGGCGGAACATCGCCACGAGCCGGAAAGCAGATTCTGATCCCGCAGACGGATCGGGAGGATCCCCATGAAAAAGAATATGAGAAGACGGGAGTTCATGGTCAAGGCCTCGTCAACTCTTCTGGGCGCCGGCCTGGCCGCGAAAGCCGGATGGGGCCGGCTGCCGGGCCCGCCTATTTCCAGCCGAGTCATTGAAGTTCATCATCCCCAGGCCGTCTTCGGAGAGCGCCGGATCAATAAGGATCTCGTCAGACGGATGCTTCAGAAGGGTCTGAGCCGTCTGACGGGGAAGGAACG
Source organism: Candidatus Aminicenantota bacterium (assembly GCA_963729855.1). Taxonomy (GTDB): domain Bacteria; phylum Acidobacteriota; class Aminicenantia; order Aminicenantales; family UBA4085; genus UBA4085. The sequence goes on along the minus strand of CAVSPT010000005.1, from coordinate 605,206 downwards.
TCCGTGGTCCGAATTCCTGGACCGCGGCGACCGGGTCGGCCTTAAAATCAACACGCTGGGCCGCCCGCTCCTGGTCACCCACCACGAACTCGTCCAGGCCATGATCGAAGAGCTCACCGCCTTCGGCATCAAGGAAAACAATATTATTGTCTGGGACCGCTGGGAACAGCACATGACGGCGGCCCGCTTCACTCTGAACACTTCGGACCGGGGCGTCCGCTGTTATGCCACGGAAGGCGGCCGCGTCTCCGTCAAAAAGCTCGACCCGGACGCCGCCTACGTGTCGGATTTCGATACGCCGGCCGAGCGGGAAGGGGGAACGTCGTCCGCCATTTCAAGCATCTTCACCAAGGAATGCGACAAGGTCATCAATATGGCCGTTCTCAAGGACCACGGGCTGTCGGGCTACACGATGTGCCTGAAAAATCTGGCTTTCGGACTCTGCGACAATAACAACCGGTTTCATAGGGCGCCCCATATAGGGCCGTTCATCGCGAGCTTCTGCGCCCTGCCCCTGGTGCGGGAAAAGATCGTCCTCCATCTCATCGACGGCCTCGAGGCCTGCTACGACCAGGGGCCGGCCCCGGAAAATCCCAGGGTTCTTTTCTCGCCGAAAACGATCTGGCTCGGCAGGGATCCCGTCGCCCTGGACGCGGTCGGATATCGCGTCATCGACGCCAAGCGCCTGGAAAAGGGCCTGCCGCCGCTCAAGGAGTCGACCGGATTCGATGGCGGACCGAGGCCGGTCGATCACATCGATCTCGCCGCCGCCAAGGGTCTCGGGATCCGCGACCTCGACCGGATTCAAATCGAACGAATTGACCTGTAAGCCCGCCTCTCTACTTGCTTTGGAAAATGATCATCTCGGATCCCATCGGATTTTCGATGCGCACCGGAAGGCCTTCCTGCAGAAGGCGGGCGCCATCGATTTCGACCACCTGTCCGCTATTCAAGAGTTTCACCCTGTAGCTCTTTCCGAAATCCAGTCCCCGAGGCCGGAAAAGATAGACCCCGTCGCCTTCCCCCGATGTCCTGAAAAAGGCCGCCACGGCTCGGCCGGAATCCCGAGTCGAATACTCCAGAACCAGCCATGGCGTGGGCTTTTTGAAGTCCAGCAGGGGCGTATGGTGAAAGACGCGGCCGTCGATCATGATCGGACGCACTTCGTCCTTGAACAGGCGGACCGAATCGCGGATCACCCGGCGGGCGATCGGATTGAAATCCTCGATGGAGGGGCTGAGCCCACGGAAGATCGGACGGCTGATCATGGCGATGCCCAGCTGCTCGCTGAGATCCCCATCGGTCGCGTGATCTCCGACCTCGGTCCCGAACGTCCGCAAGAGAACCTCGGGAGGCAGAATCCAGGTCATCCCGTTCAGGATTTTGAGATTGCGGGGTCCGCGCATCCAGTCGGAAAGCTCCGTGTTGTGAAAACGGTGCAGGATCCCCAGGTCCAGGCGGCCGCCGCCGCCCGCGCAGTTTTGAAGAATGACGTTCGGGAATCGTTGGTGGATCCGATCGAAGATCCCGTAGAGAGCGCTGAGCAGCGTCTTCACCTTGACGCTGACCGGGTGCGTTGCGCTTTCGAGCTCGACGGTCGCCAGAAGCCCCGGGGCCGGTGTCTGAACCCGTTCCTGATGGGCGTTCACCCACGTCCAGGTTCCCCCCAGATCCTGTCCTTCCATCGAAAGCTCAAACGCATCAACCACCGGAGCGATACCCGAACTCTTTTCTTCGGCCAGGTGGAATTCGGGTTTGATCAGGCCGGTGGCCAGCCAATAACGATTGATCCAATGGCCGTTGCGAAGAGCCTCATCGCAAACCGTCAGTCCTGATGCCAGCCGAACGCCCGGCTCGCCTTCCGTCCGGATGACGACGCGTTCGAATTTCTCGGCCGGGGCGGAAGCGTAAACGAGGATCAGGCCGTAAAACACGACGGCGGTGAGCCGCAGTTTGCGTGACATGAAAGAAATCATTCTCACTCTCCCATTTTTCCGCAACGCTGAACGGATCCTCCATGATCTGAGCCCGAAGCGCGCCGCAGGGCGGCCGGAATCACCAGCGGTCGATATGCGGCCTGGCCTCGGGCTGGCCGCCCTCCCCGGCCCGCGGAATTGCCGCCGGATAGCCGAAGGGGATGACGGCGGCGATTTCATACCCGTCCGGGACCCCGAGGCGCTTCTTCAATCCTTCGGAATCATAGGGCGTATATGTACAGCCGAAAAGGCCCTCCGAGGCCAGGGCCAGCATGATGTTCTCGATGCACATCCAAACGGAGGCGAGCGGATTCAAATCAAAGAGCCGTTTGCAGGCGCCGAGAGGTTTCATCTTATAACAGACAATCAGGAGTTCGGGGGCCTCGAGCATCATGGTCAGTTGAAGAGGGAGCGATTTCCTGTAGACGCGCTTGAGGTTTTCGTCTTCAAAGGAAGCCAGGAAATTCTCGATGTCCTCCTTGTCCTTCATGTCTCTCGCTTTCAGACTTTCGATGACGACGTTCTTCCGGTTCTCCCGATCGCGCAGGAGGATGAATTCCCAATATTTGAGATGGGCATTCGACGGCGCCGTCCGTCCGGCCTCGAGGACCCGCTTCACCTTCTCGTCTTCGACAGGCCTGGATTGAAACTCCCGGACGGTCCTGCGCGTTGTCAGAACTTCTAAGAATTCCACGGGATTCTCCTCGACGCGGCCGGAATCAGGCCGCCTATTCCAGGATCGCGATGATGCCCTCGATGCGGCCCAGGGGGGCGGAGATCTGCACGCCGGCGACGTCCTTCTTCAACCGATCGTAAGTCTCTTTGGCGATGGCCAGGCCCTCCCGAAACCCCTCTTCCTGCGTCGTCGTCCGGCGCATCCGCTCGAGGACGTCGAACGGCACGTGCGCGCCGGGGACCTCATTGTTCATGAATTCCGCGTTCCGGAACGAGACGAGGGGCCAGATGCCGCAAAGGAGCGGCAGGCGCAGGAGCTCGACCCGTTTCATGAACCGCTCCAGGAGGGCGGGATCGAACACCGGCTGGGTGATCATGAATTCGGCGCCGGCCTTGATCTTCCAATCCAGCCGCCGGAGCTCGTCGTCTGGGTTGATCGCCCCCGGGTTCACCCCGACGCCGACGTGGAAGGCCGTCGGTTCGCCGATCGGATTGCCGGCCAGGTCCAGGCCGTGGTTCAGCCGGATGATGATGTTCGTCAGGCCGATGGCGTCGACGTCAAAGACCGCCGTGGCGTCGGGATAATTGCCCAGCTTGGGGGGATCTCCGGTGACGGCCAGGATGTTGCGCAGCCCGAGCGCCCAGGCCCCAAGGAGGTCCGATTGCATGCCGATCACGTTGCGGTCCCGGCAGGCGAAGTGAAGGACGGTCTCGATCCCCACTTGGCCCTGGAGGATCGAGGCCAGCGCCAGAGCGGACATCCGGGCCGAGGCCCGCGGACCGTCGGGGATGTTGATGGCGTCCACGCCGAGCGCGTGGAGCCGGCGTGCTTTTTGGACCTGGGCCGCCGGGGACACGCCTTTGGGAGAGACCAGTTCGACCAGGGTGACGAATTGTCGAGCGGCGAGCTTGCCGCTGAGCCGCGATTTTTCCGCCCTGGGCACGACCGGGACAGCCGGGGGAGCCGCGATCCTGAGCGTCGGGTCCGCCCGCTCCAGGCGCCGGGACGGCCGGAGCGCCTGCACCGCCCGCCGGATGGCCTTGATATGACCGGGATTCGTCCCGCAGCAGCCGCCGACGATGGATGCGCCCGACAGGATAAAACGTTTGGCGTATTCGGCGATGTATTCCGGCGAGGTCATATAAATGTTGCGGCCCCCGACGCTCTGGGGGGCTCCGGCGTTCGGCTGGACGGACAAAGGCAGCTTCGTCAGCGGCCGCAGCCGGTCGAGGGCCTCGAGCATGGCCTTCGGGCCGACCGAACAGTTCAAGCCGACAGCGTCGACATCGAAGCTCGCCGCCTCGGCCGCGAACGCCTCGAGGGTTGCCCCGCTCAACAGCATGCCTTCATCGTTGACGGTGACCTGGGCCAGGATGGGGATCCTTGAATCGAGCTCCCGCACGGCCCGAATGGCCTGGGAAAGTTCGCCGACCAGACTGAAGGTTTCGAGGACGATGAGGTCGACGCCGCCGTCCAACAGCCCCGCGGCCTGCTCCTTGAACGCATCCTTGGCCTCGTCGAAGGACAGCTTGCCGATGGGCTCGATCTGGACGCCGAGCGGCCCCATCGAGCCGGCCGAAAGGGCCAGGCCCGCGGCCGCGTTCCGGGCGATCTCCGCCCCCCGGCGGTTGATGTCCTGAACCTTTTTTTCGAGGCCGTGCGGAGCGAGCCTGAATCGGCTGGCTCCGAACGTGTTCGTTTCGACGACGTCCGCCCCGGCCGCTATGTAGTCCCGGTGCACTTCGGCCACAAGGTCGGGGTTGGTCAGGTTCAGTTCGTCGAAACAGGTGTTGATGTAGACCCCTTTTTCATAGAGATAGGTGCCGACGCCGCCGTCGAAGACGATGATTTCGCTTCGGAGGCGTTCCCGGAAGGATCTCAGGTTCGTGTCCATGGTCCTCCGTTTGGGATTTCCTTCAAACCTGAACGAAAATGGCCTCGGCCAGCTCTTTCCGGCCGATTCCCGTTTCCGAGGAATAGGGGATGACTTTGTGGCTCCCGAGCTGGGCCCGGATCTCGCGCAGCCGGGACGCGGACTTTGTTGTTCTGATTTTGTCCACTTTGTTGGCGACGATCAGCACGGACTTTTTCGCCGCCTCCAGGGACCGGAGCATCTCGATGTCGTTGTCGGTCGGGCCGACCTCGGCGTCGATGATGAGGACGACCCGCTTCTGACGGCAGGGCGACTTGAAGAGGTACCAGTCGATGAGGCGATGGAGCTGCCGCTTCGTTTCCAGGGAGTGGCGGGAATAACCGTATCCGGGGAGATCGAGCCAATACTGCTTTTCCTCTACGATAAAAAGGTTGATCACCTGGGTCCGGCCGGGAAACGAGCTGGTCCGGGCCAGGCCCTTTTGTCCGGTCAGGGAATTGATGACGCTGGATTTGCCGACGTTGGATCGGCCGATGAAGGCGATCTGGGGCGTCCCGTCCTCCAGGACGGGGTCGTGCGCCACGAGGCCTTTGAGGAAGCGCGCCGACAAGGTTTTCATGGGGCCATCTTATCAGAAATGCCGTCCTGAGGGGCGGCGGACTTCGCCGATTTTTTAACCTTGACAGGGATGGGGGCGGCGCATAACATCGTCTCGCGAAAAAGACGAAAATTCCGAGTCTGCCGAACGGGAGTGAGCGCCGCGGCGAAAAAGCAAATTTCCATAAACGTACATTCCAGGAGGTCGTGCATGACGTCACAGATGTGGAGCCGGAGAGCGTTCCTGCGCATGGCGGGCGCCGCGGGAACGGCCGCGGTCGCCTTCAGAGCGGAGGCGCTCGAGCGCGTCGAAGCCGCCGGGCAAACGGTCGCCGGCAAGACGCCGCAGGAGGTGGCCCAGGACGAATTCTATTGGAGAGAAATCCAGCTGGCCTTCAGGCTGGACCGCAGCCTCATCAATCTCAATAACGGATTCACGTCTCCGATGCCCCGCGTGGCGATCGAATCGGTTTTCCGCTACATGGACATGATCAACATGCTGCCCGTTCATTACCAGGGCATGGTCGCCGGGAACGTCCAGACGATCCGCCGCCGGATGGCCAATGAATTCGGGTGCGATTCCGAGGAGATCGCCCTGACCCGCGGGGCCAGTGAATCCCTTCAGATCGCCCAGAACGGGCTCGATCTCAAGGCCGGCGACGAAGTCGTGACCACCGATCAGGACTATCCCCGCATGCTGACGACGTGGGACCAGCGCATGCGGCGCGACGGCATCAAGGTGACCCGTCTCCAGTTCCCGGTGCCGGCGACGCAGGATTTCCTTTACGCCATGTTCGAAAAGGCCATCTCGCCGAAAACGAAGGTCTTCCATTTCACCCATATCACCAATCTCACCGCCCAATTGTTCCCGGTCCAGCGGCTGTCCCGCCTGGCCCGCTCCAAAGGGATCGTCACCATCGTCGACGGGGCCCACGCCTTGGGCCAATTCCCCTTCAAACTGCGGGATCTTGAGTGCGACGCCTACGGCGTCAGCCTCCACAAGTGGCTGCTGGCCCCGATCGGCAACGGCCTCCTCTACATCCGCAAGGACATGATCCCGAAATTCTGGCCCCTGCAGGCGGCCCCCGAGCAGCAGGACGGCGACATCCGCAAGTTCGAGTCCATCGGCACGCATCCCTGGGCCATCCGCGCGGCGCTGGGCGAATCCCTGGCCTTCCACCAGGCCATCGGGGCCGAGCGCAAGGCGGCCCGGCTGCGCTACCTGAACATGCGCTGGGTCAACGCACTCAAGAAATATCCGCGGATCAAGGTCCTCAGCGAAACCAGCGAGCCGCCCCAGGCCTGGGGCGTCATGGCCGTCAATATCGAAGGAATCGACGTCCGCCAGCTGGCCAAGTTCCTCATGGACAAGTACAAGATCATCGCCGTCCCGCTCGTCGGCGGCGCCCCCCCGAACTCGGTTTTTGACTACCAGGCCCTGCGCGTGTCGCCCAACGTCTATACGACGATCGAGGAGATCGATACCTTCATCGAGGCCATGGAAGACGCCCTCAAGAGCGGCGTGCCGGAATCGCCGGACCCGATCCCCGGCTATCCCGCCGAAGTCACGATGTAGCCAGGAAGTCCCCCGGCCCACCGCGGCCGGGGGGCTTTTTTAATCGGAGAGGAGAAGAACGATGAAACGCATCGCCGTTTTCCCGATCGTGATCATGGCTTTGGCCTTGGCCGCGGCGGTCCCTCCTATCCAGGCCCAGACCGCCTTCAAGATTCCGTTCAAGTTCGAATCCGGGGGCAAAAAGCTGCCGGCCGGGGATTATCTCGTCTCCAAGGCCGCCGACGGGCAAATCGTCTTCAAGCAGGTTTCGAACGGCAAGGAGACGCCGATCCCCGTCTCGGGTCCGGCGGCTCAGCCCAATCCTCCCGTCATCGAGCCGCGCCTGGTCTTCGATGAAACGGGCGCCTTCGAGCCGTCTTACACGGAGTATTTTACCATCTATGTTCTGGCCGAAGTGTGGCTGGGCGGGCCGGACGGGTTCCTGATCCATACCACGAAGGGCGCGCATAAAACCCAGATCATTCAAGGGGAGGCCGCGAAGAAATAGCCGCCGGGCCTCTTCGCCGTTCAGGATTCTTGGGACTGATAGAAGCCCTCTTCGTAGGCCGTGTCGAAGAGGGCCGCGATATTCTCCGGGGGGACTTCACCCTGGATGTTATGGATGCTGTTGAAGACATATCCGCCGCCCGGCTTGAACGCGGCCATGCTGAGGCGGACCGCGGCGGCCACTTCGGCCGGAGCGCCTCGCGAGAGGATGTGCTGCGCGTCGCAGCCGCCGCCCCAAAAAGCCAGGTCGCGGCCGAAACGGCGCTTCAAATCGGCGGGGTCCATGGCCCGGGCGCTGATCTGCACGGGATTGAGGACGTCGATGCCGTTGTCCAGGAGATCGGGGATATACGCGGCGCAGGACCCGCAGGTGTGATACCAGATCTTGGCCCGGGTGCGCGGGCGGATATATTCGACCAGGCGTTTGTGGCGCGGCTTGACCAGGCGGCGGTAGATCGCCGGATTGAACAGCGGCCCGTCCTGTCCGGCCAGGTCGTCGCCGATCATGATCACATCCACGACGTCTCCGGCCTCGTCCAGGAAGAGGCGGAACCAATCCAGCCAGAATTTCAGCGTCTGGTCCAGCATCGCCGCGCAGAACTCCGGATCGGTCAGAAGGTCGCAGAACCACTGCTCGAGCCCGCGCATGTACCAGCACGTCTCGTAGACCACGCCGGAGATGCCGGCGACCACGGCGTAGGGGGTCTCGTTGCGGAGGCGCAGGGCCCGTTCGCGCAGCCCGGCGAAGCGGCCGGGATCGTCGCCCTTCGGCCAGGGATAATCCCGGACGTCCTTGATCGTGGCCGAGGCCAGCGGATGAAGTGTGATGTCCATGTAGAGCTGTTGGTCGTCAGGCATGGACCAACGCACTCCGAATTCGTCGGTCAGGTCATGCCAGGCCCGGCCGTCCCGCTCCGCCCGGACGATCCCGCCTTTCCATGTCGAAGCCGGTCCGGCGGCGACGTAGCGGGTGTCGACATGGAACCGCCTGAGAACGTCTTCGCCTGGCCGGGCCAGCTGCTGGACGGAGTCCATGATCTCCACCTCGTCCGGAAGCCCGAGATGGCGGAGAAGGTTGCGGTAGGCGTTCTTGTGGATGCCGGTCTGGTTGCCGCCCAGATCGATGGGCACCCGGTCGGGGATTTCGTGGTTCAAGGTCCGCAGGACCCGTTCGCGGGACGTCATGGTTTTCATGGCGCCGACATGATATCACAACGCGGCGGCGCGGCCATCGGCCTCTCCCGGCCGGACAAGCCGATCGCCGTCCCTCGGCCGTCCGCAGGCCCGGACCACAGGCTTGACGGTTTTTTCCGCCCGGTTGTATGATCCCCCATAAAATGGAAAGGAAAACACGATGGGAACGAAATCCGCCGGCTGTCGGAAGACGCTCCGCTCCCAGACTCTTCCGCTCATTTTGCTCATGTTCGCCCCGCCCGGAGTCTTGGCTCGGGAATGCGACAAGCGCCCTGGGCCCGTGGCGATGATCAACGACTTCGACGCGAGGCCGCTCAGACCCGCCGGAGCGGCGGCGCAAACCGCGGATGGGCCCGCTCCGCTCCGTCTCAAGACGGGCGACCGGATCGTGACGCTGGGGGACAGCATCACCGAAGCCGGCGGCTACCAGGATTTCATGCGCAAGGTCCTGGCCCGGTTTTATCCCGACCTCCGGGTGGACATCATCAACGCCGGCGTCAGCGGCAACAAGGCGCCGGACATGCGGGAGCGCCTGCAGCGCGACGTGATCGATCGAAATCCGACGGTCGTCACGATCTCCTGCGGAATCAACGACGTCTGGCATTCGTTTTCCTTCACGCCACCCGCGGGCGTCGACCTGGAGACTTTCACGCGACTGATGGCCGAAATGGTCCGGAGGCTGAAGGCGTCTACCCGGGCCGAAATCTACCTGCTGACGCCGACGCTGATCTACGAAAACCTCCGTTCGCCCGAAAATCTCAAGCTGGAACCCTATGTCCAAGCGGTGCGGAACCTGGCCCGCCGGGAACGCGTCCATCTGGTCGATCTGAACGACCTGTTCGATCTCGCCCTCCAGGCCGCGCAGTCCGGGGGCGCTCCGGATTTTCACCCGACTTTGGACGGAGTCCACATGAAACCGTCGGGTGATTTTCTGATCGGGGCCTCGATCCTTCGGGCGTTCAATGTGCCGATGAGCCGGATTTTGGAAGCCGCAAGGCCCTCCGCTCCGGCCGTCGCGGCGGACGATTCCAGGATCCGATATTGGGGGCGCTGGGACATGCGGAACGCCTCGTCCACGGGTGCCGTGACGGTCAACACCGGGAGCACCATCCTGGTCCGGTTCGAGGGGACCAACCTGACCCTCCACTTTTCCGTCGCTCAGTACACCCAGAGCTTCCCCACGCTGTGGCTGCAGGTGGATGAAGGAGATTGGCGGGTCGTCCGCCCCGCCGAAGCCATGACCGTTTCGCCGGCCGACCTGCCTTCCGGTCCCCATCTTCTTCGGCTCGTGGTCAAGGGATTCCGCGAATGGGAGAATCGCTGGGAGGCCCCGCTTGTCGGATCGATCGTTTTTCGGGGCTTGACCCCGGCCCAGGACGCCGGACTCCTGCCCGCCCCCGCCCGGCCCTCCGCGCTGATCGAATATTTGGGTGACAGCATCACCGAGGGCGTGCTCGTTTCGGCTTCCGGCGATCCGGAACGCTGGACCCGGGAAAACTGGCCGCAGTACAGCGACGGACGACGGACGTGGGCTTATCAAAGCGCCTTGAGCGTCGGCGCCGAGCCTCGCTTGGCCGGCTTCGGCCGGCTGGGGTTGACCATCAACGGCAACGGCGGCGTCCCGCCGGCGATCCACAGCTTTCCTTTCATCTTTGCCGGCGCCCCGATCGACGCGCTGCCCCGGCCCGACGTCGTCGTCATCAACATGGGTACCAACGACGCGGGAGCGCCGTACGACGTGTTCCTGCCCCTCTACCGCCAGTATCTGCGGGTGATCCGCGGCGCTTATCCCGGCGCCCGAATCCTCTGTCTGCGCCCGTTCAACGGAACCCAGGAAGCGGCGATCCGTTCGGCCGTCGAGCAGAGCGGAGACGCACTCATCCAGTACGTCGACACGACCGGCTGGATCCAGCCCGAAAAACATTATTCCGAGGCGGGCGGCGTCCATCCCAACCTGGAAGGGAACAAGGCGGCCGGAGAGAAGCTCGCCGCGATCCTGGGCGAAATCCTGAAAAAATGGAACGCGCCGGCGGGTTGACTTTGCGCGGGTCGGATCCTAATATCAACCGAAGGGAGAGAACAATGAAGAAAGCGGCCCCCCGGACGACGTTGGCGCTCGAGCCGATGGGGGAGCCCGCTCGCGCCGGCGGCGGCGGTCTCGGCACGGGTCTCCCGGGCCGGCCGAGGGTCCGATGATCATCGAAGGGAAAAAGGAAAACGGCCGCGTCGTCGTCTCCGTGGCGGGCCGCATGGACGCCGTCTCGGCGCCGGATTTCGACCGCCGCTGCGAGGAATGGCTGGCCGAGGGAGTGGCCCTGTTCGTGATCGATTTCTCCGGCCTGGAATACATCAGCAGCGCCGGCTTGCGCAGCCTCCTCGTCCTGGCCAAGAAGCTGGCGGCCCGGAAAGGCGCGGTGGTGATCGCCTCCCTGAAGGATGTGGTCCGGGACGTCTTCACGATATCCGGGTTCGGATCGATCTTCCCCATCGCCGATTCGGTCGAGGCCGCGCTCCGGCGCCTCTGAAGCGCCGGGAGGACCCGCCGTGACCCGCTTGCGCCTTCCCGCCCGGCTCGAATCGCTGCCCGCCTTCCTCGAATTCGCCGCCGATCGCTGCGTCGAAGCCGGCTTCCCGCCTCCCCGGACAAAGGAGATCCAGCTGGTCGTCGAGGAGGCGGTCGTCAATATCGTCCGCCACGCCTATCCCCGCCAGCCGGGCGATATCGAGCTCCGCTGGCGCAACGACGCATCGCCGGGGCGGGCCGCCCTGGACATCGAAGACACGGGTGTGCCGTTCGACGCCCGTACGTCGCCGACCCCCGACCTGAAGGCCGGACTGGACGACCGCACGATCGGCGGCCTCGGCGTTTTCTTCATCCTGAACCTCGTCGACGAAATGGATTATCGGCGGGACGGGGACAGGAATATCCTGACCTTGATTCTGGGCGCCCAGAAGCCCTCTCTGGACCGGACCCGGGCCGCCGCCAACGACGACGACGGCCTGCGCTTTCCTCTCCAATCCATGAACAGGGAGACGTTCCGCAAGGGGGACGTCCTGTTCAAGGCAGGCGACCGGGCCGACAAGTTGTACTATGTGGCCCGCGGGTCGTTGAGGCTGCCGGAAATCGGCAAGGTGGTCGGGGTAGGGGAGGTCGTCGGGGAAATGGGAATTCTCTCGCCCTTCTTGGCCCGCACCGCTTCCGCGGTGTGCGAGGAGGACCTCGAAGCGTTCACCATCGACAAGGAGGACGTCACCCGCCTGTTCCATACGAATTCGGCCCTGGCCTTCCAGATCGTCCACCTTTGCATCAAGCGCCTGATCGAAAATCTTCGGACGGAGACCGAGGCCAAGGAGCGCATCCAAAGCGAGCTGCGCATCGCCCGCGACATTCAGGCCGGCATGCTGCCCCGCGTTTTTCCGCCTTTTCCGGGACGCCGGGAATTCGACATCTTCGCCGTCATGGAGCCGGCCAAGGAAGTGGGGGGCGATTTCTACGATTTCTTCCTCATCGATGAGCGGCGGCTCGGCGTCGTGATCGGCGACGTCTCCGGCAAGGGCGTTCCGGCCGCGCTGTTCATGGCCATCTGCAAGACGCTCCTGAAGACCGAGGCCCTGCGCGGCCTGCCGCCGTCCGAGGTCCTGGCCCGGGTCAATCGGACGCTCATCCCGGACAACGATTCGCTGATGTTCGTGACCGTCTTCCTGCTCGTCCTGGACTTGGAGACGGGCGAGCTGCAGTGGGCCGACGGCGGCCATCCGCCGGCCCTGGTCAGCGCCGGCCCGGGCCGTTTCGATTTTCTGCCGGGGCCGACAGGCACTGTCCTGGGGGCGGTCGAAACGTGCGCCTTCGAGACCCGGACGCATGGACTTGCGCCGGGCGACACCGTCTTTCTCTACACCGACGGCCTGACCGAGGCCATGGACGCGGAGCAGCGGCTGTTTTCCGACGGGCGATTGAAAGCCGGGCTGGACGGGGCGGGGACGAGGGACCCGGAAAGCCTGATCCGGCACGTGCGGGCCGAGGTCCAGGCCTTCGTCCGGGAAACGCCTCCCTCCGACGACATCACCATGGTGGCCCTGGTCTTTCATGGGCCGGCCGGCCACCGCCGGGCCGACGGCTGAACCGTTTATTTCATTCCCAGCATGTGCAGCTCCCAGAGGTCCCGCCGGCTTCGATGGAGGATGGGGCCGATGGCCAGCATTCCGGTTTTGCCGACGCTTTTTTCCAGGTAGTGCAGTTTCTCGAATTTCTCCCGGACGCCCGGTTCGGCTTGAACAGCCAGGCCGGCCTCCTTCATCAGACGGATCCCCTTGGCGCCGATGGACAGCTCGAGGTGGAGGCGCAGCAGGCAGAGCATGTCGGCCACGACTTCGCCGGGGAAACGGTCCTTGAGGGAGATCAGATATTTCCCGGCCTTGGTCGTCGCCAGGCGGCCGGAGGTGACGAGGCCGAGCATCTCGACGTCGGTGTCGAAGCCCACGTCCAGCCATTGGCGTGTGCTCTTTTCGCTGACGAGGAAGATGTTGACGGCCACGACCGGCAGGACGACAAGCACGGCCGCCGTGGCCAGGAGCGGCGGCAGGAGGAAATGGTTGAACGCGGAGTGGATAACGAAGGCGATCCCCAGCCCGGGCAGGCCGGCCAGCCAGGGGCCGGCCGACCGCCGGTCGGACAGGGCCTTGGTCAGGGCGGCGAAGATGGCCGTCGTTCCGCCGTGCATCATGGCCGTCCCGAAGCCGCGGATCACCCAGACCACCAGCCCGGCCTCGGAGGCGGTGTTCAGGTAATAGATGTTCTCGAACAGGGAGAAGCCCGCCCCGGCGGCAAAACCCAGGATGGCCCCGTCGACCAGGAAGCCGATCCTCTGGGCCTGGAAGAAGGCCGCCAGGACCAGCGCTTTGAGCGTCTCTTCGACGAAGGGGGAGACGTACCGGGAATAAAGGGCGAAATCGCTTTGAAAATGCCGGATCAAGGCCGAGTTGGTGTAATAGCCGATTCCGGCCGCCAAGGCGCCGCCGAGGATGGCCGTCAAGAGAGTCCTCAGACGGACCAGCTTGTAGCTGTCCATGAAGACCAGAGCCAAGAGGAAAACGAGGACGGGCAGAAGGGCGACCAGAATTTTCAGGCTATCCGACAGGAAAGACGCGCCCATGACTTCGTCGCGCCTGACATTGTATGACAATCCTCTTCCCAGTCAAGCCGGGGGAGCCCTTGACAGGACCGCCGAGAGCAACGTATATTTTGGCCACCCCACGGGGAAGCTCATCTTCGGAAACGGGCATTGGATTGCTGAAAGGGTGTACATTCGTCAAAACTGGCCGGACGGAATAACGTCCGGACGGCGCCGAGAGGGAGTTTTATTGCCGGCGGATCCGAACTTCGGGGGCGCTTGCTTGTAATTATGGATGAACAGAGAGATCTCGAGGCCGTAGGCCGATGCCTGCGGGGCGAAATCGATGCGTTTGAAGAGCTTATCCTCCGATATCAGAAACCGGTGATGAATTTGGCCTATCGAATCGTCCATGACCCGGAAGACGCCCGGGACGTCGCCCAATCCGTTTTCGTCAAGGCCTTCGCCGGTCTGCCCTCCTACGATTCCCGATATAAGTTTTTCAGCTGGCTGTACCGCATCGCGGTCAATGAATCGATCAATTACGCCGACAAGCGCAGGCGGAGGCCCGCCCCCGCCGATGTCTGGGGGACGGTGACGTCCGATCCCGTCGAAGAGACCGCCCACGCCGAACTGCGTGAAAGGATCGAAGCCGCCCTGGCCCGGCTGGCCCCCCGACAGAGGGCCCTCCTGGCCTTGAGCGCGGACGGTTTGTCATACAAGGAGATCGGCCGGGCGATCGGGATTTCCGAAACCAAGGTCAAATCGAAGCTTTTTGCCGCGCGACACAAGCTGCGGGCGATCCTGACCGGCGACGGCGGAGTCCGGCCATGATCGATCGGAAGCTCGATCGCCTGATGAACCAGGAATTGGACGGGGCCAATACCGCCGAAGAGAGCGAAACGCTCCGGCGGGCCTTGGATGACAGCCGGGAGGCCCGGGAGCGGTTCGACGAACTGCGGGCCGCCTGCGCCTTCCTGCGCGGGGTCGAAGGTCCCGTTTCCGGCCCGGAATTCAAAGAAAGGGTCATGGCCGCGGTGCGGCCGGCCGCCCGCCAGGCCGGCCGGGAACGCTCCCCGTTGAGGTCTTCCGCCCCCGGCCTTCTGCAATTTAAATATGCGCTCTTTTTCGGCCTGGGCCTGGGCCTGGGGCTTTTAATCCTGGTCGTGTTTAAGAACCGGACGATCGGCGCCGGGATCGATGCCCGGCAGCTGGTGGGAACGGTCGCGGAGGCCCGCCTTCTGCGGCCCGCCGGCGATCTGCGGTTCGACCAGGGCGTTGTCAGCCAGGATCTCCGCCTGCGCTACGGGGACGGCCTCCTCGTGGCCGATGTGCAGGGCCGGGCGGCGCACGACGTCGATATCGTATTGACCTACGATAAGGACCGTTTGACTTTCGACGCTCTGCGCCAAACCATGGGAGATCAGGGAGGGGTGACCATCGAACCCGGCCGTCTCGAGGTCCGGACGGCCGGGCGGCATGGCTTCGTTCTCGCTTTCGCCGTGAAGGGGGGGCTGCCGCTGACCCTGAATTACCAGGTCGGCTCGGGCGGAGCGGTGGTCTTCGCCAAGGATGTCTCGTTGGCGGCGGGAGACGTCCAGTGATCGGGGCGGACCATAAAAGGGAACAGACCGAACTTCCGGACCGCCCGTTTGTATTTAAGAGGTGAGAGGCCGGGCTTGTTCCGCCCGCCGTTGGATAGGACCCGCTGAGGGGACCATTCGATCAATCGAGGGAGGTCAAGGAGGACATCATGACCAAGAAACAGAGAGTTTTTTCGCTGACGGCCGTCGGCGTCGTCGTCGTCGCTGTCGTGCTCATCCTGGTCGTCGGCCCCAACCTGGGCAAGAAGACGGACCAGGACCGGCTGGCCGGCACGATCACCCAGGCCGAGCGTTACCGGGCCGGCCAGATGTCAGCCAAGGACGTGGTCTTGACGAAGGAGGACGTCATCAAGATCCTCCAGAGCCCCTACATCCAGAATGTTCTCCGCAACGTCGGCTTCCAAAAGCTCATGGCCGATCCGAGCTTCTCCGCCCTGATGCGGGACCCCAACTTCGCGGCCCTTTTAAAGGAACCGAATTTCGCCGCCATGCTGGCCGGGGCCAATTTCTCGGGTTTGTTGAAAGACCCCAACTTCGCCGGTTTGATGAAGGACCCCAACGTCGCCGCCCTGCTGAAGAGCGCGAACTTCGCCGGCCTGATGAAAGATCCCAATTTTGCCGGCCTTTTGAACGGAGCCAGCTATGCCAACCTGTTTCAGGACGCCCAGTTCGCGGCCTTGATGAAGGATGCCGACTTCGCCGCTCTCCTCAAAGACCCCAACTTTGCCGCCGTGATGAAAAGCGCCCAATTCGCCGGCTTGCTCAAGGACCCTCAATTCGCTGCCTTGATGAAGGAGCCTGGTTTCGCCGCCCTTATATCGAGCGGCCAATTCGCCGGGATCATGAAAAGCGCGGCCTTGGCCGGCCTGTTGAAGGACCCGAATTTCGCCGCCCTGATGCAGAACGCGAGTTTCGCCTCGCTGCTGGCGAACGCCAACTTCGCCGGCCTGCTGGCCAATGCCAATTTCACCGCCCTGTTGAAGAATGCGGATTTCGCCAACTTGTCGGCCAATGCCAACTTTGCCGGCCTGCTGGCCAACGCGAATTTCGCGGCGGCGGTCCATAGCGGCAATTTCGCCCCCCTTCAACAGAATCCGGACTATGCGGCCTTGATGGCCAACGCCAATTTCGTCAGACTGTTGAAGAGTGAACGCTTCGCCGGACTGTTGGCCAACGCCAATTTCGCGGCGGCCATGGCCAACGCCAACTTCGTCGGGCTGCTGAAGAGCGAGCGCTTCGCCGGACTGTTGGCCAATGCCAATTTCGCGGCGGCGATGGCCAACGCCAATTTCGCGGCGGCCATGGCCAACGCCAATTTCGCCGAACTGATGAAGAACGCCCGGTTCTCCGGGCTCTTGGCCGACGCCAATTTCGCCGCCCTGGCCCAGAATGCGAATTTCGCCGACTTGCTGGCCAATGCCAATTTCGTCCAGCTGGCCAAGGATCCCAACTTCGCGGCCATCCTGAAGAATGCGAATTTCGCCAATATGCTGGCCAACGCTCAATTCGCCCAAGCCGTCCAGAGCGGCCATTTCGCCGCCCTGCGGCAGAATCCCGATTACACCGCCCTGCTGGCCAATGCGAATTTTGCGGCCATGCTGAAGAGAGCGGACTTCGCCAATTTGCTGGCCAACGCGAATTTCGCGGGCCTGCTGGCCAACGCCGGCTTCGCCGGCCTGCTCAAGAGCGCATCGTTCGCGCCGCTTCTGGCCAACGCCCAGTTCACCAATCTCCTGAAAAGCGCCCCCTTCGCGGCCTTGATGAAGGACGCGGATTTCGCCGCCGTGCTGAAGAACGCCGGTTTTGCCCCGCTGTTGGCCAATGCTCAATTCGTCCAGGCCGTCCAGAACGGAAATTTCGCCGCCCTGCGGCAGAATCCCGATTACGCCTCCCTGCTGGCCAACGCGAATTTCGCGGCCCTGCTGAAGAGAGCGGATTTCGCCAATTTGCTGGCGGATGCCAATTTCGCCGCCCTGATGACGAGCTCGAATTTTGCCAATTTGCTGGCGGATGCCAATTTCGCCGCCCTGATGAAGAGCCCCTCGTTCGCCGGTCTGCTGGCCAACGCGAATTTCGCTTCCCTGCTGGCCAATGCCAATTTCGCCGCCCTGATGAAGAGCCCCTCGTTCGCCGGGCTGTTGGCCGACGCCAATTTCGCCGCTCTGCTGGCCAACGCGAATTTCGCCGGCGTGCTTTCCAACGCCTCGTTCGCGCCCTTGTTGGCCAACGCGAATTTCGCCGCCCTGATGAAGAGCCCCTCGTTCGCCGGCCTGCTGGCCGACGCCAATTTCGCCGCCCTGATGAAGGAAGCGGATTTTGCCGCCCTCCTGCAGAGCGCGAACTTCGCCAGCCTGATGCGCGAAGCGAACGCCCAAAACAAATGATCCTTCGCGCCGAAGAAGCGCGTTCTCCCGTCCTACCCCTTTCGGGGGTAGGACGGGTTTTTTTTGTCCCCGCTCCCGGGCTTGCCAAAAGGCCCGTTCTCGGATATTCGTAGGGCATTCCACGAAAGGCAGGAGGGATTCATGAAGACCCGCGCGATCGTCGTTTTCGCCGCCTTGGCCCTGTCCGCCGCCGAGGCCCCGTCCCTTCCGGCCCAGGCGCTGTTCAGCTTCAAAGCGCCCGGCCTCAACCTCGTCTACTACAACCAGATCCACTCGTATATCGTCTCCCATCTGGCCCGCTGCTACGAGAACACGATGGGATTCTACAAGAAATTTTTCGACTACAGCTCAACCGAAGGGACGTCGCTTTTCCTCCAGGACTTCGGCGATTGGGGGAACGGCGGGGCCACGGCCGTGCCCCGAAACCTGGTCTTCCTCGAATTGTCCCCTTTCCAGCATGCCTATGACATGATGCCGGCCTACGAGCGCATGAGCCTGATCATGAACCACGAGCTCACCCACGTCGTGACCATGGACAAGCCCGTCGGCTCGGCGCCCTTCTTCCGCGGCCTTTTCTTCGGCAAGGTCCTGCCGGACCGGGAGAACCCGATGTCCGCCGTGTACGCCTACCTGACCAGCCCGCGGACCTACTCTCCGCGCTGGTACCTTGAGGGGATCGCCGTCTTCATGGAAACCTGGATGGACGGCGGTCTGGGCCGGGCCTTGGGGTCGTACGACGAGATGGTCTTCCGAACCAAGATCCTGGAGAACAGCCGCCTTTACGACGCCATCGGCCTGGAGAGCGAGGGGACGGCCGTCGATTACCAGATCGGAGCCGTCTCCTATCTGTACGGCACGCGTTTCTTCACCCACCTGGCCCTGCAATACGGCCCGCAGAAGGTGATCGCCTGGACGTCCGCCGCGAAGGACAGCAAGAGCTACTTCGCCAGCGAGTTCAAGAGAACGTTCGGCAGGCCCCTGGCGGACGAATGGGCGGATTGGCTCCGGGCGGAGCGGGACTGGCAGGCCGGCAACCTGGCCCTCATCCGCAAGTACCCGGTCACGCCCTTCCGGCCCCTGACCCGCCAGCAGATGGGGTCCGTATCCCGGGTCTTCTACGATGCGGACCGGGGGGAGCTCTACGTCGGGATCAACTATCCCGGGCAGGTGGCCCATATCGCCGCCCTGGACACCCGGACCGGCCGCATCCGGCGCATCTGCGACATCAAGGGGGCCATGCTGTACTCGGTCGCCTCGCTGGCTTACGACCGGGCCGGCGGGCGCATCTTTTTCACCACGGACAACAGCACCTACCGCGACCTCGCCGTGGTCGACCTGTTGACCGGAGGGAGGAGGACCCTGGCCGAGGAATGCCGCGTCGGCGACCTCGCCTTCAACCCGACGGACAAATCGCTCTGGGGCATCCGCCACAACAACGGGCTGTCCACGATCGTCCGTTTCGAGCCGCCTTACACGGATTGGATGGCCGTCTACGGCTTCGATTATTTCACGGACATCTTCGACATGGATATCTCCCCGGACGGGGCCTGGCTGACCGCGGCGGTGGCCGACGTGTCGGGCGCCCAGCGGCTCGTCCGCATGAAAACGGCCGATCTGCTCAAGAACACCCTGGCCATGGAAACGCTCTACGAATTCGGGACGGATTCGCCGGCCGACTTCCGTTTTTCGCCGGACGGGAACTTTCTCTTCGGCTCCTCCTACTACACGGGCGTCTCGAACATTTACCGCTACGACTTCAAGAAAAAATCCATGGACATCATCAGCAACTGCGAAACGGGGTTCTTCCGCCCGGTCCCGGTCAGCGGCGACTCTCTGATCGCGTTCAAGTTCACCAACGACGGGTTCCAACCCGGCTGGATCGCCGCCAAGCCGATCAAGGACGTCAACGCGGTGCGGTTCCTGGGGCAGGAGGTGGTCCGTCGCTACCCGATCGTCAAGACCTGGATCCCGGGATCGCCGGCCGCCGTGCCCATCGACGACATGACCACGTACAACGGCCCCTACAGCTCCTGGGGGGACATCAAGCTGAATTCCGTCATCCCCATCCTGGAGGGATACAAGAATGACGTCGCCGTGGGCGTGCGGATGGATTTCCGCAACCCGCTCCGCTTCAACGGCTTCGACCTGACCGCGTCCTACACCCCGGCCTCGAACCTGCCGGCCAAGGAGCGGGGCCATGTCGGGCTCAACTATCACTACTGGAACTGGACCTTCAGCGCGACGATGAACCAGGCCAGCTTCTACGACCTTTTCGGTCCGACGCAGGTCAGCCGGAAAGGGTACTCGGTGGGCGCGGCCTATTCCAAGTACCTCATTTACGACAAGCCCCGGACGCTGGAGCTGAACTTCAAGACGACCGCCTATTGGGATCTGGATAAGCTGCCCGATTTCCAGAACGTCAACGCCCCGTTCGACAAGTTCCTGGCCACGAAAATCGGCCTCCGTTATAATTTCGTCCAGCACTCACTCGGGGCCGTCGACGACGAGAAGGGGTATCGCGTGGGCGTTTTCGGCGAGGCCAACTACGTCAACAGTCAGATTGATCCCCGTCTGTACGCCAACTTCGACTACGGGTTCGCCCTACCCATCAACCATTCATCGATCTGGCTGCGGACCTCGGCGGGGCAGTCGTTCGGGGACCGGCTGATCGACGGCCAGCCCAATACGTTCGTCAATTTCTATTTCGGCGGATTCGGAAACAATTGGATCGACGACCTGCCGGAGAAGCGCTATCGCGAGTATTACAGCTTCCCGGGACTCGGCCTCGACAGCATGGGCGGCCGAAACTACGTCAAGGCCACGCTCGAATGGGACCTGCCGCCGCTCATCTTCCGCCGATTCGGTTTCATCAGCATGTACTGCAACTGGGCCCGACTGGCCTTTTTCACCTCGGGCCTCATCACCGATTTCGACGATTCCCAATTTCGGGGAAGGGCCTATGATGTCGGGGCCCAGCTCGATTTCCGGATCGTCATGTTCTCCCAGCTCAACACCACGCTCTCCTTCGGCTGCGCCCGGGCTTATGAGCATGGGCTGCCGGGCCGCAATGAATTCATGGTCTCGCTGAAGCTGCTCTGAGCGCGGCCGCCCGCGGACCGAGACTCCGGGCCCGCCTTGACAGTCCGGCGCCGGGAGGAATAGTCTGGACGGAGCCGGATTCAGGACGTGCCATGAATAAACAAATCCTCCTCCTCGCCGCGATCGTGCCGCTTTTCCTGGCTCCGGCCGACCTCCGGGCGCCGGACCAAGCCTCCGTCCCGGCCAAATCCAAGATGCTTCTGGTCGTTAATTTCGACGTCGAAGACTACACGACGCCCGCGTCCGAAGGGATCGACGACATCCCGAAATGGCTGGCCCAAATCATGACCGAAGAAGGCGTGACCGGGACGTTCTACGTCATCGGCGAGAAGGCCCGTTCCCTGGAGCGGCGCGGCCGCCGGGACGTCATCGCCGCCATGGCCCGGCACGACATCGGGAGCCATACCGATTTCGGCTCCATCCATCCCACCGTCGCCGAGGCGCTGGAGAAAGCCGATTGGACGGGCGGCGTGCAGGCCATGCTCGAGCGCGAATCGGCCGGATTCCGGGAGCTCGAGAGGATCTTCGGCGTCCCGGTCGTCACCATGGGCCGACACGGGGGTTCGTACGGCCCTCAGCTCGTGGCCGCTCTGGCCGTTTTGGGCAAGGGCTTCTCGGGTTCGCCCGTCGGGCTGCCGGGCAAAACGGCGGCCTGGTTCTGCAACACCCTCAATTTCTCTTTTCAGTACGGCGGCTACGACGACGTCTTCTGGCGTGACGACCTGTTCGAACCGGCCTTTGATAAATTGAAGGCCGAATTGCCCGAACTGGCCCGGACGCACGAAGCCGTGTCCTTTTTTTGCGGGCACCCGACCAAGATCCGTTCCGAGCAATTCTGGGATTTCAATTATTACGCCGGCCGGAACACTCCGCCCGGCGAATGGAAGACCCCGGCCCTGCGGCCCCTGGCCAGCATGACCACGGCGCAGAAGAATTTTCGCCGCCTGATGCGCTGGCTGAAGGGCCGCGACGACATCGAGATCACCACGTTTCGCTCCCTGATGGACCGTTTCGGGGGCCAGAAAGAGGTTGTCATATCCGACGAGCTGGCGGCCATCGCCGCGGACGCCTTACGGACCCGGACGCTCTCGCCGAGCTCGGATTTTTCTCCGGCCGAAGCCTTCGCCGGTCTGGCCGAATCCCTGGCCCTCTTCCAGGGAACGGGGGCCCTGCCCCGCCGGCTCAAGGTCGGCCATCCGCTCGGACCGGCGGCGATGCCCGAGGAAACGGGCGCGGAAGGCCGCCTGCCCATGAGGGACGTCCTCGCTCTGGCCCTTCGAGCCGACGGCGAGATCGGCCGTACGGGGGCCCTGCCCTCGGTCGTCCCGGCCGGGGGGAGGCGCCTCGGGCCGGGCAGGCTCTTCGCCCTCTTCGCTGCGGTCTACCTCGATCTGGCGGCCGGCCGTCCGCAGGCCGATTATGATCCGGCGCCCTTCGAGCCGTATCCGCGGACCCACGAAAAGGCTTGTCTCGATCTCATCCGGGGCTACAAGTCCTGGCCCGTCCACCGCCCGGACCTCGACATGGCCCGCGTCCTCGAATTTACGAAACTCCAGCTCTGGACGCTGAAGCCCGCCCGCCTTCGTTGATGGGACCGGCGGCCGGGCCGGGGGGGCACATGGTCCAGGGGCTGCGCATCGGCCGGTCCAGCTTCTTCGCCGCGTCCTCGTCGCCGAGGATCCTTTCGGCCTGGGGGTCCCAGCGGATGGGCCGGCCGAGCCGGATGGCGATGTCGGACAGGTGGCTGATGGTGTCCGAACGGATAGCCGATTCAAGCGGGTTCACGGTCGGCTTCCGCGACCTGATCGATTCGACGAAATTGCGGCCCTGGCTGGCGCTGCGAACGACCGGCTTCTCGTCTTCGCGGATTTTGGCCGTCTGCAGCGAGCGCGGCGAGGCGTAGAGGGCGCCCCGGCTGACGCTGATCCATCCGTCCTCGCCCCAAAACGTCGTCCCGTGGTCCATGAACGGACGGACGCGGGCGCCCATCGCTCCGACGATATCCTTGGCCACCCTGTCGCTCATGAAGTGCAGGGTCACTCCGTCGGCATAGCGGGCTTGAACGTCCCAGTTGGCGACCGTGTCGAACAAACCTCCGGCGGGGATCTCGCCCGTGCCCCGGTATTCCACCGGGCCGCTGTGGTCCCGATCGAGGCCCCACTGGGCGATGTCCAGCGGGTGGGCGCCCCAGCCGGCGATGAAGCCGAGGGCGTAGTCATAGATGTGATAGGAGCCCCATTCCGTGCAGCGGGCCTTGGTGTAGGACTTCATCGGGGCCGGGCCGATCCACATTTCATAATCCAGCCCCGGCGGAACCGGGGCCGGAGTCGTGTCGTGGAAGTAGGCCTCGAAGGTCTCGGCGTACCCGCCGGGTGATTTCATGTCCGAGCACCAGGCATCGATGCTCTTGATCTTCCCGATGTAGCCGTTGCGGACGAGCTCCACGGCCCGGGTGAATTCTTTCGATGACCGCTGCTGGGTTCCGTACTGGAAAATGACTTGATTGGCGGACACCGCCCGGCGCAGCTTCCAGGCCCAGGCCATGGCCACGCCCAGGGGTTTCTCGACATACAGGTCTTTCTTGGCCCGGGCGGCGTGATAAGCCAACGGAACGTGCCAGTGGTCGGGCGTGCTGATGATCACGCCGTCGACGTCCGGACGGGCCAGGACCTCCCGCCAGTCGGCCGTCGGTTTGCAGAAGGTCCCGCCGTAGCGGGCGTTGACCTTGGCCGCAAACGTTTCCCGGCGCTCGGCGAAGCAGTCGCAGGCGGCGACGATGCGCACGTCCTCCTGGGTGTCGACGAAGTCCTGCCAAACGTTGCTTCCCCCGCGGCTGCCCAGGCCGATGGCCGCCAGATTGACCAGGTCGCTGGGGGCCGGACGGCCGCGGACGCGGGAAGGAACGACGGCCGGGGCGGCCAGGACGGCCGCGGCCGAGCGGAGAAAATGTCGGCGGGTCAGGATCGCTCGGGGCATGTCGGCGGCTCCTTATTTTGTTTCGGACGGACGCCCGGAGAATCGGATGTATTCCCGCCGCAAACGGACTTCGTCCCAGCGGCCAGGATGGACCAGCACACGGTAGCGCAAGGCGAGCGCGCGGCCGGGCGCGAGCGTCATCGGCTCGTAGCAAAGAAACGCGGGCGTGAAAAAGCTCATTTCCGGCGAGCGGATGACATACCAGGGCGTCGGAGTCCGGGGATTGCGGGCATGATCGAGGATGGCCACGCCCTCGAGGCGCCCCTCGATCAGGCCGGAGTAGTCCAGGCCGATGTGCCGCCCGCGGTACCGGTCGTCGATCATCTGGACGACCGGCCCGTCGCTGGTCATGGGCCGCCTCTCGGTCAGAGCTCCGGACAGCCGCAGGGACAGGCCGGCGTAGCCGCCATACGCCTGTCCCCCGGGCTCGCCGGGCAGGGGCGTGCGGTCCAGGACCACGGGCCGGACGGCGGCAAACTCGCTGCTCCAATCGACGGCGTAGACGCCTTCGGCGTCCGGCGCGGAAATCTCGATCGTCCGCTTTTCCGTCAGGATGGGCGTTTCCTCGCCGGCGGGGCGATAGGCCAGGTCCATGAGGATGCGCGCGGAGCGGTCGTCCCGCGTCTCCACCCGGACGTTCGTCCAGGTCGTCCGTCCGGCGGGCCGGCCGGTCCCGGCGTCCATCTCCCAATAGTTGACCCGATCGATATATTTCCAGCTGAACCAGAGGCCATGGTGCCAGAGATGGTCCGGCGGCCGGTCCCAGGACAGCGTGAGCCCGTCGACCGAATTCAAGGGGTGGATGGAGGGGACGTCGAGGTCCGGATCGTAGCGAAACCGCCACAAAAGGCCGGCCGGCCCGGCCAGGGCCACGGACGAGCCGTCCACGATTTCCCACCTCCACACGCCCTGGCCATGCGGCTCCGCCTGCGCCATTTGTCCGGTTCCGGCCCATTCGACTCCGCGGCGCAGAAGAGCCTGGAATCCCGGATTGTCCATGGCCGCGGCGTCATGGCCGAGGAGGAGGGTGAAGCTCCGGCCCTGGCCGAATCGGCCGGCCAAGGCCGTCGGCTCCCATTGTCCGGTCCGCCCTGGTCCTCGGCGGAGAAGGACGAGGCCAGGACCTGGGCGCCTTCCCCAAGGCTCGGCCTGTTCCATAATTCGTCGGCCGTCCGGAAGGGCCGGAGGCCCGCGGTGACGGGATGATCGGGCTGTTCGATGCGGACGGGGAATTCGTGCCGCGGGCCGTGGCTGCTCTGGCCCTCTTTCCAGGCCGCCAGGGTCATCCGCCGGTAATCCGTCCAATCCGGGAACGAGGACGACCCGGAGTGGACCGTGACGTGCCCCTTGCCCCGCCGGACAAAATCGAGAAGGGCCCGGCGGGCCGCTTCCGGCCAGGCCGAGACGGCCGGGCCGCGGCCGTAAGCGTTCCACTCGCTCAGAACGACGTCGTAGGGCGCCAGTCCGGCATCGCTGAACAGGTCGGGCCGGACCGTGATGTCGACCACGAAGCGGCCGCTCCGTTCGAGAATGGACTGGATTTTGGGGGTCGTGGTTTTCCAATCATGGTTGTTCTGTCCGCTCAGAATCAGGACGCGGACTGGCTTGACCGCTGCGGGACCGGGCCGGAGCGCCCGCGGGGCGCCGGCCGCGGCGAGGACGAGGACGACCGCCGCGGCCGAGGCCCGCAGCGGGCGGAACGGACTCTCCGCCGACTTCGCGGGGGCGCTCCGTTCTCTCATTTCAGGGGGTAGAGCGTACGCAGGAATTCCACGTCCGCCCGGATGCTCTGCTCCAGGCCGAGGGGAGTCTCCGTCCCTTCGAAGACGAACCAGCCGCTGTAGCCGATGTCGTCCATGGCCCTGCGGACGGCCGGGAAATCGATCGACCCCTGACCGTAAAGACCCTTGAGGTCCTTGGCGTGGAACTGGGCGATGTGCGGGCCGAGGGTTCGGATCTCCTTGACGATGTCGTATCCCGCTTGTTGGCTGTTGGCCACGTCGTAATAGACGGCCACGGCGGGCGAGCCCACGCGGGCGATGATCTTAAGGTTGTCCTCGGCGCTGAGATAGCTTTCCATGGCCAGAACGACGCCGGCCTTTTTAGCCTTGGGGGCCAGGCGCTTGAGGATCCGGATGACGGACTCCACACCGGCGGCGTCGTCGCGCAGCTCGCCGTTGCCGAAGAAGGGAACGAGAACCAAGTGCACGTCCATGGCCCGGCAGACGACCAGCGATTGCTCCAACCAGGCCGCGGCCCGCGGATCGCTCTTGAGGGGGACACCGTTCAAGTCGCCCAGGCAAAAAGAGGCGATGGCCACGCCCGTCCGCCGGGCCTCGGCCCTGTAGGTCCGCTGGAGGGCCGGCTGGAGCAAAGCCAGCGCTCCGTCCTTGACGGTCAGGCTGACCTGGACGCCTTCGAGCCCCCATTGGCCGGCCGTTTCCAGGGCCGACGGATCGCCGCTTTTTTCGATCGTCCAATCGCAGACTCCGAGGCGGATGGACTTGACGCCGGACGCGGGCGCCGCCGCCAGTCCCAGGAGCAGAATGGCCGGGGCCAGGATGTTCAGGCGTTTCTTCATCGTGGGAAATTCCTTTCGAGGATCAATCCTTCAATCCCGTCAGCTTCGGGACGAGCCGTTCGCCGTCCCGGAGCAGCTCCTCCCAGCCGACCTGGCGGTTGTCGTAGGCCGCTTTGCGCCCCAGGAGGGTGACGAGATTGCTCCGGACGCCGGGCGCCGCGGTCGGCTGGCCGAAGTCCCCCTCGACGACGGCCTTGTGGAAAGCGGATATGTTGGCGACGGCCCCTTCTTCGTATATTGCGGTCGTCTTACCGCCGCGGTAGAACCGTCCGCCGCGGATGAGGACGGAGCCGCCGTATTCCGCTTCCAAAACGCCCGCGGACCCGAAAACGCGGTTCTTGATGCCTTCCGAAGTGCCGTGGCCCTTGAATTGGCGGCCGCTGAACTGGATCCCGATCCGGCCCGGATACTGATAGGTGACGACGAAATGGTCCCAGGATGTGCCGATCTTCGGCCGCGCCCTCAGTCCGCCCGTCCCGAAGGCGAAGAGGGGAGGCGCGTCCATGATCCAGCTCATGACGTCCAGGGCGTGGATATCCTGCTCGGTGATCATGTCGCCGGACAGCGCCCGATCCAGCCCCCAGCCCCGGAGCCGGTTTTCGGGATTGTCCGGATCGCTCCGCCAGAGGTCATAATATTGTTCGAAGGGGCAGTCGGCGTGATAGAGGGCCTCGCCGAAAATGATGTCGCCGATGCCGCCCTCATGGACTTGCCGGACGGCCTCGATGTAAAAAGGATCGGTCCGGGTCTGGAAGTCGACCAGGAAGACGCGTTTTCCTGCCGCCGCCCGGGCCGCGCTCTTTTCGATGGACAAGGTGCCCGGCACGTCCACGGCGACCGGCTTGGCCAAGTAGACGTGGGCCCCCGCGTCGACGGCGGCGGCCGACTGTTCGGGATGGAAATAGGGCGGCGACTCGATGGCCACCGCGTCCACTCCCGCGTCGAGAAGGCGCTTGTAGCCCGCC
Source organism: Candidatus Aminicenantota bacterium (assembly GCA_963729855.1). GTDB lineage: Bacteria > Acidobacteriota > Aminicenantia > Aminicenantales > UBA4085 > UBA4085. Next base: position 578,108 of record CAVSPT010000005.1, on the reverse strand, counting down.
AGCCCGGCGAAGCGGCGCGAAACAGGGACGCCGGCGGCCGCGCCGAAGGCGTCGACACGTTCCCGGAAATAGTCGGCCGCGGCGGTGATTTCGTAGCCGCCGTGCCTGCGGAAAAGCTCGGCGATCCAGGTGCCGCGGCCGCCGCATCCGACGAGTCCGAGGCGGATCTTCGCATTGGCCTGCGTGCCGCGGACGAGGCCGGAGGGGAGGAAGCTCAGGGACAGGGCGGCCGCCCCGGCTCGGCCAAGAAACTCGCGGCGGTTGAGACCGTCGGGCCGGTCGGCGGATTTCGAATGTTCGTCCATTGGCGTCCTCCCCGCGGGGAACTATATCCGCGGGCGAAAACCGATGTCAAGGAACCGCGGGCCCCAGGCCCGCGGTTTGACCCGTCCCGCCTTTCCGATTAGCATGGTTCCGCCGGCCCCGGTTCGGCGGTGGAGAAGACCGCCGGCCCGATCGATGGGCCGCTTCGGCTTCGAGGGGGCCGATTTCCCCGAAGTCCCGGACGGACGGGGCATCTCGAAGCCGCCCTTCGGAAGTTTTTCGAAGTGAGGTGCAGCCATGAACGTGCGCGACAAGGTCGTGATCGTCACGGGAGCTTCGGCAGGCATCGGGTTGGCGACGGCCCGTCTTCTGTCCGGCTTCCGGGCCCGCCTGGCCCTGGTCGCCCGGTCCGCGGAGATCCTGGAGGCGTTGACGGCCGAGTTCAGCCGGTCGGGCGCTGACGCGGCGGCCTTCCCCGCCGATCTGCGCCGCGAAGACGAAGCCCGGCGGATGGTCGAGGAGACGTTTACCCGCTTCGGGCGGATCGACGTCCTTATCAACAACGCCGGGCAGGGCATGGCCGGATTCATCGAAACCTCTTCCGTTTCGCTGACGTCGCGACCATGACCACGTCAGCCATTCGCGTCCGTGACTTGCGCAAGGTTTATCGCGTCGCCGAGCGCGAAGCCGGGGCCCGGGCGGCCCTGAAGAGCCTGGTCCGCCGCCGCAAGCAGGAGCTCGCCGCAGTGGACGGAATCTCTTTCGAGGTCGATCCCGGCGAGGTCGTCGGTTTCCTCGGCCCCAACGGGGCGGGCAAAACGACGACGCTCAAGATGCTCTCGGGCCTTCTCCATCCGACATCCGGGGACGTGCGGGTCCTGGACGCCGTTCCCTGGCGCCGCGACAAGGCTTTTTTACGGCAGATCACCCTGGTCATGGGCCAGAGAAACCAGCTGGTCTGGGACATTCCGGCAGTGGATTCCTTCGAATTGAACCGGGCCATCTATCGGATCCCCGCGGCCGACTTCCGCCGCCGCGTCGGCGAGCTGACCGAGCTGCTCGAACTGGGCCCGCTCCTGCGCAAGCCCGTCCGCAACCTGAGCCTGGGCGAGCGGATGAAATGCGAGATCGCCGCGGCCCTGCTCCACCGGCCGGGGATGGTCTTCCTGGACGAGCCGACCATCGGCCTGGACATCACCATGCAGCGCCGCATCCGCAGCTTCATCGCCGAATACAACCGCAGCACCGGGGCGACCGTTCTGCTGACCAGCCACGACATGTCCGACGTGGAAGCCCTCTGCCGCCGGGTCATCATCATCCATCGCGGACGGCTCCTGTACGACGGCGCCCTGGCCGATCTGGCCCGGCGGTTCGCCGAGAGCAAGACGATCGTCGTCCAGCTGAAGGATTGCTCCGCCGATCTGAAACCCTATGGGGAGATCATCTCCTGCCTCGACGGCCGGACGACGCTGCGCGTGCCCCGGACCGAGACAGCCCGGACGACCGAACGGCTCCTGGCCGATCTGCCGGTCATCGACTTGACCGTGGAGGACCCGCCGATCGAGGACGTCATCGAGCGGGTTTTCGCCCAGGGGGCGTCGTGACAGGGCTGACCGGAATTTACGTCCAGCAGTTCAAGACGACGCTGGCGTCCTTCGCCCAATATCGGGCGGCGATCTTCATCTGGATGATCGGCCATGTTCTCGAGCCCCTCGTCTTCATGATCGTCTGGTCGGCCGTGACCCTCTCTCGGGGCGGCCCCGTCGGCGGGTTCGGCGCCGGCGAATTCGCCGCCTATTTCCTGGCCCTGATGCTGGTCAACCATGCGACCTATACCTGGATCATGTACGAGTTCGAATACCGCGTCCGCCACGGAGACCTGTCCTTCCTCCTGCTGCGGCCCCTGCACCCGATCCACACGGACATCGTCGACAACCTCTCCTCCAAGATGCTGACCCTTCCGCTGATCCTGGTTTCGGCGGCCGTCCTGGCGGTCCTCTTCAAGCCGGTTTTCCATGTTCGGATTTGGGCGGCGGTCGTCTTCCTCCCCGCCCTGGGCCTGGCCTTCCTGGTCCGCTTCCTGGTCGAATGGACGCTGGCCCTGGCCGCCTTCTGGACGACGCGCGTCGGAGCCATCAATCAGGGGTATTATGTGGCCGCCCTTTTCCTGTCCGGGCAGGTCGCTCCGCTGGCTCTTCTGCCCGGCCCGGTCCGCATGGCGGCTTCCGTCCTGCCCTTCCGCTGGATGATCGCTTTTCCCGCCGAGCTCCTCCTCGGCCGGCTGACTCCGGCCCAAGCCGCGGCCGGCCTGGCCATCCAGGCGGGCTGGCTCGCCTTGGCCTTGCTGGCCATGAAAATTGTCTGGCGCGCCGGAGTCCGGCGCTTCACGGCGGTGGGCGGATGAGGGCGCTGAGGCTATTCTGGGTTTTTTTCCGGGTCGGGGTCCTGGGCGAGCTGGCCTACCCGGCCAATTTCTTCCTGCAGCTCTTCGAGTCGCTGCTCGACCTGGGAACGGCCCTCGGCGGACTGGCCGTCGTCTTCGCCTATACCGAGACCCTGGGCGGATGGAGGCCGGACGAGGTCCTGGCCCTGGTCGGCGTCTTCTTCCTGGTTGGCGGCGTCATCCGCCTGATCATCCAGCCCGGCATGGAAAGCTTCATCGATGCCGTCGGCGAGGGGACCTTGGACTTCACTTTGACCAAGCCGGCCGATGCCCAGTTCCTGGTCAGCATCCAGCGCGTCGAGATTTGGCGCTGCACGGACATCGTCCTCGGCGCGATCGTGCTGGGCGTCGCGTTTTCCCGCCTGGGGACCCGCATCGGGCCGGGCCGGGCGGCGGTCTTCGCCGCTGCGCTGGCTGCGGGACTCGTCATCGTCTACAGCTTCTGGCTGATTCTGGCCACGCTGTCCTTCTGGCTGGTCCGGGTGCAGAACATCCTGGTCATCTTCCAAAGCATGTATGAGGCCGGACGCTGGCCGGTCGGGCTCTACCCGCGCTGGCTGCGTTTTGCCCTGCGCTTCCTGGTGCCCGTCGTTTTTGCCACGACCGTTCCCGCCCAGGCCCTCTTGGGCCGCCTGACCGCTTCGGCTCTGGGCGCCGAAGCCGCCCTGGCCGTGTTCCTTTTCGGGGCGGCCCGTCTGTTTTGGAAGGTGGGGCTCCGCCGATACGCGGGGGCATCGGCCTGAGTTGGCCGGGCGCGGAATTGAATCGAGCGGGGACACCCGCCGGAATTCGCTCTCGGATCTTAAGCCGTCGGCCGTCATGCCGGCGCGTATCCGGCGGCCGGCGGCTTTTTCAGGCTGAAAGGGGCCTGGCCCGACGCTCGCGCAGGGCCAGGGCATAGAGGGAAGCCGCCAGGACGATGGCGAAGTGGCACATCACGGAGGGCAGGAGCCCGTCCGGTTCGGGAGACATCCGGCTCCGGCCGCCCGGTCTTCGTTGACAGGGTCCGGCGCCCGGCGCTATAGTGCGGGAGATCAAATCCCCTTGCGGATTTTATGGACGGGAGTGAATAGACGAACCAATGCCCCGCTTCGGGGACCGTCGCCCCACCTTCTGTCTAGGATGGATCCAGGGGACGCGGGTTCGTGGAGCTTCAGAAAGGAATTTTATCGCCGGATCTCCGGCGCGGAAGGAGCGAAGCCATGAAAAAGAGGATCCTGCCGGCGGCCGCCGCCGTCCTCGCCCTCGTCGGGGCGATCCTGGGAGCGGGAGCGTCGGACACGCCTCCGGCCCAGGCTGCCGTTAAACCGACCCTCTACATCATTTCCAACAGCCACCTCGATACGCAATGGAACTGGACGGTTCAGGACACCATCCGCGACCTCGTGCCCCGGACCTTCTTCGACAACTTCAAGCTCTTCGAGACGTTCCCGAACTATGTTTTCAACTACGAGGGCGCGATCCATTACATGTGGTTCAAGGAATACTACCCGGACCAGTGGGCCCGGCTGCAGAAATACGTCGACGCCGGCCGCTGGAAGCTCGCCGGGGCCTGGATCAACGCGGTCGATACCCACATCCCGTCGCCCGAGGCGCTTATGCGCCAGGCCCTCTACGGCAAGGACTTTTTCCGCCGCGAGTTCGGGCGCGTCCCCCTGGACGTCTATCTGCCCGATTGCTTCGGATTCGGCTTCGCCCTCCCGGCGACCGCGGCCCATTCCGGGTTGACGGCGTTTTCCACCCAGAAGCTGTCCTGGGGGGCGGCGACACCGCCGCCCTTCGCCGTGGGCCGCTGGAAAGGCGTCGACGGCTCGATCCTCGTCGCCTCCATCCGGGCCGGCGACTACGTCAAAGCGATCCGCAGCGATGTGTCCGTCGATCCCCAATGGAACGGCGATCTCGTGGACATCGGCAACGGGGACAAGATCGGCTTCCGCTACTTCGGCGTGGGCGATCAGGGCGGCGCGCCCGACGCGGAATCGGTCGGCTGGCTGGAAAAGGCCATGGCCAACGTCAACGGCGCGGTCCGGGTGCGCAATACCTCGGCCGACCAGCTCGTCCGCGACCTGACCCCGGCCCAGAAGGCGGCCTTGCCCGAATACGAGGGCGAGTTTCTGCTCAAGACCCACGGCGTGGGCTGTTTCACCTCCCAGGCGGCCATGAAGAACTGGAACCGCAAGAACGAGCTCCTGGCCGACGCGGCCGAGCGGGCCAGCCTGGCGGCCGACTGGCTGGGGGGGCCGGCCTACCCGCGGGAGGAGCTTTGCACGGCCTGGATCCGTTTCCTCTGGCACCAGTTCCACGACGACCTGACGGGGACAAGCATACCCCAGGCCTATCGCTTTTCCTGGAACGACGAGCTGCTCTCGCTCAATCAGTTCGCCGGGATCGCCACCGGGTCCGTGGGCGCCGTCGCCTCCGGCCTCGACACCCGCGCGGCCGGCGTTCCGCTCGTCGTCTACAACCCGCTGGCCATGACCCGGCGGGATCCCGTGGAAGCCCTGGTGCGCTTCGAGCCCGCCGCACCCGCCGGCGTCCGCGTCGTGGACGAGGCCACGGGGAAGGACGTCCCCGCCCAGTTGCTCTCCGTCGAAGGCGCGGCGGCCCGCGTCCTCTTTCTGGCGGACATGCCTCCGGTCGGCTTCAAGGTCTTCGACGTCCGCCCGGGGACGCCCGCTTTGCGCCCGGCCCCGGTCCTCAAGGTCACCGAATCGACGCTCGAAAACGAGCGCTACGCGGTCAAGCTGGACGCCAACGGCGATGTCGTCTCCGTCTTCGACCGCGAAACAAACAAAGAACTGCTCGGCGGCCCGGCCCGCCTGGAGCTCCTGAGCGACTTGTCCACCCGCTGGCCGGCCTGGGAGATCACCTGGGCCGAAGCCAGCAAGCCGGCCCGGTCTTACGCCGGTTCGCCGCGCGTCCGCGTCGTCGAGCGCGGCCCCGTCCGCGTCGCCTTGGAAGTGACGCGCGTGGCCGAGGGCTCGTCCTTCGTCCAGCGCCTCAGCCTGGCCGCCGGCGGCGACCGCTTGGATTTCGACACCAGCGTGGATTGGAAGACGACCGGCACCATGCTCAAAGCCTCGTTCCCTTTCACCGCCTCCAATGCCAAGGCCACGTATGACCTCGGCCTGGGGACCATCGAACGGCCCAACGCCCGGGAAAGCCTCTACGAGGTGCCGGGCCAGCAGTGGGCCGACCTGACCGACCAGCCGGGCGGCTACGGAGCGGCCGTCTTGAACGACGGAAAGTACGGTTGGGACAAGCCCGATGACCATGTCCTGCGATTGACCCTGATCCATACTCCCAAACCGGGGAAGAGCTACGTCTATCAGAGCAGCAACGACATCGGCCGCCATCATTTCGTCTATTCGATCGCCGGGCACGCCCGGGATTGGCGGACCGGCTGCATCCCCAGCCGGGCGGCTCGGCTCAACCAGCCGCTCCTGGCCTTCCAGACCGCCTCCCATACCGGTCTGCTGGGCCGGAGGCTGTCGATGCTGACCGTCCTGCCGGACGGAAGTCAGGTGGCCGTGCGGGCTTTCAAAAAGGCCGAGAATTCGGAGGAGATCGTCCTGCGGATCCAGGAGCTTTACGGCAAGCCCATCTCCGGAGTCCGGATCGCCCTTCCCGCGCCCATCGCTTCGGCCCGCGAAGTCAACGCGGCCGAAGAGCCGGTCGGACCGATCGAAACGGTCAAAGGCCTGCTGGTCGTCGACCTGGCCCGCTATCAGACCCGGACGTTCCTTATGAAGCCGGCGGCCTCGGCGGCCAAGCTGAGCCGGCCGATCAGCACTCCGCTGGCGCTGCCGTTCGACCTCGACGGCGTCTCGACGGACGCGGCCCGGGATGACGGTGATTTCGACGGCCGGGGGCGGACGATTCCCGCCGAGCTCTATCCGGCGGCGCTGACCGTCGACGGCGTGAATTTCCAATTGGGATCCGGCCGTCCGGGGGCCAAGAACGTCTTGACCGCCGGCGACCAGCGCATCGCCCTTCCCCCCGGAACAGCGCGGCTCCACATCCTGGCCGCGGCGGTCGGGGCGGACAAGGTCGGGATCTTTTCCTTCGAACGGACGGGCGCGCCGGACGAACGCGTCCCGGTCACGATCGACGAGTGGGAAGGCGCGATCGGTCAATGGGATTCGCGCCTGGCCGACGACCGTTTGTTGCGGGAAGAGTTCCTGGTCGATACGCTGAAGAATCAGGAATGGCCGCTGCCCACCGTGCTTTCGCAGATGGCCGTGACGGCCGACGCCGACGGCGTCCTCCGGGGTCTCGACCGGCTCCAGCCGGCCTTCGTCAAGCGTGCCCGCGTCGCCTGGGTGGCCACTCATCGGCACAATCCGAAGGGAAACGAGGCCTACAGCCCGGCCTATATCTTCCGCTACGTCCTGGTCGTGCCGGCCGGGGCGACCGCGGTGGTCCTGCCGGACAACGGCCGGATCCGCCTGTTCGCCATGACCGCGGCGAAGGGGGATTACGCCGGGACGGTCGCGGCCGGCGACCTTTACGCGCCGGGACTGAATCCCCGGGCTCCGGCGGCCGGGCGCTGAGCTATCGGGCGGCCGGCGGGCGGGCTCACTCGAATTCGGCGAGCGCCTGGCCCTTGGTCACCATCCGGCCGATTTCGACGAAGACGCTTTTGACGACGCCGTCGATCGGCGAGGCGATGTCGTTCTGCATTTTCATCGCTTCCAGGATGAAGAGATGCTCGCCCCGGACGACGCTTTGACCCGGCCGGACGTAGACTTTGCGGACCACGCCGGGGATAAAGCAAAGAACTTTCTTGGGATCGGGCGGCGTGTAGGGCCGGCGCTGGAGGAACTTCCGCGTCGGCAGCGTTTCATAGACGGTGTCGTCGATTTCCAGGGCGGCCGGAAAGGGCTTCTTGGTTTCGCTCATGGCCGGCCTTAAAACGGGGGGATCCCGTGCTTCTTGGGCACCGGGGTTTCCGCCTTGTTGGCCGCGATCTGCAGGGCGTGAATGAGGAACTCGCGCGTTTCGCCCGGGTCGATGACGGCGTCGATGTGCCCGGCCGCCGCGGCGACGTAGGGATTGGCGAACTTTTCGGTGTATTCCTTGACTTTCTGCCGGCGGGTCTCGTCGGGCTGGGCCGCGGCGGCGATCTCGCTCTTGAAGATGATATTGGCCGCGCCTTCCGGCCCCATGACGGCGATCTCGGCCGTCGGCCAGGCGAAAACGCAATCGGCGCCCAGGTGGCGCGAGCACATGGCGATATACCCGCCGCCGTAGGCCTTGCGCAGGATGACGGTGATCTTGGGGACGGACGCTTCGCTGTAGGCGTAGAGGAGCTTGGCTCCATGGCGGATGACGCCGCTGTGCTCCTGGTCGACGCCGGGCAGGTAGCCGGGCAGATCGACGAGCGTCACCAGGGGCACGTTGAAAGCGTCGCAGAAGCGGACGAAGCGGGCGGCCTTGTCCGAGGAATCGACGTCCAGGACCCCGGCCAGCACGGACGGCTGGTTGCCGACGATGCCGACGGTTTCGCCGGCCAGGCGGGCGAAACCGATGACGATGTTGGCCGCCCAGTGCTTCTGGATCTCGAAGAAGTCGGATTCGTCGCACAGGGCGGCGACGACGTCCCGCATGTCGTAGGGTTTGGTCGGCTGCTCGGGGATGATCTTCTCCAGGCGGAGGCCGGGCTTGGGCGGCTTGGCCGGGAAGCGGTCGGCCTTCTTGCGGTTGTTCCAGGGGATGAAGGTCATCAGGGTTTTGATCTGCTCGAAGCATTCCCGTTCGCCGGCGGCGAAGAAATGGGCGTTGCCGGAGATCTCCGTGTGGACCCGGGCCCCTCCCAGGTCCTCCATGCTGATCTCCTCTCCCAGGACGGTCTTGATGACTTCGGGGCCGGTGATGAACATCTTGGAGATCTTGTCGACGACGAAGACGAAATCGGTCAGGGCGGGGGAATAAACCGCCCCGCCGGCGCAGGGCCCGAGGATGACCGAAATCTGGGGGATGACTCCGGAGGCCTTGGTGTTGCGATAGAAGATCTCGCCGTAGCCGGCCAGCGAATCGACGCCTTCCTGGATCCGGGCGCCGCCGGAATCGTTGATGCCGATCAGCGGAATGCCCATCTTGACGGCGTGGTCCATGATTTTGGTGATCTTGCGGGCGTGCATCAGGCCGAGCGAGCCGCCGGCCACGGTGAAGTCCTGGGCGAAAATGGCCACGGGGTGCCCGGCCATCATCCCCGTGCCGGTGACGACCCCGTCGCCCGGCAGGTTCTTCTTTTCCATGTCGAAGTCCTTGCAGCGGTGCTCGACGAACAGGTCGTATTCGTGGAACGATCCGGGATCGAGGATCTCCTTGATCCGGTCCCGGGCCCCCAGCTTGCCCATGGCGTACTGCTTCTCGTACGCCTTGGCGTCGGACGCGCGGGTGATCTTATCGGAGCGTTTGAAGAACTCGGTGATTTTTCCGAATATGGACATGAGACCTTCCTGTCTACTTCGACGTCCTCTTGGCCTTGAAATCGGTTTCGCCGGCCTCGCCCATGGTCACCGTCCCGGACATGGCCTCGCCGTCGATCCGGCCCTTGAAGGCCAGGACGATCTCGCCCATGGGCCCGCTGACGACGACGCTCCAGGCCGCCTCGCTTCCTTTGATCCTGCCTTCGCCTTTCATTTCCGTGCCCTGGGAGCTCTTCATGGTCACCTTGAGCGCGTCGTTGTCTTGGACGAAAGCGGCCATATAGGTGCGCGCTCCCATAGGCGTCTCGAATGCGACTTCCCAGACGCCGGCGATATCGGACTTGGCCTCCTGGGCCTGGACGGCCGCGGCCAGAGCGGCGAAGAGAATGAGAAGACCGAGGGCCGATTTTTTCATGCTCGTTTCCTCCGTGAAAGGACCTTCTTTTATACCACGCCGCCGGCGGTCGGGCAACGCCCGTGCGCAGCCGGCGGGCCCGAGAAGCCCGGATTTCAAGGAAGGGCTTGCAATTTGCCGGAAAACCGCCTATATTCCTGACAATTGAGGCCGCGCCACAAGGCCCGGCCCCGAAATGTTCGTAAAGGAGTGCATCAATGGCAAAAGCGTTGACGAAGGCGCAGATTGTGACCGGCGTGGCCGAAGCGGTAGGAATCACGAAGAAGCAGGCGGGCATAGCGCTCGAGGCTCTGGTGACGATGGCCTACAAGAACGCCAAGAACGGCTTCACCGTTCCCGGCCTGGGCAAGCTTGTCCTGGTGAACCGCAAGGCGCGCATGGGCCGCAATCCGGCCACAGGCGCGGCCATCAAAATCCCGGCCAAGCGGGTCGTCAAATTCCGCGTGGCCAAGGCCTGCAAAGACGCCATCCTGGGCTGAACCAACGGACACGAATTCGCAAACGGCCGCAACCTTCGGGTTGCGGCCTTTTTTTTTGGCCGGAGGCCGCGTCTCCCCAAAGCGTATTTCCAGGTCAGGGGAAATCCGGAGGACCGAACCATGGCCAAGCCCAAAGTGGGACCGCCGACAGACGACCGCTGGAGCCGGCGCCGATTCCTGCAGGCCGGAATAGCCGGAAGCGCGGCCGCCGCTTTCGCCGCCGCACCGCCGCGATCGTTCGAAGCGCCGTCCTCGGAGATCGCCGACCTCAGCCTGTCCGAGCTCCGGTCCGGCCTGGAAGCGGGACGCTTCACGTCCCGCAACTTGGTGGACCTCTATTTGGACCGCATCGAGCGTCTTGATCGCAACGGTCCGTCCTTGCGGGCCGTGATCGAGACGAACACCGACGCTCCGGCCGAGGCCGACGCGCTCGACCGGGAGCGCCGGATCGGACGGCTCCGGGGTCCGCTCCACGGTCTCCCGCTTCTGATCAAGGACAATATCGATACGGCCGACCGTTTGGCCACCACGGCCGGATCGCTGGCCCTGGTCGGAGCCCGGCCGCCGCGGGACGCCTTCCTCGTCCGGCGATTGCGCCGGGCCGGGGCCGTTCTGCTGGGCAAGACCAACCTGAGCGAGTGGGCCAACATCCGCTCTCCCCGGTCGACGAGCGGCTGGAGCGCCCGGGGCGGGTTGACTTTGAATCCTTACGCCCTGGACCGCAACACATCGGGATCGAGTTCGGGATCGGCCGCGGCCGTCGCCGCCGCTCTGTGCGCGGCGGCCGTCGGGACGGAAACGGACGGCTCGATCGTCAGTCCCTCTTCGTTGAACGGCGTCGTCGGCCTCAAACCGACCGTCGGTCTGATCAGCCGGACCGGAATCATCCCCATCTCGGCGACCCAGGACACGGCCGGCCCCTTGGCCCGCACCGTGCGGGATTGCGCCATCCTGCTCGGCGCTCTGGCCGGGGCCGATGCCGAGGATCCGGCGATGGGGGAGAGCCGGATCCGGCCCGAGATGGATTTCACGAAGTTCCTCGACCCGGACGGCCTGCGCGGGGCGCGGATCGGCGTCGTGCGGAAATACTCCGGGCTCCATCGCGGCGTCGACCGGTTGATGGAACAAGCCCTGGCTGTGCTGAAAGCCAAAGGCGCCGTACTCGTCGATCCGGCCGAAATCAAGACATTAGGACGGTTTGACGGGGCGGAAAACACGGTGCTGCTTTATGAACTCAAGGCCGGCCTGAAGGCCTACCTGGCCCGCTTGGGACCCGGCGCTCCCGTCCGTTCGCTGGCCGAGATCATCACATTCAACGAGCGCCGCTCGGCCGAAGAAATGCCATACTTCGGCCAGGAGACATTCCTGAAAGCCGAAGCCAAGGGGCCTTTGACCGAGAGGGAGTACCTTGATGCCCGGACCCTTTGCCGGTCTTCGGCCCGGCGGGACGGAATCGACGCGCTGATGGACGTCCAGCGGCTCGACGCGCTGGCGGCCCCCACCGACGGGCCGGCCTGGGTCACCGACCTGGTCCTGGGCGATCATTTCCTCATCAGCAGCTCGACCCCGGCCGCCGTGGCCGGATATCCGAGCATCACCGTTCCGGCGGGGTTCGTTTTCGGCTTGCCCGTAGGATTCTCTTTTTTCGGCCGGGCCTGGAGCGAGCCGCTGCTTCTGCGGTTGGCCTATGCCTTCGAGCAAGCGACCAGCCATCGCCGGGCGCCGCGCTTTTTGCCGACCGCGGATCTGCGCGCTCAGCCGGAGGAAACGATCGGATGACCATCGTTGTCCTGGAACGACCGGCGCGTCGTCTTCCGCTTTGAACCTTTGATCGGGCGGATGCGTATGAAAAGAAGGAGGAGGTGGCCATGAGCCCTGTGCGCAAAATCATCGGTCTATTCCTGATCGTCTTCATCGGGTTGCCCGTCCTGTTCGCCATCATCTGGGCGGCGGGCCTGACACGGGCGGTCGTTTCGCCCGCTTTCGTTTCGGAGGTGCCCCGGAAAATCATCGCCGCCGTTCCCGAGATCGCCGACGAAATCATGGCCGCCGGCCGCAACCCGGACGTCGTCCGCGACCCGCGGGCCCGGGTCTGGTTCGAGGCCGCGGGCAAGGTCGGCACGACGCCTCGGGAGCTCCTGGTCAAGACCGGCCTGCTCGGCTGGATGCAGGGCGAGCTGTCCCGGGCCCTGACCGACGTCGGGGACATTCTGCGCGGCCAGCGCGAACCGGGGCCGGTCTCCATCGACATGCGTCCGCTCAAGACGGCCCTCCTCCGCCCGGAGTTCGACGATTACTTCCTGGAGGTCCTGAAAAACCTGCCGCCCTGCGGCCAGGCCGGGCTCCAGGAATGGGCCCGGGCGGCCGAAGAGGGGCTCGACTGGGCCGATCTGCCGGCCTGTCAACCCGACCCGGGCCAGGCCCGGGCGGCTCTGAAAGCCCGGCAGGGCCGGATCGCCGACGACATCCGTGACGAGATTCCCATTTTCGAGGACGTCCATTTTCCCCGCATGGGCGTCTCCGCGGCCGCGACGACGGTCGTCTATTCCCTGTTCCTGATTCCGGCGGTCTTCCTGTTGGGCGGATCGGCCATCGCCGCGCGCAGCCGCGAGGCCTTCTTCAAATGGAGCGGCGTTTCCGTCCTGGCCGGCGGATTGTTGTCCTTTGGCGCTGCTTGGTTCGTCCGGAATTCGGCCTCGTTCATAACCCGCTACGCCCATTGGACCCAGGGGCACGAATGGTCCACGGGCCTCGGGCCGCTGGTCCTGGAAAAGACCCGCTGGGCCGCGTCCCTCGTTCTTCAGCAGCTGTTTACGCCCGTTCTGTCCGTGGCCGGAGCGGTCTGCGCGGTGGGACTGATCCTCTTCGCTTTGTCCTTCATGACGCGGACGGACCGCTGAGCCCTTCCATCAGGGCCCGGAAGCGGGGGAGAGAGCGGAGAGAATCGAGGTTGCTGTCGTTTTCGTACCAGCCTTTCTGCGTCAGCCCGAGCGACGCGGCCTGCTCCAGGCAGTCCAAGGCTTCGTCGGGCTCCCCGGCCAGGGCATCGATGCAGCCCAGGTTGTAGAGGAGCATGGACTCGCGGGGAGCGATGTCGCGGGCCCGCCGGGCCCATTGCAACCCCTTCTCGCGCTCGCCCAGCCCGACGAGCCCGTTGGCGCCCATATAGAGGACGCGGGCGTCGTCGGGGTGAAGCTCGATCCGTCCGGTCACCAATTCCACTCCGCGCCGGCGCGACCGGCGGGCCTCCTCGGGCCGGCCCAGGTCGTCATAGATCTGAGCAGCCAGGAGGGGAGCTTGATAGTCTTCCGGGCGGACGCGGCCGGCCTGTTCGAATAGACGGAGGGCCTCCTCGCGGCGGCCGCGGACGAACCAATGGCGGGCGTAAAAATACCAGGCTTCCCATAAGCCGGGATCGAGCCGTATGGCTTTTTCGAAACAGGTCAGGGCCTCCTCGTCCGCGCCTCGGATGGACAAGGCCACGGCCCGGGAGGCCAGGGCCCTGGCGGATTCGGGGGCCAACTCGACCGCCCGGCGGCTGGCGGCGTCGGCCTGTTCGCGGACGGAGTCTTTCCGCTCCGCGTAGAGATAGATGTAGGACCAGCAATCGGCGGCGCCGGCATGGGCCGGAGCGAATCCCGGGTCGAGTTCGGCCGCCCGGCTGAACAGCTGGAGAGCGAACTCGATGTCCCGCTTGCCGTAGCGGTCGTAGAAGCTCCGGCCGCGCAGGTAGTAATCGTAGGCCTGGGCGTGGCGGGTGGCCGGCCGGCCCAGCTCGCCGTTCTCCTGGGGGCTGAGGGTGATCTGCAGGGCTTCGACGACGGCCCGGGCGATCTCTTCCTGGATGGCGAAAACGTCTTCCGGCTCTCGGTCGAAGGACTCCGACCAGAGATGAAACCCCCGGTCGGTGTCGACGAGCTGGGCCGTGATGCGAAGCCGGTTTCCGGATTTGCGCACACTGCCCTCGAGGAGCGTCCGGATGCGGAGGCGGCGGCCGATCTGGCGGGGATCCCCGGAGGCGCCGAAGAGGAACGAAGCCGTCCGGGAAGCCACCCGCAGGCCGCGGACGCGGCAGAGGGCGTTGATGATCTCTTCCGCGACGCCCTCGCAGAAATAGGCCTGGTCCTTCTCCCGGCTCATGTCGGCGAAGGGCAGGACGGCGATCGAGGGGACGTCCGCCGCGGCCGGCCCATCGAGGGCGGCCCGTTCCAGCCGTTCGAGCTCGGCCCGCAGCTCCCGGGCCGCGGCCATCCGGTAGCGGGGCTCCTTCTCCAGGCAGCGGCGGAAGAGGCCGTCGATGGCCGGGGGGAGCCCCGGATTGAGGGCGGTGGCCCGGCGGGGCTCCTCTTTCAGGATGGCGGCGATCATGTCGCCGGCGTTATCGCCGCTGAAAGGCAGCTCGCCGGTGGCCAGCTCGAAGAGAACGACGCCCAGCGAAAAGATGTCGGAACGGTGGTCGAGGGGCTCGCCCCGGATCTGTTCGGGCGACATGTAGCCGATCGTCCCCGAGCCGTCGTCGGGGACCGATGTCATCGTCGCCGCATTTCCGGCCAGGGGGGAGGCCGGGCGAAGGATGCGGGCCAGCCCGAAATCGAGGATTTTCAACGACTTCTCCGGCCCGACCATGATATTGCCGGGTTTGAGGTCGCGGTGGATGATCCCCCGTTCGTGCGCCGCGGCCACGGCATTGACGAGGGGGAAGGCGATCTCCAGCACTTTTTCCAGCGAATGCCCGCCGGGTACGACGAGTCGGGACAAGGGTTGGCCTTCGATGAGCTCCATGGTGAAGAATTGGAATCCCTCGGCCTCCTCGACCGAATAGATCGTGACGATGTTGGGGTGGCGCAGGGCGGCGACGGCTTTGGCCTCGCGCTCGAAGGAGGCCCGCTGATCGGAATCGATGCCCGGCCCCTCCGGCAGGAACTTGACGGCCACGTCGCGCTCGAGCTTGAGGTCGCGGGCCTGCCAGACGATCCCCATGCCGCCTTGACCGAGCTTGCCGTCGAGGCGGTAATGGCCGACGGTGCGTCCGGCTTCAAGATCCATGGCCCGGCCTCCTTTCCCTTGTCGGCGTCGGCCCTGTCGTTTCGCTTTGTTTTCGGCGGGCGTTCGTCTTCCGAACCCCTCAATTATAATGACGTCGGAGAAGGAAAATAGTTCCCATCGGATGGCGCCGTTTCTCTCTTGCGCGGGCTTCCGATCTTGGATATAGTCCTTTCGATTGTTCCCAGGAGGCTCGTTCATGAGCATCATCCAGTCCCTCCTTCTCGGCGTGATCCAGGGCCTGACCGAGTTCATCCCCGTTTCCTCCACCGCCCATCTCCTCATCGGGCAGCGCCTTCTGGGCCTGGGCGCGAACGAGGCGGTCTTCGCCTTTCTCGTCCTCGTCCAGCTGGGGACGCTCCT
The DNA here is from genome assembly GCA_963729855.1 of Candidatus Aminicenantota bacterium. Lineage (GTDB taxonomy): Bacteria > Acidobacteriota > Aminicenantia > Aminicenantales > UBA4085 > UBA4085. The sequence continues at coordinate 562,667 of CAVSPT010000005.1, read as the reverse complement.
GGCGCTCGTCGTCTATTTCTGGAAGGACCTTTGGGCCATCGTCCGGGCTTTCCCGGCCCGGCCCTTCTCGACGCCTCTCAACCGCATGGGCTGGTTCATTCTCATCGCCACGCTGCCCGCCCTTCTGGCCGGCCTCCTGCTCAAGCCGCTGGTCCAGGCCCTCTTCCGGGCGCCCCTGGTCGAAGCCGCCATCCGCTTGGCCACCGCGGCCGTTCTGATGTCCTTGGCTGAGCGGGCCGGCCGCCGCTCCCGCAGGCTGGATTCCATGACCGCCTCCGATGCCCTCGGCATCGGACTGATGCAGGTCCTGGCCGTGTTCCCCGGCGCCTCCCGTTCGGGGGCGACGATCAGCGGCGGCCTCTTCCGCGGCTTTGGCCGGGCCGCGGCCGCCCGCTTCGCTTTCCTGCTGTCCGTTCCGGTCATGCTGGCCGCGGGCGCCTACGAGGCCCTCGAAACGGTCAAGATGCCCGGACTGGGGGCCTTCTTGCCCGTTTTAGCCGCCGGTTTCCTGGCTGCGGCCGTTTTCGGCTGGCTGTCCGTCCGCTGGCTCCTGCGCTACCTGGGCCGCCACTCGCTGGTCCCGTTCGCCGTCTATTGCGCCGTCCTGGCGGCCGCCTGCCTGGCCTGGAATTTTCTGTGAGCGTGCTATAATCCGGGTATGAACGAACTCCTGGGGACCGATTTTCTCTATCGCCGTTGGGGCTCTTCGCCCGCCAAGGCCGTTTTCCTGCTGGTCCATGGGTTGGGGGCCCATACCGCCCGCTGGGATTTCCTGGGCCGGCATTTCGCCGCCCGCGGATTCCCGAGCTACGCCATCGAGCTGCGGGGATTCGGCCGGACGCCGGAGCGCCCGCGGGGACACGTCGATTCGTTCCGCATCTACGATCAGGACATCCTGGCTCTGCGACGATTGATCGGGATCGAACATCCTGGCCGAAAAGTCTTTTTGCTGGGGGAGAGCCTGGGAGGCCTGATCGCGTTCAACCTGGCGGCCCTCCGCCCCGAAGAGTTCGCCGGCCAGGTCCTGATCGCCCCGGCCTTCAAGAACGGGATGAAATTTTCCCTGTCCGCCTATTTCACGCTCGTGTCCCGCATCCTGGTCCAGCCCCGCAAAACGGTTGCCGTCCCCTTCACCTCGGCCATGTGCACGCGCGATCCGGACTATCGGGCGGTGATGGACGCCAATCCCGACGAGGTGCGCGAAGCCAGCCTGAAATTGCTGATGGGGACCATGGGCGAGCAGCGGTGGGCCCGCAAGACGGCCGCGGCGACGGCCGTGCCCGTTCTCTTTTTGGTCCCGGGGGACGACCGGCTGGTCGACGAACGGGCCGGGTTGAGGCTCTACGCCCGGCTCGGCCCGGCCGACAAGGCGCTCATCGAATACCCGGACATGCTCCATGCCCTGTCCATCGACAGCGGGCGTGAGCGGGTCTTCGACGATATCCTGGGCTGGGCGGAACCAAGGATCTGAGATGACGTCGATCCTGGCCATCGACCAGGGCACGACCGGGAGCCGGGCCATCGTCTACGACCGCAAAGGCCGCCCGGTGGCCTCGGCCTACGAAGAGTTCCCCCAGATCTTTCCCAAACCCGGCTGGGTCGAACACGATCCGGAGGACATCTGGCGGAGCGTCCGCCGGACGATCCAAAAAGTCCTGGCCCGCGTGCCCGGCGCCACGATCGCCGCCGTCGGCATCACCAACCAGCGCGAGACGACGGTCGTCTGGGACCGCCGGACGGGTCGTCCCGTTTACAACGCCATCGTCTGGCAATGCCGCCGCACCGCGGAACGCTGCCGCCGCCTGCGCGAGGAAAAAGGCGTGGCCGAGATGATCCGCCGGAAGACGGGCCTGCCGGTCGACGCCTATTTTTCGGCGACCAAGGCCGAATGGATCCTGAACTTCGCCAAGCGCTGGCGCGGGGACCGCGGCGAGGGACTGTGTTTCGGCACCACGGACTCCTGGGTCCTCTGGAAGCTGACCGGAGGCAAGGTCCATGCGACCGATCCGACCAACGCCTCGCGGACGATGCTGTACGATATCGACGCCCGGCGTTGGGACGGCGACCTGTTGGAAATGTTCGGCGTCCCGGCGTCCATCCTGCCCGAGGTCCGTCCGTCCGCCGGCGACTTCGGCCGGACCGTCCGGATCGGGGAGCTTCGCGCCGGCATCCCCATCGCGGGCCTGGCCGGCGACCAGCAGGCCGCCCTGTTCGGCCAGGCCGGTTTCGGTCCCGGGGCCATCAAGAATACCTATGGGACGGGCTGCTTCATTCTCCTGAACACCGGCCGAAAGCGGGTCGAATCCCGGCACGGACTGATCACGACCCTGGCTTGCGGGCCGCAGGGCCGGACGGTCTATGCCCTGGAAGGGTCGGTGTTCGTGGCCGGCGCCGCGGTCCAATGGCTGCGCGACCAGCTCGGGATCTTGAAGACGGCCCCCGAATCCGAGGCCCTGGCCGAGACGGTCGAGGACAATGCCGGCGTCTATTTCGTGCCGGCCTTCGTCGGGCTGGGCGCCCCCTATTGGGACGCCGAGGCCCGGGGCACGATCGTCGGCCTGACCCGCGGCGCGGGGCGCCCCCATATCGTCCGGGCCGCGCTGGAAGCCATGGCTTATTCGACCCGCGACGTGCTGGACACCATGGCCCGCGATTCGGGCCTGCGCATCCGCGAGCTTCGGGTCGACGGCGGCGGAACGGCCAACAATTTCCTCTGCCGTTTCCAGGCCGATATCCTCGGCATACCGCTGTTGCGGCCGAAGTCAGTCGAGACGACGAGCCTCGGCGCGGCTTACCTGGCCGGGCTGGGCGCGGGATTCTGGAAAAACACGGACGAGATCCGGCGATTCTGGGCCGTCGACCGGACGTTCACCCCCGTCCTTAAACGAAACCGGGCCGAGGCGCTTTATGCCGGCTGGCGGGAAGCCGTCCGTCGGACCCTCTCGACGGGCCGTCTTTAGCGGGGGGTCCGCATTCCGGTGATCACGAGCCGGCCCTCGCCGAGCGCCCCTTCCACGAGCTCGGAGACGATGTTGTCCGAGAGCCCGATTTTGACCGGCACGGCGATCGGCCGGCCTTGGGGCGACAGGACCCAGATCTGGTCCCTCTTCCCCGGCTCGGGTTGAAATCGGACGCCGTCTCAGGTATAAATCGACATCCGATGGAGATTCTCCGATGGCCCGTCCGGAACGGGCGCGATGTCCGCCGCTTCATCCGTAAACGCCGACGGGACCATCGGCGGACGATCGCCGGCCCGGCCGCCGGTGAAATTTGAGAGGATGCCCAAGAAACCGACCGGACAGCTTCCCCGCCTGACCAAGATCATCTATGGCTCCGGCGACTGGGGCATGGCCACCTTTTATACCCTCCGCCAGATCTTCTACGCCATCTTCCTGACCGACGTGGTCGGTTTGGAACCACGCCTGGCCTCGTTCGCCGCCTTCGTCGGCGTCGTCTGGGACGCCGTCAACGATCCCCTGGTCGGCGTCATCAGCGACAGGACGCACAGCAAGTGGGGCCGGCGCAGACCTTTCCTGCTCATCTTCGCCGTTCCCTTCGGTCTGGCTTTCATCATGCTTTGGTGGGCGCCTCCCATCCACAATCAAGTCCTGCTGATGTTCGCCATCATGCTGGCCTATGCCCTGAGCGACACCTTCCAGACTCTGGTGACCGTGCCGTTTCACGCCATGACTCCGGAAATCAGCACGGACTACGATGAGCGGACCGCCCTGGCCGGGTACCGGATGTTTTTCAATTTCCTGGCTTCGATCGTCACGGCCGTGGCCGCGCCGATGATCGTCCACGCCGTCGTGGCGGCCGGCGGGACGCAGCAACAGGGATATCTCCTGGCCGCCTCGCTCTTCGGCGCGACCGCCGTGGTCCCTTACTTGCTGATCTTCTTCATGGTCAAGGAACGTCCCGAAGCGGCCAAACACCTGGAAATGAACAGCTTCCGCGACACCCTGCGCATCGCCTGGCGGAACGTCCCCTTCCGCTACGCCACGGCCATCTATATGCTGAACTGGGTCACGTTCGACCTGCTGGGCATGATCCTGCCCTTTCTCCTGACGTATTGGGTGGCCGGCGGCGATCTCCTGGCCAAAGTCCCCGGACTCGGTCTGCCCCTCGCCTCGGCCGTTCTCGGCCTCATGCTGATCACCGCCTTGGCCGCGCTGCCGTTCTGGGTCTGGCTGTCCGGGAAGATCGGCAAGCGCCTGGCCTACATCGGCGCCCTGGTGCTGTGGGCGGCCTTGCTTCTCCTCGTGCCTTTCCTTCCCCAGGGCGCGTACGGCCTGACCATGGCCTTGGCCGTGGCCATGGGCATCAGCGTTTCCGCGGCCCACGTCCTGCCCGACGCCATCTTCCCCGACGTCATCGATTGGGGCGAGCTCCGGACGGGCAAGCGGCACGAAGGCGTGTATTACGGGACCAAGAACTTCGTCCGCAAGATGACGACGGCGGTGGCCATCTTCTTCATGCTTCAGGTCCTGGGCTGGCTCGGATACGCCGCCCCGTCCAAGGGCGCCACCCATTGGACCCAACCCTCTTCCGCCCTCTGGGGAATGCGCATCCTGATCGGTCCGGTCGCCGCGGGCCTGCTCCTCCTGACCATCGTCGTCACCTGGTTCTTCCCCCTGGACCGGGCCCGCTTCCACCGCGTCCGCCGGCTCCTCGAGCGACGCCAGAAGCGCGCCGCGGAGCGCCCGGCGGCTTGACCCCTTCTCATCGCCGGCGATGATGCGGGGGTGATCTCAGGCTAAGCGGAAGCGCCCCTTCGACTCACCCCCCGATTCCCCGGCCGGGGGTATTTCCGCGATTCGGCTTGCCCCTTACTATGAAATGGAGGACAATTCCATCGGAAGCCGCAGGGGGCAGGGAAGGCCTCGGGCTTCGCTGGAGGATCTTCAATGAACAAGAGAGCCGGTTTCACCTTGATCGAGATGATCATCTCCATCGCCATTATCGGCATATTGACCGCGGGCTCTTATTCGAGCATCTTGAATACGATCGAAGTCCGGGGGTTGGACAACGCCGCCCGCGACATCGTTTCGAGCCTGCAGCAGGCCAAGTGGCTGGCCGTGGCGGAGAAGCTCAATCACCGGGTCCGCTTCGTCAATACGTCCGGCGTCTGGACTTACCTGATCGAAGTGGAAAACCCGGCCGGGACCTGGACCGCCGAGCCGAAGACGACGACCAAGAGCGTGCCGACGAAGTTCACCCTGGGCATGAATTTCCCCGCCGGATACACGATGGTCTTCCTGCCCATCGGGTTCGTCTCGGGCTATGTCAGCACGCAAAACTCGGTCACGCTGACCTCCGCTAAGCTGGCGGGGCTCAGCCAGCCCAGTTGCTGGACGATCCGGGTCTACGCCAGCGGATCGTTCCAATTGGCCAAGGTTTAGGGGGACACGGGCATGCGACGAATCCGCCGGGTGATTTTTTTCCAGCACCGGGCCGGCTTCACCATGATCGAGGCCATCATCGGCATCGCCGTCATGGGGGTCGCCATGCTCGGCCTGGCCCAGATCTTCCTCCTGGGCGTGGCCAACAACCGACGGGGCGGGGAGATCGCCGCGGCCTCCTTCTTCGCCCAGCAGAGGATCGAATACCTGCGGGCCCTGACATCCGCCGAGCTGAACGGCTATCCGTCCGCGGCCCGCGGCGAATCGGCGGACGAGACGATCGACGCCAACGGCGACGGAGTCCCCGAATTCCGCCGGATCACCCAAGTCACTTCGAGCAATCTGATCTATACGGTGAAAGTCCTGATCTTTCCGGCCTCCCAGATCGGGGCGGATCCGGCGGTCTTGACCGCCAATCCCTGGGGCTACCGCGTGCGGGCCGTGATCAATACGGTCATCGGCCGGTGAGGAACACCATGCGCAGGAGAGGCTTCACCCTGATCGAGCTTCTGATCGGGACCTTTATCATGTCGATCATCATCCTGGGCGCGCTGTTCCTCTACTCGCGGAGCATCAAGATCTCGGCCGACCAGCAGCAGTATGTGGAGCTGCAGAACGACGTCCGGGCGGCGGCGTACTTCATCGCCCGGGACGTGCGCATGGCCGGGACCGGGGTGCCGCCCGCCTTCACGGGGTACGTCCTCCAGGGCGTCGACAACGAAGCCGGCGCCAACGGCATCACTCCCGACCGCCTGCGCATCATGGGCAACATCGAGGACCCGCTCGTCCTCAACATCACCGCTTACAACGGATCGGCGGCCACGGTGACCGTCGCCGACTACAGCTTCGAGACGGCCGGCTACCCGGACTCGTTCTACCAGAACCGCGTCGTGCTGGTTTTCCCCAATCCGAGTTCATCCTGCGTCGGCATGGGCGTGCGCATGATTTCCCAGGTCCGTCACAGCAACCCGGGGACCAACGAGGGCTTCAATTTTTCGCCCGGCCAGGCCCCCGGCGTCAACCCGCCGGGCGGATTGTCGGACATCTGCAATGCCGCCGATTACGTCGGCGGATACATCCTCTTCGGCGACGTCAACGAATACTGGCTGGACGTGACGGGTAACGCCGCCGGCCTGACCGCCGGCGTCAACGGCTACATCGGCGGGGGTGTGGGCGGCGTCCTGTACGCCACCAAAGACGGCGTCTATTATCCGCTGGCCCAAAACATCGAGACGCTCCAATTCCAGTACAACGGCGATTTCAACGCCGACGGACAGATGGACGGCTTCACCGATTGGAACACGGCCTGGACGACGTCCCAGATTTCGGCCATCCGCCAGGTCCGGATCATCGTCGTCGGCCGGACCCGGGACTCGTTCGCCTCGGTCAACAAGCTCCCCGTCTCGGGCCTGTATCTCTACCGCCGTCCCCCGGCGGCCAACACGGCGGCCGGGGCGTCCGACGACTGGCACAAGCGCTTCCTTCTGGAAACGACGTCCACTCTGCGCAACGCTTCTTTGAATATCTACAACACGGGGGCGAGATGAAAACGATCGGTCGAAAACGCGAACGCGGGGCGGGGCTCTTCATCGTCATCCTGATCTCCGCCGGGCTGGCCGCGATCGGCGTCACCCTGGTCTCGCTGACGGCCATGGGACCGAAGCTGTCGGGAAGCCTGAGGAACCAGGACGCCGCCTTCAACGCCGCCGAGGCCGGTTTCGAGTCCGCCCGGACTATGATCGAAAACTCCCTGTCGCTGGGGGCCTGGCCGACGTTCGCCGGACGCTATCTGGTCCAGCCGACCGGCATCGACCAGCCGCTCATCTCCGGCGCTCCGAATCCCGCTTACTTCCGCAGGTATACGGACCAGGAGCTGCTGGCGCTCTTCGACACCAACGGCGACGGCACGCCGGACGTGGCCAATCTGCTCTTTTTCAACCAGACCTTCGCCCTCAACGAACTGGGCCAGACCGACACGACGCTGTGCGCCACGGCCTTCCTCATCAACGAGCTGGCGGGCGCGGGGTCGACCGACCCGACCAAAGCGCTTCTGGTCGTCATCGGGGTGGTCCGCTCCGGCACCAGCATCCTGGCCACGTCCCGCCTGGAAATCGAGTTGTCCTGCCAGAGCCAAGGAACGTAAGGGAGCTCTCCGAGGATGGTGCAACCATGAAAAAATTCCCGTTCAAATCGGCGGTGGCGGCGGCGGCTTTCGCCGTCCTGCTCTTCCAGGGCGGTCCGGCCGCCCTGTCCCAAAGCTGCGTCCAATACACCGGATCGTTCAGCGAGAATTTCTCCACGGTGGCGAACATCGACGTCCCCGACAGCTCGGTCAAATATTGGTGCACGGACCCCACTCATCCGAGCAGCATGGCGACCTTGAACAAGGTGGGGGGGAATTTCACAGTCCAGAACCCGGCCAATACTCCCAGCTGGCTCAACTCCCTGACGGCCAACGATTTCGACCTGGACGGCTGGCCGGATTTTGTGGGAACGAGCAGCAGCTACAGCAATTGCCTGGTTTTCGTCAAGAACATGGGCGGCCAGGGCCAGGTCGGAACCTTTAAGATCACTTTATGGATCGACGGGTCCCGGGGCGACGCCTCGGGCAATCCCGTGGCCGGGGTGGGCGGAGCGGCCTTGGACACCGAGGGCCATTGTTCCATCACCTCGGGCGATTATGACGGCGACGGGGACATCGATTTCCTGTACGTCTGTTCCACGACCGCCTCGGGCTTCGGCATCAAGCGGATCTGGCTTTACCGCAACACCCTGATCACCAACGGGGTCAACACCGGAACGATCGGCTTCCAGCAGGTCGACCTTACCGCGGCCCTGGGCCAAGGGATCGACGGCATCGCCTGGTCGGCGACGGAGATGGTCTCGATCGATATCGACAAGGACGGGGACATCGACGTCCTCATCGGCAACAAGGACGGCAACGTTCTCAAGCTGACCAACACCGGCAACAAGCTGATCAACATCCAAACCTTCTACCTCGAGCCCACGCCGATCATTTCCACGGGTTGGGGCGGACGCGGCGTGAACACGGTTTCGGCCGCCGACTTCCGGGGGGCCGGCACCATGGACATCATCGTCGGCAGCGTCAGCAACAACGTCCTCAACCACTATGCCAACGACGGCAGCGGGCACTTCACCCTGTACCAGACCATCACCTACAATGGCGCGGCCACCGTCTCCCTGGCCGCCGATTTCGATCAGAACGGGACCCAGGACCTGATCATCGGGACGGACGCCTGGAATTACCCGGCCAACAACGGGAGCAACACGGGCTACGGCGGCAAAGTCATCTATCTGCTGAACACGGGCGGCGCCGTGTTTACCCAGAGCATGATCTTCGACGGCTCGAAAATGAATCCTCCCGTCTATGATTTCGACATGGGCGCGGTCTTCGATTACAACCAGGACGGCGTCCTCGACTTCCTCATGGCCGACGGCAACGACTCGCGGTATTATTATGTCTTCCAGAACGGCCTGGCTAACGTCTACAACACCCTGGGGACGGGCGAATCGGCCGATCTCACCCCGACCCTCGGCGGCCAGGACTACGCCATTACGCAAGCCCGCATCAGCAGCGTGAACCAGGGGGTCATCGGCGGATCGAGCACGGGCCTCGACGTTTCCTATTTCCTGTCCAACGACGACGGCCAAACCTGGATCTATTATGTCGAATTCAAAGGCTCGGCCATCGTCAACGCCGGCGCCCAGGCCTGGCTCAATTTCACGACCTACGGCTCCAGGCTGCGCTGGCTGGCCGTCCTGTCCGCCCCCGCGGACGCCATGGCCAATTACACCAACGCCTCCTACGAGACGCCCGCTCTGTACACCATCAACCTCGATTATATTTACGTGGCCCGGCAGGAATATTCGCGGACCTCGGCGGCGGCCGAGGTCGTCGTCTCCGGCCAGCAGAAGGAGCTGATCATCTCGGCCACGTTCATGTACCCGGGACTGGAGGGCCATTTGCGGGCCTACGACGTGACCGGCATCACCATGCAGCAGTCGCCCACGTCGACCATCCAGACGATCACCTCCCCGAATCCGGGCAGCTCCACGGGCCGGACGGTAGCCCCGGGCGGAACCATTCTCTGGGACGCGGCGGATCTGCTCAACGCCCGGAGTTCCGACAGCCGGACGATCTACGCGGGATATAAAGCCAGCAGCGGCGCCGCTCTCCAGCTCCTGAATTTCACCACCGCCAACGTGACCACCCTGGCGCCCCTCCTCCTGGACGTGAACGGCGACAATGCCGGCCTGATCAATTTCGTCCGCGGCCAGAACCGGGATCCTGTGCTGGGCGACATCCAGCACTCGACCCCGTTCATCATGGGACCGCCTTCCGGAACTGTGGCGTCCATGGGCGCGGGCTATGATACGTTCGCCGCGGCCAACGCCGGGCGGCAAAAGGTGATTTTCGTCGGGGCCAACGACGGAATGCTCCATTGCTTCGACGCCGTGGCCGGCACCGAGCTGTGGGCCTATATTCCCTACAACCTGGTGCCGATGCTCAAGAACATGTCGAAGATCGACAGCCATACGGGAAACCGCTACTTCTCCCCCGCCTATTACGTGGACGGGTCGCCGTCCGTCGGAGACGCTTATATCAACGGGGCCTGGAAAACGGTCCTGGTCTGCGGCCAAGGCAAGGGCAAGGGCAGCTCCGTCGGCGGCGGGACGAACTATTATTTCGCCTTGGACGTCACTGATCCCTTGAATCCCAAGCCGATGTGGGAGCTGACGGCGTCGACCATGGGCGAGACCTGGTCTGTGCCGGCCTTCGGGCAGGTCAACCAGAGCGGCACGAACCGCTGGGTGGTCTTCATGGGATCCGGCTACAACAACGCCGCCTCGGGTTACGTCGGCAATTATTTCTACGTCGTCCGGCTGGACACGGGCGCCGTCGTCCGTTCGGTCTCCGTCACCAACGTCGACTCGTCGTCGAAAAAGCGTCCCAACCCGTTCCCCGACATCTACGTCTCTATCCCCGGTTCGCCCACGGCCGTCAATTCGGACACGGACACGATGACCGAATACGTTTATGTCGGCGACCTCGACGGGCGGCTCTACCGGATGGACGTGACCGGCACCAATTCCAGCAACTGGAACCTGACGGCGATTTATACGGATTCCAACAATTACCCGATCATCACCAAGCCGGCCGTCTTCGCCGACCCGCTGACCGGCGGCATGCCCCTGCACATTTATTTCGGGACCGGCGGCGATGACTCGGCCCCGTCCAACGTCTATTACGCTTTCATCGCCATGACCGACAACGGCTCGAGCGCCGCCGTGGAATGGTATATGGGCGATCCCACGACCCTCAACCTGTCTGCCTCCCTCTGCGTCGGCTCGCTTTCTTTGGGGGAAAAAGTCTGGGCCGATCCGGTGATTTCCGACAACATCGTCTATTTCAGCACCCTGACGGGCAGCATCGAGAACGTCAATCCCTGCATGAATTTGGCCGACGCCGCCAATCTCTATGCCCGTTTCGTCCGGTCGGTGGCCGGGAGCATCGTCGGCGCGTCGGCCTTGAAAGGGACCGGCGGGGTGACGACGCAGAGCTATCAGCTGGCCAGTAAAGCCCGGCAGGCCGTGACCATCGGGGGCCTGCAAAAAGTCCCCGGCACCAACAAGCGGGAAGTGTACATCCAGGAATACAACTCGACCATCGAGCGTCTGGAGCAGCCGGTCGGCTCGCTTCTTTTGATCAAGTCCTGGCGGGAGATCTATAAGATTTATAAATAATCTCCGCGCGCTTTGATCTCCCGGCTTGACAGGCCGGGCGGCCGGAGCTATCTTCCCGGCTGTCGCTCCGCCCGCCTTCGGGCCGAAGCCGATGGCGAGGAGAATAGGCGTGGAACCCGGCCTTCAAAATGCCCTGGCCAGCCTGGCCGGACAGCTGTCCTTTCCCGCCCTCCACATGCGGACCATGATCGCCGCCTTTCACGAGGACATGGAACGAGGGCTTCGCGGCGAGCCGAGCTCGCTCAAGATGCTGCCCACGTTCACCGACAATCCGAGCGGACGGGAAAGGGGCGACGTCCTGGCCCTCGACCTGGGCGGATCGAACGTCCGCGTCCTCTGGGCCCGGCTGACCGGCGACGGCCGGGAGCCCGAGGCCGTCAGCGGCAAGTTCAAGCTGGAGCCCGAACACGTTTCGACGACCGGGGACGCGCTTTTCGGGGCCGTCGCCCGCTTCATCCGCTCGTTCCTGGACTCCCGCGGCCTGACGGGCTCCTATCCGCTTGGTTTCACTTTTTCCTTCCCCATCCGCCAGCATTCGATCCGCCGCGGCGAGCTCATTCTCTGGACGAAAGGCTGGACCGCCTCGGGCGTGGAGGGACGCGACGTGGTCGCCCTTCTGGACCGGGCCTTGAAGGACCAGGGCGTCGTCGGCGTACGGGTCGTCTCCCTGAACAACGATACGACGGGGACGCAGATGGCCCGGGCCTATCTCGACCCCGCCTGCGATGCGGGCTGCATCCTGGGGACGGGGACCAACATCTGCTATCGGGAACAAGTCTCCCGCATCCCGGGGCCCCTGCCGGGATACGGCCGCGAACACATGATCGTCAACATGGAGTCGGGGAATTTCAACCGCGGGCTGCCCCGCCACCGCTACGATGCGGCCCTGGACGCCCGCTCCGAAAATCCGGGCGCGCAGTGGGAAGAAAAGATGGTCTCGGGCAAGTATCTCGGCGAGCTGGTCCGGCTGGCGGCCGCGGATTGGACCGGCCGCGGCCTGCTCTTCGGCGGCCGCTTATCCGTTCCGTTCGCCGGGCGCGACCTCTGGTCGAGCGAAGCGGTCAGCGCCCTCCTGGCGGCGCCGCCGGCCGAGGCGCCGGCGCTCCTGGCCGGGTTCGGGGCCGGAGGGATAAGCCCGGACGACGCCGCGGCGGTCCGCGAGATCAGCCGCCTGTTCGTCCGCAGGGCCGCCCGCATCGCCGCGGCCGCCCTGGCCGCGGCCGTGACCCGCATCGATCCCGGTCTGGAGCGGTCCCATATCGCGGCCGTCGACGGCAGCCTGTTCGAGAAGATGCCGGGATTCCGGACCTCGATGGGGGAGGCCTTGGCCGAGCTCTACGGCGACCATGCGGACAGGATCGCCACGGTCCTGACCCACGACGGATCGGGCCTCGGCGCGGCCATCATCGCCGCGGCGGCTTCCGCCGTTCCGCCCGGGCGGGACCAAGGTCCCGGCGGATAGAAAAATTTGCCCTGGGCCTTGCATCCTGGAAATTTTCGTGCTAAAATCCTGGGCCTAGATTAAAGGAAGGGGCACGGGCCCTTGTCGGTCGCATACTCCTCTCCTTTATCTACATTTTGCAAGGAGGGCTGCGGCGCCATCCGGAGCTCATCCATCGTCAAAGGAGACGAGTATGAACATTTACGTCGGCAACCTGGCTTTTAGTGTGACGGAGTCGGATCTCAAGGAAACGTTCGCCGCCTTCGGTGCGGTCCAGACCGCCTCGGTCATCAAGGACAAGTTCAGCGGCGAATCGCGCGGCTTCGGCTTCGTCGAGATGCCCAACAAGGAAGAGGCCGATCGGGCCATCGCCAGCCTCAACGGAAAGGACCTCAAGGGCCGGGCCCTGACGGTCAACGAGGCCAAGCCCCGGACTGACCGGCCCCGCAGCGGCGGCTTCGGCGGCGGTTCCGGCCGCGGCGGCTTCGGCGGCGGCGGCGGCGGACGGCGCTACTGAGCCGTTCTCATTCGCTCGATCTTTTTTTTTCTGACATTCGCAACCACGAGGGGGCGGTTCCTCTGAACCGCCCCCTTTCCATTGAACGTCCGCCCGCGCGGCGATCCGCCTGGGGAGCGGGGCCGCGGCGGCTTGGCCGGAAGGCGAGACGCGGAGCGGCGGAATATGATAAAATCAGCTCCGCCGCGGAAGGAAGGAGGTCCCGTGCCCAAGAACAACCGAGCCTATAAAAGCGCCAAGCGAAGCCGCGAGCTGTCCCGCCAGCAAAAGCGGGAAGAAAAGCGGAAAAAACGACTGGAACGGGAAAAATCAGGACCCGAAGGTGAAGCGCAGGCCCCGGCCGTCGAAGACGCGCCCGTCGCCCCTGCCGCCGAATCCGACTGAGCGCGCGGCGCGCCTTCCTCCGTCCTCATGAGCCTTCGCCGGCCCGCACCCGCCCCGCTCAAGCGTTGCGGCTGGGAGCTCACCGATCCCCTCATGATCGCCTACCACGACGAGGAGTGGGGCGTTCCCGTCCACGATGATCGGAAAATCTTCGAATTCCTGGTTTTGGACGCTTTCCAGGCGGGGCTCAGCTGGGCCGTCGTGTTGCGCAAGCGCGACGGTTTTCGGCGGGCCTTCCATGATTTCGCTCCGGCCCGGGTGGCCCGCATGACGCCCCGGATCGTCGAACGCCTCCTCTCCGATCCCGGAATCATCCGCAACCGTCTCAAGATCGAGGCGGCCATCTCCAACGCCCGCCGCTTCCTCGCGGTGCAGAAGGAGTTCGGTTCCTTCGATCGCTACATCTGGGGCTTCGTCGGCGGCCGTCCGCTCGTCCACGTCCTCCGCTCACTCAGGGAGATGCCGGCGACCAGCCCGGAATCGGATGCCATGAGCCGCGACCTCAAGGCCCGCGGCTTCAAGTTCGTCGGTTCGACGATCTGCTACGCTTTCATGCAGGCCGCCGGCATGATCAACGACCATACGGTCGACTGTTTCCGCCACCGCACCGTTACGAGCCTGCGAACGAGCCCTCGCTAGCCCCATCGACTCATATTGAGTTGAGCCGTGTATTGACTTCTCCTGGTGATGGCCGTTAGTGTATCTCCATTCGGAGGTCGAACATGAACGTCACCCGCCGCTTCGTCACCGCCGTTTTAGCTTGCTTATTCCTGGCCGGGGTTCCCCTTGCGGCCCAGGCGCCCAAAACCTTCAGCCTCGAACAATTCCTAGGCTATCCGTTCGCCTATGAGCTGGTATCGGCCAGGAAGGCCGATCGCCTCGCCTGGCTCGAAGTCGAGCGCGGCCGGCGCAACGTCTTTACCGCCGCCGGGCCCGATTTTCGGCCGGTCCGGCTGACGAACTTCATGGACGATGACGGGACGGAGCTGACAAGCCTGCGCATCTCCGATGACGGCGAGGTCGTGGTCTTCGTCCGCGGCAGCGACCCCAACCGCGACGGCTGGGTGGCCAATCCCGCCCAGGCTCCCGACGGCAGCGAGCAGGCGATCTGGGCGGCGCGGATACGGGGGGCCAAGACCTTCCGGATCGCGGCCGGAAGCGAACCCCGGTTGTCCCCGGACGGCCGGCTGGTCGTCTATGAAAAGGACGGGCAGATCTTTGGCGCTCCCGTCGCCGCGCCGGCGGCGAAATCTTCGGCGAGAGCGGATAAAAGCGCCTCGCCGCTCTTCCGGACTTGGGGGGCGAACCGGGAACCGGTCTTCTCCCCGGACGGAACGCGGATCGCCTTCGTCAGCGACCGCAAGGACCACAGCCTCATCGGGATCTACGAAATCGCCACGCGCCGAATCGTCTATATGGCCCCCTCCGTGGACAAGGATACGAGCCCGTCCTGGTCGGGCGACGGAAAGAAAATCGCTTTCATCCGGCGGCCCGGATCTCCGTTCGCCCAGATCACGGCCGCGGCGCAGGCCGAAGCGCGGACCGGACGACCGGCCGAGCCGCCTTCCGCCGCATGGCTGGCTCAAATCGCCTCCGACCGGCCGTCGTCATCGTCGTCGTCGCCCCAGGCGACAAAGGCGGCCCCGGCAACGGGACCCGGGTTCCAGGCCTCGAAGTTCGCGGACGGCCGGGTTCTGACGTTTTGGACCGCGGATGCGGTGACCGGCCTGGGCGAATTGGCTTGGCGGGAGCCTCTCGACGATCAGGCTTACCGCCCGCTCCGGTCCATTCGTTGGGCGGGCGACGGCCTGATCTTCGAGCTGGAGCGGAACAACTGGCGCCATTATTTCTGCGTCCCCCTGGCGGGCGGGGTCGACGCGGCGCCCGTCGATTTGACTCCGGGGCCGGGCGAGACTGAGTTCATCAACCTGTCGGCCGACGGCCGGACCCTTTTCTACACGTCCAACGCCGGCGATATCGACCGCCGCCATTTGTGGCGCGCGCCCACGGCGGGCGGAGATGCCGTTCAACTGACCAGAGGGGAGGGCATCGAGACCGAGGCCGCCCCGCTCGTTTCGGGCGGGCTGGTGGCCGTCTTCTACGCCGACGTCCGGCGGCCTCGGGCGGTCGCCGTCGTTCCGGCCGGAGGAGGCGCGGCCCGGGTCATCGAAACCAATCTGCCGGCGGATTTCCCAACGGCGGCCCACGTCGTTCCGGAAAGCGTCATCCTGAAAGCGGCCGACGGCCTTGAATTCCACAGCCAGGTCTTCGTCCCCAAGGATGTCCGCCCCGGGGAGAGGCGTCCGGCCCTGCTCTTCACCCACGGCGGGCCCATCCGGCAGATGCTGCTCGGCTATCACTACATGTTTTTCTACCATATGGCTTACGCTTTGAACCAGTACTTCGCCGACCGCGGCTACGTGGTCATCTCCGTCAATTACCGATCGGGGATCGGCTATGGGCGTGATTTCCGGCTGGCGCCGAGCCGGGGCGCCGGAGGGTCCTCGGAATACCAGGACGTCCTGGCCGCCGCCCGCTATCTGCAGTCCCGGCCGGACGTGGACCCTGGGCGCATCGGGCTCTGGGGGTTGTCCTACGGCGGACTTCTGACGGCCCTGGGGCTGTCGCGCAATTCCGACGTTTTCAAGGCCGGCGTGGACATCGCCGGGGTCCACCTGTGGGGCAATTCGCTGGACACGAACAGCACGGCTTTCAAGGCCTCGGCCGTGGCCAGCGTCGATCGATGGACGTCGCCGGTGCTCCTCGTCCAGGGCGACGACGACCGCAACGTGGCCTTCGGCCAGACGACCGGCCTGGTCCAGCTCCTGCGGGCCCGGAACATTCCCCACGAGTTGATCGTCTTCCCCGACGAAGTCCACGATTTCCTGGTCTTCGCCAAGTGGATCCGGGTCTTCCACGCGGCCGAAGATTTTTTCCGGAGAAAGCTCGGACAAGAGGCCCCGCCGGCGGCTACTTCGCCTTCGGGGCGATGAGCTCCCTGAAGAGGGCCAGCTTGTCGTCCCGGCCGGTGATGGCCCCCTCCGGGAACGTCCGTCGGCGCAGAATCTCGTCGTAGATGCGGACGCTCTGAGCCGTATTGAGACCCAGCCCGGCCAGGTATTGCAGGCGCATGTTGCGGTCGCGATTGATCGCGGCGTCCTTGAGCCAATCCCGGAAATCCGGCCCCCGTCCGGCGAAGGTCGAAAACAGCCCGAAGGCCGAGGTGAACCCGATGTCCTTCAGTGACCGGGCCGCGGCCTGGAAGTCCGGCCGGCCCAGACGCGCTTCAAGAGCGTCCAGATCGATGAGAAGCGGCCCGTCCTGTCCCAGCAGGACGATATCATAGCCCATGCCGTCGATGTCGTTGCCCCAGATCGAGCCTTCGGGAAAAACGTCGAAAAAGGTGGCCAGCTCGCTCTTCACTGTATCCGGCGTGCTCTCGTAGAGCGGGACCCATTGGGTGATGAGGCCGCCCGGGTTGAGGCGGGCTTGGCACATCCGGAAATATTCGCGCGAGTACAGCGCCGCCGACCCCTTGATCCAGGGATGGATCGGATCGGACGTGATGATGTCGAATTTCTCGCGGGTCGTCAGGATGAAATGGCGGGCGTCGTCATAAACCACCCGGGTCCGCGGGTCGTCGAGAACTCCGTGGTTCTCCAGGCCGAAGAAACGGGCCACGACCTTGGGAATGAGCGGCTCGATCTCGCAGATGACGATCCGCTCGACGCCCGGATAGGTGACGAACGCGCCGGCCGTGACCCCCGCGCCGCAGCCGACGACGAGTATGGACTTCGGATGGGGATGGAGCA
Organism: Candidatus Aminicenantota bacterium; assembly: GCA_963729855.1. Taxonomy (GTDB): domain Bacteria; phylum Acidobacteriota; class Aminicenantia; order Aminicenantales; family UBA4085; genus UBA4085. Next base: position 545,345 of record CAVSPT010000005.1, on the reverse strand, counting down.
GGGCCGGGATATGGCCCAACATCCTCTCCAGGCGCATGTCCGTCGGATCGCTGGAGGCCTCGACCTTGCCGCCGACGTGGAAGTTCAGGATTCCCCCCTCCAGCTTGGTGACGGCCACCGAGGAATTCATCCCCTCCCCGACAAAAAGGGCCTCGGACGGCGCCGTCCGCGCCGGAAGGCTCCGCCCCCAGGCCACGAGCTCCCAGGGCAGCCGGGGTACGCTCCAGGCCAGGATGACGGCCAGAATCAGGGTCGCCCCGCCCAGAACGGCATCGCCCATCCCGAAGCCCGGATCGCCCCGCTTCGGTGTGTCGCCGCTACCGGGGAAAACTCCGGCACGCCGGAGCGGTGCCAGGGCGATGACGCAGGAAACGGCCGAAAGGAAGATGATCAATTTTTGGGATCCGGCCGTGCCCAGCCGCGGGATGAGGACGAGGCTGAAGAGAACCGAGCCGAGGATGGCCCCGGCGGTATTGGAGGCGTAGACCCGCCCCACCGACCGGCCGGCGTCCCGCCCGCGGGGGACGACGGCGGCCAGGGCCAGAGGAAAGCTGGCGCCCCACAGGCAAGCCGGGGCGAAAACGGCCCAGAGGCAGCGGACGAAGTCCAGCTGGAAGACATTCCAGGGGCTCCGCGACAGCATCGTATTGATCGGCCAGAACGGCAGGGATTTGGCCAGGAGAAAAGCCGTCCAGGCGATCCCGGCCGCCAGGAGCGCCTGGCAGACGGCCAGGGACCGGCGGGGGGAGAACGGACCTCGGGCCGCGGCCGAGCCGACCGCGCCGCCGATGCCCAATCCGGCCAGGAAGACGGCCAGGATGATGGAAAAAGCGTAGACCGTCCCGCCGAGCATCAGCGACAGCAGGCGCGTCCAGATGACCTCCGCACCCAAGGCCGTCAAACCGGACAAGGCGATGGCCGCCAGGATACCGCCATGGCCTTTCTCCGTCTCGACGGCCCCTGCCTCGGCCGGCGGGACGGCATGGGGACTCCGGGCGGCCAGGAGAAGGGCCAGGCCGGCCACCGCCGCGTTGAGGGCCGCCGCCGCCAAGGTCGCCACGGTGATGTCATGGACCCTCAGGAGATAGAACCCCGCCAGCAGGCAGCCCGTGACCGCGCCCAGGGTGTTGCTTCCGTAGAGATAGCCCATCCAGGACGCGCCCCGGGGCGTCGTCTCGATCCAGCGCGAGACGAGCGGCAGGGTGGCGCCCATGGCCATCGTCGGCAGCAGCAGACAGACGGCGCTGACCAAACCGCGCAGGGGAAGACCCGCGCCTGCGCCCGCGGCATAAAGCCGGCCGACGAGCGGCATCCCGGCGAGAAGGAGGACGCCCATAGCCCCGATGACCAGCTCCAGCCCGGCGTAGACCCGAAGCGGATGGCGCTCGGGCGGGATGATCCGGGGCAGGAGCAAGCTGCCCAATCCCATCCCGCCCATGTATGTCCCGAGAAGGACGGCTAAAGACACGGCGGTCGAGCCGATGACGAGCTCGAGCATCTGGAACCAGACGATTTCGTAGATCAGCGCGGCGCAGCCGCTGGCGGCGAAAAGGGCCAGCAGGAGCGGCAAGCGGCGCGGCGAAGGAAGGGACGGACCGGCGGATTCAGGTTCGATCATGACGCATGTCCGGGCCCATTGTACATTTTTTCAGGAACAATTTCCCTTTTTCCCGGGGGAGGCTTAAAATGAAAAGTTCGAGAGAGACCATGACCTCCGACGTGCTTCATACCCTCCAATGCCTGGCCGCGTGGTCTGCGTCCGCAGGCCAGGCCGAAACACGCGAGGCGGCCCTGGCCGTGCTGGCCGCCATGGAAACCCTGGCCGCCCGAGGGCCTTGGGAAGGGGAGGATAGGACCTCCGTCCATCGCCTTCTCGAGGAGACCGGGCGAAGCGCGTTCCTCAGAAGCCTCGAGGACGCCGCGCTCCGGCGCCGTCTGGCGGAGGCAGACTTCCGTTTGATCCGCGGCTCGCGGTTCGCCCTGCTCGATCTCTTCCAGGCCCGCGTCCGGGCCCATCCCCGGAAAGTCCTTTTCGAGGACCGCGCCGCGCCGATCCCCATGCCCTGGACCTATGAGCAGATCGACCGGATGACCCGGGAGATTGCGGCGGCGTTCCTGTCGCTGGCCGAATCCGACGGACGGCCGCCGCGAGTGTCGATCTTCGCCGAGAACAGCCTCTCCGGCGCCTGCGCCGATCTGGCCTGCCTTTTCTACGACATCCTGGACGCGCCGCTCAACACCCATTTCGGCGCCGACGACCTGGTCGACGTTTTCGACCGGCTCGGCGTCACCATCGCCGTGACCGACAGTTCGGGCCGGCGACGCCTTCTCGAGGACATCCGGACCCGGACGGCCGCGCCATTCACGATCGTCGTCCTCGACGCGGCGGCGGCCGGTGAGGCGGATGAGGCCCGCTTTCTCGACGCCCTGTGCCGGACCATGGGGTCCGCCGATGCCGACCGCCTCCTGGCGTCGCGCCGCCGGATGGCCCTCAACGAAACGGCCACGGTCATGTTCACTTCCGGAAGCACGGGCCGGCCCAAGGGCGTCTCTTTCTCGATCTACCAGATCACGGCCAAGCGCTTCGCACGGGCGGCGGCCCTGCCCGAGGTGGGCGGGAACGAGGTCTTTCTGAGCTTCCTTCCTTTCTACCATACCTTCGGCCGCTACCTGGAAATGCTGGGAGCGATCTATTGGAGCGGCACGTATGTCTTTCCCGGCAATACGTCCGCCGAGACGCTTTTCGCTCTTCTCCCCAAGGTCCGCCCGACCGGATTCATCAGCGTTCCGATTCGCTGGGTCCAGCTCTACGAGCGCTGCCAGGAGGCTCTCGGAGCGGCGGGGCCGGCGGCCGATGCGGCCGCGGTCCTGGCCGGCGTTTTGGGGCCCGGTCTGCGCTGGGGTCTGTCGGCCGCCGGATACCTGGATCCGAAAGTGTTCCGTTTCTTTCAAAAGCACGGTGTGGCCCTTTGCAGCGGGTTCGGGATGACCGAAGGGACGGGCGGGATCACCATGACCGATCCCGGCGCCTACGTCGACGACACCCATGGACGCCCCCTGCCCGGCGTGGCGGTCCGGCTCAGCCCGGAGGGCGAGCTGCAGGTCCGAGGCGATTATATCGCCCGCTATCTCGAAGACGCCGGCCCGGGGGCCCTCATTCCCTATCCCGTCGACGCGGCCACGGATTATTGGCTGTCGACCGGAGACGTCTTCAAGGTTCTGCCCGACGGCTATTACCAGATCGTCGACCGGGTCAAGGACATTTACAAGAACACGCGAGGGGAGACGGTCGCCCCGCTCAAGGTCGAAAACAAGCTCGCCGGCGTGCCCGGCATCAAGCGGACCTTTCTCGTCGGCGACGGCCGCCCGACCAACGTCCTGTTCATCGTCCCCGACTACGGCGACGAGGTCCTCCGCTCCGCCCTGGCCGCGGACAACGGGCGGGCCTACTACCGGCGCATCGTCGGGGCGGCCAACCTCGATCTGGCCCCCTATGAGCGCGTCGTCAATTTCGCCGTTCTGGACCGTGATTTCGCCGCCGGGCGCGGCGAGCTGACGCCCAAGGGGTCGTACAACCGCAAAGTCATCGAGGGCCATTTTGCCGACCTGATCGAAGACCTCTATAAAAAGAATTCCATCGAGCTCGACCGCGGCGACATCCGCGTCCGCATCCCTCTTTGGTTCTTCCGGGATCTGGGTGTGCTCGAGGACGAGATCTTCTTCGTCGGGGATTTTCTCTTCGATTCCAACCGCAAGCTCATGCTGCCGATCGTCCGCCGCGAAGGCGGGACCGGCTGGATCATCGGCGATCTTGAATACGACCTGCCCGGGCCGGCCGTCGACCTGGGCCTCTTCACCCGCCAGCCCCGGCTGTGGCTGGGCAACACCTCCCTGGTTCGGTTCAGCCCGTGCAAACCCGGCTGGGACGTTCCCCTGGATCCGGCCCTCGAGTTCGTCCGCCTGCCCGATCCCCGCCTGCGCGTGCACACCGCCGACGACATCCCGGGCTCCGGACGCTTCCAGGATGCCCGGCTGGGCAAGGTGAACGCCCTCGTCTCGGCCGCTCTGACGGGCGACGATGCGGCGGCCCTGGCCGCGCTGGACGGACTGGAGCGCGAACTGACCGCGCCCGAGCTCCGCACGGCGGGCCTCATCCGGCGCCGCCTGGAGGCCCTGTCCGGGCATCCCGCTGAGGCCGTCCGCTGCGCCGCCTACAGGATCCTGCTCCTGGACGAGCCCAATCCCGACTACAACCGGTCCCTGATGTCGTTTCTCCATTCGGGGCGCACGTTTCTCAACCGGGAGTCGATCGAGGCCATTGCATCATCGCCGCTCGGCCAGGGACGCTTCGACGCCGTCCGCCGGCGGATGTGCGCTTACCGCGAAGAACTGGACTGGCCCGTTTCCGCGGCCACCCGCGTCCAGCTTGGCGGGATCCTGCGTCTGTTCGTTAATTTTGCCCGCTACCATCCCGAATTCTTCCGCAGCGTCCGGGCCGAGCTGGCCGGGTGGATCCTGCATCGGGTCGATCCCGAGTTGTCCGGGACGGCGGAGGCTCTCTGGACGGAGCTCAACGCCGCTTACGAGGAGCATGTGGCCGCCCGGGCTCCGGCACTGGAGTCCGGAGAGTGGCGTTCGCGGGTCGTCTTCGACGACGGCCTGTCTCCGGCCGAATCCCTGGGCATTCAGCCCGTCCTGTCCGATCCGACGTTCCTGGCCCAGTCGATCGAGCTCATCTTCGATGCGGCGGGCTTCGATCCCCGGGGCCTCGCCGACGGCGGCGTCTGGGTTTCCCGCCTGCCGGAATACGACGGCCGTCCCAGCGTCCGGGTCAGCGTCAACATGAGGGACGGCCGCCATTACGACCTGCGCGTTGTCCTGGGCTCGGACCTGGAGACGCCGGCCGAGATCGATTCCGTCTATTGGCACCTGGCCATCGCCAATTATCCCCTTGGCCAGCCCATTCTGCCGCGGATCGGCGCCTTCCGCCCCGATCGCGGCGCCTTGGCCCTTTATTATTCCGGCGAGCTCAATGTCTGGGAACGGATCCGCCTATTCGCCGCCGAGCGCGGGCCGGACGGCCCCGACCCCGTCCCCGGCGCCTGGCGCAAGCTGTTCATCGAGGGCCTGGCCGCCTTTTTCAAGGGCTGGCAGTACGCGTCGTCCCGCATCGTCCCCGGCCTGCCCGCGCCCACCAACGTCATGGTCCCGCAGGCCGACCTACGCGAAGAGCCGATGATCCATTCTCTGGCCGGGCGGGCGCCTTACGTCGACACGCTCTCTCTCGTCCGGCCCCTGCTGGTCAATTTCTACCGCAAATGTGAGGCCCATTATCCCTGGTGCCGCGGCCAGCTGGATGTGGCCTGGATCTTCGACGCCTGCTACGAGGCCCTGGGATATGAGGATGCGGCGGCATTTTTCGCCGCCCTGGAGAACGATTTGGCTCGGGAGCCGTTGGCCGGGCCGGGCGGGGCGCCCCTGGCCGAGACATTGCGCGCGTATCTGGCCGATTTCCGGGCCAATGCCATGATCCCCCTGGCCGCCCTGAACGCCATCGCCCGATATAAGGAATGGCAGCTCCAGGGAGGAACGGACGAGGCGGACGAACGGGAGCGGATGGTCCTGAAGGTCTACCGCCTCTATCGGCTCGATCGCTATCCCGAGGCGGTCCGCTACCATCTCTACCGCCACACCTATTTCGCCGGGGCCAACGCGGCCGTGCGGTCGGCCTTCGACAAGCTGCTGGGCCGCCTGTCCGAGGACCGGCAGCGGCCGGCCGTCCAATGGCCGGAGCTGTCCGCTCTGCAGTCCGCTTTGGCGGGCGAAGCAGATCGCCAGGTGTTCGCCAGGATGGTCTTCCCCCGCCTGGCCCGGAGCCGGCGGCTCGACATCCTGACGGTGGGCGGGGAAGGGTCCAAGCGGGTGGTCGTCCAATCGACGATCGCGGACGCCCGGGGCAACTCGTACGGTTTCGGCGAAACGTTCGATCCGGCCGAGATCGGCGGTCTTTATCGTCTTTTTTTCAAGGAGAATTACCCCAAGTCGATCTCCGAGCAGGACCGCCACTATATCCTCCGCGATTCCCGGGAGCGCGTCGTCGGCGGGCTGTGTTTCCGCTTGATGTTCAAGCACGCGGCGTATATCGACGGGATCGTGGTGGCCCCGGAGCTGAAGGGGTTGGGGCTGGGCGGGACGATGGTCGACGATTTCTGCCAAAGAATGGCCGGCTCCGGCCTCAATCTTGTTCTGACCAATTTTTTCCTTCCAGATTTCTTCACCCATAAAGGCTTCAAGTCCGACAAGCGCTGGGGCGCCCTCGTCCGCGATCTTTAAGCCGAATTTTTTCCAGAACTTGACATTACCTGAAAATTGGCGCATTATTGGACTAGTCCAATGATATAGGTATAGACCAAGAGGTGTTCAAATGATCAATTTGAATTTTAAGTTGGATAAGTCGGCCGGTGCCTCTCCGGCCTATTCCCAAATCGTTCAATTTATCGAAAATTTCATCAGGACCGACAAGCTTAGGCCCGGCGACAAGCTGCCTCCCGAGCGGGAGCTGGCCGAACAGCTGGGCACGGCGCGGGGCACGATCAAAAAAGCTTATGAAGAGCTGGAGCGCAAAGGCCTCATCGAGGCGGCCCAGGGCCGCGGCAGCTTCGTCTCCGCGGGCCCGGTCCCCTCGGCCGGTGACCGCAAAGAGAGAGCCGTCGCCCTGATCGACAACATGATCGATCAGCTGGTCAAGCTCAAATTTTCCTACCAGGAAATCCGCATCTTCTTCGACCTCCGCCTGCTCGGCCGGGAGGAAGCCCTCCAGAACCTGGCCATCGCCACCGTTGACTGCAACCCCGAGGCGCTGGCCATCTATGAGAAACAGATTTTCGTCATCCCCTACGTCAACAACGCCAAGTTCCTTCTGGACGACCTGTTCCGCGACCCGGCCGCGGGCCGCCGGCTCGGCGAGTTCGACCTCATCCTGACGACCCCGACTCATTTTCACGACCTGTTGGCCCGCTTCCCCGAGATTCAGGACAAGACCCTCCAGGTGGCCGTTTCGCCGACCCGCGAATCGATCATCCGCCTGGCCCGGCTGACCCCGTCCCAAAAGATCGGCGTCATCTGCGAGTCGGCCCGCTTCTCGACGATCATCAACAACCATCTTAAGGCGTTCGACATCCTCCCCGAAAACGCGGCCGTCCTCTATTTCTCCGAGATCGAGCGCCTCGACGAATTCGTCCGGGACAAGAACGTCCTGATCGTCCCGCCGGGCTTCGCCCTGCTGCAGAGCCGCGATCACGCCGCCTCCATCCAGGCCTTCACCGAGCAGGGCGGGACGGTCATCCCCTTCGACTACAAGATCGAGCGCGGCTCGCTTCTCCATGTCGAGGAGCGCATCCGGATGCTTCTCGACGCCGCCGCCGAGCGGGCCTGAGGACGGCGGCCATGAACGTCATTCTGGGCGTCATCGGGTCCGACTGCCATTCAGTCGGCAACAAGATCCTGGAGGCCTTCTTCAGCGAAAACGGCTTCCACGTCATCAACCTGGGGGTCATGGTCAGCCAGGACGAATTCATCGACGCGGCCATCGAAGCCGACGCCAAAGCCATCCTCGTCTCCTCCTTGTACGGGCATGGCGAGATCGATTGCGAGGGCCTGCGGCAGAAGTGCACCGAGCGCGGACTGGAGGACATCGTCCTCTATGCCGGCGGCAATCTTGTCGTCGGCAAGAGCCCTGTCGAGGCCGTGGAGAGGAAGTTCAAGGACCTCGGCTTCGACCGGGTCTTCGGCCCCAACGTCGATCTGCACAAGGCCGCGGCCCTGCTCAGGGCCGACATCGCGGCGAAGGACGCCCATGCCTGAACCCGCGGTCATCAGCATCGACATCGGCTCGACCTATACCAAGGGCGGCCTGTTTTCGGTCGATGGCGACGGCTTGCGCCTGCGCCGGCAGGCCTCTTCGCCGACGACCCCGGACGACTTGTCCCGGGGCTTCGCCGCCGTCCGGCGCGTCTTGGCGGCGGAGGAAGGCGGCGCCGGCGCCCGGATCTATTTCTCCTCTTCGGCCCGCGGCGGATTGAAAATCGCCGCCCTCGGACTGACTCCCGACCTGACCCTGTCGATCGCCCGGATGGCCGCCTGTTCGGCCGGGGGGAAGATCGTCAAGGCCTTCTCTTACCGGCTCACGGAAGAGGAGCTCGCCGAGCTCGAGGCCCTGGCCCCGGATATCGTCCTGTTCGCGGGAGGCACGGACGGCGGGAGCGAAAAAACCAACCTCCAGAACGCCCGTCTGCTGGCTTCTTCGCGCCTGGCCGCGGTCGTCCTTTACGCCGGCAATCGCAAGATCCAATCCGAAGTTCTGGCCCTGCTGGCGGGCAAGGAGGCGGTGGCCGCGGACAACATCATGCCCGACGTCGGGGACGTGGCCATCGAACCGGCCCGTGATGTCATCCGGCGGATCTTCCTGGAGAAGATCGTGGACGGAAAGGGATTGTCCCGCGTCGTGCGGGACGTGGGCACGCCGCCCAAGCCGACCCCCCTGGCCGTCTATGACCTGGTCGGGGCCATTCCAGCCGCCTGCCCGGGCTGGGACGATTTCGCGGTCATCGACATGGGCGGGGCGACCACGGATTTCTATTCCTATACCGAATCGTTTCACGGAGGCGATGCGGTCCTGCTCAAGGGCCTCCGCGAGCCGCGCCTCAAGCGGACGGTCGAAGGCGATCTCGGCTTGAGGGTCAGCGTCGAAGCCCTGTGGACCTCCGAAAAGGCCTTTTTGGAAGGGCGGCTCCGGTCCGATGGGCTGGACGCCGGAGCCTTCGCCGCCTATGTCCGTTCCGTGGCCGCATCGGTCGAGGCCATGCCCCGGACAAACCTCGAGGAAGCCTATGACGCCCTTCTGGCCGGGGCCTGCGTCCGGGCCGCGGCGCGGCGGCACGCGGGATCGATGGCCAAGGTCTTTTCCCCCCAGGGCGCTTTTTACGTCCAGAAGGGCAAGGACCTGACCCGCGTCGGTCGCCTGGTCGGTTCGGGCGGATACCTTTCGCGTCTGCGCGACGGCCGCGTCCTGGCCCAGGCTTGCGCCGCGCCGGCGGACGCGGATGACCGCCTGCTCCTGCCCGAAAAGCCGCTCCTTTACGCGGACGCGAACCATCTGTTCCCGTTGTTGGGGAACCTGGTGACCGCCTTTCCCGAGGCCGCCCCGCGGGCGGCCGTCGCGCAGCTCCTGAGATTGGAATCCACGAGGTGACCATGCTGATCAATTCATCCATTCCCTGGAAGGATTTCCTGGACGAACGCCAGCAGGTCCTGGAGACCTGGCCGACCGGCCGGGGGATCTCCCTCGAGGACGGGGTCCGGTACCAGTCGCGCATTCCGGCGGAGAAGAACTTCGGCCTGGCCATGCGCAACGCCCGGCTCGGCCGCAAGACCCTGACCCAACCCCGGGCGGGCGTCGCTCTCATCGACCAGCATATCCGCCTTCTGCGGTTCCTGGAAACGGAGGGCGGGGCCGACCTGCTGCCGACGACCATCGATGCCTACACCCGCCAGAACCGCTACGAGGAGGCCGCCAAGGGCATCGAGAAATCGACGGCGGCCGGCCATTCGCTCCTCAACGGCTTTCCGGCCGTGAACCACGGCCAGGAGGGCTGCCGCCGGGTGACCGAAAGCGTCAGCCGTCCCATCCAGGTCCGGCACGGAACCCCCGACGCCCGCCTCTTGGCCGAGATCGCCCTGTCCTCGGGCTTCACCAGCTTCGAGGGCGGCGGAATCTCCTATAACATTCCCTACGCCAAGAAAGTCCCCTTGGACAAGTCCATCCACGATTGGAAATACATCGACCGCCTGGTCGGCTTTTACGGGGAACAGGGCATTTCCATCAACCGCGAGCCGTTCGGTCCGCTGACCGGGACGCTCGTGCCGCCCTTCATCAGCCATGCCGTGGCCCTTCTGGAAGGCCTGCTGGCCCTGGAACAAGGCGTCAAGTCCATCACCCTGGGCTACGGCCAGGGCGGCAACATCGTCCAGGACCTGGCCGCCATGGCCTCCCTGCGCGAGCTGGGCCACGAGTATTTCGGCCGCCGCGGCTACCCCGATTACGACCTGACCCTGGTCTTCCACCAGTGGATGGGCGGGTTCCCCGAGGACGAAGCCAAGGCTTTCGCCGTCATCAACCTCGGCTCGGTCGTGGCGGCCATGGCCAAGGCCGAAAAGATCATCGTCAAGACCCCCCACGAGGCCATGGGCATCCCGACCAAGGAGGCCAACGCCGCCGGGCTGAAATCGACCCGCCAGATCCTGAGCATGGTCGAGGAACAGACGATCTGCGCCGACAACGAGGCCGTCCGCCGGGAAGCCGACCTGATCAAGAAAGAGGTCGCCTGCCTGATGGACGCCGTCTTCGCCGCCGGCGGCGATGACCTGGCCCGGGGCGCCGTCCAATGCTTCGCGGCCGGAGTCCTGGACGTCCCCTTCGCCCCCTCGATCTACAATCGGGGCAAGGTGCTGCCCATCCGCGACAACGAGGGTTTCATCCGCGTTTACGCCAAGGGCCAGCTGCCTATGAGCAAGGAGATCATGGACTATCACAAGTCGCGGCTCGAAGAGCGGGCCAAGGCGGAAAAACGGGCCATCTCTTTCCAGATGGTGACCGACGACATTTACGCCATCAGCAAAGGCAGGCTGATCGGGAGGCCTCGATGAAAATCCGAAAAGCGGTCTTCTCGCCGGGCGCTTCGGCGTTCTTCTTCGACGACCAGCGGGCCATCAAAAACGGCGCCGCCCACGACGGTTTCGTCTACCGCGGAGCGCCCGTCACCCCGGGCTTCAAAAACATCCGGCAGGCCGGACAGAGCGTTTCCGTCAATCTCCTCCTCGAGGACGGCAGCGTGGCCGTCGGGGATTGCGCCGCCGTCCAATACTCGGGCGCGGGCGGCCGCGACCCGCTCTTCCTGGCGGAGGAGTACATTCCTTTTCTCGATCGGCACATCAAACCGCGCCTGGAGGACCGCACGATCGGCCCCTTCCGGGCCATGGTCGGAGAGTTCGAGAACCTGGAGATCGACGGCCGGCGGCTCCATACGGCGCTCCGCTACGGCCTGTCCCAGGCCCTTCTTCAGGCCCGGGCCCTGGAGCGCCGCCTCCTCATGGCCGAGGTCGTGGCTGAGGAATACGGCCTGGCCATCGCCCTGGAGCGGGTCCCCATCTTCGGCCAGAGCGGCGATAACCGCTACGAAAACGCCGACAAGATGATCCTGAAGGGCGTCGATGTCCTGCCCCACGCCCTGATCAACGCCGTCGACGGGAAGCTCGGCCGGAACGGGGAGCTTCTGGCCGAGTATATCCGCTGGCTGGTGGGCCGCATCCGGGCCCTGCGGACGAGCGAAGCCTACCACCCCGCGCTCCATATCGACGTCTACGGGACGATCGGGACGATCTTCGGCCGGAAAAGCGGGGCCATCGCCGATTATCTGGCCCGTCTGCAGGAAGACGCCGAGGACTTCGAGCTTTATATAGAAGGTCCGGTCGACGTCGAGGAAAAGGGTCCCCAGATCGAGGCCCTCAAGCGGATCACGGACGCCCTGCGGGCCAAGGGCTCGCCGGTCAAAATCGTGGCCGATGAGTGGTGCAACACCCTCGAGGACATCCGCGAGTTCACCGACGCCCGCTGCTGCCACATGATCCAGATCAAGACGCCGGATCTGGGCGGCATCCAGAACATCGTCGAAAGCGTCCTCTACTGCAAGGCCCACGGCATGGAAGCCTACCAGGGCGGGACGTGCAACGAGACCGACGTTTCGGCCCGGACCTGCGTCCACCTGGCCGTGGCCGCCCGGGCCGAGCGCATGCTGGCCAAGCCGGGCATGGGTTTCGACGAGGGCTTCACCATCGTCAACAACGAAATGGAGCGCATCCTGGCCGTCCTGGCGGCCAAGCGCGGAGCATGACCATGATTGCCAAACACACGGACGAAGAATTCCGGGTCCTGTCCACGACGGCCATCCTCGGCTACGGCTTTCCCGAGGCCTCCTTTATCGCCGGGGTTCGGCGGAATCCCCACCTCATCGCCGTCGATGCGGGGTCCACGGATCCCGGCCCTTATTATCTGGGGGCCGGCAAATCCTTCACCAACCGGGCCGGCGTCAAGCGCGACCTGCGGCTGATGCTCCGGGAAGGCGTCCGGCGGGGCATCCCGGTCGTCATCGGGAGCGCCGGCGGCAGCGGGGCCCGGCCCCATGTCGACTGGTGCGAGGACATCATCCGGGAGATCGCCCGCGAGGAAAAGCTCCGCTTCAAGATGGGCATCGTCTATGCCGACGTGGACAAGAAGAGGATCCGGGCCCATCTTCGGAAAAGGGAGATCAAGCCCCTGGCCTGCGTTCCGCCGCTGACGGCCGAAACGCTCGAAGAATCGGTGAATCTCGTGGCCCAGATGGGGATCGAGCCCATCCAGCGGGCCCTCGAGGCGGGCTGCCAAGTCGTCCTGGCCGGGCGATGCTACGACCCGGCCGTCTTCGCCGCCTTGCCTATCCGGCTGGGTTTCGACAAGGCCCTGGCCCTGCACATGGGCAAGATCCTGGAATGCGCGGCCATCGCCGCGACGCCGGGCTCGGGCGCCGATTGCGCTTTGGGGACCCTGACCAGGGATTCCTTCATCCTGGAAGCGCTCAACCCCAAGCGCAAGTTCACCAAGACGTCCACGGCCGCCCATACGCTGTACGAGAAATCCGACCCTTACCATTTGCCCGGGCCGGGAGGGGCCATCGACCTGACCCATTGCACGTTCACCGAGCTCGGCGGCGGCCGGGTCGAAGTGAAAGGCAGCCGTTACAAAGCCACCCCGACGTATTTCGTCAAGCTCGAAGGCGTGCGGCCGGCCGGATTTAGAACGATCAGTGTCGCCGGCACCCGCGATCCGATCATGATCAAGGGCATCGACGCCATCTTGGCGGACGTCACCGCCCAGGTCGACGACATCCTCAGGAGAGAGAAGATCGGCGGTCGGATCCACTTCCACGTCTATGGGAAGAACGGCGTTATGGGCGCCCTGGAGCCGGAGAAGAAGACGCGCGCTTACGAGCTGGGGATCGTCATCGAGGCGGTCGCCCCGACCCAGGAGGGCGCGGATTCCCTGTGCAGCCTGACCCGCTCGACCCTTCTGCACTACGGATACCCCGGCCGCATCTCGACCGCCGGCAACCTGGCCTTTCCCTTTTCCCCGTCCGACGTCCGCATGGGCCCCGTTTTCGAATTCTCCGTATACCACCTCATGCCGGTCGCCGACCAGACCATATTCCCGATGACGATCGTCCGGCTTTGATCGGAGCCAAGGAGAAATCCATGAAGCGCAGCATCCTCCAGGCGGCCCGGGTCATCCGGTCCAAGAATTCCGGCCCCTATGAGCTGACCCTTGACATCATCTTCAAGAACAAGGGATATTATGATCTGTTCCGCAAACGGAACATCGTCACTAAAAAATCCGTTGCCGCCCTCTATAAGCGGCCGGTCAGGGACATCCTCAAGCTGATGTATTTCGAGCCGTCCCACGCCCTCAAGATCACCCTGCGCCGTCCCATCCCCTCCGGCCACCCCGGAGAGAGCGACATCTACGGCGCTCAGCAGCACGCGCCCCTGCTGGGCATCACGTTTTAGCGGAGAGCGCCGAGGAGACCCATGCGGTACAGCTCCAACACCACGCATCGTGAAACGCTCGTCTACGCGACGTATTACGCGCCCCACGGGCGCGTCCGCCTCTATCTCGTCGCCCACGAGCTGTCCGAGAAGTTCTTGTCCCCGACCGACCTCCTGATCGGCATCATCGGGGCCGAGGGCTCGGGCAAGTCGACCCTCATCAAGGGGCTCTTCCCGGGCCTCGAGCTGACCAACGACGACGACGGCATCAACGTCCGGCCCACGCCCCTCTTCCACTTCAGCCCCGAGGACCCCTTCTCCGGCCACACCTTCCACATCGACGTTCGCTACGAGCTGGCCTTCCATCAGATTTACGAGATCGTCGAGGCCGTCAACAACGCCATCGACCACGGCCGGCGGGTCATCGTCGAGCATTTCGACCTGCTCTACGGCGCCCTGGGCTACAACGCCCAGGTCATCTTCGGCATCGGCGAGGAGATCATCGTGGCCCGGCCGACGGTCTTTGGCCCGTTCCCCAAATCAATCAAGTCCATCGTCCAGCGGACGATCAAGTTCCGCCGTATGGCCCACTCGGCCGAGGACCTGACCTACAACATCCTCAAGAAGAAATACCATTACGTCCTGGCCTCCGGCCATTCGGACGTCAAGCAGGGCTTCGTCCTGACCTTCGCCCATAAACCCGACATCGACCTGGCCGACCTCGAGCGCCAGGTCCTGGCCGTCATCGCCCAGGACGTTCCCATCACGGCGGTGGGGGAGGACCGCATCCGCATCGGCGACGACCCCATGCCCTGCACCGGGACCCGGACTCATGTCAAATCCTCCGGCCTGATCGAGAATTACCGCCTGCTCAAGGATTTCAAGTTCGACCCGATCACCAAGGAATATTTTCTGGTCGGACTGGTCGGCAAGAAGCAAGTCGTCGGCTACGAGAACATGATCGACACCTCCCACATGGCCTGATGACGAAAGGGGAACCATGAGCGCAGCGCCTTATCTTCCCCTATTCGAATTCAAGGCGGACCGGACGGTCTATCGCCCGCTCGGTGCGGGAGGCGTCCGGGCCGAGTCCCGCGGCGGCCGGCGCTTCGTCCGGGTCGGAGCCCGGGCGCTGCGCCACCTGGCCCGGGAAGCCTTCGCCGACCTGTCCTTTTATCTGCGGCCATCCTTCCTGTCCAACCTGGCCGCCATCCTGGACGACCCCGAGTCCTCGGCCAACGACCAGCTCGTGGCCGAGGCCCTGCTCCGAAACGCCGTGATCTCGGCCGAAGGAGTATTGCCGCTCTGCCAGGATACGGGCACGATCAATGTGATCGCCTATAAAGGCCATCGCCTGTTGACTGACGGCCGGGACGAAGAAGCCCTGGCCCGAGGTGCGGCCTCGGTCTATCGTGACAGAAACTTGCGCTATTCGCAGATGGCCCCGCTCTCCGTCTTCGAGGAATCGAACACCGGGAACAATCTTCCCGCCCAGATCGACATCGCCGCGGAGGAAGGGGACGAGTATAAATTCCTCTTCCTGGCCAAAGGCGGCGGTTCGTCCAATAAAACGGCCCTGTTCCAGGAATCCAAGGCCTTTCTGAACGAGCGGTCGCTGGCCGCCTTCCTGGAGGAGAAGATCGCCGCGCTCGGCGTAGCCGCCTGCCCGCCCTATCGCATCGCCGTCGTCGTCGGAGGCCTGTCGCCGGAGATGACCCTCAAGACGGTCAAGCTGGCCACGACCGGCTGTCTCGACGGCCTGCCCGGCCGCGGCCGGCACGGCGGCGTGGCGTTCCGCGATGCCGAATGGGAAGCGCGGATGATGGAGGCCGCCCGGGCCTCCGGGCTAGGCGCCCAGTTCGGAGGCAGGCACCTGGCCCATGAGGTCCGCTTCATCCGCCTTCCCCGCCATGCCGGCTCCTGCCCCGTGGGCATCGGCGTCGGCTGCAACGCCGACCGCAACCTCAAGGGCAGGATCACGTCCGACGGTCTCTTTCTCGAAGTCGTGGAGCGCAATCCGGCCAAGTACCTGCCCCGTCGCACACAATCGTCAATTAATTCCGCGGACGGCGGCAGGGGCCCCGGGCAAAGCCCGGGGATCCGCTCCCGCCGCACTCATCCGCGTCCTAAGATCGCGGATGAGTGTGAATGTGAGCGCGGGACACTAGCCGCCGTGGTTATCGATCTCGACCTTCCCATGGCCGAAATCCGGAAGACGCTCTCCGCCCATCCGGTCGGGACCCTGCTCCGCCTGTCCGGTCCGCTTATCGTGGCCCGCGATATCGCCCACGCCCGGCTGAAAAAGATCCTCGACGAGACGGGCGACGTTCCGGCCTATTTCAAGGATCATCCGGTGTATTACGCCGGCCCGGCCAAGACGCCCCGCGGATACGCTTCCGGGAGCTTCGGCCCGACCACCGGCCAGCGCATGGACGGGTACCTGGCCGCGTTCATGAAGGCCGGGGCCTCGCTCATCACCCTGGCCAAGGGGAACCGCTCCCCGGACGTGACCGACGCCTGCCGGACGTTCGGCGGATTCTACCTCGGGACGATCGGCGGCGCGGCGGCCCTGGCGGCCAAGGAGCACATCCTGAGCGCCGAGATCATCGATTTTGCCGATTTGGGTATGGAAGCCGTGCGCCGGATCGTGGTCCGGGACCTGCCCGCCTTCATCCTGAGCGACGACAAAGGGGGAAATCTCTATGGACGATAAGCCGGCGAACGAACCCGCGTCTCCCGGAACGGCATTGATCACGGGCGCCTCGAGCGGCCTGGGCGCCGCATTCGCCCACCACCTGGCGGCGCTGAAATATGACCTGGTTCTCGTCGCCCGCCGTGAAGACCGCCTGCGGACACTGGGAGGTCGATTGAGCCGACACTTCGGCATCCGAGTCGAGATTCTTCCCGCGGACCTGTCCGCGGATGCCGGAATCATCCAAGTCGAGGATTGGATCCGGGCGCGAAACGACCTGACCCTCCTCGTCAACAACGCCGGCTTTGGCGGGGGCGGGCTGTATTATCGAGCCGACATGGCCAAGGCCGCGGACATGATCCATGTCCATGTCGTATCCACCGCCCGGCTGACGCGGGCCGCTCTGCCCCAAATGGTCGAGCGCAAGCGCGGCGCCGTGATCAATGTCGCTTCAGTGGCCGCCTTCTTCGTCCTGCCCGGAAGCATCATGTACGGCTCGACCAAAGCCTGGATCGTGGCCTTCTCCAAGGGGCTGGCCAACGAATTGCGGGGGACGGGAGTTTGCGTCCAGGCCCTTTGCCCCGGCTTCACCCACACCGAATTCCACGATACGCCGGAGCTCAACAAGCTGAAGGATTCAAGCATCCCCGGCTTCATGTGGATGCGGGCCGACGACGTGATCGCGAAATCCCTTCGCGCCCTGCCTCGGCGTAAGACCGTCTACATTCCCGGCCTCAGGAACAAACTCCTGGCCGCGATTCCCCGCGTTTCCTTCGCCGGCCCGATCATCCGCCGCGTCGCCCGCTCGCACGAATAAGCGCCCGGTCGCGGCGACATTTGACAGCCTCCCGGCCGCGGAATATAGTTTGCCTTGCCTTCGGACAAGGAGGTCCCATGCCGACAAAATCCAAGAGTCCCTATCTGCCTTTCGGCGACTACAAGATGGCGCCCTGGTACGGGAAGGACATCCTCTCGGTCAAACAATTCAGCCGGGCCGATCTGGAGTACGTCTTCGGCGTGGCCCACGAGATGCGGGCCATGGTCGAACGGATCGGCACCTTCGATCTGCTCAAGGGGAAGATCCTGGCCAATCTGTTCTACGAGCCCTCGACCCGCACCTCGTCCTCGTTCATGGCCGCCATGCAGCGGCTGGGCGGGGCGGTCATCCCCATCAACGAGGTTCGCTATTCGTCCGTGGCCAAGGGCGAGAGCCTGCCCGACACCGTCCGCACCCTGGGCAGCTACGCCGACGTCATCGTCATCCGCCATCCCGAGGTCGGGGCGGCCGCCCTGGCCGCCCAGCACGCGGGCAAGCCGGTCATCAACGCCGGCGACGGCGTGGGCGAGCACCCGACCCAGGCCCTGCTCGACTGCTTCACCATCCGCGAGGATCTGGGCCGTCTGGACAACCTCAACGTGACCATGCTCGGCGACCTGAAATACGGGCGGACCGTCCATTCCCTGGCCCGCCTGCTGACCCGCTTCTCCAACATCACTTTGAGCTACGTCTCGCCCGAAATCCTGCGCATGCCCAAGGAAGTGATCGACGAGGTCGCCGCCAAGGGCATTCCCCAAAAAGAATATTCGAGCCTCGATCCCGTGCTGGCCCAAACGGATGTCCTCTATGTCACCCGCGTCCAGAAGGAGCGGTTCGAGGACGCCGCCGTCTACGAAAAGGTCAAGGAGGCCTTCGTCATCACCCCCGAAGTGATGAAACCGGCCAAGCGCGAGATGATCGTCATGCACCCCCTGCCGCGCGTGACCGAGATCAGCATGTCCTTCGACGCCGATCCGCGGGCGGCCTATTTCCACCAGATGGAGATGGGATTGTACGTGCGGATGGCCCTCCTGGCCATGGTCCTGGGCAAAGCCTGACGGCCGGCCCCATTCCCGATTCCGCGGCAAGGAGAGAGCCATGAGCGAAAGACACCCGAACGATGAGCTTCCGGTCGGCTGCGCCCACCACCATGGTTTGAGCCGGCGGCGCTTTTTAACCGGCTGCGCGGCCTGCGCCGGCGCGGCCGGGCTGACCGGGGCTCCCCGCTGGCTGGACGGCGGCCCCGGGCCGGACCCGCGCGCCGCCAAGATCAAGATCCGCGTCGTTTACGCTCTGCACGGGCCGAAGCAGGAAGGCCCGGACTGGCCCAACAAGGGCTTCGATTTCGTTCCCGTCATGGACCGCATCAATGCCGAGCTTACCCGGCGCTGCCCGGATTATGCCTTCATTCCGACCATGGCCACGGGCGAGGAGCAGTCCCAGAAGATCGCCGACGCCGACAGGGGCGGTGACATCGACGGCTATCTGGTCTACCAGATGAACTGCTGGAACCGCGTTGCCCAGGTTCTGGTCAAGACGGGCAAGCCCGTCCTCTACGCCGATTTCCAATTCGGCGGGAGCGGCGGAATGCTTGTTTATTCGGCCGGCTTCCTGCGGGCCAAGACCCGCAACCTCGGCTTCATCGCCTCCTCGAACATCGCCGACCTGGCCGGAGCCGTCCGTCTGTTCGCGGCGGCCAAGGCGGGCGGCGCCGGATTCGATTTCGCCGCGGCCATGACCCGGCTGCGGATGGGGCGGACGCCGAAGCCGGGGGACCTGAAGGCGGCCCCGGACCGGGCCGAGACCCTGGCCCCGGCGGAATGTCTGAGACGCCTGAAGGCGTCCCGCCTCCTGGCCGTCCGCGGGCCCGAAACGCAGCCGTCGATCGAAGTGCTGGGCATCCCCGTCGATTTCGTGCCGTTCGCCGAGCTCAACGCCGCTTGGGTAGCGGCCGACAAGGCCGAGGCCAAGGCCGTGGCCGACCGCTGGATCAGGGAAGCGCGGAAGATCGAAGGCCCCGACCGGGCGGAAATCGAAAACTCGGCGGCCATGTATCTGGCCCAGAAAGCGGTCATGAAAAAGCGCGGGGCCAACGCCATCACCATCAATTGCCTGGGCGGCTTCTACGGCGGGCATATCCACGCCTATCCCTGCCTGGGCTTCCATGAGCTGAACAACGAGGGCCTGGTCGGAGGGTGCGAATGCGACATCGCCTCGGCGGCGTCCCTGGTCACTTGGACGACCTTGGCCCAGGGCCGGCCGGGTTACATTTCCGATCCGGTCCTGGATACGGCCGAGCGCCGGATCATTTACGCCCATTGCGTGGCCCACAACAAGCCGTTCGGTCCCCAGGGGGCCGTGAATCCCTACGAGATCCTGACCCATTCCGAGGACCGGCAGGGCGCCTCCATCCGCTCCATCTTGCCGGCCGGATACATGACCACCTCCATCCAGCTGTCCCAGGAGCGCAGGGAGATCCTCCTTCATCAGGCCGTCTCGACGGGCAATGATCCCGACGATCGGGCCTGCCGGACGAAACTCGTGGCCGAGCCTGTCGGCGACATGGAAAAGCTCTTCACCATGTGGGACGTCTGGGGCTGGCACCGGGTCACCGCCTTCGGCGATTTCAAGACGCCCGTCGGGGCGCTGGCCGAGGCGGCCGGCTGGAAAGTCGTCGAGGAAGCATGACCGGAGACCGGCGGCCCCGCCCGCCGAGACGCTCATCGTCAACTCCGGGCGTTAAAAAAGCAATATAAGGTCGAATTTTCCAGCATGGAGGACTTCACCATGACCGCTCGTTCGCGTCTTTCCCTCATGATCATCCTGGCCTTGGCCACGGCTGCCGGTTCGGCCGCGCCGGCCGCCGCGGAAATCCGCCTGCCGGCCGTCTTCGGCGATCATATGGTCATCCAACAGGAGAAACCCGTGATCGTCTGGGGCTGGGCCGCTCCCCGGGAAGCAATCACCGTCCGTCTTGCCGGGCAGGAGGCCGGGTCGGTCGCCGGCCCGGAAGGCCTCTGGCAGGTCGTCCTGCCTTCCGTCAAAGCCGGCGGCGGCTCCTTGGAATTGACGGTGGCCGGATCGAAAAGCGCCCCCCTCGTCCTGAAGGACGTCCTGGCCGGCGAGGTCTGGCTCTGTTCGGGCCAGTCCAACATGGAGTTCTGGCTGGCCTCGACGTTCACTTCCACGCCGGAAGTCCTGCGGGCCGAGAAACCGATGATCCGGCTGTTCAATGTGCCCAAAAAGACTTCGGCCGCGCCGCTTTCCGACGTGGAAGCCCAGTGGACGCCCTGCACGCCGAAAAGCGCCGCCTCTTTTTCGGCGATCGCCTATTATTTCGGCCTGGAACTGCACGACCGGCTGGGCGTCCCCGTCGGGCTCATCGAATCGGCCTGGGGCGGGACGGACATCGAACCTTGGACGCCGCCCGCGGGCTTTGCCGCCGTTCCGGAGACGAAGCCTTTTTTGGCAGCCGCGGATAAGGATATGGCCGACTACCGGGCGGCCCTGGCCAAGATGATGCCCGCTTGGGACGACTGGGTCCGCGACACCCGCCAGGCCCTGGCCGGAACGGGGACGATTCCGTCCAAACCCGCCGAACCGGACAATCCCTTCGATTCGCCCCAGACGCCGACCGCCCTTTACAACGGCATGATCCATCCCCTGGTGCCGCTCGGGATCCGCGGGGCCATCTGGTACCAGGGCGAGGCCAACCGAAACGACGGCCTGGCCTATGAAAAGAAGATGGAGGCCCTGATCCGGGGCTGGCGGACGGTCTGGCAGGAAGGCGATTTTCCATTCTATTATGTCCAGATCGCCCCGTATTATTACGCCTACGACCGGGAGACCGCCGGCGGCGACGTCCCCGATTTCCTCCGTCTGCCCCTGCTCTGGGAAGCCCAGGCCAACGCCCTGAGGCTGCCCAACACCGGCATGGCCGTGATCACCGACGTCACCGACCTGATGGACATCCACCCCCGCAACAAGAAAGAAGTCGGTCTGCGCCTGGCCCTCCTGGCCCGGGCCAAGACCTATGGGGAAACGGGATTGGTCTGCTCCGGCCCGCTCTACAAATCGATGGCCGTGGAGGACGGGAAGATCCGCATCTCCTTCGATTCGGTGGGGAGCGGGCTCATGATCGGCGACGGGCCGTTCCTGAGATGGTTCGAGATCGCCGGGGACGACCACATCTTCTACAAGGCGGCCGCCGAGATCGACGGCGCGACGGTCGTCGTCAGCAGTCCCCGCGTCGCCGCGCCCCGGGCGGTCCGCTTCGGCTGGCACCAGATGGCCGTGCCCAACCTGTTCAACAAGGAAGGGTTGCCGGCCGCGCCGTTCCGCACCGACCGCTGGTAAGGGCGGTCAGCGGGCGTCGGTCAGCCAGGCCAGCAGGACGTCTCCGACCGCCTGCAGGCTGGCCGCCGAGACCTTGTCGGCCGTGTCCGCGGTCGTGTGCCAGTAGGGATAGTCGAAGTCGATCAGGTCGGCGGCCCGGATGCCCCGCCGCAGGAAGGGGATGTGGTCATCGTCCATCTGGTATTTCAATTCGTCGATGAACTGGGGGATTTTCAGCCGGGCGGCGGTCCGGAAGATCTCGCTCGTCAGGCCCTGATCGGAGGCACGCTCCCTATAGATGTTCAGGTCGGCGTCGCCGATCATGTCGATGATGACGACGGCGTCGGGCTTCCCCGTCAGGCGGGAAGCGTAGATCTCCGAGCCCAGGCACCAATTCCAGCCGGGGATCTCGCCGTTGTCCTCCGCGTCCAGCATGACCAGCTCGATCCGCTTGCCCAGGTCCCTGGGAATGACCCGGGCCAGCTCGAGCAGAACGGCCACCCCGGACGCGCCATCGTTGGCCCCGGGGACGGGTTGGCGGCGCCGGCTCCGGTCCGGGTCATGGTCGGCCCAAAGGCGCGAATCGAAATGGGCG
The DNA here is from genome assembly GCA_963729855.1 of Candidatus Aminicenantota bacterium. GTDB lineage: Bacteria > Acidobacteriota > Aminicenantia > Aminicenantales > UBA4085 > UBA4085. The sequence goes on along the minus strand of CAVSPT010000005.1, from coordinate 523,274 downwards.
CCCAGGATGATCCAGGGCTTGCCTTGGCCGCGCTTTCCGGCGACATTGCGGATCTTGATCCCGTTGTAGGGCGTTTCCTGGATCTCCACGGTCCATCCCGCGCCCTTGAGCTCCGCGGCCATCCAGTCCACGAGCCGGGCGTGGGCCGGGCTGCCGACCGTCCGCGGGCCCATCTTCATCTGGGTCTCGACGTCGCGGTAGGACCGCTGGCCGTCGAAACGGAGCGGAGGGGCGTTCTGACCGTCGCCGGCTAAAACCGCGGCGGCGAGGGCCAGGCCCAGCAGGGAAAGGACGCGGGAAATCTTGGCAAAGCTTTTTCGCATGGCGGAATGATTAGACCATGATTGAGCCGCTCCTGGCAACGGGAGGCCCGTTGAAAAGAATCCCGCGGGGGACTAGAATCAAAGACAGGGAAGGGATTCGTTATAGGAGGTCCATCCATGAACAAACGAATTTGGGCCGTGTTATGTCCGGCCGTTCTGGTCCTGGCCGCGGTCGTCCTTGCGTTTGGATCGCCGTCCGCGGCCGGGCGGCCGTCCGGCCAGACGACCCAGGCGACGCAGAAATCGATCCTCAAGCCCACGGAATTATCCCCCCTGCTCAAGCCCGACCTGGCGATCAACGAGATCTGGTTCGCCCAATGGGTCGAGAACCCCAACGTCTCACCCATCGTGCCCATCAAGACCAGCCTCAAGCTGGGCGTCAAGGTCATGATGGTCTGCGACCTGGTCAACCAGGGCAACCGGGACATCACATCCCTGTGGCTTCTGGGGTATTACATCGACAACGTGATGGTCTGGAACAATTCCTGGGGCAACCTGGCCGCCGGCAAGACGCTGAGGGGCTTTGGTCCTTATACACCAACGACGGAGGGGACTCACAATTTCCGCTGCGTCGTCGACGTGAACAACCAGATCGCCGAGAGCCACGAAGACAACAATATGAAGGAAGTCCTCTTCATGGTCGTGAAATAACGGCGTGAATGAGCCGGCGCGGGCCGCCCTGCGGCCAGACCTTCATCGCCGTCCTCCCGCCGCCTCGCCGGCGGCCAGGCCGGAGGCCCAGGCCCAGGCCAGATTGTATCCGCCCCGCGGGCCCTGGACATCCAGGATCTCGCCGGCCAAATAAAGGCCCCGGCAATGCTTGGATTCGAGCGTGCCCGGCTCGATCTCCCGCGCATCGACGCCGCCGGACGTGAATTCAGCCTCGTTCCAGCCGCGCGTTCCGTGCACCGCGAACCGCTTGTCCTTGAGTGAGGCCGCCAACGCGGCCGCGGCGTCGGCCCGGCCGGCCGGGGCCGGAATCGGGCGCGCCAGGACGGCGAATTTTTCGGGCAGGATCCCCGAAAGCCAGTCGGACTCGGTCCATCCGGCCCGCATCCGCCGCCCGATCTCATCGGCCAATCGTCCGCTCGTCATGAAGGGGACCAGATCCAGGGACAGGCCGGCGTCCGAACGGCCGTCGCGGTTCAGGGCGACGGACAGGCTTTCGCTGACGTCCAGGACCGCGGTGCCCGACAAGCCATAAGCCGTGAAAAGGAGGTCGCCATCGGCTTCCTGGACGGCTTTCCCTCCGAGCAGGGCCGCGGCGCGGGCCCGGATGCGCTGACCCTGAAGCGAATGACAGAGGCGGTCCTTGACCAGGAGCGGAACGGCGCTGGGAACGGGGGGAACGATGCGATGGCCCAGCTTCCGGGCCAGCTCATGGCCGCTGCCGTTGGAGCCCAGGGCGGGGTACGACCGGCCGCCGCCGGCCAAAATGATCCTGCGCGCTTCGATGGTCCGGCCGTCCCGGGCGGCTGCGACGAAACCGCCGGACCGGGCATCGACGGCGACAACCTCGAAATCGAGCTCTTGGGCCACGCCGAGCCGCCCGGCTTCCAGAAGCAGGACCTTCAATACGGACGCGGCTTGGCCGGCCGCCGGATAAATCCGGCCGCCGTCCGAGACCGTTTCCAGACCCAGCTCGTGGAAAAAGCGCAGGATGTCGGGCGGACCGATGCGGGCGAAGATGGAGGCCGCGAGCGCCGCGTCGGTCGAGGTGAAGTCCGCGGCGGTAAAATTTTCGCGGGTCAGGTTGCAGCGGCCGCCTCCGGTGACGAGGATCTTCTTTCCCGGCTTGGGGAGCCGTTCGCCGACCACGACCGAGGCCCCCCGGCGGGCGGCTCCGATCGCGGCGGCCAAGCCGGCCGCCCCTCCGCCGATCACGGCGACGTCGCGGGTCCGGGGCATGTCCTCAGCTTACCGCAATCGGCGCCGGCGCGCCACCGGGCCGCGCGCGGCTCAGAAGCGCGTGTTGAAGACCGGCAGGACTTTCAGGCCGGGCGGGTTGTCGCGGAAATTGAAGCGCAAGCCCGAAAATTCCTTACTCAGCGTTTTTTCGGCTGGGTGCCGTCGGCGCAGGGCTCGTCCGCGTCGATTTCGCGGTCCATCTCGGCGGTGGGCGCCTTGGTGCAGTAGGGCAGAGGGTCGGCCGTCAGGGCCGCTCCGCAACAGACGGGGGCCGGCTTGTCCGGCGGCAGGGTGATGTGTTTGCCGCAGCGTGGGCAAGTGTATCCGACTTCACTCATTCCGGTCCTCCTTGAGGATGGCTGTTCGGGACGGTTCCTAGAGTAGCACCCCCGCGGCGGGCAGGCAAGGCACGTCCCGAATTTCAGCGCTCTACGGCTTTTCGCCTCCGAAGCTGTATCGCAAGTGCACGGCGAACGTGCGGGGCGGGATCACGTGCGTCCCTCCGAAGATCGACTCGATATTGTAGACTCCCTGCTTGTCGAAAGCGTTCAGCAGGCTGGCCTCGATGGACAAGGGGATGCCGTGCCGGGTCAGGTCGGCGCCCACGGAGAAGTCCGCGATCGTCCGGGGGGCGATGCGATTCGGGTCGAGACCGGTCCCGCTGTGCACGACGATGTAGGGGATGGCGAAGGCGTTGTTGGGATCCGAAGCGATGTCCGCCGGCCCGACGGCGCAGACGAGACCCGAGTCGTAGCGGACGTTGCCGCCCACCCAGAATCCGCTTTTTCCGAGGTCGTAGAGCAGGCTCAGCTGGGCTTGAATCGCCTGGTCGTGATCGATGAGAAACGGGCCGGCGGTGATGGCGGCGACGGCGGCCTGGTCGAGAAAGAGCCCCCCGGTGTACGGCGGGTCGTAAACGGCGTGGGTGTGGCCCAGGGACAGAAAGCCCTGGAAACCGTGCGTCCGGGCCAGGTCGAGCCGGACGTCCCATCCATTGAACTGGCCGGAGGAAAAGGCGAGCGGAAAGACGATTCCGGTGTTCTCGAACTGATCCTGGTCGCCCGGTCCCGTTGATCGGCGCCACCAGAGATCGGCATCGAGACGGGCGAAACCGCCGAGCGCCTGCTGCACGCCGACCGTGTAGGCATTCTGCCTCTCTCCGAGCACGGGCAGCTGTCCCCCTCCCAGCGCCCGGGACTGCTGCACGAGAGGCGGAACGAGACCGGCCGCTTCGGGCGAGGAGCTGAGCAGGATGTTTTCGTACTCCGGCGTGTAGAAGACGCGGTTGTAGGAAGCGCGAAAGACCGTTCCCGTCTTTCGAATGAAGTAGGCCGCGCCGAGACGGGGCTCCAGAACGGACTGGCTCGTCGGAAGATCGTTGTGGTCGTATCGGAGCCCCACGTTGAGCGTGAGATCCTGGAGCTTGATGGCGTCCTGAACATAGGTAGCGTAATAGGTCCCGGTGCGCTGACCGTGGAAGGCGAAAAGCGACCCTCCTCGGGTCAAGTCATACGGCGCGAGATTCGGATTGTAATCCGCTGAAGCGGGATCGTTCAGGGCCGGATCCGTGATCCCGAAGCTGAAGCGCTCGTCGATCGGGAACCGCTTGAAGATGCCGCCCACTTTGATTTCTTGAGCCCCGTGGACCCAGGTGAAGGAGGGCGCGAGGCCGTAGTTGTCGAGCGATCGGTCGGACTCGGCCCGGACGGGCGTGTCGTTCGGCGACGGGGTGAGGTCGAACGTCGAGAATCGGGCGAAGGCGTTCAGGTTGAACGTGGCGGCGGAGGAAAACACGTGCGTCCAGCCGAGGTTGATATTTTCGTCCCGGCTCTGCACGGACTCGTTCTGACCCGCCGCTTCCTGGGTGTAGGTGTTCGGCACGTCCCGATTCGTCCGCCCGGCGAGGAGGGTCAACCGAAGCATATCCGTCATTTTGGGCGAGGCGTAGTCCAACCGCAGGAAGGCCCGTTCGCTATCGCCCGAGTTGTGAAGATTGCCCGGGTTGACCGGGTCGAGGAATCGGTCCGAGCGCGAACCCGACACGGAGGCAAAGAGGCCCCAGGTCTGCGACCCGGCCGCCACGGACGCGGCCTCTTCGAACGTTCCGAAACTGGCCAGGCCGCTCTGAAGATCGGCCTTGAAAGAGCTGCCCAGTCCCGATTTCGTGGCCAGGTTGATGACGGTCCCGATCTTTTCACCGTATTCGGCGGGCACGTTCCCGTAGATGACCTCCATCGACTGGGCGATCCCGGGATCGATCGAGTTCGAGAACGTGACGCCCGTCTGGTCGGAAATCGTCTGACCGTCGATCACATACTCGCTTTGACTGTGGGCCCCCTGGAAATGGAACCGTCCGTTTTCGTCCTTGGCGAACCCGGGAGTCGCCGTGATCAGTTCCTCCATGGCCCTCGACAGGACGGACGCGGGCGCCCGCGTGATGTAGGATTTATCGATGTCCACATGCGAGGTGGATGTGTCGGTTTCGAGCTGGCCGGCGGCGGGCTCGCCGCCCGTGACGACCACCGTCACCGATATATCGGCGAGCTTGAGCTTCACCGTCACCTCCTTGGGCGCCGCCGAGCGCACGTCCACATCGGCGCGGAAGGGGGCGAATCCATCCAAATCGGCGTGCAAATGGTAGGGATTGAAGGGGACGTTGAAGAATCGAAAGGAGCCGTCCGGCCCGCTCAGGACTTCGGAATTGTAGCCGGTGATATCGTTGTGGAGAAGGATCTTCACGCCCGGCAGGGCCGCCCCATCGGGGTCGACGACGCGGCCGAGGATCGTTCCCGAGGACTCGGCCAACGCGGCCCCGGGCGTGAAAGCGAGCAGCGACAGGATCGCGGAGGCGAGACAAATCCGCAGCCGCCGGTCCCATGGGGGGTTCTGTTTTTCTTTGGAATGTAGCATCTTGGACTTTCCTTAACGGACGATTCAATAGAAATCGGCCTGAAAACCGGGACCCGGAGAAATGAGGCGGGAAAGTCAGATCGTCGGAGGAGCCCGTGACGAGATGCGGGGTGCGAAATAGGATTCATATTTCGGCCTTGGATTCGGTCCGAAAAAGAGATGAATGATCGGCAACAGCAACAAAACAAAAATGATCAGGGCGGCGCTGAGGATCGAGTATTGGAGGCGGCAGGCTCCGCAATCATTGTCGCCCTCAGGATTCTTTTCGGTGTGAACAAAATGGACGAAAGAAACAATCAAGAAAAACAACAAAGCCATGGTCAGACGAACGGGGCGTGAATTCCCTCTTTTCATTTCTTGTTTACTGATTATAACACAAGATCGCCTTACCGGCCGAAAAATGCCTCGACGACGCGGCGCGGACACGATTTTTCATCCGGCCCGCACCAGGCGGCGTCCAGGCCGTTGAGAAGGAGCGTCCGGACTTCGTCTTCGGTGAGCGCGAAGGTCCGGACAAGCGAATCGAATTCTCCCGCCAGATCCGCGCCGAAGAGCGCGGGGTCGTCCGTGTTCAGGCTGATTTTGATCCCGCGCCGCAGGAAATCGGCGGCCGGATGGTCGGCGAGACGTTCGACCGCGCCCGTGCGGATATTGGAGGTTGGACAGACGTCGAGGGGGAGCCCGGTTTGTTGAAGATAGGTCATCAGGGCGGCGTCCTCGCGGGCCCGCACGCCGTGGGCGATGCGGTCCACCCGCAAGGTCCGGATCGCTCCCCAGATGCTTTCCGGCCCGGCGCTTTCTCCGGCGTGGGCCTGGGTCCGCAGGCCGGCGGCGCGGGCTTTTTCGAAAATCGGGGCGAAGGGTTCCGGCGGGAAGGGCGCCTCTGAGCCGCCGAGGCCGATCCCGGCGATGATCCGATGATTCACGGCCAGGAGGGCGTCGAGCGTCCGGCCGGCCTCCCGCGGGCCGTTGTCGCGGACAAGATCGGCGATCAAGCGGACGGCGGCCGGGCCTTCGGCAAATCCGGCGGCGACGGCCTCGGTGATCCGTTCGGGTTGAAGATGTCCGGTCGAGTCCCGGGCCGGCGAAAAGAGGACCTCGGCGTAGAGGATATTTTGGCGCTTGAATTCGCCGGCCAGGGACCGGGCGATGAACGCGTAATCCTCGTATTCGCGCAGGAGATCCCCGATCTTGAGCCAGACGCCGACGAAATCGGCGAAGCTCGGGCCCCGGCGATTTTCCGGGGATCGGGTTTTGCCGGACCCGCCGGCGAACTTAAAACGCAAGCGGGTGCCGTCGCCGCCTCGAGATCCATCGAGCAGGCCCGTGAACGGCGGGCGCCCGTACTTGCGGGCCAGCTCGTTCAAGGCCGGCCGGGGGGCGGCGCCCTCCAGATGGACGTGAAGCTCGACTTTGGGCATCCTCTCCAGGAAATCCCGGCTCAACCGGCTCATGGTGCGATTATACCCGATTCGAGCCTCTTCCGACCGGCGTTTCCGCTTGACAGGCGGAAGGCCGGCCTGTAGATTCCCGTCCTAGAGGACGCATGGCCCATCTCGACGCGCGGACCGGATACGACCATCTGATCGGGCGATTGAACCGTTTCCCCCAGGGAGCCCCGGATTCCAGATCCCTGCACGGCATCCTCAAGATCCTGATGACGGAGAAGGAAGCCTCGCTCGTCGCCCGGCTCCCGATCAAGCCCTTCAGCGCGGCCCAGGCCGCCCGCATCTGGAAATTGAAGCCGGCCGAGGCGCGCCGGATCCTGGACGGGCTGGCCTCGCGATGCCTGCTTCTCGACACGACGGGGCGGAGACACGATCTCTACGTCCTGCCGCCCCCGATGGCCGGGTTTTTCGAGTTCTCGCTGATGCGGCTGCGCGGCGACATCGACCAGAAAATCCTTTCCGAATTGTTCCATCAATACATCAACGTCGAGGAGGATTTCATCACCGCCCTCTTCGGCATGGAGACCAAGCTCGGCCGGGCCTTCGTCCAGGAGCCGGTTCTGACGGCCGACAACGCCCTTCATACGCTGGATTACGAGCGGGCCGGCGAGGTGATCAAGACGGCCTCGTACCGCGGCGTCGGCCTGTGCTACTGCCGCCACAAGATGGGGCACCGGGGGACGGCCTGCGATGCGCCCCTCGACATCTGCATGACCTTCGGCAACACGGCCGCGGCGCTCATCAAACACGGCTACGCCCGCTCCGTCGATGCGGAGGAAGGGCGGGATCTTCTCCAGCAGGCGTACGACCGCAACCTCGTCCAATTCGGGGAGAACGTACGCCGCGAGGTCAGCTTCATCTGCAACTGCTGCGGCTGCTGCTGCGAGGCGCTCATCGCCGCCCGGCGGCTGGGCAGCCTGCGGGCCATCCATACCACGAATTTCATCCCCCGGATCGACCGGGCGACGTGCAGCGGCTGCGGCGAGTGCGCGGTCCTCTGCCCGGTCGAAGCCATGGGCCTCGTCTCGGCCAACGATCCTCATCAACCGCGCAAAAAAACGGCCCGCGTCGAGGAATCGATCTGCCTCGGCTGCGGCGTCTGTGTGCGGGCCTGCAGGACGAAGAGCCTGGGGCTCGTCTCGAGGCCGGCCCGGGTCATCACCCCCCTCGACTCCGTTCACAAGGCGGTTCTCATGGCCATCGAGAAAGGCACGCTCCAGGACCTAATTTTCGACAACCGGGCCCTGCGGAGCCACCGGGCCATGGCCGCCATTCTGGGCGTCATTCTCAAGATGCCGCCCCTCAAACAGGCCCTGGCCTCTAAACAGATGAAGTCCCGCTATCTCGAGGCCCTCATCGCCCGCCTGAAAACGTAGTCCGGATCGCTGAAGGCGACCGCTTGGTGCTAGGATGAAGCCGTTGCGGAGGAAAGCATGACGAAAAAATGCGCGCTTACCCTCGTCGGGTTGACGGCCGCTTGGACGGCCCTGGCCGCCCCCTCATATGGCCTGGATATCGTGAACGCCGGTCTGGCCAAAGCGCCGGAATTTCTGGTGATGAAAACGTCGCTGGGGACGATGGTTTTCCAATTTTTCGAGGCCGATGCGCCCAAAACGACGGCCCAAATCAAAAGGCTCGTCGCCGCCGGCTTCTACGACGGCAAGGATTTCTACCGGGTGGTCAAGGGCCACGTCATCCAGGCCGGCGGCGGCGGCGCGCCGGCGCTTCCGCCCGAATTCAACAAAAATCCCCACCTGTTCGGAACACTCGGCCTGGGCCGGACGGGCGACGAGAACAGCGGCGACTCGGAGATCTATGTCTGCGTCGCGCCCCGCCCGCACCTGGACGGCAAGTATACGGTTTTCGGCCGGCTGATCGAGGGTCAGGACGTCCTGCGCCGGATCGCCGAGGTTCCGGTCGAGGAGGTCTGGACCGGGGCGGACAAGAAGCTGGCCATGCACAAGCCGCTCCAACCGGTAGTCATCGAGAAGGCCTGGATCGAAACGCGCTGAGCTTCTCCGGCCCGGCTCAATCGAAGGAGAATCCGGGCTCGGAGATGATCTGGACGCAGGCGTCCACGACGGCGGGATCGTACTTCGCGCCCTTCCCCATGCGGATCTCGTCGATCGCCGCCCGAGGCCCCAAGGCGGGCCGATAAGGCCGATGGGAGGACATCGCTTCCACGACATCGGCCACGGCGATGATGCGGGCTTCGATGAGGATGGCCTCCCCGGCCAGCTTGTTCGGATATCCCGATCCGTCCTGCCGCTCGTGGTGCTGAAGGACGATCCGGGCGATGGGCCAGGGGAAGGGGATGTTCTCCAGGATGTCGGAGCCGGATTGAGAATGGGATTGGATCAGGGAATACTCGACCGGCGAGAGCTTCGTCGGCTTGCTCAGGATCTCGGCCGGGATGGACAGCTTGCCGATATCGTGGACCGTCCCGGCGATCCGGATGCCCTCCACCTTGTCCTCGTCCAGGCCCAGCTTCCGGGCGATCGCCACGGCCAGCCGGGTGACCCGTTCCTGGTGTCCGGAGGTATAGGGGTCCCGCATTTCAATGGCCGAGGAAAGGGCACGGATGGCCGACCGAAAAGCCTCCCCCAATTCCCGGAAGCTTTGGCTAAGGTGGTCTTCGGTTTTTTTCCGCTCGGTGATGTTCCGGATGACGGCCAATATATGAATTTGGCCGTGGAGATCGAACGTCGAAGCCTGGATCTCATTATCGAATTCGGATCCGTCCTTGCGCAATCCCCGCGATTCGTAGAAGGTCGGGGCCGTTTCACCCGCGTTGCGCCGGCGGATGTATCCGGCGATCTGGTCGCGGTGCGACGCGGCAACGAAATCGAGGATGGGACGTCCCTTCAATTCCTCGGGCGTTTCATATCCGTAGAGCCGGAGATAGGCTTGATTTTCAAAAACGTGAAGGCCGTTCCGGCTGACGACGATGGCGTCGCGGCTGCTCTGGAACACGTTCCGGAATTTCAATTCGCTCTCCTGGAGCGCCTCCTCGGCCGACTCGCGTTCAGTGATGTCGCGGGCGACCCCTTCCGTGCCCTCGATTCGGCCCTGATCATCAAAGTAAAACTGGGCGTTCAGCGAAACCCAGAAGATCGTTCCGTCTTTCCTCATGCTCCGGCCGACGCGGTCTCGAACGAAGCCGTTCCGCCGGATCTCGTCGAGGACGGAACCCCACTCCGCCGTGTTTGCGTAAAGCGCCGCGGCGGGCAGGCCCATCATCTCTTCGACCGAATCGTAGCCGAAGATACGGGGCGCGGAAGGGCTCAGTAGGACGAAGCGGCCGTTCATGTCCGCCCGGAGATAGGCGTCCTGGAAATTATCCAGAATCTCCCGCAGCCGCTTCTCGCGCTGGTTCAGTGTTAGCGCCGCCTGCTTCTCTTCGGTGATATCGCGGGCGGAGGAGAGCGCGCCGGTCACGTTTCCCCGGCCGTCCTTGAGCGTCCGGCACCGCCAGGCGAGGAGGCGTTTTTCGCCGTCAATGCGGCGCTGAAAGCTCTCGATATAGATCGTATGATCATCGCCCTCGAAGAGAGGCCGGACCGTCTCATAGACGTTCTGCTCGCCCTCGAAATAAAAGGCAGCCTCCTTGCCGATCACGTCCTGGCCGAAAAACTCGAGCCCGGCCCGGTTGGCCCAGGTATAGACCTTGTTCTGATCCACTTCCATGACAATTTCCGGAACGGCGGCGAGGAGCGCTGCGTGGCGGGCGGCCAGAGCCCGGACCGACTCCTCCGCCTGCCGGCGCTGGGATTCGGCGGCGTGCTTGTAGAGGGCCATCTCCAGGCTGGCCCGCAGCTCCCGCTCCCGGACCGGCTTGGACAGAAAGGCGTAGGCGTCCGTGTTTTTGGCCTGTTGAAGGATGTTCTCCTCGGTATACGCGGTCAGAAAGATGATGGGGATGTCGGCGGCCTTGCGTATCGCTTCGGCCGCCTGGATGCCGGTCACTCCGCCGCGGAGCCGGATGTCCATGAGGATGGCGTCCGGCTTCTCCTTGAGCGCCTGCTGAACGGCCGTTTCGCCGGTGGCGCATTGCCCGGCCACTTCGTACCCCATCTGGGTCAGGTCCAGGGCCAGGTGGGCGGCCAGGATGGCTTCGTCCTCGACGATCAGGATCCGGGACGGTTTCATGTGGCTTTTTCCGGAGGTCCCGATCGTTCCCGGGTCCCTTCCGGCTGCGGAGCGACCCACAGATGGGCCCGGCGCAGCCCGAAGGAATCCGCAACTCCGATCTTCACGCCGGGAGGAAGCCCGACGCCATTGTCGGCGGCCGCTTCGGGCTTGGTCATGATCCGGCCTTTCCTCCGGTCGTGGATGGATTTCCTGCCGTTACCGGGGAAGCGCTGAATTCAGGACACGAGGGGAGATGACGGCTGTCCTTTTCTTTTTTCCTTCATAAATTTTACCCCCCTTCCGTTTGCCCTGTCAAGGCGGTGGACTGGGGCGGGGCATGCCGGCCGCTCCTCCGCAGCCGGCTGGTCAGACGACCGTCGTTTTGGCTCTTTTCTTGCCCCAGCGCAGCTTCATGGTCAGGATCTTGTCGGTGGAGAAGATGCGCGCGGCGATGAGGACGAGGACGGCAAAGATCACGACTTCGTACCCGATGCCGGCCAGGATGGCCCCGTAGTTCTGGAGGTAGAGGTTCTGTACGGCCAGGAAGGGATGGGAGAAGGGGATGGCCATGACCAGGATTTTGACTGGAAGCGATAGCGAATTGAGGTCGGCGAAGAGGGAGATGAAATAGGGGATCATGACGATCAGCACCACGGGCATGATCAGGCTCTGGGCGCTCCTGAAGTCCTCGGCCAGGACACCCAGGATCATGGAAATGGCCAGGGCGCAGAGGATGGCGAAGAAGAGGGAGAAGCCCAGGAAGATGTAGCCCGTCGTATTGAATGAAAGGCCCAATTGGTGCATGGCGGCGGTCATTCCGGACGATGCTTCCAGCCCGGAGGTCATGCCCCCGGTGAAGCTGCGGAAACCGAGCATGTAGATTCCGGCCGAAAGCAGGCCGACCAGGCCGGCCGCCAGCATCTTGGCCGTGATGATCGAGGTCCGCCGGATGGGCACGGTCAGGAGGGTTTCCAGCGTCTTGTTCTGCTTTTCCATGGCCACCGTGGTGATGACCATCTGGGAGGAATAGATGATGATCATCATCAGGATGACGGGGATGAAAACCGTCTGGGAAGACAGCAGCCGGGCAATCGTGGAGGCCGAGCCCTCGGCCATTTTATCCTTGACGATGACGAAGTCACGGCTCTTGATGGGATTCTTGATCGCCTCCGGATCGGTTTCCGGGATCTTGGCCTTGAGGAAGCCGTTCGAGATGACGGTGTTCATGGCCGTCAGGACGCCCTTCAGGATGGTCGAAGTTTGGGATCCGACCATGGAGAAGTTGCGCATGAACGAATACGTCTCGATTTCCCGGACCTGGAGGTCGGTCAGCGACTGTCCGAAGCCCTGGGGGATGACCAGGAGGACCTTGGCGTCCCCGTCCTTGGCGGCTTGGATGGCCTGCGCCTTGGTCTTGCCGGCCATGGACTGGATGGCGAAATGGACGGCTTCCATGCCCTTGAGGATGCCGCGTGAAGCCTCGGAGTCGTCGAAATCCAGAACGGCTACGGTCTGCGTGCCGGCGGCCTTGGCCACTTCCTTCTTGGTGATGTCGCCGATGAAATAGAACAGGGCCATCATGAACAGAAGCGAGACGAGGAGCTGGGCGGTCAGCAGCTCGCGGATTTCCTTTTTCAGCAGGTTGGTGAATTTTTTCATCGGAGGGAGCTCCTGAAGACTTCCTCGAGGTTGGCGGCGTTGTGCTTGGCCTTCAGCTCGGCGGCCGTGCCGGCGTCGAGGATGAGGCCCTTGTCGACCAGGGCCACCCGGTCGGAGAGGTACTCGATCTCCAGCATGTTGTGGGAGGAGAGCAGGACGGCCGTTCCCTCCTTGGCGTAGCGGCGGATCATGGCCCGGACGTCCAGGGCGTTCAGGACGTCCAGCCCGGACGTCGGCTCGTCCAGGATGGCCAGGACCGGCCGGGTCATGAGGGCCCGGGCCAGCAGGATCTTGCGGGTCATGCCTTTGCTGTACGTTCCGACCTTGTCGTTGAGGCGGTCGCCCAGCTCGGTGATGGCCACGGCCCGGTCCACGTATTCCTTTTCCTGGGCCGGCGTGGCGGCGTAGAAATCAGCCATGAAGCGGAGGTACTGCATCCCCTTCATGTTTTTATAAACGCCGGCCTCCTCGGGCAGGTAGCTGATGTTCTCCCGGACGCGGTCCGGCTCCTTGCGCAGGTCGTGCTCGAGGAAGCGGATCGTCCCGGAGGATGCGGTCAGCAGGGTGGCCACGATCCGCAGGGTCGTCGTCTTGCCCGCCCCGTTGGGGCCGATCAGGGCGAAGACATCGCCGGCGTGGACTTCGAAGCTGACCCCACGGAGGGCCTCCAGCTTCCCATAAGTTTTTTTCAGGTCTTGGACGGTCAAAACGACGCTCATGGACACCTCCTTCGAGCGGCGGACGAACCAGCGCCGACGGCCATTCTATCGCGAATCGGTCCGTATAATAAAGCGGCGGTTCCACCGGGAAGATACGGAAAAGACTGGATTTCGTTCTGGAGCCGGCTCAATGAGCGTCGATGTAAACCTGGAGCTCGGCGTGCCAGGCATGGAAAGCTGAAGTCCTTTTGGCCCGCGGATTATTGAACCTCAAACCGGCCGGGCCCGAAACCGGAATATGGATATCCGATCAAACAGCCGCGGCTACTTCTTGGCCGCTTCTTCGACCAGGTCCGGGGCGTCGCGCTTGCTGCGGAGGATGGCCCAGACGACGGTGGCGATCAGCGCCGCGGCCACGACCGCGACTCCGGCGGTCAGGGAATTGTACTTGACGATGATCGGGGCGGCGATCAGGCTGACCATGTTGACGACCTTGATCATGGGGTTGAGGGCCGGTCCGGCGGTGTCCTTGAGCGGATCGCCGACGGTGTCTCCGACGACCGCGGCCTTGTGGGCCTCGGAGCCCTTGCCGGTGTTGGCCGCCAGGTCCCGCGGCTGGTCCTCGACGGACTTTTTGGCGTTGTCCCAGGCGCCGCCGGCGTTGGACATGAAGACGGCCAGCAATTGGCCGCTCAGGATGATCCCGGCCAGGAAGCCGCCCAGGGCCTCGACCTTGAGGATGAGGCCGACGGCGATGGGCATCAGGACGCAGATGACGGCCAGGGGGATGAGCTCCTTTTGGGCCGCCGAAGTCGAGATGCCGACGACGCGGGCGTAGTCGGGCTTGACCTTGCCTTCCATCAGGCCGGGGATGCGGAACTGCTTGCGGACTTCTTCGACGATGAGCCCGGCCGCGCGGGTGACGGCCTTGATCGACAGCGAGCTGAAGAGCCAGGGCAGGGCCCCGCCCAGCAGAAGGCCGACGAAGACGCTCGTCTCCGAGACGCGGATGGAGGTCAGCTTGGGCAGGCCCAGCCGGACCTGGACGATGCCGACGTCGGTCATGAACGAGGCGAACAGGCTGACCGCGGCGATGACGGCCGAGGCGATGGCCACGCCCTTGGTGATGGCCTTGGTCGTGTTGCCCACGGCGTCCAGGTCGGCCATGATCTGGCGGGCTTTCCTGGTTTCCTCGTCTTCCATGTCATGCCAGGCCATCTCGCCGATGCCGTTGGCGTTGTCCGAAATGGGGCCGTAGGAATCCATGGCCACGTTGTTGCCGGTATGGCTGAGCATGCCGATGCCGATCATGGCCACGGCGTAGAGCACGTAGATGGGCTGTTCGCCGCCGTAGAGGACCATGGCCCCGATGAAGCTGATGACGATGACCACCAGGGCCCAGACGGTCGATTCCATGCCCACGGACAGGCCGGACAGGATGGTCGTGGCCGCGCCCGTCTTGGTCGATTTGACGATGTCCTTGACCGGCTTCTTCTTGGTCGAGGTGAAGTAGGACGTCAGCGGGTTGAAGGCCACGGCCAAGCCGACCCCGATGGTCGTCAGCATGGCCATCCGCCAGTCGCCGGCGTAGAAGACGGCCAGCAGAAACGCCCACAGGATGGTGTTGAAGCTGGACACTTCGTAGGACCTGAACATGGCCTCTTCCGCGTCGTGGGCCCGGAGGAACTTGAGGGGGAAGCTTTCCCAGATGGGGACGGTGAAGGTTCCCAGGATCGAGCTGATGACGCCGATGGCCCGGATGATCAGGGGATAGACGATGAACTTCAGGTTCCCGGTGATGGCCACCAGGGCCAGGCCCAGGATCAGGGCGGAGACGATGGTCACTTCGTAGCTTTCGAAGATGTCGGCGGCCATGCCGGCGCAGTCGCCGACGTTGTCGCCGACCTGGTCGGCGATGACCGCGGCGTTGCGGGGGTCGTCCTCGGGAATGCCCTTCTCGACCTTCCCGACGAGATCGGCCCCGACGTCGGCGGCCTTGGTGTAGATGCCGCCGCCGACCCGCATGAACAGGGCCAGGAGGGTGCCGCCGAACCCGAACCCGAGGAGGGTGTCGGGGGCGGCCTTGCCGAAGATGATGAAGATCATCGTGCCGCCGAACAGTCCCAGCCCGTCCGTCAGCATGCCGGTGACCGTGCCGGAGTAATAGGCGATGGTCAGGGCCTCGTTGAACGACCGCCGGGAGGCGGACGCGGCCCGTACGTTGGCCTGGATGGCCATGCGCATGCCCAGCTGGCCCACGGTGAGGGAGAAGGCCGCGCCCAGGATGAAGGCGATGGAGCGCCCGATGGCGATGACGAGCTGGGTGTTCCGGGGGAATTCCTGCATCGCTTCGCGGCTGGGCGGGACGATGTAAACGCTCAGGAACAGCAGGACGGTCAGGAAGCCGATGGCCGGCAGGATGGTCTTGAGCTGGCGGCCGAGGTAGCTTTCGGCCCCTTCGCTGATGGCCATCCAGATTTCCTGCATCTTGGCCGAGCCCTTGTCTTTCTTCATGACCTTGCCGCGGAGCAGCCAGGCGTACAACAGGCTGACGAAGGCGGTCAGCACGACGCCGACGATGGCGAATTGTTCGAAGTTGTTGAGCCCGTGCCGGGCCAGTCCGAGGATGTTCATTCTCCCTCCCGGAAACCGTCCTGCGTTAAAAACCCAATCATTTTACCGATCCGAGCGCCAAAGTCAAATTTTTCCGGTTCCGGTTTGGAACGTCGTCTTCACCCGGCGCCGGGCCTATCGGGGCACGGCTTTTAGAAGGATGCCAACGGCCTCGGCCACCCCTTGGCCGTAAGCCGGGTCGGCCTTCAGACAGTTGCCGATATGCCGGAGCTTGATTTCCATCGGGGCGTCGGCGATGGCCCGGGCCGTATTGGCAAAGAGAAGGGATTGCTGTTCGGGACCCATGAGGCGAAACAACAGGCCCGGCTGGGTGAAGTAGTCATCGTCGTCTTTGCGGAAATCCCAGTGGTCCCCGGCCTTCTCCAGGGACAAGGGAGGCTCGGCGAATTCCGGCTGCTCCCTCCATTCACCGTAGCTGTTGGGCTCGTAGCCCAGAGTGCCGCCGTAGTTGCCGTCAACGCGCATGGAGCCGTCTCGGTGGAAGCTGTGATAGGGGCAGCGGGGCGCATTGACGGGGATCTGATGGTGGTTGACGCCGAGCCTGTAGCGCTGGGCATCGCCATAGGAGAAGAGCCGGCCCTGGAGCATCTTGTCCGGCGAAAAACCGATGCCGGGCACGATGTTGGCAGGGTTGAAAGCCGCCTGCTCGACCTCGGCAAAGTAGTTTTCGGGATTGCGGTTCAGCTCCATGACCCCGACCTCGATCAGGGGATAATCCTTCTTCAGCCAGACCTTGGTCAGATCGAAGGGATGGAAATGATATTTCGCCGCGTCCTTTTCCGGCATGATTTGCACAAACATCGTCCAGCGGGGGAACTCGCGCTTTTCGATGCTCTCGTAAAGGTCGCGCTGGTTGCTTTCCCGGTCCTTGCCGACGATCGCCTCGGCCTCTTCATCGGTCAGGTTCTTGATTCCCTGCTGAGTCCGAAAATGAAACTTGACCCAATATCGCTCGTTCTTGGCGTTGAAAAAGCTGAAGGTGTGGCTGCCGAATCCGTGCATGTGCCGATAGGAGGCAGGGATCCCCCGGTCGCTCATGACGATGGTGACCTGGTGGAGCGCTTCGGGGAGGGAGGTCCAGAAGTCCCAGTTGTTCAGGGCGCTGCGCATGTTGGTGCGGGGGTCCCGCTTGACGGCGTGGTTGAGATCGGGAAACTTGAGGGGATCGCGCATGAAGAATACAGGCGTGTTGTTCCCCACGAGGTCCCAGTTTCCCTCCTCGGTGTAGAACTTCATGGCAAAGCCCCGGATGTCCCTTTCGGCGTCAGCGGCACCTCGCTCGCCGGCCACCGTGGAAAAACGGACGAAGAGTTCGGTTTTTTTGCCGATCACGGAAAAGATTTTGGCCTTTGTAAAGCGGGTGATGTCATGGGTGACGGTGAAGGTCCCGTGGGCGCCTGATCCTTTGGCGTGCATGCGGCGCTCAGGAATCACTTCCCGGTCGAAGTGGGCAAGTTTCTCCAGAAGCCAGACATCCTGCAGCAGCACCGGGCCTCGCGGTCCGGCGGTCATGGTGTTTTGGTTGTCAACGACGGGGGCGCCATTCCTCGTAGTCAGTTTCTTTTCGTCTTTCATACAAACCTCCTTTTCTATTGGATGGGGACTCCGTGGGACTGTTCTCATTTTTCGATTGATAACACGTTCACGAATCCCCCTTGCGATCATCGCCCTCACGGCATGCTCGACGGACCCCGTAGCACTCCAGCCTGGTGTCGGTGATCGAAAAGCCGGTCTCCTTCGCGACCTTCTTCCTATCTGGGATAATCGGGGCTCGGTAATCGAGGATCGTCTTGCATTTCCCGCGGATCAGATTGATGTGCTCTTCGAGATTTCCCTCGCAGCGGTTTTCCATTTTGTCAAACCGCAGGGTCTTGATGATGCCATGAGAAGAAAGCTCATTAATCATTCCTGATTGATATTGAGGCTAAGTCTTCTTCCCCGATTTGTCAAACGGCCCAGACCCTGACCGTTGTCCGGGTTCATGATGTTCTTTCGAATTCGTGGAGCCAGGCGAAATTGCGCAAGACGGACGGAGGGAGATGATCGATCATAAATATGGAGGAGCGCGGGTTCGGCAACTCCGACCGAGGGCCCTCCACCAGTTTTGTCCCCCCTGATCGAAACCGTACAATGGTCAGGCCGCGCCCGCCGCCGGAAGAATGATCCTGCGAATTTCGCTCCGACGATCGCCGGGTCCTATCGTCGGCCTCCCCGGATATGCTATAGTTCACCGGAAGCCCGGCTTGTCAGGGCGCCCTTCGAAGCCATCGGCCATGAATAAAAAGCAGGTGCGGACGACCGTTTTATGGGCGGTGCTCTTTCTCGCCGCCGCGACCGCCTCGGCCGTCATCCTCGCCCCTCATGACCTGGCCCTCTCCAACTGGGCCCAGCACCTGCCCCGGGCCCACGACAATCTCACCGTCTGGTGGTTCGTCGAGAATTACGGCGAAATTCCGACCTGGACCATCGTCGGTTTGGCCGCCGTCGCTTATGCCCTGTCTTTCCGGACGGGCCGATGGAAGCGCTTCCGGCCGGCTCTTCTCTTTCTCCTCCTGACCGAATTGATCGGGCCGGGCCTTCTCAATCGCGGGCTCAAGTTCATGATCAACCGGCCCCGGCCGGGAAGCGGGCTTGGATTTTTTCCTCTCTTCGCCGTCGGCCCGGCCCGCTCCGACAATGGCTTTCCCAGCGGCCATACGGCCAGCGCGTTCGTCCTTCTGGCCCTGGCCTATCTCGTCCCCCGCTCCAAGCCCGTGCTGCGCCGTCTGGCCGCGGCCTGTTTCATCGCTTGGGGGCTCGTGGTGGCCTCCTCCAGGGTGATCTGGGGGGTCCATTATCCCACCGACGTCCTGTTCGGGGCCCTGATCACCGTCGCGGTCGAATATGCCCTTTGGGCGGGGTGGTTCAAAAAGAAGGTCGCCGAGGGTCTCTCCGAACCGCCCTCGGGTTGACGAACAGGCCTGATCGCGGTATCATATTCGTTTCCACCGGGACGAATTTCGCTCCTAGAGGAAACGCTCCGGGGGAAACCAAGCTCATTTCATGACCCGTTTTATGGAGGAAGGTATGGAAAAGAAGCCGTTCAACGCGTTTGAAATGGCTCAACAGCAGTTCGACGCCGCGGCCGAGAAACTCGGCCTCGACCAGGGCACGCGGGAGCTGCTCCGCAACCCGCTCCGCGAGTATCATTTCCTGATCCCCGTCCGCATGGACGACGGCAGCTACAAGGTCTTCCGCGGCTTCCGCATCCAGCACAGCGACGCCCGCGGCCCCTGCAAGGGCGGCATCCGCTTCCACCCCCACGAAACGGTCGACACCGTCCGGGCCCTGGCCATGTGGATGACCTGGAAGACCTCCGTGGTCGACATCCCCCTCGGCGGCGGCAAGGGCGGCGTCATCTGCGATCCGCACAACCTCAGCGACCGCGAGCAAGAAGGCATCTGCCGCGGCTGGGTCCGCCAGATCGCCTACAACATCGGACCCGTCCAGGACGTCCCCGCCCCGGACATCATGACCCACGGCCAGCACATGCTCTGGATGCTCGACGAGCTCGAGCGCATCCGCGGCGGCAAGTTTCCCGGCTTCATCACCGGAAAACCGGTCGGCATGGGCGGCTCGCTGGGCCGCACCGAGGCGACCGGGTTCGGCGTCATGTACACCGTCCGCGAGGCCATGAAGGAGCTCGGTATCGATATCAAGAAGACCGTCGGCGCCTTTCAGGGCTTCGGCAACGTCTCCCAGTATGCGGTCAAGCTCTTCCGGGAATACGGCGGCAAGGCCGTCTGCGTGTCCTGTTGGGACCAGACCGACCAGACCTCCTACACGTTCCGCCGCGATAGCGGCGTCGATCCCGACGAACTGATGGGCATCACGGACAAATACAACTCGATCGACAAGGCCAAGGCCCGTAAGGCCGGCTACGAGATCCTGCCCGGCGACGCCTGGATCGAGCAGGAAGCCGACCTTCTCGTGCCCGCCGCCCTGGAAAACCAGATCACCGGCGCCAACGTGGGCAAGATCCACAAGCGCGTCCGGATCATCGCCGAGGGCGCCAACGGGCCCACCACCCTCGAGGCCGACGCCGAGATCCACAAGCGCGGCATCTTCATGATCCCCGACTTCCTCTGCAACGCCGGCGGCGTGACCTGCAGCTACTTCGAGCAGGTCCAGTCCAACATGAACTTCTATTGGCACCTCAACGAGGTGTTCGGCCGCCTGGACGAGAAGATGACCGCCGGTTTCAAGGCCGTCTCCGAGCTGGCCCGCAAAAAGAGCCTTTATATGCGCGACGCGGCCTACATGATCGCCGTTTCGCGCGTGGCCGAAGCCAGCCACTTGCGCGGCTGGGTTTAAGTCCGTCCGTCCCCGGTAGAACTTTTTTTGTCCTGCCCTACCCCGCATCGGCGGAGTGGGGCGGGTTTTTTCCCTTCACCCCGCGTTCATGATAGGATAGCCCTGTCGGCGGCCGGGGCCCCAGGCTTGGCCCGGGGTGCCGCTTTCGTCGTGAGAGTCCTTTGAGACGAGTCCCTTGATCCCAGGGAGGCGGGCATGAGCCAAGACCGGACGCAGGCCGAATTTCCGGGAGGCGCGTTGCGCGAGCGGGTCAAGGAACTGGAGTGCCTTCAGGCGATCGTCGCCCTCCTCGGGACCCCGGGGCTGTCCTCGGAGAAAATCCTCCAGAAAATCGTCGATACCATTCCCTCGGGCTGGCAGTATCCGGACCTGTGCCGGGCCCGGATCAAGTATCGCCAGGCCGTTTTTTTCTCCCCCGGGTTCGTCGAGACCAAATGGATCCAGCGCGTTCCGCTGCGGACGCGCGGCGTCACGGTCGGCACTCTGGAAGTCTGCTATTTCGAGAACGCTTCGCCCCGGCGCGAGGACCCCTTTACGCTCGAGGAGAAGAAGCTCATTGAGCTCATCGCCAACCGACTGGGGCGGCTCATCGAGGATTGGGAAGGCGTCCCTCCGGCTTACGGCTCCAACGTCCGTGTCGAGGCCCCGGGCAAACGAAAGGCCGATTGGGAGGTCATTCTTGACCTGCTTCGCGAAACCGACCCCCTGCTCTATAAGCGCATCCTGCGGCGGCTTATGAACCACCTGCACTGGCAGGGCGTGCCGGGCGTGCAGGGCCTTCTCTATCACTTCTCCCCGGAATTATACGGCGGCGACCTGACGGCCGGCCGTGACGAAAACCAGCCTTTGCCCAAGCATAGCGTGGCTTCACTGGAGAAGGTCTTTGAGGAGGCCCTTTGGATCGCCTCCCTGGCCTTGACCGACCGCGACCTGACCGCCTTGATCAAGCAGTGGGCCCGCCAGGACAAGCTCAATTTCTTCATGGTGGCCATGGAGAAACGGGAGATCAGCCTGCTCGAGATCAAGGAGATCGTCAACCGTTTCTGCCGCTCGACGCGCGAGGACGAACAGGCCCTGTCCCAATCGGACGATCTTCAGGCCCGTATCGCTCTGATCCGCCGTTTCCTCAGCGACCGGCTCCAGTTCATCCGCATTGCCCGCGATCACATGACTGTCCACGATTTCCACCGCGTCCTTTCCCGGGTCACGGGCCCCGGCCAGGGAACCGGCCGGCTGGGGGGGAAGTCGGCGGGCATGATCCTGGGCGAGCATATCCTGAGGAAGAAAGCGTTGGGTGATCCGGTCATCGGGGAGTTCCGTGTGCCCGAATCCTGGTTCGTCACTTCGGACGGGCTGATGGACTTTATCCATTACAATTTCCTCGAGGATTTGCAGAGCTTCAAATTCTCGCCCATCGAGGAGATCCGCCACAACTACCCCTATCTCGAACAGGTCTGCAAGCAGTCCTTCTTCTCCCCGGAGATGATGGTCCAGCTCAAGCTCATCCTGGAGGACGCCGGCGAGGGGCCGCTCATCGTCCGCTCCTCGAGCCTGCTCGAGGACAGCCGCGGCTCGGCCTTTTCCGGGAAGTACCGCAGCCTTTTCCTGGCCAATGTCGGGACCAAGGAGGAGCGGCTGGCCGCCCTGGGCGACGCCGTGGCCGAGGTCTACGCCTCCATTTTCAACCCCGACGCCATCCAGTACCGGTCCGAACGCGGCCTGCTCGACTATTACGAAGAGATGGGCGTCCTCATTCAGCGCGTCGTCGGGAAAAGGGTGGGGAAGTATTTCTTTCCGGCCTTCGCCGGGGTGGCCTTCGGAAACAACGAATTCCGCTGGTCGCCTCGCATCAAGCGCGAGGACGGCGTCCTGCGCCTGGTGACCGGCCTGGGCACGCGGGCCGTCGACCGCCTGAGCAACGACTATCCCATGCTCGTCAGCCCCGGCCAGCCGGGAATCCGCGTCAATGCCACCCCCGAGCAGATCCTCCATTACTCCCAGAAGAGCATCGACGTCATCAACATCGAGACCCGCCGTTTCGAAACCCACCCGATCGAGGACATCCTGCAGGACGTCGGGGAGGGATTTCCTCTTTGGGACCGCCTCTTCTCCGTCTACGACGGGAGCACGGTTCGTAAAGCCAGCCGGGCCATGAGCCGGCTTGACCGCGACGTCCTGGTCGTCAACTTCGCCGGGCTGATCGAAAATACCCCCTTCCTCAAGCAGATGCGCGAGATCATGCGCGTCCTGCAGGAGGCTTTCGGCATCCCCATGGACGTCGAGTTCGCCCATGACGGGACCATGCTCCACATCCTCCAGTGCCGCCCCCAGAGCCGCCTGGGCGATGAAGTGCCGGTCGTCGTCCCCAGCTGGATCCCGGAAAAACGCAAGCTCTTCTCGGCCAACAAATTCCTGACCAATGCCCGGGTCGGGGGGATCAAGACCATCGTCTATATCGACCCCGACGAATACGCGGCCGTGGCCTCGCACGGCGACATGGTCGCCATCGGAGAAGCGGTCAGCCGGCTCAACGCCATGCTGCCCCGCCGCTCCTTCGTCCTCATGGGCCCGGGCCGGTGGGGGAGCCGGGGGGACATCAAGCTGGGCGTCAACGTCACCTATTCGGACATCAACAACTCGGCCATGCTGATCGAGATCGCCCGCAAGGTCGGCAATTACGTCCCCGACCTGTCCTTCGGGACGCATTTCTTCCAGGACCTGGTCGAGTCCCGGATCTATTACCTGGCCCTCTACCCGGACGAGGAGGGGATTATTTTCGCCCGGGATTTCTTCCTCCAGTCCCCGAACTCTTTGCCCGGCCTCCTGCCCGAGTACGAGCACTTGGCCGGCGTCCTGAGGGTCATCGACGTGCCCGCGGCCTGCGGCGGCTGTGAGATGTGCGTCGTTATCGATGCCGACAGCGAGATCGGCCTGGGCTTCCTGTCCGACCCCGGCAAGAGGTGCGGCGTAGAAACTTGACGGCGCACGGGAGCAGGGGGATCGCCCCCCTCCGGACAGGCCCCCCTCCAAGCTTCAAAATCTCAGGTCATTCGTAAACGAGGACCTCCACTCTCCGGTTCTGGGCCCGTCCCTCGGCCGTCTTGTTGTCGCCCACCGGATTGGCGCTCCCGAAACTGATGACCTGCATGCGGTGGAGCGGGATGTGGTGCTGCTTGTAGAGGTATTCGAGGACCGCCCCGGCCCGTTTGTTCCCCAGGATCAGGTTCCATTCCTCCGGCCCGACCGAGTCGGTGTGGCCCTGGATCTCGAGGTAGACTCCTTTGTTTTCGGCGATGAGCTTTTCGACAAAGGCGTCCAGGGCGGACTTGATCTCCGGGCTCAGTTCGTAGCTGTCGAACTTGAAATGGGCGTCCTTGTTCCGGATCGTCTCCTGGTAGAGGAGCTTGCCCTGGGCGACTTTCCGGACGTCTTCGATCTTCCCGTCGACGGCCTTGAATTGGGCCTCTTGCTGGCTGATCAGCGAACCGATGGTGGCCAGCCGTTCGTCGTGCTCCTTGAGCCTTTTCTGGTTTTCCTCGACCGACGTCTCCACGCCCTCGACCTTCTTGTCCAGGCCGGCGATCTGCTCGTTGACCATCGTCTTGGTCGCGCAGGCCGGGGCCAGGACCAGGCCGACCAGGGCGACGGCCAGGACCAGAGCCGCTCTCCTGCTGTTCCTCATGTGGACCTCCTTTGAGTTCCCTCAATATCCTTGGCGCGTCCTGACTCGATATCCCTTGTTGGAGGTCAGGACGCTGATTTCTCTATACTCGCCCCCCGGATCCTTATAGGAAGTATACCCCAAAAGGTATTGGTGGCTCACCTCGCGCCGGATCTCGTCCAGCGCCCCCTTCAGCTCCGGCGGGGAATTCGAGAGGAACGCTTTCCCGCCCGTGGTCCGGGAGAACTTCTGCAAATCGTCGATGATTCCGGCCGGCGTCGTCCCCGCGCGCCGCTTATGCTCCAGGAGGAGCCGTTCGCTCAGGGGGATTTTATATCCGACCGTGTAGATGGGGACGTCCACGCGCCGGGCGATCTGGAGGGCCTGGTCCGGGGTCGTCCGGCTGTCGTTCTCGATTCCGTCCGTCAGCAGGAGGAGGGTCCTCTTCTCGTTATGCCCCCGGTTGGCGAATTCCGACGATGCGGTCACGGCGTCGTTCAGGGCCGTCTGCCCGAAGGCCTCGGTCCTGTCCAAAACGGCCAGGAAGCGGGTCTTATCGGTCGAGAACGGCGCCGCGACCTCGACCTGCCCGTCGGCGAAGATGAGGAGCGCGACCTCGTCGCGCGGACCGAGACGTCCGGTGATCAAAGCCTTCAGAGCCTCCCGGCAGTCCTTGAGCTTGTCCTGGAGGGCCATGCTTCCGCTGACGTCGAGGAGGACGGCCAGGCTCAGGGGGGCCTCGAAATCGTATTTGAAATAGGTGATCTCCTTCTTCTGGCCGTTCTCGAGGACCGTGAAATCCTCCCGGCCCAGGTCGTTGACGTACCGCCCGGACCTGTCCTGGACGGTGACGGCGAGGGAGATCGCGCGCACGGAGATCTGGTGGGTGAGTTCCCCGCTTTTTTCCTGGGCCGCGGCCGGGCGCGCGGCGACGGCCAGGCCCAAGAGAAGGACGGCAACGGCAAGCCGCGGTCTTGAGAACATCGTCGGTCCTTGTAACTATTTTACCACAAGCCCCCGCGGCGCCCGAAAAGCACCCTTTTCCGTCGGTCGGATCCCGCGTCCTCGGCCCTTGGGGATCTTTTCCACCTCGTCCTTGTCGACGTCGAGGACGCAGGGGAGGCCGCTGATGTCGTCGCGGGTGATGGAGGACAGGCCGAATTTGCGGCTGCCGGCCATGAGCCGGCGCAGGCCCCGGCTCAGCCGATTGAAGTCGCTTTAGACATCCCGGGCGCGCGTCTTTGAACAGTTTGCTCTGGCGGCTGAAAGCCAGACGCCGGGCGGTTGACGGAGACGACGTTGTGCCAACAGGGGGCTCACCACTCTCCAGTCCTTAAATAGACGTCGATCGATTGGGCCGCCTTTTTGCCCGCCCCCATGGCCAGGATGACCGTGGCCGCGCCGGTGACGATGTCGCCGCCGGCGAACACTCCTTTCTTCGAGGTCTTGCCCGTCGTTTCGTCGGCAATGATGTTCCCCGTCTTTGTCAGCGCCAAGCCGGCGGTCGTCGACGTCAAGAGGGGATTGGGGCCCTGGCCGATGGCCATGATCACCATGTCGACATCAATAATGTGCTCAGAGCCCTTTTTGGGAATTGGCCGTCTCCGGCCTGATCCATCCGCTTCTCCGAGCTCCATCTGGATGCATTCGATCCCCTTCACCCAGCCTTTTTCGTTTCCCAGGATCCGAATGGGATTGGTCAGCAGGCGCGGTTCGACGCCTTCCTCGAAAGCGTTCTCGATCTCCTCCTCGCGGGCCGGCATTTGTTCTCTCGCCCGGCGGTAGATCAGGTAGACTTTTTCGGCTCCCAAGCGGAGCGAGGTCCGGGCGGAATCCATGGCCACGTTCCCGCCTCCCACGACGGCGATCTTCTGCCCATAATGGACGGGGGTCTGGAATTCCGGGAAAAGATAGGCCTTCATGAGGTTCACCCGGGACAGGAACTCGTTGGCCGAGTACACCCCGTTCAGGTTCTCCCCGGGGATTTTCATGAAGTACGGCAGGCCCGCCCCGGTCCCGATGAAGACGGCATCATAGCCGTTGCTCAAAAGGTCGTCGATGGTGAAGGATTTTCCGGCGACCTGGCTCACCCGGATTTCGGCCCCCAGCCTGCCGATGTATTCGCATTCGCGCTGGACGATCCACTTGGGAAGACGGAACTCGGGAATCCCGTAAACGAGAACGCCGCCCGGCTTGTGGAGGGCCTCGAAGACGATGACGCTGTGCCCCATTTTGGCAAGTTCGCTGGCCGCCGACAAACCGGCCGGCCCGGCCCCGATGACGGCGACCTTTTTCCCCGTCGGGCTCAGATTTTTCGGCATCCGGACGTCCCCCTGCTGGAATTCATAATCGGCCACGTACCGTTCCAGCCGACCGATGGCGATGGGCTGCCCTTTTTTGGACAGGACGCAGGCGACCTCGCATTGCTCTTCCTGGGGGCAGACCCGTCCGCAGATGGCGGGGAGGCTGTTCTTCTCTTTGATCTTATGACTGGCCGCGATGAGGTCGCCCTTCCGGACGAGTTCGATGAAGCCCGGGATATCGATGTCGACCGGGCATCCGGCCACGCAGGGCGACTTTTTACAACTCAAGCACCGCGAGGCTTCACGAATGGCCTGCTCCTTGGTGTAGCCCAGGGCGACCTCGTTGAAATTTTGAACCCGGAGCTTGGGGTCCTGTTTGGGCATGGGCTCCCGACGTTTGGCCTTGCCGAGCGCCTTCTCGGCGGCCAGGAGCCGGCAGGCATGATCCCACATGGCCCGGTGCTCCTCTCGCTTGTACATTTCCGACCTCTTGAGGAGCTCCTGGAAATCCACCTGGTGGGCGTCGAACTCGGGCCCGTCGACACAGACAAACTTCGTCTCGTTCCCCACGGTGATCCGGCAGCTGCCGCACATGCCGGTCCCGTCCACCATCAGCGAGTTCAGGCTGATGATCGTCGGGATCCCGTGTTTCCTGGTGATGTCGGATATGACTTTCATCATGATCCCGGGCCCGATGGCGATGACCAGGTCGATCGGCACTTTGTCCGTGATCAGCCTTTGGAGTTCGTCCGAGACGAACCCCCGGCGGCCGGCCGTGCCGTCGTCCGTCGTGATGTAAAGCTCGTCGCTCACGGCCCGCATCTCGTTTTCCAGGATGATCATCTCTTTGTTCTTAGCGCCGATGATGGCCAGAATGCGGCTTCCCGCCGCTCTGAAAGCTTTGGTGATGGGATAGACGGGCGCGACGCCGACGCCTCCCCCGATACAGACCACGGTCCCGGCCTTCTTGATCTCCGTCGGCTGCCCCAGGGGCCCGACGACGTCGAGGAACGCATCCCCGGCTTTGAGCGTGTCCATCTTCCTGGTCGAGAGGCCGACGACTTGGACGATCAGGGTGATGGATTGGTTTTCGAGGCTGCGGTCGGCGACCGTGAGCGGAATCCGTTCCGCATAGTCGTCGGCCCGAACGACGACAAACTGGCCGGCCCGGACGGTTCGGGCGACGAGCGGAGCATAGACTTCGAACAGCGTGATCGCCGGAGCCAGCTGCTCCTTCCTGAGGATTTCGTTGGGTTGATGCGTTCGGCTTAGACTCATCTCGGCTCTCTTTGCTCTTCTTTCATGTCCGGTAAGGCAGGTAGACGGAGAAGGTGCTTCCCTTATCCGGCTCGCTCTTCACTTCGATATGCCCGAAGTGGGAGTCCACGATTTTCTTGGCGATCGTCAACCCCAGTCCTGTTCCGCTGATCTTAGCCGTTTTGCTGTTTTCGGCCCGGAAGAAATCGTCGAAAATCCGCGGAAGGTCGTCCCGGGATATGCCGATCCCGGTATCGTGGACGTGAATCCCGACGTAGTTCGCATCCAAAGACGTTTCGATCGTGATCGAACCCTTCTCGACGTTGTATTTGATGGCATTGCTGATCAGGTTGGTGAAGAGCTTTTCCATGTCCTGAACGTCGGCCCGGAGGAGCGGAATCGGCGCGGGAGATCTCATTTGGATGGAGACATTTTTCTTGTCCGCTTCGGGCTTGAGAAAGTCGATGATCTTGCCCAGGATGTCGGTCATCTGGAGGGACTCCATCTTCAGGGCGACCTTCCCGGCCTCGATCTTGTTGATCTCCAGCAAGTCCTGGACGAGAGCCAGGAGAGAGTGGGCCCGCTCTTTCGCCCGCCGCAGCCATTGTCGTTTTTGTTCTTTGTCCCCTTCGACTTCGCCGGACAGCAGGAGGCCCAGCCAGCCTTCGATGGCCGCCAAGGGCGAGCGAAGCTCATGCGCCACCATGGAGACGAACTGGGATTTGATCTTATCGATCTCCTTGAGCTTCGTGATGTCCCTCAGGACCGTCACGGCTCCGAGAAGCTTCCCCTGGTCGTCCCGGACGGGGGCCATCTGGGCCATCAGGACCGATTTCGCGTCATCCGAGGGGATCTCCTGGCTGATCATCGAGACACTTTCGTCCTTCGAGTTCATGATTTTTGCCAGGGATTCGATCAAAGGCTGATTCTTGATGTAATGGCCCGGAGGTTTCCCGGGTTCGTCCGTTCCCCGGAGTTTCAGCATGTTCACGGCGGAGGCGTTCCAGAGGACCAGGTGACCCTCGAGGTTCGTGACCAGAACGCCGTCGGCCATGCAGCCGATGATGCTCCGGAGGCGGCTCTTTTCACCGGCCAGCTCCAGGAGCCTCTGCTCCCGTTCCTGCTGAAGCCTCTGGGCCTCCAATCGGAGCTCCCGCTTCTCGAGCCCCCTCTTGACCAGGACGGCCAGCGTTTCCGGAGTGAAGGGTTTCGGAAGGTAATCGTAGGCCCCCCTCTTCGTCGCCTCGACCGCCGTTTCGATGGTGGCAAATCCCGTGATCACGACCATGATGATCTCGGGATCGATCTCGTGGATCTTATTGATCATGTCCAGCCCGCCGATGCCCGGCATCATGAGGTCGACCAGGACGAGGTCATAGGATTTCTCCCGGGCCCTCTGCAGGCCGGCATTTCCGTCTCCGGCCAGGTCGATGTCGTACCCTTCCTCCGCCAGGACGCGCCGGCAGCCTTCGCGGATTCCCATTTCATCGTCGACGACGAGAATTCGGCCTTGTGTATTCATTTCATTCTTTTTTCTTCTGCAGGAGTTTATCGACGGCTTCCAGGAGGACTTCAGGCGGAACGGGCTTATTCAGGAAATCGTCCGTTTTCATCCAATACCCGTCTTCCTCGAGCGAAAAGCGATAGCCGGTGGCCTCGGCCACCGACGTCACCATGAGGATGGGGATCGTCCTGAACAGCGGGTCGGTCTTGACCGCCTTGCTGAAGGAAAATCCCGCGTCATGCTTCTCCATCATGAGGTCCAGGATGATCAGGTCCGGCATCTCCGCCCGGACGCGTCCCAGGCCTTCCTGGGCGCTCGCGGCGGTGAAAACCTCATAGCCCCGGCTCTGGAGAACGGCCTTGTGCATCTCCAGAAAATCGGGGTCGTCATCAACCAATAAGATCTTTGCTTGGGCTTTCATTGTATTTTCCTTCGAGCCCGGTCCCTAAGTCTTCGACCTGGCCTTCACGCTTCAGCCAGTCTTCCTGGCTCAGGATGGGCAGCCGGATGAGGAACGTGGCGCCTTTCTCCAGCTCGCTTTCTACGGCGATCGATCCCTTGTGTTTGGAAACGATGCTGTAAACAAGGGCCAGGCCCAGCCCCGTTCCCTTCTCCTTGGTCGTGAAGAACGGGTCGAAGAGCTTGGGGATGTGTTTCTCGGGGATTCCCTTGCCGGTGTCTTGGATCCGGATTTCGATGGTCCTGCCGTTATCGATGTTCTGAGTTTGGATGGTCAACGTCCCTTTCCCTTCCATAGCCTGGGCGCCGTTCAGGATGATGTTGAAAAATACCTGCTTCAGGAGGTCCGGATCGGCAAACGTCGTCGGCAGCGTCGGGTCCAAGAGGACAACCACTTCGATATTGTGAAAGAGAGATTGCTTGACAAGAAGCGATAGGGTTTCTTGGATGACCGGATTGATGCTCACCTGCCCTGGCTTGACCTTCGTTTCCCTGGCGAAGCTCAGCAGGTCCTTGATGATCTTAGCCGCCCGGTCCGCTTCCTGGACGACGATGGTGATATCCTTCTGCCATTTTTGATCCTGGGCCATTTCCTTCTGGATCATCCGGCTGAACATCATGATCGTGCCGATGGGGTTGTTCAGCTCATGGGCCACGCCCGCCGCCAACTGTCCGAGGGAGGCCATTTTCTCCGTCTGGATCAACTGCCGTTGGGCCCCCTCCAATTGCTCATGGGAGCTCTTGAGCTGGCGGTGAGACTTTTCCAGCTGCGAATAGAGGCTCTGGAGGCGTTCCAAAAGAAAATGGTGGCACATTTCCATCTCAGCCAATCCCAGGACGATGGCCTTGGCCTTCTCCCGGCAGGAGCTGTAGCCGCAGGCCCCGCAGTCCAGGTTTTGGTCGGGGTAGGATTTCCCGAGTTGAGCCAGAACGGCCTCGACCTCCGCGTCCGTGGGATCCGGCAGGGACGCATCATGGGGTCGAAAGCTCCGTGTGAGATTCAAATGAGAGGGCTCCCCGAGGCCTTCCTTTTTTTTCGCCGGCTCGACCAGATCCTGGGCTTTAATGAAATCCACGACAATCTGCTTTCGACTGGGACCCGAGATTTGCATGTCCGTTACGGGACCGTTGATGCAGCCACGGCACAACAGCAAGTCGAGAAACCGCGCGCGGATCTTTCCTTCCTGGAGCTGCTTCAAGGCCCGCATGGCTTCTGGGGCTCCGGCCTCAACCACATAGTCCAGATTCAGGAGGTCCTGCTCGAACCCGGCGCACTTGCTCATCCCCCCCGAAAAGCTCAGGACCCTTCCCAGGCTGCTCCGGGGCCCGTCAAATTCTGACGGTTCTTGTTCTTCGCGGTCGATTCCTCTCGCCCTGAGAGTGTTGGTGATGTCCCGATAGACCAATACATAATCGATGGCTTCCCTTCCGCTCCGGTCCATGCGCTCCCAGATTCGAGAGATGCACGGACCGATAAAAACCACTTTCGTGTCGGCACCCAAGAGCTGTTTAACCGCTCGGCCGCAGGCAATCATCGGAGAAACGATCGGCACGAGCTGGCTGCTCAGAGAGGGGGCGAATTTTTGAATGTAAAAGACGAGCGACGGGCAGAATGAAGAAATCCAGCTAGATTCCCTATTTTGGGCGAGCCAGGAACGGTAGGGTTCGGCCACCAAGTCGCCCCCGACCGCGGCCTCCCAGACTTCGTGAAAACCGAGTTTTTTCAACGCGGTCACAAGCTGGCCCGGCGTGCCCCTGTCCAAGACCGCCGGAAAAGTGGGGTCCAGGCAGGCGACGACTTTCTGCCCCGACTCGAGCAGATCGAGGACGCGCTTGATTCCGGTATGGGCGTTCACGGCCGCGTGGGGGCAGTGCCGGTAGCAGAGCCCGCAGAGAATGCAGCGGCTCCAGATTCTCTTGACCACCCCCTGGTCGATTTTCAGGGCATTGGTCGGGCACTCCCGTACGCACCGGTAGCACTTGCGGCACTTGGCGTTGGAGATGCTGAGGATGTCCATGGAAGCCGCGGGTCTCTTACCGCTTCTTCATGGGCGCGGTCAACCTCTCAATTTCGGCGATGAACACCTCGGGACTGACCGGCTTGTCGAGAAGAGCGTCGGCGCCGGTCGTTCTTAAGACCTCGGCGTTGGAGGAGAAGTCCAGCCCTGTTTGTTGCCCGATGGACGTGAGGAGCATCACCGGCAGGCCGTCATACTTCTTCTTGATCTTCTTGCTCAGTTCAAATCCGGCGTCGAACTGCTCCATCATGACGTCCAGGATCACGAGGTCGGGCCGGCCTTTCTCCAGGGCCTGCTCGCATTTTTTTGCACTCGGGGCCGTGATGACTTCGTATCCCTTGTTTTTCAGGACAACGGAGTGCATTTCGAGGAAATCCGCGTCGTCGTCAACGATCAGGATTTTCGTTTTTTTATTCGGCTTCTCGGTCGGTTTGCTCACCAGAAGAAGGATCCGGCGGAGGCTTTCCTGGTCCTCCACGGAATCGAGAACCTTCTTCACCAGCTTCCCCTCCTCGTAATACTGATATTGAATCTTGCAGTCGCATTGGACATGGCAGCGGAAGATCTGCTTCAACGCCTCCTCGGTATTCGACATGTCGAGCTTCTGGCCTCGATAATAAGGGCAATCCGTCCATTCTCCCGGGTTGATCATGTCCATGATTTCCGGACAATAGACCTGGATAAAGGATCCTATCTTTTTCTCCATGATGATTGGCTCCGACGGCATTATGGAATGGACGTCGATCTCCCTGCTTTCCTTTGTTTATCGAATATGCTCTCTCCGCGCAACATAAGAAATCCCCCCGGAATGCCCCACCGTATTCAGTAGATCTTCATTCCGGCTGTCCATTATATGGGAAAATCCAAAAATCCGTCAACTTGGAGCCGGGATTTGACCTGGGCCCGATGATTGATCTGGTCTTTTCGGCTTTCGATCGTTTTCGATAATTTCGGCCGCAGGATTTGAACCTCATACGGCGGGCGGCGCGATGAGCGGGGGCGGTCCGCCGGCTTGGCTACGATATCAACATCTTCCTGAGACGATGGGCTGATTCAGCGAGCGAGACTTGAAGGTACCGAGACGGTTCCTTTGCGCTTCGGCTGATGGGGCCTTCCGCGCCTTTTTCGACTCGAACCGCCGCAAACACCGGTCCTTCCTCCGCAAGAACGGCCGGCAATCGCCTTTCATAATCATCCGCATTTTCAAAATCATAGACGTGTTCGAAACCCGCGCCTCGCGCCAGCCGGGCAAAATCAATGCGCCCCGCCGCCGGAATCGGCTGATGTCCGGTCAGCTCGTAAGAATCATTCTGGACGATGAAGAGGGCGAAGTTCGTGGCTCGCGCGGCGACGACCGTGGCCAGCGTTCCCAAGGTCATCAACATGCTTCCATCGCCATTTAAGCAGATGACCTTGCGCTGCGGCTGGGCCAGAGCGATCCCCAGAGCCAGATCGGCCGTATGACCCATGGCGCTGTCAGCCGAGGCAAAATCCAGCTCGCTCGACGAATAGCGTCCCCAGGGGCGCGTTACGCTCATGCAGGTCACGACAACGGCCGTGCTTCGGAGCTGGGCCAGGGGCTTAAGCAGCTGTTCCTTGGTTAGCATCGTCTCCGCCAGGAATCATTAAACCATCGTGTTCGTGACCAGGAGGGCGACCGGCCGAGATTCCCTTTGGGCGCGGTCGAAAGCTCGTGATATTTTCGGGAGATCGGCATCGGAGTCCAGGAATTCAAAGGGAATGCCCCAGGCATTCAATGTGGGCTCCGTGACGAGAGCCGCCGAATCCAAGTCGGGACGGCTGAACTCGTCGGGATTCCGCGGCTCAGACCCGTTATGCTTTTTTTGCCCGAGCAAATGCGAGTGGCCGCGATACGCGATCAGGCAAAGGACCGGGACCCGCATGCGTTGAGCCGTTCCGCGGAGCGCATCTCCGCTCTCCAGCAATCCTGTATTTTGCACCAAGATGACCGCGTTCTGTCCGCCGATCCACAATCCGGAAGCCAGAGCAAATGCTTCCCCTTCCCGGGTCACGGGAACGAACCGCACCGACTGATCGTTCTCGAGAAGGGCGGCCAGAGCGGCCAATGCCGTTTCCGCCAAACCGACACAGAACGTCACATGGCAAGCCTTCAGTTCGTCCAAAACCGATCTGGCGCTAATCATCACCCAACGGCCTCTATGAATTTGGTTTTCTGCCCTCTATGAGGAACCGGCCCTTAACCTCGGCATCGCTGTCATCTTAGAATAGAATATTAGCTCCCGCTCCGGCCCGTGGTCAAGGGCCTGAACCGGGTCAGGGCCTGCCGGCCATCCGACCGAGCCGGCCGTCGGAGTATGAAGCGGCGTGCTTTCTCAATGATGAAGCGAAGACCGATTCTGAAATGAAAAAGGGTGCCCGTCTCGCGACGGGCACCCTTTTTGCGACGGGATCGCGCTTGATGAATTAAACCAAGCCCTGCTCGATCATGGCATCGGCAACTTTTTTGAAGCCGCCGATATTGGCGCCATTCACATAGTTCACCCAGTTGCCCTGTTTGCCGTATTTCACGCATTGCTCATGAATCGCTTTCATGATGCCGTGCAATCTCAAATCGACCTCTTCACGGGTCCAGGAGAGTCTCATGGAATTCTGGCACATCTCCAAACCTGATGTCGCGACGCCGCCGGCATTCGCCGCTTTGCCGGGGCCGAAAAGGATCTTGGCATTGAGGAACACCTCGACGCCTTCAGCGGTCGTCGGCATGTTCGCCCCTTCACCAACGGCTTTGCAGCCGTTCTTGACCAAAGCCTTGGCGTCGTCGCCGCTGATTTCGTTTTGCGTGGCCGAGGGAAAAGCGACGTCGCACTTGACCCCCCAGGGACGCTTGCCGGCAACGTACTCACCGCCGAATTTCTTCGTATAATCTTGAATGCGGCCGCGGTTCACGTTTTTAAGCTCGAGAACGAACGCCAGTTTTTTGGCATCAACACCGGCGGCATCATAGATATAGCCGCTCGAATCGGACAGAGTGACGACCTTGCCGCCGAGCTGGTTGACCTTCTCCACGGTGTATTGGGCCACATTCCCCGAACCTGAGACGGTGCAAATCTTGCCCTTGATGGAGTCTCCCGCGGCCTTCAACATCTCTTCGACAAAATAAACGCATCCATAGCCGGTCGCTTCCGGCCTGATCAAACTCCCGCCCCACGTCAGGCCTTTTCCGGTGAGGACTCCCACGACTTCATTGCGGATTTTTCTGTATTGGCCAAAAAGAAAGCCTATCTCCCGACCGCCGACCCCGATATCCCCGGCCGGAACGTCTGTATTGGCCCCGATATGTCTTTGAAGCTCGGTCATGAAACTCTGGCAGAATCTCATGACTTCATTGTCTGATTTTCCTTTAGGATCAAAATCCGAACCCCCTTTGCCGCCACCCATGGGAAGCGTCGTCAGGGCGTTTTTGAACACTTGTTCAAAGGCCAGGAACTTCAAAATGCCCAAATTGACGGTGGCGTGAAAACGAAGCCCGCCTTTGTAGGGGCCGATCGCGCTGTTCATCTGAATGCGAAATCCTCGATTGATCTGGATTTCCCCTTTGTCATCCATCCAGGGGACCCGGAACATAATCACTCTCTCCGGCTCCGCGATCCTCTCCAGGATTTTCGCTTCTTGGTATTTCGGATTTTCCTCCAAGAAAGGCATCAGAGAATGCGCGACCTCGTGGACCGCCTGATGGAACTCCGTTTCACCGGGGTTCTTGGCGATAATCTTCTCCATGAATGCGGAAACTTTTGTGGAAACATCCTTCACGGCCATAAACTTTTCTCCTTTCCTTTTTTGATTTGTTATTCCAATATGCCAATATTGAAATTGCGTCTGACCTCAGGGGCCCTGCTTTCTTTCATCCCCGCCACTTTTTAGGTTCCGGCCCCTCGGTCATTTCTCCCCGGAGAGAAATCTTCTCGCTTCATCTGTATAACTTAACAAAGCCATTCACAATTTTCTCGAAAATATAACACAGTGCGCGATATTGTCAAATGGTTTTTTTGCTGCCGCTCGGCGTATTTCTCGCAGCGCAGGAGCGAACGCGCGCCCGGCTATTCGAGATGATGGGGATCGAAAAAAAGACTTGACAGTCTATACTGTGTAACATACACTATACGTGACACTGTATAAAAGGAAAGGCCGCCGCCATGACCAACGATCAGTTCGAAAACCTACGCCTCGAGCTTCGCCGCGGGTGCGTCCCGCTGGCGGTCCTGGCCGAGCTTCGGAGTGAACAGTACGGCTACACCCTGCGCAAGGCCCTGGCCGAAATGGGAATGGTCGTCGATGAAGGGACGCTGTATCCGCTCCTGCGGCGGCTGGAAAGCCAGGGGCTGCTGGTCAGCGAATGGCGGGACGAGGACAAGAGGCCCAAGCGCTTCTATCGCCTGTCCGCCGAAGGACAGCGGATCTTCAGGCAATTGTCCGCGGAGTGGGAGACGATCACGGCTTCCCTGAACGATATCATGAAGGAGACGCGCCATGGATCTCGTTGAACGCTATCTGAACGCCGTCCGTTTCTGGCTGCCCAAGGACCAGAAAATCGACGTCATCGCCGAGCTTGCCGAAGACATCCGCCTGCAGATCGAGGAGCGCGGGAAGGAGCTTGGCCGGGTTTTAAACGAGGAGGATCTCTCCGCCCTGCTCAAACGGCGGGGGAGCCCCTTCACCGTGGCCGGACGCTTCCTTCCCCAGCGGCACCTCATCGGGCCCCAGCTTTATCCCATCTATGAATTCGTCCTCAAAGTGGCCGCCGGGATCTATTTGGTTCCCTGGTTTCTGATTTGGGCCGGGCTCATGATCTTCGTCCCTTCGTACCGGGCCGCCCACTCCGGGGCCCTGCTGTTCCAGGGGCTGGGACATCTCTGGACGACGGCCCTGACCCTGTTCGCCATGATCACCCTCGGATTCGCCGTCGGGGAGCGCTTCCAGCGCCAATCCGCCGGCCGCGGGGATTGGAATCCCCGCCGCCTGCCGGCCGTCCGCGATATGATCAGGGCTCCCCGGAGCTCCTCCATCGCCGATCTCGTCGCCAGCCTGCTCGTCCTGGGCTGGTGGCTGGGAAGGTTCCACTTCCCGATCGTCCTGTCCCTTGACGGCGCCCTCAAGGATCTTCCCTCCTCGGCGCTCTGGCTTGATTTCCAGTCGCGCTATTTCGTCCCCATCGCCGTCCTCATCGCCGCCGGCGCGGTCCTGGCCCTGATCAATCTGATCCGTCCGAATCTCACTCGGCTGCGCGTCGGCGCGCGGGCGGTGATCGACGCGGCGGTGCTGATCATGATCGTTCAGACCCTCGGCGCGCATGCCGAGGGAATCCGCGCCTCCTGGGCGGCCATGACCGGAGGGGCGGCCGGGCCGGCCAAGCTCGCCGCCATAAGGGACTGGAGCCTGGCCTTGATCCTGGGCATCATCGCCGCCGCCTGCCTGTTTTCGTGCCTCCGCGCCGTCCTGCGCATCAAGCGCTGGCGGGCTTTCCAGTCCTCACACGGCGCCATGGCCGGGGTATGAGGGCGGGCTTTTCTCCGTTTATTTTGAAAGACCATTCGTGTATAATTGCGCGCACGAACATGCAGAACGATTGGTATTTTTTTCTTTTTTTTGTCATTTCGGTGATTTTTTCCGTCGGCCTTCTGCTGGGCATCTCTCTCATCCGCTACCGGAGGAGCAACGTCGGCGACAAGCATGTTCCCTATGAGTGCGGCGTGGACCCGGCCACGCCGACAGCCCGCGAATCCTATTCCATTCGCTTTTACCTGCTTACGCTGGCCTTCATCGTCTTCGAGGTCGAAACGTTCTTTCTCTTCCCCTGGGCCATCGTCCACGACAGGCTGAAGCTGTTCGGCGTGGTTGAAGCGGCCATCTTCATCGCCATCCTGCTTCTCGGGTACGTCTACGCATGGAAGGCGGGCGCGCTCGAATTCCGGAGGAACGATGACTGACCCGGGCCTCAAAGAACCCTTTCTGCTGGCCAAGGCCGACCGGTTCATCACCTGGGCCATGAAGAATTCGCTTTGGCCCTTCGGCTCCGGCCTGGCCTGCTGCGCCATCGAGATGATCGCCACGGCCGCGGCCCGCTACGATATCAGCCGCTTCGGCATGGAGCTCTTCCGGGCCTCTCCGCGCCAGGCCGACCTGTTCATCGTCGCCGGCACGGTGACCAACAAGATGGCCCCGGTCGTCCGCCGCCTTTGGGAACAGATGCCCGACCCGAAGTGGGTCGTGGCCATGGGCAACTGCGCCATAGGAGGCGGTCCCTTTCCGACGTACTCCGTTCTGCAGGGCGTGGACAAGGTCATCCCGGTGGACGTCTTCGTCGCCGGCTGCCCCCCCACGCCGCAGGGCCTTCTTCACGGCTTGATGACTTTACAGGACCAGATCGCCCATATGCATCCGACCCGGGAAATCCTCAAACCCCATGCCCGCCGCGCAGGATAACGATCGCCGTCTCCAGGACGTCGCCGACGCCCTGCGCGGGCGGCTGGGCGCCGCCGTTTTGGAGACGTCCTTGGCCGCGGACGGATTGATCGTCAAGCTGCGCCTGTCCGGCCTGCGCGCAGCATTGGCCTTTCTTAAAGAGGAGCAGGGTTTCAACGCCCTCCTGGACATCATCGCCCTGGACCGGCTGAAAAAGGGTTCCGCCGAGCCCGGTCCGGCGGGACCGCGCTTCGAGGTTCTCTACCAGCTCTACGGGTTCCCGGCCGGACTGCGCGTCCGCCTGTCCGTCGACGCGGCCGAAGGCGAGGAGATCGACTCCGCCCAGCCGATCTATAAGTCGGCGGATTGGGCCGAGCGCGAGGCCTACGACATGTTCGGGATCCGCTTCGCCGGCCATCCCGACCTGAAGCGGATTTATCTGCCCGACGATTTCGAGGGATATCCCCTTCGCAAAGATTTTCCGCTCCACGGGACGAAGCGTGGCCTTTAAAGAGATCGAGCTCAACATGGGGCCGCAGCACCCCTCCACCCACGGAGTGCTCCGCCTCAAGCTGCGGGTCGACAACGAGGTCGTCCGGGGCATCGAGCCCATCGTCGGCTACCTGCACCGGGGCATGGAAAAGCTCTGGGAAAGCCAGACCTATCATCAGATCGTCCCGCTTACCGACCGCCTTGACTACCTCGCTTCGGTCTCCAACAATCTGGCCTTCGCCCTGGCCGCGGAGAAGCTGGCCGGCGTCGAGGTGCCCAAGCGCGGCCAATACATCCGGGTCATCCTGACCGAGCTCCAGCGCCTGGCATCGCACCTGGCCTGGGTCGGTTTCATGGCCAATGACATCGGGGCCATGACCGTCCTGCTTTACGGGTTCGAGGCCCGGGAGAACATCCTCGATTTCTTCGAGGACTACGCCGGAGGCCGCCTGACCGTCCACGCCCTGCGGCTGGGCGGCGTGCCCTACGACCTGACCCCCGGTCCTGTCGCCCGCATCCGCAAAATCATGGCCGGCCTGCCGGCCGTGCTGAAGGACATCGAGCGCCTCCTCAACGAGAACCGCATCTGGCTCCAGCGCACGGTCGGGATAGGGACCATCTCGGCGGCCGACGCCGTGGCCTACGGGCTGACCGGGCCGGCCCTGCGCGCGTCCGGCGTCGATTGGGATGTCCGCAAACGCCACCCCTACAGCTCGTACGGGGATTTCGAATTCAGCGTGCCCTTGGGCAAGAACGGCGACCTCTATGACCGTTATCGCGTCCGCCTGGCCGAGATCGGGCAGAGCCTGTCCATCGTCCGCCAGGCCCTGGACCGCCTGCCGGACGGGGAGTTCCGGGCCAAGGTGCCGCGCGTCTTCAAGATCGCCCCCGGCGAGATCTTCCACTCCATCGAGGCGCCCAAGGGCGAGCTGGGTTTCTTCATCCGCTCCAACGGCACGGACAAGCCCGAACGGGTCAAGATGAAATCGCCCTCGTTCATCAATCTCCAGTCGCTGGAGCTGATGTGCAAGGGCAGCCTCTTCGCCGACGTTGTGGCCATCCTCGGCTCGCTGGACATCGTCCTGGGGGAAATCGACAAATGACGCCCTTCGTCGCCGATTTCCTCATCCCCGTGGTCAAGATCCTGGCCATCATCGTCTACCCCATGGTCATGGTCATCGTCATGATCTGGCTGGAGCGCCGGGTCGTGGCCTGGATCCAGGGCCGCATCGGTCCCAACCGGGTCGGCTGGCAGGGCATCCTCCAGCCCTTCGCCGACGCGGTCAAGCTGTTCTTCAAGGAAGACATCATCCAGAGCCGGGCCGACACGTTCCTCTTCAACATCGCTCCCGTCCTGGTGATGTTTTCGACCCTTCTGTCCTTCTGCTTCCTGCCCCTCGGCGAACCGATCCGCATCGGGACTTACGAGCTCAAGCTCTGGGTGGCCGAGAGCCCGGTCGGCCTGCTCCTCATCCTGGGTCTGTCCTCCATCTCGGTTTTCGGCGTCATCTTCGGCGGCTGGGCCTCCAACTCCAAATATCCCCTGATGGGCGCCCTGCGCTCGGTCATCCAGATCCTGAGCTACGAGATCCCGGTCGGACTGACCGTCCTTTCCGTCGCCTTCGTTTCCCGCTCCATGGACCTGGTCGAGATCGTCCGCCGCCAGGAATCGTCGCACGTCTGGTACGGCTTCCTCCTGCCCGTTTCCTTCGTCGTCTTCTGGATCTCGGCCATCGCCGAGACCAACCGCGCCCCCTTCGACCTGCCGGAGGCCGAATCCGAGCTGGTGGCCGGCTACCACACCGAATATTCGGGCTTTAAATTCGCCTACTTCTACGTGGCCGAATATGCCCACATGGTCCTGGTCTCCTCGCTCGTGGTCGTCCTCTTCTTCGGCGGCTGGCTCCCGCCGTTTCCCAACGTCCGGGCCCTGCGGGTTCTCCATCTTCTCCCCGGCTTCGTCTGGTACCTGATCAAGATCATGTTCTTTCTCTATTGCTACGTCTGGATCCGGGGCACGTTCCCGCGCTACCGCTTCGATTCGCTCATCCAGCTGGTCTGGAAATGGCTCATTCCCCTGTCGCTCGTCAACCTCCTCGTGGTCGCCCTGGTGGGGTCCGTGCTATGAGATCGATCGGCCGTTTCCTCAGGAAATTCTTCCTGACCGACATGCTCCTCGGCCTGTCCGTCACCCTGCGCCATTATTTCAGCCGCAAGGTCACCGTCCAGTACCCGGAGCAGGTCCGGGAGCCGGGGGCCCGTTTCCGCGGCCTGCTCCGCCTCTATCGCGACGAACAGGGCGGGCCGCTGTGCGTGGCCTGCAAGGCCTGCCAGCGGATCTGCCCGACGGGCTGCTTCGACATCGAAGGCCTGAAGGCCGAGGGAGCCAGGACCATGCGCCCGACGAAATTCGACTGGACCCTGGAGCGCTGCACCTTCTGCGGCCTGTGCGTCGAAGTCTGTCCGACCGCGGCCATCCGGTTTTCCCGGGAGTTCCGCATGACGGCGGTCGACAAGGCCGCTCTCCATTTCGACCTGCCCGCCATGTACGTTCAAGGCGAGGATCTCCATCAGCACCTGTGCGGAGGCTGCCGCCCATGATCAGTCTGGCCATTTTCGCTTTCTTCGCCGCCCTGGCCGTGGTCTCGGCCCTCCTGGTCATCCTGCAGAAGAGCGCCATGCACAGCGTCCTTTACCTGGCCTTCACCGTCTTGTCCGTGGCCGGGGTCTTTTTCACCCTGGAAGCCGAATACCTCGGCGCCATCCAGATCCTGGTCTACGGCGGCGGCATCGTCGTCCTCTATATTTTCGTCATCATCATCGTCAATCTCGACGAGGTCGTCAGGGAGCGGCGCAAGCTCTTCCCCAAGATCTTCATCTTCGCCGTTCCCGCCCTCCTGCTGGGCGAGATCGCCGCCGTCCTCCTGAAATACCGGTACGTCCCGGCCGCCGGCCACGAACAGGCGGCCGATTTGAAGGCGCTGTCCGAGATGCTCTTCTCCACGTACCTCGTCCCCTTCGAGCTGGCCTCGATCCTCCTCCTGGCCGTGCTCATCGGGGCCGTCATCATCGCCCGAAGGAAGCTCCTCCATGATCCCGATTAACGCCGTCATCGGTCTGGGCCTGATCCTCTTCTTCCTCGGCCTGTTCGGCGTCCTCTTCCGCAAGAACCTGGTCATCATGCTGATGTCGCTCGAGCTCCTGCTCAACGGGGTCAACGTCATCCTGGCCGGCCTGGGCCGGCACCTTCATTCGCCCAAGGGACAGATCTTCGCCCTCTTCGTCGTCATCATGGCCGTGGCCGAGGCCGCCGTCGGCTTCGCCCTGGTCCTGGCCTATTTCCGCAATAAACGCAGCTACGACATCGACGAGCTCAACGACTTGAAAGGCTGATCCATGTTCGCGCTGATTCCCGTTTTTCCGCTCGTTGGGGTGCTCCTCAACGGCCTGCTGGGCGTGAAATATTTTTCCAGGCGGACGATCCACGGCATCGCCGTCGGCATGGCCGGCCTGAGCTTCGCCGCCGCGGCCGCTTCCTTCATCGGACTTCTGGGCCGGCCCGAGGCCGTCCTGGTCGAAAAGCTCTTCACCTGGATCCCGTCCGGCCTGGTGCCCCTTTTCGGAGGGAAGGCCGCTTCGTTCTCCATCGACCTGGCCTTCCGCTACGATTCCCTGACCGCCGTGATGACCCTGGTCGTCACCGGCGTCGGCCTGCTCATCCACATCTACTCCATCGGCTACATGGCCCACGAGAAGAGCTACGCCCGGTTCTTCGCCTACCTCAACCTGTTCACGTTCGCCATGCTCATCCTGGTGCTGGGCGCCAACTTGGCCGTGATCTTCATCGGCTGGGAAGGCGTGGGGCTGTGCTCCTATCTGCTGATCGGCTTCTGGTTCACCAAGGACTCCGCGGTGAATGCCGGCAAGAAGGCTTTCATCACCAACCGGGTCGGCGATTTCGGGTTCCTCCTGGGCGCCGGACTGCTCGTCGCCGCCTTGGGCACGATCGACACGGCCAAGATCACCGCCCTGGTCGAGGGCGGGGCGCTGAGCAAGGGCCTGGCCACCGCCGCCGCCCTCTTTCTGTTCCTGGGCGCAACGGGCAAGTCGGCCCAGATCCCGCTCTACACCTGGCTGCCCGACGCTATGGAGGGCCCGACTCCGGTCTCGGCCCTCATCCATGCCGCGACGATGGTCACGGCCGGCGTCTACATGGTCGCCCGCATGCACGCGCTCTTCTCCTTCTCCGGCACGGCCCTGACGGTCGTGGCCCTGGTCGGCG
The DNA here is from genome assembly GCA_963729855.1 of Candidatus Aminicenantota bacterium. GTDB lineage: Bacteria > Acidobacteriota > Aminicenantia > Aminicenantales > UBA4085 > UBA4085. Next base: position 480,832 of record CAVSPT010000005.1, on the reverse strand, counting down.
CGTTCACCGCGGTCTATGCGGCCAGCATGGGCCTCGTCCAGAACGACATTAAAAGGGTCCTGGCCTACTCGACCATCAGCCAGATCGGCTATATGTTCCTTGGCCTGGGCGTCGGCGCCTATTCGGCCGGCGTCTTCCACCTCATGACCCACGCCTTCTTCAAGAGCCTCCTCTTCCTGGCCGCGGGCAGCGTCATCCATGCCCTGTCCGGCGAGCAGGACATGCGCAAAATGGGGGGCTTGAGGGCGCATATCCCCAAGACCTACAGGGTCTTCCTGGCCGGGGCGCTGGCCATCGCCGGAATCCCGGGGCTGGCCGGATTCTTCTCCAAGGACGAGATCCTGGCCGCGGCTTGGGTGTCCGGCCACCGCCTCGTCTACGCCCTCGGCCTGCTGGGCGCGGCATTGACCGCGTTTTACATGTTCCGCCTCGTTTTTCTGACGTTCCACGGCCGGGAGCGGATCGAGTCCGAAGCGGTGCATCACCTCCATGAGTCGCCGCCGGTGATGATCCGGCCGCTCATCGTCCTGGCCGGGCTGTCCATCGTGGGCGGTTACATCGGCCTGCCGGCCGCGTTGGGCGGGGGAAATTGGTTCGGCCGCTTCCTCGAAGCCAGCACCGGAACGCGCGAATTTCCGCTGGCCGCCAGGACGGAATACATCCTGATGGCCGTATCGGCCGCGGTCGCGGCCGGAGGCATCGGCCTGGCTTGGTGGATCTACGTCAAGCGGGAGGGGGAACCGGCCCGCCGCCTGGCCGCCAGGCTGAAGCTGGCCTATCGGATCTTGACCCGCAAATATTACGTCGATGAGCTCTACGACGGCGTCTTCATCGCCGGGGCCATGGCCCTGGGCCGGGCCGGCGGCTGGATCGACGCCCATATCATCGACGGGATCGTCAACGGGGCCGCCTTCCTGACCCGGATGATCTCCAACGTCTCCATTCGCTTCGACGGCGGGGTCGTGGACGGCGCGGTCAACGGAGTCGGCGCCGCCGGCCGGACGTTTTCGCGGGTCCTGAAGCGGCTCCAGACCGGGTATGTCTACAACTATGCCATGGCCTTGGTGTTCGGCATCGCCGTCATCCTGGCGCTGGTCGTGGCGATTTTCTAGGATCATGAACATGACCATTTTCGGCATTCCGATTCTCAGCTTCATCACCTTCTTCCCGCTGGCCGGGCTCATCCTCATTCTCGTTCTGCCTGGGCGGAAAGAGAAGGCGGTCAAGCTGGCGGCCAACACCGTCGCCGGACTGGAATTCCTGGCCACGCTTTATCTGCTGACGGGCTTCCAGGCCGGTTCCGGCGAGATGCAGTTCGTCGAGCGGGCCCCCTGGATCAAATCTGTGCGCGTCCAATACCTGATGGGAATCGACGGGATTTCCCTTCTCCTCGTCCTGCTGACGTCGCTCCTGAGCTTCATCGCCATCCTCAGCTCGTGGAACGCGGTCAAGGCGAGGATGAAGGAATATTACGTCTTCCTGCTTCTTCTCGAAGTCGGAATGATCGGGGTCTTCGTCTCGCTCGACCTCATCCTGTTCTACGTCTTCTGGGAGATCGTCCTCGTTCCGATGTATTTCCTGATCGGCATCTACGGCGGCGAACGCCGGCTCTATGCCGCCATCAAGTTCTTTTTATACACGCTCTTCGGCTCGGTCATGATGCTGGTCGGCATCCTGGTCCTTTACTCCCGCTACCGCACCTTCGATTGGACGGCCATGCTGGCCACGGGGTCGATCCTGCCGGCCGCCCTGCAGGCTTGGGTCTTCCTGGCCTTTTTTCTCGGCTTCGCCATCAAGGTCCCGATGTTTCCTTTCCACACCTGGCTTCCCGACGCCCATGTCGAGGCGCCCACGGCCGGCTCCGTCATCCTGGCCGGCGTCCTGCTGAAGATGGGGACCTACGGCTTCGTCCGCTTCTCCCTGCCGCTCTTCCCGGAAGCGGCCCGCCGCTTCGTGCCGCTGGTGGCCGTCCTGGCCCTCATTTCCATCGTCTACGGCGCGCTCGTTTCGCTCATGCAGAAGGACATGAAGAGGCTGATCGCCTACTCCTCGGTGTCGCACATGGGGTTCGTCATGCTCGGACTGTTCGCCCTGACGCCCCTGGCCGTCAAGGGGGCCGTCCTGCAGATGATCAACCACGGCGTCTCCACCGGCGCCCTCTTTCTCATCGTCGGCGTCCTCTACGAGAGGCGCCATACCCGCCTGATCTCCGAGTTCGGGGGCCTGTCATCGCGGATGCCCGTCTACGCGGCGGTCTTCCTGATCATGACCATGTCTTCGATCGGCCTGCCCGGCCTGAACGGCTTCATCGGCGAATTCATGATCCTGATGGGGGTCTTCCCGGTGAACGCGGTCTGGATGGCGGTCGCCGCGACCGGCATCATCCTCGGCGCCGGGTACATGCTGTGGCTCTACCAGCGGGTCATGTTCGGCAGGCTCCAGAACCCGGCCAATGAGTCCCTCAAGGACCTCAGCTTGAGGGAGCTTGCCCTTTTCCTGCCCCTCGTCTTTCTGGCCTTCGGCATCGGCATCTTCCCCAAACCGATCCTCGACGTCCTGGACAAACCGGTCGAGAAGGTCATCCGCATCGTCAATCCGGGCTTCTATGAAAAAGAGATCTCCGCCCCCGTCCCTGAATATAAGCCGTTGGCGGGCGCGGCGGGGGCCGCTCCGCGGCCGGCCGCCAAAGGCGAGGCCCGTTGATGGATATGTCGGCGTTCGCTTCCGGGCTCAAGCCTCTGGCCCCGGAGATCGTCTTGCTGGCCGCGGCGGCGGCGGCCCTGTTCGTCCACCTCTTCGGCGGACGCCGCGGTCCCCGGGCGGCCGGCTGGGTTTCGCTGGCCGGGATGGCGGCGGCCGGGGCGGCGCTTCTCCGGGCGCCCTTGAGCGGAGGGGCCTTCTACGCCGGAAGCCTGCTCGTCGATCCCTTCGCCGTCTTCGTCAAGCTGGCCGTCCTGGCGGCCGGAGGGCTGACGGTCGTCCTGTCCTTCCGCTTCTTCGGCGTCGAGCGCTATGAGCCGGGCGAGATCTACATCCTCCTTCCGCTGGCCATGATCGGCATGACGGTCTCGGCCTCGACCGTCGATTTGATCTCGACCTACGTCGCCTTCGAGCTTTTCGCCGTCACGTCGTACATCCTGGCCGGACTGTTCAAAAAGGACCGCCGCTCTTCCGAGGCCGGCATCAAATACTTCTTCCTCGGGACGCTGAGCTCGGGCCTGATGCTGCTGGGCATGGCCCTGATCTTCGGCCTGACCGGCGAGACGAATTATGCGGCCATCGCCCGCGGTCTGGCCGCGGCCGATTCCCATTTTGTCCTGACCGGGATGGTCCTCTTCTTCTCCGGCTTGTTCTTTAAGGCGGCCATGGTCCCCTTCCATATGTGGGCCCCGGACGTCTATGAGGGCGCCCCGACGCCCATGTCCATGTTTCTGTCGACGGCCCCCAAGGCCGCCGTTTTCGCCGTCCTCATCCGGGCCATGTCCGGGATCTTCGCCGGCTTCCAGGCCCAGTGGAGCGTCCTTTTTGTTTATTTGGCCATCCTGACCATGTTCTGGGGCAACCTGGCCGCTTTGACCCAGAAGAATCTGAAGCGGATGATGGCCTATTCCTCGATCGCCCATTCCGGGTACATCGTCATCGGCCTGGCCGCCTGGGGCGAACAGGCCCGGGCCGCGGTCCTCTTCTACGTCTTCGTCTATGTCTTCATGAACGCCGCCGCCTTCGGCCTGATCCTGCTCGTCCGCCGGGGGAAGGGGTTCGGCGAAGACGTCGACGGCCTGCGCGGCCTGGCCCGCAAGTCGCCGGCGGCCGCGGCGGGCATCGTCATCGTCCTGCTCTCGCTGGCCGGCATCCCGCCGACGGCGGGATTCATGGGCAAGTATTTCCTTTTTCTGGCCGCCATCGACAAGGGGCTGATCGTCTTGGCCGTGGCCGGGGCCGTCAATTCCGTCATCTCCCTGTTTTATTATTTCCGCATCGGCCGGGCCATGTTCATGGAGGACCCCGCGGGCAAGGCGACGCTCGAGTCGTCGCTCCCGGTGGGTTTCGTCCTGGCGGTGTCCGCCCTGGTCTGTCTCGTCCTGGGCGTGCTGCCGTCCCTGCTCTCGAATTTTGCCGCGCGGTCCGCCCTCGGCTTCTAAGCCCGCCGGCCGGCCGGCGAAGCGGAATGATCAGCGCGTCCGGCTCAGCTTGAGAAGGACGACGCCATGGGCCGGGATCCGGCAGGCGACCATCCCGGCCTCGGCCGATCCCAGATCCTTCTGCCGCCAGAGATCGCGGACCGCGGTCCGGTCTTCCAAACCCAAGCTTCTAAGGCTCAGATTGTAAGCGGCGGAATCCGCTCCCAGGTTGAAGAGCCCGACGGCCCGGCTCCCGTCGTGGAGCTCCTTGACCCAGACCTGGATGTCCCCGGCCTTCACTTTCGGCACGGCCGCCCGGCCCAAGGGATCCTGGTCCAGGGCCAGGACCTCGTCGTTGGTCAGGAGATTGAGGGTGAAATCGTCGAGCCGGGTCAGATCGCAGCCGATGAGAAGGGGGGCCGAGAGCAGGCTCCACAAGCTGATGTGAGTGTATTGCTCGTCGGGCGTGAGGTGCGAGGGATGGAGGCTCGGCCCCCAGCCGACCCAGCCCACGACCAGCATGTCCGGGTCGTTCCAATGCCCCGGGCCGGCGAACGGGGCGTTCTCGATCTGCGAGAAGCCGATGCCGCGCAGGCTGTCCCAGGTGTCGGTGATGTCGTCCGTCGTCCGCCACAGGTTTCCGCCCACGCCCGCCCCCCATTCCCAGACCTTGCCCATGCCGTACTGGCAGAGGCTGAAGACGATGTCCCGGCCGGTCTTGTCCAATTCCCGGCGCATGACAAGATAGGGCTTCTGCAATTCCTCCCGGGTCTGGCCTTTGGAGATCGTGTCGTAGGAGCACCAGTCGTACTTGAGATAATCGACGCCCCAGGCGCCGTAGGACCGGGCGTCGTTGGCCTCGTATCCGTACGTCGCCGTGTAGCCGCCGCAGGTCAGGGGGCCGGGCGAGCTGTAGATGCCGAACTTGAGGCCGAGGGCATGAATCCGGTCGCCCAGCCGCTTCATGTCCGTGAACTTGTCGCTGGTGATGATGTCGCCCTGGGCGTTGCGCTTGGCCGCGGGGGAGTCGCCCTTGATCTCCCAGCCGTCGTCGATATTGATGTAGGACCAGCCGTGGTCGAGCAGGCCCTTGTCCTTGAACACCTTGCCGCTGGCGACGACCTTCTCCTCGTCCACGCTCAGGCCCCAGCAGTTCCAGGAGTTCCAGCCCATGGGCGGGGTCAGGGCGATCGTTTCGCCGATAACGATCTTGAGCGTCCGCTCGGTGCGGCCTCGGACGTTTTTGGCGCTCAAGACGACGGAATACTCGCCCTTAGTCCCGGCCCGGCCGGTGATGATCCCGCTCGACGGATCGAGAGACAGGCCCGCGGGCAGCCCCGAGGCCCCATAGGTCATGGGACGCGCCCCCGTCGCCGGAATGGCGTAGAGGAACGGATGCCCGGGCCGGGCGCCGTAGACGAGGGGCCCGTTGATGCGGGGCTCGGCCGGCGGCCGAGGCGTGAGCACATACGGGCTTTCCTCCATAGAGGCCCATTTTTCGGCGAAGCCGTCGAAGGCGAATTCATAGCGGATGAGCGCGGCTTGATCCAGGCCGGTGATGGTCCATTTGAAGTCCCGCGAGGCGTTGGGGGGGAGCGAGACGGCCTCGGTTGTCTTCGAAATCTCGGCCTTGGTCAGCGTGCCGACGGCCCGGACGGTGAGGATGCCTTTGAGCGTGCGTGAGCCGGACAGATTCTTGAGGGAATATGATTTCGTCACCGTCCCGTCCCGGATAAGGAACGGACGCCCGGCCTGGTCTCCGACCAGGTCATCGGATATTTCGACCGGGCGGGCGTTCTGCCCGCCCGACCACATTCCGCCCTGGCCGCCTTCGTCAAAAACGCGGACGGCCAGGACGTTCTCCGCGTCCCAACGGATGCGCGGGTCATCGATCGGCAGGACATAAACCCGTTCCACGTTCCACAGGGCCGGATCGGCTTTGGTATAGGCGTTGTCGACCGGCGTCGAGCCCGGAACGGCCGCGCCGTTGATGCCGAAGATCCTGCCGTTGAGGTAGGATTGATCGAAATTGTTGATCTTGCCCAGACAGATCCGGAGTCCGTCTTTAAGCGCCGCGGAATTCTTGAGTTGAGAGGGGATCACGATCCTCAGACGGTACCAGGCGAAACCGTCGAGCTTTTCATAGCCCTGCTCCTCCCAGACCTGATCGACCTTGAGGGAGACCCATTTCGAATCGTCGAATCCCGGCTTGGCATAGGCCGGATCGTCGCCGGGCCGAAATTTCCAGCCCTTGTCGAGCGGGATCGGCGACGGCGTTTGGCCGGCGAGGACGGCGCAGGCCAGGATTTGAAGGAGGGCGAGGACGGAAAACAATTTGCGCGGCATGGACGATCTCCCGGACGCCGATTGAGACTCCATCGGGCCGGCGCCGGAAGCGTTGCGCTCCCGGGCCGGGCGGGACGGGCCGACCCGATTATATCGGCTTTTCCATCGAGGAGGAAGAAATTCCATTCGGATTCTGATATAAAAGCAGGGTCAGACGGCATCCCTTTCAAGGAGCTCCCATGACTCTCCAAAAAATCTACACGACCCCTGCGCTCGTTCTTTGCGCCGCCTTGTTTCTCTCCGCCGCCCAGCTGCCGACCGTCAAGCCCGGCGATGCCGGCCTGTCCGCCGAGCGCCTGGAGCGCCTGACCCGCGTCATGCAGGAATCCATAGACAAAGGCCAGACCGTCGGAATGGTGGCGATGATCCTGCGCGACGGCCGCGTCGCCTATAAGAAGGCTTTGGGCGAGCTCGATCCCGTCCGGAGGACGGCCATGCCCGTCAACGCCATCTTCCGCATCGCCTCCCAGTCCAAGGCCGTGACGTCGACGGCGATCATGATTCTTCAGGAGGAGGGCAAGCTCCTCATCGACGATCCCGTCTCCAAATACTTCCCGGAGTTCGCCAAGGCCAGGGTCGCCGTGCAGTCCGAGGAAAAAGACGCCGAGGGCTATTCGCTTGTTCCCCTCAAGCGGCCGATCACCCTGCGCGACCTGCTGACCCACACGGCGGGCATCTCCTATGGGGAAGGGCCGGCGGCGGGCGAATATAAAGCGGCCGGGCTGAGCGGATGGTTTCTGGCGGACAAGAGCGTCCCCATCGGCGACGTCGTCCGGAAGCTGGCGACCCTGCCCTTGGATGTCCAGCCCGGAGAGAAATTCGTCTATGGATATAACACCGACATCCTCGGCGCCGTCGTCGAAGTCGCCTCCGGTCTGAGCCTGGCCGATTTCGTGGCCGGCCGGATCACCGGGCCGCTGGGCATGGCCGACACCTGTTTCTTCCTGCCCGAATCCAAGCTCGGCCGGTTCACGCCCGTCTACGGGGCCGCGGAGGAGGGCGGCCTCAAGCTCATCGAGGACGCCAAGGACAATTTCTACGTCAAGGGCCCGCGCCTCTGCTGTTCCGGCGGCGCCGGCCTGCTGTCCACGGCCGAGGATTACGCCCGATTTCTGCAGATGCTGCTCAACGGAGGCGAGCTCCAGGGCGCGCGGCTCCTCAGCCCCAAGACCGTCGAGCTGATGCTCGCCGACCATGCCGGGGCGCTCTACAAGAACCAGGCCTTCGGACTGGGCTTCTGGGTCACGGACCGGCTGGGGCGGAACGGCCAGCCGGGGACGGTGGGGGCGTTCGGCTGGGGCGGCGCTTATTACACGATGGGTTGGGTCGATCCGGCGGAAAAGATGGTCTGCGTGCTGATGACCCAGCTGCTGCCGGCCGGGACGATCGATTTACAGGCCAAGTTCAAGGCCATGGTCTACCAGGCCGTATTGGAATCCTACGAAAAGCGATAGGACCTCAGAGGATTCCCAAAAGGGTCAAGAGCAGGACGACGTTCAGTCCCGCGACGACCGTTCCGATCAGGCCGAGGACGGTCCGGTCGCCTTTCGAATTGACGAAGGGGCCCATGACCTTTTTCGACGAGGTCAGGACGATCATGGTGAAAATCGTGATCGGCAGCTGGATGCTCAACAGCATCTGGGACAGCAGAAGGCCCTTGAAGGTGTCCGTCAGGACGAAGATGAAGGCCAGTCCGCCCAGGATGGTGACGGCGACGCCGGCCCGTGAAACGCTTTCCTTGAGATCGTAGGGACGCCCGAAGATCCCGGACATGATCGTCCCGCCGCTCATTCCGGCCGTCACTCCCGAGGCCAGCCCGGCGAACAGCAGGGCCAGGGCGAAGACCAATTGGGCGCTCCGGCCCAGCAGGGGCTCGAGCATGGCCCGGGCCTGGGCCAGGTCGCTGACGGCGATCTTCCGCGAGAAGAAGGTCGCCGCGGCGACGATGACCATGGCGCTGTTGATGACCCAGCCGATGCCCATGGAAAAGAGCGTGTCGAACAGCTCGAACTTGAGCTGGTGGCGGATCGTCTTCTCGTCGGCCCGGTTCCATTCCCGGCTCTGGATGATTTCGGAGTGAAGGAAGAGGTTGTGGGGCATGACGACCGCCCCCAGGATGCTCATGATGATGGGCATGGCCCCGGCCGGAAAGGCGGGGATGACCCAGCCGGGCGCGGCCTGCCCCCAGGGCACTCGGGGGAGGAACAGCTCATAGAGGAAAGCCAGACCGATGAGCGAGACGAAGCCGACCAGCCAGCGCTCCAGGTAGCGGTAGGAGTTTGTGGCCAGCATCACCAGGACGAAGACCGAGGTCAGACAAGCGCCGATCTTGAGCGGGATCTGGAACAGCATCTGCAGGGCGATCGCGGCGCCGAGGATCTCGGCCAGGGCCGTGCAGACGGCGGCGGCCACGGCCGTGCCGAGGATGACCCGGCCTCCGGTCCTCGGGAAATAGGCCGTCACGGCCTCGGACAGGCACAGCCCTGTGGCGATGCCGAGGTGGGCGGCGTTGTGCTGCAGGACGACCAGGAAAACCGTGGCCAGGGTCAGGACCCAGAGGAGCTTGTAGCCGTAAATCGACCCGGCGGCGATGTTGGCGGCCCAATTGCCGGGATCGATGAAGCCGATGGTGACGAGGAGCCCCGGTCCGACGTACTTGAGGACCTCGCGCGCGGTGAAGCGCCGGACGGGCGGTTTAATCGTCATGGTCCCCGGCGTCCGGATGCGGACGGACGGCCCATTCCGGATAGGGAACGCCCGGCCCCTTGACCGCGTGCCAGAGGATGCGGTTCAGGACATCCTCGGGGCAGGCGTCGACATGGCGGAAGTCCAGGCTCGCCGATATCCGTGCCTGCCGGCGCAGCAGCGGGTCCCTGATCGAGGCCGGCGGGGGATTCATCGCGTCCAAGGGGATCCGGTTGGGAACGGCCTGGAACGGGGTGAAATCCGGCTGGTCGGTGAAGGCCTCGGTCATGGGCGACGCGGAGGCGTCGAACTGGTTCATCGGCGGCAGGCCCAGGATCTGCTCGATCGTCCGAAGCAGGCTGACGGTGTTGTAGAAGGCGCTGACCGTCCGGCCGCGCTTGGCGTAGGGGGAGGCGAGGTAGGCCGTGGTTCGGAAGCCGCTGACATGGTCCCAGCCGTCCTGCGGGTCGTCCTCGATGGCGAAGACGGCCGTATCCTTCCAGAAGCGGCTCCGGCTGACGGCCTCGACGATCCGTCCGAAGGCCAGGTCGTTGTCGGCGGCGTGGGAGGCCGGCTTGGGCGTGCCCTCCTTGGTCCCCGTGGTGTGGTCGTTGGGCAGGCAGATGATCACCAGGTCGGGGAAATTCCCCGTTTTCTCGAACTCCTTCAATTCCTTTATGAAATAGCCGGCCCGGAATTGGTCGGGGATCTCCATCGACCAGCCGACGGTCTTCTCGGCGATGTAGGGGCGCAAAGTCTCGACGGCCGGGACGCTGCCGATCAGGATCTCGCCCCTGGGCTGATTGTATTCCCGCCAGCCGTCCAGCCAGCCGATCTCGTCCTTGCGCCGGCGATCGGCCCAGCGGACGTCGGCCATGGTGAACTCGCCGTAGTCGCGGAGCGTCTTGCCGCGGCGTAGGGCGTTGTCCCAGAGAAATCCGGTCGGGGCGTAGGCCAGGGCGTCGACCTCGTCGGGGCCCATGCCGTCGGGGTAGCTGCGCGGCCAGCCGCCGAAGGATTTTTCCATGTAGTCCGTGGCGAAGGCCGTGGTCGACCATTGGTGGCCGTCGGCGCTGAGGATGCCGTTGCAGTAGGTGTTGTCGAGGAGGACGAATTCCCGGACCAGCTTGTGCTGGTTGGGCGTGACGGCCTCGCCGAAGAGGGTCAGGGCCGGATCGCCGTCGCCTTCCCGGACGTCGCCCAGGACCTGGTCGTAGGACCGGTTCTCCTTGATGATGTAAACGACGTGCTTGATCAGGCTGGGCTCCCCGATCCTCTCGGGAACGGCCCGGGCCGGCCGCCCCGGCCGGGGCGGAAGCAGGGACTCGGCAACGCGCTCCCGGAAGAAATTCGTCCAGACCGTCCGGGTCATGGCCGGAAGGTCGGCCTCGGAGGGAACGGGGATGAGCGAAAGCGACCCGAGGTAGAGGTGGGTGTTGAAGCCGGGCGCGCCGGTGCGCTTGTCCAGGCGCTTCTCCCGGGCCAGGCCCTTGATGTTGGCCACGCAGAGCTGGCCGCGCCGAGCGTCGTAGAGGATCGCTCCGGGCCACCACCCCGTCGGGATGAGGCCGAGGAAGCAGCTTTTTTTATGGTCCGGATCGAAGCGGATGACCGCCACGGCGTTCTGGGTGCCGTTGGCGACATAGAGATAGCGGCCCTGCGGGTCGAAGGCCACGGCCGAGGGCGAGGCGCCGAAGAGGTCGGCCGGGCCGGCCTTGGCCGAGATCGTCTCGATCACCGCGTCGCCGCGCACGTCGATGACGCTGAGCGTGTCGCTGGCGGCGTTGGCGCAGACGACGTAGCGGCGGTCGGGCGAGACGGCCAGGGCCGAGGAGTGCAATTGGACCGGGTGTTCGGAAACGGGCCGCCAGGAGTCGAGGTCGATGACGCTGACCGAGCCGCTGTCGGCGATGCCGGTTTTGGGGTCCACCTTGACCAATGTGCCGCGGCCGGCCGGGCCGGTCGCGTCGCCGCGCCGGGGCCGGCGGCCGCCCCAGTTGCTGACGAACGCCCGGCTGCCGGCGAGGACGACGTCGTAGGGGGCGAAGCCGACATCGATCGTCCGCCGAAGGCGGCCGTCGGCGGCGGAGAATTCGCCCAGCCGCCCGGAGAGATTGAGGACGATGTAGAGCTTGGCGCCGTCGGGAGAGACGGCGATGCCCGAAGGAATCTCCTCTTTCCGGCGCGGCGCGTTGGCCGGCGGCAGCAGGAACGAGAATTTTCCGGTGATCCTCCCGTCGGGAGCGACGCCGAAAACCTTGATGCTGCCGTTGACGTTGCTGAGGTAGAGGCGGCGGCCGTCGGGAGAGAAGGCCAGGCCAGTGTAGCTGAGCTCGCCCTTTTCGTCGGGTTTGAGGATGTTGTCCGAGGAGGCTTCCGGCTCGGCCGCTTCGGGCGGCTCCGGCGGGAGGGCGATGCGCTGGAGAATGCGCCCCTCGACGGGGTCGATGGAGACGATCTCGTGCGAGCGGCCCGAAGTGACCAGCAGCCGGCCGTCCGGGCTCATGGCCAGGACGTGCGGCCTCAGCTCGGGAAGCTCGACCTGCCGCCCGGCGGGCGTCACGATCTGTCCGCTGGGCAGGCGTCCGGACTCGGCCGAAACGACGGGAGCGGCCGGGCGGTCGGCGGCTTTTTGGGCGGGCCAGAGAAAAACCGAGGCGCCGATCAGAACGACGAGTGAGGCGGCGGCCGGCGAAAAGCGGGCGGGCAGGCGGCGGGAGGTCGAGGTCATGTTTCTTTCTCCGCCACTTTTATAATCGAAAGTCCGCTTTTTGACAAATCGGGAGGAATCCGTTCGTCGGCGGAAGACACGGAGTCTTGACAAAATATCGGCATTCCCCCGACAACGTCCGTGCGCTGCGACCTTAGACAGGGGAGGATGGATGTGCGCCGTGAAAATCCGTCAACCGGCCCGTTTTCCGCGACGGGGATACCCGACCGTTTGGGCGAAGAGCACCCGCTGTTCAGGCCGAAGCTTGAAATCCGCGGGCGTGTGGGTCCTGTCACAATTGTGGAGCCAGGCGGCCAAATCCAGCGAAGCGGCGAAGAGGTAGATGTTCTCCGCGATCGAGCCCGCGGCCAGGTAGAAGTAGGATTTCTGGACTTCCGGATCGTCGATATGGGGATCGGGCTGCCCTTCCTTGACGTACCGGGCGAGGTCGGCAATGAAAAAGATATTGACCGGGGCCGTTTCCGCGCTGGCCCACCATGATCTTGACCGGAAATCTCCGGCCGCGACCGGCGCCAGCCGATGCGGGCCCGCCTCATATGAATAGACGCCCTCCGGCAGGGCCACGTAGAGGTCGATTTCCTGCGAATTGCTGGCCGAGGCGGCCGTCCGACCGGGCTTGCCCCCCAGACCACCTTCCCGGCGATTCACGCCGAACGCCGCCCACAGCAGGTTGGAGAGCACTTGCGGCGGGAGCGGTTCCGGGCCGATCTCCCGTTGCGTCCGTCTTTCCCAAAGGGAAGCCAACACGGACCGGCCGCCGTCCCTTTCCGGCGGCAGGAGTGTGATGGCTTGAAGCCCGGACGGCGGGTCCGTTTCCCCGCCGGGGATCGGCGGGGCGCCGGCCAGCGTCTTGACGAATTTTCGTCGGTCCATGGCGTTCTCCTTGTCGATTCATTGTAGACTTTTGACGCCGAACGCTCAACCGAAGTATGCTTTCGGGCATGATGAGCCCCCGTCGAACGATGAAGATCCGAATTCTGCCTCTGCTCGCCTTGTTTTTTTTGATCTCCGCCGCCCCTGCCGCCGCACCCGTCCGGTTGACCGTGTCGCTGGACCCGGCCGTCCGGGCCGAACCCGTCTCCGGCCGCTTGTTGCTCCTGCTCTCGCGGACGGAACGTTTCAACCCGGGCATGAACGGAACGCCCGTCTTCGGCCTCAACGTGGACGGCCTCCGGCCGGCCGCCCCGGCCGCGATCGACGATGCGGCCTTCGGCTATCCCATCCGGCGGCTGAGCGAAATTCCCGAGGGCGATTATTTCGTCCAAGCCTGGCTCAATGTCTATACGACGTTCAAACGGGCGGACGGCAAAACGGTACAGCTGCACATGGACCAGGGCGAGGGCCAGAACTGGCGCCGCTCACCCGGCAACCTCTACAGCGACCCGGTCAAGGTGCGCATCGGGGCGGGCCTGCCGCCGTCTCCGGCGCTCGTCTTGAACCATATCCTGCCGCCCCTTCCGCCTTACAAGGACACCGCCCATCTCAAACACATCCGGATCCGGAGCCGCCTGCTGAGCGCGTTCTGGGGCCGGCCCATGGAGATCGGGGCCAACGTCCTGTTGCCGAAGGGTTACGATGAGCATCCGGATGTCCGCTACCCCGTCCTTTACGACCAGGGCCATTTTCCGCGCGGCAACGTCGGGCGGTTCAGCGAAGACCCCGGCAACGCCGCTTTCAAAATCTGGAACGCGGACGAAAGGCCGCGCTTCATCCAGGTGACCGTCGAACAAGCCTGCCCGTACTATGACGATGCCTACGGAGTCAATTCGGCCAACGTCGGGCCCTATGGCGACGCCATCGTGACCGAGCTGATCCCGCACCTCGAGAAGACGTTCCGGGCGATCCCCCGACCATGGGCCCGCCTCCTCACGGGCGGCTCGACCGGCGGCTGGATTTCGCTGGCCGACCAGGTTTTCTATCCCGACGTGTTCGGCGGGACGTGGTCGTTTTTCCCCGATCCCGTCGATTTCCGCAAATACCAGATCGTCAATCTCTACGAGGACGCCAACGCCTATTCCATCGACCACGAGTGGACGCGGGTCCCGCGGGGAGCGGAGCGGGACACCCACGGCAACCTGTCCACCACCATGGACCAGGAATGCCTTTACGAGGAGGCCGTCGGCGACCGCTATCGATCGGGCGGACAATGGGCCGTCTGGAATGCCGTGTTCGCGCCCGTGGCCGAGGACGGCTATCCCCGGCCCCTCTGGGACCCGGTCAGCGGAGTGATCGACAAGGCCGTCGCGGCCTGGGCCGGGGAGCGGTATGATCTCCGCCGTTATCTGGAAAAGAACTGGGCGGCGATAGGACCGAAGTTGGCCGGCAAGATCCACGTCTATTGCGGCCGCATGGACAATTTCTACCTCAACGAAGCCTGCTATCTTCTTCAGGAAACGCTGGAGAAGGCGGTCAACCCGCCGTATGGGGGCGAGTTCCGCTACGGCGACCGGGGCGGCCACGGCTGGAGCCCGTTCACAAGCGACGAATTGACGGGGGCCATGGCCGACCATATCTTCAAGAGAGCGCCGGATGCTCCCAAAAACTGGATTTATTGAAGCGGGAGGGACGACCATGAAAATAAGTCTCATCATTCTGGCGGCCATCGTCCTGGCCTCCGCCGCCCCCTCCGGCCAGGATGTCCGGCCGGTCAAGGACGACGTCGGGTTTTGCTGGAACCCGGCCGGCATGCGCACGCTCGTCGACTACCTTCAGGGGATCGAAAAGGAAACCTTTTCGTCCGACGGCCTAGTCGCGGCCATCTCGCCCCATGACGATTACCTCTACGCCGGGCGCCTTTACTATCCGCTGTTCAAGATGCTGCGGGCCAAGGAAGTCGTCATCTTCGGAGTGACCCACGGCACCGTCCGGTCGGTCTTTCCCAACCTGAACGGCGTTCTCATCTTCGACGAATTCAAGCTCTGGCCGGGGCTGAACAAGCCCATCCCGATCTCCGGCCTGCGCGAGTTTCTCAAAGGCCGCTTGGACGCGTCCGTCTTCATCACGAACAACCAGGCCCACACGATCGAGCATTCGATCGAAGCTCTCCTGCCGTTCCTTCAGTACTTCAATCCGGAGGTCAAGATCACGCCCATCATGGTCGCCCCGATGCCCTTCGCCCGGATGGACGAGATTTCCGGGAAGCTGGCCGAGGCGATCGCCGCGTATATGAAGGAAAAAGGACTGGCCGCCGGCCGGGACATTTTCTTTCTCATCTCCTCGGACGGCAATCACTACGGCCAGGATTTCAAGAACTCGCCGTACGGCGAAGGCGAAAAGGCCTGGGAACAGGCCCTGGCCGTCGATCGCCGCCTGATCAAGACCTATCTCGAGGGTCCCCAGCAGGCGGCCGGGATCGAAAGCCTGACCAAGGAGCTGTGGGGGACCACCTATCTCGACTATCGCAACACGTACTGGTGCGGCAAGTATTCCGTTCCCTTCGGCCTCCTGGCGGCCGAAAAAATCATCGACCGAGCCCTTCACAAAAAAATCCGCGGCTCGCTCATCCGCTTCTCGGACACCTACAGCGAAGGCGTCCTGCCTCTCAAGAAGACGGGGATGGGCACGACGGCGCCCTTTTCCCTTCGCCATTGGGTCAGCTTTTTCTCGGTCGGCTATTACCTGGAATGAGGATCAGCGGACTGGGCTCAGACGAACAATTTCTTGGTCAGAACGGCCAACCGCGCGGCGTATTTTTCGCAGCTCTTGAGCGAGCGTTCATCGGGCCGCCCTACGGCCACCGGGCCGTAATGGTCGCCTTGGTGGTCGCCCTGGACGATCATGCCGTGGATCATCAGGGCCTTGAGGATGTCCAGAACCGTCGTCTCGTTGCCTCCGGCCAGGTTGCCGGAGGAGGTGAAGGCGCCGCCGACCTTGCCCTTGAGCTTGCCGTGGTGCTTGACGCTCTCGTCGATGAGCTTCTTGAGCGGCCAGGCCATCGTCCCGTAATACGTCGGGGAGCCGAAGACGAGACAATCGTAGGTCAGGAGCTCTGCGGGCCGGACGTCCTCCGCTTTTTTCAAGTCGGCCGGCAGGCCTTTTTGGTTCAAGACTTCGGCGATCCGGACGGCCATCTTCTCGGTGTTATGGGAACGGCTGTAATAACAAACCAGAGCTTTGGGCATGGTGCGCCTCCTGCCTCCATTCTATCATTTCGGAGACCCGAACATGAGCGTTGAGGGGGCGCCTCCGGGCTATTTTTTCGCTTCCATGTCGAACGTCGCCTCCGTCCCCGGCTTGACCGTCTGAAGCCGGGCAAACGACCTCGTTCCGTAACCCGCCGCGCTAAAGCTCTTGAAAGCGATCTCGCCCTTCAGAGCGCTCACGGCCACCGTCAGCCGGCCGCCCGTCTTTTTCAGTAATGCCGTTCCGTAGGCCCGGCCGTTGGACCAGAAGAAACGCCCCTCAACCGGGGCGAATTCCAGCGATTGGGCCACGCCCGAGTAATGGAATCCCGTCAGGGCCAGGGCCGCGGCCCAGGCGATCATGGCCCGGCCGTAATGGTGGCCGCATTCGGCTTCGTCGTACGGGTTGCGCTTCAGCCCGTCGTAGCGGGCCCGGACGTCGGCGATCGAGCGCAGGCCTTCGGCCGTCAGGCCCTCGTAGAGCATGCCGATAGCCGCCGTGTATTCGAACCCGGTCATGACTTCGGTGAAATAGGGGAAGGGATTGGCCGGCCGCCCGTCGGGGTAGCTGGCCATGAGCAGGGCCGCTTCGTCGCCCAGGGCGAACGTGCGCATGCAGTTGAAGTGGTCCTGCATCGAATCCCGACGATTGTAGCGGACGATGCTTTGCAGAGTCGTCCGGGCGTTCTCCGGCTTGATCAAATAGCCCAGACCGCAGACATGGGCCATGAACTGCCCGACGAGCTGGTCGACCAGGCAGCCGTTGGCCAGCTGGTAATCGGGATGGCTGACGTCGGCCGCGCCCATCCCCACGAGGAGCGGCGGGGCGATGTCCTCCTTCCGCTTGGGCGGCACGACTTTGTGGATGTAATAGCGCCCGTTGAAGAGGTTTTCATCGACCCAGCGGCTGCCCTTGTCGAACAGCGCCCGGCACGTCCCGGCGAAGGCTGTGTCGCCCACGCCGCGGGCCATCTCCTCGGCCGCCCGCAGGGCGCCCAGGTACCAGAGACCCATCTGCGGGTTCGGGCCGTAGTATTCGACGTCCATGGTGTTGTGCTGGCAGCCTTCCATGACCCCGTCCTTGTCGGCGTCCCAGCCGCCGGGGATCCAGCAGAATTCCAGGGCCTTCCTGACCCGCGGCCAGAGCGACCGGAGGAACGCCGTGTCGCCCGAAAGCTGCCAGTCGCGGTCCATCTTCATGATGCAGCCCATCTGGCCGTCGGCCGCGGCCTTGCCCCAATGGGGTTCGGTCAGGGGGAGCTTGACCCGGAAGCTCATCAGGCCGTCCTCCTCCGTCTGCGATCCGAATTCGACGGCGCGCATGGACCGGCTGAGCTCCCCGAACAGGAAGGCCGTCGACTGCTCATAGTTCCAGACATGGGTGCAGGAGCCCCAGCAGCAGCCGTCATTGTCGCCGCAGCCCTCCCAGGCGTAGAACTTGCCGTCCTCGGTGCGGAAGCAGGTCTGGGTGCGCAGCGTGCTGAGGTTGAAAAGCGCCGCTTCCCTGACCGCCTCGGGCAGGTCGCTGCCGAGAAACGCGGCGACGAAGGCCGCCGTTTCGGCTTCAAGCGCGGGCAGGCGGGGGACGGTCTTGTCCGCCGCGTCCCAGGCCTGAGGATAGGCCAGGGCGTAGTAGTTGCGCATGGGCTTGGAGGCCCAGGCCACGCGGTTGGGGAAGCTCCAGGTGATATAGAAGGGGAAGGCCCGGACCCCGCGGGCCGGGATTCGGGCCTGGACGGCCAGCGAGGCCCGGGGCTCGTCGCTCTTGGCTTCGCGCTCGGAGAGACGGCCGTCATCCTGGAGGTCATCCCAGAAATCGAGGAGGGACGTGCCCCAGCCCGCCTCGAGCCAGGATGTGCGATAGGTCACGTCCTCGGACAGGGGAACGGTCAGGGCCATGGTCCCCCAGGTCTCGGCATCCGAGGGGGCCGTTTCCGATTTCATGAACAGGCCCTGGACGGTCTTCCCCTTGCGGAAGAAGTTGCGGTTTTTCGAAGGCACGACTTTGACGCCGTCGCGGCCGATGAAGTTCTGGATGGTTCCGCAGACGGAGACGGTCAGGTCCTGGTCGGTGGTGTTGACGATCTCGTAGGTCAGGACGGCGATGGGAATGCCGCTGGCGTCCGCGTCCGTGGGGATGAGAGGGTTCCAGCCTTTGATGCGGACCCGGACGGGCATGGCCGGGTCGGACAGGTTGACGATGCCGAAGGGGTAGGAGGCATCGAACGAGGCTTCCCGGAACGCGGGAAGGTTGGGGTTGGTGGCGTTCTTGACGCCGCTCGGCCCTTCGTACTGATTGAGGTCGACCGGTCCCTGGAGGGCCCGCATCTTGGCCGGGCCCGAGGCCGGCTTGACCCAGACGACGAAAAACGGGGCGCCGGGGGCGAAGCCCTTGGCCGGGCGGTTCATGATCTCCCAATCCCGGAGGTCGCCGCGTCCGCCCAGGGCGACCGTTCCCGTCCCGATGCCGCCGATGGGCAGGGCGATCCGGGCGATGTGGGCCTGGTCGTAATGTTTAAGCATCGGCCATTCGGCGGCGCCGGGGGCGGCGGCAAGAGTAAAAATGGCCAGAAAAATCAGAGTCTTTGGATCATTTTTCGGCAAGAGACCCTCCGCATAGGATGGCCGGATTTATAGCGGATTCGGCACCCGCCGTTTCATTCCGCCCGTTACCGCTTCCTCTCCGCCCGCCATTGGCCCAGGCCGCCGGGAAGCGTCCCTTCCAGGCGATCGCCCGAGACGACGCGGCCCTTGGCGATCTGTCCGTCGGGGAGCCGGATTTCGACTTGAATCCCTTCGATCTTGTACGAGCCCTGCTCTTCATTCGACTGCGCGGACCTGAGGACGCCGGACGCCGCCGTGCCGACGAAGCGGATCGGTTCGGACGACGTCGAACCATCGGCAAACGTTCCGGTCATGACCCATACGCCGGCGTTGTCGAATTGGGGATTAAAAAGCGACGGCCGGTCATCCTTCTTGGCGGGCTCGTTTTTGCGGGCCGGATCGGGTTGGTCCGGATGGTCTTTCTTGTAGGCCTCGAGGTCCTTCTTGTAGAGGATCGCTTCCAGGGGGCACTCGTCGATGCAGGCATCGCATTCGATGCATTCTTCGACGTTGATCACGGCCTTTTCGTTCTTCAGGGTGATGGCTTCCACCGGACAGACCGAGACGCAATCGCCGCACCCGTTGCATTTGTCATTGAGGACCGTGAGCCCCTTCTCTTCCTGTGTCCGCTGGGCCCGTAAAAGCGCCCCGCCGCCGGCGGCCAGGAAAGGACAAGCGAACGCCGCCGTTCTGATGAAGGCGCGTCTTTTGATCGTTTTCATCGTCTCTCCTCCTTGCCGGTCCGATCCGCCTTCGGTTTTCGGGATCAATATAGCACGAAACGATTTTCCGGCGCACCCCCGACCGTCCCTCCCGCCGGTCATTTCTCCCTCCCCGGCCAAGAAAATCCCGGCCGCGATGTCTTAACAAAAGTCCCCCGATGTCGTACAATAAGGCCCTTTTCGGGCGGGTTATTCGCCCGCCGCAAGGAGTTTGCCATGGTAACTACGCTCATCGTTTATGCCTCCAATCACGGCTTCGTCCGCAACTGCGTCGACCTTCTGGCGGCCCGGCTGGACGGGCGCGTCATGTCCGTGGACCTGAAAAAGGACGACAATCCCGATCCGGGCAACTATGACGCCGTGATCGTCGGCGGCTCGATCCACGCCGGGCATATCCAAAAATCCGTCCGCCGCTACCTCGACCACCGGGCCGGCCTGCTCAAGACCAAGAAGCTGGGGCTTTTCCTCTGCTGCATGGAGGAAGGGGAGAAGGCCGAGAAGGAATTCAAGGAGAGTTACCCGGACGAGTTGATCGCCCAGGCCGCCGCCACCGGGCTCTTCGGCGGAGAGTTCGATTTCAACAAGATGAATTTCCTGGAGAAAGCGATGGTCAAAAAGGCCTCCGGAATCACGGCCGGTGTGACCAAGCTGCGCGCGGACGAAATCGAAAAATTCGCCCAAAAGATGGAGACCGACGTCCCGGCTAGAGAACCTTGAACGTCCCCGCCGCTTTCAGATTTCCGTCGATATAGATCTCCAGGCGGTAGTCGCCGCTGGCGAGAAACTCGCCCGCTTCCGGGATCTGGTTTTCGACCGATCCCATCAGGCGGGCCTCGGCGGGACCCTCCCAGTGCTCGGACCGTCCCAGCCAGAGGTCTTCCATCCAGAAGACCTGGCCGGGCGCGCGCCGGTAGACCTTGCGGACGATGGACTGGCCTTTTTCCATCCCCTTAAGCTCGAAGAGGAAGGGGGCCCGGCCCGTGCCCCGTTTGTATTCCTCGGCTGCCGGCGTGTCGATGATGGCGCCGGCGCCGTCATAGACCAGGGCGACGAAGCGGGGCGAAGAGATCTCGGATTTGACTCCGGCCGGACGGGCCTTGTTCAGCACGGCCAGGCAGACCGCCGCTTCCTTCAACCGTGTGATCGTATCCGGCAGGCCTTCGGCCGGATGGAGCTCGTTGAAGCGGACCAGGTTTTTTATGATCGTGCGGACGTTCATAGCATCCGCGCCGAGGGGCTTCTTCAGGGCGAATTCGACGGCCTCCTCGACGAGATCCCGGGCCTCTTGAATCTGCCCGGCATAGAGAAGGGCCACGGCCTTGACCAAACCGAGCGTAAATTTCTGGTCGGGCAGGAGCGCCAGCGCCCGGTTCATGGCCGCGGCCGCGGCCGCCTGCCGCCCCAGCAGAAAATTCACGTACCCCTTGGACCAGAACGTATAGCCCTCGGTTTTCCCCCCGGCGATGGCCCGGTCCAGATCGGCGGCCGCTTTCTCCAGCTCGGACCGGCCCCCGTCCGCCGCGCCCGCGAAATATTGGGCTTCACCCAACACGGAATGGACCCGCGCGCCGAGCAGAACGGCCGTCATATAAGCCGGGTCGGCGGACAGGACTTTGTCGATGTCCGTCCGGGCCGCCCGGGCATAGGACGAGGCGAGCTTGGTATCCCCGTTCAGGTTGATGACCAGCTGGGCGGTCAGGGCGCTGCCGGATGCCTTGGCATAAAGCCCGATCGATTCGTCGGTGTGCCCGTGCCATTGCTGCATCGTCGTAAAGGCCGAGACGGCCAGGATGGCCGTGACCAGGGCCGCTCCGACACCGGCCATCACGAAGCGGATATGGGCGGTCAGCACGAGCGAGAGGGTCAACAGGAAGGCGGCCACGGCCATGACGGCCAGCCCGGCCGAATAGGCATCGGCTTTTGAAGTCCAGAAGGCGCCTTCCGCCCACTTCTGTTCCTGGTGCTCGAAAATTTCCGTGGCCGGGACGGTCACGTGGTCCAGAATATACTGGAAGTAGTTGAAAAGCCCGTAGCCGGGAGTGAAATAGGCTGGCTTGGTGACTTCGCCCTGGGTCAGAAGCAGGGCCTGGGTCTTGGCCAGGCTTTCCCGCATCATCTTGTAATAAGCGGCGTTCGTTCCGCCGCCGGCCATTTTCTCGTAGACCTGGGCCTCCATCAGCAGGCCGCTGACTTCCTGATAGCTGTTGACCAAGTCTTTTTCGACGGCCGCGTCCCACAAGGATCGTCCCAAGTGGGTCAGGTAGCGGATCCCCAGCATGCGGCCGTCGCGCGTCGCCGCCGCCCCTCGGCCGGAGGCCCGGACATTGACGATGACGATGAAGCTGGTCAGGAAGGTCAGGCCGGCCAGCAGGAGCGTGACCGTCGTTTTGAAATGGTGATCGTCGTGGATCCAGGATGTCTTCATGAGGCCGCCGCGAAAAAGATCCGCCAAACGGCGATCCCCGTTCCGGCCAAATACAACAGGATCCCCAGGGCCGTCCAGAGGCCCTTGAATCCCAGGTCGGTTTTAAGCCCGAAGGTGAAGAAAAAGATGGCCGCCGTGAACAAGGCGTTGAGCGAAATGAGGAGCAGGGCCTCGCTTCTTTTAGCCTCGGCCCGGGCCGTGAAGGGCGCCGGGTCGAGGGGCTTCTCGCTTTCAGCCTGGGCCCGGACGACCGCTTGGTATTTCTCGGGGTCAAAGGTCAAACGGCCATTGACGGTTTTCAGGAAATCGAGGTTGAGCTGAGAGGCCCGGGCCTTGGCCCGCACGCTCTCGCCCTGCCATTCGTCCAGCCAGCGGTCGGGGACGTCCGGATTGCGGTAGGCTTCGTCCTTGATGGCCTTGGCGTTGTCCCGGTGGAGCTGGAATTGGCGGGCCGCGGTTTGGAAGCCGAAGACGTCGAAACCGATGTTCAGTTCGGTCGCGGCCTCGTCGAGGGCCGCGCCGATGGCCCGGCCGTCGGCGCCGGAGGCGTCGCTCCCGACGCGCGAGGCGTGCCAGGAGATCAGCGCGCCGGTCGTGGCGGCCAGGGCGATGAGGATGGAGAGGACCGTTTTGAGGGGATGGTCGGGTTCCGGTTCGGGCATCGTCTTTCCTTTCCCTCCGATGGAGACCTTCGATCCGGAAACGGATCGGTGATTATTATGCCAAAGCGCCTCGCGCGGTGTAAATGACCGGATTTTTTCCCTTCCTTGAACATGCTATGATTCGAAGGGCATGAACCGGCTTCAACCCGAGAACGTCCTCCTCAAAGCCTCCGCCGGATCGGGGAAGACGCACGCCCTGTCGTTGCGGTTCCTGAAGTTCGTCCTCGAGCCGGCGGGCGGGCCGGGCACGATTCCCGGCCCGAATCTGCGGAACGTCCTGGCCATCACCTTCACCAAGAACGCCGCCCGGGAGATGAAGGAGCGGATACTGGGCTGGCTCAAGGACGCCTCGTTCGGGGACGAAAGGCGGATCGGCCAGCTCCGGGAGGAGATCGACATCGGGGCGAAAATCCTGCCCCGGCGGGCGGAGGCGGCCGTCGAGCGGATCCTGGCCGAATACACCGATTTCCAGGTCGAGACGATCGACGGCTTCATGGCCACGGTCTTCAAGGCCTCGGCGGTCGACCTTGGTTTTCCGCCCGATTTCGAGATCGTCCTCGAACACGCCGAGCTCATCGATTACGCCTTCCACCGCTATCTGCGCACGATCCGGGACAGGACCGGCGAAGCGGCGATCTTCCGCGACATCCTCGCCCGCTTGGCCCTCTATCAGGAGGCCGACGCGTCGTACGCCTGGGACCCGTCCGGGCCGATCCTGGAGAAGATGACCTCCTTTTACGGCCGCCTGGCCGCCCAGCGCGGGGACCTGGTCATCGACAAGCTGGACAAGGCCTATGCCCGGGTCATCAAGAAGATCACGGCCCAAACGGACGAGCTTGAACGCGCGGTCGAGGCCTGCGGGCTGGAGAAGAACGCCCGCAGCCACTATTTTTCCCGGGTTCTCCCGGCCGTCCGGGAGAAGCGCTTCAGCGGACTGGCCGCGGTCAGCTTCAAGACCGTGCCCGTCAGGAAACCGGCCGGCCGCGGAAAAGCGGGGGCCGGCGCGGACGCCTACGACCGTATCGAGGCCCGCTGGAGGGCGCTGGAAAAATCCGTCCGCGGATACGGCGGACTCTACGCCCGGGATTTCTTTTCCCCCTATTTGAAGGCCTACAGGGCGCTGGCCGGAACGCTCGACCGGGTCAAGCGCCAGCAGGGGATCGTCTTCATCGAGGACATGAACAAGCAGCTGGCCCGATACATGGACGCCGGGATCGTTCCCGACATCTATTTCCGGCTCGGCGACCGCATCGACCATTATCTGATCGACGAGTTTCAGGACACCTCGCCCATCCAATGGACCAATCTTCGTCCGCTCATCGAAGAGTCGCTGAGCAAGGGCGGAAGCCTGTTCGTCGTCGGCGACACCAAGCAGGCGATCTACGGCTTCCGGGACGCCGATTACCGGATCATGAAAAGGCTGGAGGAAGGCGGGGAGCGGTTCGCCTCGGCCGAAATCCGGGTCCGCGAGCTGAGGGAGAATTTCCGAAGCGGCGAGAAGATCCTCGATTTCGTTAAAAAGGTTTTCCAGACCGAATCGGAGTCCACGGAGACGGAGAAGCTGAGCGGGCTGAACGAATTCCATCAGGACGTCGTCGAGAACAACAAGGGCGCGGGATACGTCGAGTATGTCCTTTTCGGGAACGAGGCGGCGGAGGAGGACGGCCGGGATGAAAACGGCGGATCCGGGGAGCCGGCGGACCCGGCCGCCGCCGACGAGCGGCCGGAAAAAGCGAAAATCCAGTCCCTCATCGCCGGGCTCGTCCGGCGCGGGTGCGCCTATTCCGACATCGCCGTCCTGACCTACAAGAACGAATCCGTCGTCGACGTGGCGGCTTGGCTGAACGAGATGCCGGACCCGAAGAATCCGGACCGTCAAGGGGTCCCCTTCATCCCCTTCAGCAGCCTGGACATCCGCGGGCGGAAGATCATCGGCGAGATCCTGGCCCTCCTGCGCTTTCTGGATTCCCCGCCCGATGATCTGTCTTTCGCGGCCTTCCTGCTGGGCGACGTTTTCGCCGGACCCTCCGGCGGCGGGATCGCCTCCGCGGATCTTCGCCGCTTCCTTTTCGGCGCCCGGCGCGCGGGCGCCCCGGTCTACACGGCCTTTCGCCGTCGATTCAAGGACGCCTGGGGTCGGTTCTTCGAGCCCTTGTTCAAGGCCGTCGGCTTTTATCCGCTCTACGACCTGGCCGTCTCGATCTACCGGGCCTTCGACCTTTTCCGGAGCTTCCCCGGCGAGGAGGCGGCCCTGGTCAAGTTCCTCGAAACAATCAAAAATTTCGAAAGTCGGGGCCACAACGATCTCCGGGAATTCCTGGATTTCACGAGCGACGCCGCCGGCGAGGGCTGGACGATCGACGTCCCCTCGGAGATCGAGGCGATCAAGATCATGACCATCCACAAGGCTAAGGGCCTGGGCTTTCCCGTGGTCATCCTGCTGCTCTACGGCGAAAAATGGATCGCTCCGGATTTTTATCTCGATGCCGGGGAGGCGGAGGCCGGAACGGGAGAGCCCGGCGGTGCGGGCGGGATCCGCGTCTACAAAATCAACAAGGCCCTGGCCGAGGCCGACTCCCGGCTCAAGGACATCTACGAGGCGGCCAAGCGCAAAGACGAGGTCAACCGGCTGAACACGCTCTATGTCGCCCTGACCCGGGCCGAGGCCGAACTCTACATCGTCGGGGTCCAGGGGAAGAATTCCGAGTTCCCCTTCAATCTGCTGGATGGACCCGGCCCGTTTCCGGTGGAGGCGGGGGGGACGCCGGCCGGGAGCTCCGGCGGAACAATCGTCTATCGCTCGGCCCCTGAAAAACCTCCCCTCCGAAGCCGCAGGAAAAAAATCGAGAGCGAACCGGCCCCGACCATGCGTCCCGCCGGACCGTTCGAACTTCCCCCCAATTCCCGCGACTCGCTCAATGACCGGAACCGCCGGCGCGGCGAGCTGGCCCACCGCATTCTGGCCGGACTGGAGTTCGTGACGGGGGGATGGCAGGAGGCTTTGGCTTCGGCGGCGGAAGCCGTCCGACCGGCCGATCCGGAGGCCGGGCTGTGTGCCGAAGTCACCCGGACCTTGGCCCGCAATCTGAGCGGGTCTCCGATCGCCCGATATTTCGAGCCCCGCCCCGATCGGCGGGTAATGCGCGAGCTGACCTTCTGCGATGCGGAGGGACGGGCCTATCGGATGGACCGCGTCGTGGTCGATCCGGATGCCGTCGCCATCATCGATTTCAAGACCGGCGCTGAAGGGGCCGGCGGGGCCGGCTTCGCGCGCGAAGGCGTCCGCTCCCGCCTCGAGGAATCCGACCGGGCCCAAGTGCGCGAATATATCCGGATCGCCCGGGACGTCTTCCCCCGGCGGTCCGTCCGCGGGATCCTGGCCTACGTGGACCGCCGGACATGGGAGACGGTGGAATGAGCCTGGAATTCGTTTCCCCCAGGGCGGGGCTGATCGCCGCCGTGGCCGGGCGCCTCCATCCGGAGGGAAAGGACTATTCCAGACAGTGGGTCGTTTTCCCCGAGCGCCGCCCCTCGTATTACCTGCGCAAGACACTTGCGGAGCGCGAAAAAAGCGGCTTTATCCCGCCGCGGACCGGTTCGATCGAGACGTTCATCGACCAGGTCTACGGCGAACGGATGGGGCGCAGGGACCGGACGATCGACGCCCTCGACGCCGTGGCCCTCCTGTTCGAGATCCACCGCGGCTCGATCGGCCGGCTGGGCCGGGAGCATTTCCTGACCGCCGACCAATTCTTTCCTCTGGGGACCAAGCTTTTTCGGGACCTGGAGGAGCTGCAGGCCGCCGCCGTGACCCGGGACGAGCTTCTGAAAGCCGATGTCTGGGGCGAAACGTCCGTCCCCGAGGCCGCGCGGAAGCGCCTCCAGTCCGTCTCCGTTTTCTACGATGAGTTT
This sequence comes from Candidatus Aminicenantota bacterium, assembly GCA_963729855.1. Taxonomy (GTDB): domain Bacteria; phylum Acidobacteriota; class Aminicenantia; order Aminicenantales; family UBA4085; genus UBA4085. The sequence continues at coordinate 454,503 of CAVSPT010000005.1, read as the reverse complement.
TATGGGATTTTGGCCGCCCGGGGCTTTTCCACCTGCTCGTCGCGGCTGCGGGCCGTATCCGAAGCCGTCGGGCCGGAGATTTTCGAAGATATCGAGCGGATCATTTTCGCCGGATTCTTCACCCTGACCGGGGCCGAGGCCCGGCTCATCCGGACGATGCGGAATTGGGAGAAGTTCGATCTCCTGCTCCTGGAAGGCAAGGGAATCGAAGGGACGCTGGATCGGCTCGGGATCGATGACCCGGAGACGCGGGCCCGGGCCATGAAGGCGGGGCTGGGCGGCGGAGCCGCGGAGCCGCCGCCAACGGAGATCGAAATCATCAAGAGCCCGGACGCGCACGGACAGGTCTTCGCTCTCAACCGGGTCCTGGCGCCGCTCCTGGCCGACCGGGCCCGGCTCCATGAGCGCGTGGTCATCGTTCTGCCGGCGTCCGAAACGCTTTTCCCCCTCCACCAACAGACCCTGTCCGCCCTGAAAGCCGAGGAGTTCAACATCTCTCTCGGCTATCCGCTGTCCCGCACGCCGATCTACAGCTTCTTCGACAAGCTGCTGGAGCTCGTCCAGTCGATGGACGAGGAGGGCCGCGTCTACGCCCCGCATTATCTGCGCTTCGTCCTGCATCCCTATACGAAAAACATCCATTTCGCCGGCCGCGACGAGCGGGCCGATTTCACCCGCATCCTCTTCCATGCCGTCGAGGAGGAGCTGACGGCCCGCCGCGCCAGGGCCTTCTGGGCGCTCGAGGAGCTGGAAAACGATGCGGCCGTCCGGCGGGCGGTCCAGGAGCGGACGACGGGCCTCGACGGCGCGCCCGACGCGGCCGCCTTCATGGATCAGCTGCGGTCGATCCACGCCGCGCTCATCCGCCCGTTCCGGACGATCCGCGACGTCGCCGATTTCGCGGCCAAGCTCGCCGCGGCTCTCGATTTCATCTATGAAAACAGCGCCGCCCGCCGGCATTATTTCTTCCACCCCTACGCCGAAGCCTTCATGGCCCAGCTCGGCTCTCTCGGCCGGTCGCTCCTGGGGGCCACGGCCTTCGCCGATCCGGGAAGCTACTTTAACCTTTTCCGGAAGGTCGTTTCGGCCGGAACGGTGCCCTTCGAGGGAACGCCGCTTCACGGCCTGCAGGTGCTGGGCTTCTGGGAGACGCGCGGCCTGCCCTTCGAGGACGTCTTCATCCTGGACATGAACGAGGACGTCCTGCCGGCTTCCAAGCGGGCCGATTCGCTGCTGCCCTTCGCCGCGCGGCGGGCCATGGGCCTGCCGACCTACCGGGACAACGAGCGGCGCATGGAATATTATCTCGACACGCTCGTCCGCGGGGCCCGGCGGGTCCAGATGATCTTTGTCGAGAACAACGATAAAGAGCGCAGCCGCTTCGTGGAAAAGGCCATCTGGGAGAAACAGAAGCGGAGCGCGGAGAAGCGGGCCGGGAAATTCATCCGAACGGTGCGCTACGAAGTGGCCCTCCGGTCGGCCCGGCCCGCGGCGGTGGAAAAGAGCGCCGAAGTCGCCGGGTTCCTGCGGAACTTCACGTATTCGGCGACGGCCCTCGACAGCTACCTCAAATGCCCGCTCCAATTCTATGACACCTACGTCCTGGGCCTGCGGGAGAAGGAGGACGTCGGCGAGGGGATGGAGAAGAAGGACATCGGCACGCTCGTCCACTCCATCCTGGAGGACTATTTCGTCCGGTTCGCCGGGCGCGTGGTGCGGGCCGCGGACCTGAGTTTGTCCCGGATGGCGGCCCTCATCGACCGCCGGTTCCGGAGGGATTTCGGCGGCGGCTTGAGCGGCACGCTTTATCTGATGAAGATCCAGATGAAGAGCCATTTGAAGGAGTTCCTGACCGATTATCAGGTGCCGATCATCGAGGCCCTGGAGAAGGAGGGAAAGGAGCTTCGCATTCTGGGGCTGGAGAAGAGGACCGGCGCCGACTATCGGGGTTTCAAGCTGACCGCGAAGATCGACCGCACGGAGATGCGCGGCGGCGAGTATTACGTCCTCGACTACAAGACCTCGGCCAAAACGACCTACCTGGGCATCGATTTCCGCAAGCTGGAACTCGAGGACAGGGCCTCCTGGACGAAATATGTCCTGAGCCTCCAGCTGCCGCTCTACGGCCTCATCCTGTCGCGCGCCCTGACGTCGGCCGAACTGGGGAAAGGGCCGGGGGCCGCCGCGGCCGGGGAATCGGGCCCCGTTCCCCCATTCCCGGCTCCGGAGAGGATCCATGGGACGTTCGTCATGGTGGGCCGGAATCGTCTCAGCCCGCGGATCGAATACTCGGCCTATACGGGCGATCAAGTGTTTCGCGATTGGGATCGGACGATCGCCGACCCGAAATCCGGTCCCGGCGAAATCGCGGCCGCCCGGGCGGAGCGCGAAGCCGAACGGCTTCGCCGGGTCGCCTTGATGGGAGAGATCATCGGCCGCCTCCTGGCGGAGATCGCCGATCCGGCCGTCCCCTTCGACCCCGCGCTGCGGCGCGAGCGCGCCTGCGACGATTGTCCGTTCCGCGTCATCTGCGGATAGCGCGGCCTATTTTTGGGCGTCCGCGGCGGACCCCCTCCCGGCCGCCGGCCGTCTTCCTCGAACGCGGATTCCCGGCTCCTTCCCGGCTACCGCCCGCGGCGCTTTTCATATACAGTAGACGGGCGGCCGCCCTGAGGAGAAGGACCATGGAATATAGGAATCTCGGATCATCCGGACTCAAGGTCTCGGCCCTGTCCATCGGCACTTGGATCACGTTCGGCGACCAGATCGACGAAGAAGTCGGCGCGGCCTGCCTGAAGGCGGCCTATGAAGCCGGGGTCAATTTCTTCGACACCGCCGAAGTCTATGCCGCCGGCCGGGCCGAGAGCATGATGGGGGGCATCCTCCGGAATTTCGGGTGGAAGCGCTCCGACCTGGTCGTCTCGACCAAGATCTTCTGGGGCGGGGACGGCCCCAACGACACCGGCCTCTCCCGCAAGCATATCGTCGAGGGTACGGACGCCTCGCTCCGCCGCCTGCAGATGGACTATGTCGACCTTCTCTTCTGCCATCGCCCCGACAAGGAGACCCCCGTCGAGGAGACCGTCCGGGCCATGACCCACGTCGTCAACCAGGGCAAAGCGTTCTATTGGGGGACGAGCGAATGGAGCGCCGAGCAGATCCGGGAGGCCCATGGCATCGCCCGCCGCGAGCATCTCATCCCTCCGGCCATGGAGCAGCCCCAGTACAACATGTTCGTCCGGGAGCGGGTCGAGCGGGAATACGCCGGCCTGTACCGTGATTTCGGGATGGGCGCGACCGTCTGGAGTCCGCTCAACAGCGGGTTCCTGACCGGCAAGTACGCCAAGGGCATTCCGGCCGGTTCGCGGCTGGCCCTGCGCAATTACCAGTGGCTGCGCAAGCGGTTCGAGGGCCCGGAGGCCCAGGTGAAGATCGCCAAGATCAAGAAGCTGGCGAGCCTGGCCCGGGAGCTGAGGATCACCCTGCCCCAGCTGGCCATCGCCTGGTGTCTGAAGAACAAGCACGTCAGCACCGTCATGACCGGCGCGTCCAAACCCGAACAGGTCGTCGAAAACATGAAAGCCCTGGATGCCGCCCGGCTCCTGGATGGAGCCCTTTTGGCCCGGATCGACAAGATCCTCGGCAATAAGCCCGCCCCGGAGCCGGATTTCCGGAAAATGTAGACGGCGGGTTGACTTCAACGGGCCGGGAACCTATCTTCTCCTCGAGCCGCGTGATCATGAACGGACGACCGATGGTCCTCGAATTTCGCCGGCCGGCGCTTGCGGGCTGGGGCTTCTTTGTCCTGGCCTTCATCCCGCTGGCGGTGTTTTTCCCTCTGCTGATCGGGCCTCTGTTGCTGTCCCTGTCTTTTCTCATCGGCGCCGGCCCGATACGGACAGCCATGGCCGCTCCATCCGCCCGGCCTGGGCTTTACGCCTGCAGCGCGCATTCCCTCCGCGCCCCCCCTCGGACCTGACCTCCTCTTTCCGATCCCTCTCGTTCCTTCCCGCCAGGAGGTCTTCATCATGTCTTTTAAATTCTTTCGCCGGGCGACGGGAAACCCCGTCGAAAACGATCTTCGGGGATACGCCGCCATGGTCGACGAGATCAAGCGGCGCGATCGGGCGGATCTCTCCGACTCCGAAATCCGCGAACGGGCCCGATCGCTCGGGGCGGACATGCGCGGCGCGGACGGCGCCTCACCGCGCGCGCCCGATTGGGAGATCGAAGTTTTCGCCCTGGTCCGCGAGGCCGCCCGCCGGGCCCTGCGGCTCGATCCCTTCGACGTCCAGATGATCGCCGCCTTGGCCATGGCCCGCCGCCGCGTCGCCGAATTGCCGACCGGCGAGGGCAAAACCCTGGCCGCCGTCTTCCCGGCCTCCCTTCACGCCCTGGCCGGCCGGGGCGCTCACGTCCTGACCTTCAATGATTACCTGGCCCGCCGAGACGCCCGCTGGATGGGGCCGGTTTTCGAGGGCCTCGGCCTCAGCGTCGGCTGCGTTCAGGAAGGAATGGCCCCGGCCGAAAAGCGCGTGGCCTATCGGGCCGACGTGACCTATGCCACGGCCAAGGAGGCGGGCTTCGATTTCTTGCGCGACCGGATCGCCGACGATCCCGCCTCGCTCGTCCACCGTCCTTTCCATTTCGCCTTGGTCGACGAGGCCGATTCGATCCTCGTCGACGAGGCCCGCATCCCCCTGGTCATTTCCGGGGCCGAGGACCGCGCCGCTTGGGACGCCCGCCGGATGGCCGCGCTGGCCGGGGACCTGGCTCCGGCCCGCGACTACGAAACCGACGATGAACACCGCAACGTCTTCCTGACCGAGGCCGGCGCGGACAGGACCGAAGAGTTTCTCGGCGTCCGCGATCTTTACGCCGCGGAGAACCTGGGCCTGCTCGAGGCGGTGTATTGCGCCCTGCACGCCGAGGCCCTCCTGCGCCGCGACATCGACTATATCGTCCGCCGCGGGCGGATCGAGATCGTCGACGAATTCACCGGCCGGGTCGTGGACAAGCGCCATTGGCCGGACGGCCTGCAGGCCGCCGTGGAGGCCAAGGAGGGGCTGACCCGGAAGACCGAGGGCCGCATCCTGGGTTCGATCACCCTGCAGCATTTCTTCTGCCTTTATCCGGAGCTCTGCGGCATGACGGCCACGGCCCGCTCGGCGGCCCAGGAATTCAAGGAATTCTACGGCCTGGAAACGACGATCGTCCCGCCGCATAGGCCCACTGCGCGCCGCGACCTTCCGGACGAGGTCTTCACCAGCCGTCCGGCCAAGCGCAGGGCTTTGTTCCGGGAGATCACCGGCGTCCATGCCGGGGGGCGGCCCATCCTGGTCGGTACGGCCAGCGTCAGGGAGTCTGAGGAGCTGGCGGCGGACCTGCGGGCCGCCGGCGTCGTCGTTCAGATCCTGAACGCCCGCAACGACGGGCTCGAAGCCGCAATCGTCGCCGAGGCCGGGCGGCCCGGCGCGGTCACGATCTCCACCAACATGGCCGGGCGGGGCACGGACATCAAGCTGGGCGGAGCGGACGAAGGCGAGCGGGAACGGGCCTTGTCCCTGGGCGGACTCTATGTAATCGGCACCAACCGGCACGAGAGTCTGCGCATCGACCGGCAGCTGCGCGGGCGCGCCGGACGCCAGGGCGATCCGGGCTCGACGCGCTTTTTCATCAGCCTGGAGGACGATCTTTTCGAGCGCTACGGTTTGACCGGGATGCTTCTCCGCCGGCACCGCCCGGGCCCGGGAGCGGACGCCGTTCCCGCCGGCCATCTCCAGCGCGAGATCGAGCACGCCCAGCGGATCATCGAGGGCCAGAACTTCGACATCCGCCGCTCGCTCTATAAATACTCATCGCTCATCGAGCTGCAGAGGGGACTGATTCAAACGAAGCGCGACGAGATCTTGACGGGCGCGGACGGCGGCCCGCCGCCGGGCCTCTTCGCCGAACGGGAACCCGGGCTCTTTGCCGAGGCCGTGAGGCGCTTCGGGGCCGGCCGCCTGGCGGATTGGGAGCGGAGGGCGACCCTCCATTATCTGGACCGCTTTTGGTCCGACCATTTGGCCTGGATCCAGGACACCCGGGAAAGCATTCATCTGGTCAGCCTGGGCGGGAAAACGCCGATCGACGAATTCCGAAAAGCGGCGACCGCCGAATTCCTGGAATTGGAAGGCCGGATCGGCGAGGCGGTCGCCGCCGAGATGGCCGCGCTCGCCCGTAAAGAGGACGTCTCGCCGCTCGACCTGGAGCGATTGAAAGGGCCTTCCTCGACTTGGACCTACCTGGTCAGCGAGGACCAGTTCGGCTGGGGGATGGAGATCGTCAAGGGCCGAAACATCGGCTTCGCCGCCGCGGCCACGGCCTTCTACGGGCCGCTTCTTACGCTGGTCCTGCTGGTCCGGAAATTTCGGAGGAGGAAAAAACCGCCCGCGGAAATCAACGGGCAGGTTGAGCCAGGGCGACCTTCATCCAGATCTTGAGCTCGCCGCCTCCGTCGTAGCCGCGGCCCATGCCCCGGCCCATCATGCCGCCGGGGCCCATCATTCCGCCGCGGCCGCCGTAGCCGGGACCATAGCCCCCGGAAATTCCCCGCATCCCGCGCCGGAGGGCGTCGGCGGACGGCTCGAAGCCGACCCCCAGCGACCGCCCGGGGGTGCTCCCAACCGCGTAAGGGGCGTCCCCGCTTTTGGCCAGCGGGATTTTGATCTCATAGACGAACAGGCCGTTGTCGTTTTCCTGGGCCAGCTCGATGCCTTTAAGATCGTCCTTCTTCAGCATCACGGATTCGTCCCGCCCCGGGCCGAGGATCTCGACGTCCTCCTGGTCGATCCGCGGCCCGTGCCCGGCCGCGCGGCCGCCCGTCGCGTCGGTCCGGTCCCGGCCGTCGTCCCGGCGCAGTCCGATCGGAAATTTCAGGCCCAGGACGCGGTCCTGACCGCCGGCCGGATCGAACCAGACGACAAGCCCCCGGCGCAGGAGCGGGGCGACGACCCGCGGATCCTCGACCTGAAGGCAGATATAGACATATCGATCGTCGTTGGCGACTCCGACCGAGACCGGCGAGCGTTCGATCCGTCGCAGGGAGCCCGCCCAGTCGTCCGCCCGGCCGTCGATCTTGATCTCGGACGTCCGCCAGCGGCTCTGAATGTCGACCGGGCCGCAGGCGGCGGACAGGAGCGTCAGGACTGCGGCCGAGACGATGACGAACGCGCGCTTCATGACATTCCCGGAGGACGTCGGGCCGATCAGGAAGGCTGTTTGGCCAGGCTGACCTTGAGCTTCAGCTTGAGAGGCTCGGAATTCTTGCCGCCGTAATCCCCGCCGCCCCGGCCGCCCCGGCCTCCCCGACCGCCGTAGCCGCCGCCCATTCCGCCCATGCCCCCGCGGCCGCCATAGCCTCCCATGCCGCCGCCGGCGGGCGCCATGTCTCCGCCGCCTCCCGGCCTGTTCCGGTCCGCCGCGAGCGTTTCGAAGGTGATGCCGATCGTCCTTCCGGGGGCGGCGCCGACGGCGAACGGGGTGTCCGGGCTTTTGACCATGGGGATCTTGAGCTCGTAGACGAAAAAGCCGTTGCTGCTTTCCAGGGCCACTTCGATTCCCTTGAGCTCGTCCTTTTTCAGGCGCTGGACGGAGTCCTTTTCCGGCCCCAGGATTTCGACCAGGTCGCGGTTCATGACCGGGGGGAGCCCGGACCCGCCGCGGTCACGCGGGCCCTCGGGATTGACCTCGCCCGGCTCGATCGTCATGCCGATCGGGAATTTGATCCCCAGGACGCGGCCGTTTCCGCCCGAGGGATCGAACCAGGTGACGAATCCGCTGCGCATGATCGGCGACAAGGTCCGCGGATCGGCGACCTGGAGGCAGATGAAGATGTTGTCCGCGTCGTTTCGCACGCCGACGAAGACCGGCTTGTCTTCGATGGAGTACAAGGCGCCCTGCCAATCTTCGGCCCGGCCGTCGATGGTCACGTCGGTCTTTCTCCAGAGGCTGGCCAGCTCGATGGGACCGCAGCTGGTCAGGAAGACGGTCAACAGAACGAGAAAAAACACAGCGATTCGTCTCATGGGCTTCTCCATAGACCTCTATTATAACTTAGACAAGGGGGCGTTTCGTTCCTTTGGAGAGACTCGGGGCGCCGTGGAAAGCGCGGTCCATTCCAATAACGCCTCGAATATGTCATCATGCTCTTTCGTTCGAATCCCATCATCCGGAGGTCATCATGCCGTCCCTGCGCGATCGAATCGTTTTCGTCACCGGGGCCAGCTCCGGCATCGGCCGGGCCTGCGCCAAGGCCTTCGCCCGCGAGGGTTCCCGCATCCTCATGGCCGCTCGCCGCGGCGATCGCCTGGCCGCCTTGGCGGCCGAGATCAAGAAGGAGTACGGCGTGCCCGTCCGCCATTTCGAGCTCGACGTCCGCCGCCAGCCCGACGTGGCCAAGGCCGTGGCCGGGCTGCCGGCGGAGTGGGCGGCCATCGACATCCTGGTCAACAACGCCGGCCTGAGCCGGGGCCTGGACAAGCTCCACGAGGGCCTCCTCAGCGACTGGGAGGAGATGATCGACACGAACGTCAAGGGCCTGCTTTATGTCAGCCGGGCCGTCCTGCCGGGCATGGTCGGGCGGGGGAGGGGCCACGTCATCAACATCGGCTCGATCGCCGGACACGACGTCTATCCCGGCGGCAACGTCTATTGTGCCACGAAATTCGCCGTCAACGCCCTGTCCCGCAGCCTGCGCATGGACCTGGTGACGACTCCGGTCCGCGTCAGCACCGTCGATCCCGGCATGGTCGAGACCGAGTTCAGCCTGGTCCGGTTTCACGGCGAAAGCGACCGGGCGGCCGCCGTCTACAAGGGCATCACTCCGCTCAGCGGGGAGGATGTGGCCGACGCGGTCGTTTACTGCGCCTCCCGGCCTGCCCATGTGACCATCGCCGAAATGATCGTCATGCCGACCAGCCAGGCGTCGCCCATGCTGGCCCACCGGACATAGAGGCGGACGGAGGAGGGCTCGCGGCGAACCGGGTCGAAACACCGATCGTTCTTCCGAGCGACGGAAGAACGGCACACCGACCTCCGCTCCGGACTCGTCGAGTCGGGACCGCGCCCTCTTCGTCCTCGCACGGGTTTCGAACCGGATCGCCGTCGGCCCTCAAATTGATGAACGCCCGGCAAAACGAAACAGGATTCCGCCGGCTCCCCTTGGCCCGATAAAAACGCTTGACTTTAAAAATAACATAAGTTATATAACTGGTGTAATTGAGAATTGAAAATGGCACCGAAAGCGATCGCGTTTCAGAAAAACGTCGTCTTGGAGGCGGCCGTGGCCGTGGTCCGCGCCCGCGGGCTGGACGGATTGTCCGCCCGGGCCGTCGCCGCCCGCTTGAAATCCTCGGTCGCCCCGGTCTACAAGGCCTTCCGGTCGATGGACGGCTTGACGCGGGCCGTGTTCGAAGCGGCCCGCGGCCTGATGGACGAGCGGACCCGGCGCCCTTATTCGGACGTCCCCTTTCTCAACATCGGAGTCGGGATCGTCGAATTTGCCCGGGATGAGGGCCGCCTTTTCCAGGCCCTCTTCCTCTCCCGCCATCATAACCAGGACATTCTGGAGGCTTTCCATGGCTCCGTCCTGGCCCGGATGAAGGACGACGCCCTCCTCCGGCTGATGCCGGATGCCTCGCTGGAGCGGCTCCTGGAGACGATCTGGTTCTTCACGCTGGGCCTGGCCGCGGCCGTCGTCTACGGCCAGCTCCCCGATCCGAAGACGGAGACGATCATCCGGTCGCTCAAGGATATGGGCAACATCCTGATGTTCGCCGAGGTCGCGGGGATCTCCGACTGCGAGAGCGCCGCCAACGACAGGGAATGGGCCCGCCTCATACGCGAGAAGGGGATCGTCGTCCCTGCGGGGGCCCCCAAGGCCCCGAAGGCCGGCTCCGCGCCCGGCCGGAAGGAGAAAAAATGAACGCGCTGATTTTGAACGGAGGCGGGCCGACGGATCCATTCGGCGCCGTCGCCGGCCGGGCCGAGGCTTGGCTGGCCGCACGGAAAATCCCGGCCGCCGCATTCGACTTGACCGGAATGGACATCAAGCCTTGTCGCGGCTGTTTCGCCTGTTGGACGAAGACACCGGGACTGTGCTTCCAGCATGACGCGATGGCGAACATCCTGCCCCATCTGGCCAAGGCCGATATCGTGCTGTGGATCACGCCGATCACCTACGGGGGATACGGCTTTCATCTCAAGAAGGCGCTCGACCGGAGCATCCCTGTTCTCCTGCCGTTCTTCGTGAAGATCGGCGCGGAGGTCCATCATCCCATGCGCTACGGGACGGAGGCGCGGCTGGCCGCCATCGGGGTCCTTCCCGCCGCGGACGCAGAAAGCGAACGGATCTTCGGCGAGCTGGTTCACCGCAATTCGATCAACATGCACGCCCGGGCCCTTTCGTTTGTCCTGCGCCCGGGCGATGAAAGCGCCCCCTGGGAGGGTCGGCTCGAACCGCTCCTGGCCGGGAAGGAGAATTGACCATGTCCGCCCCCAAAGCCGTCCTGCTCGTCGGAAGCCCCAGGGGACATCAAAGCGCCTCGCGGGGGCTGGGCCGGCGCCTTTTAGACGGGCTCTCGTCCCGCGGCATGAACGCCGAAATCCACTCGATCTATGGCGCCCTCGACGCGCCCGAAAAGGACGAAGCCCTGATCGCCGCGGCCCTGTCCGCGGACCTTCTGATTTTCGCCTTCCCTTTGTACGTGGACCATCTGCCCGCGCCCGTGATCCGGACGCTCGATCGGATCGCCGCCGGGCGAAAAGAAAAATCCGGGGCCTCCCGGCCCCGCTTGGCCGCCCTGGTCCAGTGCGGCTTTCCGGAAACCCGGCAGAATCGGCCGGCCCTCGATATCATGCGCCGCTTCGCCGATCTCAACGGTTTTGAATGGGCCGGCGGTTTGGCCATGGGGATGGGCGGCGCGGCCGGCCGGCCGATGCCGGAGAAACCGAAGGGCCTGCTGGGCAACGTCCTGCGGGCGCTCGATCGGGCGGCGGCCGCGCTGGCGGACGGACGGAGCATTCCGCCCGAAGCCGCGGCCTTCATGGGCAAGCCGCTGATGCCGAAGTGGCTCTATTTCATGGGGGGCAATTGGGGCTGGAAACAGCAGGCCCGCAAGAATAGCAAAAAAACCGGCCGGGCGCTTGATTTGTGCGCCCGCCCGTACGCCTAGACCCCTTGGCGGGGTTCAATGAACGTCCTTCTCAGGAGCTTCAGTAATCCCCGGGCATCCCGCCCTTGCCGGGGACTTTGAGCTTCCGGCCGGGGATGAGCAGCGAATTGCTCTGCATGCCGTTGAGCTTGAGGAGTATGTCGACGGACGTTCCGTACTGGCGGGCGATGCCCCAGAGGGTGTCTCCCGGTTTGATCAGGTGCCAGGAGTAGCTCACCTCGGGGGGGACGTATTTGGGCAGGTTGTCCACGGCTTGAAGGGCTTTCTCTCCCAGACCCAAGGGGACCTTGAGGTCGTACTCGGTGTCGGGAGTCGAATCGAAGCGAAGCTCGGGATTGAGGAAAGCCAGTTCCGCTTCGTCCAAGCCCAGGGCGGCCGAGAGCGTCGTCAGCTTGATGGGCCGGTTGAACTTGATCGTCTCGTACTTGAGCGGCGCGTAAGGCGCGGGAAGCGTGAAGCCGTATTTCCCGGGATTCCTGGCCAGGAGGACGATGGCCATGAAGCGGGGCACGAAACGGGCCGTCTCGAAGGGGAGCCGCGAGAACAGGTCCCAGAAATCGTCCAGATAATTGATGTGCTGGATGTTGATGACGTTCTGGACGGCGAATTCGCCGCAATTATAGGCGGCCAGGGCGGTGGCCCAATCGCCGAAAGCCGTATGCAGATCGCTGAGGAACTTGCCCGCGGCCCGGGTGGCCTTCTCCGGGTCCATGCGCTCATCCACCCAGCGGTCGCGGTTGAGGCCGTAGCGGTATCCGGTCGAAGCGATGAACTGCCACATCCCCAGGGCCCGCGCCCGGGAGAGGGCCCGGGCGGTGAACCCGCTCTCGATCACAGGCAGCCAGGACAGCTCCTCGGGGAGGCCCAGCTTCCGGAATTCGGCGGCGATCATCCCCCGGTAGAGCCCGGAACGCTTGTAGGCTTCCAGGAACGAAGCCCGTTCGGTCGTCTGGAAGCTCTTGATCTCATCCTGGACCCACTTGTTCTCGACCAGGGCGATGGCGTTGCCGCCGTTGGACACGGGATTCGTCCGGCAGGCATAGATCTCTTGAATGCGCTGGGCGATCAGGATGCGCAGATCATTTCTTTCCTGCAGGAGAGGAGAGTCGGCCGCGATCTTGGCCTTGAGCATCAGGTTGTAAGCCTCGTCCAGGCCCTTGATCGCGCCGTCCAGGTCGCCGCTCTCGCGGCAGGTCTTGGCCTCCTGGTAGGCCGTGAGCGCTTCCTCGAGGAGCGCGCCCGGCCCGCTGCCTTCGGTCTTGACGGGCGCGGTCCTTTCCGCGGCTTCGGCGGCGGCGGCGGCTTTCTTTTCTTCCTCCGGAATGATGGTCTTGGGCTGATCCTGGGGCTTCGTCTCGACCGGGGAGGGCTGGGCGGACGGCGCCTCGACGCGAACGGGAGGCGGTTCGGTCTTGGGTCCGGCCGAGTGCGAGCAGCCGATGAGAACGGCCAGAATACTCACGATCCCGATCGACCGGATCTTGGTAAAGGTCATTGAACCGTTTTTATATCATCGGGCCGGAGCGGAGTCAAACCGCAAAAGAGCGGCAAGATTCAGAAGCGGAAGTAGATGAACGGCTGGATGTCGGCGGCGCGGAACTGAAAAACCAGCCAGATCATGGCTGCCAGCAGGAAGGCCTGGACCGGCCAGGAGGCCTCCACGGTCAGCCGCTTGACCGAATATTTAAGCCCCCGCGGCAGGAAATGGAAGCTGAATCCCAGGATGATCATGCCGACGACGAGCGTATAGCCGCCGATGAGCTGGAACAGCAGGCCGGCTTTGAAATGGCCGAAGATCTGGGCCAGGATCGCTCCGGCCGTGTCCAGGCGGCCGGAACGGAAGAAGATCCAACCCAGGCAGACATAGTGGAAAGTGAGAAGGCGTCCGATGGCCCGCCGCCTCGGGGTCTTTTGGACCTTTTGGGGCAGGCGCCATAGACGCTCCAGCGATACGGCCGCGCCGTGGAGGGCTCCCCAGACGATGAAACCCCAGGCCATCCCGTGCCAGAGGCCGCAGACGAGGAAGGTGGCCATGGCCGCGGCCACCGGAATGATCCGGTCTGTCCGGATCCCGGCCCAGCGCTCGGACCTGACGATCGCCGACAGGCGCAGGGCGATGGGCCAGAACAGGTAGTCCATCAGCCAGCGCGAAAGGGTCATGTGCCAGCGCGACCAGAACTCGCTGATCGTCGCCGCCTTGTAGGGCGACTTGAAATTGGGCGGGAGGCGGAATCCCAGCAGGCGGCCGATCCCCAGGGCGATGTCCGTATAACCGGAAAAGTCGCAGTAGATCTGGATGGCGTAACCATAGACCGCCAGCAGGTTCTCCAATCCGGAGTAAAGGGCCGGCGAAGCGAAGACGCGGTCGACGAAGCTGATGCCGATGAAATCGGCGATGACGGCTTTCTTGAACAACCCCGTCAGGATGAGAAAGACCGCCTCACCGACGTCGAAGCGGTCGGGCCTGTAGGGCTGATCGAGCTGGGGCATGAACTCGCCGGCCCGGACGATCGGCCCGGCCGCGACGCGGGGGAAAAAAACCACATAGAGCAGGAATTCGTCCGCCCGCCTCACCGGCTCCGACTTCTTTCGATAGACGTCGGCGAGATAGCTGATTTTCTGGAAAACGTAATACGAAATGCCCACCGGGACGGCCAGGGACGCCGCGCCGCCCGGCGTCCAGTGCGCGTATCTGAAGGCCGCCAGCACGGCCAGGTTGGCCGCGATCCCTCCCCAGAGGAGCGCCCGGCCCGCGCCCCTGGTCCGGGCCGCCCCCAGCGCGCGTCCGATGCCGTAATCGATCAACGTCGACAGGACGAGAAGGGCGACGAATCCGCCGCCCGTCTTGTAGTAGAAGAACAGCGAGAAGAAGAGGAGCGTCAGGACCCGGCCCCGGCGGGTGCGGGCGCCGAAGGGATAGACCGTCAGCAAAACGAGCGCCAGGAGCAGGAACGTTCCGCTGACGAATCCCAGGGGGTCCTTCGGATCGAAGACGAAAACGGTCAGGATTCTAGCGGGATCGAGGGGCGGCATTGGATCCGTATCCCTTCATCAGGGCCTCGAGGAGCAGGCGCCCCTGTCGCTCATAGCCCTCCTTGGTAAAGTGGATGTTGTCCAGGTTGGCCAGGGCGCTTTCCCTCCAGATGTTCATCGAACCGTCCCCGCCCATGATGGAATAAAGGTCCCAGACCGCGCAATGGCCTCGGGCGGCCAGCTCCAGGACGGCCTCCCGCTCGGAAGCCATGTTGAAGTTGGGTCCGGCCGTGCGCCGGCGCAGGCGGGGAAAATACGAATCGGGCGCGGTCGTCAGCAGAACGGCCGAATGCGGGCAAATCTCCCGGATTTTTTGGAGGAGGGCGTCGTACTTGGCCGTGAAGTCCTCTTTTTTAAAATAGGGGGTCGAGCCGTCGTTCGTGCCCAGGGAGATGATGACCAGATCGGGCTGAACGAATTCCAGCTGCTTGTGGAAGAAGGCCGACTTGGCGAAGCTGTCGCAGTTGGCCCCGATGATGCCGAAGGAATGGTAGATGATGCCGCTCCGGCCGTTCTCCAGCGAGATCCCGTACATCTGGGCGTAGCGCTGGACGGCGGTCCTGGGGTCCTTGGCCGTGCGCAGGATGACGCTGCGGAGGATCCCGGGCAACTCGACGCGGGAGACCTGGACGCCCTGGGAGCCCGGCCAGTCCAGCGGGCGCCTCGCCTTGACCGTGCCGAGAACATGGTTGGACTCATCCAGGACCTCGAAGTTGTAGTAATCGAGGCCGCTGTCATGATAGACGGCCAGGACGTTGAAACCCGATCCCGCTTCCTCCTCCTTGAGCCCGGCCCACAGGCGCAGGGCTTTGACGTCCTGGCGGATCTCGACCGAACGGATCCATTTCTTGGGGTAGACGCCCAGGATGGAAGGACGAACGATGCCCCGGCCGGCGTCGCCGAACGTCCGTTGGAGGCCGTCGCGGACGACTCCGGTGAAATAGCCGGCCTCGACGTGGGAATCGCCGATGTGGAGGATGGCCACCTGACCCTTGCGGGTCGCGGCCAGGTCGCGGAGCTTGTCGTAGAAGAGCGACAGGGTGTCCGCGTTCAGGAGGACGTTCTGATCGGGATTGACCGGGACGAGGATCCCCGGGACTTTCTGCCCCGCGAGCGGCACGAAGGCCGGGCCCAGGAGGGCCAGAGCGGCGGCGATGAAGATCCTTTCAGCGGGCAAGGTTTTCCTCGAAGGTCTTGAACCGGGCCATCAAAGCATTATACAGGAATTCCGCCACCCGGCGGGATCCGGCCGCGGACAGATGAGTATAGTCGAGGGCGGCCAGGACGGGCTTGTGGTTGACCCAACCGACCATCGAATTCAGTCCGCCCATGGCCGCGTAGAGGTCCCAGAACGCCGCCCCGGTGTCCTCGGCCGCCTTGCGCTGGGTCTCGACGAGGATGGGGACCGTCGGGATGGTCAGGTACTCGGCGCCGTCCTTGAAGCTGCGGTCGCCGGTGCCGATGAGCAAGATGGAGGCTTTGGGGAAGGCATTCCGGAAATGCCTGACGACCTTGGCCATCCCGGCCCTGTACCAGGAATAATCCTGCTGATCGGGGGACGTGACGTTGGTCCCGAAATGGAGGACGATCAGGCTGTAATTCAGCAGGTCGTCGAAATCCCGGAGCACGCCGGCCGGGATCTCGGTCAGGGACAGACCCGAATTTCCGCGCAGGGCGAAATTGTCCACCTGCAGGCCGTCCTCTCCGTCCCACGAGGCGCCGTAGACGGGAAAAGGGCCGGGGGCGCGGACCGTCAGCCTGACCTTTTTGGCCGGCGGGTCGAATTTGAGGATGGTTTGCCGGATTTCCCCGCCCGGCTCCAGATCGACGGACCCGGGTTCGCCGTCGTCGGCGGCGAATTCGACGGCCGCGGGCGCCTCGGCCCGGCCGTAGAAAAGACGCAGCGTCCGGATCTCTTTAAGCGACGGCCAACGGGTCGGCGCCTTGTATTCCACCCAGGCCGCGCAGAGCGGATCCGTCTCCTCTCTCCGGGGACAATCGGCCACGAAGACTTGACCGGAGATGCCGACCGGAAACGGCCGGTTGCGCTGGAGGACGGAGATGGTCTTCCAATCGAGCGAAAAATCGTGGGTCACGGTGATCCGGAAGGGGGCCACCTCGGAGGCGATAGGGAGGAAGCCCGCGCCGCCGCCGCCGAAGGCCTTTTGGAAGGAAGCCCGCAGGTCCTGGGTGATCAGGTCGCCCTCGACGATCGAATCGCCGTAATAGGCGATCCGCACCGTCCCTCCCTCGGCCCGCCGGCGGTGCAGGGCGGCGAAAAAAGCGTCCAGGGCCGTCTCGTCCGTCGTCTCGATCGGCTGGACCGCGGCCGAGGCCGCGATATCGGCGATCTTGGGGATGACGGCCGGCCGCCGGCTCCTGAGAACCGCCTGGGCCTGCCGCAGGGCCCGGAGGATCTTTTCCGAGATGATCGTCGGCCCGGCCGGGCGCTCGCGCCATCCGGCGATCAGGTCGAACCGCTTGACCGCCGAGGCCCGGCCCGGGCGGGGCCCGAAAGGGAGGAGCGTGGCCAGCACCAGCCAAACGGCCGCCCCCGCGACGACGAAGGCCGGGCGGAATCTCATGGCCGCGGCGTCAAGACATCCGGTCGGAGATGATTTTTTTGTAGCGCTCCTGGGCTTCGCGGATGATGGAGCGGGCCGCTTCGGCGTTTTCCCATCCCTCCACGGCCGTTTTCTTGTGCTCGAGCTCTTTATAGACGTCGAAGAAATGCTCGATCTCGATGAGCATGTGGGGAGGGACGTCCTCCAGCCGATTGATGTGGTTCCACAGCGGGTCGTTGATCGGGACGCAAAGAATTTTGTGGTCCGGCCCCTTTTCATCGCGCATCTTGAACAGGCCGACCGGCTTGGATTGGATCAGGCAGCCCGGAAAGGTCGGCTCGGTGATCAGGACGAGCGCGTCCAGCGGATCGTCGTCCTCGGCTTCCGTCCCCATGATGAAGCCGTAATCGCTGGGGTAGTGCATCGACGAGAAAAGCATCCGGTCGAGCCTGAAGCATTTCTTGTCGTGATCATACTCGTACTTGTTGCGGCTGCCTTTGGGGATTTCGACGATGACGTCGATGATGGACACGGCGCTCATGGATGCATTCTCCGCGACTCCTTTAAAGCCGGCCTCCGCCGTTGTCAAACGGGGACGGCCGCGTCCGGCGGACCGTCTTCAGAACATCCAGACCAATGAACCGCCGAGCTGCGACCATTGGAACTTCTGCGGAGGGTGGTATTCGAAGTCGAGGTGCCGGCCGTACGCGGAATATTCGATGCGCAGACCCAGTCCGGCCGCGAGGGGCAGGTCGTAGCGGGCCAGGAAGTGGGTCAGGAAGTCATGGCTCTCGTTGATTTCGTAGATCGCCTGGTCGACGCTGAAGAGCTGGGAATAGCGGAATCGGAGGTCCAGCCGGCCGAAACCGGCGAAATCGAGCCAGGTTTCCGCTTTGCCGATCCCGCCCCAGCCATAGTTGAAATCGCGGTTCTCCACATGGACGTAGGGATTGTCGCTACCCCCGAACTGCAGACCGACCTGCACCGACGTCTTGATCGACATCCCCTGGCCGAGGGGGAAAAGGGAGACGATTCCGCAGGTCAGGGCCGTCCCGGCCGTGTTGACGATTTCGTTTTTCAGGAATTCATAGTCCTGGAAAAGCCCGAACAGGTTCTGCTGGCCGTTTGACGATTCCGTCTGCTTTCCGGCGATGAAGGCGAAGGATTCGATGTCGTAATAGGTCTGGCCCTGGGCGCGGCGCAGGCCGCTGTCCCAAACGATCAGGCTGAAGGGATCGCGGGATGAGGATTTCGGGGAGGCCACGTCGCCGTAGAAGAACCCGAAGTCTCCGCCCACGCCGCTCTGGGAGTTCGAAAGGTCGAATTGCTGGGAAACAATCCTGTCGCCGAAAGCCAGGGTGCCCCCCAGCGGCTCGCGGAGCTTGCTGTTCTCGTCCTGGGAGCGCCCGGTTTCCCCCTGAAAGAGCCTGTTCGCGCCGCGCCCGGGATCGACCAGCGCGGCCAGGATCTCCTCCAAGACCGTGTTGCCGCCCCGCGCGATGTCATCCAGGATCAGGGACGAGATGCGGTAAAACGTCTCGCCCCAAAAGACCCCGCCCAGGGTGGTCATGATGAGGTCGTTGTAGGACGGTTGATCGTTCTCGAAGATGAAGCCCCACATGAGATACCCGCCGGCGGCGTAGGGGACGGACTCCCAGAAGGTCAAGCCCAGGGACCGGGCCACGTTGAAAAAGCTCGAGCCTTGGTAGGGGTGCCCGAAGAAGCCGAGGGACAGAGAATCCGAGTCCCAGATGAACCCGTGGGTGAAATTGTATTTGATCGATTTCCAGGAGATATGGGAGTAGTCCTTGTTCGATACGTAACGGTCCCAAAGCCAGACCCCGACGTTGATCGCGACGATCTCGAAGCCGGCCGTCCAAGGGTGATTATTTTCGGGTTTGACCAGCGGTTCGTCGGAATCCGGCTGGAGGCTCGCCGGGGCCGTTTTCAACACGGGGGCCGCGGCCTTGGTGTAGGGAGTCAGCGAGAATTCCGCTTGGGCGGCGGCGGAAGCGGCCATAACGAAAAAGACCGAGGCGGCGGTCCCTAAAGAGGTCATTATTTTTTTGGATATTTCCATTTTCATTTTTCGGATTGTATCATAGGAGCCTTCAAAAAGCCTCGCCGGCCGTGAGATAAATCGCCGCGCCGTCCTTGCCCCAGCCGACATCGGCGCGAATCATCGTGCCCTCCCGCGAGATCCGGAAACGCAGTCCCGCCCCGGCGGCCGCGTGGAGCGACTTGAAATCAAGGCCCGCGACCGAGCCGGCCACCTGGCCGACTCCGACGATGGCCACGGCGTCGAATCTCCACCAGACCGGGATGTGGTATTCCGCTTGAAGCAGGGTCAAGTCCTTGTCCCGGAAGCGGCCCTTGTAATAGCCCCGCAGGAGGTGGTCGCCCCCCAGGATGGGCAGATCCATGAAGGGAACGTCTCCTCCGGAGACCGCCCAGAACTCGGCCTGGATGGCCAGGGTATGCTTTTGGAAGACCGGGATGTATTCCCGCAGATCGATCTTGGTCCGTTGAAAATCGTATGTGCTCCCCATCCAGGGGCCGCAAAGGACGAAATTGGCCTGCCAGAATCGGCCGCTGTGGGTGTAGAAGATGTTGTCCCGGGTGTCCCACCGGAAAGCGGGCCCGATCCCCGAAACCGTGCCGCCGGCGCTGCCCAGGATGTTCCCCCCGACCAGCTGCCCGCCCAATGTGAACGCGCTGAAGTGGTAGTGCTCATAGACGAGGTCCAAGCCGAGATAGATCCTCTTTCCCGGGACGATCCGCAGCAGGGCCTGTTCGTCGAGGATGGTATGCAAGGGGGTGTAGGCTTCCTTGGACGAGGTCGGCGTGTCGGGCCCGATGCCGTAGAAAAAGGTGGGGTAGTGGCTGATCTCCAGGTTCCCCGAGGTGATGAAGCTTTCGTCGCCGAAATAGATTTCCGGCTTGGCCGTGAAGATCTCTTGTTTCTTTTGCGTATAATAGCCGGAAAACTGGATCGACGAGGGCCGTGTTTGGGCCGTCGACTTCCCGATGAAAAACGACCATTGGGCGGCCGCGCCGTAGGCCCAGCCGGTTTCCGGCGTCCGATACACGACCGGGAAGCCGATGAATTCGGATTTGTTCGAAGGCGGCGGAGGATTTTCCGCCTGGTCCCGGCCCCACAGGGGGAGAAGGGCCGTCGTGGCCAGGATAAGCCCGATGGCCGAGGCGGCCATCGGGAGCCGAAAGCTCCGCGCCGGTCCGGTCGAGAATTCTCGAATTTTGATTCGTCCCATCATCCCGTCGCTTGCATGATAGGGGCTTCCTTTTTCTGCGGCGCGGCGAATTCCCGCTTCGGAAGAGGAATTTTGCCGCCGTTCGATGCCGCGACTATATAGTTGCCGGCCGGCGCTGTCAAGAGCTTCGGCGGCCGGCGCCGGTCTCCTCGGCCGCGTCCGCCGGTCAGGCGGGAGTGGACGTGACCTCGGCCGCCGAGCGCACGCAGTCCCGGCCCGCCGATTTGGCCTCGTACATGGCCCGATCGGCCGCCCGGATGAGGTCTTCCAGCGTTTGCGCGCCGGTCGCCGCCACCCCGGCCGTCCCCAGGCTGGCGGTCAGATTGACCGAGGCCCCGGACAGGAGGCGGTAGGGCTTCTCGCCGATCGTCTTCCTCAGCCGCTCGGCCACCAGGGCGGCCTGGTCCGGCGGCGTCTCGGGGAGAATGATGGCAAACTCATCGCCGCCGTGCCTCCCGAAAATGTCCGCCGCCCGGAGCTCGTTCTTGATCCGCCCGCTGGAGCCCCGCAGGACGGCGTCCCCGGCCTCGTGGCCCCAGCGGTCGTTGATGGCCTTGAAGTGGTCCAGGTCGATGATGACGACCGACAGGGCCCGCTCGTGACGCTTGGACCGGGCGATTTCGTTGCGGCCCTGTTCGGCGAAATGGCTGCGGTTGGAGGCCCCCGTCAGCTCGTCGATGGTGGCCAGAGCCCGAAGCCTCTCCCTGAGGATGACCTGCTCCGTGGTTTCGCCGAAAAGCAGGGCCCGCCCGATCGTCCGGCCCCGCCGGTTCGTGATGGGGGAGACGCGGACGTGGAAGAAGAGATGATCATCTCCGCGGTCGACGCGGACCTCGGACGCGGCCTCCTCGCCGACCTTGATCAGGTCCAGGATCGCCGGATGGTCCTTCATGACGGCGACGACGGGCTCACCGATGAGCCGGTCGTCCAGGTGAGGAAAGAGCCGGACCGCAGCGGGATTGTAATCGATGAGCCGGCAGGCGCCGTCCATGACGATGACCCCGTCGCTCATGCCGGTGAAGACGGCCTCGCGGGCGATGGGCACGATATCCAAGAGCCGGTAACGAAAGAGGGCCAGGGCGAAGAAGGGAAGGGACAATGCCATGCCGAAGGGGGTCAGGTCGACGTTGTGCGGGCTGGCCCCGGCCAGGTAGACGAGAAAGCCGATCCAGGGAAAGAGCGAGGCGGCGATCATGAGGCGGGCCTGGCGCCTGTAGGTCAGGGAACCTCGGCCGTACCCGGCGATGAGCATGATGACGCCGGCCAGGAGGCCCAGGTTGATGTACACCTCGTTGACCCAGTACCAGACGCCCCTGCCGATGACGATGACCGGGAAGGAGCCGCTCGTGTCCAGGCCGAACGACGTATAGTAAAGGTGGTGCCAGTCGTTCGTATAGTTGATGGCCAGGGTGAGCGTGGACAGGAAGATCATCGTGCCGAGGATGGTCTTCGTGAGGTCCTTGTCTTTGCCGGAAAAGCGCGCCGCCAGGAGGAGCCAGAAGACCGGGATGAAGACGATCCCGATGTATTCGATCCGCGTCCAGAAGACCTTCCCGGCCAGGTCGACGCTGGCCAGCTCGAAGGCCGAGCCGAAGGTGTAGAACGTGGAAACCACGGCCAGGCCGGCGAAGGGCAGGGCCGCGGGCGAGCGGCGGCGGGACGCTCCGTAGACGGCGAACAGAGCCGTCATCGCCGAGGCCGCCAGCAGAATGATGGTGTAGAGGGTGCTCGTCGTCCACATAATCGCTTCCTTGGTCTCCGGACGGCCTAGAATATAGCGCGGTCCGTTTTTCTTTGTCAAATCGGGATCTTTTCATGATATAGTTTTTTTCATGTTTGCCGTTCCCCGGAGGGTCATCCATGTTTAAAGGGCATCCCAAGGGTCTGTTCATCGCCTTCTTCGCCAACATGGGAGAGCGATTCGGCTTCTACACCATGGTTTCGATCTTCGTCCTGTTCATGCAGGCCAAATACGGGATGTCGGCCGCGGCCGCCGGCTTCCTGTACTCCACCTTCATGGTCGGCGTCTATATCTTCCCCCTGCTGGGCGGCTTCCTGGCCGACCGATATCTCGGTTACGGCCGAACGATCAGCCTGGGCATGATCGTGATGCTCCTCGGCTATGCCCTTCTGGCCCTGCCCACGCAAATGGAGACGGGCTTCGGCTTGATCGTGGCCGCGCTGGCCGTGATCGCCCTGGGCACGGGGCTGTTCAAGGGCAACCTCCAGGCGCTGGTCGGCAACCTTTATGATGATCCCAAGTACAGCGGGATGCGCGACCGCGCCTTCAACATCTTTTACATGGGCATCAACATCGGGGCCATGTTCGCGCCGACGGCGTCCGAGGCGGTCTCCAACTGGATCCTGTCCAAGTCCCATCTCGTCTACGACGCCCGCATCCCCGCCCTGGCCAATGATTTCCTCAAGGGCAGGCTGGCCGACGCGGCCGGGTACCTGGGGATCGCCCATGGCCAGGACCCCTCCGTCACGATGGACACCCTGCGCGGTTTTTCCCGGACCTATATCAACTCCCTGGGCAAGTCGTACCATTTCGGCTTCGGCGTGGCCTGTCTCTCGCTCATCGTCTCCATGCTCATCTTCTGGGGCTTCCGCAAGCACTACAAGTCCGCCGATTTGACCGAGGCCCAGAAGAAGAAATCGGCGGCCCACAAGGACCAGGTCGTCGAGCTCACGCCCGCCCAGACCAAGGAGCGGCTGGTCGCCCTCGGGCTGGTCTTCTTCGTGGTCATCTTTTTCTGGATGGCCTTCCAGCAGAGCGCCGTGACGATGACCTATTTCGCCCGCGACTACACGGTGCCGAGCGTCGGAAAAGTCACCAATCTGTGGTTTGACCTGACCGGTCTCCTGCCCGTCTTCCTGGCCGTCGTCGGCCTGGCGGCGCTCCTGCGGAAGAAAGTGGGAACGATGGCCCGGGCCATGGGCGGCGCGGCCTTCGTCGGATTCGGCGTCCTGGCCTACCTAAGGTTCAACGGCTATCCGGCCGTCAATCCGTTCATGCCCCAGCGCTTCCAGCATTTCAATCCCTTTTTCATCGTCGCCCTGACGCCGCTGGTCATCGGCGTCTTCGGCCGGCTGAACAGGAAGGGCCGGGAGCCGTCCGCGCCCCGCAAGATCGGCTACGGCATGCTCATCACGGCCGCGGCCTACTCCATCCTCGTCCTGGCCTCGCTGGGCCTGCCCAGCCCGAGGGCCTTGGGCGGGCTGGTCGCGCCGACCGGAAGCCAGGTTTCGGTCTATTGGCTCATTTCCACGTATTTCACGGTCACGATCGCCGAGCTCTTCCTCAGCCCGATCGGGATCTCCTTCGTCTCCCGCGTGGCTCCGCCCAAGTACAAAGGCCTGATGCAGGGCGGATGGTTCGCGGCCACGGCCATCGGCAACAACCTCGTCGGCTTCGTGGCCCTGTTCTGGATGCGGGTGCCGCTGTGGAGCGTCTGGGCCATCCTCGTCGCCGCCTGCCTACTCTCGGCGGCGTTCATGTTCAGCATCATGAAGAAGCTGGAGCGGGTGGCCGCGGCCTGAGGCCGCGGCCCGGACGCGGAGAGAGGGAGGGACGATGAATCGGCGGCCGGAGCCCGGGGACGAGGCCCTTTGGCGGGAGCTCGGCCTGGACGTGGAATTCCATACCAAGGTCATCGATTCGATCCATGCCCACTTCGGGCGGCAGGTCTCTTCGCGCCCGGGCCGCCCGGCGGGGATGGCCTATTTCGACGGCGTGATTCTGGGGGCTCACGGTGCGCGCGTCCGTGAAATCATGGCCCGCCGGGCCGGGGGGGACAAGTTCGTCGGAACGTTCTGCGTCTATGTGCCCGAGGAGATTCTCCTGGCCCTGGACGCCGTTTACCTGGCGCTCTGCGGCGGCACGGCCGTGACCATCCCGCACGCCGAAAAGACGTTTCCCCGCAACATGTGCCCGCTGGTCAAATCGACGCTCGGCCTGGCCTTCTCGGGGACCTGTCCCTACGGCCCGCTGGAGGACCTGTCCGTCGGGGAAACCACCTGCGACGCGAAAAAGAAGACGTGGGACGTTCTCGGACGGGAAGGTGGCTTCCACGTTCTCGAGCTGCCGCAGAAAAAGGAGCCGGCCGACAGGGCCCTGTGGGCGGGAGAAGTGAAGGCCTTCGCCCGGCGGATCGAGGAGCTGACCGGCCGGACGCTGACTTCTGAAAAGCTGGCCGGGGCCGTCCGGCTGATGAACCGCAAGCGCCGGGCCTTGGCCCGGACGCAGGAGCTGAGAGGGGCGGACCGGCCTCCGATCAGCGGCACGGACGCCCTGGTCGTCATGCAGGCCGCGCTCATCGACGATGCGGCCCGCTTCACGGACCGGCTCGAATCCCTGAACGCGGAGCTGGCCTCGCGGACGGCGGCCGGGACGGGCGCCCTGGAGGGGGCCCGGAAACGGGTCATGGTTTCGGGCTGTCCGTCCGTCCTGGGCAACTGGAAGCTCCATCATCTTCTCGAATCGGCCGGCGCGGCCGTCGTCCTGGACGAAAGCTGCACGGGGACGCGCTATTTCCGCGGCGAAGTCGAGGAAACGGATCCCCAAGCAAGGCCCGGGGCCCCCACCGCCGTCGACCGCCAGCTCGAAGCCATCGCCGCGCGCTACATGGGCATCGATTGCTCCTGTTTTTCCCCCAATGCCGAACGGATGGACAACATCCTGCGGCTGGCCCGGGAGTCGCGCGCCGAGGGCGTCGTCCAGTATGTCCTCCACGCCTGCCATACCTACAACATCGAGGCCATCACCGTCGCCGCCGCGCTGAAAGGCGCCGGGATCCCTTCGATCAGGATCGAGACCGATTATTCCGAAGAGGACGTCGGCCAGCTGCGCATCCGCCTGGAGGCTTTTCTGGAGAGCCTGGAGTTCCGGAATGGCGCCTGACCTCCGCCTCGGCGTCGACGTCGGCTCGCGGACGACGAAGATCGTCGCCCTGCGGGAGGGGGCGATCGTCCATGCCGAGGTCTTCGACACGACCCCCGACCCGCTTCCGGCCCTTCTGGAAAAGCTGGCCGCCTGGCCGGGCGCGCCGGTCATGGCCACCGGCTACGGCCGCGGCCAGCTGGAAAAGGCCCGGGGCGCCTTGGTGGTGACCGAAATCAAGGCCTGCGCCCGCGGGGCCCACAGCGTCCGGCCCGCCTGCCGGCTGGTCATCGACATCGGCGGCCAGGACGCCAAGGTGGTCCGCGTCCGACCGGACGGCGGGTTCGAGGATTTCGAGCTCAACGACCGCTGTTCGGCCGGCACGGGGCGCTTCCTCGAGGTCATGGCCCGGGCTTTGAATTATACCCTGGACGATTTCTGCCGGGAGGCCATGCAGGCCGACCGGCCGGCGGCCGTGAGCAGCATGTGCACGGTCTTCGCCGAATCCGAGGTCGTGGCCATGCTGGCGGCCGGGGAGGACCGGAAGCGCCTGGCCCTCGGCTTGTACGAATCGATCGTCGAACGGGTCTATCCGCTCATCTCCCGGCTGGAGACGGACGGCGAAATCGTCTTTTGCGGCGGCGTGGCCAAGAGCCGCTGCATGGCCGGGCTCCTGCGCCGCAAGCTCAAGCGGGACATCACCGTCCCGCCCTACCCCCAGATCCTATCCGCTCTCGGCGCCGCTTTATCGCTCTGATCCTTGTTTCAAGGTTGCGGCCGGCATCTCCAAATCCTCCGTGGCCGGCTTGTCGCACTTTTCGGCGTTATCGGTGAACAGCTGCTCATACCGTTTCTTCATGGGCGACGTTCCCTGAGGCGCGATCATGATCATCCGAATCGGAGTTTGCAGGAGGCGCGCGATATGGGATATACCAATTCCGTCCGGGAAATCGTCTTTTCAGGAGTCCTCCATGCGTTTTCGCGCCCTCCTTTTCGCGGCCGTCTTTTTATCGGCGGTTCCTTGCGCGCTTTCGCCCGAGCCCGCCCGTGGCCCGGCGTCGGAAAAAATCGAAAAGGGCGATTTTGCCCTCACCTACGACGGCCAGGGCATCACCGGATTGGCCCATTCCCGGGACCCCTATGGGGCCCAGCTCTTTTCTCCCGGCGGGCGCATGGTCCCCGTGATCAAGTACCGCGTTCCGGGCGGCGACTGGCTGGACGCCTACCGCGGCGAGACCCGGCTGGCCGTGTCGCCGGAGGCCGCCGCGCTCACGTATACGGACAGCGTCGCGGGCACGGTCCTCGACACTCTCCAGACGTTCCGCACGGACGGGCGCGTCCTCGATTGGACGATCGAGCTGGCGACACGGATGGCGGTCCCGGTGACCATCGGCGATCTGGCCGTTCAGATTCCTTGGCGTTTCCCGGCGGGCGAGGACCCGGCGGCGATCTTCGAGAGAAGCTGGACCAAGCACCAGCTCATCGCCGGAGCGGGCTCGTTCCTTTATTTCGTCCGTCCCAACGGCGAGCCGCCGTTTCTCGTCGTTACGCCCCTCCCGGGCACGAGGCTCGAATACTCGGTCTCCGAAGGGCGCGGCGGGTTCCGGGCCTTCGTCCATTCCGGCCTGACGGGCGGGTCGGAAAAGCGCGGCACGTGGCGCCAGGCCCATACGACCCGGGACCTGGGCCCGGCGGGCGCGCCGGACAGCCGGATGACCGCCGGCTTCCGGTTCCGCTGGGCGCGGTCCTACGACGAGATCCGCAATATCCTCTATGAGGAGGGGCTCTTCGACATCCGCGTCGTCCCGGGGATGACGGTTCCATCGGATCTTCCGGCCCAGATCGCCCTCCATACGAAAGCCCGGCTCGAAGCCGTCGAGCCGGAATTTCCGGCCCAAACTGGGGTCGCCGATCTGGGCGAACGGACGCCGGGCGTCCGGATCTTCCGGCTCACATTCAAACGGCTGGGTGAGAACCTGCTCACGCTGCGCCACGACGGCGGGCGGACGACCATCCTGGAATTTTTCGTCACCGAGCCGCTGGAAACCCTGATCAAGAAGCGGGCGTCCTTCCTCGTCCGCCGCCAGCAGCACCGCGACCCGGCCAAATGGTATGACGGGCTGTTCTCGGTCTACGACATGCGGGCCGGGCGCCTGCGCGGGCCGGACGACACGGACGGGTTCGATTTCTGGTGGGGATACGTCCTGGCCTGCGACGATCCCGCCCTCTGCAAGGCGCCCTTCCTGGCCTCCAAGAACGTCCATTTTCCTGTCCCCGGGGAAATCGCCTCCGTCGAGTATTACCTGGATCATTTCGTCTGGGGCAAGCTCCAGCGGACGGACAAGGAAACGCCCTACCCCTACGGCATCCACGGCGTTCCCAACTGGGTCGAGGCGCGCGCTCCTCTCCTGCGGGCCCGCTCGAACAACAACAACCTGGACAGGATGAAGATCTGGCGGTCGTACGATTACCCGCACATGGTCATGCTCTATTTCCATATGTACGAGATCGCCCGCCTCTACCCGGAGATGGTCCGCTACCTGGACGCCGCCGGGTATCTCGAACGCGCCTATCAGACCGCCCGGGCCTACTTCCTCTATCCCTACGAGATCCTGCCCTGGTATGAGACCTACAAATGGGGTTGTTACAACGAGCTGGTCATCCTCAACCTGATCGAGGCCTTGGAAATCGAGGGGGCCCGGGACAAGGCGGCCTGGCTGCGCGCCGAGTGGGAAAAGAAAGTGAAGTATTTCGTCTACGACGACAAGTACCCCTTTCGCTCGGAATACGCTCTGGACCGCACGGCCTTCGAATCCAGCTACGCCCTGGCCAAATACGGGGCCACCCGGGACATGCAGCCGGACGAGAACCTCTGGTTCGACAAGGGAAAGCGGATATGGTACTCCCACCCCGTCGTCCGGCGGGAGGATGCGCGGGCCTTCATGGACCGCCAGCTGAAGGCGGGATTGGCCGTCCGCGGCTGGCTGGAAACGGCTTATTACCTTCTCGGCGCGGATTTCACCGCCTCTTCGGACAACGGCTCACTGAGCTACATGGCCGCCATGGGCGGCTGGGGGATCCTGGATTACGGGCTGAATTTCGCCGCCTCGCCCTATGACTGGCTCCAGCTCGGATACGCGTCGTACCTGAGCTCCTGGGCGCTCATGAACACCGGCACGCCGGAGACGAACTTCGGCTATTGGTTCCCCGGCCCGGAAAACGACGGGGCCGCGGGCTGGCAGTTCATGACCGCCCCATGGGGCCGGGCCTGGATCCGGAAAGACGTCCCGCGCGGGGCCTGGCCCTACGACGGCGAGATCGATCTGGGCTACGGCGCCGCCCTGCGGATGGCCGCGACGATCGTGGTTCGCGATCCGTGTTTCGACTGGATCGCCTACGGCGGCGCGCTCGAACGGGCCGGCGACGTTTTGCGGGTCGTACCGCGCGACGGCCTGCGCCAGCGCTTCGACGCCGTGATGGAGAATCCAGTCTCCGCGCTTGGCGCGCCGGAAGGCCTGCGGCGGACGCTCAAAATCGAGCTGGGCCGCGACGGGTTCGCTGCGAACGCGCCGATCGTTCTGGACACCGGGCTGAAGTCCGTCGCCTTTGCGATAGAGAACCGGACCGGCGGCGCGCACGACACGGAAGTGCGGCTGTCCTGGGGCGGCCCGGGCGCTCTTTCCGTCCGGCAGGATGGAACGCTTCTGGTCCTGAAAAAAATATCCAATTGGGATTTTCCGCTCGCCGCCCATTTGAAAATGGCGGGCCCCTCCTCCCGTGTCGTAATCAACATGGAATAGGGGCCAGGTTTTAACATTTAACGAATTTCTGTAACATACTGTATTAATTGTAATTATGCGATTGCAGAACGCTGATTTTGCCTGTTTTGGAAAAAACGGATATATATTAAATTCAAAGAGATAGACGGTTTTATTAATTGTTAAGACCTGACCCCTATTTTTGGGCGATGGCCAGGATTTCGGTATCGTCGGCGGTCAATGGGTTGGAGCGGCTGAAGGCCCCGAGCCGGGCGCCGAAGATTTCGACCGTTGCGAACCCGGCCTGCTTGAGCAGCCACGTCAGCTCGGATGGAGCATACCAGCGCTCATCGCAATCCAATTCGATCGGTCGGCCGTGATCGTCAAAAGTGTTCAGCCGCGAGCGCGTCCGGAACGTCAGGAGGTCGAAATCGCGGCCGGCGCCGGCCGGCTCGACCGGACTTTCTTTTTCGGGGTGCCGCAACGACCGATGGAGCTGGAAGAGGCCGTTGAGGGTGGTCAGGATGAGCCTGCCTCCGGGGCGAAGCGCGCGGACCGCACCGCACAGGATGGCGAAGTTCATCTCGTCCGTTTCCATGAGGGGGAATGCGCCTTCGCAGATCAGAAGGACCAATCCGTACTCCCCTTGAAATTCGAGGGCCCGGGCGTCGCCGATTCGGAAGTCAGCCTCGACGCCGGCCGCGGCGGCCTTGCTCTGGGCTCTCGCGATCTGGGCGGGCGAGAGGTCGATGCCGGTGACTCTATAACCGCGCCTGGCCAGCTCGATGGCGTGCCGTCCCGTGCCGCAGCCGATGTCGAGAACGGGGATCGCGCGGTCGCCGGCGATCTCCTTTTCGATGAAATCGCATTCGCCGATCGTGCCCTGGGCGAAGCGTTCCTTGTCGTACATCTCGGCGTAATCCGCAAAAAGCTCTTCGTACCATTTTTTCGTCACGGTATCGGCTCCCCTTTAAGAACGATGTCCGCCACTCGGGCCAAGGTGGGGACGATCTCCGCTCCGGGCGGACAAAGCTCGGCCGCGGTGAGCGTGGTGGGGACGATCAGACAGCGAAGACCCGCGGCCAGGGCGGAATTGGCGCCGCGGGGGGAATCCTCCACCGCCAGGCCGTCGGCGGCATCGAGTCCGGCCCTGGCCAGGGCCGTGAGATAGGCGTCGGGATACGGTTTGGGACGATCGAAATCGTCCTGCGTCACGATGTCCTCGAAGAAAGGGAGGCACCCCGAAAACCGGTGGGCCAGGTCGACATGACGGCGCCCGGCGCCGGTGACCATGATCAGGCGGACATGGGGCCTAAGGCGGGCCAGTGCTTCCCGGGCCCCGGGGAGCGCAGCCACCCCCTGATCCAGCCGGCTCCGGAAGCATTCGTCGCGCCGGGTGATGGTTTCCGCAATGCGCGCCGAAGGCAGCCCGAGCAGGCCGGCAATCTGCGGCGACGGCCGGCTCTCGGCCAGATAGAGCCGGGCCCAAATTTCTGGAGGCAGATCGATCCCGACCGCCGCAAAGGCCTCCCGGGTCTCCTCGAAGAAAACCCTTTCGGTGTCGATGAGGACGCCGTCGCTGTCGAAAAACACGGCTTTGACCGGGCGAGGTCTCATGGGGATTCATCTCCGAGCCGGAGATTATACAACAGCCGGGGTCGGCCCACGTGAAGGAAATCCCGGCCTTCCGGGTCAGCGGCCGGACAGAGTCTGGGACGGGTCGAGCCGGGCGGCGCGATTGGCCGGCGCCAGGGCCCCGGCCAGGCAAAAGACGACCGCCAGGAGCATGCCCCCGGCGAAAAGCCACCACGGGTAGGCGAAGAACTGCGTCGGCTTGAAGGGGAACTTCGGCAGGAGCCGGACCGCCAGCACGTTGATCAGAAGACAGCCGGCCGTCCCCAGGACGACCCCGGCCGCCCCCCCGGCGAGGCCGACGATGGCCGCTTCGCCGTGGATCATGGCCCGGATGTCCCCCCGCGAGGCGCCGACCGCCCGCAGCAGGCCGATCTCGCGCTGGCGCTCGAAGATGATCATGAAGAACGTGTGGCCGATGTTGACCGCGGCCACGGCGACGATGGTCAGGCTGATGAGGGTGAAGCCGAGCATGACCAGGGTCACGGCCAGGGCCACGCTGTCGGCCATGCGCTGCTGGCTGGTGTCGATGCCGTATCCCAAAGTCCGGATGGCCGCCTGCACCGAGGCGATATGGGCGGCGGAGCGGGCCTCCGCCACGGCCGAATCGTAATGGTCCGCCGCGGCCTCGCCGCCGAAGCGCCGGTTGAGCGCGCGGACCGTGCCCAGCGGCAGGGTGATGCCGCCCAGGAGGGCCTGTTGGCTCGTTCCGACGATGCGGACGCGGACGTTTTCCTGGGGGCCGGTCAGACCGCGGTTGACGTAGGAATCGTTGACGACGAGGGGCAGGGCCGGGACGAAGGGGATGAGGATCTCGCTGATGAGCGGCAGGTGGCGGGTCTCGGCGAAGCTGGCGTTGTAGATCTCGACCAGCCGTTTGGAGAGAAGGAAGGGGACCGGCTGGCCGGGTTGGGGCTCGGCGAAGGCGCCGAACTGGACCTCGTCCTTGACCAAGCGCGGGTCGATGCCGTCGGCCATGATCTCCAGCCACAGGTCGAGGCGCTTGATCGAGGCGACGATGTCGGGCGTCACGCCGGGCAATCGAGCGATGCGGGCCAGCTCCTCCTCGGGGAACCGGCCGCCGACGAGCGACATGGTCGCCGGCACGGCCAGGCGCAGGCGCGGATAAACGGCGGAAACACCGGGCAGGGCCTCCAAAGCCTTGACCGCGGCGTCGTCGAGGGGCTTGAGCCCGGCCGGGCCGGCGAACCCGGCCTTGCGGGGGACAACCGTGATGCGGTTGGCCTCCAAGGGAAAGATCTCCGTCGAGACCACGCGCCGGATGCCGCTGCCGAGCGCGGTGAAGAAGACGAAGCTGGACACTCCGACGACGATGCCGATGCCGGCGAAGATGAAGTTCTTGCGGTTCCGCCCGATGTTCTGGGCGACGAAGCGTTCGAGCTTGCGCAGGGTCATGGCCGCCTCATCCCGCTTCCGTGCCGACGATCCGGCCGTCCTCCAGCCGGACCGTCTGGGTGGCCCCATGGAAGAGCGGGGCCTCGTGGGTCACCACGACGACGGTCAATTGATCGTCGCGGTTGAGCGATTCGAGAAGGCCGATGATCTGGGCGCTGGTGCGGGTGTCGAGGTTGCCCGTGGGCTCGTCGGCTAGGATGAGCCGAGGCCGGAGGAAGAGGGCCCGGGCCACGGCCACCCTCTGCTTCTGTCCGCCGGAGAGCTGGGCGGGGCGGCTGGCCATCTTGTCGCTCAGCCCGACGCGGTCGAGAACCTCCTCGGCCCTGCGGAGGGGATCGGCCGTTTCGCGGCCGGCGAAGAAATCGGCCAGGGCCACATTGTGGCGGGCGTCGAGATGCTCGAGCAGGTGGAAGTGCTGGAAGACGAAGCCGACCGTTTCATTGCGGAACCGGCTCAGCTCGCGGTCGTTCATGGCCCGCAGGTTCCTCCCGTCGACGACCGCCGTGCCGGCGTAGGAGGAGTCCAGCCCGCCGATGACGTTCAGGAGCGTCGTTTTGCCCGAGCCCGACGTGCCGACAACGCGGACGAACGCGCCCCTTTCGACGGCCAGGCTCACTCCGCGCAGGGCGGAGGTGGCTGATTCGCCCTTGCCGTAGGTTCGGGCGATGTCCGTCAGTTCGATCATGCGCGGCATTCCGGTCCTCGGGCCATTAATACGCCCCGCGCGGCGGGGAGTCAATCCCCTTTGCGGGGCTCAACGGAGGCGAGCCCATGATGTGATTTTAGGGGGAGCTTCAGTAGAAGGAGGCGTAGAAACGGGACAACAGGGCGGCCAGGCCGAAGGCGAGCGCAAAGGCGGAGAAGGCGACGAGGACGCCGCCCAAAACGCGAATCCGGTCCAAAAGCCGAGGGATTCTCCGGTTGTAGAAAAGAAGGAGGAGAAGGGGCCCGAAGGGAATGAAATAGCGGCCCTGGACGCCTTCGATTCCGGCCGCGCCGACCGGGTTCCAAACCACGTAGATCGTGGCGGTGATGGCCGCCGCGCTGACGAGCGTGACGAGGAGGCCCAGCGCCTTGGGCCGCCAGCGGACGGCGATGCCCTCGCTCTTGTCGGCGAGCGCGGTCGAGACCAGGACGCCGAGGAAGAGGAGGATCAGCGCCGTCGGAAGGGCGACGTCCAGCCAGCCCAGCTGGCCGACGAATTCCCGGACGTGGTCCCCGAAATGGGCCGTCACCATGCCGCGGACGGCCGAGAGGAATCGGCCGGGCCGGGCCAGGATGAAGCGGATCTGGCCGGTGCTGGAGGCGCCGGTCTGAAGCGCCACGGAAAGCGGGGAGACCGCGGCGGACCAGGCGGCCGCGGCCGCCCAGCCGAGGGCCGGGAGAGCGGTGGCCGCGATGCGGATTTTTCTCCGGCCGCCGAACCGGGCGGCCGGGATGATCAGGACGAGGACCGGCAGGAAGGCATAGACCGGCTTGCTGAGCGCGACGGCGAGGGAAAGGGCGGCCAGACGGACCAGGCGGGTGCGATCGACGGCGGCCGCCGTCGCGAAGGCGGCTTCGAAGATCGAGGCGATGAGCAGGAACGCGGCGCCGTTGGTCAGGGCGTCGGCCGAAGCCGAGGCGGCCTGAGCGACGGACATCGGGGCCAGCGCCAGGACCAGGAAGACCCAGCAGAAAACGGGGGTCAGGCGAAGGGCGGCCCCCACGAGCAGGATCCAGGCGGCCAGATTGAAGACACGGGCCAGATAAAGCAGGGCGAGGGGGCCCGCGTGGAACAGGCGTCCGAGAGCGATGGCGGCGGCCTGCGGCGCATAGGGGAGGGGCGAGTAGAGGACGTTGGTGGGGAACTCCAGGAATTGACGGTCCCCGGGCGCGAGGCGGATGTCCAGGGCAGCCTTGATCGCCGCCGGATCGACGTATCGTCTGATGTTGTGGGGGACGTCATCCAGGACCAGGTCGGCGGCGCGCTTCAGGCTCCGCGGCAGGAACCCTCCCGCGCGGGGCTCCGCCTCTCCCGCCGTTTTTTGGCCGATGAGGCCGAGCTCCGAAACCTGGTAAGCGCGATAGAAGTGCTGGGGCTCGTCGGGGGACTGGAACGGCGGCGTGGCGAACACATAAAGGAGGCCGAACAGAGGAGCCAGCGCGGCGAAGGCGCGCCGCGGTCGGCGGGCGGCGGACGCTGCGGACGCGGCGGGAGAGGGATCGGGCACGGTCGCCGGCTCCTTCCGGCGGGACGATTATAGAAACCGCGCGGAGGGAATTCAAGCGGCCGGAACGAAAGATTTTTTTCGCCGGGCCGCCCATTGCTTTTTTTGCGGAAATATTTATGATGAGGGAATCCAAGGAAGTGAGCCATGGCCAAAAGGGAATTCCGAGCAAAGCTGTCCCGATTGGAGGGTGTCGGCACCTGGATGTACGTCAAGGTCCCCTTCGACGCGGAGAAGGTTTTCGGCAAGAGCGGACAAATCAAGGTCAAGGGCGCGGTCAACGGCGCGGCCTTCCGCAGCTCCCTGATGCCCGACGGCGACGGCCAGCATTTTCTTGTCGTCAACAAATCGATCCGGGACAGGGCCAAGGTCAAGGTCGGCGACCGCGTCACGGTCGTCGTCGAAGCCGACTCGGGGCCGCGCCTGATCGAAGCCCCTCCGGACATGGCCAAGGCGCTGGGAAAGAACAAGGCGGCCAAGACGGTCTGGGACGAATTCGCCTATTCCCACAAGAAAGCCTACGTGGACTGGATCGTCGCGGCCAAGAAAGCCGAGACGCGAAGTCACCGCATCGAGAAGGCGGTGGCGATGATCGCGGAAAAAAAGGCGCTGAAATAATTTTCGCCGGATCGATAACGCCCTGGGCAGAACCTTTTGAACGTCGTCTTGGTCGAACCGGAAATCCCCCAGAACGCCGGCAATGTCGCCCGGACGTGCGCGGCCCTCGGCGCCCGGCTCCATCTGGTCAAGCCGCTGGGGTTCCTGTTGAGCGATCGTCATCTGCGGCGGGCGGGCGCGGATTACTGGGCGGACGTCGATCTCGTCGTCCACGAAAGCTGGCTTGATTTCGAAAAGGGCGCCGCGGAGAAAGACCTTTTCTTTTTCACCCGCAAGGCCGGACGCCGCTTCGACCGGGCGGACTATGGGCCCGATCCCTGCCTGGTTTTCGGCCGGGAATCGACCGGCCTCGATGAGGCCTTGTTCCTGGCCCGTCCGGACCGCTGCTTGCGCCTGCCCATGAAACCGGGCGCGCGGTCGCTCAATCTATCGAACGCCGTGGCCGCGGCCGCGTACGAGGCCGCGCGGCAAAACGGATACGCCGGATTGGCTTGAGTGGGCCGGCCGCCGGGCGGCTTTTTTACAGGGCGCCGGTCGTTTCCCTGTTCAGACGGGCGAAAAACTCGGCCATATAGGCGTGCCGCTCACGGGCGATCCTCCGGCCCTCGGCCGTGGTCAGGCGGTTTTTGATAAAGCGAAGCTTGACCAAGAATTCGCGGTACGCGGTATCGTCTTTCGTGTAGGGCTTCGTTATTTCGACGTCGACGTCCTTGTCGTGGAGGCGGGCCCCGACCTCGCCGGCGAACAGAAAGGCCCGGCCGATGCCCACGGCCCCGATGGAGTCGAGCTTGTCCGCGTCGAAGAGGACGCGGGCCTCGAGCGTTTCCGGCTTGACCGCTTTGCGGTAGCGGTGGGCGGCGATGCAGTGGACGATGCGCCCGATCAGGTCCTCGGGCAGGCCGTGATTCGCCAGGATCATCCGGGCCCGCTCGGCCCCGGCTTCGGCATGGCAGCGGCGGCCGTTGGACCGGTCCTCGTCGGCCCGGCCGATGTCGTGCAGGATGGCGGCCAGCGCCAGGACGAAGAGATCCGCCTTTTCCCGCTTTCCGATGCGCAGGCAGAGATGAAGGACGCGCTCGGTGTGGTCCCAGTCGTGACTGCCCCGGGCGTCGTCGAAGCCCGACCGGGCCTCGGCCCGCACGGCCTCGACCAATGACGCCCGCTCCGCCGCGTTCATGCCGCCGCAACGAGTGGACCGGCGGCGACAGGCTGTTCTGAAGCGGGGCTCCGGGGGTTTGGGTGAAAACACGCAGATATTCCCCCGCGAGGAAAATCCGCTCCAACGCTCCTCCCTCGCTCTCGCACTCATCAGGTGGACCTCAGCTTTCGAGATTGTCCACCTGATGAATGCGAACCATGCCCGCTCAGTCGTCGCACGGGTTTCCCCCCAAATTCCCCTGAGGCCTAGGCTGGCGAAGTCAACATGTCCAGGGCGATGGATCAGCCGAGCGACGGGACCGGCGCCGGACCGAACGGAGCGTTGTGGACGGGCCGCCGGGAGCCGCCGCCGGAGTGGCCCGGCTTGCGGCCGAAGCCGCTCTGCCCGCGCCCGCCTTGCCCGCCGCGTCCGCCCTGGCCGCCCCGGTTTCCCCGGTCGTCCCGGCCGCGCCCGTCCCTGGACGGGGACTTGGATTCGAACTCGATGCTGCGGTCCGTGGCGAAGAGCGCCGCCGTGGCTTTCTTCTCGGGAATGGTCATCCCGATGTAGCGCTCGATGGGATAGAGGTTTTCGGAGAATTTTTCGCAGGCCAGCGAGACGGCCTTGCCCGTCTGTCCCGCCCGGCCGGTGCGGCCGATGCGGTGGACGTAGTTCTCGTGGTCCTGGGGCAGGTCGTAGTTGACGACCATCTCCAGCCCGTCGATGTGCAGGCCGCGGGCGGCCACGTCCGTGGCCACCAGGATGGGGAATTTGCCCTCGCTGAAATCGTCCATGACCCGCATCCGCTGGTTCTGGGCCAGGTCGCCCGTCAGATATTGGGCGCGCAGGCCGTTCTGGCTGAGCTTGCGGGCCAGGCGGGCCGCGGAATGGCGCATGTTGGTGAAGATCAGGGCGTTTTTCGGGGCCTCGGCCTTCAAGATGCCCAACAGGAGGTTGAGCTTGAGGTGGCTTTTGACCTGGTACAGCTCCTGGGTGATGGCCTCGACCGTGACCTGGTCGGGGGTCAGCTCGATGAACTCCGGCAGGTTCATGTACAGCATGGCGATCTGCCGGGAGACGCGGTTGAGCGTGGCGCTGAACAACAGGCTCTGCCGGGCGCCGGGCGCCGGCATCTTCTTGAAGAGCCTCTTCAGATCGGGGAGAAAGCCCATGTCGAAAAGGCGGTCGGCCTCGTCGATGATGAGGATCTTGTATTCGCCGAGTTTGAGAAGTCCCTTTTCGTCGAAGTCGAGGAGGCGTCCGGGCGTGCCGATGACGATATCGACGCCCTTGCGAAGGAGCGCTTCCTGGCGGTCATAACCCACTCCGCCGTAGAAAGCGCCGTAGCGCAGGCCGAGGCTGCGGCCGAGCGCCTCGACCTCGCCTTCAATCTGGATGGCCAGCTCTCGGGTCGGGGCGATGATGAGAGCCTTGTTGCGGCGGTCCTGGAGAAACCGGTGAAAGATGGTGATCAGGAACGCGGCGGTCTTGCCCGTTCCGGTCTGGGACTGGACGGCGGCGTCGCCGCCCGGCAGGGTGACGGCCAGAGTCCGGGTTTGGACGTCGGTCGTCTCGGTGTACCCCCGGTCGGCGATGGCGCGCAGGATCCGGGAGTCGAGGTTCAATTCTTCAAAACGCATAACTTATCCTTGATGCTTGATTTCAACATAAGGGGGTTTGGGTCAGTCAAACGGTTGACATACAATTCGAAATGGCTGGCTTTTCCGACCAGATGTTAAGGGGGTAATATACCCGCGATCGCGACATAACGCAAGCATTATTTTGCCGGGGGCGCCTTGGAAGCGCGTCGGGCGGCCCGGCGGCTTTTAAATAAAGAAGACCGCCAGCGATTCGGCCGTCAAGGCCGGCTTGTCGGCGCCCTCGATCTCGATCGTATTGGCGACCTTGACCAGGATGCGCGACGCCCCTTTGGACCTGGCCTCGCTCAGGACGGCCCGGTTCCGGATGCGGTCGCCCGGCCGGACCGGCTTGAGGAAGCGTACGCGGTCCATGCCGTAATTGACGACCATTTTATACCCCTTGCTGAACACCTCGATGCGCGCCGCCCAGTGGGTCAGGAGGGACAGGACGAGGAACCCGTGGGCCATCGTGCTTTTCAGGGGGCCTTGGACCGCCCGCTCGACGTCCACGTGGATCCATTGCCGGTCTTCGGTGCATTCGGCGAAGGCGTCGATCCGCTCCTGGGTCATGAGGAACCAGTCTGAAACGTCCAACTCCTTGCCGACCAGGGCTTCAAGCTTGGCCAGGGTCATCTGATCGTCCATGCCGAGGCTCAAAGCATGAAACCCAGGCTCAGCGACAGCCCCAGCGCCGAGGCGCGCAAGAGCCGCCCGAACGTCGCTCCGTCGACCGTTCCGACGTGCATGTAGTTGATGTCCCGCCCCTTGCCCTCGCCGTAGGCATAGAGGAAGACATTGAAACGGTAGATGGCTTCCAGGGCGATGAAGGTCTTCTTGCTGAGGTCGATCATGATCCCGCCTCCGGCGTTGAGCCCGCCTCCGGCGAAGGCCGCCGTCAGCCGGTTTCCCTGGAAATAGGAGCCGTCGGCGATCATCAGCAGGGTCAGGTCGAGGCCTAAAAGCCCGTAGGGATGGAAGACATCGTCCTTCACGATGAAGGAGCGTCCGTTGATCTCCAGGTTGTGGATCTGCAGGGTGTGAGTCTCGCCGCCGACCGTCGCCTGCGGCAGGGCCAGCGAATAGCGGGCTTCCCAGGATCCGTAGGCGTTCTTTCCGCCGATGCCGACTCCGAGGTCCAGGTTCAGGGCATTCTCGAGGTGGGGGACGAAGAATGCCTTTTCGATATGCCAGAGAGTGAGATCGCGGCGCAGGTCGCCCGTGTAATCGAGCGCCCTCAAGGAGCCGGTCAGGAACAACCCTTCCGCCAGGGCGGTGACGTGCTCGATGCGGGTATCATAGGCCGCCGCCGTTCCGGACGCCTCAGCCAGGGTGAATGTCGACGGCAGGTCCGTTTGTCCGGCGGCCGGGAGGGCCGCCAGGAGGCAGGCGGCAAACAACATCGCGGCGGGCGCTGTTTTCATGGGAAGGACTTTAAACCCCTTCGTTCCCGCTGTCAACAGGAGGGCCCGGGGGTCCCCCCGGCCCCAAAACGGCAGCCCATCGCCGGACCCAATTCGCTTCATTGACATGTAACAAGGGAGGCGCTACAGTCGTTATACATAGATGAGAGGGGTTCCGGCCCCGGCCGGGATGTTTTTTCTGATATTGAACAAGGAGATGCATGATGAAAAGAGAGAAGGGGATCGCGGCTCCCGCCGTCCTCCTGGCCGCTCTGGCCTTCGTTTTTTCCCCGGCCGTCTCCCAGGAGAAGGCCCCCGCCCCGGCGACCGTTGCGGTGCGGGTCTTCGAAGGCGGGAAATTCGTCGACGGCCTGGCCCTGCGCGATTTCGAGCTCCTGGAAAACGGCGTCCCCCAGAAGATCGATGCGCTCTTCAAGGTCGACAAGAACGCGGTCACCCGCCGGGAAGGGGAGGGGCCGGCCTTGCCGGCCACGGCCAGGCGCTTCTACCTGCTTTTCCAGATGTACGAATACAATCCCAAGGTCTCCGAGGCCCTCCGCTATTTTTTCAGTAACGCCCTCCTGCCCGGCGACACGCTGGAGATCCAGACGTCGATGAGAAACTATAAGCTCACGCCCCAGGCCTTCGCCCAAACGCCTAAGGACGTGCTGGCCAAGGAGATGGACAATATCGTCAGAAAGGACGTCGGCCAGGGAAACTTCGTCTATAGAAGCCTCATCAGGGAATTGAGACGGATCACCGGGGGCATTGAGGGGTTGAACCCCATCGCCGGCGGCGACGAAGAGTCCGATGCCTCCACCGGGTACCTCGGACTGGAATATCTCCTGAATCAATACCGGGATTCGCTCCATAAATTGGAGGATCTGCGGATGATCGACCAGAATAAGATCATCGGCTTCGCCCAGGCGCTCAAGAAACAGGACGGCCGGAAATTCGTCTTCTTCATCTACCAGCAGGAATTCCGGCCGGAGATCAGCGTCTCGATGTACAACACGCTCGTCGACAACAACCAGGACAGCCAAAACATCCTCTCCGCCCTCCATGATCTCTTCGATACCTATCACCAGAACATTTCCTTCGACCAGCAAAAGATCGTCCAGGCCTATTGCGATTCTTCGGCCGACCTCAACTTTCTCTTCATGACCAGGACTCCGGAGAGATTCGGAGGCATCACCATGCGGGAGCAATCGCAGGACGTGTTCAAGATCTTTGCCCAGGCCGCCGCAGCCACGGGCGGAATCGCCGTGAGCACCCAAAATCCAGCTGCCGAGATCAAGAGCGCCCTCGAGACCGCGCAGGCGTATTACCTCCTTTCTTATACGCCGGCCTCGACAGCGAAAGACGGAGACTTCCAGACGATCACCGTAAAGGTCAAAGATAAGAATTATAAAGTCTTGAACGGACGGGGCTACATCAAAAGCTGAGCTCCGGTCGGGCGGACGCCGTACGACCACTCGGGAGAGGCCAAGACGCAATTTCCGGGGCAAAGGGCGCGCTGGGGATATTAGGGCGTTCTTCTTCATGATTTTGGATGTAATCCAATTCGTTGGATTTTCTTCCACCTCAAAGTATACCTTTGCTCATATAAGTAGTTGATATTAAACAATATTTATATCATCCATAAGCATTAAATCGTATGGCATGAATATTGCTCTACCAGTGATTACGAGTATGTATGAAATGTATATCCATATCCCAACAAGAAAAGGAGGTGAGAATGATTTCGATTTCCGTCGTAAGCGAAGGGGAATAGGAGGAGTGGCCGACCGCTCCGGGGTTATGTAGTTCTCTTTCCATAGGAGGAAATGTGAAAAAGAGCCTTATCATTCTTTCCGTTTTGCTTCTTTCCGTTTCCGTCATGGCCCAGGTGCGTACCGGCACCATTTGGGGCCATGTCACGGATACGCAGGGCGCCCCCCTTCCGGGCGTCACCGTGACTCTGATATCCCCGTTTGGAGCTCCGCTCACGTCCATCACCGACAACATGGGAATTTTCCGGTTCCCGTCGATGGAATCGAGCGATAAATACGCCCTGACGGCCGAGCTCCAGGGATTTAAGAAGTCAGAGAAGACCGGCGTCATCGTCGACATCGGCCAGCAGTCCAAGATCGACATCCAACTGGAACAGGGCAAGCTGGAAGAGCAGGTGACGGTCGTCGCCGTCACGCCGACGGTCGACTCCAAGAACACCTCGGTCGGCAAGAACGTCAGCCAGGAAATCCTGCAGTCCCTGCCGACGTCCAGAGACCCCTGGACCATCCTGCAGCAGGCGCCCTCGATCCAGATGGACCGCGAGAACGTCGGCGGCAGCGAGTCGGGCCAGCAGTCCGGCTTCTATGCCAAGGGCGATTCGAGCGCCGGCGGCAACAACGTCTGGTCTCTTGACGGCGTTGTCGTCACCGACCCATCGAGCCTGTCGTCCCCGATTTATTGGGACTTCGACTCGTTCGAGGAAATGAACATCGTCACCGGCGGCGCGGATGTTACCATCCAGACGGGCGCCATCGGCCTGAACATGGTCACCCGCCGCGGCGGCAACAAGGTCACGTTCGGCGGCCGGTTCTACATCACCGACAATTATTTCCAGGCGAACAACCTGACCGATTCTCTGAAGGCCCTCGGTGTCACCGCCGTCAACCAGATCAACCTCATCAAGGACTACGGCTTCAACCTGGGCGGCCCGATCGTCAAGGACATGGTCTGGATGTGGATGTCCTACGGCATCCAGGACATCAACTCGACCACGATCATCGGCACCCCTCAGAAGCCGACCCTCACGGACTACAACTTCAAATTGAACCTGCAGCTCATCCCCTCGAACCGATTCGAGGCGTTGTTGACCGTCGGCAACAAGACGTTCCTGGGGCGGTCCTCGAGCCAGTCATTCCCCGAGGGCTACAACCAGAGCGCTCCTTATCACTGGGGCGACCCCATCATCAAGTTGCAGGACGAGCAGATGATCGGGAACGATCTTTTGATAGCCGCAAAGTGGTCCTACATTTACGCCGGCTTCGAGCTGATCCCCGGCAGCGACCCCAACAGCGTGAATCTGGTCCACTATGACCAGAGCGCGGACGTCGCCTACGACAACTGGGCCTACATCACGACACGCCCGATGTACGACTATGACTTACACGCCCAGTACTACAATGACCAAATGTTCGGCGTCAGCCAAGAGATCAAGTTGGGCGTCGAGTATTCGACCCGCCGCGTGACCACGGACTCCTTCGCCCCCGGGAACCTTGAGAAGATCTATGACATGAATGCTCCCCAGGTTGATCCGACGGGGCAGGGCAATCCGGTCCTGGACCCGACTATCACTCAGTGGTATCTCTCCAGCGCGTACAACCTGGATTATAGCGTCAAGCAGCTTGACGCCTTCTTCCAGGACACCATCACGACCGGCCGGTTCAATATCCTCCTGGGCCTGCGCTACGACCACCAGGCTCCTTCGATCAACTCCAGCCTCTATGACACCGTCAACACCAACCCGGTATGGAGCCAATATTTCTCGCCTGACGTCGCGTCGGCCCTCAAGGCTTTCATGCCCGGCATGACCGTTCCCAACATCACGCCCAACTATGCCTGGGATGTCTGGTCTCCGCGCGTGGGCATCACCTATGACATCTTCGGCACGGGCAAGACGATCCTCAAGTTGAGCGGCGCCGCCTACGGCGACTTCATGGGCACGGGCTCGACGGCCTACCTGTTCAACCCCCAAGGAGCGTCCGGCTGCTGGATGTACTTCTGGTGGAAGGATGTGAATGGCGACGGCAAAGTCCAGGCCAACGAGATCTTCGGCAACGATCCCACCACCTACGCCCCGATCCCCTTGATCACCAACGGCGCGGTGAATCCGGCTTTCATCAACGCCACCGAGTTCAACCAGTGGGGCGGCTTCACCCCCGGCAACTCGACCCCCGGGGCCTCGGCCTACACCGTAGATCCGAATGCCACGTCGAGCCGCACGTATGAGCTGATGTTCACGATCGATCACGAGATCATTAACAATTTCAGCGTGGGCTTGAGCGCCTCCTGGAGACGGTACAACCACTTCAGCTGGGATGACGCCTATTACGCCAATGGCCCGTATGGCGACTACTCCATCAACGGCCAGAACGTGGCCCTGGGACCGAATGCCAGCCTTCCCGCCGGCACGCTGCCGGATTCCATCACCTACACCAAGAACGGGCAGACGTATACGGTCAACATGGGCGCCGGCCCCGGAAAGGAATACTTCCTCCTCGATCCCGCGTACACAGGCACGCCGTACGCTTACCACACGCTCAACAGCAACTACGAAACCTGGTACGGCATCGACCTCACCTTCAACAAGCGGTTGTCCGACCACTGGATGCTGGACGGCTCCGTGTCCTTCCAGAATCAGACATACCACTACGGCAACGGCTACACCAACTCGACGAACCTGTGGGCCCTTCAAGACCAGCTCTATGCTCCGGCCTTGGGGGGGAGCTCGGGCAAGATCAACGCGTACATTTACTCCCCCTGGATGGTCAAGCTGGAAGGCCTCTACCAGCTGCCCATGGGTTTCGACATCTCCTTCACCTTCAACGCCCGCGCCGGCCACGTCATCCCCCACTACATGACGGTCGTCGATTACGCATGGACCAATGCGACCAGCCGTTCGGTCACGTCTTATCTTGATATCTTCGGCAACACGACGCTCCCCACCTTCTATCAGCTGAACATGCGCATCGAGAAGATGATCAAGCTCGGCGACACCGGCAAGATCTACCTCATGGCCGACGCCTTCAACGTGACCAACTCTTCGGTCATCAACCGACGGTATGACATGAACGAAGGGACCTACTACGTCTACGCGAGCGGATCTACCAAATTCGTTCCCTATTCTCACAACTACACGGTCAACGAGATCCTGAACCCCTTCATCATGCGGCTGGGTGTCCGCTTCCAGTTCTAAGCTGATCCCCGCCGAACAGACGTGCAAAGCCCCTCCCCCCTCGGGGGAGGGGCTTTTTTTTATCCGCATTCCCCGGTTCTGGGGAAAAGGTCGTGTTGAGGAGAATGGGGCATTCCTCTACAGGATTTTGGATATAATCCAAACTTTTGGAATTTTCTC
Organism: Candidatus Aminicenantota bacterium; assembly: GCA_963729855.1. Taxonomy (GTDB): domain Bacteria; phylum Acidobacteriota; class Aminicenantia; order Aminicenantales; family UBA4085; genus UBA4085. The sequence goes on along the minus strand of CAVSPT010000005.1, from coordinate 410,602 downwards.
ATCTTAGCAGATCGACATTCCTACATAACTCGTTGATAATTAAAGACATTTATTCATTAACATTTCTCAACTTACATGGCACGAATATTGCCAAACGAATGGGTATAAGTATGTGGAAAATCATATCTCAACGAGATAAGGGGGTGAGAATGATTTCGATTGCCGACGTATGTGGAGAGGAAGAGGAGGAATGACCGACCATGACAGAGAAAGTAGCGTTCTATCCAGAGGAGGAAAAATGAAGAAAAGCTGCTTTTTTCTTTCCTTGCTGATGCTTTCTGTATCTCTTTTAGCTCAGGTGAGGACCGGCACCATTTGGGGCCATGTTACGGATATGCAAGGCGCCCCTCTTCCGGGCGTCACTGTGACTCTGATATCCCCATTCGGAGCTCCGCTCTCGTCCGTCACCGATAACATGGGTATTTTCCGGTTTCCGTCGATGGAATCGAGCGACAAATATGCCCTCACGGCCGAGCTCCAGGGATTCAAGAAATCAGAGAAGACCGGCATCATCGTCACCATCGGCCAGCAGTCCAAAATCGACCTGAAGATGGAACAGGGCAAGATCGAAGAAGAGGTGACGGTCGTCGCCGTCACGCCGACAGTCGACGCCAAAAAGACCTCGGTCGGCAAGAACGTCACCCAGGAGATCTTGCAATCCCTGCCGACCTCCAGAGACCCCTGGAACGTCATGCAGATGGTGCCTGGGATCATCATGGACCGCGAGAACGTCGGCGGCAGCGAGTCCGGCCAGCAGGCGAGCTACTATGCCAAGGGCGACCCGACCGGCGGCAATAACAACGTCTGGGCCATTGACGGCGTCGTCGTCACCGACGCGGCTGCCATCGGCGCGTCCCCGGCGTACTGGGACTTCGACTCGTTCGAGGAAATGAACGTCGTCACCGGCGGCGCGGATGTCAGCATCCAGACGGGCGGCGTCGCCTTGAACATGGTCACCCGACGCGGCGGCAACAAGGTCACCTTCGGCGGCCGCTACTACCTGACCGACAACTGGTTCCAGGCGAACAACCTGACCCCTGCTCTGGAGGCTCTAGGTGTTACGGCCATCAACAAGATCAACCAGATCAAGGACTACGGCTTCAACCTGGGCGGCCCGGTCATTAAGGACAAGCTCTGGCTGTGGATGTCCTACGGCGTTCAAGACATCAACGCGGTCACCATCATCGGCACGCCGCAGCTTCCCATCCTCACAAACTACAACTTCAAGCTGAATTTCCAGCCCTTCGAATCGAACCGGTTCGAGGCGCTATGGTCGGCCGGCAAAAAAACGTTCATCGGGCGGTCGTCGAGCCAGTCGTTCCCGGAGGGATACGACCAGGGAGACCCCTATCATTTTGGTTCGCCCATCATCAAGTTGCAGGACGAACAGATGATTGGGAATGACTGGCTGCTGTCCGCCAAGTTCGCCTGGACCGGCAATGCTTTCCAGTTGATCCCTCACAGTGACCCTAACGGTGTCAATTTGGTCCGGGCGGATGAAACGGCGGGCGTCACGTATGACAACTGGTATTACATCACCACGCGGCCAATGTATGACTATGATTTCCACACCCAGTACTACAACGACAAGCTGTTAGGCGTCAGCCACGAGATCAAGCTGGGCGTCGAGTATTCGACTCGCCGTGTGACGACGGACTCCTCAACCCCCGGCCAGCTCTATGACATGTACAATCTGTACGCGGGCTCACTCGACCCCACAGCATCGGGCAATCCTCAAGTTATCCCGGGGATGAACGAGTTCTATCTCTTTCATGCGTACAACCTCGATTGGAGCGTCAAGCAAATAGCAGCCTTTCTCCAGGACACAATCACGACCGGCCGATTCACCATCCTTTTAGGTCTCCGCTTCGACCGCCAAACCCCATCGATCAACTCCAGCACCTACGCCACTGTCGATAACAACCCAGTCTGGACTCACTATTTCGACCCGGCGGTCACGGCGGCCCTAGCTGCCTACATGCCCGGCACCAACGTTCCCGCGATCTCCCCCGACTACCACTGGAACGTCTGGTCGCCGCGCCTCGGCATCACTTATGACCTCTTCGGCACGGGCAAAACCATCCTCAAGCTGAGCGGCTCCATGTACGGCGACTTCATGGGCACGGGCATGGCCGGCTACTGGAACCCATTGGGGACGGGCGGCTGGATGCAATTCTACTGGTTGGACGGCGGCTTAGCCGGCGGCTCCCAGGACGGTAAAGTCCAGGCCAATGAACTTTACACCTACAACCCGGTAACCTACGCCCCCATCCCGCTGCTTGTCTCAAACGGGAGCGGCGGCTACACAGTCAATCCCTACTTCACCGCCAACCAGCAGTTTATTAACTGGGCTGGCTTCACCCCCGGTTCCGCGGCGGCATCGCCTTCACCCTACACGGTCGATCCGAACGCCACGTCGAGCCATACGTGGGAACTCCTGGCCACGATCGAACACGAAGTTCTGGCGGACTTCAGCATCGCCCTAGAAGCCACCTATCGGAAGTACGATCATTTCAGTTGGGATGACGCCTATTATGCCAATGGCCCATATGGAGACTATTCCGTCAACGGCCAGAACATGATTCTGGGACCCGGCGACTACTCGCCGGTCGGCACGATTCCATCGTCCATTACCTACACCGATAGCAGCGGCAACACAAAAACCGTCAACCTGGGCGCCGGCGCCGGACACACCTTCTACCTCCTCCAGTCCCCGTTCCAAGGTACTCCGTACTCCTATCACACGCTCAATACCAACTACAACACCTACTGGGGCGTTGACTTGAACTTCAACAAGCGGCTGTCCAATAAGTGGATGCTCGACGGTTCCATATCCTACATGGACCAGAAGCAGCATTACGGCAACGGTTACACCGACCCGACGAATCTCTGGGCTCTCCAGGACACGCTCACGGCCCCGAGCCTCGGCGGCGGCTCGGGCAAGATCAGCCAGTACGTCTTCTCGCACTGGATGCTCAAGCTTGAAGGCCTCTACCAGCTGCCCATGGGCTTCGACATTTCCTTCACCTTCAACGCCCGTGCGGGCCACATTATCCCGCACTACATGACGATCGTCGATTATGCCCACGCGACGACAAACCCCGCTGACACAAGTGTCACGACCTGGTTGGATGTCTTCGGCACGACGACGCTCCCCACCTTCTACCAACTGAACCTGCGTCTCGAGAAGCAGATCAAGCTCGGTGACACCGGCCGGATCTACCTCATGGCCGACGCCTTTAATGTGACCAACGCCGCCATCATCAACAGACGGTACGACATGAACGAAGGGACGTATTATATCAACACGGACGGGAGCACAAGGTTCCAGCCCTATGCCTTCAACTACACAGTCAACGAAATTCTGAATCCCTTCATCATGCGCTTGGGCGTCCGGTTCCAGTTCTAATCTGATCCCCGCAGAAACAGATCCTCAAAGCCCCTCCCCCCCCCGCGGCGGGAGGGGCTTTTTTTCACCCGCCTTCCCCGGCCCGCGCGGCCGTGATAAGATAGACGCCTTAAAGATCAAAGGAGTCCGTCCATGATGCGTCGCGCCGCGAAAATCGGCCTCGTCCTTGCCTTCCTGGCCTCAACCCTCGGGCATCCCCTGAAGGCGGCCCCGCCGCGGCCGAACCTTCTCCTCATCACGATCGACACCCTGCGGCCGGACCGGCTGGGCTGCTATGGCTCCACGCGCGTGGAGACACCGGCGATCGATAAATTGGCCCGGGCGGGTGTGGTCTTCGGCCGGGCCTTCGCTCATACCCCGCTGACGCTTCCTTCCCATACCAACATCCTGCTTGGGACGACCCCGCTCCAGCACGGCGTCCACGACAACGGCAACTTCAAGGTCCCTGACAACCTCCCCAACCTGGCCTTGTATCTGAAGCAGAACGGCTATGCCACGGGGGCCTTCATCGGCGCCTTCCCCCTCGACGCGCGCTTCGGGCTCAACAGGGGATTCGACGTTTACGATGAAAGCTACGGGTCCGGAAGCGGTATAGATTTCAAGTTCGTCGAGAGAAAGGCCGAAGCGGTGGTTGGGAGCGCCCTGACCTGGCTCAACGGCCGGCCGGGGCCCTGGTTCGTATGGATCCACTGCTTCGACCCTCACCAGCCGTACGAGCCGCCGGCGCCGTTCTCCACGCGCTACAAGGACGACCTCTATGGCGGCGAGGTCGCCTACGTGGATTCCGCCCTGGCCAAGCTCTTCAGCTATCTCGAGAGCTCGCGCCAGACCGGTTCGACGGTCGTCATCTTCACCGGCGATCACGGCCAGTCCCTGGGTGAGCACGGAGAGTCGACCCACGGCTATTTCGCCTACAATTCCACGCTTTGGGTGCCCCTGATTGTTTCCGGGCCCGGGGTCAAGCCGGGCCGGGTGGACAGGAACGTCTGCCATATCGACATTTTCCCGACCGCCTGCGATCTCGTGGGCCTGCCCAAGCCGGCTTACCTTCAGGGGCTTTCGCTCCTTCCGTCGACACGGGGCCAGGACCAGGCGGCCCTGGCGTCGCGGCCGATCTATTTCGAATCGCTTTACGCGTATTATCGGCGCGGTTGGGCCCCTCTGCGGGGTTTCATCAAAGGCTCCAATAAGTTCATCGACCTTCCCCTCTCGGAGGTCTTCAACATCCAAACCGATTTCGGCGAGCTCAAGAACCTGGCCGGGAAAGACCTCAGCCGGGAGCGGGCCGAACTGGCCGGGCTGATCAAGGCCGAATCGGGACCCGACGCCGCTCCGCGGCCCCGGCTGGACGCCGCGGCCCGGGAAAAGCTCCAAAGCCTCGGATACGTGGGCGGTTTCCAGCCGCCGGCCAAGGACAAGTTCGGGCCCGCGGACGACCTGAAGACGCTCCTCCCTTTCAACGGCAAATTCGAGGAGGCCCAGGACCTGTTCTTCCGAGGGGATGCCGAGAAAAGCGTCGCCCTCCTCCGTGAGCTCATCAAGGAGCGCCCGGACTTCGACAACCCCTACCTTTTCCTGGGGTCGATCTTCCAGAAACAGCACCGGCTGGCCGAAGCCGAGACCGCCCTGAAGACGGGTTCGGAAGCCAATCCCCGCAATTACAAGCTGGCCATCGAATACGGCATCATCCTGGCCGAGAACGGCAGGAACGACGAGGCCATCGGAGTGCTCAACAAGGCCTCGGGTATGATCAACTGGGACCCGGAGCTGTGGAACTATATCGGCGTGGCCTATTGGAACAAGGGCGACCTTGACAACGCCGTCCAGGCCTATGAGCACGCCCTGTCCCTCGACCCCGAATATGCCGTCGTCCTGTCCAACCTGGGAACAGTCGAGATCTCCCTGGCCATGAAAAAAAAGCAAGGCGCCCCTCTCCGCCTGGCGATGGATCATTTCAAGCGGGCCATCGCCAGCGACCCGCGGGACGCCACGGCCTATAACGGGCTGGGGGCGGTGTACAGCATGCTCGGAGACTTAGACGCGGCCATCACCTGTTGGGGCCAGGCCGTCGAGATCGACCCCGGGCATAGATTCGCCCTCTACAACTTGGGGACGGCCTATCTCGACAAGGGCGACAAGCCCAAGGCCCTGACCTTCCTGACCAAATACAAAGAGCGCTATTACAAGGCCCTGCCGCCCGCGGAAAAGGCCTCGCTCGACGCGCTCCTCGAAAAGTGCCGCTGAGGTTTTTTTTCGCTCCGTCCCGTGATAAAATACAGCCATAAATAAAGAGGTTCATATGAAAAAAGCACTCTTGACCGCGCTTTGCGTTTTGACGGTGGCCTCCTTTTTACCGGCCCAGGACTGGAAAGGCCAGGGACGGGTTCCCGGTATCGTCGTCGACGAGAAAGGAACCCCCATCGAAGGGGTCCGGGTGAAATTCTTCTGCCCGAAATATGACGGCGGATTCGATGTCACCACGGGCAAGGACGGGAGATGGACCGGCGCTTGGATGCGGAGCGCTTTGTGGAACATCGATTTCGACAAGGTCGGCTACCTGCCCGTTCATAAGTCCCTGCAAATGAACCAGTTCGAGAGGTACAAGGAAATGAGCGTGGTCATGAAGAAGGTCCAGGGGCTGGTCTCCGTCAGCGAAGACATGAAGAAGGACCTCATCGCGGCCAACGACCTCTTCGACAAGAAGGAATACGCCGCGGCCCTCGACGCCTACAAGGCCTTCCTGGTCAAATTCCCCGACGCTTACTTCATCTGGAGAAACATCGGCAACAGCTATTTCGTCCAGGAGAAATACGATGAGGCCGAGGCGGCCTATAAACAGATCCTGGCCAAGGACGCCAACGACATGGAGGCGATCGTCAGCATCGGCAACTGCTACGCCAACCGCGGCAACACGGATGGGGCCATCGAATGGTACGCCAAGATCGTCATCGAAAAGATCACCGATTCCAATTTGTTGTACGGGGTCGGGCTGGCCTACTTCAAATCGACGAAGCTCGAGGACGCCCGTAAGTATTTCGAGAAAGCGGTCGAGCTCGACGGGAACAACGCCGATGCCATCTATCAGCTCGGGCTGACCTACACTTCCATGCAGAACAAGGACAAGGCCATCGAGATCTTCGAGAAGTACCTCAAGGCCGACCCCGATTCGGAGCGGGCCGGCCAGGTCAAGGGCTTCCTGGATTACCTGAAAAAGAAGTGACGCCCCCGCCGGAAACGGGAACGAAATCCGGGTTTCCGCGGTTTTACATGAGGCTCCCTCGGCGGGCCGGCGGCCTTTGCCGGCTGCCAGGGTAGCGAACTTTCCTTGAGGTTTGAAACCATGAGCAAACGCCTTCCGATCCTGACCCTCATCCTTGGCCTGGCCCTCGCCGCCTCTACGGGGCTGTCCGCGGTCCAGAAGGAGGCCGCCCCTCCGGCCAAGCCCAAGGCGGAAAAAAAGCGGCCGGCCGGCGATGTCAAGAGCCTCGACCCGGTCTACCAGGATTTCCTCAAGCTCGTCACCTATATCATCAGCCCCAAGGAAAGGGAGGTTTTCCTCGAGATGCCCGATAACCGCGACCGCGACATCTTCATCGAAGGCTTCTGGAAGCTCCGCGACCCGACGCCCGGGACCCCGGAGAACGAATACAGGGAAGAGATCGTCAAGCGGTTCGAGCACGTCAACAAGTATTTCAAAGCCGGCCGGCCCGGCTGGATGACCGACCGCGGCCGGATCTGGATGATCCTAGGCGAGCCGACCAGCTACGACCGTTTCCCGGGCAAATCGGGGATCATCCCCTGCGAGGTTTGGTACTATTATTCCGACGGGACCAAGGGACTGCCCACCCATTTCGGACTGGTCTTCTTCCAGAAAAACGGCGTCGGGGACTACAAGCTGTATGATCCCTTCGTGGACGGGCCCAAATCGCTCCTCGAGCCCATGGCCAGCTTCCGCCAGATCGACCCGACCGATTACGAGACCCTCCATGACACGATCCAGCAGATCGCCCCGACCCTGGCCAACATATCCATCTCGCTCATCCCGGGCGAGCTCGGCTTCAACGGCTACCAGCCCACCTCGCGGAGCACGGAGCTTCTGGCCGCCCTCACGGAGTCGCCCTATAAGAATCTCGTTCCTAGTTACGCCACTCATTTCTTCGACTACAAGGGGCTGGTCAACACGGAATACATGACGAACTACGTCGAGAGCGACGGCCTGGCGACCGTCATCCGGGACGTCGTCCTCGACCTGCCCTTTGTCCATTTCAGCGTCGTCCCCCAAAAGCTCTCGGTGGATTATTACGCACCCAAGGACCAGTATTACTGCAACCTCAAGGTCGACGTCAGCCTCCGGCAAGGCGAAACGGTCATCCTCCAGTATTCCAAGGACTATCCGCTCTATTTTCCCGCGGCTGATGTGGATCACATCCGCCAGAACGGCATCGCTCTGGAAGACGCCTTTCCCGTCAGTGAAGGGCAGTACAAGCTGACCGTCCTGGTCCAGAATCCCTCGGCCAAGGAATTCACCGTCCTGGAGCGGCTCGTCAGCGTCCCCAAGTCCGGCGGCTCTCCTTCCCTCAACGGCCCTTTCCTGGGCTACAAGCTGAAGACCTTCCCGCTCGACGTCCTCATCCCCTTCAAAATCGCTGATCGGAAGCTCGTCGTGGACCCCAAGATGAGCTTCGGGACCGGCGACGAAATCGATGTTCTGCTCTCCGTGGTCGACCTTCCCCGGGATGTTTGGCAGGGCGGGCTGGTCGAGCTGAACCTGAAAAGCGTGGGCAAGACCGCGATCGCCCGGGACTACACCGTCCGCCTAGCCGATTCCCCGTTCAACAAGGTCCTGAGCCTGGCTCCGAACTTCACCACCGCGGACCTGCTCCCGGATTATTATGAGCTCTCCGCGCGTTTGGTGGGGCCGGACAAGAAGGTCCTTGACGAGAAACACGCCCAGTTTGTCATCTCGGGCGAGAAAGCCATCCCCCATCCCATCGCCAATTCCAAGGGCTTTTCTATGGCCAACGAGTTTTACGTCTATTATCAGCTGGCCCGTCAATACGACAAAATGAACCTCAATGATCAGGCCGAAGCGAATTTCGCCAAAGGACTGGCCAAGAATCCCGGCTTCAAGGAGGGCGTCGGTGAATACGCCCATTTCCTGATCAAAGTGCACAAGTTCGATGAGGCCTTGAGCGTCGTCGAGGGCCTCCAGGGCTTCGAGAAAGGCAAGTACGAATATTACCTGATCAGAGGACAGGCCACCATGGGCAAGGGAGATTTTGCCGCCGCCATCAACAGCCTTCTGGCGGCCAACAAGATCTACAACAGCGATCCGGTTTTGCTCAACGCCATCGGGACCTGCTTCCTCCAGATCGGTGAAAAGGAGCAGGCCTTGACGGCCTTCCAGGCCTCCCTGAAGCTGAACGACGCCCAACCCGACATCAAAAAGACCGTCGAAGGCCTGCTGAAGAAGTAGGGCCGTCCGGACGGGCGGCCGACGGCCTGTTGCGCCTTCGCGGGACGCCTCCAAGCTCGACCTCAATAAAAAGGGGACACCCGCCGGAATTGAAAAATTCCGGCGGGTGTCCCCTTGATTGATGGGGGGTCGGACCGCTTATTTGACCGTGAAGTCGACGGTCTTCGTGCAGCTCCGGCCGGAAATCTTGTCGGTCGCTTTGAAGATGAAGGTGTAGGTTCCGGCGGGCAGGTCCCTGACCGTCTGGCTTTCCTTGCCGTCCTTGTCCTTGATGAGGAGGGTCTGCTTCAGGGGCACGGGCTGGCTGATAAAGGGATTATCGTATTTCGCCGGAGTGAACTTGACGGCGTCCTTATCGCCCTTCTTGACCTCGAAGAGGCATTCGATGTCGTATTTGTTCTGGTCGTTCGGCTGGGCCCCGAGGATGAGGAAGAAGAGATCCAGGGGATCCCCGACCGCGACGGTATTGTCGATGGTCGGCGTAATCTGCAGGACCGAATAGCGCATGAACTCGCGATGGAGCTCGGCGACGGTTTCCACCTGGGGAAGCTGCTTGTAGTCCTTTAGGAGGACGATGGGCGTCGTGTCCAGGTCCTTCATGGCCTTGAGATCGGGCAGGGACACTTCATAATATTGCGTTCCGATCTTCTTCAGGTCGTGCGTCGAGAGAGCCACGGCGACGAGATAATCGGCCGGCGGAAGGGGATAGCCGACGGTGTACCAGTCTTCCGCGGCCGGATCATAGCCCGCGGCGTCGAGCTCCATCTTCACCGGGATATAGACTTCCTTGACGATCTGGGTCGGAGCGCCGTTCTCCATCTTGTGGAACTGGAGAAACATATCGAACCGCGCGGCGACCTTGGCCGCGGCTTGGGCCGGGGGCGCCGCCGCGGCGTCCTTGGCATCCTTGGCGACTTTGGCGTCCTTGGTGTCCTTGGCGGCCGGGGCGGGCGCAGGCGCGGCGTAGCCGAGATCGGCATTCTTCATCTTCAGGAAGAGGAAGATGTAGAAATTGGCTTGGGCGGGCAGGAACGTGCTTTTGAACACCGTGAAGGGAATATCCTGGCGGGTCTGGCGCGTCGGAAGGCCGGCCAGCATGACGTCCCTGACTTCTTTGGGGATATAAACTTTGACCGGGGCTTTTTTGGTCTCTTTCTTGTCCTGTTTGTCCTGTGCCTGAAGGGCGCCGGGACCGGCGAAGATGGGGACGACCAGCAGGCTGAACAGGAATCCCGCCACCAGGCCGGAGACAATGAATTTTTTCGATCTCATGGATCCTCCTATCTCAGATCACGCGAATAATATCGCTTATGATGAAAGCGCGCTGCGGGCCCGTCGATGGGCCTTATCCTCCAGCTCAAATGATCTTCGCGGCGATTCTGTCGGGCCGGGATGTCCCGCCTGAAACCGCAAAAATGAACAAAATATATATCACACATCAAGGCGTTTGGCAAATCCGTTTCCTTCCCGTTTTGTCCGTAAAACGGCCGATCGGCCGCCTGATGAGGTCCGGCCGCGGAAGGCGATCGTTGCCGCGGCGAGGCAATCCGCTATAATAAAAAGGTGGGAAAAGGAGACCGCCCCATGGAAAGCCATCAAGCCGACAACCTGATCATCGGCGGCGGGCCGGCCGGGCTGACCGCAGCCATATACGGGGCCCGGGCCGGCCGGAAGACGCTTGTGCTGGAGGGCGAACGGGCCTCGTCCCACCTGGCCTTCGGGTATGACCTGGAAAATTTCCCGGGCCATCTTTCCATCAACAGCAGGACGCTGCTGGACTCCTTCCGGGCCCACGCCGCCCATTTCGGGGCCGCGTTCCTCCGGGGCGATGCGATCGCCCTGTCGCTTTCCGGCGATCCCAAGTTCGTTTCCACGACGGACGCCTTCTTCGAGGCTCGGGCCGTCATCCTGGCCACCGGCAAGCCCATGGCCAAGGACCGCCAGATTCCCGGCGAGGAGCGCCTGCTCGGATTCGGGGTGAGCTATTGCGCGACCTGCGACGGCCCCCTTTACAAGGACCGCGACGTCGCCGCCTACGGCCATTCGGAAGAAGCGGTCGAGGAGGTCTTTGCCCTGGAGCAGATGGGCGTCCGGGTCCATTGGATCCCGGGCCGGATAAAGGACCCCGCTCCCCTCGAGGAGGCCTTTGTCCGGGCCGAAAAAAGGGGGATTCCGGTCCACGGAAACTCCGAAATCAAGGAAATCGTCGGTCAAAACGCCGTGGAAAAGATCGTCCTGGCGACCGAGCGGGGGGCCGAATCGCTCGACGCGGCCGGGGTCTTCATCTTCCGGGAGGTCCCGACCGGACCGCTGTTCGCCAAGGCCGGGCTGGTCTTGGACCATAAACAATGCATTGCCGTCGACCGCTTCCAGCGAACGAACTTGGAGGGCGTCTATGCAGCGGGGGACGTCACCTGCGGCGGCCTCCAGGTGGTATCGGCCGCGGGCGAAGGCTGCGCCGCCGCGCTCCAGGCCCTGGCCTTTCTGCGAAAATAATTCATCAAATCGGGGACGGGCCTTCGAAAGAGCGTGTCCGCCTTTTCAATCTCGGTGCTGACTACTTCTTTTCGGCCTGGGCCGTCTTGATCTGATCGATCGACTTTTTGATATTGTCTTTGATCACCGGCGGCTGGGCCGGGGCCAGCGCCAGGGCCTTCTCGGCGGCCCGGAGGGCTTCGTCGTAATTCTTGAGCTTCAATTGGACCTGGCTCAGCGTCATCCAGCCGCGGTAAGGGTCGGGGGCGAGCTGGACGGATTTCTTGGCGGCCGCCAGGGCGCTCCCCAGATTCAAGGACTGCCCGGACCAGAACGAGGCATAGCCGGAGAGGACCGGCGCGTCGCCCATGTGTTGTTTCAGGAATTCGGGTCCGAAGACGGCCAGCGCCCGGTCTTTTTGGCCGGCGTCGATCAGGATCCGCGCCGCGGTGAGAAGATACGTGTACCCTCCGGCGCCGGGGCCTCCACTCGAGGTTACGACCATCATGCCCCGATCCATGTCCGGATGCTTCAGGCGCTCCTCTTCCGCTCTGATCAGCGATTCCGCCGCTTCCGCGGCCTTGGCTTTGTCGCCTTTGGCCAGATAGACCTGACCCAGGCTTTGGAAGGCCGCCGTCCTGTCCGGACCCCGGGCCAGATCGACGCCTTTTTGGGCCAGCTCCAAGCCTTTGTCAAGAGGCTCCTTGTCCTGCAGGATCCGCCGGACCCAGTCGTTGTTGGCCGTGAAGTCCTTGGGAAAGCGGTTCGTATAGTCCTCGAAGAACTTGGCGGCATCGGCCTTGGGCGCGCTGCGGCCGAAATAGGCCATGGCCAGGTTCACGTAAGCGTCCCTGACCATGGCTCCCTCCGGATATTTCTTGACGAAGGCCAGGAGCGGGGCCGGGTCGGGGTTGCCCTGGCGGGTGCGCAGGGCGCTTTGGCCGAGGTTGAATTCGGCGTATTGAGTAAAGGAGACCTTCTCGTTGTTCAAATAGGCCGTCGTCCCCATCTTGCCGTCGGGATCGAGGGCCAGGACTTCCTTGAACTTTTCGGAAGCCTTCGCGGCGTCGTAGCGGTCACTCCATTTCCGGCCCAATCCAAAGACCGTTGCGACATTCCGGGGGTCCTTGGCATAGGCCGCACTCAAGGACTTGAATGTCCCTTCTCCCTTGAGGATCGTCTCGATCAGACCCTGGAACTTGTCGGCCGGGGGATCGTAGCCGACGATCCAGTCGACTTCCGACCCGTCCGGATCGAAGACCATGATCGTGGGCGTGGCGCTGATTTTGAAGCGGTCGAAGACGGCCTTGCCTTCCGGCTCCTGGATGGTGGCCCGGACGAGGATGAAATTCTTGGTCAGAAAGGGCTGATATTTGGCGTTGTCGAGGAACTGCTCACCGAGCAGTTTGCAGCCCCCTCAGGTGTAGGAGTTGAAATCGAGGAGGATCTGCTTGTCTTCGGCCTTGGCCTTGGCGAACGCCTCGTCGAGCGTTCCCTTGAAGAAACTCTGGGCCGTCGCGGCCGAGACAAGCAGGAGGACGGCGGTCAGGGCGAAAGCTTTCTTCATGAGGTTCTCCTGCCGGAGTTTACCGGTCGCTGGGACTATAGCGGGAGGGGGGCCTTCCTGTCAAGGAAACAGGGCCCGATCGTCGGGCGTCGATGCGGGGATGGCGCGGGCCTCGACTTTTTGGGTAAAATGACCGGGAGGAGACCCAGCCATGAGCGAAACCGGCGCATTCAAGGGATTCAGCAAACAGACCGTCAAGTTCTTCAAGGACCTCGCGAGCCACAACAATCGGGTCTGGTTCGAGGCCCACCGCGGCATCTATGAATCCGAGGTCATGGCCCCGGCCCGGGCCTACGTCGAGGCCATGGGCGCTCTCCTGCGTCCCGAGATTCCCAAGATCGTGGCCGTGCCCAAGGTCAACAAGAGCATTTTCAAGATCAACCGGGACACCCGCTTCACCCTCGATCCCGCGCCGTACAAGACGAACCTCGGCCTCTATCTTTGGGAAGGGCCGCGCCCCCGCCTGGAGTCGGCGGGATTCTATTTCCATTTCGAGCCGCCGGATCTCATGATCGGCGGCGGAATGTACATGTTCCCGGACAAGGCGCTGGAAAAATTCCGCCGGGCCGCCGTCCATCCCAAGTCCGGCCGCGAGCTGACGGCCATCGTCAAGGATCTGGCCGCGCACGGCTATGAAGCGAGCGGCCGCCACTATAAACGCATCCCCGCAGGCTTCGACCCCGCCCATCCTAACGCCGACCTGCTCCTGTACAACGGCCTTTACACCGGATGGGAAGGCCCGATCCCCCCGGAATTCTTCACAGAGATGCTCCTCGACTTTTCCATGGAAAAATTCGAGGCCACCCTGCCTCTCCACCGCTGGCTGATGAAGGCGGTGGTTTAGAAGCTGGTTTAAGGCTTAGGCTCTAGAGCTTCAAGAACGCCGCTCCGTCGAATCGCTTTGGATTTTTTGCCGGATTCCCTCACCTTATCGGCAGGAGCACCCCGTCTGATGGGCGCAAATCGTGGATCCGGGGGGATCGACCGGATGTCCGTCCAACAGGTAAGAATTTGAAAGAACATAATAGAGGCTGTGGACGATATCCGTAGGCTAAAGTTTGGGAGAATAAAGCTTGTCGGTGAATTCTTTAACATAGACAAGCTTGACCGCGATCTTTAGGTCGCTAACATGATGACAGCAAAGGAGCTGTTCTAAATAAAGGGTGATTTCCTTGCTTCCTTGATAGGTCGAGCCATCATGGCCGGTCAAATTTCCGTTCGGACCATAAATTTCGGTGATCTGTTTGACCATGGCCGGGGTGAGCGGAGCATTCGCGGGAATAGCGCTGATTTTCTGCATCAGAGAATTGATGGTAAAGAAGACTTGATCTTTGCTCGGCAGTTTCCAGGCCGATTCCGCCGGCTCCCAGAAGATCTGGATCTGGGGTCTGGGATCCTTGGTGAGCAGCGGATGCGCGGCCGCTTGGCCTTGCGGAGCTTGAACGCCCCGGCCCGCTGACCATCCCGAAAAGAAAAACAAAAGAACGACGAAGGCAAACACGGCTCCGACGGCACGTCTCCAAACGTTCATGGTTCCTCCTCCAGAATGGAAATTATTTATCTGATTCGGGCGCACCCGCGCCCCGTTGTTGACGGATATCCAAGGCGCCTCCTCCCCTTAAGTCGTCTCCTTCGAGGCGCCATAAAGCCTCAGGTTGACCTGATACTCCCTTTCCGCGTCGGCCAGGATGGTTTGAAAACGCGGATCATTCTGGAGGTTCCGGAAGAAAGGACAATTCTTCAAATATATGTAGGGATATTGGTAAGTGCCCGCTTTCTCGAAGCCATGGTCGATCGCTTCCTGGATATTGGCCACGGCTTCGTCCTTCATCCCCAACATCGAGTAAACGACCGATAAGGATGTCGAATACCGGATGCGATCGTAGCTTTTCAAAAGGTCGAGCGCTTCGTTCTTTTTCCCTTGGATGGCCGCCACCAGGGCCATCAGGCGCGGAATTCCCTCATGTTCTGGGCGGGCTTTGCGGACGGCTTCGATGAGGGTTGAGGCATCGTCGATCTTCCCCGTCATGAGTTGAAGGCGTGCCTGGAGCAGCCTGAGGGAGGTGTTTTCGGGATCCTTTGTCAGACCGGACTGAACGTCATGGACCGCCCCTTCGATGTCGCCCCGCATCATCCGGCAGCGGGCCATTTGATTGACATATTCCATCCAAAAAGGATCGATCTCGCAGGCTTTCTTGAAGAGAGGCAACGCCTGATCGAAGAGCCCGATGTCCCGAAGGAACGAGGCGAAATTGAAGAGGGCTTCAGCGTTGTTGGGCTCCAAGCGAAGAGCCTCCCGATAGTACTTAACGGCGTTCTCATGGTCTTTCTTGAAGAAGTAAGTCCAGGCCAGGCCGACGTTTGCTTCGGCCAGCTTGGGATCGAGGTCGTAGGCTTTCTCGTAGGCGAGTCTCATCTGGTAGAAATCGTTGGGATCCCGATCCCCCGCGGGAGAAAAAAAACGTCCCTGATAGATGTCGCCGAGCCCGACGTAGGCTTTGGCGAGGCCCGAGGGGCCGGCTGAGGCGATGGCCTCTTGATACTGGGCGCGGGCCGTTTCGAAGTCTTCGGGCTGGTCGAAATCTCGATATTTCCGCTCGGCTTCCCAGCCTTTCAGATAGGCCATGTACGCCGGACCAACGATCTTCTTCGCGCCGCCGGCCGGCAGCGTGAGCTTGAGCCTCTGGGCCAAGGATTGGGGAAGCCGCTCCTGGATCTGGGAAATCGCGTCATAGGCTTCTTTCCAGGAAATATAGACGGCATCGCTGCTCACCATGCTTAATTCGGCCGAAGCCATGTATCCCGGTCCGGCATGCCGCAGGAGGAGCTTGAGAACGTATTCGACGTTCAATTCAGATCCAATCTGCTTCAAGGGTTTGGTCGTGTCCCTGTAAAGCCACATCGAGTGGGAAGGGGTGATCCGGACATCGATGAGCGTGCGACTGAGCTCGGAAATGACGTCTCCGCTCAAACTTTGGCGGACGACCTCGAGATCCGACGGCATGATCACGGGCAGGACGGCGATGGCCGTCTTCCCGGAGTCGCCCGCCGCCGGCCGGCTCGGGCGGAGGAGGAGCCAGGTGATCGCCGCCGCCGCGATAAAAACGGCGGCCGGCAGGGCGAAGGCCGGCACGGTGATCTTCTTCCGCAGCAGCCGGGACGGAAGAATTCCTATGTCGGTACGATGGCCCGCAGCGGTGTCCCCTTCGATCCCGACGGTGATGTCGTTGTCTTCGCCGATGCGCTCGAGCTCGGGAATGATCTCGCCGACGCTCTGAAAGCGCAGGGCGGGGTCCTTCTCCAGGCATTTGAGGATCAAGCGGCTCAGGCTTTCGGGGATCTGCCGGTTGAGGGCCCGCGGGTCGCGGGGCGGCTCGGTCTTGTGCTTCCTGAGGAGCATGGGTGTGGAGGCGGCCTTGAAGGGCAATTCTCCGGTAGCCATTTGGTAAAGAACGATACCCAGCGCGTAGATGTCGGTCCGAGCGTCGACCGGCCCGCCGGAGGCCTGCTCGGGCGACATGGTCTCGGGCGAGCCGATCAGCCCGGACGCAAGGGAGTCGCGGGGCATTTCCGGAGTCAGGGCGATCCCGAAGTCCATGATCCGGGCGTTGCCTTTTTCATCGATCATGATATTTTGGGACTTCAAGTCGCGGTGGACGATGCCCAGGCCATGGGCTTCGGACAAGCCGGCGCAGACCTGGGCGGCGACGCGGAGCGTCTTCCCCAGGCTCAGCGGGCCGGCCCTGCGGAGCAGGCTCTTGAGGTTCTCGCCTTGGACGTACTCCATGGAGATGAAATGGACGCCCTCCCGCTCCTCGAGCTCGAAGACGCGGCCGACGTTCTTGTGGACGATCCTGCGGGCCGTCTTGAGCTCGTGGCTGAACCGTTCGAGGGTCTTTTTATGGGCGGCGATCTCGGGATTGATGAACTTGAGAGCGACGTCTTCCTGGAGCGTCTTGTCGAAAACGCGAAAGACGCAACCCATGCCGCCCCGGCCCAGCTCCTCGACGACCTGGTAGCGCCCGGCGAAAACAGCGCCCGGGGCCAGGGTGATGGCCGGCGAATCTTCGTCGAGCGTTCGCGTCCCTTCTTCGGGGGGAATGATCGGGGAGCGGCGGGCGGCGTTCCGATCTTCCTCGGGCGGGGCCGCGTAGTCCTGAATCGGGATTTTTGCCCCGCAGGAAAAGCAATAGGTCGACCCGTCGGGACAAGCCGTCCGGCATTCCGGACACTTCATGGACAGATTCCCCCTGCCTTGATATCAATAAGTTAACTACTCGAAATGGGATCTGTCAACCGATATTCGTCCGACCGACTCCCCGTCCACAAGTCGTACCGGTCCGGCTTGAGCGTCACGGCCTTCTTGGCCGCTTCCTCAGGCGCGGATTCGGGAATCGGGTCCCGGAAGGGGAAGGATGAGAGAGGGGCGCCTTGCGGCGCCCCCCTTGAGGAATTACTTTTTCTCTGCGGCGGCCTTGTTCAGCCGCTCGATGTCCTTCTTGTAGGTCTCCTTGATTTGGTCGGGGGCGAGTTCCAGAGCTTTCTGCTTGGCCTTGATCGCTTCCGGATAGTTCTTAAGCTTTTCCTGGACCAGGCCGAGGGTCGACCATCTCCAATAGGCCCCGGGCATTCCGTCGACGGATTTTTTGGACGCGGCCAGGGCGTCGTCCAGGTTTTTGCCCTGACGGGCCCAGAAGTTCGCGTAGCTGTTGAGGCCCTCCGTATCCGTTTCGTTTTTCTTGGCGAACGCCGGGCCGAATAGCTCCAAGGCCTTGGCTTCCCGGCCGGCTTTCATATAGGTCGAAGCGGCCTGGGACAGGAAATAAGTATTGCCCGGCTCCAGCTTGAGCGCTGTTTCGACCATGGCCAGGGCGCTGTCCAGATTGGTGCCGTTCTGCGTCCAGAAGCCGGCGTAGGAAATGAGGTTGTAGGCCAGGCTCTGGACCTGCCCTTCCATGAATTCCTTGCCGAACGTCTTCTCGGCCTTGTCCTTCTCGCCGAGGTCCCATTGGAGCTGGGCGATGTTCATGTTGATGTTCGGGCTGGGGTTGAAATCGGTCAACCCTTTGAGCTTTTCGACCAGCTCCTTGCCCTTGTCGTAGGGCCCCTTGTCCCGGATGATCCGGCTCAGCCAGCCGTCCAGGGCCGAGGGGTCGTTGGGATACTTGGCCGCGTATTCGGCGAAGAAGGCCGCGGCGTCATCCTTGGACGCCTGATAGCCGAAGTAGCTGGCCAGCTCGCCGTAGGTCTGTTTCACGAGCTTGCTCTGCGGGTATTTGGCGATGAAGGCCTTGGCCGAGGCGATATCTGCCTTGGGTCCATAGATATTGGACGTGGCCATGTAATATTCGGCGAATTCGGTGTAGGACGCGGTGATGCCCGAATATTCCTGGGTGTAGGTGCCGGACCGGCCCTCGGGATCGAGGGCGATGACCTCTTTGTACTTGGCGTTGGCCTTGTCCGTGTCGAAACGGTCGGCGTATTTGCGGGCCAGCTTGAAGACCGTGGCCTCGTCCTTGGGATTCTTGGCGTAGGCCGCGGAGATCGACTTGAACGTGTCGATGCCGTCGATCATCTTCTGGAGCCGGGCCTGGAAATTCTCGGGCGGGGGGCCGTAGCCGACGAGCCAGTCGTTTTCGGCGCCGTCGCCGCCGATGGTCATGACCGTCGGGGTGGCGCGGATGCCGAATTTTTTGAAGATCAGGTCGCCCGCGGGCTCCTGGGTGACGGCCCGGAAGAGGATGAAATTTTTGTCCAGAAAGGCGTGGAACTTGGGATTGTCGTAGAACTGCTCACCGAGCAGTTTGCAGCTCCCTCAGGTATAGGAGTAGAAATCGACGAGAACCAGCTTGTTCTCGACCTTGGCCTTGGCGATGGCCTGGTCCAGGCTGCCCTTGAACCAATTCTGGGCCGAGGCGAACGAGGCGAGGACAAGCACCATGAGCAGGATGAGTGTTTTTTTCATGGATGCCTCTCTGTTTATGCTACTTTTGTTTGCGGCCGATTGTCAATGCGCTCCATCAATTCTCTATACGCCCGGCGCGATAAAAAGGTTACCTGTTTTTTGGTTCTTTGATGGTGACCGAGGACGTGATAGCGACACTTTTCTTCAGCATCGCCCAAACCGGGCAATATTTTTCCTCGGACAAGCGGACGGCTTTTTCCACCAGGGCGCGGTCCAACGCCGGGCCCTCGAACTTGAATTCCAGGCGGATATCGGTGAAGACCCGCGGGTGCTCCTCGCTCCTCCGGCCATCGGCCCGGACGCTGAATGACTTTACGTCCTGGCGCATCTTCTCCAGAAGCGAGATGACCGTCTGCCCGCTGCAGGCCGCCAAGCTCATCAGAACCAGCTCCATGGGCTTGATCCCTTCGCCGGCCCCGAGGGGCGGGCCGAAGTCGAGGGGCACCTCGTGGGCGAATTCGGCCCGGCCCTGAAAATGCATCCGCCCCGTCCAATTCACGGAAGCGGTCAACGGTTCGGCCATGGCGTCTCCGCTCTTACTGAAGGCTCTTGCGCGGCACCATCTCGTCGGCCGTGGCCGCGTGCCAGGCGTAGGCGGCCATGATGACCGAATTCTTGATCAGGTCCTGGGGCTGGATCGTGTCCAGGAAATCAAGGTTGGTGTGGCCGGCCGTGCCTGGGATGCGGTCCTGGATGAACTGGAAGCCGGGCAATCCGGCCCGATCGAACGAGACGTGGTCCGTGGAGCCGACGCTCTGGTTCGAAACGGCCGTGCAGCCCATGTCACGGAAGGGCTCCATCCAGGCCGTCAACATGCGCCGGGCCCGCTCGTTGCCCTGAAGATAGATGCCCCGGAAGGCCCCGGCGCCGTAATCCATGTTGAAATAGGCGCACAGCTTGTCATAGTCGGGCTTCTTGCCGATCTTGGGGTCCTTGGGATCGCCGAAGTGGGCCTTGACGTATTCGCCGGAGCCGAAGAGCCCCTGCTCCTCGCCGCTCCACCAGGCCACCCGGATCGTCCGCCGGGGCTTGGCCCCGATCGCCTTCAGGATGCGGGCCGCCTCGAGGGCCACGGCGCAGGCCGCGCCGTCGTCGCTCGGGCTGGGGCTGCCGTGCCAGGTGTCGAAATGGGCGCCGATCATGACGATCTGGTCCTTGAGGTCCGTGCCCGGGATTTCCCCGATCAGGTTCTCGGCCTGTTCGCGCGCCTTCCCGATCCGGTTGCGGATCTCGACCTCGACCTTGACCGGGACGTCGCGCTTGAGGATGCGGTACATGCGGTTGTAGTGCTCGGGTGTCACGGACAGGATCGGCAGGGAGGCCATGGTCGCTTCGTAGGACCATTTGTCCTCCCGCGTTCCCGGGCGGGAGAAGGCCAGGACCGCGCCCGGCCGGCCGCCGGGGCATTGGAAGACGACCAGAGCGCCTTCGGCTTTGTAGAAGGCCAGCTTCTCCTCGACTTTGAGCAGGTCGGGATTGGGCGCCGCCGGCGGGGGCGTGGGGCGCGGGGCGGACAGAACGGTTTCTTCGATCTTCCGCAGATCTTCGTCCGTGTAGCGGTTGACCGTGGCGAAGATGGCATAGGGATCGATCGGCGCCGGCGGAGTCATGAGCACGGCCGCGCCCTTCAGCTTGCCCTTATACTTGGCCAAGTCGGATTTCGTCTGGACGTCGGCCAGTACCGCCGGCAGGGTCAGCTTGCCGTTCGTGCCGGGCGTGTGGCTGAGGGGCAGGCCGACCATCATCTGGTAGGTCGGCTCGAGCATGTGGATCGAGATATATTCGCTGTCCCAAGGCACGCCGTAGTCCATGAACGGCTCAAGAACGACGTTTTCGAGCCCGACCTCGATCATTTTCTTTTTGGCCCATTCGTGGGCCCGCTTCATGTCCTGCGACAGGGTCAGGCGTGTGCCGATGACGTCGGTCATGTAACCGACGACGTCCATGACCTGCGAACGCTGCAGGCCTTCCTCGCGGATCTTGGCCACGGTCTCCCAATCCACGGCCGGCCGGCCGGATTGGGCCAGGCCGAGAAAGGGGATCAATAGGGCCAGGGCGACCAGGGCTTTGCGGGTCGATCTCATGCGGTCCTCCTGGAGGATAGGGATGAAGCTCTTTTTTAACCCATCCGGGCCGGTTTTTCAAATAGCGCGTGGAATTCCGCCCGGAGAATCAAGCCCGGGCGAATTCCCGCGACCAAGGGCCGAGCTCATCGGCGGGTGCAACTCCGCTCTTCGGCTAGGTGGGGCGAGGGGCAGGCAGGGGAAAACCCGTACGACGACGGAGCGGACATGGTTTCCCGCTCCTTAGCGGGAAGAGCGACGGAGGAGTGTCGGAGCGAAAATTTCCTCGCTGGGGAAATTGAGCGCGTTTTGCCTTGCCTGCCCATCGCCCGATCTATCGTTCTATTTATTGATCTTTTTCGCGATTTTCTTGCGAATCTTCTCGTACGACGGCGGCGGGCCGGTGCGGACGGCCTTGCCGTCGATGAACAGGCCGTCGGCAATGCCCCGGTCCAGATAGACGGCGCGGTCCAGCGTTTCGACGGGCCGGAATTCGACCGCATCGCCCAGCTCCTTCGCCGCCCGCTTGGCCCGCTCGAAACACATGTTCATGGCCGGACACCAGCCGTGGACGAAGGCGTCGACGGCGACGCGGCCGTCGATCTTGCCAGGCTTTTCCTTGACCCTGATCCAGCGGGGCGCCGCCGCGTCCTCCGTGAACGGTTTCCACAGCAGGACCATCATCCCGTCGCGGTCGGCCTTTTTGTAGCCCTTTTTTTTGAACCAGGACGCCCGCATGAATACGGGAATGGGCATGCCCCAGACGACCAGTCCCTTGGCCCCCAGCACCCGGGCGTCCTCTTCGGCGGCCTTGACCAAGGCCGTCCCGATCCCGTGCTTGCGGCGATCGCCGACGCCCTTGCCCTTGTGGGCGTGGACCCAGACGCAGTGGACGAAATAGAGGTCCCGTCCCTCGGCGAAGCTTTCGCCGATGGGAACATAATGGATCATCCCCACCGCTTTCCCATCCTCGACGGCCAGCTTCACGCGAAGGCCCCGATCCTTCATGGCTTCATACCAGCGGCGCTTGTGGGCCTGACCTTCCTTGATTTCGTCCGAATAATCTTCCAGACAGCAAAGATAGGTGTCCAAAAATTCGGGTTTCAAATCGATGATGTCCATCCTCTCCTCCGGGCGGCGAACAAGCCGTACAAGCGGCCTCATTATAGCCAACGGCCGCCCGATATATCCAGCCTCCGCGGCGGCAGCAGGGGCCTCAGGGCTTTGTTTGGGGTACTGGTTCCGCAGTACTCGGCCGCGCTAATCCGCGGACGAGTGTTGCATCCACCCTTTCGCCCGTGATATTCCTACAATTTCAACGGAGGCCCCATGAAAAAAAATCCCGTCCCCGTCCTGATCGTCCTCCTGGCCGCGCTGATTCTTCTTCCCGCCGCCGCTTCGGCCCAGGGCACGCGCGCCGATTACGAGCGGGCCGCCGGCTTGCGCGAAAAGTGGCAGGGCCTGGCGGTCAACCTTCCCGAGAGGCCGCCGGCCTGGATCGGTTCGACCCATCGCTTCTGGTTCCGCCGGACGATCAAGGGCGGATCCGAATTCACGATCGGCGACGCCGATGCGGCGACACTGCGCCCGGCCTTCGACCACGTCCAATTGGCCGCGGCGCTGGCCGTCGAGCTCAAAGACAAGGTCGATCCCAAAAAGCTGGCGTTGCTGGACCTGACCTTCGTGGACGACGAAAAGGCGATCCAATTCACGGCCGGCGAATGGCGCTGGAAATGCGACCTCGCGACATACGTCCTGACCAAGCTCGGCCCTTCCGAGAGGCGCAGGGGCGGCGGGGACGGGTACGGCCAGGGCGGTCCCCCGGCCCAGGCCGCCTCCAAGGAGTTCAAACCGTCGCCCGACGGCCGCTGGGAAGCGGGCCTGCGCAATTTCAACGTCTTCGTCCGCTCCAAAGAGAAAGGCAAGAAAGAAGAGTTTTTCCTCAGCACGGACGGCAGCGAGGGCCATTACTATGTCTATGACAGCATCGCCTGGTCGCCCGATTCGAAGAAGATCGCCGCCTACCGCCTTAAGCCGGGCTTCCACCGCTTCGTCCAATACGTCGAATCGTCGCCCGTCGACCAGCTCCAGCCGAAATATTCGACGGCTGAATACGCCAAGCCGGGGGACGTCCTCGATATCGATTTTCCCGTCCTCTTCCTCCTCGACGGACGCAAGCAGATCAACGTCGAAAACGACCTCTTCCCGAATCCTTACGACCAGACGCCGCTCGCCTGGCGCAAGGACGGCCGGGCCTTCACCTTCGAATACAATCAGCGCGGGCATCAGGTTTACCGGATCATCGAGGTCGACGGGACGACGGGCCGGGCCCGGGCCGTCGTCAGCGAGGAGCCCAGGACGTTCTTCTGTTACAGCGACAAGAAGTACCGCTTTGACCTGAACGACGGCCACGAGCTCATCTGGATGTCCGAGCGAGACGGCTGGAACCATCTCTATCTGATCGACGGGGCGACCGGCGCCGTCAAGAACCAGATCACCAAGGGCGAATGGGTCGTCCGGACCGTGGACAAGGTCGACGAAGCGGCGCGCCGGATCTATTTTCAGGCCGGCGGCATGAAGGCCGGGATGGACCCCTATTTCACCCAGGCCTACCGCGTCGATTTCGACGGCACCGGGCTGACTCCTCTGACCGAGGGCAACGCCACGCACGCCGTCGTCTACTCGAGCGACATGGCCCTCTACGCGGACGTTTATTCGCGCGTCGATCTTCCGCCGACTTTGGAAATCCGGCGGACATCGGATCGTTCCGTCGTCCTGACGGCCGGGAACAGCGACATCACCGAGCTGGTCAAGGCCGGCTGGAAGGCCCCCGAAGTCTTCACCGCCAAGGGGCGCGACGGCAAGACCGATATCTGGGGCGTCATCTTCCGGCCGATCAATTTCAATCCCAAGAAGAAATATCCGGTCATCGAGAACATTTACGCCGGCCCGCAGGGGTCGTTCGTCCCCAAGGCGTTCGGCGCTTACAACTCCATGCAGGCGCTGGCCGAGCTGGGCTTCATCGTCGTCCAGGTCGACGGCATGGGGACCAACAACCGCTCCAAAGCCTTCCACGACGTCTGCTGGAAGGACCTGGGTGACGCCGGGTTCCCCGACCGCATTTTGTGGCACAAGGCGATCGCCGCCAAGTATCCGTATTACGACATTTCGCGCGTCGGCATCTACGGCACGTCGGCGGGCGGCCAGAACGCGCTGGGCGCCCTGCTCTTCCATCCCGAATTCTACAAGGCCGCTTTCGCCGCTTGCGGGTGTCACGACAACCGCATGGACAAGCTCTGGTGGAACGAGCAGTGGATGGGCTGGCCCCTGGGGCCGGAATACGCCGCCTCCTCCAACGTGGACAATGCCTACCGCCTGCAGGGAAAGCTCCTGCTCGTCCTGGGCGAATTGGACCACAACGTGGATCCTTCCTCGACCATGCAGGTCGTCAACGCCCTGATCAAGGCCAACAAGACGTTCGACCTGCTGGTCATTCCGGGCGCCGACCACACCAGCGGCGGCGTCTACGGCGACCGCAAGCGCAACGACTTCTTCGTCCGCAACCTGCTGGGCGTCGAGCCGCCCGACTGGAACAGGGACCCGGCCGGGAAATGACCTGGCCGGCCCGTTCAATTCCGAGTATAATGATCGGGATCGAAGCAGGTCCGCGCCGGTCCGCCGGCCCGGCAGCAAGGGAGGGATGTCCATGAAAAAAACCGCGATGGTTCTGGCCTCGGCTTTCTTGGCCGCCTCGATCGGGATGCCTGCCCGGGCTCAAGGGCCCCAGCTCACACGCCGGGTGATCTATTCGCTCGAGCCGGGCGAGGAGATCCTCCTGCCCGAGAGCAGCCTGTGCCTCGACATGGACGGCGAACATGTGACCCTTGTCCTGACCAAAGGCAAGGACGGGCCGTTTTTCGTAGTCCGGGACGGAGTGAAGAAGGGGCCTTTCACCAAATTGGCCGAGGCCATGAAGGCCGCCGAGGAGGGCCGCTGCGACAAACCGCTCCCGGTGAACGAATCCGCCGTGTACAAACCCGCCTCCCAGGCTTTGGACCTGGATTCGATCTTCGGGGCCGGCGACGAGGGCGGCCAGGTCATCCGCTTCAACGGCAAAACCTACGGCCCCTACGCCATGATCCTGAACTTCCAGATCACGCCGGACAGATCCCGGCTGTATTATGTCGCTTCCGAGAATGAAAAAACCTGGTTCGCCTGCACCGACGGCCGCAAAGTCCAGCTCGGCGGCATGCCCGGAGAGTTCAAGGTCAGTCCCGACGGCCGGAACGCCCTGATCGAGACGACGGGAGTTCTCAGCATGGCCGAGATGCAGAAGCTGACCGGGCAGTCCGCCGATATCATCGCCGCCGCGATGAAGGACATGGACAAGAAGTTCCTTTACGCCATCGACGGCCGCAAGTTCGGGCCGTTCGGGAACAACCTCTCGGAGTACTGGTTCCCGAAAAACGTCAATGTCTTCTATTACGAGGTCGGCGGGCGGGTTTACCGGGACGGCGTCGAAATTCCGGTGCCCCAGGGATTCGGAGCCGGCGCGTTCTATCCCAGCGAAGACGGGACGAAGTACGCCCTCCACACCTTTGAGAGCCTGGTCTTCAGCGACGGAGCGAAATTCCCCTTTCCCCTGAACCTCCTCACCCAGGCCCGCAACGGCCGGACGGTTTTCAAGTGGCTGACGCTGGAGAACAAGAAGGATTTCGTTGTCTATCAAAGAACGCTTTGAGGCGCGGGCGATCGTTCTGACCGCCGCCCTGGCCTGTCTGGCGGCGGGCGCCCGGCCGGCGCCGGCGGCCGGACAGGCTGCGGATTACGCCCGCATCTTCGGCTCCCAGTATGAAGAGGCGGTTCGATTCATCAAAACGAACGCCTGGATCTCCGGCGCCCTGGCCCTCGAGGCCAACGAAGCGCGCCTGGCCGTGGCCGTGGTCTTCCCGGAGATCCTCCGCTTCAGCGCCCTCGAGGACCTGATCCAGGTCCGGGCCCTCAAAGTGCTCTATGTCCAATACGGGAAGTCTTACGCGAATTTTTCCGTGGGGCGGTTCCAAATGAAACCGGCGTTCGCCGAACAGGTCGAGCGGGACTCCAACCGCCTGCTGGCGGCGGAGAATCGGGCCGCCGCGGGGGCGCCGTTTTTTCCCTCCGCCGACACGGTGGAAAACCGGCGCGACCGGGTGCTCCGGCTCGACGACATCAGATGGCAGGTCCGCTATTTGGGCCTCTTCATGCGGATCATGGACAGGAAGCTCGCCCAAACGGCGTTCGCCGACGAGCGCGAGCGCCTGCGTTTTTTCGCCACGGCTTACAACGCCGGCTATACGAGAAGCGAGAAAGCGATCCGCCGGCTCATGCCGCTGAAGAGCTACCACACGGCTCTTTTCGACCCGGAAACGAAGTACTGTTACGCCGACGTCGCCCTGTTCTTTTTCGACCGCTTTTCTCTCCCGGGTCAGGCGGCGCCGGCCTCCGGGACTCAATCCACGATAAAGACCGCAGCCCCCGTGGCCGTGCCGGCCAGATGGGGATTTTGATCATCGTCGCCGGCCTGGAAGCTCATGCCTTTCTTCAGCTCGAACCGGCGGCCGTCTTTGAGCTCCACGGTGAGATGGCCCGCGATGACCCACAGGACGTGCCCCCGCGGGCACCAATGATCGGCCCGATAGCCCGGCCCGTATTCGACGACGCGGGCGCGCACGTTCCCGGACTCCACGGTCCGCCACTGCGACCTGCCCTCTTCTCCCGGATGCTCGTCGGCCGGCACCCGGCTCCAATCCGTGACGGTGAACGGGACGCCGACGATCTTCATTGTTTGATCCAGCGGGGGAGGCCGCGGCCCGGCGTCCAGGGAGCGCCCGCCGCTTCGAGCTCGTCGCCCAACTTTTTGATGTCCTGCTCGATGAGGACGCGCATCCGGGCCAGCCAGGCTTCGAAACCGGCCGCGGCGATCTCGTAGTCCCGCTTCGCGATGGCCGTGATCGGGCAGGTCGAGCCGAGCTGGGCGCTGAGCCGGTCCATGAGGGACGGGGGCGCCGTTTCGGAGCGCGCCTGGATCGTGCGGTCGCCGTACAATTCGCGCAAGCCGTCCTGGAGGCGCTTCTCCGCGCCGAGGATGGCCTCGCCCAACTTCGGATCGGCCTTGGGCGTGTCGGACAGGGCTTTTTTCATGGCCTGCAGGCCGGCGGCGGCTTCGCCCGCGGCCGCGCCGGCCCCCATCATGGCCCGCTGCAGTTCGCCCGCCTTCTTTTGAAAAGCGAGCAGGGCGGCGCGGTCCTTCTCGGGCAGGGAGGCCAGGCCGAGCGATTCGACCACGAACGGCCGGGGCTCGCCGAGCGGCGTCAGGACGCCGTCGACGCGCTTGGCCATGCCGACGGAATACGTCCCGGGCACGACGAGCGGGCCTTGCGGATAGCCTTCCCACTCCGAGCGGCTCCCCGAGGTTTCAAGCTCGACGGGATCGACGGCCGGGTAGCGGAGGTCCCAGGCGACGCGATGAAGCCCTTGTCCGGCCGGGGCGCTCAGGCGCCGGACGACCTGCCCGGATTCGTCCTTGACCGTCAAGACGATGTCCGGCTTGTCTTGGGTCTCTTCGCGGCGGAGATTGTCCCACCCGGGGAAGGGCACGGGCTTTCCGCCCTTCTCCAGCTTCTTCTCTTCCTCGCGCCGCGCCTCGGCGGCGCTCTTCAGCGAATCCTTCAGGTAATAGGTGAAGACGGCGCCGAACGGAGGGTTGGGGGCCAAGTAATATCCATCGCCCAGGCAGCCCTTGCCCCCGGAAGCGAGCGGCAACAGAGGGATGTACATGAGGGTCTTCCTGACCGGGAAGAGCGCGCCCTCCCTGGCCAGTTCCTCCTCGCCCATGGTCCGCAGGACCGAGTAATCGTCGAGAACATAAAAGCCCCGCCCGAACGAGGCGCCGACCAGGTCGCATTCGCGCTCCTGGACCTCGATGTCCCGGAAGGAGATCGTCGGCACGCCGCCGCCCATTTTGAGCCAGCGCCTGCCTCCGTCGAGCGTGGCGTAGATCCCGAATTCCGTCCCGGCGAACAAAAGGTCCTTCTTGGCCGCGTCCTGGGCCAGCGACCAGACGATCGTGCGTCCGGGCAGGTCGCCGGCGATCGACGTCCAGGTCCGGCCCCGGTCGTCGCTGCGCAGGAGAAAGGGCCGATAATCGCCGGTTTTATGGCAATCCACCGCGGCGAAGACGGTGTCCTTGTCGTGCTTGGAGGCGCGGATCTTGTTGACGAAAAAGAAATCGGGCACGCCGGGCAGCTTGTCGATCCGGCGCCAGGACCGGCCGCCGTCCTCGCTGACCTGGATCAGCCCGTCATCCGTCCCGGCGTAGAGCAGGCCTTCGGCGAGCGGCGATTCGGCCACGGTCGTGATCGTCGAATACTTGGACATGGCCCCGTGGTCCCAGAGCGCGTCGACGCTCCAGGTCTTGCCCATGATCGGCTGTTCGAGGCGGAAGATGCCGCGGGTCAGGTCCGGGCTGATCCGGGCCCAGGAATCGCCGCGGTCGTCGCTCCGCCAGACGAACTGCGAAGCATAGTAAAGCCGCGTCGAGGCGTGCGGGCTGATCAGGATCGGGGCGTCCCAGTTGAAGCGCAGGGGCGCCTCGCCGGGGCCCGGTTTGGGGCTGATGAAGACCGATTCCTGGCTCTTTTTGTCGTAGCGCAGGAGGTTGCCCTCCTGCCACTCGACATAGAGAATGTCCGGGTCGGTCGGATCGATGGCGCTGGCGTAGCCGTCCGCGCCGAAGGTGACGGTCCAGTCGGCGTTGCGGATGCCGTTGGCGTTCAGCGTCCGCGACGGCCCCAGCTGGCTGCCGTTGTCCTGGGCCCCGCCGTGGATGTTGTAAAAGGGCCGGGCGTTGTCGAGGGCCAGCTTGTAGAATTGGGTCACCGGAAGATTATCGAAGAACCGCCAGGTCTTGGCCCCGTCGCGCGTCTCGTACAACCCTCCGTCGCAGCCGTCGAGGAGATAATCGGGATCGCCGGGCAAAAAACCCAGGGCGTGATTGTCGCTGTGCTTGTTCTTCTCGCCCACCGGCCGCCAGTTCCGCCCGCCGTCGTTCGTCACCATCATGGCCGGGTCCATCTGGTAAACACGATCGAAGACGCTGGGATCGGCGAAGATTTCCTGGTAATAATGCGGCCCGGTGCCGCCGCTGATATAGGAGCTGCGCTTCTCGAAGCTCTCGCCGCGGTCCGTCGAGCGGTAGAAGCCGCGCTCCTCCGTCCCGGCCTCGACGGTGGCGTAGACAACCCGCGGGTCGAGGGGCGAAACGGCCAGGCCGATCTTGCCCTGGTCGCCGGCGGGAAGGCCGACGGTCAGCTTGCGCCAGGTCTTCCCGGCGTCCTCGCTTTTATAGATTCCCGATTCCGGGCCGCCGCCCATGAACGCGGCGACCGTGCGGCGGCGCTGATAGGCCGCCGCGTAGAGAACGTCGGGATTGGAGGGATCGAGATCGGCCGAGGTCACGCCCGTGTCCTTGCTGATCCCGAGCGAGAGGGTCCAGGTCTTGCCCCCGTCCGCGCTCTTGTACAGCCCGCGCTCGCCGCCCGCCGACCACAGCGGCCCTTCGGCCGCCGCATAGACGACGCGCGAATCGCGCGGGTCGATGAGGATGCGGGCGATGTGCTCGGACTTGGACAGACCCGTGTTCGTCCAGGTCTTGCCCCCGTTCAGGCTCTTGTAGACCCCGTCGCCGAAGCCGACGTGGCGGCCGCTGACGTTTTCGCCCGTCCCGACCCAGACGGTTTCCGGAGTTTTGGGATCGATGGTCAAACAGCCGATGGAATACGATCCTTGGCCGTCGAAAACGGGCGTCCAGGTCGTCCCGGCGTTTTCCGTCTTCCAGACGCCGCCCGAACCGGCGGCCACATACCAGATGGCCCGGTTTTTGGGATGGATGGCCACGTCGCTGATGCGTCCGGACATGACGGCCGGACCGATGGCCCGGAATTCCAGGCCGGATAGGAGCTCCGAGGTCAGGAGAAGCTTCGGCCCTTCGGGCTTGCCTTGAGGCGCGGTCCGGGCCGCGGCCGGGAGCGCTGCGCAAGCGAGAAGGACGAACACGATGACGACGAATTTTTTCATGGAGAAAACCTCACTTTGTCTTTTTGGCCGGGATCTTCTGCCCGCCCTGGGTCAGCACCAGTCCGGTCGCGTTCCCGGCCGCGTCGACCTGGAATTCCACCTGGGCGTCGACGACCTTGAGGAAATAGAGCGTCTCCGATTCCGGGAACAGCTGGACTTTCGGCTGACCGGTGGCCTGGGCCATGAGCTTTCCGTCCTCGACGGTCACGGTGAAAATGAAATCGGGCGTGAACGTGTATTCGCCGGCGTAGCGCCCGAAGATTTTCGGATCCACGGCGGCGGCTTTGCGCTCGGACGGAAGGGGCGCGGCCGTCCGGACGAATTTGCCGGGCATTTCCGCACGCCCGCGCACCGTCAAGCCGACGATTTCGCCCGCGGCGTTTTTCTCAAAAGTCAGGCGGGTCGGCCGGTCCAGATACGCGAATTCGACGGGCGAGAGGGCGACGATCTCGCGCTTCGCGCCGCCGGAGGTCTGGGCGAACACCTGCGTCCCCTCGCGCGAAATCGAGATTTTGGTCTTTTCCCAGTCGGCGTAAACCCCGAGGAGCGGAGAAAGGTCTTTTTCTCCCAGCGGGACGGCCTTGATTTCCTTGGGCGCGATGCCCAGCACCAGGTCGGCGATCTTTTCGGCGAACGGCGCGGGGGCGCGGTCCTCGATGGCGCTGTTGGTCAGCAGGACGATGAGCGCCCGGTCCTCGGGGAAGAGCATTCCGTCCGTGCTGAAGCCCATGATCCCGCCGCCGTGCTCGATCAGCCGGTGCCCCTGGTCGTCGGAGATGGACCAGCCGTAGCCGTAGCCGGTGCTCGTGCCGTCGTTGAGCTTGAACGGCGTCCAGGCGCGGTCGAGGGATTCCTTTTTGACCAGCGTGTTCGCCAGGAGCGCCTCGTTCCAGAGAGCCAGGTCGTCGACCGAGGAGAGAAGCGAGCCGGCCGCATAGGGCTGGGTCATGCTGATGTAGGGTGCGTTGAAGAACCCGGAGTGGTCGCGGCCGTATCCGGGAATGCGCCGCGGCAGGACGCGCGAGGCGCTTCCGTAATACGAGTGTTTCATCCCCAGCGGGTCGAAGATGTTTTTCTGAACGAAGTCTTCGTACGTTTCGCCCGAGGCCTTCTCGATGATGGCCCCCAAAAGGATGTAGCCGGAGTTGCTGTATTTCCAGTGCTCGCCCGGCGCAAAGTCCGGCGGCTTGTCCTTGAACAGGGCGATGACGTCGGCCACGCTCATGTCCTTCCGCCACAACGGCAGCCACTCGGCGAGGGACGTGTAATCCACAATGCCCGAGGTGTGGGTCAGCAGGTTCTCGATGGTGATGGTCCGGCCCTGGGTGGGGAAGTCGGGCAGATATTTCTCGACGGGGTCTTGAACGGACAGCCGGCCGCGCTCCTCCAGAATGAGGATGGAAACGGCCGTGAACTGCTTGGTGATCGAGCCGAGCCGGAAGGACATGTCCGGCTCGACGGGGATCCCCAGCTCCAGGTCGGCCGTGCCGTAGCCCCTGCGGACCAGGACGCGGCCGTCTTTCTTGACCAGGAGCGCCGCGCCCGGTTCGCCGATTTTAAAAGTCTTGTCGAGCAGAGCGTCGATTTTCGCGGCGAGCGCCTCGTCGCCCGGGCGGGCGGTCGAACTCCGGGCCGCGTTTCCCGCGGAGAAAATCAGGATTGCGGCCAGCGAAATAAAGAAAACGCGGCGGAGATTCGTCATCTGGGCCTCCTCGATGAAGCAACATTATATACGAATCGGCGAAGGGATTGTTTCCGCCATGAAAGGACCGGCGGGTTTTATTTCAGCGTCTTGACCACGGCGGCCAAAGGCCGTTTCTTGGGACCGGCGCCCTCCGCTTCGGGGTACCCGACGGGAATGACGGCCATGAATTCGCCCCCGGGTTCGCCCAGAAGCCGCAGGGCCTCGTCCTTGATCAGATAGAGGATGCCCAGCCAGACCGTCCCCAAGCCCAACGAAGCCGCGGCCAGCATGAGGTTCTCGACGGCCGCCGCGGAGCTCTGGATCTCCATCGTCCGGAAGAAGTCCAGGTTGGCCGCCGCGTCGAGGTGGAAGAGCTCCCCTCCGTGGCGGATGAGGTCTCCGGTGTTGGCCACGGCGATGACGACGGGCGCCGCCGTGATCGTCCGCGCGGCCATGCGCAGCAGAACGGAAGCGGGACGGGCGAATCCCGCCGCCCGCCGGGCGGCCATTTCGGCCAGTTCCGCTTTTTTCCCGCCGCCGACGACGAGGAACCGCCAGGACTGCTGGTTGTGGGCGGAAGGGGCGCGATTGGCCGCGTCGAGGAGGACGCGGACAAGCTCATCGGGGACGGGCCGCTCGGAAAACCGGCGGACGCTGTGCCTCTCGGCGATCGTGCGGATCGTGTCGTTGGGGGGACTCGCAAGTCTGTCTGGCGTCATGATGCCTCGCTGCCGGAACCGAATGAACTCGGCCGGCGATTGCGGAACAGCCGATCGTCCGGACCCCGTCTCGAAAGATGCCGGGGAGCGCGTCGGGGGCTAACCAGGGGGGACTCAAGAAGCGGCCGTCGATTCATCGCCGATGCCGATGGACAAATCCCCATAATCCGATGTATATTATAGATAGGCAAAAAAGGGAAGTCTTTTTCAAAGGAGACCCATCATGCACCTACGCAAAGGGTTCACTCTCATCGAGCTGCTCATCGTTGTGGCGATCATCGGCATCCTGGCCGCTCTGCTCATCCCCAACGCCATGACCGCTCTGCAGAAGGCGAAAGTCCGGGGCACCCAGAAGGACATCGCCACCATCGCCACGTCCCTGGCCGACTATGTCACGGACCACGGCGTGCCGTTCGCGGAGAACGGGAACATCGACGCCACGGCCAAGTCCGCCCTGTCGCCGATGTACATCAAGGTGCTGCCGTTGAACGACCAGTGGGGCACACCCTTCAAGGTCTACACGGGCGTCAACTGCAACCAGTACGGGATCACGGGCTCGGCCACGGACGACTTCCTGGTCGCCTCGTACGGGCGCGACGCCACCATCGAGTCCTGGACGTACAATGCGGCCACGCCGGAAGCGGGGCTGTACCAGATATCGACCACGGCGGACTTCAACAAAGACCTGGTCAATCTGGACGGATCGTTCATTCGCGGACCTCGGGCCGGCGTCTCCGCCACCTGATCACTGTTTTCCCGGGACCGGGCTGTTCCTGCAGCCCGTGAAAAAAGGGCGGCGCGTGACCGCGCCGCCCTTGTCTTTTTCCGAGATCCGTTAGAACATCCTCGTCGGCGTGTTGGGGTCGAACGGTTTGCGCGGCAGCTTTTCGTCGCGCATCGCCGCGTCATACACGAACACGGCCATGACCGTCGCGGCCTGCATCAGGTCGCCCCGCGAAACGTGATCGAGCACATCCATGTTCGAATGGTGCGTCAGCGAGTCGTATTCGAGCTCGTCCTGGATGAACTGGAAGCCGGGCAGGCCGACCCCGTCGAAAGACAGGTGATCGGTGCCGCCGGTGTTCCGGCCGGTGACCGTCGCGGCCCCCAGGTCGTGGAGGGGCTTCAGCCATTCCTCGAAGACGGGCCTGACGGCCAGGTTGCCCTGGGTGTAGATGCCGCGGATTTTGCCGCTGCCGTTGTCGAGATTGAAGTACGCCGCCAGCTTGTCGTATTCCGGCTTCTTCTCCTTTTTGGACCGGTCGTAGAAGTGGTTCTTGACGTATTCACGCGAGCCGATCAGGCCCTGCTCCTCGGCGTCCCACAGGGCGATGCGGATCGTCCGCCGGGGCTGGACGCCGGCGGCCTTGAGGATCCGCAGGGCTTCGATGGCGACGGCGGAGCCGGCCCCGTTGTCCGTGGCCCCCGTGCCGGCGTGCCAGGAGTCGAAGTGGCCGCCGAGCATGACGATCTCGTCCTTGAGCTTCTTGTCCGTGCCGGGGAATTCGGCCACGATGTTGTACCCCTGGGTGTCCTTGTCCGTGAAGGCCGCATCGATCTCGATCTCCAGCGACACCGGCAGGCCCTTCTGGAGGATCCGCACCAGGCGGTTGTAGTGCTCGACGGCGACGACGGCGGCGGGAAGGGTCGCCGGCGCATTCAAGCTCTGCGATCCGCCGCTGGCCACGAACACCGTGCCGTCCTTTCCCTGGCTGGGCTCCAGCGTCACGGCCGCGCCTTCTTCAAGAAGAAACTTGTTGACGGCGGTCTGGAGCTGCAGGCGGGCCTGGTATTCCTCCATGCGGCCGGCATAGGGAGAGCGGGCGCCCGGCTCGGGGGCCGCTTCCAGCTCCTTCAATTCGGCTTCGGTGTAGCGGTGCGCGCCGGGCTCGAAGGAGATCGGCAGGTCCCGCTCGCCCTGGGTCAGGACGACGGCCCGTTTGAGCTTGCCCTTGTATTGGTCCAGGTCGGCCGCTTTTTTAACGTTGATCAGGACGGCGTCGCCCTTGACGACACCCCCGGTCCCCGGGGTCCAGGCCTTGGGGAAGGCGATGAGCGGCATGTATTGGGGGGCGGTCATTGCGGCGTAGAACTTCTTCAGCTCCCAGCCGCGGCCATACGTGCCCCACGGCTCCATCGCGGCGTTGACCAGACCCATCTCCTTGAGCGTGCCCACCGCCCAGCGGGCCGCCCGGCGGTATTCGGGCGATTCAGCGAGGCGCGGGCCGTAGATATCGCAGAGGTAGATCATCGTGTCGACGATCTTGGAATTGTTCAGGCCTTCCTGGCGGATGCGCTGGATGGCGGACCAATCCGTCTTTTCTTGGGCCGCGGACTGCAGGGCGATGAGGCCCGCCAACAGGATCGCCGCGGCGAGAATGGCCGTCCGTTTCCGGTTCATGGGTGCTCCTTTATTCGAGGTTTGAGGGCGCGCAGCGCCCGGTTCAAGACGGCCGGTTCGACGGCCGTCAGGACGTGATGGCAGAAAAAGCAATGGTTGTCCGTCCGTCCGGGAAAGCGGACCCCCTGCGCCGTCAGGCCGCCGCGGATGCGACTGAGGCCGCGCTCGAAGACCGCCCGGACGTAAGGATTGCGGGCCGCTTTCCGGAGGATCTCTTCGGCCGAGTCGGCGTAGATGTTGCCGATCGTCAGCCGCTCCGAATCGGTCGCGAATCCGCAGCAGGGCTTGACGCTCCCGTCCGGGAGGACATACAGGACCTGGCCGGGACCCTGGCAGTAGTCCTCCTTGAACCACGTCGTTCCCCAGGGATCGCGCAGGCCGCCGGCTTTTCCCACGGGGACGAGGTCGATCAGGGCCAGGGGCAAAAGCA
Organism: Candidatus Aminicenantota bacterium; assembly: GCA_963729855.1. Lineage (GTDB taxonomy): Bacteria > Acidobacteriota > Aminicenantia > Aminicenantales > UBA4085 > UBA4085. Next base: position 375,299 of record CAVSPT010000005.1, on the reverse strand, counting down.
GGTATTCGGACTCGATGAAGCGCCGTCCGCAGCGCGTCATGATTTTCGCTCCCAGGAGGCGCATCAGCCGGCGGATGCGGGCGGTCGTGGCCCGGTCGCGCGCGCCCCGGGCGGCCAGGATCTGGGCGATGTCCGGCCGGTCCCAGATCCCGGCCGCGGTCCGGAGAAAGAGGGCCACTTGGCCCAAATCACTTTCATGGAAAGCGTCGACGCTGACGCCGAACGTTCCGTCATATTCCGCATCGCGCAGCTTTTCCAGGGCCCGTCGGAGCTCGGACGGCGTCTTGAACCAGGATGCGTTCGTGGTGATCCGCTCGAAGAAGAGGTCATTCCGGGCGGCCGCCGCGGCCACGGCGAAAAGGAACGGCTTGTCGAGGAACGGTTCGCCCCCGGTGAACCCGACCCGCTCCAGACCGGCTTTCTTGGCCGATTTGAGGAAACGCACGGCCGCCGCGGGGGAAAGCCGCCGGCGGTCCTTGCGGACGGCGCAGTGGGCGCAATCAAGGTTGCAGGCGGATGACGGCGCGAACAGGATCTCCTGCGGCGAAAACCGGGCCGGCCGATACGCCCCATTCATAGGCGCACTATAGCTTCGCCTTGCGGACCTGTCAACGCGGTCCGGTCCGCCGCCGGCGGCGCCCGGAATAATCCGTTTGCCGTCCCTGCGGGCGGATAGGATCCGGAAATATCCCGCTTCGGCTCCAGATCTTCCCTCGCACCCCGTTCGCCGATCTGTTCGGCATCATGGGGTTCAGGGCCGACTTCGGCTTCGGATTTTAGGTGATCTTCAGAGCCGCTTTTTCGTCGTCTTCGCGAATGAACGCGGCCGCTTTCTCGACGAGAGCGCGGCTGCCGATGAAGAGCGGCGTGCGCTCGTGGAGCGACGACGGCCGGATGTCCATGATGCGCCGGCGGCCGTCGGACGCCGCTCCGCCGGCCTGCTCGGCGAGGAAGGCCAGCGGCGCCGCCTCGTACATCAGGCGCAGCTTGCCCGCCGGAGTTCTCGGGTCTTTGGTGTCGGCCGGATAATAGAAGACCCCCCCCGCCAGCAGATTGCGGTGGAAGTCGGAGACGAGCGTCCCGACATACCGCAGCGACAGGCCCTCCAAGCCGCCCCCGCGGCCCTGCAGGTATTCCGTGTAGCGCTGGACGCCGCGGCTCCAATGGGCCTGATAGCCGAGATTGACGCTGAAATACCTGGCCGGCTCGGGGATCCTGATGTTCGGATGGGACAGCAGGAACTCGCCGACCGTCGGGTCGAGCGTGAATCCGTGGACGCCGTGCCCGGTGGTGTAGACGAGCATGGTGCTCGTGCCGTAGGAAATGTATCCGGCGGCCACCAGGTTGCGGCCGGGCTGGAGAAACTCCCCGAGGGTCACCGGACCGTCCTCAACCGGGCGGCGGTGGATGGCGAAGATCGTGCCGACCGGCATGTTGTAATCCACGTTGGCCGAGCCGTCCAGCGGGTCGAAGAGGAGCAGGTACTTGCCCTTCTCGTATCGGTCCGGGATGGGCATGAAGCTGTCTTTTTCCTCGGAGGCCAGCCCGGCCAGCCGCCCGGTGTGGTCGGTGATGCGGGTGATGGTCAGGTCGGCGAAGCGATCGAGCTTCATGACCGTCTCGCCCTGGATGTTGGTGTCGTCCGTGCGGCCCAGGATTTCGGCCAGGCCGGCCCGTGTCGTCTTGCTGGCGATGACCTTGCCGGCCAGGGCGATGTCATAAAGAAGGTTGGTCAGGGCGCCGGTGGCCTGCGGATGGAAGCTCTGTTCCGAGAGGATGTGGCGCTCGATGGTGATGATGGCTGCCGGTCCGATCGTCGAGTCGGCCATGCGGGCTCCTTTATAATGACGGCCTGGATTTTTTTTAAGTTATCACGGCCCGCGGCTTCGCGCAAGCGCGGCCGGGAAGGGCTCCGCTCGCCCCTCGCCCTCGACGACGAAGCCGATATGGTCGGCCGGCGCTCTGTCTCGACCTCGCCATGACTGGAATGAATGGATCATGGCGCTCCCACCCAATTCCCGGTTTGCCCCGTCCGCGCCGTTTGTGGAACAATGGCCGCATGGAAAAGCGTCGGCTGGTCGGCATTGCGGCGATGTGTTTTCTGGCCCTGGGGATTTTCGTTGGAGGGATGGTCCTCTCGCTCGGCGCCGCGGGAAACGTTTCGGCGGGGAAAGCCGGGGAGGACTCTCCCGGCCTTCAGGCCTTGCGCCTCGAAGGCCCCAGGGGCGCCGAACGGTCGATCGTCGGCCTGACCCTCTCGGACGGCTCGTCGATCGCCCTGCCCGCGCCCTACCCGCTCTTCACCCTTCTCGTCGACGGCGCGCTTCGATCGTCCGGCGATCTCCCCGCCGGCTTGACATTGACCGTCTCTTCCGATCCGGCCTTTAAACTCGGCGCCAAGCTCATTCTCACGTTCCGCAACGCCTCTTCCGCGAAAATAAAAATCGAAAATCTCGTTCCGCTCGGCCAATCGCCCGACCGCGTGTACATCACGGCCGGCCTGCCCAACGAGCCGCCCCATGAGCTCAGCCGCACCCAGCTCTTCCGCCCCGGGATGAAGCCCCTCGGCGTGGTCCTTCCCGATAACGCCTGGCACCTGGGATTCGCCTCGGCTGAACCGCCCGCTTCTCCCTCCGGCCCCGACGTCCCGACCCTGACCGCCATCGCCCGCCGCGTTAAAAATGAAAAAGCCGCGCTGACCCGCTGGGCCGCGACCCTCGAGCCCGGCGGCTCCGTCCAATACGCCCTTTACGCCGAGGCCCATCACGGCGGCTGGCGCCGGGGCCTGGAGATCATGTTCCGCGAGCGTTTCCTCTACGACCTTCCGCATTTCGACGACGCCCTCTTCCACCGCCCCGACCTGGCCTGGGTCCGCCGCGCCTACATCATGCTCCTCCAATTCGCCTGGGACCATGCCTATTATGACCGCGATGCCCATCGTTATGCGTACGACAGGACCTTGACCGCATGGGACAAGCTTCTCGGCCCCGTGGACATCTTCACCCTCTGGCCGACTTGGCCTCGGCTCGGCCTCGATCCGCGCAATCAATGGGACATGTACCGCGACCTGCCGGGCGGACTGGACGAGCTCCGCCGCCAGGCCGACCTGGCCCACACGCTGGGCAAGAAATACTTCATCTCCTACAACCCCTGGGACGAGAGCACCCGCCGCGAGGACCACCTGGCCGGCATAGAGGCTATGATCCGGACGATCGGCGCCGACGGCGTCGTCCTCGACACCCGCGGCGAGTCGAGCCGCGAGTTCCAGGCCGCGGCCGACCGGGCCCGGCCCGGCGTCATCATGTACAGCGAGGGGATGGCCGTGCCCAAGGACATGCCCGGGATCGTCGCCGGCCGGGTCCACGACGCCCTGTTCATGCCGCCGCCGCTCAACCTCAACAAGTTCATGAAGCCGGATTTCGCCATCTTCCGCGTCCTCCAGCTGGGCGAAGGCGAGTTCCATCGCGAGGCGGCCGTGGCCTTCTTCAACGGCTACGGCTCCGAGATCAACACCATGCGGCCGGGCCGGCCGGATTGGATCGAGGAAAGCCTCCGCTATCTGGGCCGGACGACCAAGATCCTGCGCGAGAATTCCTCGGTTTTTCTGGACCTGAATTGGGAGCCCCTGGTGTCCGTCCTGGACGACGGTCTGTGGGCGAACAAATGGACGGCCGACGGCAAGACCGTCTTCACCGTTTTCAGCCTCCGGCCGGAGGGATTCAAGGGGCCGTTCGTGGAAACGACCGTTCCGGCGGGCGCCCATCTCGTGAGCTTGTGGAACCATGAGGAGCTGAAACCGGCGGACAGGGGAGGGCGGACCTATGCGCCCGTCGACGCCGCCGCTTTCAACGCCTCCGATCTGGGGACGCGGCTGGAGGGGAGCGTCGATTGCGTCGCGGTGCTGCCCGAACTATTGAGCGTCTCGCTGGACGGTGAAATTTTGAACGTCGCCGCGCCGCATGCGCCCTTCGGCGGCAAGATCGTCGTCACGGCCGGCGATCCGTCCTACGGGGCTCGGTCCGTTTCCTATGGGACCGAAGCCCGCGCGATCGCCCTCCACGAGCCGTTCGGCTTCCGCGACGAGAAATTCGTCGTCCAGCTTTTCGACGGGAAGGGCGAGATCCTCGACGAGCGCGTGGTCCGCATCGCCCGGGGAATTGCGCGCCTCGTTTCCAAGGTCGTGAGAACGCCCTTGGCCCGAACCGCGCCCGTCGGCATGGTCGAGATCCCCGCCGGGACGTTCGTCTTCCAGACGGCCGGCAATCCCGACGACGCCAACCCGGTCATTCCCTACCCGGACACGATGAAGTCGCGCGCGATTCCGATGCCGCGCTTTTTCATGGACAAGTTTCCCGTGACCAACGCTCAGTTCGCCGCTTTCATCAAGGCGACGGGATATGCGCCGAAAGATACTTCCAATTACTTGAAGCATTGGGTCGGAGGGAAGCCGCCCGCGGGACAGGAAAACCATCCCGTCGTCTGGATCGACTTGGACGACGCCCGCGCCTTCGCCCGCTGGGCGGGCAAGCGCCTGCCGACCGAGATCGAGTGGCAGTACGCCGCCCAAGGGACGGACGGCCGGGCCTTCCCCTGGGGGCCGAAAATGGAGCCGGGGCGCTGCAACGACAAGCTCAATCGAACGACCCCCGTCGACGCGTTCCCCAGGGGCGCCAGCCCCTTCGGCGTCCAGGACATGGTCGGCAATGTCTGGCAGATGATCGACGAGATTTACGACAACGGCGCCTACACCTACGCGCTCATTCGCGGCGGGAGCCATTATGCGCCCGAAAAGAGCGAATGGTACGTCAAGAGCGGGCCGCTGGCCGTCGACCGCGTCCAAATCCTCCTTCTCATCGCCCCCGGCCTCGACCGCAATTCCACGGTCGGCTTCCGCTGCGTCAAGGATGCGGAGTAAGCGCGGGCGGCTTCGGCTCACGACGTTCCGCACGCGGCGGGCGAACGCATGGCACTTTGAGGAGAACAGTCAATGAAAGCCCAACCTGCCCATGGATCCGTTTACGTTTTGATCGTTCTGGCCGCGCTCACAATTTCATGTTCGAAGGAATCCGCGCTCAAGGAGCCGGCCCACGGCGAATCCATCCTGGACAAGACTTCTCATGTCGAGACGAAGCTGCTGACCGAGATCCCGGCGACCTTCCGCTGGTGCGACCGGATCGAGGGGCTCGGCAAGCGCCGCGTCAACGTCGGCGACGCCGAGCTGTACGTCGAGGTCGAGGGAAAAGGCGCGCCGATCGTGCTCATCAACGGCGGGCCGGGCGGGACCCACCATTACTTCCATCCCTGGTTCTCGCGGCTTCGGAAAAACGCCACGGTCGTCTATTACGACCAGCGCGGCTGCGGGCTCTCCGATTTCAAACCGGGGGCGAAAGGGTATTCCGTCGATCAGGCGGCTGAGGATTTGGAGGCCATCCGCCGGACCCTCGGCTTCAAGAAGTGGATCGTGCTGGGCTATTCCTACGGCGGATTCCTGGCCCAGCTCTATACGGTCCTTCATCCCGAAAACGTCGCCGGCCTGGTCCTGCTCGGGGCCGACCCGGGGATGCGGGCCGACGACGGCCCCTCGCGGGAAGATGAATTCGTGACCAAGGAGGAACAGGCCCGCATGGACGAGCTCCGCGCGGAGCTTCGCGAATACGCCAAGGCCCGCGATCTTCCCCGCCAAAAAATGGTCGAGCTCTCCATATACAATAATTTTTCCAACGGCGACTGGAAGCGCCAGAATTTCTACCGGCCCTCGCCGGAGCGGCTGGCGCAAATGGCGCTTTATGAATGGGTCAACGACGATAATTTCAACGGGACCATAGGCCGGACCGAAGGCCGCTGGGATTTCACCGGGGCCTTTGCCCGGAATCCGATCCCGACCCTGATCCTGGAAGGGCGGTGGGACCTGACCTGGGGCGAGCAAAAACGCGGCCTCCTCAAGGGCAACCACCCCGGGGCCCGGATGGTCGTTTTCGAGAATGCCGGCCACGGCATCTATGACGAAGCCCCGGACGAGTTCTTCCGCGTCCTCAAGGGGTTCATCAAAGATCTTCCCCCGGTCGACGCGGCGGGGCTGGCCCGGTATCAGGAATATTTGGGCGGCTGGATGCGAGAAATGAAATCGCGCCCCGATCTTCTTGTCGAGAGCTTCGACTGGGGGTTGGCGTCCAGCCGCGAGCTGGCCGGCAAATACGCGCCGTCCTGGATCGAGACCTTGAGCTCGGCCCGCTACGCCATGCGGATCGGTTTCGCCCTCTACGACGTGAAGCGATACGCCGATGCCCTGGCGGTTTATGAGCGGATGGAGTCCCGGTTCGGCGCGGACCCGAAAATGAAAGCGTTCGCCCTGATCTGGCAGGGCCATATGCTCGATCTTTTGGGAAAGCGCGCCGAGGCCGTGAAGCGATACCGGAAGGCGGCGGAAATGAACATCACCGATGCCTGGTCGCATGGCCAGTATGGATTGAATTATCGTTTGAGCCCTTATGCCGCCGAGCGCCTGAAGACGCCGTTTGCGCGGATCGAGAACGGCTGGCAGGATTGAAAAAAACCGGGGTCTCGAAAATTCCCGCGTCTCATGCCGGCGGCGTCTTTCTCCTCGCCCTCGCCGCGCTCATGGAGGCGAACGCCGGACCGCGGCGACGGCCGAACGCATACGGAACGGCCCTGGCCCCCATGAGTGCCGCCGCGGTCCAAAAAGCCGCCGTCCATGATGTGTCGCCACGGCTCACATCGGAATCCGTGGAACAAAAATCCCAGGGAATAAGCGCTCCGCCCGAAATCCTGGTCTGCTTTGACGGCCTCGGCGAAGGCTTCGAAGGCCCGCAAGGCAAAGCCGTCTTTCGCAATCCGTCCGATTGTTCGCTGGCCGTCGGCCCGGACCACATCGTCCAGATCGTCAATTCCCGGATGGCCGTCTTCACAAAAAAGGGATCGCGGTTCGATACGACCGGCAAGGTGCTCTATGGTCCCGTCCCGACAAATAACGTTTTCAAAGGATTTGGAGACGCCGGGGGAATCAACAACGGCGATGCCGTCGTCCGCTACGACCAGCTGGCTGACCGCTGGCTGATCGTCATGCCTATCTTCCGGCGCCTCGCTCCCCGCAAGGATGATCCGGAAGCGCCCCAATCGGGCGATCCGGCGCATGTGAGCCGCCCCGGCGTGATGGGGCAGCCCGGGGCCGCCCGGCTTCTCTTCCAGCCGCCCCGGCCGACGCCCGAAGAGGAAGCCGCGGCCCGGGCGGCCCTCGCCGAAGACCTGGCCAAGCGGGCCGCGCAGCTTCCCCATAGAAAGCCGCTGACCGCAGTCGGCTCTTATGCCATGTGCTACGCCGTCAGCACCGGCCCTGATCCTCTGGGATCCTACTATCGCTATGAATTCCTGCGGCCGCTTTTTCCCGATTATCCCCGGCCGGCCGTCTGGCCCGACGGCTATTATGTCTCGACCAGCACGGGCGACAACGTCATCCAGAAACACGCCTACGTGGCCGATCGCGCCCGGATGCTCAAAGGCCGGGACGCGACCGAGCAGGGCGTCATCATCGACGGGGTGAACTTCCTCAACAACGCCGACCTGGACGGCACGCAGCTTCCGCCGGCGGGCGCGCCGAACATCATGATGGCCGCGGGCGGCGCGCAATTGAAAGGAATCATGGACGACGACGGCATCTACGTTTGGAAATTTCATGTGGATTGGGCCGATCCGTCCAAGACGAAAGTCGAAGGGCCGCGGAAGATATCCGTGGCGCCCTATCATTATCTGGGCGACGGACAATTGTCGAGCTGTGTGCCGCAGCCGGGGACCGTGACGCGGCTGGATTCGCAGGGCGACAAAATCATGGCCCGCCTGGTCTATCGGCGGATCGGCGGCCGCGAGTCGATCGTCGCTGTGCACTCGGTGAAGACCTCGGCGGGCGGCGGCGGAGTCCGCTGGTATGAATTTCGCGTGGACGATAAGCGCGACGTCAGGCTCTACCAGCAGGGCACGTATGCTCCCGACGGCTTCTATCGCTGGATGGCCAGCCCGGCCATGGACGCCGACGGCAACATCGGCATCGGATACTCCTTCGGCGGAACGCCGCATTTTCCCGGCCAGCGTTTCGCAGGCAGGCTTTCGAGCGATCCCTTGGGCGTCCTGACGATGCGCGAGGCCGTGCTCGCGGAAGGGGCGGCCTCCCAGACATATTCGAAACGTTGGATGGACTACGCCCAGACGGCCATCGATCCGGCCGACGACCGGACGATCTGGTACGTCGGCGACTATCTCAAAACGGGCGCCGTGGACTATACGACCTGCATCGGCGCGTTTCGGTTATCGCGATAGGAACCTTGTGACGGTTACGTCCGTATAATAGATAGCAAGGGATTTGCTGTATAATCTCGGCAGTTTATTTCGCCGATATCGACGAGTGGAGGTAACGACCCGTGAATCATTCCGCGCCCTCTTTTTCTCCCGTCCGGCTGCTGCTTTTCGCCTTTATTTTCATTGTCTTGCAGTTCGCGGCCGCCTCGGCCCCGGTTCCCCCTCAAACCGCCGCCAAACCGGCCCCCGCCGTTCAGGCCGGGCCTAAAATCGCCGCCGCACCTTCCGCCGCCCTCGCTTTCGACCGCTACCATAGCCCCGCGGAATTGAACGCCGCGCTCCAGGACATGGCCCGGGCCAATCCCGCCTTCGTCCGCACCCAATCCATGGCCAAGACCCCCGGCGGGCGCGAGCTCCTTCTCCTCGAAATCGGCCCCGAAACCGGTAGCCCAACCAAGCTTCTGCCGGCCGTGTTCATCGCCGCCAACATGGAAGGGACCGTCCCCATCTCCAGCGAAGCGGCCCTCTATCTGGCCAGACTCATCGTCCAGAAGCCCGAGCTCCGCGCCGACCGGACCTGGTACATCCTCCCCTGCGGCAATCCCGACGCCGATTCGCTCTTCTTCACCAAGCCGCTGCGCCAGGATCCGCGAAACTTCAAGCCGCACAACGACGACATGGACGATCAGGTCGACGAAGACGGCCCCGAAGACCTCAACGGCGACGGCATCATCAGCACGATGCGGGTCAAAGACCCCGAAGGCGAGTGGATGCCCGTCCCCGGCCAGCCCCGCCTGATGAAGAAGGCCGACTGGGCCAAGGGCGAAAAGGGCGTCTATAAGCTCTATTCGGAGGGCATCGACAACGACGGCGACGGCCTTTACAACGAAGACGGCCTCGGCGGCGTGAACGTCGGCACCAACTTCCCGCACTTGTTCAAGTTCTTCGGCGCAGACTCCGGCGACTGGCCCGGCTCCGAGGCGGAGAGCTTCTGCCTGATGAAGTTCATGGACGAACATCGCGAAGTCGGGCTGACCTTCGTCTTCGGTGAAACGAACTTCTGCCTGAACCCGCCGCGCGGCGGCCGCAAAGGCCAGGCCGACTTCAACCAGATCAAGATCCCCGAACGGATCGCCTCCGCCTTCGGCGCCGATCCCAACCGGACCTACACCATGGCCGAGATCATGGACATGATCAAGCCGCTCGTCCCCGCCGGCATGGACCTCACCGAGTCGATGGTCGCCGGCTTTCTGGAGCTGGGCGCGGTCGTCAATCCCATCGAGGACGATCTGAAGTTCTACAAGGAGCTGTCCGACAAATTCAAGGAATTCCTCAAGACCAACAAGCTCGACGGCAAGCGCCTGGACCCGCCTCCCGACAAGGACGGTTCGTTCGAGCTGTGGTCCTATTACCATCTCGGCCTGCCCTCCTTCGCCTTGGACTTCTGGACCCTGCCCGAGGTGAAAGAGGAAAAGAAGGACGGCGCGATCACGCCCGAACAGCTCGAGAAGATGTCCAAGGACGAGTTCCTGGCCCTGGGCGAGGAGAAGATCGACGCCTTCCTCAAGGCCGCCGGCGCCCCCGACCAGTTCAAGGCCAAGCAGGTGATCGCCATGGTCCAGGGGGGCCAGCTCGATCCCAAGAAGATGGCCGAGATGATGAAGCAGATGCCCAAGCCGCCTTCGGAGGAAGGCGCCGACCCCAAAGAAAAAGCCCTGCTCGCCTTCAGCGACAAGGAACTGGGCGGCAAGGGTTTCGTTGATTGGAAGCCCTTCAAGCACCCCCAGCTGGGCGACATCGAGATCGGCGGTCCCATGCCCTACGCCGACAACACGCCGCCTCCGGCCATGATCGAGAACCTGCTCAAGGGCCAGGTGCCCTGGGTCTTTGAAGTGGCCAAGAAGATGCCCCGCATCAAGATCGCTTCGGCCGAGGCCAAAACCGTCGGCACGGGCGTCTATGAAGTCAAGGTCCGCGTCGAAAACACCGGCTTTCTCCCGTACCCCACGGCCATGGCCCGCCGCAACGAGCGCATCCTGCCCGTCATCGTCATTCTGGACGGCCCGGGCATCAAGTTCCTGGACGGCAGGAAGCGGACCCTCATCCCGGCGATCGCGGGCTTTTCCGCCCAGACCGCGACCTGGATCATCCAGTCGGACAAGCCCGTCAAGATCGACATCAAAGCCGAGACCCAGATTGCCTGGCGCGATGCCCGGTCCCTTTCTCTTGGAGGTGTAAAGTGAAAAAGATCATCGGCCTGGCCATCCTGCTCGCGCTCCTGTCCTTCTCCCTGCCCGCCCAAAAAACCGACATCAGCGTGCCTCTGCGGTTCGATCATTACTATCCGCTGGACCAGGTTTACGAAGCGCTCAAAGCCCTGAACAAAGCCTACCCGGCCATGACGACACTCGAAGAAGTCGGCAAAAGCGATGAGGGCCGGCCCCTCATGGCCATGACCATCAACAACCCCAAGACCGGCGCGGCCCTCAGCAAGCCGGGCGTCTACGTGGACGGCAATATCCACGGCAACGAGATCCAGGGCGGCGAGATCACGCTCTACCTGCTCGACTACCTGCTGGGCGAATACGGCAAGAACGAGGAGATCACCGCTCTTGTCGACCGGACCTGCTTCTACGTCGTCCCCGTGGTCAACGTGGACGGGCGCTATCATTTCTTCGCCGATCCCAACAATCCGAGCTCCAACCGAAGCCTGCGCATCCCCACCGACGACGACCACGACGGCCTGATCGACGAAGACCCCCCCGACGATCTCGACGGCGACGGCAACATCTGCATGATGCGCAAGAAGGACCCCTTCGGCGCTTATAAAACCGACCCCGAAGACCCGCGGCTGATGGTCCCGGTCAAGCCCGGGGAGAAGGGCGAGTGGACGCTCCTCGGCGAAGAGGGCATCGACAACGACGGCGACGGCAAGATCAACGAAGACGGCGAGGGCTACGTCGATCCCAACCGCAACTGGGGGTTCGATTGGGCTCCACCCTATGTCCAGGCCGGATCGGGCGAATATCCCTTCCGCGGCGTCGGCCTCAAGGCCCTGGCCGAATGGACGACGAAGAGGACCAATATCACGCTGGGCTGGACCTTCCATAACAACGGCGGGATGATCCTGCGCGGCCCCAGCCGGAAAGCGACCGGCGAGTTCCCCGCTCCGGACGTCGCCGTCTATGACTATCTTGGCAAGCAGGCCGAACGGATCCTTCCCGGATACAAATATATGATCTCCTGGAAAGACCTCTACACGACGTACGGCGATTCCCTGGAGTGGCTGACCCAGACGCAGGGCGCTTTCGGTTACGTGGCCGAGGTGTTCCCGTCCGATTCCGAGGCCTTCCGCGGCGCGTCGGATAAGCCCGATGCCGCACCCGCGGACGTCGGCCTGGCGGCCATGATGTCGGGAGGGATCTCCGAACGCGATCGCCTCAAATTCAACGACAACCTGGCCCTGGGCGAGCTCTATAAGCCCTGGAAGCCCTTCAAGCACCCGGCCTACGGCGACATCGAGATCGGCGGCTGGGTCAAGATGAGCTCACGCCTGTCCGCGCCGTTCATGCTCAAGGACCTGGTCCACCGCAACGCCATGTCCGTGATCTTCACGGCCAAAAACGTGCCCGCGGTCAGCCTCGAGGTCACCGAAGTGAAGCCGTTGGGCAAGAACCTCTACCGCGTCCGGACCAGGCTGGCGAATTCCAAGGCCATTCCGTCCATGAGCGCCCTGGCCCAGAAGAACAACATCTATCCCAAAGACATGCTCAGGCTGACGGGGGCCAAGGTCATGGCCGGCGGCCTCATCATTGATCCCTATCTCGAGAATTTCGTCTACAAGAAATACAGGCCCGATCTCCAGTTCACGTCGGTGCCGGGCTTCGGCAAAGTCGAGCACCAGTTCCTGGTCGAGGGCAGCGGCCCGATCACGATTACTTATGATTCGCGGCACGCGGGCAAAATCACGAAGACGGTGGAGTTGAAGTAAAGCGATCAGAATTTTTATGGAAGAGATCCTGATTTGATAAAGCGGACGTATTGTTCGGCCGCTTCGTCGATCGATTTCTTTGTGGACCGATGGGGCCGTTCGAAGAATGTCATTTCTGCGGCCGCTTTGTCTTTTTTGATCGTCCGCTTCCAGACTCCCGTCACTTTCCCGTTCACGACGATAATCGGCCGGAAGATGCCGTTGTTGGAAACGGCCTTGTGGTGATTTTCGCGGGGCAGGGACGCTCTCCGGTCTTTGTAGCCGATGATGAATTCATCGAAGGCGGGCAAAAGATAGGCCGACGCCCCGGTTTGCCCCGCGGCGGAAAGCGCTCCGGAAAACCAATGGGTCTGCGAATGGATGGTCGCCGATTGGAAATCCCGTTTTACCGATTCCAAGGCCTGCTTGGCGCTGTTGACGCGGAGGCCCGACCACCAGATGAAATCCCGCAGAGTCGCGGGTCCGTGGCCGGCGAAATATCGCGCCGCCAGCTTCGCCAACGCTTCCTCTTTGGGAAGGGCCTTCGATTTTGGAACCCATTCATCAAGCATCGCATACGTTTGTTGGCCGTCTTTCAAAGCCCCGCTGCATAGGATTTCTTCGGATTCGGCGCTCAGAAAAAGGTGGTGCGCGCGGCCGCCATCGGTCTTGATTTTCTCTTTTCGGAGCTCGGCGATCAGCTCCTCACGGGTCAAATGGATGCCCCCGCTCAGCGCCTTTTCCATGAGCGCAAAGCTTTTCTTCAATTCGGAGCCCGTTATCCCCATGGCGTTATGCCGCCCGACCATCGAGGATCTGATGTGGGGCGCCGTGAGCTCGAGCATCCAGCGGACGTCTTCCGCCGAAGCAAAGTGCCAGGTCGGCCTCAAAACGTGCGTTCGGATGATCTCCCCGCTGTTGAGCGCGGTTTCGATGGTCCGGGTCGTGGAGTTCGGCAATCGGACTCCGATGGCCCATTTGGCCATGGCATCGTCCTGCGCCTGCATCGCGCCCAGCCAGCCGACGATATCCTTGACGGTCTGGAATTTCGTCCCGTCGAGTTGCTGGCTGACGAGCCTGAGTCGCGCGATATCCGGAAGTTTCATGGCATCTTTCGAGGCGGCGCGTAGAAAGAGTCCGGGTTTGACGTGTAGATCGCGCCGGCGAAAACCTCCTCATTTCCCCCGGCGAACTTGGTCGGATTCGGAGCCCCTTGGGGAACGAGGACGAGTTGGGCCGTCGTCCGGTACTCGAACGCCCGCTGGTCGTTGCCCGTCTTGAAGAAATACGCGTTTCTCAGGATGAACGGCTTCCACTCGGCGAAGACTTCGTCTCCCGCGCTGCAAACGACCTTTCGGTCGGCCGCGAGCGCGGCCTGGACCTCGATCGCGTTCAAGGGAACGCCGTCGAGCTCGGCGACGACCCCCCACTGGCCGTCGGCCAGGACCCATTTATGGAATCCTTCCAGCCAGACCTCGGCCACGGAATGGGCTTCGCTCCGCGTCTCGACGTCGCGGGGCAGCAGGTTGATGATGCGCGCCGGCAGGCCGTTGGCCGCGGCCACGCCGGCCAGGACGACGGCGTATTCGCGGCAGATGAAACGGCCGCCCTTTTGCGCTTCCCGGAGGATCGTGATCGGGTCGGACTTCGAAGCCATCTGGTCCGAGCTGTGCTCCCAGCGCGTGCTGACCCAGCGGGCCAGCCGGCGCAGCCGCTCGTAATCGTCCTTGGCCCCGGCCACGACGGCGTCGATCGCGAATTCCCGGCGCATCTCGAGATACTGCGGGATCTTGGGATCGTCCCAGCGGACGGGGAATTCGGGCGCTGGCTGACTCCGGTCCCAGACGAGCGGCGCCGGGCCGTCCATGGCCTTGCTCTGAGCCGGTAGGGGAGCGCAGACGAGCGCAAGGACCAACGCGGCGAGAATCGCGGATTTCAGGCGGATCATGGTTCACCCCTCGGGAGAGCGATTTTCTTCAGGAATCCAACACTATACTATAGGACGGAAGCAAAATCGACGAGGTCGATTCTAAGCCCCGGCCCGCTGATCAGCCTTTCTTGATGGAGATTCCGGCCGACGTTTCGAGCTTGACCGTGACGCCCGGCTTGGCCGACTCGAAACGGACGGCATGGCCGCCCGTCTCCTCCGAATCGCGGAGGTAGACCGGGAAGTCACTGACGATCTTGCCGAACTGCGTCCGGGCCGTGCCCTGGATTTCGGTTCCCGGAGGAAGGACCAGGGTGATCGGCTTGAAGCTCGTCTTCACCTCGATGACGCCGCCGGCCGGCAGGGCCTTGATCTCGGCGATGTCCACTCCGCTCGATTCGCCGGTCACCGTGATCGATCCGGCCGTTCCGCGGAGAAAGACGTTTTTGAACGAACTGCGGATGTTCACGATCCCGCCGATATTCTGGGCCTCGACGGCCGACGATTCGCCCTTGACCCGCAATCCGCCGACGACATTTTTAATGTCGACGTCGCCGAACGACGTCTCGATGACGGCGTCCTTTCCGATTCCGGCGGCCGTCACCGAGGCCGAGCCGGATTTGATGTCCAGCGACCCGCGCACCCCGGCGACGTCGACCTTCTTGAAGGACGAAGCGATCGCCGCGTCTCCCTCGATGTCCCGCAGGAAGACCCCGGCGGACTCCCCGCTGACCTTGATCCAGCCGTGGATCCGCTCGGCCCGGATCTCGTTGAACGAGCTCTTGATCTCGACTTCGCGGCCGATGTCGGCGACTGTCACGGGCGAGGAGACGCTGGTCACCCGCAGGAGGCCCTTGATGTTGGTCGCCGTGACCGGCTTGAAGCTGTTGGCCAGGACGGCGTCCTTTTCGACCTGATCGACCTTGATCTCGGAGCTTTCGCCGCGGATGTCGCAGCCGCCCCGCACGCCCCGGACGTCGATGGATTTGAAGGACGACTTGATCAGGCAGTCCCCGGCGACGTCGGCGCCGACGACCGCGGCGCTTTCGGACGTCACCGTCAGCCGGCCGTCGATCTTCCGGAAATGGACGTCCTTGAAGCTGTTGCGGACGTCGGCCGGACCGCCGATGGCCTCGAGATCGACCGCGCCGCTCTCGTTGCGGACGCTGACGGAGCCTTTGAAATCGGCCACCCGGACGTCGCCGAAGCTGTTACCCAGCTCGAGCGAGCCGCCCGCGTCTTCGACCTTCACCTGGCCGGATTCGTTGCGCAGGACCAGGCGGCCGGACAGGCCCCGCAAATCGACGTCGCCGAAGCTGTTGCCGAGATCCAAGGACAGGGCGGCCGGGACGCGGATATCGATCTTGGCCGCGTAGGAGAGGTTAAGGCGATGACGGCGGAACATCTCGCCCAGCCGCTTGAGGGTTTCCCGCCGGCCGGAATCCCAAGTCCAGGGCGAGTCCAAGCGCAGGACGGCGCCCGCGCCGCCCGTTTCGAGGGTCAGGCTGGTGTTGTCCAGAAATTCCTTGACGGCTTCGGGATCGGCGTCGCCGACTTCGACCGTGGCTTCGGCCAAAATTTCGTTCTTATCCCAGGCGGAGATCGTGACGGCGGCTTGCATTTTTTCGACCTTCAGCAGAGATCCCGCCGCGAGGGGCGAGGCTTTGGAGAAGGCCCGGCTTTGGACGTTGCGGGCGCTTTGGGGGAGGAGGCCCGATCGTTCGGGGGACGACGCGGAGGGTGGCGCCGAGACCGCCGCGGCCGCCGCGGCCAAAACAAACATCGCCATAAGGCCGATGACAAGGATGATTCGATTTTTGGAATTCATGCGTTCTCCTGGTTCTTAATTTCTTTGGTCACGTCCCCAGCACTTCGGCCAGGGTCTGTTTTTTGTCCTGAAGAGCGGCCAGCAGATAGCGGCGGATATGGGCGTTGGCCGGGTTCTGATCGAGGGCCTCCCGGCATTTGTCGATCTGGGCGTCGATGAGGGCCAGCCGGTCGCGATAGATGGACATCAGGGACAGGTTCATGGCGGAAATTCGCGGCCGGGCCCGCTTCTCCAGATCGTCGATGGCCCGGATGTATTCTTTTTCCTGGGCATCGACGCGGGCCAGCGCCCGGCGGTCCAGAAGCCCGGAGGTGGAATCCGATGGGCGGGGAGGCAAGACAGTCAGCGCCAGGATGAGCGCGGCGCCGGCCGCCGCCGGGATCATCAACCAGCGAAGCCGAAATTTTTTTGCGCGGGCGTGGCGGGGATCGCGCCGGGTGGATCGGTCGACGGACGCTTCGGCTTCCGCCCGCAGGGCGTCCTCGATGCGGCTCCAAAGATCGGGAACGTGGATGGGGGTCTGAAGCATGCGCGCCTCCTCGGACAGCCGGCGGTCCCGCTCGTCCTCGGCCCGGCAGTTCGGACAGCTTTGAGCATGGTGCGCCCAGGCCTCCGGGCTCATTCGGCCCCGTTTGAAATCGTCGAATTTCGGACAGCTCATGACGCTTCTCCCGCGGGCTCGGCGGCCAGCCAGGCCCGTAGCTTTTTCCGCGCCCGGTGGACGTTGGTCTTCACGCTGCCGATGTGGAGGCCGAGCAGCTGGGCGGTCTCCTGAAGGGTGAACTCCTCGACGGCGGAGAGAACGAAACAGGCTTTCATCCGGCCGGGGAGGCGGTCCACCGCCTGGGCCAGGCTGTGGCCGATTTCGGGGGCCCCGCCCGCCGGCAGCTTTTCGGCGTCCAGCTCGGCGAAATCGATGTGCTTTCGCTTTCGCAGCGCGTCGGTGCAAGTATTGATCAGGATGCGGAACAAATAGGTGCTGAAGGGTGAGCCGGCCCGGTAGCCCGCGATTCCCCGGTAGAGCTTCAGGAATGTTTCCTGCACGGCGTCTTCGGCCTCCTGGGGGCGGCCCAGAAGCCGGCAGGCGGTCCTTAAGAGAGGCTGCTCATAGCGCTCGAAGATCCGGCGATAAGCGCCGATATCGCCCGCGCGGCATTGCTCGAGGATCTTCGCTTCGTCGTAGGATTCCATGGTCCGATTATATCTCCGGCCTCACCGTGTTAGACGAGGAAAGAGGCGGGTTTGTTGACCGGACGGAAATATTCCGGCTTCGGGGAGTATGTCGACGCCTTCTTTCTTAAGCTCAACGGCTCGATTGTCAGCACGCACGGTGATTCGATCCTCGTACGGGAGAAAAGCTCGGACGACCTGATTCAGATCGCCAAGTATAAGGTGATCGACCAGAAAGCGGGGGCGGGATTGATCTTTAGCGCCGGCCCGCCCGCTTGGCTTTATTGATCGACTCGTTGTCGAGCCAGGCAACCTTGTTTTTTTCGCGCACCGAGCGGGTGGCGGCGAGCGTCTCATCAGTCGTCCTGCGCCGAAGAGGCCGTTCTTCCTCTAGTTTCTGACCGTCAGCCGCCTCGATCCGGCTCTCGCCGATAACGAAATCACCGTTCCGCCCCACGACGGCATAAAGGAGGGACAGCTTCTTGATTGAAGGGATGGCGCGGCCCTGTTCATAACGGGCATATCCATTGATCGATTTTTCTCCGAGGCGGGCGGCCACCTCCACCAGCGTCAAGCCGGAGCGAATCCTGGAGCGGCGGAGAAGGAGCGCGGTCAATGCGGCCTCGTTCGACGTTTTCCCTGGGGCAGTGTCTAAATAAGTAAACGGGACTATTAAAACGAAATCTCACCCCCCCGCTGGCTTGACTTGAGTGCCGACGGAGAAATATATTCAATCGCAGATGGGACAATTGAGACTGCTTAAAGCCATGATTTCCGGAGTGTAACATGAAACGAAATGAATTTTTAAAAACATGCGGGGCCGGCGTTTGCGGCTGCGGCGTGCTGGGTCTTCTGGCTCCGCTTTCGGCCCGGGCCGAGAGCGATGCGGGTCAGACATCGGCCGCCAAGAGCGATGACAGTCCGCTGAAGCGGCAGATCGATGCCGCCCAGGAGCGTTTCGCCAAATTGGTTTCCATCATGGGGGAAAACCTCGATGGCGCCACCCGCGACAAAATCCTGTCGCGCTTGGGCCATGAATGCGCCCAGGACTACGGCGTGCTCTTCCAGAAATACCGCGGCGACCTGCCCGGCTTTCTGGCCAAGATCAAGACGGGCTGGATCGAACGGACCGAATATGACGAAAAAACCGGCATTCTGCGTCTCATCGGAAAGCCCAGCCCCTGCGCATGTCCCCTCGTAAAAATCGGCCGGACCCCGGCTGACTTCTGCAACTGCACTCTCGGCTGGCAGCAGGCGGCCTTCTCCGCCGTGCTGGGAAAGCCGGTCACCGCCGAGATCGAGGAAACCGTCCTGCGAGGCAGTTCGAGGTGCAGCTTTCGCATTAAAATCTGACAGTTTGATCAGGAAAGCGCTCATGAAAGACGCTTTCAGGAGGTTTGCCGTCTTGCGTCGTTCCAACGCCGTTGGGGCCGCATTTCTTTTCATCCTGACGACCGCTTTGTCAAGTGCCGTCGCCCGGACATCGAGTCCGATCCATAGCGCCTCTCTCCATTCCCGGGAATGGAACGACGATTTTCAAATGACCGATATCGGCAAACGGGTCCTCGAGTACCCGGATCGGCAGGACTTGAGCGATCCGTTGAATTCATTCATCTCCTTTCAATTCTTGAAAGCCGAGGGGAAGAACAGCCGCTTCCGGTCCGTCAACTCGTATCGAATCAGAGGCTTTTTCCCTCCGCCCGAAGCTCCCGATTCTGACATCAAGAAAGAGAGCCGCGAAGCCATCTTGAAAACGAAAATAATCCGCATTATTTTTTACAAAAGCTCGGTGGCCGGCATTATCACGCCGTATCAAGGGCCCCTATGCATCATCACCTATATGAGCAAGGAGAATGGGGAATGGCTGAGCGCGGGCGAGGATATGGGGAATGATCTCGACGATGCCTGCGCGGTGTTCAAGAGAAAAGCCAGCCGGTTCGCAGGCTTCATCGATCGAATCGCCGAGCTCAAAACGGTCTCGACCGACGCCTCTGCGATGCGGGAGTATCTGCAAGCGAATGGCTTGCCTCCAAAGGAGCTGGTCCTGAAAGCGCTTTCAGGCCATAAGGTCGTGATCTATGGCGAGATTCATCGGCGCAAGGCCTCTTGGGATGTGCTGAAAAGCCTGATCGCAGACCCCCGCTTCGTGAGCCGCGCGGGGACAATATTCATGGAGCTGTCCGCGGATAAGCAGCCTGTCTTGGACGATTTTTTCGCCGCCCCGCATCAGGACCCAACCAAGCTGTGGGAGATCTTCCAGAGCAACCAGATCGACGGGTGGTACGACCGGGGAATGTACGAATTCATCAACGCGCTGTGGATATTGAACAGCAAACTGATTCCCGCCGAAAAAATTCGGGTCGTCGCCGTCGATGAGCCCAGGCCTTTTCATCTTTTTCATAACAAAGACGAGATGGAAGCGCACTTCCGGGCCGCTTTGGATCGCAACGAACAAATGGCGGTCTCGATCTTCGAGGCGGTCAAAAAGAACCGGGACGGAAGAAATCACCTGTTTGTCGTCGGCGTTGGGCACGCCTATAAATCGAAGACTCCTGGCTTGGCCGGCGGGAAGGCGCCCGATGAGGCGAAACCGTCGGCCGCCGCCCAGCTGGCGGCTCTGCTATCGCCCGGGGATGTCTATTCGATTTTTCAGCACGGCCCCATCATCAGCAACGATGGGACCATCCATGGAAAGATCAGGAACGGGCTCTTGGATGCAGCCTTTGCCTCCCTGGGCGATCGGCCGATTGCCTTCGAGCTCTCCAACAGCCCGGTCGGGAAAGAGCCGTTCGACGGAATCTATGAGATCGCCTATGCCCCTGAAACGGGCGATTTCGACGCCAATTACGATGCGTATGTCTTCCTGGGGCCTTTGAAGACCGAACCGGGCGAGTATCTGCTCTATGACATCCTCACCGACCAATTTGTCGTTGAATTGAGGCGGCGCGCCCAAATGGCCGGGGCGAGCGTAGAGCGTTGGTTCGGCATTAAAGAAGCAACCAAGGAAGCCATTCTTAATAAATTAAAAAACCAATCCGAAAAAAAGCGATGGCCTGACTTATGGTGACGATCTATTCCCCGAAAAGGGGAGACGAATCGTCTTTCCGCGCTTGAGTTGTAAAGCCGCTGTTGTAGAATGGCGGGAGGACGTCTGACCCATGGAATCCATTGAACGGATCGCCAAGGTCCTGGGACGGGGATTGCCCGACCGGGTGCCGGTGGGGCTGCATTGCTATCTCCTGGCCTGCCGAATGCTCGGAGGGCGGTTCGACGAGATTCTCCGCAGCGGCGAATTGCAGGCCGAAGCGCAGCTGAAGGCCTGGCGGACGTTCGGGCATGATGTGATCATGCTCGAAAACGGAGTCTGCGCCGAGGCCGAAGCGCTGGGCTGCGAAATCCGCTACACGGCGGACGGCCCGCCGCACGTCGCCGAGCCGCTGATCAAGGACCTGGACGATATCGATAAGCTTCGCCTGCCCGACCCGGAGCGGACGTTTCCATTGAATGAATTGGTCAAAGCCACGCGGATCGTCAAACGGGAGACCGGGGGAAACGTGTTTATCAACGGCCGGTCCGATCAGGGGCCGGTCGCCCTGGCCATGGCGCTGACCGGGCCGGAACGGTTCCTGACCATGCTGATGGAACCCGAACGGCGCGATTGGTGTCTGCGGCTGGTGGATTTTTGTTCCCAGGTGAACGTCGCCCTGGGCCAAGCCCAGCTGCGGGCGGGAGCGGACAGCTCGACGATCGGACTGGCCGGGAGGAGCCTCATCTCCCCGGCGCTGTTTGACGCCTTTGAATTGCCCGGCGCCCGGACGTTTTGCGCGGCCCTCCGACGAAGCGGCGGTTTTGCCTTCGTGCATGCTTGCGGCGACGAAACGATTCTGCTGAAAAACCTGCTGGCCACGGGCGCGGATTGCCTGGAGTTGGATCCGCAGACCGACGCGGGAAAATGCAAACGCGTGGTTCAGGGCCGGGCCAGTGTGCTGGGGATGATCGATCCGGCCCAGGTCATGGGCCTCGGGACGCCCGAGGCCGTGCGGAATCAGGCCGGGCAAATGCTGGCCCTGATGGGCCCGGGCGGGGGATTCATCATGGGACCGGGCTGCGCTCTGCCGGCCGATACACCGGTCGAAAACGTCCAGGCGCTGATGGAATGCGCGCGCCGCGACGGAGTCTATGGCGCGGACGGAAGCTTGAAGGCCAAGCCGGAGTAAATACAGTCGGCGGAAGCCTTCGATGAGAATACCGGAGCTTATGCCGTCACTGGAGAGGGATCATGAATAAGCTTTTTTCCCGTTCCGCCGGCCTCATCGCGATGCTGGCCGGCATGTGGGTTCCGGCGGCGGCCGCGGACGCCGCCGTCAAGCGGGATTACGTCCGCCATCCTGTGAGCGTGACGGAGAACCGCCCTTCGCCGGATCCCCCGCTCGGTCTCTGCGTCGCCTCCGCCTTCGACGGCTACGGCGCTCTGGGCTCGAGGCCCGCGACGGCCCGCGCCTGGCTCCAGAAGGCGCTCCCGACGGCGCAGAATCCCTTCGCCTGCGAAATCGACTACGGGACGCCGACTCTGGTGACGGCCTTTGTCCACTACTTTTACGTTCCGTGGAGCCTCGACCTGCGATTCACGTCTCCGGCGCCCAGCGCCATGAAGAAGGTCCGCATATCCGCTCGGAATGAGGGCGGCTCTTGGCAGATGATTACGACTCTTGCGGACCTGCCCGACGGCTGTCCGCAGGTCATCCCGACCGGCGCCGCGAAGCCGGCGCGATATTGGCGGCTGGAAATCCTCGAACTGGCGCCGGGAGCCGAGTTCCTGTGCACATACGAATTGGAAACCTATACCGGCGGAGTTCCCATAATTGCAGCTGCCGGCGGCGCCGAAACCGATTTCCTTTCGGAATTTGCGGATCATGTCCGCCGCCAAACGCCATCGAAAACCTATTCACCCGAGAAGCTGGTCCTGGCGAGCCAGGACCCGCACGCGCTTGGCCTGCGCACGCAAAAAAGCCCCGATTCATTTAAAAGTGAATTGTCCCTTTTGATCGATGGCAAGCCGGCCTCATTCGCGGCCGCAGGGGAGAACCGTTGGCAAATCGCCGCGGGCGCCGGCCGAATTCTCCTGGAGAGCGAACCCATCGTTCTCGGTTTGCTTCTCAATCTGCGCTTCGAGCCCGCCTCCTCGGCGCCGCAGAAATTTCGCCGGGCCACGCTTCAGATCCGTGCGCCCGGCGCTCAGCTTTACTACATGCCCGCTTACGCCTGGAGCCGGTCGCCCGTCGAGACCATGGTTCCGACGGTCAACGTGCAGACGCGGATCGCGTCCCTGGGGCTCCGCGAGGGCATGCTCAGTCTCCTGCCCGGGACGGACCGGGGATCTCTCGGGTTCGGCGGTGGCGCCTTGCGGAACGATCTTCTTCTAGGTCCCGACCCAACGCCGGTGCTCCTGGCCGCACTCCCCGGCGATTGGTGGGCGGCGTATCGCTTCGCAGTGGACGAGGTGTACGGCTTCAGCGAGCCCCGGCAGATCGTGCCGGTGAGCGAGATGCAATATGGAATCTCCCGCTATCTGCTGGCGGACGACATCTGGGAGCCGGCCTTGGGCACGGTGAAGTCCTGGCCGGAGCGCGATGCGACGATGAAGGTGTCCGGCTACTTCGACGCCTTCAATTTCTACGGCGCGCCGTACTCGATCCCGGCCTACTGGGCGCGTTATGTGATGAACGGCGATCCGCTGGCGCTCCAGCGCTGCCGCAGCATCGTCCGGTGGCTGTGCCGATCCGGCGTGCGCGTCGCGGACGGCCCGGCGCGCGGCGCCTTCTTCAGCAGCCAGCGATTTCCCAACGGCGAGCCGGTCAAACTGGACAGGCGAGGATGCACCCAGGCGGCCACGGAGGTTTTAACCAGCCAAGCCACCGGGACGGCCCTCTGGAGCCTGCTCTTCTATCGCTATGTGTCCGGGGAAAACGATCCGGAGATAAACCGGGTGATCGACGAAGCGGCCGCCTGGCTGCTGGCCACGCAGACGCCGGAAGGCGGATGGCCCTACGGCCATACCCTGGACGGGAAGACTTCGCCCGGGGCGACCAGCGGCGGAAGCGTTTGGAACATTCGGGCCCTCTGGCGGATCGGGAAGGAAACGGGGCAGCCCAAATACCTCGACGCCGCCCGGCGAGCCGAGCAATGGTATCTGAAGACGTTCGTCGAGCCGCACCACTACCACGGCTACTGGGAGGACGTGGGCCCGGGTTCCCGGGAAGGCTATGATGCCGCCGTGGCCGCCTCGGTCTTTGCCGAAATGGGCGAAAATCAAGCCGTGGTCGATTGCGCGCGCGACGCCATGCAATGGGTCTTCACGCGCCGGATCGAGCCCCGCGAGGCGTCCTGCTCGGCGGGATTGGTCTCCGAGCAAACGGGCTGGCCTCCGGCGTTCTACTGCAATCCCATGATGGCCCTGGCGGCCTATTCCGCCTGGCAGGTCAGCGGCGATGCGTCCTGGCGGAATTTCGCCATGATCCCGAAGGCGACCGGCTGGTGGTATCAGCCCGACAGCGGCGCCACGGTCTGGATCGTGGATGCCCTGGAAATGGCGCCCTTGGTCGGTCCGGCCTGGGAGAGCTGGTGGAACGACTGGTGTGTCGCCCAACCGGGCGCGCTGATGCTCCGCTGGCTCGTCCGCGAGATGAACCGGCGTTTGGCGGGAAACGGGGCCCTGGATGAAGAAACGCTGAAGGGGACCGTGCTCGGGGACGATGTCCACGCCTGGGCGCCTCCGGGCGGACTTCGGCCGATTCTTCCTCAACACGGGCAGGTCAACTGGTTGGGACTTCAAAGCGCCGGCGCGTTCAAAATCGTATTCATGAATTTCGCCGAAGACGCTTCCGTCCGTTGCGAGCTGAATTCGCGATTGGTTAAGGGCGCGATGCTCACGCCCAAGGCCGTTCAAATCATTTCCGGCGGCAAAATCACTCCTCAACCGTGGGACGGCCAAACCTCGGTGATCGTTCCCCGCGACGGCGCCGCGGTGCTCGTTTGGGAAGCTCGCCGATAAATGGACGCCCTAGCGCAAGATATGCCAGAGCACGACGGTTGCGGCCACGACGAGGCCCAGCCATAAGCGATAGTCGTGGAGGAGCGGCACTCTCTCGGCAGTGAATTCCGGCTGCTTCAGCGCCCCAATATTGATGGTCGTCGAAGCGGTTTTTTCCAGGGCCGGTCGCGCCGAGGCCAGGCTGGCGCTGATTAGGAGCGCGGCGCACACCAAAAACTCGATGATTGCGCCGTGCAGCCAGGGCCGAAGCAGCGGATGCCGCATGAACGGCAGGAAGTGGAGCTTGGAGTCGAACATCAGGATGGGGCCGACGACAAAGCCCGCCAAAACTGAAATCCATACCCCGGTTCCGTTGATCCTCTTCCAGAGCACCCCGATGAAGAACACGCCGACAAACGGCATGACCAGGTAGACCCCAACAAGCTGCAGATAGAGAAACAGCGACTCGAACGAAGCGATCACCGGCGCCCACAATGCTCCAAATATGAACACCACAAGAACCGCGATGCGGCCCACGGTGATTTGCTGTTTGTGTCCGGCGTCGGGGCGCCAATGGATGTAAAAATCGCGAGTGAACAGCGTGGCGATGGAGTTGTACGTCGCGCTCAAGTGCCCCATGAGAGCCGCGGCGATGCCGGCGACCGTGAGGCCGAGCAGGCCGGTCGGCATAAGATTCTTCAGCAGGGTCGGATAGGCGTCATCGGCCTTGGCGATACCGGGGTAGAGCGCCTTGGCGATGAGGCCTGGCAGTATGAGCAGGAACGGCGTTAAAATCTTTAGCCCCGCCGCCAAAACCGCGCCCTTCCGTCCCTCGTTGAGATTCTTGGCCGCGAGCACACGCTGGACCAGCACCTGGTCCATGGACCAGTAGAAGCTGCCCGCCAGGAAGATCCCGAAGAACATGCCCGGCCAAGGCACGTCCGGGTGGGTCGCAGGCTTGATCATGTGGAACCAGTCGGGGGACAGCCGGGCGTGTAGCCCCGCCCAGCCGCCGACGTGGTGCAGTCCCAGGACCGTCAGGATAACCGCGGCGATCAACAGGACCACGGTCTGGATGGCGTCGGTATAGACGACGGCGCGAAGCCCCCCTTTCATGGTGTAGAGGGCGGTCAGCAGGCCGATCACCCAGATGACGGTGAGCTTGTCCCAGCCGAGCACGGCGGAGAACACGATGGACGAGGCCCACAGCGAGATCGAGACCTTGGTCAGTACGGAGAGCACCAGCATCAGCGCGGAGAAAAGCCGCCTGATCCCGGGGCTGTAGCGCCGCTCCAAAAACTCGGGGACGGTGTAGACCTTGTTCTTCAGATAAAAGGGCAGGAACAGCAGGATCAGCGGCAGGAGACAGAAGACGGCCATCCATTCGAAGCCGCCCATGGCCAGGCCGATGGCGAACCCGCCGCCGGCCAGGCCGACGAAGTGCTCGGCGGAAATGTTGGCGGCGAAAAGCGACGCCCCGATGAACGGCCACTTCAGCTGCCGGTTCGCCAGAAAGTAGCCTTCACTGGTCTTGGGCTTTCTGGACACGTAAAGTCCGATCGTGACGATGACTACGACGTAGACGGCGATGATCGACCAGTCCAAAGCCTGAAGGTTCATTGACCGAAATATACTTGCGGCCGGACAGCCCTGTCAATTTCGGACCCCGGTCTCTGGCATCCGCTCTTTCTTCTGGCGTAGAATGTCCCCATCATTCAAGGAGGACGGGAATGAAGCGTCCCAAAAAGATCATCAATGATCCCCGCCATGTCGTCCAGGAGCTTCTCGAGGGGCTGGTCGAAGCCAACGGCGGCCGGATCAAAGCGCTCGGCTCCGTCCAGGCGCTGGTCAAGACCGACATCCCCGAGGACAAGGTCGGGCTTCTGATCGGAGGGGGAAGCGGGCACGAGCCGCTCTTTCATGGCTTCATCGGAGACCTTATGGCCGACGGAGCGGCCTGCGGAAACATCTTCGCCGCCCCGACGCCGGACATCATCCTGGAGACGACCAAGGCGGTCAACCAAGGCCGCGGCGTGCTTTACCTTTACGGGAACTATGCCGGCGACAATATGAATTTCGACATCGCCGCCGAGATGGCCGCCGACGAGGGGATCGAGGTGAAAACCGTCCGCGTCTGGGACGATGTCGCCTCCGCTCCGCCGGAACGGATTCAGGACCGGCGGGGCATCGCCGGCGACCTGTTCGTCATCAAGATCGCGGGCGGCGCGGCCGCGACCCTCGACAATCTCGGCGAAGTCTATCGCGTCGCCGCCAAGGCCCGGGACCAGGTCCGTTCCATGGGCGTCGCCGTCTCGGCCGGGTCCATTCCTGAAACGGGTGAGCCGACGTTCGAGCTCCCCGAGGACGAAATCGAGATTGGCATGGGCGTCCATGGCGAGCCTGGGGTTTCCCGTGAGAAGCTGCTTCCCGCCGATCTCCTGGTCGATAAGATGATGGCCAAAATCCTTCCGGATCTTCCCTTCACTTCGGGGAACGAGATCGTCCTGCTGATCAACAACTTGGGTTCGACGACGATGATGGAATTGCTGATCGTCAATCGCCGGGTGCGGCAGATTCTTCGCGACAAGAACATCCGCGTTCACGACACCGTCGTGGGGAGCTTCGTCACCTGTCAGGAAATGGCCGCGTTCTCGATCACCTTGCTGAAATTGGACGACGAGCTGAAAAAATACTACGACCTTCCCGCGCGTTCGTTCGGATTCGTCAAAGGATAGGGGAGATGGGGAAGTCGGAACTTTCTCTCTCCGAAGCCCGTGACATGATCCTTGCCGTTGCACACGGAATGATCGCCAGCACAGATGTTCTGACCCAGGCAGACAAAGCTATCGGCGACGGCGATCACGGAATCAGCATGGCCCGGGGATTTACAGGCGTTATAGAGAAGGTCGAAGGCAGGGAATTCACTTCCATCGACCATCTCTTCAGGACGGTGGGTACGGCCATCCTGACAACGGCAGGCGGCGCCGCCGGGGCCGTCTTCGGAACGCTTTTCCGCGGCATGGCGGAGAACGCCGGCGACCAAACCATCCTAACCTCTTCGCTCTTCTCCCGTATGCTTTTCGACGGCCTTCGAGCCGTCGAAGCCCGCGGCGGTGCCAAGCCTGGCGGTAAAACCATGATCGACGCCCTGGAACCCGCGGCCGCCGGATCAGAGCGGCAAATATCGGCGCCTCTCGACGACGCACTGCCCGCAATAGCCGCAGCCGCCCGTCTGGGGATGGAGAAAACACGGGACATGGCGGCAAGAGTCGGAAAGGCCAAGGCGCTCGGCGAACGGTCTCTCGGTCATCCCGATCCGGGCGCCATTTCCATGGCCCTTATCCTCGAGATCATGGCGGAGTACGCCGCCCAAAAATCGGATCGAAACAAACCGTAACAATCGTGTCAAAACTCGTTCACGACTTTTGTGCCGTTGTCGCTTAATTCAGTTAGCGGCTCGACTTGAACCGTATGGTTTATTTCGACTTGACTCTGAGCTCGTTCACAATCGAGAGGGCTCCGGTGTTATTGCTTACGAGGTTTCCATAGGTTTTGATATCGCTTTCTGAGGACACGAACCCGGCCAGGGTCACGATGCCGTTTTCCACCAGGATATGGATGGGGCCGGTCTGACGAGCGAAGCTCGCCGCCATAGGGCGGTGGTAGATCAGCCGGGCGATTTGCTGACGCAGCGTATTGTCAGTGTCGGAGGACATGACGGGTCTCATTTGGTTTATGACCTTCGTAACGCCCGGCTGGGCCTCGGCAATCTTCGTGTAATCGGAGCTGTGGCCCCGAAGATAGACCCACCCCGCGAGCGTCACGACGCCTTCAGAATCGACGAGGAATTCGCACCGGTCGAAAATGCCGTACGAAGAACCCTGATTGAGGGCCATATTGATGCCCCCGGCGATCTGCCCGGGAGTCAGGTCGGACTTGACGAGCGTGATGTTGTTTTCAATGCTGAAATGGCCCTTCACGGCGGCCGCGTCAAGGCCGGCCTGGTTTTTCTGGGCCAGCGTCTGGACGGTCCCCGTGAGGGTGATAGCGCCGTTTTCGACGCTCACCTGGATGGCATTCCCGGCCAAAAGACCGTGCTTCTGGAGCTCCTGTTCCACCGTCTTCTGGATGGCGGAGAGATTTTTATCCTGAGGAAAGCCCTCGACATACTCCGCCAGGGCGGCCAAAAAAAAGACGAATGCCAAGACGACCGCGTAAACCGCCGGTATTTTTTTCATGTCTTTCTCCTCCCCGCTTTTCATTGTCTCAAACTTCTCCCCGTGGCTGCAATCCGCCGCGCCGGGGGGACATAAGAATGTCTCGCCCCAGCGTCGCCAAGATCGTCCAGGACAAGGGATTGGCGGAAAGATGGGGAAGGGATGGTTCAGCCCCGGCGGCCTATGGCAAGCAGATGCGCGCTCGCGCCCAGGATGGAGGGCTCGGCCTCGAGGGCGCGAGCCACATTCATGAGGCCGCGCCGCAACGCGGGAACTTCCCAGTGGGCGTTGAAATCGGGCAGCATCCAGCCGGGTCCCTCCACGCCGAGCACCTCGATGCTTCCAAAGCAGCTGGTATTCAGCTCGGCCCGCAGGTCGTCCGGCCGGTGCATATAGGCCGTCGTGAAGTAGTCGAGTATATCAGTGTCATTCACGTGCCGCCCGTCGACGAGGTCCTGGTCGCGTATGCGCACGAACCTGGAATCGCCTTCCAACCGAAGCGTGAGCCCGCTCAGCGCCGAGGCGAAACGCGATATCGCGGCCGCCGCGACGATGCCGCCCGGGGCGAGTACGCGCCACGCCTCGTGCAGCGCGCTTTGGCGGTCTTCGCGTTCGGGCAGGTGGTAGAGCGGCCCCATCAGCAGCACCGCATCCAAAGCGCCGTCGCCGAACGGCAGCCTGCGCGCGTCGCCGATTGCGATCGTGGAGAGGCGCCGGTCCCGCGCGGCGTCGACCCGCCGGGCGTGCTCGATCAGGCGCGGCGAGGCGTCGATCAGGTGGACCTGGTCGCCGCGATCGGCCAGCCAGAACGAATAGGCGCCCGCGCCGCCGCCTACGTCCGCGATGCGCGCCGGGGGTGCGGGCAGCACGCGCGTGAGGATTTCCCGCGTCCGTGCGGATTCCAGCCTGAACACGCCGCTCTCCAGCCACGATTCCTCGGGCGTCTGGTCGTAGAACGCGATCACCTCGGGTGGCGTCTGTGGCTTGTTGGGCTCGGGATCCATGGGTGGGCCTCCTCTTTATGGAGCTATGTTTTATCTTTTCCTGTTGGCACACGATAAATAATGGTCAAAAGCTCATATTTGCTTGTTTTTAAATTCATATAAATGATCTTGATAATCGTAGAGGGAAAGTTCCAGGAGATAGGGTAGTGTATAAAACTGTTCGCAATTTGGACTGAAGGAGGAGCCATCGTAAACTCTCTTCGAAGACCAATCCGAAGAGAGGAGGATTTTTACTACGATGGCTCAAAGGCATTATAGGGCACCGTTCAAAAAAGCGCTATTGCAGTTCATCACCGAGCCGGATCCCTTCCTGGCCATGCTCAAGTGGGTCATGACGGAGATGATGAGAATCGAAGCGGAGGCCAAAGTCGGAGCGATGAAGGGGCAACACTCGACGGAGAGGGCCACGTACTTTTCCGGAGCCCGAGTCCGGCGGGTAGATACCCGGCTGGGCACGGTTTATCTTCTCGTCCCTAAGTTGCGGAAGGGCGGCTATGTGCCCTTCTTCGTCTCTGAAAGACGCCGATCTGAGCAGGCCTTGATCGCGGTCGTCCAAGAAGCCTTCATCAACGGCGTCAGCACCCGCAAAATCGAGCGCCTGGCCCGGGCCATGGGCATCGAGGACATCTCGGCGAGCCAAGTCTCTGAGTTCAACAAGGAGCTCGACGCCCAAGTGGCTGAATTTAAGACCCGTCCCCTGGCCGAGGAGTACTCCTTCCTATGGATCGACGCCCTGTATCAGAAGGTTCGGGTCGAGGGAAGAGTCGTCTCGGTGGCCGTCATGGTCGCCTGTGGCGTAAATCAAGCCGGAGGCCGGGAAATCCTGGCCGTGGAGCCCATGTTCGACGAATCCGAGGACTCCTGGCGGGCCTTCTTCCGCAAACTCAAGGCCCGGGGGATGAAGAGAACCGCGCTCTGCGTCTCCGATGCCCACGCCGGCATCCAGGCCGCGGTCCGCAAGGAATGGCTGGGTGCCTCCTGGCAACGCTGCAAGGTCCACTTCATGCGCAACATCCTGGCCAAGGTGCCGCACCGGGAAAAGGGGCGTTTCGCGGCCCATCTGAAGCAGATCTGGCTGGAGCCGGATAAAAAGAGCGCCCGACGGGCCGCTTCGTCTCTGATCGACGACTATGAGAAGCGGTTCCCCGAGGCGATCCGGTGCTTGGAAGAAGGGCTGGAGGACTCGCTCTCGTTCTATGACTTCCCCGAGGTGGATAAGAAGCGGATCTCTTCGACCAACGGCCAGGAGAGGTTGAACATGGAGATCCGCCGGCGGAGCCGGGTGGTCGGCGTGTTCCCGTCGGTCGAATCTTACGTCCGGCTGACGATCTGCTATCTCGTCGAGTACTCCGAGGACTGGACGAGTGAGCGGAGCTATATTCGGGAGGACAAGGTCCTCGGATCCTTGGACAGGCTTCACGAGCTGATGGCTCAAGCGGCTAACTGAAGAGGCTTACGAGGGCTCCGAAGTTGCGAACATCCGTTGACACGACCGGAGATAGTAGAATCGATTATGCCATTATCTTTGTTGTTATCATCTTTTTTAAACGAAAGCGCGCCATAGATTTCTGTAAATTTCTGCGCCAGTTGTTTAAAACAAATGCCGTAAGTGCCGTAAGCTCCACCCGTAGCAAAGAGACTTACCTGGATAAGACATTTTTTGTTGAAGTCCATAATAAAACGGACATTGTATGTTCCGCCATCGAAATCAAAATTATTGATTCCTATGGAAGCATAAGATCCGTCAGGCCATTTATCGATTTTATCTAACCGAATGGCCTCGCCTTTGAATGCTTCAAGGATCTCGTTTTCCGTCATGCCCCACTTTGCTTCCCTCCATCCTTTCACATCCTTTGGCTGACCGAATGAGGGGATTGCAAGAATTAAACCGAAAGCAATAAAGCCGACAATTATTTTTGTTTTCAAGGGTCCCTCCATCTAATTTGAGCATAGCACAAAGTTATGAGGCCGCAGAAGGCCCTGATCCGGACGAGGGTAGCGGGTCCTCCATCGATTGAGTGCGGCGGTGATAGACCCAAATTATCGTTGGTAGTCAACGACAATGGCGACGGAGGAGGGGGCCAATTACAAGCAAAGATGACGCCCTAAGGCCTGCCAGACGTGAATTCGCGGGGTATCCTTGAACATCGGACGGCATGTCTCAGCCTGACGGGGTCGAATGCGCGCCTTTGCCGTTCCTTCCCCCCATTGGTTTACCATCGACAGATCGCCCGTCCTAGGCCGCTGGACGCGATTCTGGGCCGTTCAAGAGCCACATTTGGCCAAACGGATCTGATCTGACGTGTCTTTCAGCCCATTTTTTCGTCAATTGGACTCCCAAGTTCGAATCCGCACAAGAAGGCAAATTTGAGTGTCGACTTTTTGTCGGGCTAGACTGGCTCTATAATCTATTCGTTGCTCGCGGAATCCCCGAATATACTAGGTCGGACAATAGGCCGGAGTTCACTGCTTTAATGGCACAGCTCATAGGGATGAGGTCCTTTTGTTTGGGCGCCTTCGGAACATGAGTACTTTAGGGAAGGAGTAAAGATTATGGCGGCTCCAGAAGATATGTTTGGCAAGATTTTCCAGCAAGAAGGCGGTCGTCTGTTCCCTGTCCCCCCTCATCTCGATCTCACTCTGAAGATGCATAAAGAGAGAATGGAATGGTGGAGCGAGTATGTGCGGCATTATGCTGTCAGGTCAGCAATGCCGCCTGTCTACTTAGATTACGTGAACAATGGTCTTCTAAACGCTGCCGCAGCCGAGAAAGGTGGTCAGGCGTTCGTCGGTATCAATTGGGGGACAGTTGTGATCTTGGGTGACCTATTCTGCCGAATGCTGGCACATCCTGAGGTTTTAAAACGCATTGGGAACCCTGCAGCGGAAGTCTTAGATGAAGCTTGCCTCTACGGCATTACTTATGATGGCAACGATCTCCAGAAACGGCGATGGGGGGAAGCGGGACCTACAGGAAAACAAGTGTGGGCTGCAACGCCCAAAGACCCTCTTCGGCTTCACTGTTCGGAGCTGCTTAGGCTTTTGGCGTTGGATTACATCTTTGTTCATGAGCTTGCGCACATCGGCTATGGACATACTGCCTATTTGGCTGGTAAGAAATGCCCTCTGCTACTTGAGCTGAATTCGCCAAATCAATCTGCTGACCTTCAGCTCACGAGGCAATCGCTGGAAATGAATGCTGATGCTTTCGCTATCTCATTGAGCTTAAATGTATTTCTTGGAAATCGTGCCCATTTGATGAAGAAAGTCCCTGGAATAGAACCGCTAGTACAAGAGGAAAAGACAGCCGTGTTCTTGTGGGGATTTGCAGTATCGTCCTTCTTCTATATGTTCAGTCCGGCATTTGACTTAGACGAGCTTCCTACACAGACGCATCTACCAGCGAGCATTAGGATGGAGGGGAATATCACTTGCGGCCTTGAGGCGGCGGCCGAAGCGTTCGCTGGGGTCAAGCAACTTATTGCGAAGAGGAGAATGGACTTACGCTATGTTGGTCAAGCTTTCCACTATATCGGGTACGATAAACCGCTAAACGAGTCTACCGCCTACCAGAAGGTTCGTGAAGATCCGCGACTACGAGAGCACGTTCGGAAAGTCATTGCCTGGTTTCCTGCTATAAAACCAGAACTCCAACCCTTCAGTCGCTTCGATCTGAACACGGGGAATCCGCCAACGGCTTATTGATCATAAGGGCGGATCGCATCGTGATCCGCGGCTATTTTGTCGCAAGCCGCCTTCGGTGCGCTGCCGGATTAAATGTTGCGAGCCGTTTTATCGGATCACCCCCTGAGCACTCCCCAAAACTGATATAGCTAATAGCGGTGTTTTTTGGATTCCTAATCTGATCTGGCATTAATCACCGAACTGCCGTGGAGTCAAGAAAGGCCCGACTGTTACGGATTGATTTTGGTCGCTCGATGCATTGAGATCGAATGTATATTGACGAACCCGAGGGTGTGGAGAGAGAATCAGGAGAGGAGAGGAGTCCATGAAAAAAAGACAAGGGAGATCCGCTGCTTCCGCACGAACGACCTCCGCCAATCGTCGCGGGGGGTTTGTTGTTCTCTTCGTTCTGGCCGCGCTGACTGCTCGAGCGGCTTCGCCTCCCTATTCTTCCGGGGTAGCCGAGACGGCCTCCGTCGACATCCGCTGCCTCATTCGCCAGGACGGAAAGTTCGGTTTCATGGACGGCGCGGGGAAGGTCGTCATCGCTCCGAGTTTCGACGAGGCTTCGGATTTTTCCGAAGGTCTAGCCGCAGTCAAGAGGGGGTCCCTGTGGGGTTATGTCCGGGTCTCCGGAGAGACGGCCATTTCTTTCCGCTTCGAGTGGGCGGCCCCGTTTTCCGAGGGATTGGCGTTCTTTCAGAAAGGCGAGGGGTATGGCTTCATCGACGAAAAAGGGCGGGTCATCGTCGAGCCGCGCTTTTCCGGCGGCGGGGGATTCCATTCCGGGCGGGCCCGGGTCGAGGTCAACGGCCAGTCGGGATTCATCGACAAAACGGGGAAAACCGTCATTCCTCCGTCGTTTGAGCAAGCGTACGACTTTGCCGAAGGCCTGGCGGCCGTGCGCGTCGCCGGCAAGTGGGGCTACATCGATCCGGCGGGAAGCTTCGTCATCCGGCCCGCGTTCATAGAGACGTACGAGTTTTCGGAGGGGCGGGCCTGGGTCGTGACGGACGGCGGAAGCGGATTCGTCAACAAGAAAGGGGAACCCGTCCTGGCGGGCCTGCCATATCTCGACCCTCGGAATTTCTTCGAAAGCCTAGCCTCCGTTCTGGTGGGCAATTTGTACGGCTATATCAACGAGCAAGGAAGGCTGGCCATCCCAGGTCGGTACCAGTTTGTTTCAGTTTTCGCCGAAGGCCTGGCCGCGGTGAACAAGGACGGCAAATGGGGGTACATCGACAAGAACGGGAAGGTCGTGATCGGTTTTCAGTTTGATCTGGCCCAGCCGTTCTCGGGAGGCCTGGCCCAGGTCCAGATCGGCGAGGCCATCGGCTACATAGACCGCCAGGGGAGCTTCATCCGGAAGCCGACCCGGTAGCGGCGTCGGGCCCGAAATTGAATTCTCCGACGGCTTCCTGGACCGTATCCCTAAAAAATGGTCCACCCGTAAGGTGAGTTTTCTGGCATATTGACCCGCTCCTTTTCCCCTTTCCTCCGCCGATCCCCCCTCCAGGACGATCCTGGCGATGCTGGGGGCGTATCCGGCAGCCATCCTTATAATCCCCCCGAGCGGGCTTGTTTGCCGCTAAAGGGGACGAAAAGAATTATGGCTTTAGAAGGAGGGCGTATATATTGGGCCACGAATCCACCTTTAGGAAGTCGTTCAACGGTCTCAAAAATGGGGAGAGCGTCATCGAATTGACTGACAAGAAAAAATGACCAGCCGCAAACATCGCAAACAGCCAATAGCGGGCGAAGTACGCCTGCAATTTGCTTGGAAGGACAAAAGAAAGCTAAGATAGCCAAGTACAATAGAGATTGGGTGAGATCGCCCAAGATCCAGCGTCATAACAAAAAGCTTTCATTGATAGCTGCTTAAAGAGGGAAAAATGAAAAGAAAGCCGAAGCTCGTTTTTCTGGGTATTATTTGTACTGCCGCTATCTGCCTTGCTCAGTCCGGAAGCAAGGCCGGAGAGACAGCCAAGCCTGCTCCAAGGCAATTTGACCAGAATCTGATCCAGGGAATGAAGTGGAGGCTCGTGGGTCCGTTTCGAGGGGGCCGCGTTCTTGCCGTTAAGGGAATCGTCAATGAGCCGAATGTTTATTACATGGGAGCCGTGGCTGGCGGTGTGTGGAAAACAATCGACGGAGGGCACATCTGGAACCCCCTCTTTGATCGGCAATCCGTATCTTCGATTGGCAGCATTGCTGTGGCACCTTCAAATCATAACATCGTTTATGCGGGTTCGGGGGAAGCTTGCATTCGCGGAGATATCTCTTACGGAGATGGAGTTTATAAATCGACGGATGCCGGAAGAACCTGGAAAAACATGGGGCTTCGTGATACACGCCACATTGGCGCTGTCATCGTTGATCCCAAGAATTCGGATGTCGTTTTCGTGGCCGCTCTGGGGCATGCCTACGGCTCCAATTCGGAACGCGGATTATTCCGCTCAGCGGATGGCGGCACCACGTGGAGCAAGGTTTTGTCCAAGGATGATAGAACAGGCGCCGTCGACGTCGTGTTCGATCCCGGCAACAGCAGTATTCTCTATGCCGCGTTATGGGAGGTCTATCGAACCCCTTACAGTCTCTCCAGCGGCGGGCCCGGAAGCGGACTTTACAAATCTGTCGATCGTGGCCTGACTTGGAATCGGTTGAGCGGGAAAGGGTTTCCGGCAGGCATTCTTGGCCGGATCGGCGTTTCCGTTTCCGGCGGTGACTCGAATCGCGTCTATGCCTTGATCGAAGCTGAAGAGAGCGGATTATATCGCTCCGATGATGGGGGAGAGAGTTGGATCAGGGTGAGCGATGATGGGCGCCTCCGCCAGCGCCCTTGGTATTACTGTCACGTATTCGCCGATCCCAAGTCGGCGGATACGATCTACGTCCTGAACACAGGTTTGCTGCGCTCGATTGACGGAGGGAAATCATTTGATTTGTTGCCTGCACCGCATGGAGACCATCACGCCCTTTGGATCGACCCCACGAATCCGGAGCGTATGATCAACGGCAACGATGGGGGCGCCAACATTACAACGGACGGCGGCAAGACGTGGACCACCCAAGAAAACCAACCCACGGCGCAATTCTATCACGTCACGACGGACAATCGCTTTCCTTACTTTATCTATGGATCGCAGCAGGACAATTCCACGGTCGCCATAGCGAGTATGGATGACGAGGGTGCGATCGGGCGCCAGGACTGGTACCCCGTCGGGGGCGGCGAGTGCGGGTACATCGCTCCGGACCCGCGGGATAGCAACATTGTCTATGCCGGCGCGGAAGGCTTGCTCACGCGCTTCGATAAGCGCAGCGAGCAGGCGGGCGATATCAGTGTCTGGCCGTTGGACGTATCCGGTCATGGGGCTGAGGGCCTTAAATACCGTTTCCAATGGACTTCGCCGATGTTCCTTTCGCCGCACGATCCAGACGTGATTTACATTGCCGCGGAAAGGGTGTTCAAATCCGTCGATCAGGGGCGGAGCTGGAAAGCCATCAGCGGCGATCTGACTCGGAATGACAAGAGCAAGCAAAAGCCATCAGGGGGACCGCTCACGAAGGACATTACCAGCGTCGAGTACTATGACACGATCTTCGCGCTCGCCGAATCTCCCTTGAAGAAGGGAATGCTGTGGGCAGGCACAGACGACGGACTGGTCCACTTGAGCATGGACGACGGACAGAACTGGTCCAATATCACTCCTAAGCAGCTCCCGCAATGGAGCATGATCAGCATCATCGACCCCTCTGCGCATGACGCCGGAACCGCCTATATCGCCGTCGATCGTCATAAGCTCGACGACTACCGACCCTACATCTTTAAGACCAGCGACTACGGGAAATCCTGGTCGTTTATCGTCAGCGGGATCCCGGAGGGCACCTACGTCCATGCGGTCCGCGAAGATCCAAAACGGAAGGGGCTGCTCTATGCAGGAACTGAAAGCGGCGTTTTTTTCTCACTGGATGATGGCGGTCACTGGAACTCTCTTCAGCTCAACCTGCCGACGACGCCGATCCATGATCTTGTCATAAAGAACAACGACCTGGTTGTTGCCACTCACGGTCGATCTTTTTGGGTGCTGGACGATATCGTGCCTCTGCGACAGATCGATTCCGCTGCAGCGAATCAGGAGATGCTTCTCTTTTCCCCGCAGGCAGCTTATCGCCTGCATTACCCGGGCCAAGTCGATCGCCGCCGTCCCGTTGGGGAGAACCCGCCGTCTGGAGCGATCATCGACTATTATTTTAAAGAGGCGCCCAAAAGCGAAGTGACACTCCAGATCATCGACAGCGAAGGAAAGCCCGTGAGAACGCTCTCGAGCATTGAGAATAAGGAAGCCGAACAGCCGCCCGAATGGCCCGGCCAGGTGAAGGAGATGAAGACGATTCCCGCCTCTGAGGGGATGAAACGCTATGTATGGAATTTGCGCTTCGATGATCCCATCAAGGTTCCGGGAGCGTTCTACAGTGAAGGTGGACCGCGAGGGCCGTTGGTCCTTCCAGGCAAATATCAGATTAAACTGACGGCGGACGGTCGAACACAGTCTGCAGCTCTCGAGGTGTTGGCGGACCCTCGGGTGAAAGCTCCTTCTGCAGAACTGGAAAAACAGTTCGATCTTTCTATGCGAATCTATCAAAGTATCAGCAGGATGCACGAGGCCATCAACCAGATCCGTGATCTCAAATCACAAATCAAATCGCTGCGCAAGCGCTTAGAAGACGATCCGAAGCTGAAACCTCTTGTCGCTGCCTCCGAAGATCTCGAAAAAAAGCTGTCGCTGGTGGAAGAAAAACTGATCCAGGTGAATATGAAAGGATCGGAGGCGAATCTGGCCTTTCCCGGGATGCTGAATGAGCAGTTCGACACATTCGCCTCGAGCGTTGAAGCTGCCGACACAGCGCCCACCCAACAGCAATATGAAGTATTCACGATGTTGGATGGCGGTCTGGCGGATCAGCTCAAGAAACTGGATAATATCTTCAGTGCCGACCTGGCGGCATTTGAAGAGACCTCGAAGGCGTACAATATCCCCGTGCTCTTCGTGCCCAAAGCCCGGCGCTAGGGGATTACGAGCGAATACTCCTGGCTGGCTGGTAATAGGGCGGAGGACTCAAAATCCCGTATCCGACGAGGGATGTGTGGGTTCGATTCCCTCCTCCGGCACAAGCCCCGTCCGCCGCTATCCCCTTATCAATGATTAAGTTAAGTTTTTTCATCGGTCAATTTTATGCCCGAGTTTAGCCCGTTTTCAAAAGAGTCAAAATACCCTAAAAAGGGCCGTTTTACGCTCTCAACGCGAAAGGTTAAAGGAAAGGTGTTTTGGCTGGCCCACTTTTAGGGTGAGGCTCCGGTGCCTCGAATTTTCACCTCACAGGTGGTACATTAACTGGAGGCCGATCATCTTCAGCGCTGTCTTTCCATTTTGTTATGGCCCAGGATTCGAAGCTCTTAAGTTCTGAGTTAGCTGTCTGATCGATTTGAAAGGGAGTGATCGAGATATAGCCGTTTTTCAGCGCCCAAATATCCGTTTTTTTCTTGTCTGGCTCAAGGTGCTTATAACTGGGCCAATATGAAACCTCGCCCGCAGGGTCGACCCTTTTTTCATAATATTGCCGAGTACCTCGAAGGTCTTGCTTGGTGATCATCACTCCCCGTAATTGCCCTTTGGGGAGCGCCGGGATGTTGATGTTTAGATAGATCCTGGGTGGTAACTTCTTTTCTTTGATCTCCTGAACAAGAGCGGCGATGAAAGTCGCCGCCCTTTCGTAATCCATGATTTCGCTTTTTTCCAAATTAACGGCTATGGCCGGCAGCCCGGTAATTGCGGCTTCCCGAGCACAGGCGACCGTGGCGGAATAAAAGGAAACGACCCCGGTGGCATCTCCGTTATTGATGCCGGCGACAACGATATCGGGACGCGCGGGAAGCAAAGATTCAATCGCCAAACGAACGCAGGTCGCCGGAAGCGCATCGATCGCGAACCAATTGACACCGTTTCTATTCGACTGCTTGAGCTTGATCGGAGTGTTCGAGGTAATTCCGTGGCTGGAGCCGCTCCGGTCCTCCCTGGAGGCGGCGACGGTAACGGATCCAAGAGTGGAGAGTTTTTTTGCCAGGGCAGCCAGGCCGGGAGAATTGATTCCGTCATCATTCGATAGCAATATCTTATAGGCGGATTGGCTGAATCCTGCTCGATAGGTGAAGAGCAGCAAAATAATAACGACCCTAAGGACGAGAAAGACAGCTCTCGTTTGCTTCACGAAATTCTCCTTTATTATGATGACCCACCCCAGTTAATGTACCACCTGTGAAGTGAAAGATCGAGGCTTCTCATCCCTTAAAAATGGTCCACTCAAAATGTGAGTTTTCTGGCAAAATTGCCCCCCCTTTTCCCATCTCTCCGTTAAAGCCCCTTCCTAGACGATCCCAGCGTGTCTGGCGCGCATCCGGCAGCTGTCGTTATCCCACGAGCAGGGATGCTTGACTACCGACGGAGTTGAATTGACCTTGAAATAAATGCGGACTATCATAATGCGACAAGGGCAGCTCCCGGGGGAGATCATCATGAAGCGGTGCGCGACGATCCTTCTATTTTCCTTGATGCTGTCTTTCCCCCATGGTCTCTTTGGCCGGCAGTTCAAGCCGGAGGATATAGCCCGCCGCGGCGAGATGGAGACGTTTCTCGTCACGGCCGAGATCGTCGGATCCAAGCCGGTCGGCGAGGGCGTCACCCATCCCTTTCGGCTCTACCTGAAGAAAGGGGATTTCGAGACCACGGCTTTCTGGAAAAACCCCAGCGGGATGATGAACGGCGCCTGGGAAGGCTGGCAGTATGAAATCGCCGCCTATCGGCTTGACAAGCTCCTCGGGCTCAACATGGTCCCGGTCACGATGGAGCGGGAATTTCAGGGCAAGAAGGGGGATCTGTCGCATTACGCCGAGCATAAGTACAGCGAGCAGGGCGAAGCCAAGATCCTTTATGAATGAAGCGACCTCGTGTCGCCTGCGGTTGATAGAATTTAGGGGAGGGTACCGATGAAAAAGACATGGCTGGCGGCGGTCCTTGGAGGTCTGTCTCTTCTTTGGGTCTCTGCTCTTTTCGCTCAGCTCATTCCTGAGGAACTGGCCCAGCAGGCCCAATGGGAGGACTTTTTAAAGACGGCGAAGGTCGTCGGCGAAAAGCAGTTCGGCGGCGAAGAAGCCGTGACGAGTCCCTGGAAGCTGACGCTCCAACAAGGCGACTTCACTCACTACGCGCTATGGAAAAACGCCCGGGGCCGGCAAAAGGGGTATATCGAGGGCTGGCAGTATGAAATCGCGGCCTATCGCCTGGATCGATTGCTGGGCCTCGACATGGTTCCGCCGACCGTCGAGCGCCGGTTTCATGACGATCTCGGCTCCTGCCAGTACTGGATCGACGACACCATGTCGCTCAGGGACAAAGTCCAGAAGAAGATCAAGACGCCGTCCTACAAGGTCTTCGGCTGGAACAGGGCGACTTACCTGCAGCGTTTCTTCGACAACCTGATCGCCAACGAGGACCGCAGCGAGGGCAACGTGCTGATCACCAAGGACTGGCGGATGATCCTGATCGACCATTCCCGGACCTTCCGGACCTGGAAAAAGCTCCTCTACACGGAAAAACATCCGGAAGGGCCGAAGCTCATGAGCGAGCTGCCGCGGGCGATCGTCGAGAAAACCAAGGCTTTGACGTTCGACAGCATCAAGGGTGCCGTCGGCGATTACCTGACGGATGACGAGATCAAGACCATGCTGGTCCGCCGCGACCTCATCCTGGCCGAGATCGACAAGCTCATCAAGAAAAACGGAGAGGCGAACGTCCTGTATTAATCTGTGACACGGGAAGAGGTCTTCTTATCGAATTGACGCTACCTCGCTTCGGTGCTATCTTTTTGCTAAGTAATCGGTGGGGTAAACGCGGGATGCAACGCCCTGACTATCACTCTGATAATCCGGACACTTCCCGGTTTCACGAGAGCTGTTCGTCCGGGAAGCCCGACAGCTTCAGTGCTCAACTATCCGAATATCTACTCCATCCACTTAAAGCCGAAGGGACTGGCCATATCGGATTTCTCTGATTCTTGGATAAGGAGGGGGGGGAGGAATGAAAAACCCGCTGAGAGTCGCGCCTAGTTTTCTTATTTTCCTCGTTCTGCTCTGCGGAGCTCTCAGGGCTCAGCAGACGGGCGAGGTTCGAGGCAGAATTTCCGATGAAAAGGGCGAAGCACTTCCCGGCGTTGCCGTCACTGCCAGGAGCCCGCATCTCCAGGGCCTGCGGACCGCAGTGTCCGATCGAACGGGGGACTTCCGCCTTCCCCTGCTCCCCGTCGGTGCCTACTCTTTGACCTTCGAGCTTCCCGGGTTTGAAAAGCTGACAACGACCGGGAACGAAGTCCGGCTGGGATTCACGGCGAGCCTCTCCATCGTGCTGAAGCCCGCCGCCGTCAAGGAGGAACTGACCGTCACCGCGGTGAACCCGGCTATCGACAAAACGAAAACGGATACGAGCTACCGACTAAACAGCGCGGACCTCGCGCTTGTACCAGCCCAGGCAAGGACTATCGCGGAGATTACCGACCTCACTCCGGGAGTAACGGGAGTGAGGGTCAATACAATCTCTGGCGGAGGCATTCTCCCCGGCTTC
Source organism: Candidatus Aminicenantota bacterium (assembly GCA_963729855.1). Lineage (GTDB taxonomy): Bacteria > Acidobacteriota > Aminicenantia > Aminicenantales > UBA4085 > UBA4085. The sequence continues at coordinate 333,490 of CAVSPT010000005.1, read as the reverse complement.
GCAACAGAAACCGGCCTACCGAGCTTCCGGGGCGAAGGCGACGCCGGGAACAACTGGCTCGTGGACGGGCTTTCGACGAAGGGTGTTTTTGTTAATGACCCTGGTGTGCGTCTCAACTACGATGCCTGGGATGAGGTCGAGATCGTCTCAGACGGGTTCGCGCCCGAGATGGGCCAGGGGCTTGGCGGTTTCATCAACATCGTGACGAAATCGGGCAGCAACTCCTTTCATGGAGAATTGGGAGGATTCCTCCAGGACTGGCACCTTCGAGCCGACAGGCAACCGCAACTCTCCGTTGTCAGCCTCCCGAATACCACCCTTCAGCAGTATTTCGGGAACCTGGGCGGCCCGATCATCAAGGACAAGCTTTGGTTCTTCGTTTCCGATGATTTTTTCGTAAACTCCGATAAAAGCCAGGAACAGTCCATCGGCTGGCTGACGGTTCCTCCCGGGGAGAGGCGTGCCAGTACGAACAACGTCTTCGGGAAAATCACGTTCACGCCTTACGAGGGCCATACGCTATCCCTGAGCGGGACCCTGGACAAGTTCCTTAATCAGACAGGCGGGATCGGCCTCCCGGAAACCTATACTGAAACGAATTACACCCGCTATTCCTACCGGCTCAACTACCAGGGGATCCTCTCCCAGAACACTCTCCTGACCGCGGCTTGGGGGCAGAACCGGAACGACACCAATACAGAACCGCTCAGCGGTAATTTTGGCCCGCCGACCTATTTCTGGCAGGACATCGGCCAAGCGACAAACAATGCCCTAAATTCGGACCGGACGCTTCAGCGACGGACAGACATGGCGGTCGGCCTGACCCAATACCTCGACCTGGGCCGCTGGGGAAAACACGAGATCAAGGTCGGGTGGAGCTTTTACGACAATAAATACAACGAAGTGATAAATTGGACTGGCCTCAACGCCGACCCTTGGCCGGGAAACGGGTTTGACAACGGGACCTACATCACTTGGTCAGCGCGCGGTATTCCTCTCGAACTAGATGAGTATGGACCCAGCGCGACCAAAGACACCACCAATGGATTTGGGTTATACGCAGAGGACAATATCGTCCTAGGCCGCTTTTCTTTCCTGTTGGGGCTCAGGACCGATACCCAAAGAGTTTATAACGACGTTGGCGAGCGAGTCTGGAGCTGGGGATTCGGGGATTTCCTGCAGCCGCGCATTTCGGGAGCCTTTGACGCAACAGGAGACGGCCGCAACGTCCTGAAATTCGGCTATGGGATGTATGCCATGCCCATCTCCACGGAAGCCCTAGGGTTTTTCAATAGTAATTTTCAATGGAACTTTCGCGACTATTCTTGGGTTGGCTCCCAAAGCCCAACAGAATCCCAGCTGAAGGACCAGGCCAATTGGGCTTTTGTCTTTGAACAAAGCGGCGCTTCCACGCCAGAAGCGGTGGACCCCAATCTCCATCCCGATAGAGTGCACAAATTCCTTCTCGAATTCGACCGGCAACTCTGGACGAACTGGGCCCTGAAAGTCAGGGGGATCCTCTCATATTCGCGCAACTTGATGGAGGACATCTCCTTATATGATCCGGAATCGCCATCGGAAATTAAAGCACTCTTCACCAATTTTGAGCTCAAAAAAAGGGATTATCGGGCCCTCGAAGTCGAGCTCAACGGAAAAATCCCGGGCCGACTCCTGCTGAACGCTTCCTATACCTGGTCCCAGGCCAAAGGGACCGATCCCGGCAACGCCTACGAGTTTGGGACTTGGGACGTGCTGGGGGGATCCACATATAATTTAGGCGTTTTCGGCGACAGGCCCTATATGCCGCCGGAAGCTCCGGACAAGACATTGTACGACAATATATTCGCCGGCCTGGGCGGAAGGGGAATCGGCGGCGAGGGCTGGTACGGATTCCTTCCCTATAGTGTGGACCATATCGTCAAGATATTTGCGACCTATTTTGCGCCTTACGGCATCAATGTCTCAGCTAACATCGAGTATCTATCCGGTTATCATTGGCAAGAGAAGGGATGGGTAGCGGCCTATGGAGGCTATTACGCGTTTCCCGAGGGCCGCGGCGTGCTGACGACGCCGCCCCATATGTACGTGGACCTTCTGATTCAAAAAGATTTCCAGCTCAGGAGCGGGGTCATCTTAAACCTCGGCGTCAATGTTTACAACCTGATGAATAGCCAGCGGCCTGTTTCCTTCGTTCAAGAGGAAAACTCTCTGTTCGGGCAGGTCTGGGCGCGCCAGATGCCGCGCTGGACACAAATTAAGGCCGGCCTGCGGTTTTGACTTTCCTAAGGAAAGTCTACTCCCCACTGAATTGTGGCTGAAGCCATGAGGGGACTGATTTCACTCCTACCCACGACGTCTTTATGGTAATTGCCGAAACTCAAAGCCTGACTTTTTGAGAAGGTCGATGAACTCACGGTCGGCGCGATAATTATCAAAAAAATGGATCAGAAACATGAAGCTCAAGGCAAACCGGTTCTCCTTATACGTCCTAGTCAGGTGCTCAAGGGCCTTATCCCTGTTTCCCATTGCAGCATAAAAGACAGCCGTCCAATTGGAAGAGCCCATTTCAACGCCTGGTGTTAATAGCTTAAAATGCTTTTCGGCATCGACCTTCTCCCTCCGAGCTAGAAAACAGAAGATACTCCAACACCTTGCATTTTGGTTATTTGGATCAAGCTCAAGCACTCTATTGTAAGCGATAATCGAATCATTATATCGGCGCGAAAAGTAGAGGCATTGGCCCAGGTAAAAATGGTTTTGGGGATCTTGGGGGTCGATCTCGACAAGAAGTTTTATTTCAGACAAACCTTTTTCCAATCGCCCCCTAGCGAGCAGAAAGAAATAATGCCGCGCAATCACAAGCGGGCTCCAAGGGGAGAGCTGAAGGGCTCGTTGATAATCGAGTTCGGCGCCAGCCAGGTCGTTTTCAAATGAATATTTCAGATTCGCACGAACGGCGTAGGCCTCTCCATTTTCACTGTCAATGGCAAAGGCCTTTCTCAAGGCTTCTTTAGATTTATTGTAGGCTTCATCCCTCGGCATAATTCCGAAACTTGAATAAAGATCTGCGTATAACGACGACAGGGCGATATATGGCAGGACGAAATTTGGATCTTTTTCGGTCGCTGCTAGATAAACGGGTATGGATTTCAGGACGTCAGTAGATATCTGATGAACGTCAAGCATTATTCCCGGCCCCGTTGCCTCAATCAAAAATGTTACTGAAGAATCGGCGCCTTGTCGAGGCTTATTGGAGTAGCCTCGGCCGATACTTCAGATGCGTTTTGTCCGCCGAAGACAAGACCTCTTGCCATCACATGACGCCAGGCTCTGACCCTGCGCTGCAAAGTTCGTAGTTGCACGTCTGGAAAGCGTCCCGGCTGCTCTGTTTGGAGACGCACGAACAGTTCCTTGGCTGTGGCGTCTGGCGTATCTTGGAGCCAAAGAAGGACATCCGGCCAAACCGATTCAAACGGGTCCTTACGGGTGCGCCAATAGTGAGGCGTCTTAGGGAAAGTACGATGGGTAGCGCGGACTTCCCCCTGTCGCCATAGCTCTCCCAGTTGTTGCATAAACTGCTCAAGGCTCTCGCGGCCCGGCCCCGATGCCGAGGTGTCACGGCAGGCTAATGCCGCCAACACTTCCTGCTGTTGCCGAATCCGATGAAGCATGGCTACCGGGTCAACGGACCTACCTATTAGCTTAAGCGACTTCTTTATATCATCGGGCACGGCCGGATGGCCTAAGAGCCGTTCGCAGGGCGTCATCGGCTTCTCGTAATAACGTCTGACCTTTGCGGCTATCTTTTCCTTTTCCCGCAACTTGAAGGACGGTTGGAAATGGTTTACGTAAAGCCGGACGGCCTGATAAAGGGTTGCCAGGGCTTGGCCGGCGACGATTCCCGTGAACCGATCATGGCCAACAAACCTTCGGATAACGGCCCCGTTCTTCTGTTCTATCCAAGCTTGATCGTTCTTCCGATAGGCCCGGGATCTTGTGAACTCGATGTGTTTTCCCTGGCAATAGTCGAGTAGCGTGTCGTTGATGAACGCGCCATCATTATCGGAATCGATTCCCAGGATGGGGAAGGGAAACTGTCGGCTAATCACATCGAATGCTTCCACAACCAGTTCCTGGCTTCTAGCAAGAAGAGGAACGCTTTCTACCCAACCCGAGCAGATGTCGACCGCAACCAGACTATAGATATAAGCTCCAGCCGTCGAGCCGCCGTTATGCTCGACAAAATCAATCTCCAGATATCCAGGCGGCGGGTCATTCCAGTCGGAAAAGGTTCTAACTCGGATACTACCGCTCGGTTTTTTAGGCCTTCGCCGTTTCCGTTTGCCGGGCTTGGCTTCTTTTCGTACCGGCTGCAGGAGCCTGTCTAGGGTTGAAGCACTCGCTGCCAAAAGACATCTCCGCACTTCCGGATCGGGCTGCAGATGGCCAAATCGCTCCATCGCATCTACCAGAGCCGGCAAAATGGACTTCAGTCTCTTCCCGCATATCCGATCTCCAGCCTCCCATGCGATAACCAGAGCCTTCCGGACCGCTTCATTATAAATGCGGAGGCCGTATCCCCGCTTAAGCCCATGCTCAGCAGGGGGCGAGTTGAGGAGCCGAACGGCATGCTTTCGATGGAATCCCGTCAACGCTTTGAACTCATCCAATATCTTGGTCTTTTCCATCTTCGATGAGAGCCGATAACGTCCACTTAGAGCTCCGACGAGCTCTACCCTTGCCCTCTTGCTGATCCGAGTTGACATCGTTGCTCTCCTTTTTCGGTAACATTGAATTGAGGCAACGACATGATCTCAGTAACAAAATAGTTGAGTCAATGCGCCGGGAATAATGATTATCGCTGATCAGATATCATCGGCCGGGCAAGATGATTGGCCTGGAGATAGAGACTGTAGGCTTCTTTGTTACTGGTATATCGCTTTTCAAGACCCGCCTTTTCCTTCTCCAAGAGTCCGACTTTCATCTGGCCAATGGCCTCGGCAGCGATTTTGTCTTGAATATCAAAGATATCTTCCTCCTTGCCATCGAATTTTTCTGACCATAAAGGCGTTCCATCAGCTACATTGAGCAGTTGGACATTGACCCGAAGGCGATTGCCGACTTTCTGGATGGTTCCAATAAGGAGCTTTTGCGCGTTTAACTTCCTTCCAACTTCCCTGGGATCGTCTTGGCTCTTGAACAGGAAAGAGGAATATTTTCCGCGGACCTTGAGGCTTCCAACGCTGGACAGCGAATTGATGAGCGTTTCCGCGATCCCTTCGCACAAGGACGCCTGGTCTTTTGCCGACGTGAGGTCGGTGAAAGGGAGGACTGCAAGTGTTTGTTGACTGGGTGCAGAAACCCTGGTAGCGCTTTTGTTCGGGTGGATGACTGGCCATAGGATGATTCCCGCGGCGGCGAGGACGAGGAGAGCAAGAGCCAAGACGAAGAGCTTCTTCGGCGTGAACTTGACCGTTATTTCGCGAGAAGTCTTGGGCTTCGGCCGGGCGGATTTTCTTTCGCCTATCGGGAGAGCCGCTTCAGTGGCCATAAGGTCCGCCAAGAAGTCCTCGGCTGTCTGGTAGCGCTTGGCCTTGTCCTTTTCAAGGCAGCGGAGAATGAGCTTATTCAAGCCCTCCGGTATTTGCGGCATGAGCTTCTTCGGAGCAGGCGGAGGCTCGCTTTTCTGCTTGTTGGCGATGCTGAACGGCGTCTCCCCCTCGAACGGCAGCCTCCCTGTCACCATCTCGAAAAGAATGATCCCCAACGCGTAGATGTCCGACCGTTGGTCCGCTTCCTTCCCCTCGACCTGCTCCGGAGACATGTACTCCGGAGTGCCGATGATCACACCCTCGGCCGTCGTCCCTCCTCCGGAGAGCGACCGAGCGATCCCGAAGTCCATGATCTTGGCCTGGCCCTCCTTGTCGATTATGATATTGCCGGGCTTGAGGTCGCGATGGACGATGCCCAGTTTGTGGGCTTCGCCTAGACCCTCGGCGACCTGACGGGCAACTGAGACTGCCGCTCCAACCGTCAGGGTCTTCATCCTGTGGATCAGGCTCTTCAGGTCCTCCCCCCGGACATACTCCATCGTCAGGTATAGGGTCTTCCCCTCCTCATGAAAGTCATACATCCCGCAGACGTTCTTGTGTCTGATCTTGCGGGCCGTCTTGAGCTCGTTCCTGAAGCGTTCGACTACCCGCCGCTCGGCCGCGATCTCGGGCTTGATGAGTTTGAGAGCAACTTCCTCGTTGAGCTTGGTGTCGTGGGCTCGGTAGACACGCCCCATGCCGCCGGTGCCGAGCTCCTCGATGATTTCGTAACGACCGGCAAACAGAGTCCCACGAACGAGCTCGTTCGCGCCGGTCTCGATTGTCCGGGTGAAAGAGGCTCGATCCTCCGTATCAAACTTTGTGCCGCACTTCCCGCAGAAAACCGTGTCGGCAGGATTGTCATGCAAACACTTGGAACACTTCATATTTCGCTCTCTATATTGAGCCTTGCCTCTCTTCTAAGCATCCCTTCAGCTATAGGGCTGCCAGCCGCTTTTTCGCATCCGCAAGTTCGGGCAAGCCGGGGTCAGAGCCTCACTTCTTCCCGGTGGGGGCAAGCCGCTTGAGCTCCACGAACCAATTCTGGACGAGGATTATTTCGGTAACAGGAGTTGGCTTTCTTTGGTCCATCTTAACCATGAGGAATCGCATCCCGTCGAAGGACAGGTCATAGCTGCGTATGGGGTTAGTGGACCTGTATCCGGGTTTCTCAAAAAGCAGGCGCGGTTTGGTGGTTGCGAAGCCGCCGTCTGTCTGGACATCCACGGCCCATACCTGGTCCTGTCGCCGGTAGAAAAGCTGTTTGCCATTTCTCGACCAAAGCGGCTCTATGCCTCCTTCGTTCGATACAAGATGCTTCATACCTGGACCGGGGAAGGCCCGGACGTAGACCTCGTTGCGCTCTGACTCATTTGATGTATAAGCTATCCAGCGACCGTCGGGCGAGAATTCGGGGAATGCCTCAGTGAATTGCGAATTCAAGAACGGCGTCACGCGTCCTAAGGCGACGTCCAGCAGGGCAATGTCAAGATTCCAATCCGGGAGCCATTGCACCAACGCGACCGTTTTCCCATCCGAAGACCATGATCCAGCGAACTGCTCATATTGGCTTGTTGTCAGGCGCTCCATCGGTGAGCTTTCATCGTAAGGTTCCTCGTACAGGTTCGTTCTCAGAGATTTTTCCCAAGCGAAAAGAAGCCGCTTACCGTCGGGACTCCAGATCGGAAACATCGCTTCTCCCTCGCCTGTCATCAGCGGACTGTTCGTGCCCGTGCCCAAGTCATATACCCAGACCTTCCCCCCGCCCCATTCGTAGGCAATTCTCTGGCCATCAGGAGAAAGACGGGGGCCACGAAAAGAGGCTTGTAAGCCCGTGACAGGTTGCTCTATTCCTCTCCGATCTACCCACACGAACGAGTTCTTTGGGTCCGGAACGATACCGCCCGCTGCATAGATGAGCGATCCTGTATCGGAGGTGCCGAACTGACCAGCGCCGGTGTTGTAGTAGTCGTGTCCGCTGAAGGCTTGCATGACGTTTTCCACAAGCGCGACCGGCTGCCCAATGACCTCCAGCTTGGACAGATCAAATCGCACAGCCATAAGCGTCCCTTGCCTCAGGAAAACAAGATGGCCTGTGGGAACGTACCTGGCATCTGCCCCGTCCTGTAAAAGGACATGCCATTCGCGAGTATCCAGTCGGAGCAGTGCAATCGAGGGATGCAGGTCAAATCGGTATTTCATTAAAGTGAACAGCACGGCCTTCCCATTGGGAAGCCAGGATGGCAGACGGTGGCTTGACTCTTCTCTCTTCTGATCAGGCTTGGTCAGGATCTCGGGCTTCCCGCCCTCAGCCGAAATCCTTAAGAGCCCGGAAGAAACTCCATCTGAGAAAACAATGCTGTTATCGCGACCCCAATCCGCGCCGAAGAGCAATGAAGCATCGCACAAACTGCTTGGGACTCCACCTTCGACGGGCATCTTCTTCAGCTTGCCGTCCGCCCAGAATCCCACCCAACGGCTGTCAGGCGACAAGAAAGGGTTGATGCCGCCTTCTGTCCCGGGGATGGGCTTGGCTTCTGACCGGTCCATTCTTCGCAGGTACAACCAAGGCTTCGCCTGAGCGCCTGGATTCTCTTCGATGGCACTGTAGACGAGGAACTTGCCGTCGCCGGAAATGGCCATAGCAGTTCGGCTTGGGCGTTCCATTTCAATGGCCCTACGCATGCCGTCCAACCAGTGACCCGGCTCGACCTTGATAGTTGACGTGACAATTGAGGGGGAAGGAGCAGGATGATAATTCCAAAGCAACATTCGTCCGATGATGAGGCCGGCTAGAAGCATCAAAGCCGCGCCTGCAGCCTGCCACAGAATTAAGAATCTCCGGGGAGCGGTTGATGCTTCGGAGGGATAAGCCACCGGCGCTTCAATTTCGAGCCAAGCGTCGGCGACATCATGGATGCGAAGCTTGGGGTCTTTCTGCAGGCAACGCTGCAGAACGTTCCGGACACTTACGGGCATATCCTTCGGAAGCAGTTCCCAATCCGGCTCGCCCTTCAAGATATGGGCCAGGGTATCGGACACTGTTTCCCCCCGAAACGCCCGCTCCCCCGTCAAGCACTCATAGAGGATGCAGCCGAAGGCCCAGATATCGGCCCGCTTGTCCACCGACCGCCCACGCGTTTGTTCGGGGCTCATGTACGCTGCAGTCCCTAGGATGATGCCCGGCCCGGTCATTTGGGCCGTTATCGTCGGCGAATTCGCGATATCGATGCCTGTGGTCTCACCCGTGTAGGCTTTGGCCAACCCGAAGTCCAGGATCTTGGCCTTGCCCTCGGGCGTGATCATGATGTTGCAGGCTTAAGATCCCGGTGGACGACTCCCTTGTCATGGGCGGCTTCGAGTCCCTCGGCGACTTGCCGGCACGTCTCCAGCGCCTCGTCCATGGGCAGGGCGCCTCGATCCAACCGCGCTTGTAGCGTTTCTCCTTCGACCAGCTCCAGCACCAGGAATCGGAGTCCCCCAGCTCCTTCGAAACCATGGACGGCGGCGATATTGGGATGATTCAGCGTCGCCAGGAGCTTGGCCTCACGCTCGAACCTGGCCAGTCTCTCCGGGTCCGTGGAAAACTCTTCCGGAAGGATCTTGATGGCCACCTGTCGGCCGAGATTCCTGTCGAGAACACGATAAACCTCGCCCATCCCGCCCCGGCCGAGTTTTTCCAAGACCTCATAATGCCCGGCGATAACAGCCCCGGGGACGGCAATATGTGTGGGAGATTCTAGAGTTTTTGTGAGGGAGGGCCCATGATCATGGGGAGCACCCAGCGACGTCGCGCAATTGCTGCAGAACCGCGCCGTGTCGGTGTTGTCAGAATGACACTTTGGGCACTTCATATCCCGCTCTTTAGTTCAATGTTGCTTTCTTTTTTGGATCATTTCGACTGAAGGGAAGCCAGGCGTTTCCTTGCGTCTTCAACGAGCGGCCGGAACTGGGGTTCGCAGTCTTTCCAGAGGCTGATGAATTTTTCGTAGTTCTCGCCCGCCTTGCTTTTTAGCCCTTTTTGCTCGTAGATCTTGCCCAGGTTATAGTAACTCCTGGCGTAGAGATCTCCCCACTCATACCGGCTGAGAGTCAAAAGGGTGATTTTTTCATAGTTTTTGAGCGCGTTGTCGACGTCTCCCATGTCGAGGCAGGCTGAGGCCAGGCTGTATAGATAAAGTGCATCTTTTTGGGGCCATCCTTGCGTGCTTTCTCCCAGGCAATGAGCCACGGCTTCGTCGAGGAGCTTCAGAGCATCAGGCAAGTTCTTTCTGGCCAGCGCCAGCCTTCCCCGAAGGTAGGGAATGCTCGAGTTCGTCTTCCTCATCAGCTCGGGAGTAAGGCGATCGATCTCTCGAGTCAGCTTTTCAGCTTCGGGCAGGTTCCCTATTTCCAATTGGGCGACAGCTTCCCAAAAATAACCCTCTCTCTTCTTGGGGACTTCGCTTTCCGGAACAAGGGCATAAACCTTCTTGAATTCTTCAAGCGCTAGTTCGGGCATCTGACTTGCCATGCAAACTAAACCTCTATGGTTATCAAATAAGGCTAGATTTCTCTTATCAATCAGGTTCGGGTAGGATTTCATCCGCATCCGGGCTTCTTCGGGCTTTCCCTTCAGGATGTCTACGCAATTAAGGCCGTAAACGGCTCTCCCTTCATAATTTTTTGTGTTATCCGACAACCTCCGATAGAATCTGGCGGCTTCCTCAAGATCATCTTTATAATAGAAAATATTTCCTTTTAACCATGTATAGATTTTATCTGGACGAATACTGATCGCTTGGTCCATTTCCTGCGTTGCGAGGTCAAATCGCCTCTGGAGGATATAATGCCTACCAAGCCAACTATGCCCTGAATCGTTTCCAGGGTTATTAGCAACAAATTCTTTCATGGTCTGCGTTGCATTCTCGTATTCCCCTAGCACTGAATAATATAAGGCAACATTGGCGTAGATTATTAGGTCCCTCGGCCTATTCTTCAATATCTTAAAGTATTGCTCTATGCCCAGCTTATATTCGCCTACGTCGCCAAAAGTAACGGCGAGCAGATGATTCCCGAGATAGTCGTCCGGGTAGATGTCCAGGACTTTCTTGTACATCTCGATCGCCTTTGGATATGTCACCTCGGACTGACGGTAATAATCGCCCTGGAGAATGTAATATTCTCGCGGCGGCATCCGGTCTTTAAGCTGGAAGGCCTTCTCATAGATCTCCTTGCTCTTGGCATATTGTCGTATGTTCCCATAGATGCCCCCGAGTACTCTGTAGGCCATAGCAAACTCGGGGTCGAGCTCAACAGCCTTTTTAAGAGACACGATGGCCTCGCCGTATTTCATATCCAGATGAAATTTTTCGCCCTCAACATAGTATTTCAGGGCTTCTGGGTTCCTGGTCATCACATTGCCGATCTCGACATCGATGTCTGTGGCTAGCTGTTCCTGAGTGAGGTTCAGCCTTTGCTTGATCTCCTTGACGAGGCCATCCAGCCCCCCGCCCAAAATATTTTCTATGCTTTGAGCTTTCGTAGAGAGCGTGGCTTGCGTCTCGCCGGTTTGGCCGCTGACCAGGGCGGCCGTGATGATGAGGTTCTCGCCGGCCTTGACGAAACTCGCTTTCAGGAGGCTACTTACCTCGGCTTCCTGGGCGATCTTTTTTATGTTATCAGAGGTCAGGTTTTTCCCTTCAGCGAGATTCAGTTTCTTGAGCGCGTCGTTCACTTCGTCCTGCCGCAGCACCTTGAGGTATTTGGATGAGGAGAGGCCGGAAAAGAGGAGATCCGGAAAGGCATCGCGCAAGTACTCGAGGCTGCTGTCGCCCGAGTGGTTTTCAAAGGGGAGGACGGCGAGGGAAGGTTTCCCGGATGAAATAACCGGCGGCTTATGAGGGGAAGGGTGCCAGAAGAGGATGGCGATGATGGCAAGAACGATAAGTCCAGCGGCCGGAATGAGGAGTTTCTTGGGAGTAAATTTGACCGTGATTTCTTTTGACGTGATAGACTTCTGCTTTGGGGGGAGGCGCTCCGTTGTCGGCAGGCCCTGCTCGACCTTTTCGAGGTCGGTCCGTAACTCCTCGGCCGTCTGATAGCGATTGACGGGGTCTTTTTCCAGGCAGCGGAGGATGAGCTTGTTCAGGCTTTCGGGGATCTGCGGAGCGAGCTTTCGGGGGATAGGCGGCGGCTCGCTTTTTTGCTTGGCGGCGATCGAGAACGCCGTCTCTCCTTCGAACGGCACTTGGCCCATCAGCATTTCGAACAGGATAATGCCTAGGGCGTAGATGTCCGTTCGCGGATCGGCCTCTTTCCCCTCGACCTGCTCGGGGCTCATATATTCCGGCGTCCCGATGATCGCTCCGGCCCCCGAGATGCCCTTTTCCCGCATGGCCCGGGCCACGCCGAAATCCATGATCTTGGCTTGGCCGTCCTTATCGATCATGATATTGCCGGGCTTGAGGTCCCGATGGACGATCCCCAGCTTATGAGCTTCGCCTAGGCCTTCGGCGATTTGGCGGGTGATGGCGAGGGCGGTCTTTGTCGAAAGGGTTTTTGTTCTATGAATCAGACTTTTTAGATCTTCGCCCCGTACATACTCCATCGTCAAATAGAGCGTCCGGCCCTCCTCGTGGAGGTCGTACGTTCGGCAGACGTTCTTGTGGCCGATCTTGCGGGCGATCTTGATTTCGTTATGGAACCGCTCGACCGTCCTCTTGTCGGCGGCGATCTCCGGCTTGATGAGCTTGAGGGCGACTTCCTCGTTGAGCTTGGTGTCCTGGGCGCGATAGACGCGGCCCATGCCGCCGGTGCCGAGCTCCTCGATGATCTCGTAACGACCGGCAAACAGGGCCCCACGAACGAGCTCGTTCGCGCCGGTCTCGATTGTCCGAGTGAAAGAGGCTCGATCCTCCGTATCAAACTTCGTGCCGCACTTCCCGCAGAAAACCGTGTCGGCAGGATTGTCATGCAAACACTTGGAACACTTCATATTCCGATCTCTATATTGAGCCTTGCCTCTCTTCTAAGCATCCCTTCAGCTATAGTTTCGCCAGCCGTATCTTGGCATCCTCAACCTCGGGCAACCCGGGGTCGGCGTCTTTCCAGAGGTCGAGGAACTTGCGGAATTTCTCGCGGGCGCGCGGCTTATCTCCTTGCTGCTCGGCAATTATCCCCAGCATGTAGAATGCTTTGGCGTAGAGATCACCGTCCATCCACCGACCGGATGTGAGAAGCGTAATCCTCTCGTAGGTTTTACGAGCTTTGTCCAAGTCTCCCGATTCATAGAGGGCTCGGGCGAGATTGTCAAAGAAGGAGGCCTGTTCAGGGTTCCATTCACTTTCGAAATCAAGGCGGCCGCACGCTTTGCTGAATAAATCTGCGGCCTGACGAAAGTTCCTCTTCCCGAATTCAATCAGCCCGAGGATGTATTCATACCATCGCAACTCCTTCGTGTTGATGCCCTTCTCAATCAGAGACTTCAACTCCTCGGCCGTCTTCCGAGCTTCATCGAAGGATTTCATTTCTGCCTGAAATCTTCCTTTGAAAAAAAGTTCATCCTTCTGCCCACTCGGCAGATAAGGGGGGCCGGATTCCCCCGCGGATTTCCGATTCTCGGCGGAGAGCTTAAGATACTGGCTAAAGGCACGGTAAGCTTCTTCATAGCGACCGGCTTTTTCCAGCGCGTCTGCCAATCCCCTATAGGCACCTGCTTCGTTCCCTTTGTCCCCTTTTGATTTCTCCAAATCCTGTTGACTAAGGGCGACGATTTCATTGATCTTTCCCCGAGCCCGAAGGCAGGCAAGTTGCCAGTAACCAACAACGAGGATTTTCTTCGCCTCGGCAAAATCGTCTTTGCAGAAAAGGAGAAAGCCTTTGTTCGATTGCCCATCAGGGCCAAGGAGAAAGAGCTTTTCCGCCTCTGGTAAAGCTAGGTCAAATTGCCTCCGGCATATGAAGCTGATGGTTAACTCATGGCGAACGTCGCCATTATCCTCAACATCCTGGAGGAAGGACCGACAGACGTCCTCTGCCTTCTGATAAAGCCCTTTGATCATATAGAGTTCAGCGAGGTTATGGATCGCACTAGGTGTTCTATTGATCTGGACAGCGATTTCCTGCTGTGTGATGGCCTTGTCAATATCTCCAGCTAACCAGTAAGAAAGAGCCAACGAGAAGTGACCTGTGGCCAGGCCGGGATAGATCTTCACCAGTTTTTCAAAGATCTCAATGGCTTTCGCATAATCCTCGTCGTCATAAAAGGACTGACCTTCGATGAGCAGCCGCTCATTTTCAGGAAGACGTGCACTCAACTCCAAAGCTTTCTTCAAGTATTTCCGACGCTCAGCCCCACCCGACAATACCGCCATTGCTCTATAAGCCATGGCGAATTCCGGGTCAATTTCCACCGCTTTCTCCATGTGAGCGATTGCCTGTTCATATTCCTGCTTCCAAAAGTGCCTCCGGCCCTCAAAATAATACTTGAGTGCTTCGGGAGAGGAGGTCGTGATCTTGCCCGCATCTTTGTCGATATCAGTGGCTATCTGATCCGCCGTGAGGTTCATGTCGGACTTGATCGTCCTGGCTAGCTCATCCACCTTGGCAAAAATCTCTTCCTCACCATTACACTCAATATTAAGGAGGCTTATGACCTCTCCTGTGCGCGGTTTCTGAAGCGTCAGGGTCATGATGATCGTTTTCCCGGCTTTCATAAGGCTCCCGCTCAGTGTGTAGACAGCCCCTCCTTCGTCGGCCACCTTTACCAGGTCTTCTGTGGAATATTTCTTGGCTTCTTGGAGATTCAGTCTTTTTAAAATGCTGAAGATTCTGTCGCTGCTCAGAACGTTTATAAATTTTGATTGGGAGAGCTTCGTAATAAGCAACTCTGTAAGCCCGGTCTTCCAGGCATCCAGGCTCTTGTCTCCGGGAATATTTTCAAAGTAGACGATAGCAAGAGAAGGCCTGCCCGAAGGCAAAGGAGTGCCAGATCGTTTTTGGGGGGTGAAACGGAAGATCACGAGAGCTATGGCCGCAAGAGCAAGGAATCCAATAGCCGGAATGGCGATTTTCCTCAGAGTGAACTTTACGGTGATCTCCCGCGAAGTGATCGGCTTTCTTTCGGCAACAATACGGTCCGTCGTCGGAAGCCCTTCCTCGATTCTCCCGAGCTCGGCCCCGAGCTCGGCTGCGCTCTTAAACCTCTGACCTTCGTCCTTGGCCAAGCACTTGAGAATCACCCCGGCAAGGTCGTCTGAAACCTGGGCATTGAGCTTCTTCGGGTCCTCCGGAACTTCATACTTTTGCTTGTGCGCAATGCTGATCGGTGTCTCGCCGACAAAAGGAAGTCGGCCCGTGACCATCTCGTAGAGAATGATACCCAGCGAATAGATGTCCGACCTTTGGTCAACGTCTTTCCCCTCGACCTGCTCCGGGCTCATGTACTCCGGGGTGCCGATCATCGTCCCGGCGCCCGTCATACTCTTTCCAGAGAGCGACCGGGCGATCCCGAAGTCCATGATACGGGCCTTGCCGTCCTCGTCCACCATAATGTTCTGGGGCTTGATGTCCCGGTGTACCACCCCCAGCTTGTGCGCTTCCTCAAGGCCTTCGCACACCTGCCGGGCGATGCCGACGGCCTGGCCGGGGCTCAGCCGTCCGACTTTCCGGATGAGTTGTTTGAGGTCCTCGCCATGGATATATTCCATCGTGATATATCGAGTGCCCTGGTCTTCTCCCAAGTCGAACATCTGACAGACATTCTTGTGACGGATCTTCCGGGCGAGCTTAAGCTCGTTCGAGAACCGCTCAAGGGATTTCTTATCAAGGCCCGCTTCTGGCCGGATAAGCTTCAGGGCTATCTTCTCACCAATCTTGGTGTCCTGAACCTTATAGACCCGGCCCATACCGCCGTGGCCCAGCTCCTCGATGACCTGGTAGCGGCCGGCGAAAGTGGCGCCTGTGGTGAGTTCACGGACAGGGGTTTGGAAGGTTTTTGTCATAACCGGAGGTTGGTCTTGGGGCGCAGGAAGATGGGTGCCGCACTTCCCGCAAAAAATCGTGTCGGCGGGGTTGTCAGACTGGCAGGTCGGGCACTTGTTGGCCACCCCAAGCTCCCTATCTTTGCTGGCCAAACAATAACAACCAACAGGCAAGAAGTCAAACTAGTGCGCGAGCGTGAGGTATCTGACGCGCCTGCTAAACTCACCTTCCCCAGAATATCCTGTTGCTTCTCCCGAAACTGGTGAGTGGCGCGATGATTACGTTGCCTTAACTGCCCCGCCCTGACTTATTGTAACGCCAGTGAAGCGAAAAATCTCGTCTCCAAAACCTCTGGAACTGGTGGCCAGGACTTTCTTTCTCACCTTAGCCACGGGCCCCAGGTATTGCCGCGGCAAAAAACCGCCTCCTGGGGCCGCTGGACGCGATTCTGGGCCGTTCAAGAGCCGCATTTGGCCAAACGGAACTGATCTGACGTGTCATTCAGCCCATTTTTTCGTCAATTGGACTCCCTACTTCGAATCTGCACAAGAAGGCAGATTTGAGTGTCGACTTTTTGTCGTGTTTACGGTGGAATCGGGTGGATTTGGTCGGAAATGAACGGAAACGAAATATGCCGCTCGACGATGGGCCGATCCCTCGTAAGTCTCTGATTTTCCTGCTTTATATGAGGTGGCGGGAGGATGTGGGAATCGAACCCACCCGGCCCCTTCGTCAGAAGCCATACCGGATTTGAAGTCCGGAGGGGCCACCAGACCCCATGCCCTCCCGTCCGGTGATCATTTCAGGACGTGAGCGTCCCCGCTGCGGCGGGTGACCTGTATTTTATCCAGATATTCCAGAACCGCGCAAACGTATTTGCGCGAGACCTTGAGAACGTCCTTGGCCTCGGAGATCGTGATCCCGCGGCGGAGCTTCAGGAATTGCAGGACCGAGGTCTTGGCCCTCTCGACGGCCTCGCGGTGGAGGGTGACCTTGGGATCGAGCCGGACGAGAACGCCCTGCTGGACGAGCGTCCCCATGATCTTGCGGAACTGGTTGAGGGGCAGGCGAAGCTCCTTGCAGACGTCGTCCTCGAGGGGGGCTTCGTATCCCGCCTTCTTGAAGATCGACTCGACCCGGCGGGCCAGGTCCTGGTCCTTGTCGACCAGCTTGGCCTGATGGCCGGGGAGGGCGACGCCGCCTTCGAGGCGGACGATGGCCTGGGCCGAGATCAAAGCGTCGAGCGCGGATTTAAGGACGGGATCGCCCGTCTCGCGAGCGAGGGTCGAAGTTAGATCGGCCGAGGGCATGAACGGGCGATGGGGATTGGCGGCCAGATACTTCTTGAGGGCGGAGAGGGCTTTTTCCTTGAGGGCGACGAAGACGGGCGCGGGAAGGAATCGTTCGTCTTTGTCGCCGAGGATGCGGACGATGCGGTCGTATGAGAGGAGTGAGGAGAGCGCGGCTTTGATGATCTCGGTGCGGCGGCCCAGCGTCAGCGCTAATTCTTCGGCCGAGCGGGCGCGGCCGGAGTCCTTCGAGAGGACCGCCTCCACGGCGTCCTCGAGTGTCCCCTCAAATTTACGAACGCCGGCGAGGGCGGCCTCGTCGAAGCGCTTGTGGCGGGCCGGGGAGACGTCCAGGACCTCGCCGCCGCCGATCGTGTTAAGGGGCGAGAAGGTGCGGATGATGAAGCGGTCGCCGTAGAGGGCCGTGGTGGGCGACTCCAGGACGAACTGGGCCAGCATGGTTTCGCCGGGCAGGAGCTTCTCGCGCTCCAGGAGGACGACCCGGGCGATCGTCTCGTCCGTACCGACGTGGAAGCGGACGCGGTCGCGCGTCTTGAGTTCGCGGGGGGCGCTCTGGAGGAGCCGCAGGCGGGCGTCGAGGCGCTGGGTGGGCAGGAGGAAGCCGGGCCGGGCGGCGCACTGGCCGCGGCGGAGCTCGGCCTTGTTCACGTCGTGGATATTGATGGCCGTGCGGCGGCCCAGGCCGGAGGCGTCCTGCTTGGATTTGTGGACCTGGATGCCGCGCGCCCGGGTCTCGATCCGCTCGGGCAGGATCTCCAGGCGGTCGCCCGTCTTGACTTCGCCCGAGAGGACGGTGCCGGCGATGACCGTGCCGAAGCCCTGTTTGATGAAGACGCGGTCGATGGGCATGCGGAAGAAGCCGCAGTCGTCGCGGCGGGCGGTGCGGCGGCCGGCGGCTTGAAGGGCGGAGACGAGGCCGGGCAGGCCGGCGCCGGTGTGGGCCGAGACGGGCAGGATGGGCGCGGACTCGAGGAAGGTGCCGGCGACGAAGTCGCGGACCTCGGGGATGAGGACGGCGAGACGGGCCTCGTCCACGAGGTCGGATTTGGTCAGGGCGATGATTCCTTCACGCACGGAGAGCAGGCGCAGGATGTCGAAGTGCTCGCGGGTCTGGACCGAGATGCCTTCGTCGGCGGCGATGACGAAGAGCACGGCGTCCACGTTGGCCGCGCCGGCGACCATGGTCTTGACGAATTTCTCGTGGCCTGGGACATCGATGAAGACGATCTGCTTCTCGTAGGCCTGGTCGTCAAGGAAGACGAAGCCGAGCTCGATCGTCATGCCCCGCTCTTTTTCCTCGGGCAGGGTGTCGGGATCGGTGCCGGTCAGGGCCTTGACGAGGGCGGATTTGCCGTGGTCGATGTGCCCGGCCGTGCCGACGATGACGTGGGGTTTTTCGGACATCGCCAGCAATTATAACACGGTCAACGGCGCCTCGGGGTCGCGTCTCCACTTTCCACTTTTTGATTTAGCCTGATAGAAAATTGAAAAAAAGTTAAAAGTTGAGACAGTGACCCCAATCCGCCGTTTAAAGTTGAGACTACAACCCCGTCGGTGCGACCCCGACCGCGCTTACCAGTGCTCCTCCCACTTGGCCAGGTTGCTGGCGATTTGCCGGCCGGTGGCCTTGTCGGTGTAGACGGCGCCGACATAGATGATCGGATGCCTATCGAAGCACAGATAGCAGTTCTGCAGTCCGGCGACAAACTCGGCATTGGGAGCCAAAGTGTCCGGATGCGAGAGCTCCATGGCACCCCAGTTGGGGTCGTTGTACGTGCGCGGCCAGATCGGCTGCGTGCCGACGACTTCCTTGCGCAGCGGAAAAAGGATCGCCAAAAAAAGGTAGTGGTTGCTGTAGTTCGGCAGGCGCTCCCAGAACATCAGGGTGCTGTTGGAGTTGTTTTTGATCTTGGCCGAGCCCCAGAGATACATCTTGGTGGGATCCATGTAGTTGGGCTTATTGCTGCATGAAATGCTCTGCCCCGCGCTCATGTTGACGAGGCTGACCGAGATCCGGATCGAATCGCCGCCCCCCGCGGCGCGCGGCGCCGGCACCGTGCAGACGGCCTTGTTTGATTCCATGTGGTTGGGATAGAGGATCTCCACGGCCTCCCAGACCTGCTTCCCGGCGGCCGATGCGCCCAGCGTCCAGGAGCTGGTTACGGACAGGTCCCCGGCCTTGGAAAAGGTGATGTGCTCCTGTTGGCCGCGGCCGCCGTCACTGCGGAACCAGCGGTAGTCGACTTGGCCCTTGGATTGCGAGGTGATGCGCGCGGAGAAGTCGATGCGGACTCTGTCCGTGAAATTGACGTCGACGTCGAGGATCGACGCGCGGACGGCGGTGATCTTGTTGGCGGCGTTGATCGTGCCCTGGGGCGAGAGGGAGGGGGGGAGGGCGAGGAGGATGAAAAGGAATAGGAGCGCGACGAGCAGGAATGAAATGAGGGAATGGACGGAGCCTGTCAGAGGGCGATGCAAATTCGGATGTTTGATCATGGCTTCCCTCCCCAAGCCGGCGGGAAACGCCCGCCGTCCGTTCCGATTGAATCCGTCGGAACTTGTTGTCTGGATTAAATATAAGGTCGGTCTGGGGAGGTGTCAAGCCGATGGGAGTCGAGCCCACATTATGCCCATTGAAGGCACAATTGGGACGCGACCCCGACTTAAATCAGAATGATGCGGCCGGGGGATTTGTTCACCACCCAGCCGATGACGGCGGCGGAAGAGACGCCGCGATCGCGGAGGCGGCGAACGATCTTCTCGGCGTTGGCCGGATCGACGCACATCAGCAGGCCGCCCGAGGTCTGGGGATCGTAAAGGATCGTTTCCAGCTCCTCCGGGACGCCGGGCCCGCGCTCCACGAACCGGCCGGAGAACTCGCGGTTGCGCTCGATGGCCCCGCTGATGACGCCCTGGCCGACCAGTTCGCGCACGCCCTCGAAAAGAGGCGCGTCCGCGGCGCGGATTTCGATCGAAACGCCGCTCTGGACGGCCATCTCGCCCAAGTGGCCCATCAGTCCGAATCCCGTGACGTCGGTGGCGCATCGGACGCCGGCCTCGATCATCACCTCCGCGGCGGCGCGGTTGAGTTCGGCCATGGACCGGCCGATGGCCTCGACCCACTCGGGCCGGGCCTTGCCGATCTGGGCGGCGAAGCTGATGACTCCGGTGCCGATGGGCTTGGTCAGGATGAGGACGTCGCCGGGCCGGGCCTTGTCGTTGGTGATGATGCGCGCCGGATGGACCAGACCGGTCACCGCGAAACCGAACTTGATCTCCTTGTCTTTGATGCTGTGACCGCCGAGAAGGGCCGTTCCCGCTTCGTGGAGCGCGTCCACGCCGCCCTGCATCATTTTATTGAGCACGCGGTGAGACAGGCGTTCGATGGGGAAGGCCACGATGGAAAGCGCCGTGATGGGCCGGCCACCCATGGCATAGACGTCGCTGACGGAGTTGGCGGCGGCGATGCGGCCGAAAAGATAGGCGTCGTCGACGATGGGCGTGAAAACGTCAACCGTCTGGACGAGGGCATGCTCGTCGTCGAGCTTGTACACGCCGGCGTCGTCGCAGGTGTCGGCCGAGACGAGGACCGCCGGGTCGGCGGGGCGGGGCAGACCGGCCAGGGCCTTCTTGAGGTCCTCCTGCCCGATCTTGGAAGCGCAGCCGGCATTTTCCACATATTCGGTGAGGCGGACGTCGTCGGCGGCGTCGGATTCGCGCTCGCCCGCGCAGAGGCAGACGTTTTTCTGCTTGAAAAGCGGGCAGGGGCAGGGGTCCTTGGGGTTGCAGATGCAGTGGCCGAGGGCGATCGAGCGCCCCATGATTTTCTTGCGCTTTTCGTAATTGATCATTTGCGCATTCGTATCGATTTTTCCAGGGTCAGAGCCAACGGGATGCCGATGGCGATCAAGCCGATTCCGGATGCGGCGCCCGCGTAGAAGCCGAAATATCGCCCCGTCATCAGCACCGCCAGCCCGTGGCCCATGCCGTTGAGGGCCATGATGACGCAGTAGATTTGACCGAGACGAAGGGCCGGCAGGCGGTCATCGAGAATGTAGAAGAAGACGACGAGGGGGATCGCCAGGAGAAAAGCGTTCCCGGCGAAAAATCCGGTACGCCCCAGGATCCGCAGGACCCGGAATTCGCCCCAGATTTCCTCGAGAACATGGAGGACGTGGAAAAAATAGAGCCCCAGGAAAAGGACGATGATCCGCCGCCGCAGGGAATGATCCATCTTTACGATGCTTTCGATCCCGCTCGGAACAAATCGGAGACGGCCGCGGCGATTTCTCCATCTTCGTCCGGTTGGATCGTGCGCAGGTCGAAGAGGAGCGCGTCCTTGTGGATGCGGGTGAAGACGGCGGGGGACCGGCGGCGGAGCTTGCGGGCCAATTCTTCCAAGGGGACCGCGTCGGTTCTCAGCGCGACCACCTTGGAGGGAATCGTCTCGACGGGCACCGATCCGCTGCCCATCTGGGCCTCGCCGTCCTCGACGGCCGCCGAAACGCCGGCCGGGAGGACGGGCTTCAGCCGTTTGACGATGGCGCGGCTTCGCCGCTCGAGCGCAGCGAGAGGTTGGGCCAACATCCGATAGATGGGATGCCGCTCCTCGAGCCGGTCGGGCGCCAGGAAAAGAGTCAGCGTCGTTTCCATGGCCGCCAGCGTCAGCTTGCCGCAGCGGAGCGCGCGGGCCAGGGGGTTTTTCTTGATGCCGGCGATGACGCCGCTTCGGCCGACGATGATCCCCGATTGCGGTCCGCCGATCAGCTTGTCGCCGCTGAAGCAGGCGCAATCGACTCCCGCGGCGATGCTCGTCCGGATGAGCGGCTCGGTCTCCAGCCCGTAGCGCTTCAGATCGACGAGCGCGCCGCTCCCGATGTCGTCGATGACGGGGATGCCGCGCTCGCGCCCCAGCTCCGCCAATTCCCCGATCGACGGTTCGGCCTGGAAGCCGAGGATGCGATAGTTGCTGTGGTGGACGCGCAGGATCGCCCCGGTGTCCGGGCCGATGGCCTCGGCGTAATCGCGCAGGTGGGTCTTGTTGGTCGTCCCGACTTCGCGCAGGACGGCGCCGCTCATGGCCATGACGTCCGGCATGCGGAACGAGCCGCCGATTTCGACCAGCTGGCCGCGCGACAGGATGACCTCCTTGCCCCGCGCGATCGTGTTGAGGACGAGCACGGTCGCGGCCGCGTTGTTGTTGCAGATCGCGGCCGCCTCCGCGCCCGTGAGCTCGCGCAGGAGCGAGGCGACGCGCGCGTCGCGCTGGCCGCGCAGGCCGGTGTCGATGTCGAGGGCCAGGGTCGAATAGCCGCGGACGACTTCGTCCAGGGCCAGGCGGGCGTCTTCGGAGAGCACGGCGCGGCCCAGGCCGCTGTGCATGAGAATACCGGTGGCGTTGATGGCCCGGCGAAGAGCGCGGGCGGATTTGGCTTCGAGGCGCGCCGAGGCAAGTCCCAGGATCGATTCGGGGGCGATCAACGAATCGACGGTTCCCGCCGCCGATTCCCGTTTCGGCCCGCTCGGGACCACTCGGATCGCTTCGCGCGTCTTGTCGAGAGCGGCCCGGACGGCGTCCAGCGTCTGTTCGCGCCCGAACTTGTTAATCAGCGCCCGGGCTTCGTCCCGGCCCAGCAGGGCGTCGACGGAAGGGAGCTTGCGTAAGATAGTGTCGGTCATGGGGTTCAGCCCTCTCAGATTAGGAGACACCGCCCCTAAAGTCAAGATTCAGAGGTTTCAAGATGTCGACTTAGCTTGAATTGATCGGCTGGTTTATAATGAAATCATCCGACGAGGAGAGAAGGCATGAGAAAAACGATTCGCACCGCCCTTATAGCCGTCATCGCTTCGGCGGGGATTTGGATCCCGCTCTTCGCCCAAGACATCGTCTCCATAAAGGATTTCTCGGGCCTGCCCGCCATGGCCAGGGAATTGCTAGCCCGGCATCCGGGCGCGCAGGTCCTGATCGCCTTCGACGTCGACCATACGATTCTGCGCCTGCCGCCGGGGCGCGATTTGGGAAGCGAGGCCTGGTACGACTGGCAGAGCGGCGAGATCAAGGCCGGCGCGCTGGACAAGATGGCCGGAAACGAGGACGAATTGCTGGTCGTTCAGGGGGTGCTGTACTATCTGGCGCCCATGACGACCACGGACCCGGGCTTGAAGGACGTCCTGGCGGAGCTCGAGAAGGAGAAATTCCCGATGATCGTCCTCACCGCCCGCGGATCGGAATACCGGTTCGTCACGGAGCGCGACATCGCCCGGGCCGGATATCCCTTCGAGCGCACCGGAATCGCTCTGGCCCCGGGCCGCTTCTGGACGTATATCCCTTATGACATCAATGCCATCGAGGCGTCCGGGTACCTGACCAAGAGCGATGTGGACGCGTTCGGTTTGAAAGACGCCATGCCGGTCAGCTATCGCAAGGGGCTTTTTCTGACGGCCGGCCAGCACAAAGGAATCATGCTCCGGAGCCTTCTGCACCGCTCCACGGCGAAAATCGGGGCCGTTCTTTACATCGACAATAAAGAGTACCAGGTCCGCCGGGTCTATGACGCCTTCCGCGGCCAGGGGATCGAAGTGAAGCCCGTGCAATATATCGGCATGGCCGACGAGGACGCGCAGTTCTTCAAGTCGGAAGAGC
The DNA here is from genome assembly GCA_963729855.1 of Candidatus Aminicenantota bacterium. Classification (GTDB taxonomy): domain Bacteria; phylum Acidobacteriota; class Aminicenantia; order Aminicenantales; family UBA4085; genus UBA4085. Next base: position 309,983 of record CAVSPT010000005.1, on the reverse strand, counting down.
GCCTGGACAAGGCCTGGTTTCAATGGAACGCGCTGATGCGCTTCATGAAAGGGATTTTCCGCCGCCCCGCCTTCGCCCGCTGAGGGCTATCTCGAAAGAAAGGCCAGCGCCTCCATGTGGGGCGTGTGGGGGAAAAAATCGGCGCAGACGAGTTTTTCCAGGCGGTATCCCGCCGCCGCCAGGGTCACGAGATCGCGGGCCAGCGTGGCCGGGTTGCATGACATGTAGGCGATCTGGGGGATGCGCAGGGTCAGAACCCGGGTCATCCCCGCGGCCCGCACGCCCTCCCGCGGCGGATCGAGGATGAGCAGGTCGAAATCCTTGTGGGCGTCCGCGTCCAGGACCTTTTCGACGAACCCTTGGATGAAGCGGGCGTTGCGGATCCCGTTGAGGACGGCGTTTTCCCCGGCGTTCCGGATGTTGCGCGGCTCGCTATCGATGCCCACGACCTCGTCCGCGGCGCGGGCCACGAACAGCTCGATCGGGCCGGGGCCGCAGAAAAGCCCCAGCGCCCGGCGGGCGCCAGTCGTCCGGGCCCTGTCGGCGATGCGCTCATAGAAGAGAAAAGCCGCGCGCGGGTTGGGCTGGAAGAACGATGCGGGATCGATGCGGAACCGGAGGCCGCCCAGCTCCTCTTCGATGAACGGATCGCCGGCGACGAGGCGGGACTTCTCGAAATCGACGAGGTCGGCGACGCGGTCGTTCTCGACCGTCCAGACGCTGCGCAGGCGGGGGACGGCCTCGCGCAGGCGTTCGGACCAGGCGCGGGCGTCGATGTCCCGGCCGCTTTTGGTGATCATCACGGCCATGAGATCGCCCGTCGTCTTTCCCTGCCGCAGGAGCAGGTTGCGGAAAAAGCCCTTTTGCGAGAGGGGATCGTAGGGCGGAAAACCCGTCGCGTTGACGAATTCGAGCGTCGGACCGAACAGCTTCTCGGCGTCCTCGCCGAAGAGGAGGCATTTTTGGAGCGGCACGGTTCGTTTGAAAGTGCCGCGCCCCGGAAGGGCCCGGGCTCGGAGCCCGAGCCGGAGCGCCCCGGCCGCGCCGCCGAAGGCGAATTCCATCTTATTGCGGTAGCCGTAGAGATCGGGGGAGGGCAGGATCGGCTGGAGGACACCGTCTCCGATCGGGAGCGCGCCGGCGGCGCGGACCGACTCCTCGAAATGCTCCTGCTTGAGGGCCAGCTGCCGCGTATAGCTCAAATTCTGGAACGCGCACCCGCCGCACGAGCCGAAATGGGGGCAGGGCGCCTCGACGCGGTCCGGCGACGGCTTTTCGATGCCGAGAATTCTCGCCGCGCGCGGCTTCCGCCGGACGAGCCGGGCCTTGACCCGGTCTCCCACGACGCCGCCCGGCACGAGGACGCGCAGGCCTTCGGCTTCGCCGCAGGCCCAACCCCTGGCGAAATCGATGCCCGTGACATCCATCGTCCATTCGGGGGCCTGCAGTTCCCTGAGCATGTGCTTGACCCGCTTGACGGGGAAGCCGACGACGTTGTTGTAATCGCCCTCGATCTTCTCGATGAACGCGCCGCCGATCTCCTGGATGGCGTAGCTTCCGGCCTTGTCCAGGTATTCGTGGTTGTCGAGATAAGCGGCGACGGCGGCCGGGTCGAGCGTCTTGAAGGCGACGTACGTGATCTCGTAGCTGACGACCGCCCGGTCTTCGTCCTTTTGGATGAGGGCGACGCCGGTGATGACCCGGTGTTTCCGGCCGGACAGCCGTTCAAGCATGGCCTCGGCCGCGGCCCGGTCGGCCGGTTTGCCGAAGATCTCGGGTCCTAGGCAGACGATCGTGTCGGCGCCGATGACCAGCGCGTCGGGATTTTTTCCGGCCACGTCGCGGGCCTTGGCCTCGGCCGCGGCCATGGCGAAACGGACGGGGTCGGTCTCGGCGATGCGCGATTCGTCCACCGAGCTGTGGACGACGCGGAAGACGGGGAAGAGCCGCGCCAAAAGCTCCCGTCGGCGGGGGGATCGGGAGGCCAGAATGACGTCCATGGGGCGGCTCTATCGAATTGGGGTCGCGTCGACGCCACCCCCAGATCAATCGCGGATGAGCTGGATCCTGACCGGGCGCGCCTTTTCGTTCCTCACGACGGTCAGCGTGACGGAGTCGCCGATCTTATAGCTTTCCAGGGCGCTGAAGAGATCGTCGTAGGACTTGACCGGCGTCTTGTCCACGGCGGTGATCACGTCGTTAAGGTACGTGCGGCGAAAACGGTCGCGGCTCAGCCCGCGCAGCCCGGCCGCGTAGGCGGGAGATCCCGTCGGCACCTCCATGATGATGACGCCCTCGACGTCCGCGCGCCGGGCGTACTGGTCGGGCAGGAACGTGACGCCCAATCCGGGATGCTGGACCTTGCCGAAGCGGATCAATTCCGGAACGGTCTTGCGGATGATGTCTACGGGAACGGCGAAACCGACGCCGCTCGAGGCCCCCGAGGGCGAGACGATCATCGTGTTCATGCCGATCAGCTCGCCCGCTGAATTCAGCAGCGGCCCGCCGGAATTGCCGGGATTGATCGAGGCGTCGGTCTGGATCATGTTGGGGATGGTGACGCCGCCCGCGCCGAGGATCTTGCGGCCCAGGGCGCTGACGATGCCCTTGGTCACCGTGTAGTCGAAGCCGAAGGGGTTGCCGATGGCCACGACCTTCTGCCCCACGAGAAGGTCCTTGGACGTGCCGGGCGTGATCGGGAAGAGGCCGCTCAGATCGCCCTGCAGTTCAAGCACGGCGATGTCCTTGCTCTCTTCCTTGCCGACGACCTTGGCTTGGCGCTGCTGCTGGTTGGGCAGAGTGACCAGGAATTCGACCCCGTCCTCGATGACGTGGAAATTGGTGACGATGTGGCCCTGGTTGTCCCAGACGAAGCCCGAGCCGCTGCCGCGCGGCATCTTCTCCTCGTTTCCGTACCAGAAATCCCGGACGAGCTGGATGTTGGTGACGTAGACGACCGAGTTCTTGTTTTTCTTGACGATTTCGATGGTGTTGCGCTCGTCCTCGGTCAACTTGGCCAGGACCTGGTCCTGGGGCTCCGCCTGGGAAGCGACGGCGGCCGGGCGGCCGGGCGCTGAGACCTGGCCGGGCGACGAGACTTGGACGGCGGCGGCCCTGTCCCCGGCCGCGGGCCGGCCCTGGCCGCAGGCGGTCCCGGCGATGCCGGCCAGCCCGAGGCCTATGATCAAGGCGGCGATTCCGACGGCGTTGGCGATTTTCGAGCTCATGCGGTTCTCCTTGCCGCTATTTTATCTTGATGGGGGCCGGGGCTCAACATTCAATAAAAGCCGGAGATTTCACCCCTCAGGCCAGAGGCAGGCTGACGTCGAAGCGGGTGCCCTTCCCCTCGATGCTTTCCGCCTCGATCGTGCCCCCCAGGCTCATGACGACCCCGGCGACGACCGACAATCCCAGGCCCGAACCCTGGCCCGGCGCCTTGGTCGTGAAGAACGGTTCGAAGATGCGCCGCCGCACCTCTTCGCTCATGCCCGGACCGGTATCCTCGACCGTCAGCCGGGCGTAACGGGACGGACCGGTTTCGTCTCCCGCGCCCTCCTCAATTTCCTCGACGGACAGCCCCACCGTCAGCCGCCCGCCCGCGCCCTGCATGGCCTGAATGGCGTTGACGCACAGGTTCATGACGATCTGGTGGATCTGCGACGGGTCGCCCGAGACGGGCAGGGGATCGCGGCCCGGCGAGTAATCCAGTCCGATGTCGGCCGGCAGCGCGGTCCGCACAAGCCGAAGGGATTCGGCCGCGGAATCGCGAAGGTCGACGGTCCGCTTCTGGTCCTGCCCCGGCCGGCTGAACGTCAGGATCTGCTGGACGAGATCGGTTCCGCGGCGGATGGCCAGCTTCATGTCCTCCAGACGGGCCGGGTCGCGGCCGTCCCGCCGGGCTTCATCCTCGATGATATGGGTCAGGGCCCGCATATGGGCCAGCAGGTTGTTGAAATCGTGGGCGATGCCGCCGGCCAGGGAGCCGATGACCTCCAGGCGCTGGGCGTCGCGGATGTGCCCCTCCAACCGGCGGGAGAGCTCGATCTGTTTTTCGAAAGCCTCGATCAGGGCGTTGATCTCGGCCAGCAGCGGGCGGAAATCGGCGGTCATGGCGTCGGTGCGGGCCCGCGAGCTCAGCCGGCCGGCCAGCACGTCCCGGACCAGCCGGTGCAATTCCTCGATGACGCCGCGGACGCCGCGCCCCAGGCCGCGGGCGATGAGAAACGCCAGGGCCGCCAGGAGGACCGTCGAGAGGCCGATCAGAAGGGCGATCCGCAGGTTGAGGGCCCGGGCGATCTGGCCGTCGATTTCGCCCTCGTCGATCTCGGCGAACATCGTCCAGGGCAGGCCCTGGATGCGGACGGGGGCCGAGGACGATAGAACACGCGTCTTTTTCGTCCGGGCGGAGCGCAGCGGAGCGCGCAGGCGGCCGTCCGGGCCGGCCAGAAAGGTCGCCCCGGTCAGACCCATGCCCGAACGCTCACGGACGATCGATTCAATCGCGTCCGGCGCGAGCTGGACGGCGACGACGGCGACGGTCCGGCCGCCGGATTCGATCGGCGCGGCCAGATATTGGGCCGGCCCCCCGACGGGGCCCGGCTCGAGCCGCAGGTCGGAAATGCCCAATTCCCCGCCGCGGGCGGCGCGCCAAGCCTCGTCCAGACCCCGCGGAAGCGCCGCCTCGTTCCGCGCGGCGGGGATCGCCTCTCCGACGATGGAGTAGACGATGGCCCCGTCGTCCGGGCGCAACAGAAAAAGATCGCGATATTCGTATTCCCGGATCAGCGCTTTCAAGAAGGGCGCATAGCGGACGCGGGCCGCCCCCGCCCCGGGCCCGTTCAACGCCTCGTAGGCCTGCCTGATGTAGGGGTTGGCCGCGAACACCCGGACGTCGGCGCGGCGCTCGAAATAGAACTTCTGCAGGACGGTGATCTTGATGTCCCGCACCGATTGGAGCTGGCGCAAAGCCTGGTTTTTGAGCTCCGCCCGGGCGGCGTTAAAGCTGACCAGCGAGACGATGAAGAGCGGGATCAGGCCGCAGAACAGAATGCCCAGGACGATCCGGGCGCGCAGGGGAATCTCCCGGAGCATCCGCCCGCGCCCCGGAGAGTCCGGCCCGGCGGATCCTGATGGGAAGCGTCGCCGGTTCCGCATTTCGCGCCGTCAGGGAAGGAACTTGTAGCCCAGGCCGCGAACGGTCTCGATGCGGGCGCCGGCGGCGCCGAGCTTGCGGCGCAGGCCGCAGACCTGGAAATCGACCGTCCGCTCGGTAATGGCGTAATCGTCGCCGCGGACGCGGTCGATGATCTGACCCCGGGAGAAGACACGGCTGGGCGCGCCCGCCAAGAGGGCCAGAATGTCGAATTCGGTGCGGGTCAGGGCGACGGGGAGGCCTTCGAGCCGGGCCTCCCGGGAAAGGGGATCGAGGCTCAGGGACCCGAAGCGCAGCGGCTCGGGCGGACGCTCGGAGGTCCGGCCGTTGCGGCGCAGGACCGCCCGGACGCGGGCGATCAACACATCGGGATCGCAGGGCTTGACCACGTAGTCGTCGGCGTAATCCTTCAAGCCGCGGACGATGTCGTTGGGCAGACCGCGTCCCGTGAGCATTATGACCGGCACGGCCGCGGTCGACGGCTCGCGCCGCAGGGCCCGGCAGACTTCATAGCCGTCGATCCCCGGCAGGCCGAGATCGAGCAGGAGAAGATCGGGACGGCGGGCGCGGAAGGATTCGATGGCTTCCTCGCCGGTCCGCACCGCGGTGACGGCGAACCCTTCCTTGTCCAGGATATAGGCCAGGCTTCGCTGGAGGTTGATCTCGTCCTCGACGAAGAGTATCCGGCGTGTTTCAGGGGGCATGGGAACAAACGAGATTATAACACAATCCAAAAACGGCCCTCATAGTCCCGTTATAGGGTAGAGAGGGGAGCGGGGCCGGATCCCGGCCGCCCCGGGCAATCAATATCGTCGCGCGGAGGAATTCATGTTCGATTCGGGCAACACCGGTTTCATGCTTCTGGCGGCCTCGCTGGTCATGCTCATGACCCCCGGCCTGGCCTTTTTCTACGGCGGACTGGTCGGGCGCAAAAACGTCCTGGCCATCATGATCCAGAGCTTCGTTTCCATGGGCTGGACGACGGTCATCTGGTTCGCCTTCGGCTATTCGCTCTGCTTTTCGGGCGGGGAGGGCTCCGTCATCGGCGACTTCAAGATGGCCTTCCTGCACGGGGTGACGCCGGAGACCGTGCTGGCCGGCAACAACATCCCGCTCCTCGTCTTCATCGCCTACCAGATGATGTTCGCCATCATCACCCCGGCCCTGATCACCGGCGCCTTTACCAACCGGGTTAGCTTCAAAGCCTACTTCCTGTTCCTGACGGCCTGGCTGATCTTCGTCTATTTCCCCATGGTCCACATGATTTGGGGAGGCGGCTTCCTGGCCAAGCACGGCGTCCTGGATTTCGCCGGGGGCATCGTCGTCCACGCCATCGCCGGCATGGCCGCCCTGGCCTCGGTTTTCTTCGTCGGCAAGCGCAAAGTCGTCGACAAAGGCATGCACAACATTCCCCTGATCGCCCTGGGCACCGGCCTGTTGTGGTTCGGCTGGTATGGCTTCAACGCCGGATCGGAACTGCGCGCCGACCGGATCACCGCCCTGGCCTTCCTCAACACGGATTGCGCCGCGTCGTTTGCCGCCATCGTCTGGATGATGATCGAATGGGTCCGCTCCAAAAAGCCGAAGATGGTCGGCCTGCTGACCGGGGCCGTGGCCGGCCTGGCCACGATCACGCCCGCGGCCGGGTACGTCACGACAGGCGAAGCCGTGATGATCGGGATCATCTCGGGCGCGGTCTGCTATGTCGCCGTGACCATCAAGAACAAGCTCCATTGGGACGACGCCCTGGACGTCTGGGGTGTGCACGGCGTGGGCGGTACGCTGGGCGTGATTCTGCTCGGCGTTTTTGCTTCGACGGCCGCCAACCCCGTGGGCGCCAATGGGCTTTTTCACGGCGGCGCACCGTTTTTCCTTAAGGAAACGCTAGCCGTCCTAGCTGCTGGGGTCTATGCTTTCGTCTTCACCTGGGCCATGCTATGGCTGATCAATAAGATCACCCCGGTACGAATCTCGGAAAAGGATGAGATGGGCCTCGACGAAGCCCTGCATGGCGAACAGGCCTACGAGTTCTGATCGAGTGTGATCAAGATCCGGGGCGGGCCGCGGCGTCCGCCCCGGTATGATCCGGCCTCTGAAGCGAGAATGATATGCGCGTTTTGAAGATCGGCGCGGCGATGGCCGCGCTGGTGGTGATTTCTGCCGGGCCGGCGGCCGCTCAGATTTCCTACCAGATCGACGCCGTGTCCCGCTACATTTGGCGCGGATTCGATATGTTCAAGCCCAACGCCGGCGCCTTGCAGCCGTCCCTGATCTATGCCTTCGGCGGGTCCGGATTTTCGGCCAATATTTGGACGAGCTTCTCCCTGGCCGGCCAGCCGATCGACGAAAGCCGCGACGAGATCGACCTGACCCTGGCCTATGCATTCAAGACGCCCGAGGAATACGGCCTGTCCGTGGGCCTGATCCATTACGGCTGGTATTTCGATCGGCCCTTTACGTTCAAGAACAACACGACCCAGGAGTTCTTCGTCACGGCCGGTCTGCCCAAGGCCTTCCTCCAGCCGAGCCTGAGCGTCTATTATGACGTGAACAGGGGCTCGGGTTTATATGCCTCACTCAAGGTCAAGCAATCCCTTCCCCTGGGGGAGACCGTGGCGCTGAATCTGAGCGCCGGCCTGGGCTACAACAGCCGGCAGTGGATCGACACGAGCGGATGGTCCGACCTGACGATCGGCGCGACCCTTCCGATCAAGATCGGGGCCTCGACGATCGCACCGCTGGTCAGCTATGCGTTCGTCTTCCTGAAAGAGGTCAATCTCCACAACGAGTTCTGGTTCGGCTTGTCGTGGATTTACTAGCGGGCATATAATTCCTCCATGATGCAAGTCCTGATCAAGCTCGGATTGTCCATCCTCCTGGGCGGGGCCATCGGCCTCGAACGCGAATTCGGCCACAAGCCGGCCGGCTTGCGCACGAACATCCTCATCTGCCTGGGCTCGACGATGATGATGACCCTGTCCGGAATCATGCTGTCCGGAAAGGCCGCCGACCTCTTCGATCCTTTGCGCGTCGCCGCGGGCGTCATCACCGGCATGGGCTTCATCGGGGCCGGCACGGTCATCCGGTCCTCGGGACATATCCACGGCCTGACGACGGCTTCGACGCTGTGGGCGGTGACCGGCCTGGGCCTCGTCATCGGGGCCGGGTATTATCGCATCGCCGTCCTTTTCGCCGCGGTCGTCGTCGTCACCCTGGTCCTCTTCCGCAAGATCGAGCAGATTCTTCCCCGCAAGATCAGCTTTCAATATGTCCTGGCGGCCAAGGATCGGCCCGGGATCCTGAGTGAATTGGATGAGATGGCCCGCAAACGGGGCCTGCATCTGGAGGACGTCGTCCTGAAAAGAACCGGGACGGCGGCCACGATCAGCTTGAATTTCAATACCCGCGACGCCGTCGAGCGCGAATTCGCCCGCGCCGTCTCCGCCTTGGGCGATGTGACCGAGATCCGACTCGGATGAGTCGGGCTTGATTCAGCCGCGGGCTCTCCGGGTCAATTCCACCAGGCCGGTTCGTCGTCGATCGGCCTGATCGTGGCCGGGTTGCGCTGGGCTTTCCAGGGAAGGACGACGTCGCGGGCGTCGACGCGGCCCTGGATCGTCCCGTTGATGTCGTTGTTGAAAGCCTTTCCTTCGAACGAGAGGACGATCGTCCGGCCCGCGAGCGGGGCCTCGATGATGAAGCTGATCTTGTCCCCGCTGAGCTTCAGATTCCTGACCGCCGCGTCGGCGCCGTTGAGGTTGACCGTGGCCACGGGGAACTGGAATTTCTGGACGACGCCCATCTTGAACTCGAGCGCCGGGACGCCGGAAACGGCCGCGGCCGACCAGGTCCAAGCGCCGCTGATGTTGGCCGGGACGATCCACAAATAGACGTCATGGGTGACGTCCTCGACCTTGAGCTCGGAGTGGGCGTCGGCCTTCCAGTTGTCCATGGCGAAATTGTGGGAGACGACGCGCGAGCCGGGCTGCAGCTCGCGCAGGATCTTGGGCCGGAGCTTGAGGTTGACCGTCGTCAACAGGTACATCGGCAGGACGGTCGCTTCGTGGAAGTCGGCCTGGAAGAGGTCGCCTTCGATGAACTTGACCCGGTCGGCCACGCCGGTTTTCTTGGCGTTTTCCAGGCACTCGCGGATGCGCTCGGGATCGATGTCGAAGCCCACGCCGCGGCAGCCGAAGCGCTGGGCGGCGGTGATGATGATGCGGCCGTCGCCGCAGCCCAGGTCGTAGACGACGTCCGCTTTGGTCACGGCGGCCATCCTGAGCATCTCCTCGACGACGGGAAATCGGGTCGGGACATAAGGGACGTCGAGCTGGATTTCCTGCGCCGTCGCTGGCGCGACGGCGCGGAGGAGCGTTTTTGCGGCAGTCGCCGCATGGCTGCTCCCCGACGCCGCATAGGACGCGGCGGCACCGCCCGGCGGCATCGAGACTCCTGCGGCGGTACAAGCCATTATGACGGCGGCCCAAACGAAGGACAGTCGCTTCTTGTTCATGGCGGACCCCTCTTTCACGGGAACGACGTTCATGATCCATAAACCTAGACCAGATGCGAGGGGCTGTCAAGACGAGGGGCGGTCGAGGGCGCGCCTTGACGCCGTTTCCGGCATTCACTATTGTGGAAACGCGCAATGTCCGGGAGAGAGCCATGAAAAGATCCGCTGGCCTCATCGTCGCGATCCTGGCGGCCGGAATCCTCGGTTTGGTCCCTGTCGCATCGCCTGGAGCGCCCCAAAAGGCCGAACCGGCGGGAACGGCCGGCCGCGATTTCGTCTATGTCTGCAGGGACGGCGGGGCGGGGGGATATGAAGCGTTCCCGGATGTCTGCCGCCTCCAGGATGGGCGGCTGATCTGCGTTTTTTATGCTTCGTACGGACATGTCGGCCTGCCCAACGACCGCTGGCCGAAGGGCGGCCGGATCGATTGCGCCTTTTCCGGCGATGAGGGGAAGACGTGGACCAAGGCGCGAACGCTCTATGACGGGCCCGACGACGATCGCGACCCTTCGATCGTCCAGCTTCCGTCCGGCCGATTGTTGTGCAATTTTTTCTCGTTGCGGAAGAAGGATGGCGCGGCGGGCGGATGGGACGGTCTCGGAACGCGGCTCGTCGAATCGGACGATGCGGGCCGGACGTGGTCCGCGCCGCGGACGATCTCCGGCGATTACTATGGCAGCTCTCCGATCCGGCTGCTGCCGGACGGCGGCTTGATTCTGGGCCTCTACAAGGAAGAGGGCGGCAAGAGCTGGGGCGCTTCGATCCGCAGCGAAGACGGCGGAAAGACCTGGGGGCCGGTCGTCGACATCCCCAACGGCGGCTGGAAGCTCGATGCCGAGACGGACATCATCCCGCTCAAGGACGGGTCGCTTTTGGCCGTCGAGCGCGAGCCCTCGACCAGCATGGGCTCCTCGATCTCCAAGGACGGCGGCCGGACGTGGAGCGTCTCCAAGCCGCTCGGCTTTCCCGGCCATTGTCCCTATCTGCTGAGGACGAAGGACGGCGCCATCGTCCTGGCCCATCGGCTGCCGCAGACGTCGCTCCATTATTCCTACGACGAGGGGCGCCATTGGAGCGAGAATGTTCCGGTCGACGATTTCATCGGCGCCTATCCCTCGATGGTCGAATTGAAGGACGGTTCGATCCTGATCGTCTATTACGAGGAAGGCCGGGGGTCGGACATCCGGGCCCGGAAATTCCGGTTGGGGCCGGGCGGCGTCGAGTGGCTTTCGTTCGGGATGGGGTCGGTGCCGGGTCTTCCTCGCGCGGCGCAGAAGGAGGGTTCGGCTGCGGACGAGAGCTTCGTTCCGTCGGCGCGACTTGCCCGCGAGGGGAACGTCTGGAGGATCAAGGGACAAAGACACGAGGTCACCCTCGATCTGGACGGCTTGCGCTTGACGGTGAAGACGCCGGGCGGGACGTGGGCCCTGCGCCCGTCGTTCGAGGGCGATTTGGTGTTGGGCGACGCGGGCGGCCGGGAGGTCGGCCGGTTTCGATTGTCTTCGGCCGCGCAAAAAACAGCGGCGCCTTATCGATCGGGATTTCAGTCGGGCGTCGTGGTTTCGCTGGCCGGCTTTCCGGCCCCGGCTGGGGATCGGGCAAACGCCCGGATCCAACTGTATGTCGCGCTGGATGGCCGGGACGAAGACCTCTTCTGCCGGATCCTGGCGGAGGACGGCGAGGTCCGGGTCAGGGAGCTTCTTTGGCCCGCCGCGGTCGAACCCGGCTCGTTCGATGCGACGGTCGTGCCTTTCATGCAGGGGATGCTCTTGCCGAAGTCCTGGCCCCGCAAGGTCGCGCTCTATGAATCGATCTGCTACGGGCGCGGGCTTTATATGCCCTGGTGGGGATATCAGCAGGGCCGGGCGGCGGCTATGGTTCTTCTGGAGACGCCGGCCGACGCCGGAGTCCGTTTCGAGCACCCGGCCGGCGGCCCGACCCGGATGGACGTCCGATGGGTCCATTCGCTCGGGCGGTGGGCCTATCCCCGCCAGGTTCGGTTTTGTTTTTTGGACGCGGGAAATTATGTCGACCTGGCCAAGCGCTACCGGAAAAGCGTGATCGAAAGCGGCCGTCTCGTTTCGCTGAAAGAGAAGATCGCCCGCAACCCGCTGGTCGCGCGGCTCATCGGCGCGCCCGTCGTCCATACCAGCATCCTTTATCACGTCCAGCCGGCCTCCAGCTATTACGATAAAAAGGACCCGGCCAAGAACCACCAGCTCGTGACGTTCGACGCGCGGGCGGCCGGATTGCGGTCCCTGGCCGCCCAAGGCGTCGGGAGGGCCTACGTCCATCTGGACGGCTGGGGCTACAGGGGCTACGACAATCTTCATCCCGATGTTCTACCGCCCTGCCCGGAAGCGGGCGGCTGGGAAGGAATGAAGCGGTTCGCCGACGCCTGCGACGGGCTGGGTTATGTTTTCGCCATCCACGATCAATATCGCGATTATTATCTGGATGGGCCGACGTACAATCCGCGGCACGGGGTCATGACGGAGGACGGCGGCCGGACCTTCGACAGCACCTGGTACGGAGGCGTGCAGACGTTTCTCTGTTCAAGCCTGGCGCCCGGTTACGTCCGGAGAAACCACGCCGAGATCCTGGCCCACGGCGTGAAGCTGCGGGGGGCCTATCTGGACGTTTTTTCCGTCGTCCCGGGCGACGAGTGCTACGATCCCGAGCATCCGGTGACGCGCGGCGAAAGCCTCAAGTATCGGGGCGAATGTTTCGATTATGTCCGGTCCTGGGGCGGGGTCGTCAGCAGCGAGGAGCCCGCGGACTGGGCCGTTCCCTATCTCGATCTCGTCCATCACGGGCCCTTCGCCCTCGATCCGAACCCGGGAAGCGGGCCGGCCATGGGGATCCCCATCCCTCTGTTCGATCTGGTCTATCACGACGCCATCCTGCTCCCATGGTCGCTGGGGAAGGGGGCTTGGGGGATTCCCGAAAACGATCTCGGGTTTCTGCACGGGCTGGGGAACGCCGGATTGCCGTATTTGTCGATCGCGCCTTCCGAGGAGGAGCTGTCCCGGGTCAAGGTCCTGTGCGCGCTGAACGCCCGGGTGGGCCTGCTCGAAATGACGAAGCACGAATTCCTCGAAGGCTCCCTGCGCCGTCAGCGGTTCACTTACGCCGACGGAACGACCGTGACGATCGATCTGGACGCGGGGACTTACGCGGTTTCGCCCGAGCTTCAAATTCCAGCCGCGATCCGCTGAAGTCGGGAGCGCTCCCGTCCCATAGCTCGCTGGGCCGAAGGCCGGCTGATCAAGACGAGGGCGGGACGTCAATTGGCGTTATAGCCGGAACGGTTGGAAACTTCGTAATTCTTCCCCTTCACCGAAACTTTGATCGACTTGAATTTTCCGTCGGCCTTGTATTGGGAAGGGACATAGTAGAGGAGAAAGTAATTCTCCGAGGCCGTCACGGTTTTCCTGAAGGCGGCCAGGGCGTTGGCTGAGGCCTCCGTGGTTCCGCCGGAGGCGTATGACATTTCCCGGAAGGCCCCGTAGAAGCTGTCGGACAGGTCCATCAGGCTGAGACTCTCATGACGACCGATGTCGGTGATGTCGAACGTGTCCGTCGTGGAATTTGTGAGAAAGATAAAATTGACCGTCAGGGAGGCGTCGGCGAAGATCGTCTCGATGTCCTTGACGTTGTAGTCAATTGGCCTCCAGTTTTCCTCCGAACTTTTTGGAAAATTGGTGTAGCGTCAACAAAGAGGCCGGGGAAGTCACAAATACATGGGCTTTCGGTGAGAGGGGTGATATGATAAGTGAGCCGGTGAGTATGCCGGAATGTTCATTCAACCATCAGGGATCGGTGCATCCTCGAGATACAAGGAGTTTTTATTATGTCCACCCTCGCTCAAACAATCAAAAATGAGATTCGACGAATTTCCCGCCGGGAAATCGGCTTGGCGCTCTCACGCTTCCGCCGCGACCATATTGTCCTGAAGAAAAGGCTTGCCGAGCAAAAAAGCAGAATCTTTGCAATCGAGAAGGAGAACAAGGAACTTTCAAAAAAACTGGCCGCATTCAGTCAATATCAGCGGGCCGAGGCCGGTTCGGAACCGGAAGACCAACAAGTCGCGGTTCATGCTAGGTGGATAAAGAGCCTCCGTCGCCGACTCGGCCTCTCCCAGAATAGCCTAGCCATGTGGATCGGGATGAACAGAATTAGCGTCGCACATTGGGAGAAGAAATCTGGGAAAATAAAAATTAGAAAGCCGGAAGTGATCAAAAAGTTGACGGAATTAAAGGGCATGAAAAAGAGAGAGGTCGCGGCGCTGCTGGAGACTACGAAGAAGCCAGGAAAGATAGTCCGTAAGGGATAACCGTAAGGAGATCGTGAACACTGATCATGTCTCTAATTCGCGGTGTTGCGTGAATCTTTGAAGTTGAATACTTCGCAACCCGGCGCGCTCACCTCCATGATCTCAGTTCCTGTCCAGCCGTGCCAGCTCTTCCCTGGCAGGATGGGCAGGACGCCCACCGCCACGGATCGGGCCGGGATGTCGACCGGTCCCTCCGCCCAGACTTCGCCTCTTTCGCCTGGGCTGCGCAGCCCGACTCTGATGCCCTTGGCGTCCTTGTCGCCCAGGTTCATCATCAGCACCCTGGCCACCGGCGGCTGATACGCGCTGCCCCAGGGTCCGCCATCGTGGCCGGAATGGAAATACGGCAATATGAACTCACAGGAACAGAAGACGGCCGGCTTCTCGTAGCGTCTCGTGAACGTCTTGCCCAATTCTAGCAACTCCGGCTTTAGGCCGGTGCTATCCGTCGGGATCTGCAAGAACCGCCCGCAAATCTGATCAAGTTGTTCCTTGTTCAAGGGGCACTTGCCCAACCTGTCCAGGCCGAAGAAGGCCACGCCCGGCGACTCGGGAGCGACGAACCTGATGAGGCGGATCTGCTGGTCCAACTCCTCCTTCGTCTGCGTCCAAGGATGACCGCCAAGGTCAGGGCTTTCCTCCCCGATACCAAGCCCGACGATCGTCTTGTTCAGCAGTCCGTTGAGCCGCGCCGTCTGCAACTGGAAGGGAATCATCCACGCGTCCTTCAGGTCGAAATAGGTCTCCATCAGCACCAACTCGACGGTGTCACGGTAGATCGCCGCCAGCGCTGGCGCGACCGGGCCGCGCATCTGCCAGACCGCTATCTTCAACCCCGGCTTCTTCTGGTGCACCGTCTTCAGGATCTCCGCCGAGTGCCGGTCGATTCCACCGTCATAGTCCCAGCCGAACTCGTCGATCGCGATCACGGGGTTCGGATTGCCCTCGAAGTCGAGGTTCACCAGGACGTTCGACGCCTCGTCGACGCTTTTGTCCAGGAATTGTTGGTGCGTGATCCCTCGGGAAGCGACACCGCCTCGGCTTTTCCAGTAATTCCAGTCCCCGCTGAGCACGAAATCGGCCGAGGCGATATCCTTGGGCGCACCGTAAAAGGCGATGACTTGGTCCAGGCCAAACGGCTTATATGCCTCGCGAGTGGCGGGATCCTGTGCCTCGGCCGACCAGGCGACGGCGCTCAGGACCAACACGACCACTTTGAGCCTTCTCCTCACATGCATGGATTCGTCCTCCTTCAAGATCAGGCCTCGCTGCCCGTCGCCTCTTTTCAGGGATGAAGTCTTTAGCGCGATCCCTTGCGGGCTTAAGACGGAAGCTCGGCCTCGAAGAAATCGAGGAAACGGTTGACGACCTCTTCGTTGGCGTCATCTCCGGCGAAGCAGACGGCCAGGGTGATCGATCCGGCGAAGAGGGACGCGCTGAGCTGAAACACGGCGCCAGCCCGGCCCACCGATTGGAGCGAATAGGCGTGGCCGGCCTTGCTTTTCTTTTTCCGTCGCCGCCCGGACAAGACCGAGAGTCTCTTCGAACGATCCGCCCAATCGCCCATCGCGCTTGACGACCATGCGGACCTGCTGGTCGGAAAATATTTTGGTCAGGATCTGCAGGCAATCCCAGGCCGTCAGGCGGTAAGATTTCAGCATGGGCCGGATGATAATGGCCCCCGGCGGGCCTGTCAAGGCGCCCAAATTGGGGTCGCGTCTGCGATGTGTTTTCCTCGCCGGGGAAAACGAACGTGTTTTTCCCCGAATGCTCCAAGCCCGGCAGTCATGTTTAAACGCCCGAGGGGGAACCATTTAAGGAGTTTTTCCGTCTTGATAGGTGTATCCCCAACGAGGAGAGGAATATGCGCAATTTTAACACTCTGAAAACAAAGCCCTTAACGGCCGTCAGCCTGGTTCTGGGCGCGGTCGTCCTGCTGTCCTGCCTGATCGCCGCTGATTGCGATCCGTCCGATTGGGTGGGCGGCGGACCGGAATTCAAAGAAGAATTCCACAAGACGTTCCCGCTCGAGTCGGGCGGCCGGTTCAGCCTGAAGAACACCAACGGCGACATCCGGATCGAGACTTGGAACAAGGCTGAAGCCGAAATCGACGCGGTCAAGACCGCCCGCGGCCACAAGGAAAACCTGGAAAAGGTCACCATCGAAACCGACGCCCACGCCGGGTTTGTAGCGGTGGACACGGTCTATCCGAAGTTCCGCAATCTGCGGGTCTCGGTCAAATACGACATCAAGGTTCCCGAGGGCGTCATCGTCGAGTTTGTCCGTTCGACCAACGGCGACGTCGAGCTCATCGGGCGCTACGGCGACGTCAAGGCCTCTTCGACCAACGGCGACATCAAGCTGACCGGTTCGGCGGCCGCCGCCGAGCTCGGTACGACCAACGGCGGCATCCGCGCGGCCGACATCAGCGGCCCCATCGACGCCCATACCACGAACGGCCGGATCGCCCTGACGATTCCGTCGCTGAAGGGCGACATCGTCGCCCGGACGACCAACGGCGGGATCACGGTCCGGCTGAGCGGCGAGATCAACGCCCGGCTCAAGGCCCATACGACGAACGGGAACATCAACACAAGCCTTCCGATCACCATCAGCAACCTCAACCAGTCGCGCCATCGGCTGGAGGGGACGATCGGCAGCGGCGGGCCGCTCATCGACCTGAGCACGACGAACGGATCGGTTTCGATCGAGCGCTGAACGAAGAAAGGGGCGCGGCGCCGTATCCCTGGGACGATCGCTTCCAAGTCAACCCGGGGCGGCCGCGCCCCTTTCTATTTTATCGATGCGGCCTCGCAGGCTTCCGGCTCTTTTTTGCGGGCCGAGATAAACATCCAGATCGACGTATAAAGGACCACCCCCAGCACGACCCATTTCATGACCGTCAGGGGGAGCGATTTCACGACGAACGCCGCCAGGAAAACCCCCAGGACCCCGAAGACGGTCAGCGAAACCGCGGCCTTGGGGTCGTAGGCGTTCTCCTTGACGAAACGGGCGCTGCCGGCGGCCATCAGCATGGCCGTGGCCGTCATCATGATCGGGAAGGCCGTTTTGGGGTGCATCCCCAGGGCGTAGACCATGGCCATGCACGGGGCGTAGAAGCCGACCCCGATCGTCTGCAGGGCGCCGAAGACGAAGCTCATGACCACGGCCACGATGAGCTTCCATCCGATGAGGCCGATGGCCACTCCGCCCAGAGGGAACCATTTGAGCAATCCGGCCAGAATGGTCAAGCCGACGGCCAGCAGGCCGATGCCCATGCCCAATTGGATCTTGCGGCGGGGCATGCGGCAGACGACACCCGCCCCCAGCACGGCCCCGGCCGGGGCGGCGATGGACATGGAGATAAGCGTCAGGGGCTCGACCTTGACCGCGCTCATGAAGATGAAGGCTTGGGTGACGGTGGCGATCGTGTTGCCGACGTTCATCGTCCCGGGGATCCATTTGTCGTCGACCATGTGGAAGAACTTGAAAATCGCCGTCTGCTGGGCGAAGCTGCCGATGCCCAGGGTGTCAAAGAAGTTGGTGACGAACCCCGTGGCCCAGAGTTTCGGCCAGGCCGTCGTCGAAAAGACCGATCGTTTCTTGTAGGCGTCGCGCAGGTAGTAGAACCCGAAGAGCGACGTCATGAGGCCGAGGACGGTTTTCAGAATGGTGACCATTGTCCGCCATCGTATCCGCGTCGGGGGGCGGCGTCAAGATGGGGCCTCAAACCGTTAGGCTCGCCGGATCCTTTCGCATAAAATAGATCCCCGGAGGATTCCTCATGACGACCCCATCCGACGAGCGAGAGGCGATCAAACAAGCCCGGGACCGCTGGACGAAGACGATCCTGGAGCCGGCCCTGGCCCGGAGTGGCGAACGCGAGAAAGCCTTTCGCACATCCTCGATCGACGAGCTCCCCCGCTTGGCCACCCCTCTCGACGACGGCGGCCGCGATTACCTCGGCCGCCTCGGTTTCCCCGGCGAATTCCCCTTCACCCGCGGCGTCCAGCCGACCATGTACCGCGGCCGCTTCTGGACCATGCGCCAATACGCCGGCTTCGCCTCGCCCCGCGAGTCGAACGAGCGCTATCGCTATCTCCTGTCCCAGGGGCAAAGCGGCCTGTCCGTGGCCTTCGACCTGCCCACCCAGCTCGGCTACGACTCCGACCACCCCCTCGCCCGAGGCGAGGTCGGCAAGGTCGGCGTGGCCGTCGACACCCTGGCCGACATGGAGATCCTCTTTGACCGGATCCCGTTCGATCAAGTTTCCACCTCGATGACCATCAACTCCACGGCGGCCGTCCTGCTGGCCATGTATATTGCCGCGGCCGAGAAGCGGGGCATTCCGGCCGCCAAGCTTCAGGGGACGGTCCAAAACGACATCCTCAAGGAATACGTCGCCCGCGGCACTTATATTTATCCCCCCCAGCCTTCCATGCGCCTGGTCATGGACATCTTCGATTACTGCGCCCGCCATGTCCCGCTGTGGAACACGATTTCAATCTCCGGCTACCATATCCGCGAAGCCGGCTCGACCGCCGCCCAGGAAATCGGATTCACCCTGGCCGACGGCATCGCCTACGTCGAGGCGGCCGTCGCCCGCGGCCTGGACGTGGACACGTTCGGCGCCCGGCTGTCCTTCTTTTTCAACGCCCACAACAACCTCTTCGAGGAAGTGGCCAAGTTCCGCGCCGCCCGGCGCCTTTGGGCGGGAATCATGCGCGACCGCTTCGGGGCCAAGTCGGCCCGGGCCCAGACGCTCCGCTTCCACTGCCAGACGGCGGGCAGCACCCTGACCGCCCAGCAGCCCGACAACAATGTCGTCCGGGTTACGATCCAGGCCCTGGCCGCCGTCCTGGGCGGCGCCCAGAGCCTGCACACCAATTCCCGCGACGAGGCCCTGGCCCTGCCGACCGAGGATTCCGTCCGCATCGCCCTGCGGACCCAGCAGATCATCGCCCATGAGTCCGGCGCGGCCGATTCCATCGATCCCCTCGGCGGTTCGTATTTCGTCGAGCGCCTGACCGACGAGCTCGGGGCCCGGGCCAAGGCCGTGATCGACGCCGTCGACCGCCGCGGCGGAGTCATCAAGTCCATCGAGGAAGGGTATATCCAACGGCAGATCCAGGAATCGGCTTACATTGCCCAGAAGCGCATCGACGCCGCCCAGGACGTCGTCGTCGGCGTCAACCGCTATCGCGCCGAGCACGAGGCCGCGCCCGAGACCCTGCGCGTCGATCCGGCGGCCGAGGCCGAGCAGGTCCGCAGCGTTGCGGCCGTCAAGTCCGGCCGGGACCGAGAAAAAGCGGCCGCGGCGCTGGCCGCCCTGGGGGCCGCGGCGGCCGGCCCGGACAATCTTCTTCCGCCCATCCTGGAGGCCGTCCGCGCCTATGCCAGCCTGGGCGAGATTTCGGACGTCCTGCGCACCGCCTTCGGCGAATACCGGGAAAGGGTGATCCTATGATCCGCAAAATCGACCACGTCGGAATCGCCGTCCGGGACCTGGAAAAACAAACGGCCTTCTACCGGGACGTCCTGGGCCTGGAGTTCGCAGGCTTCGAGGATCTGCCCGACAGAGGGCTCCGGATCGGCGTCTTCAACGCCGGCGGCGTCCATATCGAGCTTCTCCAGCCGACCGTTCCGGACAATACGATAGCCAAGTTCATCGAGAAGTCGGGGGAGGGGATCCACCACCTGGCCTTCACGGTGGATGACGCCGCGGGAGAGTTGGCGCGCCTGACCGCCGCCGGGGTCCAGACGATCGACGCCAAGCCGCGCGCCGGGGCGGGCGGGGCCCAAGTGGCCTTCCTCAATCCCAAGAGCACGTTCCGCGTCCTGATGGAGCTTTGCGAACATCCCGAATGAAGGACCCTGTCATGACCGTCATGGAAACGGCCCGTCTAATCCTGCGCCGCTTCACATTCGAGGACGCCCCGTTCATCCTCGAATTGCTGAACGATTCCTCTTTCCTGCGCTTCATCGGCGATAAAGGCGTCCGCAATCTGGAGGACGCCAAGGGTTACATCCTCAACGGCCCGATGGCCAGCTACGAACGTTTCGGATTCGGACTCTGGCTCGTGGAATCGAAGACCACGGGCGAGTCCCTGGGGATGTGCGGTCTTCTAAAAAGGGATACCCTTCCCGACGTCGATAGCGGCTTCGCCTTCCTGCCGCGCTTCTGGGGCCGGGAATATGCCGTCGAAGCGGCGGCCGCGGTCCGGGATTACGGCCGCGACGTCGCCGGCCTCAGGCGCCTGGTGGCCGTCACCGACTCGGCCAACAAAGGCTCCATCCGCGTCCTGGAGAAGACCGGCCTGCGCTTTGAGCGGATGATCGCGTTTCATGAAGGCGAGCCGGAGAGCCGTCTCTTCGGGATGGATTTTTAAGGCCGGCGGCTTCCGTCCCAGTCCTTGATGTAATCGACGATGGACTGCAGGTCGTCGCCCGGTCCGAACAGCCGTCCGATCCCGAGCGATTTGAGCTCGTTCTGGTCCCCGGCCGGGATGATCCCGCCGCCGGTCAGCAGCCGGTCGCCGATTCCGACTTCATTCATAAGCTCTTTGACCCGTCGAAAATTTGCGAGATGGGCTCCCGACAGCACCGAGAGCCCGATGACGTCGGCGTCCTCCTCGACCGCCGCCCGGACGATCGATTCGGGCGTCTGGCGAAGCCCCAGATAGACGACTTCCATGCCGGCCTCGACCATTGCGCGGGCAACCACCTTCACTCCTCGGTCGTGACCATCCAAACCGGGCTTGGCGATGATGACTTTCAAGCGGTGGTCGGCCATGGTTCATTCCTTTGCTTTCGGTGGAGCCGCCCCGGACACGTCCCGGGACATTTTGATCCGCCCGCACTCCCTCCGGATGAAGGGGTAGGGCGAACCTCCTTCACGGGCCAGCCGTTCGGCCGCGGCGGCGATGTCCGCCGTTCCGCCGGCCAGGTCGAGATATCGCTCCCACAGGGCCCCTCCGATGGCGGCCCGGATTTCGTTTTCCAGACGGGCCCGTCTTTTTTCCCGCAGGAGGCCGGATTCGCGGTTTTGGGCGATGAGACCCTCCACGGCCTTCCCGATTTCGTCGAGGCCGCGGTCCTCCGTCGCCGCCGCCGTCAGGATGGGCGGCGCCGTCCGCGTGGTCGCCCCCCGCGCCGCGTCGAACAGGAAGTGCAGCGCCTCGAGCAGATCGTCGGCGCCCGGCATGTCCGTCTTGTTGACGACGATCAGGTCCGCGGTCTCGATGATTCCGGCTTTCAGGGTCTGGATGGCGTCCCCCGTCCCGGGCTGAAGGACGAGCATCAGGAGGTCGACGCAGGCCATGATATCGAGCTCGGCCTGGCCGACGCCGAGGGTCTCGATGAAGATGCGCTCCATCCCGAAGGCATCCAGGACGTCGGCCGCGTCGGGGGCCGCCGGCGACAGTCCTCCCCGTCCGTCCCGGGCGGCCATGGAGCGGATGAAAACACGAGGATCGCCGATCAGCGCCTGCATGCGGACCCGGTCCCCCAGGAATGCGCCCCCGGTGAAGGGACTGGTCGGATCGACCGCGATGATCCCGACCGAACGGCCCGCGTCCAGGGCCCGCCGGGCCAGGGCGGCCGTCAGCGTGCTCTTCCCGACGCCGGGCGGTCCCGTCATTCCGATCCGGACGGCTCCGCCCAGGCGGGGCAGGAGGCGGTCCCGGATCGCGGCCCGGACGGACGGCTCGTTCTCGATCAGGGAGATCAATCGGGCGCAGGGCAGCCGGCCGCCGGCCGAGAAATCTTCCCATAACCCGGGGGGCAATGAGTCGCGGGCATCGTCGATCGGGCTCATGGGAAGGCCGGCCGGCTTTTTAAGCCATCAAGGCGCCGAAGGCGATGGAAAAGAATTTCGAGTCCTCGCTGTCGGAGCGCGACGTCAGCACACAGGGACACGAGGCGCCGGCCACGACGGCCGCCACTTCGCCGCCGGCCAGATACGTGCACGTTTTGAAGAAGATGTTGGCCGCCTCGATGTTGGGGAAGAGCAGGACGTCGGCGTCTCCGGCCACCTCGGACTTGACGCCCTTGATCCGGGCGCTCTCGGCGGATACGGCCACGTCCAGGGCCAACGGTCCGTCGAGGATGGCCCCCTTGATCTGGCCGCGCTCGGCCATTTTGCAGAGAATGGCCGCGTCGGTGGTCACCGGCATCTTGAGATTGATTTTTTCCACCGCCGCCAGGATGGCGACTTTGGGCTTTTCGATGCCCAGCTTGCGGGCCGCTTCAAGGCAATAATTCAGGATCTGGATCTTGGCTTCGAGATCGGGATAGGGGATGACCGCCACGTCGGCGCAGATAAGGAGCTTCTTCCAGGACGGAACCTGGATGGCGCTGACGTGGGAAAGGAGTCGTCCCGGAGGGAGCAGGCCCCGTTCCTTGTCGATGATGGCGCGGATATACAGCGACGAATCGAGAAGCCCCTTCATCAAAAAATCGGCTTCGCCGCGGCGGACCCTGTCCACGGCCAGGAGCAGGGCCTTGGCCGGATCGGGTTCGTCAATGATCCCGAACTTGGCCGGGTCGACCTTGTTGTCCACGGCCACTTTTTCGATCTTCGACCGGCTTCCGGTCAGGACGGCCGAGACCAGGCCCTCGCCGACCGCTCGGCCGACGGCTTCGATCGTGTGGGGGTCCTCGCCGCAGGCGACGGCCAGCCGCTTCAAGCCTTTGCCCTTGACCGCGGCGACGATCTGATTCAATGACGTGATCATGGATGACTCCTTGATGGGCAGGGAATTATGAATAGGACCGGGCTTCCGTTTCGCCCCGCAGGACTCTCAGGGCCGCGGCGGCCAGGGCGATCATCTCGTTTTCGCCGGGATAGACGAAGATCCGGCCGAGGAAGGAGACACTTTCGACGATCCGATCGGTGAACGGCCGACTATGGGCCAGGCCCCCCGTGAGAACGATTCCGTCCACCCGGCCGCCCAGGACGGCCGCGCAGGCGCCGATCTGCTTGGCCACGGTCTTGGCCATGGCCTCGAACAGGAGAATGGCCGGGGCCTCGCCTTCCTGGATGCGCTTCTCGACGGCCCGCATGTCGTTGGTCCCCAGGTGGGCGACCAGGCCCCCCCGGCCGGTCAGTTTTTTCTTCAGGGCGTCCTTGGCCAGCGTTCCGGAGAAGCACAGATCGACCAGGTCCCCGGCGGGGACGGTGCCGGCCCGCTCCGGAGCGATCGGGCCGTCTCCGTTGAGGCCATTGTTGACGTCGACGACCCGTCCCCGGAGATGGGCCCCGACGGTGATGCCGCCGCCGAGATGGCAGACGATGAAATTGCAGTCTTCGTAAGCCCGGCCCAGCTCGCGGGCGGCCAGGCGGGCGGTGTACTTGTGGTTGAGGGCATGGAAAATGCTGCGGCGCCGGATTTCGGGCAGGCCCGTCAATCGGGCCCAGTCGGCGAGCTCGTCGACGACGACGGGATCGACGATGAAGGCCGGGATGTCGAGGGGCCGGGCGATTTCGTCGGCCAGCAGGCCTCCCAGATTGGAGGCGTGCTCTCCCTGGACGCCCCTATACAGGTCCTCGATCATCTCCGGGCCGACCCGATAGATGCCGCTCGGGATCGGCTTGATCAGCCCTCCGCGGCCGACGACCGCGGAGAAGCCCGCCGCGTCGATCCCGCGGTCCCGGAGGACTCTCAGGATGATGTCTTTGCGAAAGCTTTTCTGATCGACGATGCGGGCGAAACCCGCCAATTCCGGCGCGGTGTGGGTGATGTTCTCCGAGAAGACCTCGCGTTCGTCCTCGTAAACGGCGATTTTGGTCGAGGTCGAGCCGGGATTGATGATGAGGAGGCGCATGGCCGGTCTCTCAGCCTTTCTTGTCCGAGGCCCCTGGCTTGGTGATGGGCATGTCCAGGGCGCAGAAGGGGCAGGCGTCCGGATCGAAGGCCTCGACCTTGAGCGACAGCAGGCTGCCGACGGCTTGGCCCTCGATCAGGACCGAACCGCCGCTCCTGTCGACCAGGACATAGATGCCGGCGGTCCGGACGTTGTGTTCCTTGAAACAGGCCACGACTTCGTTGATCGAGCCGCCCGTGGTCAGGATGTCCTCGACGATGACGGCCCGCGTGCCGGCGATCCCGGAAAATCCCGGGCGGAAGCTCATCTTCTCGTCGACGCGCTGGGTGAAGGCGAATTTTTTGCCCAGCTTGAGGGCAGCCAGGAAGCCCAGGGCGATGGCCCCGTAGGCGGGGGAGACGACATAGTCGAAATCGGGGACGTCGCGCCGGATCTTCTCGACCAGAAGATCGATGATCTTGTCCATGACGACGGGTTTCTCGATCAGCCGGATCTTCTCGAAATACCACTCCGAGTGCTTGCCCGATGTCAGCTTGAAATGGCCCTGAAGAAGCGCGTCCGAATCCTGAAAAAGCTTCAGGATCTTGTCGTCTTGGTCGAACATGAAAAGTCTCCTTATGATGACTCCCGCCTCGGCGGCCTGGCGGACGGATTATAGCGCAAACCGGGAAAGCCCCAAAGAGGGGGGCCTCATCGCGGCTTTTTTGACTTGCCGTCCCGTTTAAGATAAAAAAGGACCCTGATGACATCCCGTGAACGGGTCCTGACCGTTTTTCGGCATCGTGAGCCGGACCGGGTTCCGGCCTGGTGCGGGGCCTCGCCCGAGTTCCGTGCCATCCTCCGGGAGCGACTGGGATTGGGGCAGGACGACGAAACCCTGTCCCTGCGTCTGGGAGACGATTTCCGACGCGTCTTCGCCCGCTATGCCGGTCCTCCCGACCGCTCTCCTTCGGCCTGCTTCACCCATCCGGAAGCCACGTCCCGCACTCCTTTTGGGGTCGAACGACACGGCTACGGCTACGGCCAGCCCCTGCATCATCCGCTGGCCGCCGCGGAATCGCCGGCCGACGTCGAGCGATTCGCCTGGCCCGATCCGGCCTGGATGGACGTTTCCCCGATCCGCTCCGAGGCGCTGGCCTGGAAGGGCGAGTTCGCGGTCCTGGGCGGCGACTGGTCGCCGTATTTCCATGACCTCATCGATCTCTTCGGCATGGAGCGGTTCATGACCCTCATGGTCGACGCCCCGGGGGTCGTCGAGGCGGCCGTCGAGCGCATCATCGAGTATTACCTGGCGGTCAGCCTGAGGATTTTCGAAGCGGCGGCCGGCGCGATCGACGTCTTTTTCGTCGGGAACGACTTCGGCACGCAGAACGGACCGATCGTCGGTGAGCGGATGTTCCGGCGCTTCTTCCTACCGCCGCTCCGCCGTCTGGTCGAGCTCGGCCACGCCTTCGGGCTGAAGGTCATGCTCCACTGCTGCGGCGGATTCGCCCCGCTCATCCCGTCCATGATCGAGGCCGGGCTGGACGGCCTGCAGTCGCTTCAGCCCGACGCCCGGGACATGGCCCCGGCCCGGCTGAAGAATCTCTACGGCCGGGACATCGTCCTGAACGGATGCATCGACACCCATCATCTTCTGATCCGGGGCACGCCCGAGCTCGTCCGACGCGGGACGCGGGCCGTCCTCGAGGTCATGAAACCCGGCGGCGGCTACATCGCCTCGCCCAGCCACGACTATCTCCTGCCCGAAACGCAGGTGGACAATGTTCTCGCCCTCTATGAGACCATCCGCGCTTATGGCGGATACGCTTGACCCCTAAGGAGGCCCTGGGATGAATAAGACGCGTCTGCTCCCGATCCTTTTCCTGTGCGGCCTGGCCGTCCTGACCGCCGTCGTCTGCAACCGGAACAGGACTCCCGGCAAGCCGGCCGCGCCGGCCGTCACGCTGCTGCCCGAAAGCAAGGTCCGGCTGTCCAACGACCCCCAGAAGACCGAGCAGTTCCGCGACGCCGGCCTCGGCCTGTTCATCCACTGGGGGCCGAACTCCCAGATGGGGACGGAGATCTCCTGGCCGCTCAACAACGCCTCGGCCGATTACATCAAGAAATATTACGCGCTGGCCGCGACGTTCAATCCCGTCCGCTTCGACCCGGCGGAATGGGCCCGCCTGGCCAAGCTGGCCGGGATCGAATATGTCTGCTTCACGGCCAAGCACCACGACGGCTTCTGCATGTTCGATACGGCCTACAGCGATTTCAAGATCACCAGGACGCCGTACGGCAAAGACATCGCCGCCCAGATCGCCGACGCCTTCCGCAACGAAGGCATCCTGGTGGGGTTCTATTATTCGCCCGGCGACTACCGCTATCAGTTCGAGACGGGGCGGAAATTCAAGCATCTCTATGAGCCCGATTTCACCTGCGGCGCCGCCTTCGGCCCTCAGAAGAAGACGTTCGTCGATTACGAGCGGGGGCAGGTGGAGGAGCTGCTGACCAAGTACGACGACGTCTTCTTGATCTGGTTCGACGGCGCCTGCGAGCCGCTGAAGAAGCATTCCTGGCGGGTCAAACAGGACGTCTTCATCGACCGCGGGGAGATCCCGACCCCCGAGCAGGAGATCCCCGGCAAGGCCGATGACCGGGCCTGGGAGAGCTGCATGACCACGAGCTGGCAGTGGTCGTACCAGCCCAATCCGGATGTGCGGACGATCAAGGAAGTCATCGCCAACCTGGTCCAGATCCGGGCCCGCGGCGGCAACATGCTTCTGAACATCGGCCCCCGCCCGGACGGCCGCATCGCCGAACCGGACGAGGCCCTGCTGCGCGAGCTCGGCCTGTGGATGATGCTCAACGGCGAGGCCGTCCACGGCGTGCGGCCCTGGACGGTCACCAACGAGGGCGATATCTGGTTCACGACCCGCCGCGGCGACGGCACGGTCTTCGCCTTCGTCGACCCGCAATACGGGGTCAAGGGCGTCACGACGGCGGCCGGTCGCAAGTTCAGTCTGAAGTCGGTGCGGACGACGGCCGATTCCAAGATCACCGTGCTCGGCCAGGAGGGCGGCGTCGAATGGAAGCAGGACGCCTCCGGCCTGCACGTGACGGTGTCCTGCACCCACACCGTCCAGCTGGTCAAGACCTCCAAGGCGGCCAAGAAGGCGACCAAGGGAGACTCCTTCACCTGGGGGCCGGACTGGCCGATCGCGGTCAAGATCACCAAGGCCGAAGCCGCGGCCGCGGGGGGGAAGTGATGAGGAAGGCGGCCAAAATCCTGTGGCGGACGGCCGTGCTGGCCGGGTCGGTCGTCCTGCTCCTGACGGCGTTCTCCGAACCCAAGGTCGAGCGCTACGGCATGGTCATCGGCCTGAAGCCGGAAAAAGCCGAATATTATAGAAAGCTCCACGCCGAAGCCTGGCCGGGCGTTCTGCGGAAGATTAAAGAATGCAACATCCGCAACTACTCGATTTATCTAAAAGAGGTCGAGCCGGGCCGGATCCTTCTCTTTTCTTATTTTGAATACACCGGGAACGATTTCGCGGCGGACATGGCCCGCATGGCCGCCGATCCGCTGACCCAGAAGTGGTGGAAGGAGACCGATCCCTGCCAGTATGCCGTGCCCCTGCACGGCGACAAGGAATGGTGGTCCCGCATGGCCGAAGTCTTCCACGCCGACTGACCCGGATCGGCCGCCTGGTGACCTTCTATCTCTTCGTCCTCTGTTCGCTCATCCCGGTCGCCGTTTCTTATCTCAAGCCGCATGCGCACACCGCCGAGAGCGAGGCCCTGGTCTGGAAAAACCCCCGGGCCGCGGTCAAAGACGCGGCCTGGAACGGATTGTTCGATTACCGCGTCGTCGCCGGCGTGCTCTTCGCCGTCATGCTCGGGCTGTACATCGTCCTCGCCTGATCGATCACTCGCCGCACACAGGAGCGGGCTTTCCCCGCAGGGCGCTGAGCATGATGGCGTAGGCGCAGCCGGTTCCGGGCCGGACCTTGATCGCCCCGAAGGGGCAATTGCGCATGCAGGCTCCGCATTCGATGCACAGGTCGCGGTCGGTCATGACCGCCTTGCCGTCCTCGCCCATGGCGAAAATGGAATGAGGACAAACGTCCAGGCATTTCCCGCAGCCCGTGCATGAAGCCGGGTCGTATTCGAGCGTGACGACGTTTTCCAGATAGCGCAGGGACATGGCCTTCTCCTTGATTTCAAATGACCGCCGACGTGATCATGGCCGCGACGCCCAGGAAAAGCGACAGGACGATGAGGGGCACGGCCGTCTTCATCTCCTTGACCACGCCGGAGAGCGACGTGATGGGGCTCGATCCGGTGAAGCCCATCCCGATGAAGGCGGACAGGGCCGGCAGGCAGAGAAGGTAGGATGCCGCCGAGACCCAGCCCGAGGACGTGGCCGGAAGGCCGCGCGCTCCGAGGAAGAGCGCCGTCGCGGCGAGACCGAGAAGCCACCCCTTGAGCGAAAACGGGCGGACCGGGATCCAGGGAAGCAGGGCGGGCACGGCGATGGACCCGATCAGCAGGGCGCCGATGACGGCGGGCAGGCTGAAGGAGAAGATCTTCAGGCCGAGGAGCCCGGCGATCCACAGGCCCACGATGACCCAGAAGGCCGGATTGACCGCCACGGCGGCCATTTCCTCGGGGGCCAGGATGATGCGGTCACGGAAGACGAACCGGACCCGGCGCATCCCGCCGGAGGCCTTCATTCCGGCGTTGAGGAACGCCGGCAGGTCTTCGACCCGGACGGGTCCGTAGACGACCCGGAATTTCGTTTGTTTGGCGATTTCATGGGCGGCGACGCCTGACGCGCCCAGCTGGGGCAGGACGAGCGTCCGGTGGGAGACGACCGCCGCCAGCCGGGTCGAGGCGATGCGGTTCACGAGCTCTTCCGTTCCGAACGTGCCCTTGCCGGCGGCGCACCAGACGTTGATGCCGCGGGTGTCCAGGACGAGGATCCAGCCGTCTCGGCCGGCCAACGCCCGGCGGACGCGATCGAAGGTCATTTTATAATTGCAGGTGACGAACACGGACGACCAGGCGTCGGGATTGCCGACGCCGTAGAGCCCGGGCGGAACGTTGTATTTCATGCGGCCTATGCCCCAGCGCGCGCGCCAGGAGCCCCATCGTTCGGAGGCACCGAAACGGGTGGAAACGACGGGAACGGGGCCGGCCGGCGTGTCCCGCGTTCCGGTGATCCATTTATGGTCACAAGGGGAGAGGGGCTTTTCGCGCACGGAGGCGTCCGCTCCGCCTCCGCATTCCTTGTCTTTCGGGGCGGAGGAGCCGCAGCAGCTCCCGTCATCGCCGCCGCAGGACACGCTCGACGGATCTTTCAGAAAACGATCGAACAAAGCGCTCATGATTTTCTCCCCGGCCGGCAGCAGCCGATCGCTTCGTTATGGGCCCGGACGGCGTCGACGAAGACGCCGATGCTCTCGATGATCGACGACCGGGAAGCGGCCGGAAGACGGACGAGCACGGCCTTGAAATAGGCGTCGTATTTTTCCTCCAGGGCGGCGACGACCTTGCGGCCCTGCGGCGTCAGGGCGATCGTGACATAGCGACGGTCTCCGGCGTCCGTCCGGCGGTCGAGCAGCCCTAAAAGGACGAGGCCCTGGACGGTCCGGCTGAGCGTGCTGGCGTCGAGGCTGAGCTCGGCGGCCAGGTCGACAAGCGAGACGCTTTCCCGCTTGCCGACCTGGAGGAGCGTATGGCATTGGGACACGGTCACGCCGCAGCAGTCCTTCTCCTCACCGAATACCCCGCCGGACTCGCGCTCGAGGAGGCGCAGCTTTTCCCTCAGGATTCGGATCTGGTTTTTATCCATGGCGTCCTTCATTGTATTGATGTAGCAATAATTGTATATAGCAATTAATGGGTCACGTCAAGTTATTTTTAAAAAATATTCGGGCCGGACCGGAACGCGGACGATTCCGGCGGAAATCCGGGCGGCCTAGCGGCCGGCGAGCTTGTCCAGCCAGAACGGCAGGTCGGACAACAAACGCCGCATGATCGATCGCGTGTTGCGTTCGAACAGCTCGACGTTTCCGTAGGCCTCGCCCCCCGCCGGATTGACGAGGTCGCTCACGCCGCGCAGGATCAGGAGACGCGTCTTGTTGCGGGCGGCGATCGAGGCGATGGCGCCCGATTCCCAGTCGCCGGCGGCCGCTCCGTATTTCTCCCGCAGGCGGGGAAGCCCAGCGGGATCGAGATCCTGGTCGCCGGAGACGAGCTTGCCGCGGACGACGCCGTCGGGCAGAGGTCCCTTGAGCCAGGACAGATCGATCGTCGTCGACATCTCGTCGATCGACACGTCCGCGTTGCCCATGCGCTCGATGATGTCGTAAATGATCGTCCGTTCGGCCAGGACGATCGTCCCGCGTTCGATCGCGCCCATGAACCCGCCGCACGTCCCCAGGTTGACGACGGCCGACGGTTTCCAGCGGTCGATGACGTATTGGGCGGACGCCGCGGCGGAGACCTTCCCCCAGCCGCCTTGGACGAAGAGGACCGGACGAAGGGTCCCGTCCTGAGCTTTGATGTCTTTCCGGAAATATTCTCCAAAAGGTGATTTTTCGCATCGTTCGCCGGGGAACTCGGCGCGGACGGCCTTCCACTCGGCGTCGGCGGAGACGATGACGATGGTGAGATCGGCCCTGGCTTCAACTGCCGAGGCATAGACCAGGACGCCCAGCAACATCACGGCCGTAAAACATGCTTGAAGTTTTGTTTTATCACTCATAGGAGAAGTTCCTATCCGCATTCGGTCGCCAGACCGTAGTATAACGAATTCTCCTCCCCAAAAAAAAGATTGTTCAAGCCGGATGTGGGAATTGAATTGTGTACATTATCCCGGCGGGTGAAGCGACGGATGCGCCGTCCGTTAAAATGAATTGTGGTTCTGGTGAGTCGGGGCAAAACCCGTGCGACGACAGAGCGGGCATGGTTCCTGTCCGAAAAAATCGCAGGGATCCGGGTCTAGGGCAGGAGAGCGACGGAGGAGCGTCGGAGGGGATTTTCCTCGCTGGGGAAAATCCCCGTGTTTTGACCCGACTCGCCCGAATCGCCAGACCTATTGAAAACGGACGGCGCGGCGAGACAAGGACCCGCCGACCTTGTATACGGTCCCCCCGTTCTTTTGTTAAAATGCCTCCATCGGGAGGACTGCATGGATCATTTCCTGACCGTCGGAAAGCACCCGTGGCGCCGCTTTTGGAGCTTCATCGCCGGCGCCGGCATGGTCGCCGCATCGGCCATGACCATCCGCCATTTCTTCATGGCCAATTTCCCTGAGTCCATCTACAGGAGTTCATTCTGCGACATCAGCGCCTTCTTCAATTGCGACAGCTCGGCCTTCTCCGGCATCGCCCACTACCGGGGCATCCCCATGGGCTGGCTGGGCATCGTCGTCGGGGCGCTGGTCATCCTGGGCGCGGTCTTCCCCTCGGCCGCCTTCGAGCGGACGAACAAATCGCTGGCCCTGCTCAACGTCCTGGGCGTCCTGGGCCTGCTCATTTATTCGATCGTCTTCCTTCAAAAGCTGTGTTTGCTGTGCACCGGCTTCTATGTCTTCTCTATTTTCAGCTTCCTTCTTTTTTGGAAATTCGGCCTGAAAAGCGAGAAGAAGGGGCCGGGCGGGCTGCTGCGGACCTACGTGTCCCCATCGATCCCCATCGGCTTGGCCGCGGCCGTCGTTCTGGGCGCGGGCGGCTATGGCTTTCACGAATTCTATCGGGCCAAGCAGGACGCCCAGAAGGGCGGCATCGCCATGAAAGTCGTCCAGGAATACTACGCCCTGGCCCGCGTCCCCGAGCCCAGCTTCATCTCGCCCTACCGGGTGGCCCAAGCCGCGGAGCGCTGGGAAGACGCCCCCGTCCGCATCGTCGAATTCGCCGACTATCGCTGCCCCGACTGCCTGTTCATGCACCAGCTGCTGACCCAGCTGAAAAAGGACTTTCCGGACAAGCTCAACATCGCCTTCCAGTTCTTCCCCCTGGAGGGCAAATGCAACCAGGTCGTGGAGAAGGACATCCACCCCGGGGCTTGCGATCTGGCCGCCATCGCGGCCTATGATCCGGCCCAATTCCCGGCCATCAACGAGGAGCTGTGGGCCGGCTTCCAGGAATCCAAAAGCCCGGAGTGGCGCCTCGACCTGGCCCGCCGCCACGGCGTCGAGGCCGCGCTGACCGATCGGAAAACGAGCGAGATCCTCAGCCGCATCATCGCCACCGGCGCCGAATATGAAAAGACCTCGACCAAGTACAGCCACGGCATCCGCTCGACTCCGACGATCATCCTCAACAACCGCATGATCATCGGCACGATTCCCTATCCCCAGTTCAAAGCCATCGTCGAATCCATCCTGCAGGGCGGCGCCGCAGGAGGCGCGGCCGAAAAGAGATTCTTCGAGAACTGGGTCGATCTGCGGCCCGCTTCGAAGGCCAAGAAAAAATAGCCGACGGGCCGCCGCCGGCACCCGGCGGGGCCGATTTTCTCAACCGAAGGATAGACGACCATGCCCAGCGTATCCCAGGCTCCGCAGTTTTCCATCGACCGGGCCCGAACCCTGGCCCATCGACTTTTCAAGCTGACGGCGAAAGCCGCGGCCCTGCCCAGCGAACGCGATCAGAATTTTCTCCTGACAACGGATGACGGGCGCAAATTCGTCCTCAAGATCGCCAATCCCCAGGAAAAACGGGGCATTCTCGAAATGCAGAACGAGGCCCTGCGCCGCCTGGCCGAGACCGCCTCCGGGCTCTGCCCCAAGGTGTTCCCCAATGAAACCGGGGAGATGATCTCGGTCGTCGAGGAGAACGAGACGAGCCATTTCGTCCGGCTGGTCAGCTATGCGGAAGGAGTCCCCCTGGCCCGCGTCCGGCCTCATTCCCTCGGGCTCCTGAGCGATGTCGGCCGCGCCGCCGGCCGCCTGGCGCGGGGGCTCGACGGTTTCGATCATCCCGCCGCCCACCGGGCTTTCGATTGGGACCTGCAGGCCGGGACGGCGACCGTCCGCCGCCATCTCGACTTGATCGTTGAGCCGGCCCGGCGCGCCCTCGTCGAACGATGGGCCGACTGGTTCGACGCCGATGCCGCCCCGGCCTTGGCCGGGCTGAAGCGCCGCGTCGTCCACAACGACGCCAACGACTACAACGTCATCATCGGTCCTCCCGCTTTGGAGATGACGGATTTCGGACGGCGCCGCGTCGCCGCCATCGTCGATTTCGGCGACATGATCCATTCCTACGCTTTGGCCGAGCCCGCCGCGGCCTGCGCCTACGCCATGCTGGACAAGGACGATCCTCTGGCGGCCGCCGCCGCCGTCGCGGCGGGCTTCCATGCCGAATGGCCGCTCGAGGAAGGCGAAGCGGACCGGCTCTATCCGCTGATCGTCCTGCGGCTTCTGCTCAGCGTCTCTCTCTGCGCTTATCAGACCCGGCTTCGTCCCGGCGATCCTTATCTGGAAATCAGCAACGCGCCGGTCTGGGCGCTCCTGGAAAAGCTCGGCGCGGTCCCGCCCGCGCTGGCGCGGGCGCATCTCCGCCGGGCCTGCGGCTTCATCCCCTGCGCGGCCGAGGAGGGCGCCGTCGCCTGGATGCGCGGCCAGACCTCGGAGTTCGCTCCGGTCCTCGACGTTCCCCTGCGGGACGTCCGGCGGACGGTCTTTGATCTGAGCCTCGGCAGTCCGCTCATCGGCAATCCCGGGACGGCCGTCGATCCGGAGGCGCTGACGGCGATCCTCTTCGGCGAGATGAAGAAAACGGGCGCCGTCGTCGGCCTGGGCCGCTATGACGAGGCCCGCATCATTTACGCCGTCCCCCCGTTCAAGGCGGACGGAAAGCCGCTGGCCGAAGGCCGGACGGTGCATATGGGCATCGATGTGTTCGCCGATCCGGGCACACCCGTCCGG
Organism: Candidatus Aminicenantota bacterium; assembly: GCA_963729855.1. GTDB lineage: Bacteria > Acidobacteriota > Aminicenantia > Aminicenantales > UBA4085 > UBA4085. The sequence goes on along the minus strand of CAVSPT010000005.1, from coordinate 276,237 downwards.
GCCCCGCTCGACGGCCTCATCCACAGCGTCCGGGACAACGCCCGTCCCTTCGATTACGGCCCAACGGTGATCCTGGAGCACCCGGCCGAGGGCGGGCGGCCGGCTTTTTACACGCTCTACGGCCATTTGTGCAGGTCTTCGGTCGAGGGATTGAAGAAGGGCCTGGCCGTCCGCAAGGGAGATCAAATCGCCGAGATCGGGCCGTTTCCGGAGAACGGGGGCTGGCCGCCCCACCTTCATTTCCAGATCATCCTGGACATGTTGGGAATGGACGGCGATTTTCCCGGCGTCTGCCGGGCCGGCGAGAGGGACATCTGGAAGAGCCTGTGCCCCGACCCCAACCTCATTCTCGGCGTCCCGGCGGCCGAGCTGGCCGACCCCTGGCTCCCTCCGGCCGCGATCCTCGACGTCCGGCGCGAACACGTCGGCAAGTCGCTCAGCGTCTCCTACAAAAAGCCGCTCAAGATCGTCCGCGGGTTCATGAAATACCTGTACGACGAGACGGGCCGGGCGTTCCTGGACGGCGTCAACAACGTTCCCCACGTCGGCCATTCCCATCCGCGCGTGGTCGAGGCGGCCCGGCGGCAGCTGGCCGTCCTCAACACCAATTCCCGCTATCTCCACGACAATCTGGCCCGCTTCGCCGAACGGCTGGCGGCCAAGTGTCCGCCGCCGCTCGGCGTCTGTTTCATCGTCAACTCCGGGAGCGAGGCCAACGACCTGGCCCTGAGGATGGCCCGGCAGTACACGAACCGTTACGACATGATCGTGGTCGACGGCGCCTATCACGGCCACCTGACCTCACTTATCGAGATCAGTCCCTACAAGTTCGCCGGCCGGGGCGGCGCGGGCCGACCGCCGCGGACTCAGGTCGTCCCCATTCCCGATCTTTTCCAGGGCGCTTTCCGCCATGGCGACCGGGCCGCCGGGGCCCATTATGCCGCCGACGCGGGCAAGGCCATCGAGGCCGTCCGGCGCGAAGGGCGCGAACCGGCCGGATTCATCGCCGAGTCGCTCCTGAGCTGCGGCGGGCAGATCGTCCTGCCGGACGGGTATCTGGGGGAGGTCTATCGGCACGTCCGGGCCGCCGGCGGTGTTTGCATCGCCGACGAAGTGCAGGTCGGCTTCGGCCGGGTGGGGACGCATTTCTGGGGCTTCGAGACGCAGGGCGTCGTGCCGGACATCGTCACCATGGGCAAGCCCATCGGCAACGGCTTCCCGCTGGCGGCCGTCGTGACCACGCCGCAGATCGCCGACGCCTTCGCCAACGGCATGGAATACTTCAATACCTATGGCGGGAACCCCGTGGCCTGCGCGGCCGGCCTGGCCGTCCTCGACGTCATCGAGGAGGAAGGCTTGCAGAAAAACGCCCTGGAAACGGGTCTTTATCTGCAGGCCGGACTGGAGCGGCTGAAGGCCGAACACGCGGTCATCGGCGACGTGCGCGGGCGGGGCCTGTTCATCGGCGTGGAGCTGGTGACCGACCGGCGGACGCAGGGGAGGGGGACGCCGCAGGCGGCCTATGTCGCCGAGCGCATGCGCGAAGAGGGGATCCTGGTCAGCACGGACGGCCCGTATAAAAACGTCATCAAGATCAAGCCCCCGATCTGCTTCGCCAAGCCGGAGGCGGACCTTCTCCTGGCGACCCTGGAAAAAATCCTCGCCGAAGATCCGCTGTTCAGTTCTCCCGGATAAAGGCGAGGTCCCAGGGGGCAAGGCGGATGCGCTGGCCTCTGACCACGGCCTGGCCGGAGATGATGTCCGCCCCGGCGCCGCGATCGTAGGTGAATTCCTGCGGAACGGCCGAGAAATTGAAATAGGCGTGGGCCGGCCGGCCGTCGTTGAGAGTGCCGTGCTTGGCCCGGACCTTGGCCGGCAGCGCCGAGTCCGGGAAGGGGATCCCCGCCGTCTTCAGCGTGTCGATGACGACCTTCTCCTGGAGCCCGTCGGAAAGATAGGTGCCTTCGTAGGTCAGCGTGCCCTTGCCGAAGGCGTTCCGGGTGATGGCCGGAAATTTGCCGAAGACGGGATGATCGTAAAAAGCCAGGGGCTTGGCGTTCTCCGGAACGAGGAACTCGGCCCAGACCGAAACGGCGTTGTCCGGTCCCGCCCGGAAGGGATCGTTCTTGAGCTTGAGAGGCGCGCGCAGGTTGGAAAATTCCTGGTAGGAGAATCCGGCCGCTTCACGCAGGGGGCCCGGGGCCGTCTGCCAGCGGACGGTCGCATACTTGTTGCAGAAGCCGCTCTTGAAGCTCATCAGGACGTGCCCGCCGCCCTTGACGTAGTCGTTGATCTGGGCCAGCAGGGCGTCGCTGGCGATGTAGAGGGGCGGCACGATGAGCAGCCCGTAGTCGGCGAAATTCCCTTTCTGCGGGAAGATGATGTCGGCCTCCACGTTGAGCTTGTAGAGCGTCGTGTAAAGCTGTTCGGTGATCGTCGTGTAATTGACCTGGTTGTCGAAGGGCATGTCGTCGATGGCCCGCAGGGAATCCAGGCTGAGAAGGATCGCGACCTTGTTCTTCTTGCTGAAATTGACCAGCCGCGGTCCGGTTTTCTTCAGCTCCTGGGCGATCTGGGTGACTTCGCCGTAAACCCGGCCGGGCTCCAGGTCGTGGGACAAGACGCCTTTCCAGTAGGTCTCCTGGCCGTAGTGGAGGGAGTGCCAATGCCAGTAGCCGACAAGGTTGGCCCCTCCGGCGATGTTGAGATAGGTCGCCAGCCGGAGCTGCCCGGGGTAGGGCGGGAACTGGCTGCGCGAATCCCAGCCCGTCGTCTGGGCCGTGGTCTCGGTCACCAGGTAGTTCCCGCCCTTGAGGGACCGGGCGAAATCGCCGAACATGGCGATCATCCGGCCGTCCATGTCGTCCTGGAGGCCCATGTAGATATTGACGGAGGGCACATCCAGGCGGGTAGCGATATCGTAAGCATCGACGTCGAAGGGGAGTCCGGCGAAGTCATGGCTGATGAACTGGTCGGGCCTCTTGATCTCGCCGACGATCGAAGCCTGCCAGGCCAGGAAATCGGTGGCGATCCGGCGCTGGAAGCGCTCCCATTCCAGCTTATAGCCGGGATTGATGATGCCGTCGCGGGGCGGCACGTCACGCCACTCCGAGATGTTCTGGCCCCAATAATTCAATCCCCAGGCCTGGGTCAGGTCCTGAGGCGTCTTGAAGAGTCCCTTCAGGTATTCGACGAAGGCTTTCTGGACGTGCGTGTCGGCCGTCCCGGAAGGGTGCGTCTCGTTGTCCAGCTGGTAGCCGATGACGGCCGGATGGTCCTTGAACCGGGTGACGAGCCTGCGGATGATGCGCTCCGCGTAGCGGCGGTAGATGGGATGGGTCAGGTCGGTCATCTGCCGCAGGCCGTAGGTGTAGCGGCTGCCGTTGATGGGCTTGACCTGGATCTGGGGAAACTTGCGGAAGAGCCAGGCCGGAATGGAATAGGTCGGGGTTCCCAGGATGACCTTGATGCCGGCCGCGTTCATTTTGTTCAGGACGCGCTGGAGCCAATCGAATTCGAAGACGCCGTCGCGCGGTTCCATGACTCCCCAGGTCGATTCTCCGACGCGGACGAGGTTGATCCCCGCCTTGACCATCAGCTCGACGTCCTTGTCCAGCCGGTCGTAGGGCATGTATTCGGCGTAATAGGACGCGCCGTAGAGGATGGTCGGGAACTTCACCGCGGCGGCGGAAGACGGCGCGGCGAAGGCCGAGGCGGCGAGGACGGCGCCGGCCAGCAAGACCGTGATCATCCTCGTTCGTGAATGCTGGGTCATGGCTCTCTCCTTGTTCTCTTCCGATTCTATAAAAAAGAATGGAAGAAAAGAATAGGGAGACGCCTCCGGAAAACGGACGAATCGAGGACGGAGGCCCGGCGCCCTATTCTTGAAATGGGGGGACGGAAAAAGATAGGATACAAGGTCAGGAGCCGAAATGTCCATGCTCAAGAAACATCCCAAGGCCATGGCCTTCATTTTCTTCGCCGAGATGTGGGAGCGGGTGGGGTTCTACACCCTCCTGGCCATCCTCGTCCTCTACATGGACAAAGTTTTAGGCTGGCCGGACACGCGCAAAGGGGACGTCTACGGACTTTTCCTGGCCCTGTGCTATTTCGTGCCCCTCCTGGGCGGCTGGATCGGCGACCGCTGGCTGGGCCGCCGCCTGACCGTCAAGATCGGCGCCGTCCTGATGTCCGCCGGCTATGTGGGCCTGGCCGTCTCCTCGGCCGCCCGGACGGCCCCGTTTTTCCTGGGCCTTTTCCTGATCGGAGTCGGCACCGGCATCTTCAAGGTGAACATGGCCGTGCTGCTGGGGAACCTCTACGCCGAGAACCCCGAGCTCAAGGACGCGGCGTTCAATATTTACTACATGGGCGTCAATATCGGGGCCGCGATCGCCCCGCTCCTGGCCACGTTCATCAGCGTCCGGTACGGGAGCTATACCATCTCGTTCTGGATCTGCAGCGCCGGGCTCCTCGTCGCCCTGGCCATCTTCCAGTGGGGGAACAAGGCGCTCGCCCGCGTCGACTCCAAGGCCCTCCCCAAGCCGTCCGTCTCCGCCGCGGTTTCCGCGCCGGCCGCAGGGGCCGACCCGGGCGAGGACGGGCAGCGCATCGCCACGCTGGTCATCCTCTTCTTCACCGTCATCTTTTTCTGGGTCGCGTTCTATCAGAACGCCTTCGCCCTGACCCTTTTCGCCGAGCGCTCGACCAGGGTCTTTTCCTGGCTGCGGCCCGAGACCTACCAGTTCTTCGAGCCGTTCTTCATCCTGCTTCTGACGCCCCTGCTCCTGACGCTTTTGGCCCGCCTGCAGGCGAAAGGGAGGGAACCCGCGACCCCGGTCAAGATCTTCTTCGGCATGCTGATCATGGCCGTTTCCATGATCATCATGGTCTTCGCCTCGCTGGCCGGGGGAAACCGCGATGTCCCGATGATGTCCCCCGCCTGGCTCATCGGGACCTACTTCTTCGTCACCGTGGCGGAGATTCTGATCTCGCCCATGGGCCAGTCGTTCGTCTCCAAGGTCGCCCCGCCCCGGCTGGCCGGCTTGATGATGGGAGGCTGGTTCGCGGCCACGGCCGCGGGCTCCTACGGCTCGGGCCTGCTGGGCAAATATTACAGCCGCTTCGCCCACCACTCGTTCTTTCTCATTCTGACGGGGCTTCTGGGCGTGTCGGCCGTCCTCGTCCTTCTCTTCATGAAGAAATTGAGACGCTTCGCCGCTTGAAGTCGGGGAACGAATCGGGACACGGGAGGATGCCCCCGTTGTCTCGAATGGAGGAACGATGACCCTCATCCGCGAAAAAATCAGGCAGGCCGCCGGCCTGCTCAACGAATTCGATCTCGACTGCTGGCTGACCTTCACCCGGGAAACGGAGGTCAACGGCGACCCCATCCTGCCCTTCCTGGCGCCCGGCCATCTGACGTGGCATTCGGCCTTCCTCATCACCCGCGACGGCCGCTCCCGGGCCATCGTCGGCCGCTACGACCAGCGGGCCGTCCAGGAGACCGGCGCTTATGACGACGTCGTCGCCTACGTCACCGGATTCAAGGAACCGTTCCTGGAATCCATGAAGGCGCTCGATCCCAAGACGATCGCCGTCAATTATTCCGAGGGCAGCGAAATCTGCGACGGCCTGACCCACGGCATGTACCTGACGCTCGTCGGCGTCCTGGGCGAGATCGGCCTGGCCGGGAGGCTCGTCTCCTCGGAGAAGCTCGTCTCGGCCCTGCGCGAGCGCAAGTCCGCCTACGAAATCGGCCGAATCAAGGACGCCATCCGCCACACCGAGGAGATCTATGGCCTGGTCGCCGGTTTCGTCCGCCCCGGCCGGACCGAGCAGGAGATCGCCGCGTTCATGCGGGCCGAGGTTGCCCGCCGCGGGCTGGTCCCGGCCTGGGCCGAAGCGACCTGCCCGGCCGTCTTCACCGGCCCCGATACCGCCCAGGCCCATTACGGGCCGACCGGACGAACGGTCGAACCCGGCCACATCCTGAACATGGACTTCGGCGTCCGGGTCGATTCCTATTGTTCGGACATGCAGCGGACCTTTTATATCTTGAAAGACGGCGAAGCGGCGCCGCCCTCCGACGTTCAAAAAGGATTCGAAACCATCCTCCGCGCCGTCTGGGAATCCAAGGCGGCCATGAAGCCCGGCGTCCTGGGCCTCGACGTCGACGCGGTCGCCCGGGGCATCGTCACCGCCGCCGGCTACGAGGAATTCCCCCACGGCCTCGGCCACCAGGTCGGCCGCTTTCCCCATGACGGCACGGCCCTGCTCGGGCCTCGATGGGAAAAATACGCCCACAAGCCGTTCCGGCCGCTCGAGCCGGGCATGGTCTTCACCATCGAACCCCGGCTGACCGTTCCCGGCAAAGGGGTCGTGACCATCGAAGAGATGGTCGTGGTGACCGAAGCGGGCGCGGAATGGCTTTCCAATCCGCAGCGGGAGCTGATTCTCGTCCGGGCCTAGGAGGGGCCGATGCTCTTCAAGCTGTTTTGGATCTTCACCCGCGTCGCGGTTTTCTCCTGGGGCGGGGGACCGGCCTCGCTGGCCCTGATGCAGCGCGAGGTCACGCATGCCGGGTGGGTCACGTCGAGTGAGTTCGCCGACGCCGTGGCCATCAGCAACGCCCTGCCCGGCCCCATCGCGCCACAGGTGTCCGCCTATATCGGCTACAAGATGGCCGGCGTCCCGGGCGCGGTCATGGCCGTGTCCGGGACGGTCCTGCCGACGACTCTCCTGATGCTGCTCATGATCGCCTATTTCTTCTCTATCAAGGACAGTCCGGCGGTGAAGTCCATGCTTCAGGCGGTCCGGCCCGTGGTGGTCGGATTCTTGCTCTGGACGGCCTATGACATGGCCGTCGGCGTCTTCGCCGCGAAAAAGCTGGGCTGGAGCGCGGCCCTGTCGACCGGCTGGGACAAGATCCTCATCGTCCTCGGCGCGTTCGTCCTGCTGACCTTCACCCGCGTCCACCCGATCTTCCTGATCGCGAGCGCGGCGGTCTTGGGCGTCCTCGTCTATCGTTGAGGTTTGATCCGTTTCCGCATCGAGAGGGTGAAGACGATGGTCAGGATGATGACGAAGAAGGCCAGTCCCGTGGCCAGGGCTAGGGGCAGCTTCGTTCCGGCGTCGGCCAAACGGGCCGTCCCCACGATGGGAAGACTGATCGAGGACGGACGGTCCTTGTCCCGGTCGATCGTCAGCGTCGGCGCCGGATCGAGACGCGGCGTCGCGGCGTTGTCCTTGTCCGCGCCCGTGATGGTCAACCGCAGGCGGTTCCCCTTTTCGAAAATGACCGAGGTCGGCTCCATCTCGAAGACGAACTCGGCGGTTTCACCCGGAACGAGCTCCTTGACGTCCTCGGGAAAGCCGCGGTGATAGGGAAGGCCGAAATTATCGTAGGGCGCCGTTCCCCGGAGCCGGTGCGAAGCGCGCAGAACGCCTTCCGTGACGTAGGTGGAGACCCCGGCGGGATCCACGTCCTCGAGATAAGCGAACAGGTCCGCATCGTTCGCCGTCGAGGAGGCCCAAAGGTGGAGAATGGGGCTTCCCGTGACCTGCACATCCTCGATCAACGGCCCCGTCGTGTAGGTCAGTCCTTTTTTGTCGTTGGCGGCCATGTCGGGGTAGCCGTAACCGCCGCCGACGGCGTTGTCCCAGCGGGTCGTCGTGCCGCTGGTCGTGGTGTAATCGACCCGATAGACGTCTTCACCCCGGCCGGCCGCGGGAGCGGCCAGCCGCAGGCGGCCGTCGTTCACGGAAGCGACGCTCCCGGACTTGCCCCCGCCGAGATAAAAGCCGACCGCCTTGGCTTCTGCGATGGGCCAGTCCTTGGCCGATCTCCATTCGTTGACCTTCGGGCCGCGCATGACCTGGTAGAAGATGGGGTCTTCGCTCTGAAGGCCGGTCTCCAGGCCCTTCAGCCAGTGGTCGTACCAGCGCAGGGATTCGATGGTCAGGAGGACGTACTCCTCCCTGGCGAAAACCTTGTCCTTGGGTGAGTGCGACCAGGCCCCGATCGTCATCCGCTTGGGCACGGTCAGGTTGCGCCACAACAGGACCTGGTCGCGGGTGAAGGCATCGTACCAGCCGCCGAAGAGATAGGTCGGGATCCCGCTTTCGTTGATGGCTTTCAAGACGCCCGCGGGCTGCCAGTCCAGGTTGGGGACGCCGCCGGTGAGCGGGTCCTTGTCGTTGCGGAAACGGAGCGGCCCCAGGGCGTCGATGAGAAGCCTGTTCTTTTTGTGCTCTTCGACGGCCGCCTTGAGCAGGCTTTGGTCTTTGTCTTCGTCCACGGGCGCGGCGCCGGGCTGAAGATCGAGAAACTGGGTCATCGTGCTCCAGGTACGCATGAAATCGTCGCGCAAAACGCCGCCGGGGAAGCCCATGTCATAGAGATCGAACAGGGCGACCATGGGCATGATGGCCTTGAGGTGGGGCGGCTTCCGGGCGGCGGCCATGAGCTGGGTGATGCCCAGGTAGGACCCGCCGAACATGCCAATCTTGCCGTCGCACCAGGGTTGTTTGGCCAGCCATTCGGTGATCTCGTAGGCGTCCTGGGATTCCTCGGGCGTGAAAACGCCCCGGAAGACGCCGAACGAGGCGCCCGAACCGCGGACGTCCGCGGCGGCCAGGACATAGCCCCGTTGGAGGAGGGCTAGAAGCTGCGGAGCCTCGAGCGAGCTGTGGATTTTTCCGTTGACGACGAAGGCCCGGCGGTAGCGCGTATGCGTCCAAAGGGAGGGCAGGGGCTTGGTTTCGACGACGCCCTTCTTGGCCGGCCTCAGGATGTCGACGGCCAAGCGGACGCCGTCGCGCATTTTCAGATAGAGAGAGGATCGGACCCATGTGTCGTAGGGCGCCTGGGCGATCGCCGGATATTTGCCGAACCCGGCCGTTGGGACCTGGGACGCCACGGCCTTGGGCGCCGTGGCCTGGGCCGGCCGGCCGAAGATGGGGGAAAGGCCGGCGGAGAGCAGGAGAAGAATCGAAAAAACCGCGGAACGGGCCGGGGACGGTTTCATGGGGGCCTCCTCGTCGATCGGATTTCATTTTAGTGGAGCGGGACCCGGGTGTCAAAATGAGGAGCCGCCGCCCGGGTCCGCCGCGTTGACTTTTGGCCACCCTCCTCGTATGATTCTCCTGTCCGATCGGATTTCGAAAAGGGAACGAGGATCAAGGGAGGCCATCTTCGCCGCGGGAGTCTGCCATGCCAAAGTTCATTTGCGGGATCGGGATCCTCGTTCTCATAGCGGGCGCCGCCTGCCGGGCCCCCGAGAAACCGGCGGCCAAGCCGGAGGCCAAAGCGGAGGACGCCGCGCCGCCCGTCGACGCGGCCGCGGCCCTCGAAACGATCCAAAACGGCGACCAGGCGGACGTCGTGGACCTGATCCAATCGCTGTCCAAAGAGCGGAGCGGCTGGGCGGCGGGCAGGTTCAACGCCCTTTACACTCCGCTGTGGTCCCTGTTCGTTAAATCCGCTTCGTCCGATTCCGGTCCGGGCAATTCCGAATTGCGGGCCGGCCTTCACAACATTTTCAACCTCGGCGATTGGTATCCGCTGCTCGGCGAGTTCCTGGCCGACCTCAAGACGCCGTCTTCGCCCGCCCTCGTCCGCCAGGCGGCGGCCGAGCACCTCTGGCGCTTCGCCGGCAAGGACAAGGAAAAAAAGAATTTCGCCATTCCCTCTTCCGACCGTCCCCGGATCGAGGCCGCGGTGGCCGGGATCCTCCTGGAAAAGAAGGACCTGGCGATCCTGTCCACGGCCGTGACGACGGCGGCCCTGCTGGACATGAAGTCCGCCGTTCCCCGGCTCAAGGCCATCATCGGCGAGCAGCCGTTCGACAACTCGGAGAGCCGCGGTTTCCGCTTCACCCTCGGCGAAGCCCTCTATGACCTGGGCGAAGTCGGCCCGGCGGCCGACGTCATGCGCAAGCTGATCGACAACAAAGGGGATTTCAGCGACGAGGCGGCCGACTTCCTCAAGGACAAGCATCTGTTCTGAGTCCCCGCTCATTTTACGGCCTCAGGCTGACGAACAAGGGGAGGCGGTCTGTTGGAAAAGGAGATCTCCATGAGAGTTTCATCTGGCCTAACTGAAAAACGGAAAGTCGGGCTTGCCGCGGCCATGGCGGGCGTCCTTCTGATCGGGGCGGGATGGCTGGCCTCCCCGGCCTCCTCGTCCGCGGGCCAAGCCGGCAAGGAAGGCCCGGCGCCGTCCCGCTTTCCCGGACCGAGGCAAGCCGTCCGGCCGTGGGACGAAGCGCCCGTCGGACCGTCGCCCTGGGCGGAAGCCTTGAACGGAGCCTTTGACCTGCGGCTCAGGGGCCAAGCCGGCCAGGAGCACCGCTATGAGATCTGGCGCCAAAACGTGAACTACGACAAGATCGGCCGTCCCGTCGGCAAGACGATCTCCATCGCCACCTGCCGCCATGCCCTCCTCCGCGAAACCCGGCCGGGGATTTGGACGCAAAAGATAATCTGGGAGAAGTTCGCCTACGGGTCATCGATCTCGGCGTCCGCGGAGCCGGTGCCCAAAGAGATCGAGGCGGCCCGCGGGATCGCTTACGACTATTTTCCTCCGGCCTTCGATATCATCAACCCGCCGGGAGATTTCGCCCGGATCGGCGAGCCGCTCACGGCCTATGCCCTGAAGGTCCTGTGCATGGACATGGCCATGTTCGATTCCCTGCCCCTCAAATTGACCGCCGGGACCAAGGCCGGGGTCCGCATCGGGGACTCGGCCGAAAACGGCGGGTGGACCGACGCCCTGAAGATAGGAGAAAAGAAGACCCGGGAAGTCACGGGAACCTACCAGCTCGGCGGTGCGGCGGTCGGGATCGCCGGCCTGACGCGCTGCCAGGGCGAACCCGGGATCCTCATTTGTTATTCTTCCGAAGGGAATGCCATCAAACAAGAGATGGGCGGCGGGACGGCGGCCCTGCGCATGGAGGGAACGGAGTATTTCCGCGGGTCCCTGACGGTCTCGCTCGTCGACGGCCACGTCGTGGCCGGCGAGCTCTCGGGTTTCGTCCCCATGGTCATCGGCGCGCCCGGGCAGGCTGCGGCCGAGATCCCCGTCAAAGGCGTCCTGCAGCAGGTCGGTCTTCGGGAAGTGCGTCTGTACTGACGAGCCCCTCTTTTGTGCTAGATTGAGGCGGAGATCATGACCAGGCCGCTTCGATCCGAGGACGCCGATGCGCGGGCGGCCGTCCGTCCGGAGCTCGTCTATCCCGGCGAGCTGCCGATCACGGGCAAAAAGAACGAGATCGTCCAGGCCGTCCGCCGCCACCCGGCCATCATCATTTCGGGCGAGACGGGGTGCGGCAAGAGCACCCAGATCCCCAAGATGTGCATCGAGGCCGGCCGCGGACTGCGGGGCAAGATCGCCTGCACCCAGCCCCGGCGCATCGCCGCGGTGACCATCGCCCATCGCATCGCCGAGGAGCTGGGCGAGCCCATCGGCCGGTCGGTCGGCTACAAGATCCGTTTCGACGACAGGACGCCCCGCGACGCCTGGATCAAGGTTTTGACCGACGGCATGCTCCTGGCCGAAACGCAGGGCGATCCGCGGCTCTTCGAATACGACACCCTGATCATCGACGAGGCCCACGAGCGCAGCCTCAACATCGATTTCCTGCTGGGCATCGTCCGGACCCTGCTGGCCGTGCGGCGCGACCTCAAGCTGATCGTCACCTCGGCCACGCTGGACATCGAGAAGTTCCGGGCCGCCTTCCCCGGCGCGCCGGTCATCGAGGTCGGCGGCCGGATGTATCCCGTGGAGGTCGAATACCGTCCGCCCGAGGGGGATTCGGACGAGGATGCCGATTACATCGACGCCGCCGTGGACGCGGTCGAGACCATCAAACGGGAGAAGCGCCCCGGCGACATCCTGATCTTCATGCCCACGGAGCAGGACATCCTGGAGACCTGCGAGCGCCTGGCCGGACGCAAGTACGCCGGCCTGGCCATCCTGCCTCTCTACGCCCGCCTGCCGGGCCAATCGCAGGGGCGGGTGTACGGCGTCCAAGGGCCGAAGATCGTCGTGGCCACCAACGTGGCCGAGACGTCGCTGACCATCCCCGGCATCCGCTATGTCGTCGATACCGGGCTGGCCCGCATTTCCCAGTATCTTCCCGGGGCCCGAATCAACAGCCTGCCCATCCGGCCGATCTCCAGGAGCAGCGCCGACCAGCGCAAGGGCCGCTGCGGCCGCATCGCCGAGGGCGTCTGCATCCGCCTTTACTCGGAAGAGGATTATCTCGAGCGGGCCCCGTTCACCCCGCCGGAGATCCTGCGCTCCAACCTGGCCGAGGTCATCCTGCGCATGATCTCCCTCAATCTTGGGCATCCCTCTAAGTTCCCCTTCGTCGACCGGCCCCCGGTGGCCGCGGTCAAGGACGGCTTCGACACCCTCGTCGAGCTGGGCGCCGTCCGCGGCGGGGGGGTCGAATATGGGCTGACCGAAAAAGGCCGGCGCATGGCCCGCATGCCGGTCGATCCCCGCATCTCCCGCATGCTGATCGAGGCGGTCAAGGAGAACGCCCTCCGCGAAGTGGCCGTCATCGCCGCCGGCTTGAGCATCCGCGACCCGCGCGAACGGCCGCTGGAGAAGGCCGCCCAGGCGGACGCCATGCACGCGCCGTTCAAGGACGAGCGTTCGGATTTCCTGACCCTGCTCAATATCTGGGAGCGCTACCACGGCGCTTTCGAGGGGCTGGATTCGCAAACCAAGAGACGCCGATTCTGCCGCGAACACTTCCTGTCCTATCCGCGGATGAGAGAATGGGTCCAGCTCCACAGCCAGATCCTGGACATCCTGAAGGACATGAACGTCCCTCTCGGGCGCACCCGCGCAGCCGAGATCTCCAAACCCCTCTATGCGGCGATCCACAAGTCGATCGCCGCCGGCATCCTGAGCAACATCGCCATCCTCAAGGAAAAGAACATCTACACGGCGGCCAAAGGAAGGGAGGCCATGATGTTCCCCGGCTCGGCCCTTTTCAACAAGGGGCCCCATTGGATCGTGGCCGCCGAGATGGTCCGCACCTCGCGGCTCTTCGCCCGGATGGCGGCCCGCATCCAGCCCGAGTGGCTGGAGGAGCTGGGCGGCGACCTCTGCAAGGTCGGCCATTCCGACCCCCGCTGGGACCGGACGCGCGGGCAGGTCGTGTGCACGGAGCGGGTCTCTCTCTTCGGCCTGGAAATCGTTTCCGACCGGTCCGTCGCGTTCGGGCCGATCGATCCGGACGAGGCCCATCGCGTCTTCGTCCGGCAGGCCCTGGTCGAGGGCAACGTCAAGGAGCATTTCGAATTCCTGGGCAAGAACCTGGAGCTCGTGCGGCGGATGGAAACGGTCGAGGAGAAGCTCCGCCGCCGCGACATCCTGGTCGACGAAGAGAACCTGGCCGAATTCTACGAGCGCCGGTTGAGCGGCGTACTCGACATCCGGGGCCTGCGCGACCGCATCCACCGCCGCGGCGGAGAGGATTTCCTGGTCATGCGCGAGACGGATCTCCTCCAGGAATTCCCCGACGAGAACGAGCTGGCCCAGTTCCCCGACGAGGTGCGCTTGGGGGAGAGGCGCTTCCGCGCCGAATATAAATTCGCCCCGGGGGAGAAAGCCGACGGGGTCACGATCAGGATCCCGGCTGAACGGATCGCCGCGGTGCGGTCCGACCCTCTTGACTGGGGAGTGCCCGGCCTGTTGAAAGAGAAGATCACCGAGCTTTTGAAGGGCCTGCCCAAGCGGTTCCGCAAACAGCTCGTGCCGGTCGGCGAGAAAGTCGACGTCATCCTGGCCGACATGCCCCGCACCGAGGAGTCGCTCTTCGCCGTCCTCTCCAAGTTCGTCAAATCCCGTTTCCGGGCCGAAATTCCCGTCGGCGAATGGGCCAAGGTCGACCTGCCGCCCCACCTCAAGATGCGCATCGCCGTGACCGATCCGCGCGGCCAGGAGCTGGCCGCCGGCCGCGACCTGGCGGCGTTGAAAAAGCTGGGCCGGGACGGGGAGGTCGAACCCGAGGCGGCCGAGTGGAAGCGGGCCCAGATTCGCTGGGAGAAGGCCGCCGTGGACGGCTGGGCCTTCGACGCCCTTCCGGAATCGCTGGCCGTGGGATTCGGCGCCGCCGCATTTCCCGGCTTAGCCTGCTCGGAAGGCGGATTTTCCGTAGGTCTTTTCCGGACGCGCGAAGAAGCGTCGGAATCGCATCGGCGGGCCGTCGAGACCGTTCTTCTCCAGAAGTTCGCCAAGGACGTCAAATACATGGAGCGGCACATCGTCCTGGCCGCCGAGTTTCAAAAAACCGCCCTCTTCTTCGGAGGGAAGCCGGCGGTTGAAAGGGCGCTCCTGGAGCGCTTGCGCTCCGAAGTCCTGCGCCGAGACATCCGCTCGGGCGTCGAGCTGCGGGCTTACGCCGAGGGCGTCGTCCGGGCCCTGTTCGAGAAGGGGCAGGTCCTCGTCCAGTCGGCCGAGGCCGTCCTCGAATCTTACGGCAAAGCGCGAGCGTCGATCGAGGGGATCGCCAAGGGAAATCCGGCCAGCAAAACGCTGGCCGCCCTGAGCGCCGGAGTCAAAGCCGAGCTGGAAACTCTGGCTCCCAAGGACGTTTTCGCCGCTCGTACACTCGAAGCGTTGTCCCGGCTGCCGCGCTATTTAGACGCCCTGGCCGCCCGGGCCGCCCGCGTCCCGATCGATCCGGAAAAAGACCGCAGGAAAGCCGAACTTGTCGAGCCCTGGATAGCGGCCGCGGAGAAATTCGCCAAGCGCATGCCGGCCCGCCCCTCGCCGCGGCTGGCGGCGGCCTGGGCCGAGCTCCGGGAGTGGATCGAGGAGTACAAAGTATCCGTCTTCGCGCCCGAGCTCAAGACCGCCGTCACGGTGTCGCCGAAGCGGCTGGGGATCCTCCTCCGGGAGGTCGAGGCCATCCTAGCCGAAGAAGCGCCGCTTGCTTCAGGCATCATAAGGAGGAAACCAGGCCCATGAGAATTGCAAAGCCCAACCGTGTCACCCGAACATTTACGCAAAGGCTCGTCGCCGAACCGTCGAAGGTCTTTCCCTTGCTGTGCCCCGTGCGCGAGGCCGATTGGCTCGACGGCTGGGATCCCCTCGCTGTTTTCAGTGAATCGGGGGTCGCGGAGCCTGATTGTGTTTTTCTGACGAAGGCGAACCCCGGCGACGTCATTTGGTATATCACCCGGCATGAACCGGGCCAGGGCTTCGTGGAAATGATCAAGATCACTCCAAACGTCACGGCCTGCAAATTCAGCATTCAATTGCGCCCTGTCGGGGATGGATCGGAAGCGACGATGACATATTCTCATACAAGCTTAGGGCCGGCCGGTGACGCTTTCGTTTCCGCATTTACGGAAGACCATTATCGGAAGTTCATGCAGGATTGGGAGGCCAGGATCAATCATTTCCTCGCCCATGGGAGTATTTTGCGAAATGCGGACATTTCGTAGGCGCTGACGCGCGGGGAAGCGCCCTTTCACACGCGGCCGCTTCGTCTTGATTTTGAAGCCGGGCCGATGTTACTATTTCTATGGCAAGTAGCAACACCATGAGCAAGCTGGTCCGCTTCGGCGTGTCCCTTGAAAAAGGGCTCCTGGACAAATTCGATGCCCTGATCGCCGGGCGCGGCTTCGCTTCGCGGTCCGAAGCTTTGCGTGATCTTATCCGGAGCTCGCTCATCGAGAGGGAATGGAAGGACGGCGAGGAAGTCGCCGGCGCCATCACCCTGGTCTATGACCATCACCGCAAGGACCTCATGGGCCGGATGACCGACATCCAGCACGATTACCACCGCCTCATCATTTCCACTCAGCATATCCACCTCGACCACGACCACTGCCTTGAGATCATCGCCGTCCGCGGCCCGGCCGCGGATGTGGGCCGGCTGGCCGATTCCCTGCGCTCGGTCAAGGGCGTCAAGCACGGCACGGTCAGCATGAACAGCGCGGGGAAGGACCTGGAATGATTTTTTTTGGCCTGTTCGGTAACACGAAATAGACGGAATATGGCACGAAGGGAGGGACCGATGCTCGGGAAAAGAATCGCCGTGGTCTCAGCCGCGATTTTCGTCTTGGCCGGCGCCGCGTCCATCAAGCTGGATGCGGGCGGCCGGGGTTATCTGCGCGTGCTCGGCGGGACACCCCTGCGCTTTCTCTTCGTCGTCGCCGAAGAAAAGAGGCCCTAGCTTCTCATGCATATCCCGGACGGTTTTCTGGACGCCAAGACGATCGGAGCCGCGTCGGTCCTTTCGGCGGCCGGCGTCGCCGCCGCCCTGCGGCACGTCCAATCATCGCTGACGTCCCGCAAGGTCCCTTTGATGGGGCTGGCCGCCGCTTTTATTTTCGTCGCCCAGATGATCAATTTCCCGGTCATCGGGGGAACGTCCGGGCATCTTCTGGGCGGCCTGCTGGCCGCCCTGCTTCTTGGACCCAACGAGGCCGTCCTGATCATGGTCGTCGTCATTTCCGCGCAATGCCTCCTGTTCGCCGACGGGGGGCTTTTGTCTTTGGGGGCCAACGTCCTCAACATGGGCCTGGTCGCGCCCCTCAGCGGGTATGCCGTGTTCCGCCTGGCTGCCGCGCAGTTTCGGTCGCCGGCCGGCCGTTTCGCCGCCGCCGCCCTGGCCGCCTGGTTTTCCGTCGTCCTGGCTTCGGTTTTCTGCGTCGGCGAGCTGGCCTGGTCGGGAATGGCGCCCTGGAGGCTGGGCTTTCCGGCCATGGCCGGGATCCATATCCTCATCGGCGCCGGAGAAGCGGTCATCACGATGCTCATCCTGGCCGCGATCGTGAAAACGCGGCCCGAGCTCCTGCCGGCTTTTCGGGGCCCCGCAGCGCCGCCCCTAAAAAAGCCTTCGGCCAACGTCCTGGTCCTCGGTTCACTCGTGATCCTGGGCCTGATCGTTTTCGTCCTGCCGTTCGCTTCGCCTTGGCCGGACGGGTTGGAGAAGGTCGCTTCGACCCTGGGATTCGAATCCCGCGCCCTCTCCAAGCCGGTGGTGTCTTCGCCCCTGGCCGAATATCGCGTGCCCGGCGTCGGTTCGCTTCCCCTGGCCACGGCCCTGGCCGCGGTTGTCGGCGCGGTCCTCGTCTTTGCCGGCTCCTTTTTACTGGCCAAGAAGCTTTTCCCCCGCTCAAAGGATGAGGGGCCCGGAAATCTGTGAACGGGCGAACGACGATGCGGACCGACGAGCCGAACGGGGCCGGGCGCCGAGACGGCCCGGACGCTCGCCGGCCCGCCGCGCTGAAGGCGGCCTTGGCCTGGGGAGCGATTTTCATGCTGGCCCTGACGCCGGCCCGGATGCCCCTCGTTTTCGCCGCCGCGGCCCTCCTGCTCTTTGGGGTGATCATGTTCGCGCGTCTGCCCTGGCGGCCGATCCTGAAGAAGATGGCCCTGATCGAGCCCCTGATCGTCGCCGTCGCCGCGCTGGCCTTGATTCAGCCGGGCGGCAGCGCCCGATTCACCGTCCTCCTGGCCCGGAGCACCCTGAGTCTCACGATCCTGGTCGTTCTCATCGCCACGACGCCCTTTCCCGAACTCCTGGCGCTTCTCCGCCGCCTCCATGTCCCCTCGATTTTAACGACCATGGCGGCGCTGTTGCATCGCTATGTCTTCGTCCTGGGCGAGGAGATGCAAAGAATGAAGCGGGCCCGGCGAAGCCGGACCTTCCGGAGAGGCCGGTCGAGAACGTGGCATTCTCTGTCCGCGGCCGCGGGGGCTTTGTTCCTGCGGACGACCGAACGATCGGAGCGGATATATCGGGCCATGATTTCCCGGGGCTGGAAGTGATCATGAACGCCGTCGAAGTGAAAAATCTCAGCTATCGATACCCGGACGGCCGCGCCGCTCTCGAGGGCGTCTCGCTGGCCGCCGCGGAAGGCGAAACGGTCGGCTTGATTGGCCCGAACGGCGCCGGCAAATCGACCCTTCTTCTGCATCTGAACGGCGTCCTGCCCGACGTCCTCCGCGATCCGCCCGCCGTGTTCATCCACGGCCTGCCCGTGGTCAAGACGAATTTGTTCCGCATCCGCAGCGAGGTCGGTCTGCTGTTCGAGAACCCCGACGACCAGTTCCTCTCGCCGACGGTGGGGGAAGACGTGGCGTTCGGCCCGCGCCAATGGGGCCGCCCCGAGGCCGAAACGGCGGAGGCCGTTCGGAGGGCCCTGGCCGACGTCGGCCTGACCGGGTTCGAACGCCGCTCTCCCCAGCATCTGAGCAACGGCGAGAAGCAGCGCGTCTGCCTGGCCGGGATCCTGGCCGGCAACCCCAAGGTCCTGGCCTTGGACGAGCCGACGCGGGCCCTCGATCCCCGGGGACGGCGGCGGCTGGTGGCCATCCTGCGCGGAGTGGCGGCCACCAAGATCATCGCCACCCACGATCTCGGGCTCGTGGCCGAGATTTGCGACACGGCGATCGTCCTCGACGGAGGCCGGGTCGCGGCCTCCGGCCCGGCCGTCGGGATCCTGGCCGACGAAGCCCTCATGCTGGAGCATGGATTGGAAACGCCGGCGCTCGTCAAATATCGCCGTGGGGGCTGACGCTCATCGACGCCGCGCATAACGTGGAGAGTTGGAAAAAATCCTTTCCCGCAAAATCGCGGGGAATATTCCGGCCCGGCATCGGTATTCCAAGTGGCTCGTCAATGTCATCGGTGAGGAGTCTTCCATGCGCCTTTGGAGAGTTGTTTTCGGCATCATCCTGGCCTTGAGCTCGGCCGCGTTCGCCGCCGCCCCCCGGCCGACGAAGATCGTCGTGCGTGTTTTCCAGATCCCGCGCGAGCAGTCGTTCGACATTCTGATTCCCACGGGGAAAAACCAAACCGTTTCTCTTCAATCCTACGGCGATGTGACGGCGAATTTTCCGCGGGCCACCGTTTTCATTCCGACCGAGCTGTCCGTCGCCGCCTCGGAAGCCGCGATCGGCGAAGTCATCGGCGATCGAATCGCCTTCGGCAACGGCCCGCTCGCGGCCTGCCATGTTCGGATCCAGGAAATGAAATCGCTCAGCCTTGAGATCGGCGGGGAGAAGCCGGGGGCCGAAGCCCGCTTCGAACAAAAAGAGGGCGAACGACGGACGTCCGATTATGAAATCCGGGTGGAACCCGTGTCCGCGGATAAGAACGGGACGATCGTCCAACTTCGCTTCGACGCCGGCTGGAGCGCTCAAGCCGGTTTGCTGGGCGTAGGGATGATGGGCGACGTGATCGATCAGCCGATCCTGGTTCCCGCCTCGAAGCTTCTTTTAATCGGCGCGCCCTGGCAAGGCGCCGTCTATTGGCTGGCGATCTGTTCTTCGCCCGCGACCGATTGAAATCCTCCCGCCGCATCCGGATCCCTATCCTCGGCCGTCGCCGTTTGCCGCCGGCAACCCCGAAGCGATAAGATGGGGCGGGACGTCCGCATGAAAAAGATCCTCCCCGCCGAATTCATGCGCGCGGCCGCGGCCGAAGCGCGCCGCGGCGTCGCCAGAGGGGATGGCGGCCCGTTCGGGGCGGTTGTGGTCCAAAACGGAGCGATCATCGCCCGCGGCCATAACCGCGTCGTCGCCGCGAACGATCCGACCGCTCATGCCGAGATCGTCGCCCTGAGGCGGGCGGCCAAAAAGCTGGGCCGTTTCCATCTGGCCGACTGCGAAGTCTACACCACGTGCGAGCCCTGCCCGATGTGCCTGGCGGCCCTTTATTGGGCCCGGGTCCGGGCCTATCATTTCGGCTGCACACGCCGCGACGCGGCCCGCATCGGCTTCGCCGACAAGTCTCTCTACGACCGCTTCGCGGGCAAGCTCGTCAAGGGCTTCCCGCGCGGGACTCCGCTTCTGCGCGACGAATGCCGCTCCATCATGGAGCTTTGGCGGAAGAAATGCGGCCGCGTCCGCTATTGACACGTCCGGACGTCATCCGGCGATCGGCTTAGCGCAGTTGAAAGAAGCGGCGGGGTTCCCCTATGATAGGCGGCGGTGATGTCCATCGTGAACAACAAAGCCCCGCTTGCCGCCTTGAGTCTCGTTCTTTCGCTTTTTGTGCCGCTCGCTGCGCGCGAATCCGCGCCCGTCCTCAGCCGGGCCGACGAAGCTTTCTTGAAGGACCAGGCCCGCCGGGTCGTCGATTCGGCCCGCCTGGCGAAAGGCGGGTCGTCCGGAAAATGGTGCAATTCGACCCCCTACGACCTTCACGTGCCCGGCGGCAACATGGGTTATCCGGCCTTCTGGGTCCGCGATTCGATCATGATGCTGGGCGGCGATTTTATCTCCCCGGCCGAACTCGAGGGGTGGATCCGGCTCATCGTCTCGACCCTGCGCGGGCCGCGGGAATGGATCGTCCGTCCGGGCGTCGTCGTCCCGCCCTACGCCGTCCCCGATCATATCAATTTCGACGGCCGGCCTACCTTCTACCCCGGCAATTACGAAACGGGCGACAAGCAGGGCGGCCCGCCCTGGGGGAAATTCCCGCCCTTGGACGACCATTTCTATTTCATCACCGCCGTCTTCGAACATTGGAGAATGACCGGCCGTCTGGAGCTCTTCAAATCCAAGATGAAGACCACGTTCAGCGAGGAGAGGCTGGCCGATCTCTGCGAGAAGATCTACCGCGCGGCGCCCGTCGATCCGCCCACCGGAATGATCGTGGCCGGGGATGTGGAGACGGAGAACGCCAAGGATTGGGGTTTTTCCGACGCCGAATCCAAGAGCGGAAAGGTTCTCTTTCCTTCCCTGCTCAAATTCCAGGCCGCCGGCCGGCTGGCCCGGCTCTTCGAGGTCGCCGGCGAACCGGCCAACGCGAAGATTTATCGGGATGATGCGGCGCGGATCAAAGCGGCCATCCCCAAGGTGTTCTTCCGCGCCGCGCCGGGCGGGGCCGAAGGGTGGCTCCATTCGGCGACCATCATCGGCAATCAACCCGATGTCTGGGGCAGCGCGTTCGCCGTTTATTGCGGGGCGATGGATGTCTCCACGTCACGAAAAGTCGCTGCGGCCCTGGTCCGCTCTTTTCGGGAGAAAACGGCCGTTCGAGAAGGCTGCGTCCGTCCGATCCTGACGACGGATCAACTCAACCGGGGCGGCTGGCAGATTTCGATCGCCAAAACGGGGACCTATCAGAACGGCGGATACTGGGGCACGCCGGCCGGCTGGGCGATCGCCGCGATGGCTACGGTCGATCCGGGCGCGGCGGCCGGGATGGCCCGGGATTTCGTCGCCTGCTGGAGGGCCCATATGCGGCCCGAGGGAACAACCGAAGCCTGGGAGTGGTCCAACCCGGAGACCGGCGAGTGCAACAATCCGCTTTATGTGGCCACGATCGCCCTTCCGTATTTGAGCTTGAAGGAAGCCGGGCTGCTCAATTAAAACGGACGCCGGAGCGTCGTCCTATCGGGGTCTCGACGGGAATAGCGGAAGCGCCTTGACGCGGTCCGGAGCGGGAAGCTATAGTCCCTTCATCCCGGCCTCGCAGGAGAATTCATGCCGCGCTCGTCCCATCGGCCGCTCTTCCCGTCCTTCATCGGCGTCCGCCGGACCCGAGCCTTGGCCATCCTCGCGCTGATCGCCGTGACGGCCTGCAGGCCGGCCCCGTCCGGATTGGAAATCGGTTTCCTCCATCCTCCTGATTCGGCCAAACCCCGCGTTTATTGGTGGTGGCTGTTCAACCGCGTCGATAAAGCCGCCATCACCCGCGATCTCGAGGAGTTCAAGGCCAAGGGGATCCAAGGCGTCAATCTGATCTGCACGGGCGGATACGCCGGCCTGGCGCCCCTGCCGGGAGTGACGTTCCTGGGCCCGGAGTGGCGGGAGCTCTTCCGCCACGCCGTCAAGGAAGCGGCCCGTCTGAAACTGGAGATGGGCTTCAACCTGGCCGGGGGATGGGTGATGATCGGCCCCTGGGTCACCCCGGATAACGCCATGAAGAAAGTCGTCCAGTCCGAGATCGAGGTGCGGGGGCCCTCGAAATTCCGGAGCACGCTGGCGGCGCCCCCCGTTGTGGACGGGTATTACAAAGATGTCTGGGTGCAGGCTTTCCCGGAGGGTCTGAACAAAACGATCGATCCCCGGACGATCGTCGACGTGACGGCGGGCCTGAAGCCCGACGGCCGTTTCGAATGGGACGTCCCGGCCGGCGTTTGGACCGTCCTGCGGACCGGCTATACGCTGACGGGCAGCCGCTGGGATCCCTATCCCAAGGGCGACACGTTCGCCGAAGGCGCGGGGTATCAGATCGATTATCTGAATCCCGCCTCGCTTGACGATCATTTTAAACATCTCGGCCGGGTCGTCCTGGATGAAGCCGCCAAGGCCGGCGGGAAGCTGGATTATCTTTGGTCGGACAGCTGGGAATGCGGCAAACTGACCTGGACGCAGGATTTCCCGGCTCAGTTCCTCCGTTTTCGCGGCTATGATCTCAAACCCTATCTGCCGGCGCTTTCCGGCCGCATCGTGATCGACGCCGACGTCACGGCGCGGTTCAAGGAGGATTTCGACCGCACCATAGAAGATTGCTTGTCCGAGAACTTCTACGGCCATTTCACCGAGCTCTGCCATCAGCAGGGGATTCGGATGGGCAGCGAGGCGGCCGGTCCGGGTAATCTCCCGCCCATGGATTCCCTGAAAAACGAAGGCCGCTGCGATCTGCCGGCGGGCGAATTCTGGGTCAACGGGCATTTCGACTTTCCCGGCGGCTACAATGCAAACCCGTCTATGCGGCTCAACCTCAAGCAAACCGCCTCGGCCGCCCATGTCTATGGCAAGCCCCAAGCCATGGCCGAGTCGTTCACCCAGCAGGAGCGCGACCGGACGCATTGGTCGCTCTCTCCGGCCGACCTCAAGCCCTATGTCGATGCCGCTTTCGGCGAAGGCATCAACTCCATCATGCTGCACCAGGCCACCTGCCAGCCGCCTTCGGACGGTCAACCTGGTTATGAATTCTGCGCCGGCCAGCATTGGAACGCCAACAGCACCTGGTGGGAGCAGTCTCCGGCCTTCTTTGCCTACCTTTCACGCTGCCAGTTTATGCTCCAAAAAGGGGTCTTCGTCGCCGATGTCTGCTATGACCTCGGCGACCGGCCGCCGGTGATCGCCCCGCCCAAGGCCGAGGACCCGGAGCTCGCCCCCGGCTACGATTTCGACTATGCCAACACGGAGGTTTTGCTGAACCGCATGGCGGTCCAAAACGGCAGGATCGTCCTTCCGGACGGGCTGAGCTATCGGCTGTTGGTCCTGCGAAACTGCACGTCGCCTTCGCCGGAGACGTCCAAGATGATCGGCGACGCCTTGTCCCTGTCGGTTTCGCCCGTTCCCTCCCGGTCCATGCCGGTCGAAGCGGTCCGCAGGATCCGCGATCTCGTGCGCGCCGGCGCTACGGTCGTCGGGCCGCGGCCGGAGAAGGCCTCCGGCTTGAAGGACTATCCGCGCGGCGATGATGAAGTCCGGACGATCGCCGACGAGGTCTGGGGTGATTGCGACGGGAAAATGCGCACCGAGCATCGCTATGGCCTCGGCCGCGTGATCTGGGGCCGGACCCCGCGGGAGATCCTGGCCGGGGACGGCGTGCCGCCGGATTTCGAAGCACTCGTACGTGATCTTAATGCACGGACGAGTGCGGCGGAACTTGACCCCCAAATAAAATTTGGGGCGCCCTCCGCCGCCCCGGCCGTCTCCATCGGACTGGATTTCATCCATCGGACCTCCAAAGAAGCGGAAATCTATTTCGTTTCCAACCGGAGCGGACGGACACTCTCCTCGGAATGCGCTTTTCGCGTCGCCGGGAAGAAGCCCGAGATCTGGGACCCGGTTCGTGGCGATATCCGCGACGCCGTGGCCTTCCGCGGAGAGGGGGACCGGACCGTCGTTCCCCTGGACTTCGCGCCGATGCAGTCATTTTTCATCGTTTTCCGAAAACCGGCCGCTTCCGCGGCCTCGGAAACGGCGGCGCGGAATTTCCCCCGGCTCGTCCCCATCCGGGAAATCACGGGCGGTTGGAAAGTCGGGTTCGATCCTCGCTGGGGCGGACCGGCTTCGGCCGATTTCCCGGAGCTCATCAGCTGGACGAGGCGGAGCGAGGAGGGCATCAAGTTTTATTCCGGCAAGGCGACCTATCGCAAAACGTTCGATTTGGAAACGTCCGCGGCCGGGCGTCCCAGGGGCCGTTTGTTTCTCGATCTCGGAGCGGTCAAGGCCCTCGCCGATGTCCGGCTGAATGGGCGATCGCTGGGTGTGCTCTGGACGGCGCCCTGGCGCGTCGACATCAGCGACGCCGTTCGTCGGGCGGGCAATGAATTGGAGATCGACGTCATCAACTTGTGGGCCAACCGGGTCATCGGCGATCTCAATCAACCCAGGGAAAAGCGCTTCACCGTGACCCATTACGCCTTCCGTTTCGACATGATCACGAAAACGACCTCGCTTCTGGACTCGGGCCTGCTCGGGCCGGTGACCATCCTGAGGGAGGCCGGCGAAAACGAAGCTTCGGCCACGCTGTCCACAGTCCGGCCCGATGATTTCGAGCGGGCCGCCGCGCACCATTGGGCGGCGGCGCGGTTCTGGGGGGACACGTCATCGGTTTCCGGTCCGGCGTCCGGACCGGTGATCGAAGCGGCTCCGCCCTTTTCCTTCGTTTACGGCGGAAAGCGCTCGTCCGAATTTCTGCCCACGTGGATAATGGATCGATCCTGGCGGACGATCGACCGCGACCGGCTGGAGCGGACGATCGCCTACACCGATCCGAAAACGAGACTCGAGGTCCGCTGCGTCGGGGTGGAATACATGGATTTCCCGACCGTGGAATGGACGGTCCATCTCCGAAACGGCGGATCGACGAAGAGCCCGATGATCGAGAATCTTCTGGCCGCGGATATCGCCTTCCTCAACGCCTCGGGAAAAGAGTATCTCCTGCACCACAGCGTCGGCAGTCCCTGCCAGGCCAACGACTTCCAGCCGCTGGAGACCGTCCTCGGGCCGGGCGCGGAAAAGCGGATCGGTGCCGCGGGCGGGCGCCCGACCAACAGCGACATGTGCTATTTCAATATCGAATGGCGGGGCGGCGGGGTCATCGCGGCCATCGGCTGGCCGGGACAATGGTCATCTTCCTTTCAGCGCGACCGCTCGAACGGCCTGCTGTTCCGGGCCGGCCAGGAGCGGACGCGCTTCGCCCTCGATCCGGGCGAAGAGGCCCGCACGCCGCTCATCGTCCTGCAATTCTGGAACGGCGACTGGCTTCGTTCGCAGAACATCTGGCGGCGCTGGATGGTCGCCCATAACCTGCCCCGGCCGGGCGGAAAGCCTTTGGCCGCCCGGTTCGACGCCTGCTTCGGGAACCTCAAGCCGCTGGCCGCCGAGGAAACGGCCATGATCGACGGCTTCGTCCGCGAGCGCATCAAGCTGGACGCCTGGATCCTGGACGCGGGCTGGTATCCCAACCAGGACTGGTGGGACAACGCCGGCACATGGACGCCCGATTCCCAAAGATTTCCTCGGGGGATGCGCGAGGTCTCCGACAGGGCCCATGCCGCCGGCATGAAATTCATCCTCTGGTTCGAGCCCGAGCGCGTGACCATGAATTCATGGCTGGCCGCCCATCATTGCGAATGGCTCCTGCCGCGCCCCAACGGAATGGGGGCGGAGTTGAAGCTCGGCCCCAAGGACAACCGGCTCCTGGACCTGGGCAATCCCCAAGCCCGGGCCTGGCTCGTCGATTTTCTCGACGGGATGTTCAAGGCGGATGGCATCGACGTCCTGCGCACCGATTTCAACATCGACCCGCTTCGCTATTGGACGGCCGGCGATCCGCCGGACCGGCAGGGCCTGACCGAAAACCATTACGTCACCGGCCTGCTGTCCTACTGGGACGAGCTCGAGCGGCGCGATCCCGAACGCTGGATCGACACCTGCGCCTCGGGCGGGCGGCGTCTCGACCTGGAGACCCTGCGCCGGGCGGCCCCGCTCCTGCGCAGTGATTACACGAGCAACGCCGTGGCCCAACAAGCTCATACGTACGGGATCTCGCTATGGCTCCCCTGGTATGGCTCGGGAGCGGGGACCGACGATCTCTACCTGTTGCGCAGCTCAATCTGCCCGGCTTGGCGCATCGGTCACGACATGCGCAGGACCGGCGACAACTACAAACGCATCCGCCGGGAGGTGGCCAGCTTCCGTTCGATCCAGGATGATCTGCTGGGCGATTACTATCCGCTCGCGCCGTACAGCCAGGCGGAGAACGTCTGGGCGGCCTTCCAGTTCGACTGTCCGGAAAAGGGCGGGGGAGCGGTCCTGGCTTATCGGCGCTCCGAATCCCCGGACGATTCACGGCCGTTCAAGCTCCGCAACCTCGACCGCCGGGCGATGTATGAAGTGTCCGATCCCAATTCGGGTTCATTGATCCGGCGGTCGGGCGCCGAACTGATGGATGCGGGAGTCCCCGTCGAAATCGCGTTCAAGCCCGGAGCCGCCGAACTGGTCTATCGGCGGATCGGCTCGTAAAGATATCAGACCGCCGCACTTCGCGGCCGGGCCTTCGAATCGAACGTCCTCTATAAAAAAGCTTCTTGGGAGCGGGCCTTGACGGGCGTAGAGTTTCGTTGAGCGAAGCTTTGGACCGCGCTTGACAGGCGGTCAGCCGGTCAAGGAGAATCAGGCGAAGTCCCGAGGGTAAGGTCCGCGAAGGAGGTCCCGCCGTGCTAAACATACGTCCCGCGCGTTTGCTCGTTCTGCTCGTTGTGCCGGCGATCGTCGGGCGCGGAGCGTTTCCTCAGCCGGCCTCGGCCGCCGCGCGCGAACGAATCTCGTTCGATCAGGTGACGCTCCGAGGGGAGTACGGTGCCCGCTTTCAAGCCGCCGCGGCCAATCTCCTGACCCGCCAGGACCGCTACTCGATCGCCTCCTATGTTTCCAACGCTTCGGCCGTCCCCGGAGCGGCCCTCTGGCCGGATTGGCCGGGCGACCAATTCGGGCGCATGTTTTCGGTCTGGCACGTCGCCGAAGGCTTTGGCTGGACGCCGGCCCGGACCCTGCGCAGGGCCGTCGCCGACGCCGTCTTTCCTTTCCAGACCAAAGCCGGCCATTTCGGGACGGAGAACCCGCTCGACCGGAAAGACGCGCGCATCGTTTCGGGCAACGCCTTCGCCCTGCGCGGCCTTCTGGACGCCTATCGGGACACCGGCGACACCCGTTTCCTCGATTCCGCCCGCCGGCTGGGCCGCTACGACGAAGCGATCTTCGAATCCTGGAAGGACAATGGCCAGGGCATGGTGCACGAATACTACGGCCATTGCCTGGACGGCCTGGTTGCGCTCTATGAGATCGGGGGCGACCGTTGGGCCTTGGATCTGGCCCGCAGGATCGCCGTTCGAGTCGGACGGACGCCCCATACGCACCATTCCCTGTCCATGATTCGCGGCGTCATCGACCTCTATCGGACGACGGGGGAGAAGACGTTTCTCGAACGGGCCGAAGATTATCTGGGCTACTGCCGGGAGAGCCGCATCGTCAGCGGCGGTTTGCCCGAGGAGATGCCCAGGTCCGAACAGGATGAGGGCTGCGCCCTGGCCGATTACGTCGTCGTCAACCTGATGATGTTCGAAGCGACCGGCCGACCGGCCTATCTTGAGGACGCCGAACGGACGCTGGTCAACCATTTCTTCATGAACCAATTCCACACCGGTGGATTCGGCCATCGGCAATTCGCCCCCGACGTCATCGGGGGAAAGAAATGGCAGGGCTGGGAAGGACGCTTCGGAAGCGAGAATCCCGGCTGTTGCTCGCTGTGGGGCTGTTGGGCTTTGGGCCAGGCCGCGTCCTTTATCGTCACCCGCGCGGGCGGCGCCGTCGACGTGAATCTCTATCCGTCGGCGTCCATCCTTTTGCCCGATCTCTCCGCCCGCCTGGATATGGAGAGCGATTTCCCGCGCATGAGCAAGGTCGCCCTGACCGTGCATGGCGACAAAGCGGCGAAGTACGCGATCCGCCTGCGCCTGCCGGCTTGGGCTCACGGGTCGGCCGCCAAGCTGAACGGCAAGGATGCCGGGGCGGCGGCCGCCGACGGCCGGATCGTCTTGGCCCGCGAATGGCGGTCGGGGGACAGGCTGGACATCGCCTTCGGCGGCGGGCTTCGCTTGGTCTCCTGGCCTGACGAAAAGGCGGCCACGGCGGCCGTCTTCGATGGGCCTTTATGCCTGTCCCTTTCCGGTGCGGCGGCGGACGTGGACCGCTTTCAACGGCTGCTCATCACTCCGCAGGGAACGCTTCTCTTGTCGGCCGACGGAAAACCCCAGGCGGCCGATGAAAAAGGCGGGACGGTCAGCCTCTTCAAACCCATCGCCGAAGATTGGCTGTCTCCCGACGTCAAGAATCCCAACCGTCTGCGGATCCTGTTCACCAAGGAAACGCGCATCGAGGGCGGGAACGGGACCGTCGGGATCGCCCCGGCCCTTCCCGCCGCCCGCTGAGGCGCCGTCATGAACCGGCGCCAATTCTTCTTCAATTCCGCTTTGGCCGGAGGCGCGACCCCCATCAGCGCCGGTCCGGCGTCAAGATGACGGCCTGCCCGCCGCCCGAGGCCAGGTGCATGGCGAAATCCTCGCCGGCCTTGAACTTTTTCGTTTCGACGCTCAGGCTGGTGCCTTCGCTGGCTGCATCCGCGCCGTCGGCGAAAATTTTGGCCTCGCAGGCCCCGGCCAGGAAATCCAGCGGGATCACGATGTCGCGCGCATCCCAATTGGTCATGGCGCCCAGGTACCAGAGATCACCCTTGCGCCGGGCGGTGACGATGAATTTTCCGGGCAAGCCGCTCAGAACCCTGGTTTCATCCCAGACCGTGGGGACTTTCTCGATGAACTCCAGCCCCGGCTGGCCTTCATAGGCCTCCGGATCGTCGGCCAGCATGGCCAGCGGCGAGTCATAGACGACGTACATCGCCAGCTGGTGGGCCCGCGTCCCTTGGGACATCGGTTCGACGTCCCGGATCTGGAACTGGCCCCGGGCGGCGTTGCGGAAGGCGCCCGGCGTGAAGTCCATCGGACCGGCCAGCATGCGGGTATAGGGGATGGTCACGTCGTATTCCGGCGTGACCCGCTCGCTCCACTTGTTGTATTCCATGCCCATCACGCCTTCCAGCGTCAGCAGGTTGGGATAGGTCCGCCGGAGCCCCGTTTCCTTGGAGGCGCCGTGGAGGTCGATCACCAGGTGGTGCTCGGCCGCCTTGCGGACCCATTTGGCGCAGAGGTTGACCATTTCCTGGTCGTCGCGGTTCATGTAATCGACCTTGATTCCGGCCACGCCCCATTTTTCATAAAGAGCGAGGGCCTCGTCGAGCAGGCGATCCAGCGGGCGCCATTCGACCCACAGCAGGACCCTGACGTTTTTGCTCTTGGCCTGGGCGATGATCGCCGGAATGTCGATCTCGGGGATGGATTTGCGGATGTCGTCCGAAGCGGGATCGCCCGTACCGGCGTACCAGCCGCCGTCGACCAGCATGTACTCGAGGTGATGGGCGCCGGCGAAATCGATGTAATGCTCCATCGTCGCCGTGTTCATCCCGGGCTTGAAGGGCACGTTCTTGGCGAAGCTTCCCGACCACCAGTCCCAGGCGGCTTTGCCGGGCTTGATCCAGGACGGATCGGCGATGGCGCAGGGAGGGTTGAGGTTGAGGATCAGGTCGTCATTCTCGATGAGGCGCCCCGGCGACGGCGCGGCCATGAGAACCCGCCACGGCGTCGCCTTCGGCGTCGTCCCGGCGACCGGCTGCTCGAGGGCCAGGTTCTGGGCGGTCGTGATGCTCCGGGCCACGCTCTCCTTGCGGGGCGGGATGGACAGCTTGGCGGCCAGGGCGTTGGGGACCCCGGGGACGCCGCCGACGTACATCCCGGCGTAGTCCGTGAGGTCCGCTTCGAGCAGGGCGACCCACGGACCGCCGGGGATCTCGATCAGGAGGGGAAGGTTGATGACGGCGGACGGTTTGATCTCTTCCGATCGGATCCGCAGGTATTCGCCCTCGTTGTGGGTGTTGAAGCGGCCCATGTTCAGGGCGTAGGCGTAACCTCCGTGGGCGAAATAGAAGCCGGTGTTCTCGGAGGACAAGACGAACTTGTCGAGCGCCCGCTGTTTCGGCAGGACGTAACGGAAGGCCAGGCCCTCGTTGTAGGCCCTGAAGACGATGTCCACGCGCCGTCCCGGAGCCCGCTTTTCGCGCAGGGAAACGGTCATCTCGTGGTAGCGGTCCGCGACCACGCGCCGGGGGCCGAATGGATTTTCCCAGGTCGAGTTCCCGATCCGCTTGTTCGCGCCGACGATCTCGAAATCCCGGTCCAGCTCCCGGGCCCCGAGAAAGTCGAGTCCCAGCGGCGAATCGTCCAGGATGGCCTGGCCTTTATAGGAGACCCGGTAATAGGCCCGTTCGCCGGCCAGGTAAGGCTGAAGGTTGGATTTCAGGGCGAAGGAGACGACCAGGCTCCCATCCGGCGACGCGACGGTCAGGGGCTTGGCCGCTTCCGCCGGCCGGGGCCCGGCCGCGAGCAGGACGGAAACGAGGATGAAGACGGCGAGCGAGGAGCGTTGCGGTGTCATGAGCCCGGCCTCCCGACCGGACCCTTATTTTACCCGAAACCGGGCCGGGAAGGGGGCGTCAATTTTCCCGCGCGCCATGAGAGCGGCCGGACGAGCTTCTTTACAGGCCGGCCAGGAAATCCAGGACGAGGCGGTTGAACTCCGCGGGCTGCTCCATGTTGACGTGATGGGCGGCGCCGCGGACGATCTCTTTGCGCGCGCCTTTGATCCGGGCGGCCAGGCTGGCGCCGCAGTCCAGGATGCTCGAGGAATCCTTGTCGCCCAGGAGGATGAGCGTCGGGACGGAGATATTTTCGATTCTTTTATAGGCGGGCGGCTCCGGCCAGACCGCTTGGCCTTCCGAGGTCGTCCAGGCCGGAAAGTTCTCCCTGAGCATGGGGCGCATGCGGTTGACCAGCGCGGAGTCGGGCTTGGCCGGAATGAAGAAAGGGAGCTCCAGCGTCTTCTCCACGCCCTTGTCCAGGTCGCCGGCTTTGGCCGCCTGGAAGACGGCGGTGTACTTGGCCAGGAAATCGGCCGGGTATTTGTACGGGAATCCGGTCACCGCCCCGCCGGCCAGGATCAGGGCGTCCACCCGGTCCGGATGTTCGAGGGCGAAATCGAGGGCGATCTGCCCGCCCAGGGAGAGGCCCAGGAGGCAGGCTTTGCGGATGCCCAGCGCATCAAGCAGGCCGAGGAGGTCGTCGACATGGGAGTATTTTCCGACGGCCTTGTCCGACTTCCCGTAGCCTCGGACGTCGTAGCGGATGACTTTGTATTTCTCGGCGAAAAGCTCGAATTGCCCGTCCCACATGCGCCGGTCCATCAGCCCGCCGTGGATGAGGACGAGGGGACGGCCCTGACCGCGCACTTCATAAAATAGACGGGTCCCCTTGACCGCGGCATATCCTTGCGTGGCGGCGGACGTCTTGCTCCTCACGGCATCAGAAGTTTTCATTTGTCCGGCCGCGGCCGATCCCGCGAGCGCCAAGACCAATCCCAGGATACAAAATGTCA
Organism: Candidatus Aminicenantota bacterium; assembly: GCA_963729855.1. Classification (GTDB taxonomy): domain Bacteria; phylum Acidobacteriota; class Aminicenantia; order Aminicenantales; family UBA4085; genus UBA4085. Next base: position 244,685 of record CAVSPT010000005.1, on the reverse strand, counting down.
TTTTCAGCAAAGCCGCACCTCCTGACCGCTCCTTCCGCGGAGCGGGGGATTCGTCGTCACTCCCACTCGATCGTTCCGGGCGGCTTGCTGGTGACGTCCAGGCCCAGACCGCTGACGCCCGGCAGGGCCAGGATATCGCGCTTGAGCTCGGCGATCAGGGCGTCCGGAAGCCGGGCCGGCCGGGCGGTCATGGCCCGTTCGGAGTGGATGGGGCGGACGATGACGAGTTCGCGGCCCCGGCCGTCGACGCGCAGTGGGACCAGCACGGTCGGGCACTGCCAGATCTCGCCGTAGACGTTGTGGCGGCGCAAGCCGTCCATGACCAGGGCGTCGGTTTCGCGCAGGAGGTCAAGCCGCTCACGGGTGACGGCCGCGGCCAGGGGCTCGAACATCTTGGGCCTCCCGCCGGCCAGGTTCCAGACGCAGCGGTTGATGCCGTAAACGTCGCGGAAGATCGTCCCGGCCGCTTCCACGATCTTCTCCCAGGGCCTGTCGGCGCTCAGCAGGACCGGATGTTCGTAGGCCCGCAGGTCGGCTTTGACCCCGACCGAGCGAATGGGCAGGACCTCGGCCTCGATGCCGAATTTGGCGGCCGCCGCCTTGACCTCGGGGACCATGCGGTCGAATTCCGCGGCGTCCGCGATGCCCGCGCTGCACAGCAGCCGGACACCCAGGCCGGGGCCGGGGAAGGGATGCTTCCAGACCAGGTCGTGGTCCAGGCCCAACAGCTCTCCCAGCTCGCGCACTTCCACTTTATAGAGATCGGCCAAGGGCTCGATGACCCGGCCTTCTTTGATCATCGCCTCGACCAAGGGGACGCGGTTGTGGTGCGTCTTGATCGTGTCCGAACGCTTGGTCGCGCCCGTCTCGATGGTGTCAGGATAAATCGTGCCCTGGCCCAGCAGGTGGCCCTCGATGCCCAGCCGGCGGGCTTCACGCTCGAAGACCTTGATGAACGTGTTGCCGATGGCCAGCCGCTTCTTTTCGGGATCGATGAGCCCCTTCAGCGCACCCAGGAAATCCTCCGAGGCGTCCACGAAATGGAGGTTGCGGCCCAGGCCCATCTGTTCGAAACGCTCGACGACGCCGCGGCTCTCGTCCTTGCGCATCAGGCCGTTGTCGACGTGGAGGAGATGGAGCCTCTCCGGCCCCAGGGCCCGGCCCAGCAGGACGGCGCAGACCGTGGAGTCGATCCCCCCGGAAGCCAGCAGGAAGACGGAGTCGTTTCCCACCCGCGCCCGGATCCGGCGGATCTGCTCTTCGACGTAATTGCCCATCGTCCAGGTCGGCCGGCAGGCGCAGATGTCCAGGACGAAGTTCCGGATCATCGTCTCGCCGTTGACCGTGTCGTCGACCTCGGGATGGAACTGGAAACCGTATCGCTTGAGCTTGCCCGAGGCGATGGCGGCGAAGCGGTGGACGTCGCCCCCGTCGCCCAGTTGCGACCAGCCGATCTCCTCGAAATCCGGTCCGATCTCGGTCACGGTGTCGAAATGGCTCATCCAAACCTGCTCGGTTCGGCCCAGCCCCTTGAAGACGGGAGAGTCGGCACAGACGTGAAGGTCGGTGTGGCCCCATTCCTTGCCGCCATGGACGATCGTCCCACCGTAGTGCTTGGCGATTTCCTGGTGGCCGAAGCAGAAACCGAGGATGGGGATGGACAGGTCGTAGATGGCCTTGGTGTAGCCGGAATCCTCGCCGAAGGACGAAAAGCTGGGGCTGCCCGAGATGATGAGGCCCTTGTACACGCGGAACATCTCGATGGGGTCCTCGGGCTGGCGGATCTCGGCATAGACATGGAGACGCCGGACCTTGGTGGCGATCAAGTGGGCGTATTGGCCCCCGAAATCGATGACGGCGATCGTATCGTGTTTCATGGGGGATTCCTTGCCGAACAATATAGCCGCAAACGGTCTCCGGCGCAATCCGGAGGCGGTCGGCCGGCGGGGGAGGGCCGGGCGGGGGGATGGGCTTGACGTTCGGGCCATTTGATAAAAATGGTTTCTGGAGAATCGAAGGCGAGGGAGTTCTGAAACCCCCGACCCTCTTTACAGCTGGAAGCAGTACGAGAATTTGACCAGGACGACGTCCTGCGGATGGGTGTCGAACAATCCCTGCGCATCGCGGCCATAGTCGAACGATCCGTCCAAGAGACAGCTCGTCCGGCCCTGCGACCAGACCAGGTAGAGCGCCGATCTGGGAACGTATTCCCAGCGCAGGACGAGATTGGAGCGGAACTGGCGGAAGTTGAAGTCGGGCTTGGCGAAAGCGTAATCGGTGGCGCCGTCCCTATTTTCGTCCACGATATATTGCGACCCGGCTGCGTCATAGGAGATTTCCCCGCCGAAAAGTCGAAACCGGGCATTCAGATCCTTGGACCGGGCGTTGGTGATGCGTTTGAAATCGCGGTAGCTCCCGGCCGAGACGAAGGGCATTCCGTAATATTGGACGGTCAGGTTGGGGGTCAGGCTATAGTCGAGCCGCAGGATCAAGCCCAGGGTTTTTTGTTCGATGGTGCCGAAGATGTAACGGGGATCGGCCCCCATGGCCAGCGTATCGACATACTGGAGGGTGTTGTGGTTGACCGCGTACATCGGCGTGATCGAGATCTGGAGGGCCGTGCCGGGGATGATCGTCACGCCGGGGCTCACGTTCCAGGACCGGATGTCGCCGTCGCCGCGCCCGCTGACGTTGCCGAAGACGGAGAAGCGGACTTTCTGCCGCATGTCGGTCATGAGGCTGAACCAGCTGCTGGAACCGGCCGGGTAGCGCAGGGACGGCCCGCCCCGCAGGGAGGATGGGGACAGCGATTGGCCCTGGGGATTATAGCCGAACCCCACGAACCAGTAATTCTTGAGGTTGAGATTGAGATTGACGTTTCCGCCCTTGAAAATGGTGTCGCCGCCGAAGTCGTAGCCGGACCATTCGTTGAAATTGATGTTGATGCTTCGGAAGGGCCCCCAGGGTTCATAGATCTGGTAGCCGGCCCAGATGTACTGCATGGCCACGTCCGTTTGGCGCAGATACCCGATGTCGTTGAGCTCCAGCCCCGGCGAGCGCCAGGTCAGTCCGGCGACGTACATCCAATGTCCGCCGCCCTGCTTGCCGAATTCGAGGGTGCCGCCCGTCCCCATCAGCGACGTGCGGGTCGGATCGACCCCCAGGTCATCGGCATCCGGCCGCTGGAAATAGTGGGTCGAGGCGAGCTGGGTCTCCAGGATCGCCTCGGGGGTGCCCTGGACGCGGCTGACCACGCCCTTGAACGAGATATAGTAGTTCTTGTTGTCCCAGGTGTGCAGGAAATCGATCCCCCCGGAATAGGCCGCGCTGTGCAGAAAGGCCAGGTCGCCGTCGTTCAGCCGGCGGTTGACGGCTGTGAACATTCCGCCGAGGATCGTCTTCCCGCCGTTCCAATCCTGCTGGGCGCGCAGAGCGAAATAGTTGGTCAAGGGCTCGACGGGAACGTCGCCGTAGGCGCCGCCGGAGAACGTGGAAGCGCTTTCCTTGGCCGTCACGCTTTCCAGGACTCCCAGCGAGAATCCCGATTTCGTTTTTCCGGACAGCTTGAACGCGCCGAGGATGGCGGTCGTGCTGGGCATGTCGATATAGCCGTCGATAGAGGGCGCATAATGCGGATCGCGGCCGATCCGCCGGGAGTAGAAGAGATTGTCTTGGGAGAAGTCGCCGTCTCCGCCCATGAGCTGATAATTGAAGATGTTGCGTCCCTCGACGAAGAACGGCCGCTTCTCCTCGTAGAACGTCTCGTAGGCGGTCAGGTTGACGACGGACGGGTCGGCTTCGACCTGGCCGAAATCGGGATTGATCGTGAAATTCATGGTCAGGTCGCTGGTTACGCCGATCTTTCCGTCCACTCCGGCCACGATGGTCTGTTTCCCGCCGGTGGCGAAAGGGTTGGCCGGCACCGGCCGATAGGACTGCAGGCTGCCCACGGTATAGGGCATGATCTCGATCTGGTGGGGGGCGGACAGGCCTTCCAGCCCGCGCAGCTCGCCGAACAGGTGGACCAATCCCGAGGCGTTGCGGGGGATCCTCTGCCAGTCGGATGATTCGTTCTTGCGGAAAAGGGTCCGGCGGACCTGGAGGCCCCAGACCTGGACATCCTTGGGGCTGAACCGGATCTGGGACAAAGGGATGCGCATCTCCGCCGTCCAGCCCTCTTTGTCCACGGCCGTCGCCACGTCCCAGATCGGGTCCCAGCTCATGTCGGCTTGGTTGCCGCTGGACTGGCCGTCGTTGGCCAGGAACTGGTCGGACTTGACGCCCCCGGCGTTGACGGTAAAGACGAAGGCCGTCAGGTGGTCGAACATGCTGTCGAGGGCCACGGTGACCAGATCGCCGTCGGCCTGGTCCCGTTTCGACATCCTCCGATCGATCGTCCCCGGCTGCGAATCGTAAGCCCGGACGCCGACATAGATGTATTTTTCATCGTAGAGGATCTTGAAAGCCGTCTTCTCGGACGGCTCGCGCCCCTCATAGGGCTGGCTTTGGATGAACCCGCCTTCCCAGCCGCGTTTGGCCCAAGACTCGTCGTCGAGTCGGCCGTCGATGATGGGAGGCCGGCCGTCGATCCGGCCGGTCGTATACGATTTTTTCTCCGGGGCGGGAGGCTTCGGGTCCTGGGCGGCGAGAACGGCCGACGAGAAGGACAGCAGAACGGTCAGCACGGCGGCGCCCCGGCCGGAATTTCGGCGGTTCATTCCAATCCTCGAAGATGAACGATCGTGGAATCATCCATTAAGACTGAAGTCGGGCCGAAAAGGTTGACCGGAACACGGAAAAATTTTCGATCTTGGCATCCGGCGCGATCTCGGCTATAAATGATGGGATGCGTTCCGACAAAGCCGGAGTGACCGTGAGAAGGTTCTTAGTGTTTGTCCTGTCGGGTTTGCTGCCGGTCCTGTCCGCCGGAAGCGCGGCGGATACGGCCTGGCTGCTGGGCGGGCGCCCCGTTCCGGGTCCGTTGCCGCCCAGCGCCGCGGCCGACCGGCCCGCTCTCGACATCCAGCTGGACATCGTCTACGGTACGGCGGACGGCCAGCTTCTCAAGCTGGATTTCGCCAAGCCGACCCTGTGCCGGGACCAGATCGTCCCGCTGGTCGTCTACGTCCACGGCGGATCCTGGAATTCCGGCGACAAGTCCATCGCCTTCCAGATGAACGACGCCCGGATGTTCTTCCAGCTCGGCTTCGCCGTGGCCTCGATCAATTACCGGTTGACCCCGGCCTATAAATTCCCGGCCCAGGTTTACGACTGCAAGCTGGCCATTCGTTACCTGCGTCAGAACGCCGATTCGCTGGGCTTCGATCCGGACCGCATCGGGATCTGGGGCCCCTCGGCCGGCGGACATCTCGTGGCCATGATGGGGCTGACCGGGCCGGGCGACGGCCTCGAAGGCCCGGGTCTCGCGGGCGTCTCCAGCCGGGTCAAGGCGGTCGTCGAGCATTACGGCCCGACGGACTTCACCGACGCGGTCTCGATGATGCAGATCACCGAGATGAATCTGCTGGTCGATTTTCTGGGCTGCGATCCGCGCCTCTGCGCCGATGTCGCCCGCGCCGCCTCGCCCGTCACCTATGCCACGGCCGACGACCCGCCGGTCCTGTGCATGCATGGGGACAAGGATACGACCGTGCCCTACCGGCAGGCCGAGCTTTTGGCCGGGCGGCTGAAGTCCGTCGGCAATGCCTGCGCCCTGATCAAGGTCAAGAACGCCGGCCATATGTTCATCCCCAGCCCGGTGACGGCGGTGATCTCCCCGACCGAAGAGGAGCTCGAGATCCTGACCGTGAGCCACTTGGCCCGCTATCTTGAACCGGCCCTGTTTGGGGATCTGAACATGGACGGCCACAAGGACATGCGCGATTTCCGACTGCTCCTGTCCCTGGTCGGTTCCGTCGGCGTCGGACCGGCCAACGCGCCCGCGCCCGATTCCTGGAACCCGCTGGCCGACCTGGTCCCCGACGGGGTGATCGACTACAAGGACGTTCTGGCCTGGCTGCAGACCAGCCACATCAGGAACTGAATCGCCGAAGAGCCGGCTCCATCGTCGGAGTGAAAAGCGTACCCGGAAATTATTAAAGAACGATCTTCCCGTCGCGCAGAGCGATCGTCCGCTGGGCGATCCCGGCCAGGGCCGGGTTGTGGGTGACGAGAAGGACGGTCAGGCCTTCCTGCTGATTGAGCGTCTTCAGGACTTCGCCGATCTCCCCGCTCCGCTTGGTGTCGAGATTGCCCGTGGGCTCGTCGGCCAGCAGGATCTCGGGCTTGTTGATGAGCGCCCGGGCGATGGCCACCCGCTGCATCTCGCCTCCCGACAATTCCGACGGCCGGTGGCCGACGCGCTTGTCCAGGCCGAGGAAGCGCAGGATCTCCAGGGGATCGGCCCGGGCCTCGGCTTTTTGGAAGAAGGCGAAGGGCAGGAGAACGTTTTCCATGACGTTGAGCGTCGGCACGAGGTAGAACTTCTGGAAGATGTAGCCGAAGACGACGCGGCGGATCCTGGTCAATTCGGACTCGGACAGGCAGAGGCCGGCGGAAAAGACCTCGCGCCCGCCGATCGACAGGCTTCCCGATGTGGCGTTGTCGAGACAGCCTAAAATGTTGATGAGCGTCGTCTTGCCCGAACCGGAGGGCCCGATGAAGGAGACGAACTCGCCCTTTCGGATGGAAAGCGAGATATCGTCCACGGCCACGATTTCCTCGGCGCCGCGCTTATAGATCCTGGTGAGGTTTTTTGCTTCCAGGGCGTTGGCGGACGTATTCGCGGGGGCGAACATGGTCAATCTCCTTCACTGCGGATCGACTCGAGGGGCCGGACGCGGGCCGCTTTCCAGGACGGATAGATGCCGCTCAGCAGGCCGATGAGCAGGACGATACCCAGCGTCGTCAGGGCCAGCGAGCCGTTGACGATGACCAGGCTGCCCGTCGGCGTGTAAGGCAGGAGCCGGCGGATCAGGATGTCGGTGATCTTGGACAGGGCGAAGGAAAAACCGATGCCGACCGCGGCCCCCGACAAACAGAGAATCACCGTCTCCGTCCAGATCATGCGAAAAACGTCCCAGGGCATGGCCCCCATGCTCTTGATGATGCCGATCTCCTGGAAGCGCTCGAAGACGGACATCAGGATGGTGTTGACGACGCCGAGCATGGCGATGAGGATGGCGATCAGGGCGATGGAGAAGACCATGACCTTGGCCGTGGAGACGAGCGACATGATCGTCGTCTTGACCTGGGCCATGCTGACGACCTGGACGTCGGGGAGGTCATAGAGCCTGTTTTCGAGCTCGGTCGTATTGGCCGATTTGTAGACCTTGATGCCCACGGCCGTGACCTTGCCCTCCTGCTTGAAATCCTTCTGCAGGGTCTGGATGGGGGTGAAGATGGTGCCGTCGTCCTGCGTGCCTGAGCGGGCCAAAATCCCGACGACCTTGAATTCGATGTTCTTTTCGGGAACCAGGATCTTGTCGCCGACTTCGCGCTGCTCGAGCTCGGCCGCTTCGTATCCCATGACCGCCTCATGGGCCAGCGGGTCTTTGAACCAGCCGCCCTGCTTGAATTTGAGGAACGCCTTCATCTGGGGGTAGGTGGCCGGATCGATGCCCAGGTAGGCGCTGATGCCGCCGCTTTCACCCTTGTTGGGATCGAAGACGGCCTGCATGAGCATGGGCGTGATCTTTTCGACTTCCTTGTTTTTGAGGATGTCCTTGAAGACCGCCTCGGGCATATAGCGCAGGCCCGTGCCGCCTTTGAGCATCAGGGTGGCCGCCTCGTAGGGGCAGCCCTTGGCCGTCAGCAGGACCTGGAAGCCCATGTTGTCGATGTCCTTGTTGAGGGCCGATTCGTAGCCCTTGTTGAAGCCGAACAGGCTGGTCAGGACCCAGGCCGATAGGCCGATGCCCAGAATCGTCAGCAGCGTGCGCGTCTTTTTGCGCAGGAGGTTTTTATAGGCGATCTGGTAGATCGAAATCTTGGTTGTTCTCATAAGTTCTCCTAGTATCCGGCGCCTTATGACGGCTGGAAGCCGTCACAATTTGTCGGCCCTCCCGAAGAGAAACACTTCGCACAGGATCAGGTTCTTCTTGGCTCCGCGCAGGGCGGCCTGGAAGTCGCTCTCGGCGGCGGGAGCGGGATTCTTGACGGCCGCGACCTTGCTGCCGGGCTTGGCCGTTTTGGCGGCCGCATCGTATTGATCGAAATCGAGGAGGTTGAGCCCGACGAACTGCCTGCCGAAAGCCGGGTCGCGCAGGAGCCGGGCCGATTGATTGGTTAGCCTCTGAAAGTAGAAAGCGCGGATCTTCCCCTCGAGGTCGAGGGCCAGGAAAACCTGGATGCCTCCATACTGACCCTTCTGATTCACGCCGTGGATGTAGCCGATGAGCTCCGTCCCCTTGAAGATCTGGTACATGGTATAGGGGACGTCGATCGTTTCGAAAATCCCCTTGAACGGATCTCCCAGGCGGGCCTCGATTTTCCTGAGGAGCGCTTCGCCGCCCTGGCGGGCGACGGAGACGTAGAGCGTCTTGTAGCCGGTCGATTCGGGGAACAGGCGCCTCACGTCGCGGTCCGGATCGTTGAGGTCGCATCCGACCGCGGCGAAGAGCGGCGGCAGGGCCAGAGCGAAAATCAGGATGAGCGCGGCGGCGTTTTTCATGGGCCGGCCTTCCTAAAAGCGGATTCCCTTATAGAAATAGACCTGAAGGATGAGCCGGAAATCGTTCAGCTTGCTGTCGTAGGCGGCCATCGCCCGCACGGTCCAGTCGGGATGGAGGATGTAGGTCGCCCCGGCGGCCATCTCGAATCCCGATTCCGCCGGGCCGAGCACGGCCGACGGCTGGACTTCGAGCTTCAAACGGTTTTCGTCCAACAGGCCGAGGCTGAAGCGGTAGAGGGCGGCGAACGTCCCGCGGCCGGCGCGCTCGCCGCCGTCGATTTCGAGACGATGCTCGACGGCGTCGCGGGCCCAGGTCAGGTCGACGGCGGCCAGGGCCGCCTCGATCAGGGTGTTGCTCTGGATGCTGTACCCGACGGCATCGAGAAGCCTCCCGCCGCCGACCGAAAACCCGGCCGCGAAATTGTCCTTATCGAGGACGCCGAACCCGAGGCGGCCGGAGACGAAGTAGTTGCCCCGGAAGCGCAGGTCCATGCCGGAGCCGGTGGTCAGGGAAAGGCCGAAGTCGCCCTTTTCGCTCCGGCTTTGCAGGCCCACGCCCCAGTCCCGGTCGAATCCGAACCCGCGCATGTCCAGCGGCTGGAGCAGCAGGGCGTGGCTGTCCAGCACCGAAGCCAGCCCGAAGCTGGGCCGTTCGTGGCCGATCCACAGGTCGAAGGGCCGCAGTTTGAATTTGAGATAAGCGTTGTAGAGCTGCGGCTCGATCGTTCGGCCTTCCTGGACGTTCAGGGCCAGCCTTGCCTGGACGGCCAGGATGGCGAAATCGCCCGATTCACCCGCGAACCGCTGGACATAGTCGAAGCCCAGGCCGGGCTTCTGCATGACGTCCAGCTGGTCCTGGGAGTAATAGATGAGCTTCTTGGCCGCGGTCGAATAGCCGCCGACCCCTTGGATCTCCAGGTAGAAGAGATAGCTCTGGGCCCGCAGGCGGACGGCGGTGCCGGCGGCCAGGAGAAGCGCCGTCAGGATGACGGAGAGGGCCCGCCGCCTAAACATCGAAGCGGATACTGCCGTGGAAGACGGCCTTGCCGTCAAGCATGACGGTCACGCGGATCTCCCAGTCGCCGGGCATGACCACGTTGACGGGCAGGAGATAGTCGTTCTTCTTGTTCAATTTGAACTCGACCTCGCCGGAATCGTGGGCGCCGCGCATCGAGGGCATGTCGGAGCGGCCGGTCATTTTGAAGGGGGCGACTTGGTTGTGCTTCCTGTCGAAGACCCGGATCTTGAGGATGGACATCCCCATTTTCGGCTTCTCGTTGAACTCGTACCTGAGGTCGTAGCCGTCGCTGATGGCGCACGTCCTGCCGGGACCGGGGACGGGCGTCCAGACGATGTCGGCCGGTTTGGGCGCGTCCGTCGATGGGGGGAAGGCCGCGGCGGCCGATCGCGCGCCGGCCAGGGCCAGGAGCGCCGACACGACAAACAACGAAGATTTCCGCATCGGGGACTCCTGGGATGAATGACCTGGATATTTCTAAGAGGCCTTATGATAAAACAGCGGAGGCGATGAGTCAAACCACGCGCTCGAGGACGAAATATCTCTGCTTGCGGGCGGCCCGGTGGAACTGGACCCAGGCCGAATCGAAGAAGCCTTTTCTGAGCCTGAACCAGAGGCGGCGGGCGGAGCGGCTTTTGTGGTCCCAGCGGATGGAGTCGACATCGCCGAGCGCCTCGATCCTCCAGCGGTATTTGTCGTAGCGGTCGAGACGCCCGTCGAACAGCGGATTGAAAGTCTTCCGCCAGCCGGCGCAATCCGACGGAAGCTCGTTGTCCGTGCGCAGAAGGCCGAGGATCGGCTTGGAGATCTCCGCCCAGGGGATGGGCGGCGCCTCCGCGCCCGGTTTGGAGGCGGCCGACAGCTTTTCATAAATGCGGCGCGCCGCGTGGTAAAAAACCCGGGGATTGTCCAGGCGGAAACGGCGTCCGCCTTCGCCGGTCCGCCTGGGCTGAACATAGGACCAGCTCAGGTAGGACAGATCGGGATCGTGGGCGGCCCGGGTATGGCCCACGAGCGGCATGAAGCGGTGGATGACGTTCTGAAAAAAGGGACTTTTCCATTCGCCGTGGATGCGGTGGCGGACGCCGGACAGCGCGTTCAGGACGTCCTTTTTGCCCGAAAAACGATGGTGGGCCCAGGTGTCGGCGTAGGCGTGCAGGGCGATGCCGATGCGGCACAAACGAAAAAGCCCGTCCGCCTCGGCCAAGGCGTCGTCCAGCACGGCGTTGGCGAAAGGCGAATCCGGCTTGGTCTCGAAGTGGGGATCGGGCGGCTCGGCCGGATCGAACATCCGGGCCGGCAGGAAATGAAAAGGGATGTAGACGCGCTTCTGGATCGCCCAATTGTAGACCCTCAGGCCGTCGTGGGCGGTTCGGACGGGCTCGAACAGGAACCCCCCGACGTGGAACGGCGCGCTCTCGGTGGCGTTGTCCACGTATTGGGAGGCGTAGGCGACGGTCAGGGCGTCCTGGGGGGGATAGCCGGCGGCGCGGGCCAGCACGGCGACGGCGTAGTAGTGGAAGTCATATTCCATCCGGGCGCTCCGGCCGCTTACAGGGTCCGCCTGATGCCGGCGAAAAGGCCGACCGCATTGGAGAAAACCGACGGGTCGAAGCCCATGTCCTGAAGCAGGAGATAATTCTTGTCCAAAAGGTTCTTCTGCGTCAATGACCGCCAAAAGCGGCGCAGCCAGACGAGGAGGCTCAACTTTTCTTTGTAGGCCAGGCCGGACATGGGGATGGGATAGTCGCTTCCGAAAAGAAGCCGGTGGGGCGGGATATCGGCGATCAGGCTGCGGATGTAGCGGTCGCGGAAGAAAAGGAGGGCCGAGAGGTCGGCGTAGACCGACCAGCCTTCGGTGTCGGCCCGTCGGACGAGCCGGACGAGCTCCCGGTACGGCTCGAACGTGTTCAGATCGGTGGGCTCGGGAAAATCGAAGGGCAGGGCGCCGTGGGCGATGATGACGGGGACGCCCGCCCGCAGGGCCTTTTCCAGATACTTGGGATTGTTGAAGACGTCGAAGGCATGGTCCGAGGTCGGAATGGACAGCTCCGGCCCGGCGTGGCAGAGGAGCGGGAGCTTGTGGGCGGCCAGTTTTTCATAGAACGGCCCGCAGAGCGGATGCGAGGGGTCGATCTGCTGGGCCGAGGGGATCCACTTGCAGAGAACGGCGCCGTCGTCGATGGCGGCGTCGAGCCGGTCCCGCCAATCCGGCCGGTAGGGGTGGACGGACGCGCCGAAGAGGAACAGCTCGGGATTTTCTTCGACCAGGTCGCGGATGACCTCGTTGGAGACGTAGAGGTGGGTGCGGTCCTTGAGGTGCGGCCGGCCGGACTCGTCGTAGACCTGATCGAGGGCCAGCAGGACGCAGGAATCGACCATCTCGGCCGATTCGACGGTCCTGATGATGAGCTTTTTGGCTTTGGCCAGGTCGAGCTTGGTCAGCCAGGTGCCGGTGATCAGGCGGAACGCTTTATATGCGGCGGAGCGGGTGAATTCTTCGGACCAATAACAGGGGTCGCCGCGGTCCGGATCATCCGGCGCGCCGAAATGAACATGGATGTCGATGCAATCGAGCGGCATGGGAAGGCCTAGATCTGGAAATGGCGGGCAATGAATCGCCAGGCCGGCTTGAATTCCTCCGGAACGGCCGACTCGTCGAAAGAGAAGACGGCCACGCCCTGCGGCGCGTCGATGGTCACTTCATACTTCATGATGTCCGCCCCCCCGGGGGCATGGAAACGCCGATTGTGCAGGGCCGAAAAAGCGACGGCGGACAGGAGCGTGTTGAGCGCCTTCTCGCCGCCGGGGGAGAGCGACCCGGAGTCGATCTCCAAGGTCTTGTTGAGAAGCGGACCGGCGAATCCCCCGGATCGTTTGACGATGATCTTCATGGGGGTATTCTATACTCCTAATCCGACTCCTTTCCAGCCGGCTTTGACCGCCGCCGCTTCGCGGCTCTTCGGACCATAGAGGCTCCCGGCGATCTCGCCGGTCGTCCCGGCCGCGTCCTTGAAATCGCTCTTCCGGCCGAGAGCGGAGAGGGCTTTGTACCAGACCGGTCCGACCGTCTCCCAGGCTTTGCCGCCGAGGGCGGCGGCCGCCCGATAAAAAGCGTGGTTGGGAATCCCCGAGTTGATGTGGACGCCGCCGTCATCGTCCGCGCCGTCGTAGAAGTCCTTCATGTGCTTGGGCTGCGGATCGGTGCCGAAGAGGGGATCGTTTTCGAAGGCCTTTTCGCCCTTGAACGTCCGGATGGCCTTGATGGCCGCTTTCGGCCCGATGATCTCCGCACCGACGAGCCAGGCGGCCCGGCCGGCGGTCTGGCCGAGGCTCCATTGTTCGGTCAAGATGCCGAAGACGTCGGCGAAGTGCTCGTTGAGGGCCCCCGATTGGCCGAAATATTCGAGGTTGCAGGTATGGGAGACCACGCCGTGGGAGAGCTCGTGGCCGACGACGTCCAGGCTTCGGGTGAAGCGGATGAAGACCTTCCCGTCGCCGTCGCCGAAAACCATCTGTTCGCCGTTCCAGAAGGCGTTGTTGTAGCCTTTCCCGTAATGGACGCTGGCGATGAGGGCCTGCCCTTCATCGTCCAGAGAGTTGCGGCCGAAGACGGCCCTGTAAAAATCGTAGGTCAGGCCCAGGTTTTCATAGGCTTCTTTGGCGGCGGCGTCCCTGACCGCTTTTTTCTCCCCTTCGCCCAGAATGATCCTGCCGGGGAGCGGGTTCGTCCCATGCTTCATGTCGTAAATCCTCCGTTCCTTGGCCCGGCGGACGGAAGGGATCGCGGCCATGATGGGCAGGGTGGCCAGCGTCGTGCGGCTTGCCCGCATGGCCGCCGAGGAGATGACGGTTTCGACGGCCGCTCGGCGGGCCGCCTCATCTTCGGCCCGAACCAGGGCGTCGAGGATATACGGCGGGATAAAAGAACGAGGGGAACGAAATCGAATCGGATCGTGCGGCATGGTCCAACCCTCCTTTACCGTTTTTGTCGCGCGATCACCGCAAAAATGGAGCATTTCGGAAAAAATTCCGGGCTTCGACCGCCGGAATCGGAAATCAGACGAGCCCGTCTTTGCTCCGCTTGCGCTCGTACATCAGCTTGTCCGCCCGCATGAGCAGGTCCTCGATCGTGGCCGGATGTTCGGGATCGAAAAAGGCCATGCCGCTGCTGATGGAGAGACGAAAGGGCTTGTCGGCGTCGGCGTTGAATTCATCGAGGACTTTCTGCATCCGGGCCAGGGCGGTTTCCACTCCGTCGAGCGAGGAATCGATGGGAAAGACGACGAATTCGTCGCCGCCGATGCGGCCTTTGATGTCGGAGGTGCGGAAGGTCCGGTTGATGAACTCGGCCAGCTGGAGCAGGGCCTGGTCGCCCATGTGGTGGCCGAACGTGTCGTTGATCTGCTTCAAATCGTCCACGTCCATGTAGAGGAGGAACATCTTGGTCTTGCGGCGGGCGGCCAGGGCGATGAATTCACGGGCGATGGTGAAGAAGCCGCGGCGGTTGTAAAGCCCGGTCAGCTCGTCCGTGATCGAGGCCTCCTCGAGCTTTTTGATCATCTCCTCGCGCTCGCGCTGGGACCGGGCCAGCTTTTCCATGGTCGCCTTCAGCCGCTTCGCGGATTTGATCTCGGCGCCGATGTCGATCAGGATCCCGTCGCAGAAGACGATCCTGCCGTCCTTCCCGGTGATCGCCCGCGGATAATCGCGGCCCCAGATCGTCTTTCCGTCTTTGCGCCGCAGTTCGAATTCTCGTGAATACGTCCGGCGCTTTTCGAGCAACTTGAAATGTGTGGAACGGTCTCCGGACCGGACATAAAGGTCTTTGGCGTCGACATGGCGCAGCTCGGCCTCGTTCTTATAGCCGAGCATCCGGACCAGGGCCGGGTTGGCGGCTATGATCTTGCCCGCGAGCGTCGTCCGGTAGACTCCGACCGGAAGGCTGAAAAGCAGGTCTTTGAAACGTTTTTCGCTGGCTCGATATTTCTCTTGATAGGTCTTTGCGCCGCTCGGCCGGCCCGCTTGGAGCGCTCCGGCGGATTTTTCGGTTTTTTGTTTTTTGGACGTCCTCTTCATTCCCGTGTCCCTCCTGCAAGCTGGCCCAGATTTATCACGGGAGCGGCTCCCGCGTCAAACGGGGACGATCGAATTTTGCTATAATGGCGCCCGCGGGAGAGCGCCCATGTCCTGGTACCAAGCCTATGATCCCGCCGGCCATTGGCTCGTTTCGACGCTTCTGGCGGCGCTTCCGATCTTCGTCCTCCTCGGGACTTTGGCCTTCCTCAAGCTCAAGGCCCATTGGGCGGCTTTGCTCGGCCTGCTCTCGGCCCTTTTCGTCGCGCTCGCCGTCTTCGCGATGCCGGCGGGGAAGGGCGCGGCCGTCGCCGTCTACGGCGCGGCCTATGGGTTGTTCCCGATCGGTTGGATCATCCTCAACGTCATTTTTCTTTATAGCCTGGCCGAGGAGAAAGGCTATTTCGCCGTCCTGCGGGAGAGCCTGGCCGGGGTCACGCGCGACCGGAGGCTCCAGCTTCTGCTCGTCGCCTTCTCGTTCGGCGCCTTTTTCGAGGGCGCCGCGGGGTTCGGGACGCCGGTCGCGGTCTCGGCGGCGATCCTGATCGGGCTGGGCTTCAGCCCGCTTCTCGCCTCCGGGCTCTCGCTCATCGCCAATACCGCCCCGGTCGCGTTCGGAGCCCTGGGTACGCCGATCGTGGCCTTGTCCGGCGTAACGGGGCTGGATCTGAGGGCCTTGAGCGCCATGGTCGGCCGGCAGCTTCCGGTCTTCTCCGTCATCATTCCCTTCTGGCTGATCTGGGCCTTTGCCGGATGGCGCGGAGTGAAAGGCGTCGGACCGGCGCTCTTGGTCGCCGGCGTGTCGTTCGCCGTCCCCCAATTCCTGCTGGCCACGTTCCATGGTCCATGGCTGGCGGGCGTCGGGGCGGCCGTGGTCTCGATCGGGGCGCTGCTGGCCTTCCTGCGCGTCTGGAGGCCGCGAAAAATATGGCTCGGCGGCCGGGGAGAGACCTGGGACGAAGCCGCCGCGTCCGTCTCCTCGGCGGGCGACGGCGCGGCCGATCTTCGCCCCCGGGCCCAGGTGATCAGGGCCTGGCTCCCCTGGCTGATCCTGAGCGGGCTGGTGTTTCTGTGGGGCATTCCGGCGATCAAGAATCTTCTGGATGGCCTCTCGCTGTTGAAAATCGCCGTTCCCGGCGTCGATCGGATGATTTATCGCGTGCCGCCCGTCGTCCCGGTCCCGGCGCCCGAGGCGGCCGTCTTTTCACTCAACGGGCTGTCGGCGACGGGCTCGGGCATTTTTCTCGCCGCGCTCGTCTCGGCCGCGGTCATGGGCTATTCGCTGAAAGGGCTTGTCCGGGTCTGGTGGAAGACGCTCAAGCGCGTGCGCTTCTCCCTGATCACGGTCTCGGCCATGATGGCCATCGGCTTCGTCACCCGCTACGCGGGCCTGGACGCGACGATGGGGCTGGCCTTCGCCCGGACGGGGGTGCTTTATCCCTTTTTCGGGACGATGCTCGGCTGGCTGGGCGTGGCCCTGACCGGATCGGACACGTCCTCCAACGTGCTGTTCGGAAGCCTGCAGAAGATCACCGCCGGCCAATTGGGCCTCAGCCCGACGCTGATGGCCGCGGCCAACAGCTCGGGCGGCGTGATGGGAAAGATGATCGACGCCCAGAGCATCGTCGTGGCCAGCACGGCGACGAAATGGTACGGCCAGGAGGGCCGGATCCTGCGTTTCGTCTTTTTTCACAGCTTGGCGCTGGCCGGACTGATGGGGCTTCTGGTCATGCTGGAAGCGTATCTTTAGGCGCGGACACGCCTCATCCCGGCCTTCGGCCGGGCTTTTTCGCAGCCGGCCGGCACGAACCTTTTTACTTGAGGGGAAGAGTCAGGTCCGGCTTGGGGTCGCCGAAGAGGTAGTGTCCAAACCAGGCCAGGTTGTGCTTCATCACCGCCCGCATCGATTTGGGCTTCGTGATGCCGTGGCCGAAGCCCTTGTAGACGACCATCTCGACCGGCACCCCTCGGTCCTCCAGCCCCTGCCGCAGCTCGTAACCGTTGGGGATCGGCACGCGGCGGTCGAGCTCGCCGTGCTGGATGAGCGTCGGTGTCCTGGCCTTCTTGATCGAGTTCATGGGCGACGTCTTCAGATAGATGGCCGGATCATCGGCCGGGTTGGCGCCCAGGTAATGAAGGGTGAACGGAGTGATGTCCGTATTGTAATAATAGGTGGCCCAGTCAGAGATCCCGGCGCCCACCGAAATGGCCTTGAAAGCGTCCGAATTCGTCGTCAGGAACGCCGAGATATACCCGCCCTGGCTCCAGCCCATGCAGCCGATCCGGGCCGGGTCGACCCAGCCCTTCCCGACGAGAAAATCGACGCCCGAGAGGACGTCCCAGGCGTCGCCGACGCCGAGGTTGCGATAGTTGAGCCGGCGGAATTTTTCTCCGTAGCCCGCGCTGCCACGATAGTTGACCTTGAGAATGAGCGCCCCGCGTGCCGCCCAGATGTCCGCGGGATAATAGCGGGCGTCGGGGGAAAGCAGCGCCGGGCGGTCGACGCCCGTCGGCCCGCCGTGAATGACGCACAGCAGGGCATATTTCTTGGCCGGATCGAAATCGGCGGGCTTGATCAACACGCCGTCGATGGCCGTGCCGTCCCGGCTCTTCCAGGTGATGACCTCTCGCTTGCCCAGAAGGAAAGGCCGGACCTGGGCGGTCATGTCCGTCAAGACGCGCGGCGCGAAATTCAGCCCTGAAACGCAAACCTCCGCGAGCGACGAGGGAGAGGCGGCCGTGAAGGCCATCGTCTTTCCGTCGCGGGTGAAGGAAAACGATCCGCCCATGAAGGCATCCGGGCCCGTGACGCGGGTGATCCTGAGCGTTCCGGGATCAAGCTTGAAGAGATGGGCCGCCGTCTTCTGCTGGGCCGAGAAATAGATCCCGTCCGCCGTCCAGGCGACGAAACCGGGACTCTCGTCGAAGGCGTCGGTGAGCGAGCGAGGCCTGCCGTCCTCGTCTCCGCCGGAGGCGGAGACGAGGGCCAGCCGCGTGTTGGCCGCGAAATAATCGGGGTTTCCCATGGTGCCGGAGAGAAGCACGGATTTTCCGTCGGGCGACCATTGAAGGACATTGTCGGGTCCGGGCATGGAGACGATTTTTCTGACCGTGTCATCGGCCATTTTCAGGAGATAGACGTCCGCCGTGCCGCCCTGGATGAGATCGGGGTTGATCGTCCCGCTGAAGGCGATGGTCCGGCCGTCGGGCGACCAGGCGAAGGCCCCGACCGTAAACTCGTGCCCCCGCGTGCGCTGACGGCCGGGCTGGGGGTCTTTGAGGGCGGCGGCCACGTCGAACGTGAAAATATGGCTGTAGGCGTATTCGCGGCGGACGATCTCGAAGTCGGCGTAGGCGTCCTTGCGGTCCTTGGCGTCCTTGGCCGCCGATTCGGCCGCCGAGAAGGCGATGGTCCGGCCGTCGGGCGACCAGGCGAACCCGCCGACGGCGTTTTCGGACTTGGTCAGAACCACGGCTTCTCCGCCCTCCGGGCTGATGACGAAGATCTGGCTCTTGTCGCCGACCCGGGTGCTGGTGAAGGCCAGCCATTTTCCGTCGGGCGACCAGTCCGGCCCGCCGCAGGATTTCGCTCCTCGCGTAAGCTGGATCGTCCGGCCCGTGGCCGAATCGGCCAGCCAGATCTGGGTGACATAGGCGTCCTGCTCGAAATCCGTTTCGGTGACGGTATAGGCCACCCATCTTCCGTCGGGCGATATTTTTGCCGAGCCGGCTGACTTGAGCGTCAGGAGATCGTCGACGGTCGGAACGCGCTTCTCCGCGGCCCCGGCGGCCGCCGCCGTCACGGCCAAGAACAGGGCCGAGAACAATAAGGCCAGGGATTTTTTGATCATGACGGGACTCCTTGGGCGGGGAGCCGGTCGGGGAGGCTCCCGCGGCGGAACGATCTTACCCGAAACGGCGCCGATTTCCAAAGCCCCGCCCCTCCCGCCGGCCGGGCCTTCCCGCGGAGGGAAGGCCCGGACCAACGGTCACTTGCACGTCGTTTTCGAAATCTCCATGGCCTTGCGGATGAAGTCCCAGATCTCGGGGCCGAACGGCATGGACGGGCCGGACGTGTTTCCGGCTTTCCACTCGGCCTGGTAGGCGGCTCCGATCTTCTTCTGCAACCCAGCATGGCCGCCGTAGCCTTCGTTCAGAAGCTCCTTCCAGCGCTTGGCCAGCGATTGGGCGGCTTCGCCCGCCGGATCGTCCTGGAGATGGGCTTTGATTTCCTCGATGAGGGCGCCCCATTTCTTCTGGTAGGCCTCCATCATCTCGGGCGTGGATTTCCTGCCGATCTCCTCGAACTCCTTCATCTCGGATTCGGTGAAGTGATCGGCCCATGTTTTCTTGGCGTCTTCGGTCATTTGAATGTCCTCCATGGCTTTGATGAGTTTCTTCCAGTCGAGGGCCCCGCCGGCCTCGGCCATCCGGGCCGTCTCCCTGAGGGTCCGGGACGCCCTCCTCAGGCGATCGATCTCCTTTTCCACGGCCTCGGCCTGCAGGCGCATGGAGCGGATGATCTCCTTCCGGGGGCGGGCCAGGGTTTTCCCGATCTGGCCCAGCGACAGGCCCAGGAACTTGAGCGTCACGATCTGCTGCAGCCGGAAGAGGTCCTTGTCGGTGTAGTACCGGTACCGGCCGGCCGTCCGGCCGCTCGGCTTGAGCAGGCCGATCTGATCGTAATAGTGGAGCGCCCGGACGGTGACTTTGGTCAGCCGGGCGAACTCCGTGACGCGATAGCGCTTGTCCATGCCGCAACCTCGGCCTGGAGTATAAAGTATGACGTTACGTCAGAGTCAAGAATAATTTTAAGATCATTTGGAGGGGGCGGAGACAACCGGGCCAAAACCCGGCTGTCTCCGCTTCCGACTTCTATTTTACGGCCATACACGCCGCCTTCTGCTTGGCGAATTCGTCCGCGCCGAGCAGGCGGACGGCGTTGATCTTGGCGTCGAAGATCTTGAACAGGGCGGTCAGCGTATCCTCGGCCGAGGTCCGGGCCCGTTCCTTCAGGCCCGTCCGCAGGGCGTCGTCAAGGAGGCGCCGCCGGCATTCCTCTTTGACCGCCTTGATGAAGTCCAGAGCGTCGTCCTCCTCGAGGTCGATCCCGGACTGGGCGATGATCTCGAAGCCCTTGACGTAGTTCTGGGCGGCGGGATCGTAGATGAACCAGGGGTTGATGTCCTTGGCCAGGATCGTCGGCTCGGCCGACAGGTAGATCGTTCCCGAGGCGCGGCAATGGAAATATCGGGACTCGTCGAGCCGGGACAGGTCGTAGCCCGCCTGAACGGCGCCCCGGGCCAGGTAGGCGATATCGCGCTTGGACAGGAGGTTCTCGACGAAGGCCTCGATGAAGCCGGGGTCGAGATGGTTGTTTCGGAAATCGGGCTTAACCAGATCCAACGCCCCGGTTCGGTCGGCGACGCGTTCGACGATGCGGGGATTCATGCCGCCGCGCCGGACGATGGCCGCCCGGACCCCGTTGAGCAGGGTCTCTTCGAACGGCGTCAGGACGACGCCGGCGGGGTTGGGATCGTTCATCAGCCGAAGGAGGAGATTCTCGGTGTCGGGCACGGCCCGCCGGACGATGTAATCGCGGGCGGTGCCGATGACCTCGCCGAAATATTCCGCCGTGACCAGGGTCTCGACGGCCTTGATGTCCTCGAGGGTCAGGGCGGTGGCTTTCAGGCTGAAGGTCGTCTTGAAGAAGCTGAAATCGATGGCGAAGACGAACTTGAGGACGAAGAGGGCGGCGGCGGCGATGCCCACCAGCCAAAAGAGGGGCTGGAGGAAGGACCGGCGGCGGAGGGCCTGGTGCGAGCGGGCGTCTTTCATGGCCGGCCTCATTCATAGGCCGTGAAGGCCAGCGGGCCTCCCGGCGAAAAATCCAGGTCCACGGATTCGAAGCCGAACTTGGTCAGGATGCGCGTCAGGAGGGTGCGGGTGTTGTCTTCGGCCTTGCGGCGCAGGCCCAGGCCGTCCAGGCTCTTGCGAACGTCGGCGTCGGCCAGGCGCAGGAATTCCTCCATGTCCTCGAGACGGATGGGGTTGAGAAAGCGGCTGGCCGTGTAATTGCGGTCCACCTGGATCTTCTCGAAGGGGTAGGAGTAGGCGATGATCTCGACCGGCGGGAGCTTGAGCTTGACCGCTTTGCGAGACAGGTCGACGTCCCCGGCCTTGATCTTGGCCAGGTCGATGCCGGCGGTGATCTCGACCTTGGATGTGGCCAGGAAGGTGGCGTTGGCGAGCTTGATGAAGAGGCGTTTTTCCTTTTCGCCCCAGATGATCTTGTTGAAGGTGAACTTGACGGAGGCCAGCTTGGACGCCGATTTGAGACGGTTGAGCAGGCTGATCTTCGGGTCGGCCGGTGCGCACCCGGATTGGGCCAGGATGAGGACGAACGCGGCCAGGACGGCGCAGGCAACGCTTTTTTTCATGGACTCCCTCGGTTTCCGGCAGCGGTCACTTCTTATATAAGAATATGCTGTGTTCGGTCTTCTCCACGTCGATGACCGCGGCGTTTCCGATCTCCTTGGCGTCCCAGCCGGGGACGATGTAATTGTGGGAAACGACGAGCGTCCCCGGCTTGAGGTCCTTCTCGAATTTGGGCCGGAGAAGCTCGTTGGATTCCGGAAGGAGGTAGAGGGCCACGACCGTGGCCTCGGAGAGATCGATCTTGGTGGCGTCGGCCAGGATGAACCTGACCAGGTTCTCGACCTTGTCCCTCTTGGCGTTGGCCTTGCATTCGTCGATGCGGACGGGATCGATGTCGATGCCTACGCCGTGGGCGCCGAAAACCTTGGCGGCGTAAAGGACGATCCGGCCGTCGCCGCAGCCGATGTCGTAGACGATGGAGTTCTTGTCGACGTGGGCCATGTCCATCATCTTAACGAGCACTTCGGGCGGGGTCGGGACCCAGGGCGCCAGGTCCTCGGCGTCCGCCCTGCCGTGCGAGCCTTGGTAGATGTCGATGGACCCGGCCCGGTCGTAGCGGAAGGAATAGGGACGGCCGGGAAAGAGGCTGTAGCTGACGTCGCGGCCGTATTTCTTATAGGTGACGTCCACGGTCTGCCCGGCGGGGAAGCGGTCGATGGCCCCGACCGCCAGCGTCCGCGGCCTGGGCTTGGCGTTCCCGCCCGATTCCTGGAGCGTGTAACGGACCGTCTCCTTGGTCACGTTGCGGATGGTGATTTCCTTGGGCCCCGGATCGATTTTGCGGACGGGCGTCTTCGTGGCGTCGACCGAGAATTGCGGGGCGCCGCAGAGAAGATAGCCCGAGGCTGCGGCCACGGCCGCCGCGGCCAGGATCAAAACAAGCCCTGTTTTCTTCTTCATGTTCGGATCCCTTCCCCTTCAGAATATCATGTCCGGAGGCCCGCTACCAAGACGCCGATGTCGCCGACCAACTCCAGCCCGGCGTTGCGTCCCGGCCCTCGTCCCGGGTGACGCACTTGAAATACCAGCCTTCGAAAAAGCAGCGGAAGCGGCGAAGCTTGTCAATGCGGGGTTTGGTATGCGGCCGACGGCACTTGTCTGCGATTCAAGGCCCGGCCGAGCACGGCGGAACATGATCCCCGGAAAATGCCTGGGGCCCCTTCCGCCGCAGCGAACGAAACGGTAAGATAAGGGCGTTTTAACGCCCCTCGTGCCGTGGAGTCCGCCATGTCCCATTCCCCGCGCTTCCCCCGCCGCGATTTCCTCAAGAAGTCGCTCTCCGCCGCGGCGGCCCTGACTATCGTTCCCCGTTCCGTCCTCGGCGGATCGTTCGGCCCCGCGCCGAGCGACCAGCTGACCAAGGCGGTCGTCGGCGTCGGCGGGATGGGCCTGGGCCACCTCAAATATGAAGGCTCCCGCCTCCTGGCCGTCTGCGACGTCGACGAGAACCACCTTAAGACCGCCCTCGAGGCGGGCGGCCCGGGTGTGGCCGGTTATCGGGATTTCCGCGAAGTCCTGGCCCGCCCCGACATCGATATCGTCCATATCGCCACTCCGCCCCATTGGCACGGCCTGATCTCCGTGCTGGCCGCCGAGGCCGGCAAGGACGTCTGGTGCGAGAAGCCCATGACCCGGACGATCGGCGAGGGTCGGAAGGTGGTCGAGGCCGTCCGCCGAAACGGCCGCATCTTCCGCGTCAACACCTGGTTCCGCTTCAGCGACGTTTTTTACGGATTCGCCACCCCCGTCAAGCCGATCAAGAAAGCCGTTCAGAACCGTCTGCTCGGTTGGCCGCTCAAGGTCACGGTCAGCGGCATCACCGGCTTCGACTGGAAATTCTACTGGAGCGGCAAGACGTTCCTGCCTCCCCAGCCCGTGCCCCGAGAGCTCGACTATGATTTCTGGCTCGGTCCGGCGCCGGTCAAGCCCTACCATCCTCATCGCGTTCACGGGACCTTCCGGGGCTATTGGGACTACGACGGGGGGGGGCTGGGGGACATGGGCATGCATTACCTCGACCCTGTCCAATACCTCCTGGAAAAAGACGGCACCAGCCCCGTTTCGATCGAGGTTGAGGCGCCTCAGCAGCATCCCGACGCCTGCGGGACCTGGCGGCGCGTCCGCCTCGTCTATGCCGACGGCTGCGAGATCGTGCTGGACGGCGAGAACCGCGACGTCCAGGCCCCTTTCATCGAGGGGCCGGACGGCAAGCTTTTCCGCGGCTTCCACTCGGACGTCCCGGGCTTTCGGGAAAAGGTCGCCTCCCTTCCCGATCCCGAACCGCAGGCCACGGATTTCGCCAGGTCCGTCCGCGCCCGCCGCAAGTTCGCCCTCAACGAGGAGAACGGCCACCGCTCCTGCACCCTCGTCAACCTGGCCAAGATCGGGGTGCGGCTGAACCGTCCTCTCAAGTTCGATCCCGCCCGCCAGGTCTTTATCGATGACGAAGAAGCCGATCGTCTGATCAACGAGCCGATGCGGGCCCCCTGGACGATGTGAGGACGCCATGACGAACACGACGATGAATCTCAAGTCCCGCCTCTCCCGCCTGCTGCTGGCCGCTTTCCTGGCCGTCTTGACCGGGCCCCTGATCGTCCGGGCCCAGGCCCCCGCCGGCGCGCCCTCCGACCTTCCGGCCCGCGTCAGCGCCGTCCTGGCCCGGTTCCCAGCCTCTTCCGGCCCGGATCGTGACGCCGCGGCGGCCTCCTTTCTGGCCCTTGGCGAGCCCGGCGTCCTCGAAGCCTGCCGCCGCCTGGCCCCGGCCGGAACGGACGACGATTCCCTCGTCCGATACGCCCTCCACGGAGCGGCGGTTTATGCCGCCCGGGCCGGCGCGGAATCCGAACGGGCCGCCTTCGCCGCGGCCCTCCTGAAGGCCCTCGACGCTCATCCCAGCGCCGAGGCCAAGGCCTTCCTCATCGGGCAGATCCAATGGCTGGCCGAGGACGATGCCGTTCCCTCGCTGGCCGCGTATCTCGCCGACTCCGATCTGGCCGATTCCGCTTCCCGCGCCCTGGTCACGATCGGCGGCGACAAGGCGGAAAAAGCCCTGTTGACGGCCTTGACCAAGACCCCGGGCGCCGCGCCGCTTCCCGTCATCCAAGCCCTGGGCTCCCTCCGCAGCCGCCCCTCCGTGGCGGCGCTGCTGGCGCTTGTCCGAAGCGCCGAGCCGGCCTTGCGGGAGGCGATCTTGAACGCCCTCGCCGAAATCGGCGATCCGGCCGCCCGTGCCGCGCTCGAATGGATTCCTCTGACCCTGTCCGGCGTCGATCGGATCAAGGCCGCCGAACGCTTTCTTCACTTCGGCGAACGGCTGGCCGCCAACGGAGACCGGGAGGGGGGACGGGGCATTTTCCGGGCCGTCCTGACGAATTACACGGCGCCGGCGGAGAGCCATGTCCGTTCGGCCGCTCTGGATCTGCTCGGCCGGGAACTGGGCGAGTCCGTTCTCGTCGATCTCCTCAAAGCCGCCGGGTCTCCCGACCGCATGTTCCGCCAGAAAGCCCTGGCCATGGCCGAGCCCCTCAAAGCCGCCGGCGTTTCGCATTGGATCGCCGAGGCGGCTTCGCTGCCTCCGGCCAACTTGGCCGACGTCATCGCCATGCTCGGCCGGCGCGGCGACAAGGCCGCCGAGTCTTTCATCCTGGACGGATTGAAGAGCGGCGATGCGGCCGTGCGCTGCGCGGCCATCGAAGCCTACGCCGGGATGGAAGGCGCCGCCGCCGCCGACGAGCTGGCGCCGTTCTTCAATTCCGACGATCCGGACCAGCTCCGGGCGGTTTGCGATGCGGTCGAGGGCTGGCCGACCGATATCGTCGTGGCCAAGCTTATGGCGGGATTCCCGGCGTTTCCCCCGGCGGCCCGGAAGGCGGCCGTCGAGATCTTCGGCGATCGGCAGGCGGGGGCCGCGGTGCCGCTTCTTCTCGATTCGGCGGATGCCAGGGATGACGGTCTGCGGGCCGCCGCGCTGGCCGCCCTCGAATCCGCGGCCCGTCCCGAAGATCTGCCCGCCGTTCTCGAACGGCTTTCGAAAGCGGCCGCCAGCCAGGACATCGTCGCCCTGCAAAACGCGGCGGTGGCCGCCTCCAATCGGATCGTCGAACCCGAGAAAAGGGCGGACGCGATCCTGGCCGCGCTCAAGAAAGCCAAGAGAGCGAAACGCGCCGCTTTTCTTGTTCCCTTGGCCCGCATCGGCGGGGCCAGGGCTCTCCAGGCCGTCGCCGCCAATCTCAAGCCCAAGGAGCCTGCGGTCCGGGCCGCCGCCGCGTACGCTTTGTCCAATTGGCCGGATGCCGCCGCTCTCGATGAGCTTTTCAAAATGGGGCGCGGGGCGGTCGATTCCAAGACGCGCTATCTGGCCCTGCGGGGCATCATCCGCCTGTTGGCCGAATCCCCGGCCTCCTCCGGCCGTATCGCCCGCTGGCGCGAAGCCTTCAACCTGGCCGCCCAGCCGATCGAGAAAAACCTGGTGATCGCCGGGCTGGGCGGCATCCGGGACGTCGAAGCGGCCAGGATCGCGTCCGGATTCCTGGCCGAACCCGGATATCAGGCCAAAGCCGCCGAGGCCATCGTCCGGATGGTGACGCCGGCTCCCGGGCTGGACGGCCTGACCGGTTTGGATGCCGCCCTGGCTCTGCGTGGGGCCCTTCCCTATGTCGAGAGCGACTATGACCGCGAACAGGGCGAGCGCTATGCCCGCGAGCTCCTGCTCAAGGAAGGTTTCGAACAGACGTTCAACGGCAAGGACCTGAGCGGATGGAAGGGGCTGGTCGCGGATCCCCCGACACGGGCCAGGATGACGTCCGAGGAGCTGGCCAAGGCCCAGTCCGAAGCCGACGGCCTGATGCGCCGGCATTGGCGCGTCGTCGATGGGGTCCTTCTCTTCGACGGCGCCGGGCACAACCTGTGCACGAAGAAGGATTTCGGCGATTTCGAGATGTTCGTCGACTGGAAGATCGAATCCAAGGGCGACAGCGGGATCTACCTTCGCGGGTCGCCCCAAGTCCAGATCTGGGACCCCGCCCAATGGCCGGAAGGCTCGGGCGGCCTTTACAACAACGAAAAAAACCCCAAGAATCCGCTGGTCAAAGCCGATCGGCCGGTCGGCGAATGGAACACGTTCTATATCAGGATGATCGGCGACAAGGTGTCGGTCCTTCTCAACGGAATCCCGGTCGTCGAGAACGTGGTCCTGGAGAACTACTGGGAGCGGGACAAACCCATCTATCCCGTCGGGTCCATCGAGCTGCAGGCCCACAGCACGAACCTGCTCTTCAAAAATATCTTCATCCGCCCTCTCCCGGCCGGAGAAAAGGCTCCGGCGCCCGGACCGTCGGCCCCCCCCGCGGCCAGGGCCGAGGAAGGCTTCACCGCGCTCTTCGATGGCCGCGATCTTCTCGGCTGGCGAGGCGATGCCAAGGGCTACGTCGTCGAGAACGGCGTCATCGCCGCCCTTCCCGAGGGCGCAGGCAATCTCTACACCGACCGGGAATATTCCGATTTCGACCTGCGCTTCGAGTTCAAATTGACCCCCGGCGCCAATAACGGCATCGGCATCCGCGCTCCGCTCAGCGGCGACGCGGCGTATGACGGCATGGAGATCCAGGTCCTGGACGACTCGGCCGACGAATACAAGTCCCTCCATCCTTACCAGTATCATGGCTCGATCTATGGCGTCGTTCTCAGCCGGCGCGGTTTCCAGAAGCCGGTCGGGGAGTGGAACGCCGAGGAGATCATCGCCCGCGGCCGCCGGATCACGGTCATCCTCAACGGGACGGTCATCGTCGACGCCGACATCGACGCCGCTTCGGCGTCCGGGACGGTCGATCACCGCGAACACCCCGGGCTTAAAAACACCGCCGGCCATATCGGTTTTCTGGGTCATGGTTCCCGCGTCGAGTTCCGCAACCTGCGGATCAAGGAGCTTCGATGAAGACGAGAAAAACCGCTCTCTCCGGGTCCCTTCTCCTGGCCCTGGCGATGGCCGGCGGCGTCGCGCCGGCCCTGGCCGGTCCGGGCAACATCGCCCCGCAGGCCAAGGCCACGGCCTCTTCGTCCCGGCCCGAATTCCCTGCCTCGCAGATCAATGACGGCGATCGGAAGACGTCCTGGAGCGTCAAGCTCGAGGCCAAGACCGGGGAGTGGCTGAGGCTGGATTGGCCTGCGGTCCAGACCGTGGCCGGAGTCGTGCTTTATCCGACGGGACCGTATCTGGCCTCGTTCGACATCGAAACCGCGACGGATTCCGGATGGGAACGGGCGGCCCGCCTCGATTCGCCCGAGCTGCCGCGGATGCGCCGCATCGCCGTCGCCCTGGCCCCGCGCCGGACCAGGTCCCTGCGCCTGGCCAATCTTGTGCCGACCGCCGCGGGCGGCCCGGCCTTCTTCGAGATCGAGGTCTACGGCGACCGCGGGATCATCGACCGGATGAACGCCGAAATCGATATCGCCGCCTCCGGCGATTCGCGGGGCCATTTGATCGGGACGGTCTCGAAGGACATGGGCGGCACCGGAATCGTCGGCGCGCCGGTGACCGTCCGGTGCGGTTCCTGGACCCGGACCGTCGTGTCCGCCGAGAACGGATTTTTCGCCGTCTCCGTGCCGCTCGATGTTCGGGGCCCCATGACGATCGCGGCCGGCGGCCATAGCCGGGTTGTCGATCCGGCGGACATTCCTCTCCGATTGACGGCCCGGCCGTCGACGAGGCGGCTGCCGCTCGAGGGAACGTGGCAAATCCGGATGGATCCTCCGCCGGCCTGGTCCGCGGACCCGGCCGGCTGGCGCGACATCGAGGTCCCCTCCCATTGGGAGATGAAGGGATTCCGGGCCAGGAGCGAGACGGCCGTCATGAGGAAGATATTCGACCTGCCGGCGGATTGGCGGGGAAAGATCATCAAGCTCCGCGCCGACGGCATCTACAGCCATTGCCAGGTCCGTCTGAACGGGGTTTGGATCGGCAGCCACGACGGCGGGGCCACGCCGGTCGAGCTCGATTTGACCGGTGCCGCCCGGCCCGGCCGGCCCAACACGTTGGACGTCTTCATCCGGGCCCGGTCACCGGCGGCGGAATTCGACCATATGAGCGTTTACGCCTATTTCGAGCTGGCCGGGATCTGGCGGCCCATCGAGGTTTTCGCCGTCGATCCCGTCCATATCGCCCGGCTGAATTGGGCGGTCGCCTTCGATAAAAGCTTCGCGGACGCCGATCTGACCGTCAACGTCACTCTGGCCAACGCCGGCCAGTCGCCGTTCCCGGGCGGTCCGCTGACCGTCCGGCTCCTGGACCCGTCGGGAAAACCGGCCGGAGAGGCCGTCGCATCCGTCTCCCTTCCGGCCGGGGAAGAACAAACGGCGCCCCTGCGGATTCACGTCGCCGGGCCCGAGCCCTGGACGGCCGAGGGTCCGCGCCTCTACAGGCTGGAAGCGTCCTTCAACGGCGAGGTCGTCGAGTCGCCCGTCGGTTTCCGCCAGATGGATGTGAGCGGGAAACGCTTCACCATCAACGGGCGGGGGGCCAAGCTGTTCGGCGTCTGCCTGCACAGCGCCGACCCCGCCGCCGGCCGCGCCGTCTCGGCGGAGCTGGTCGAAAAGGATTTGAGCCTCATTAAAGGCTGCAACCTCAATGCGATCCGGACCTCCCATTATCCGCCCCACCCGCATGCGCCCGAATATGCCGACCGGATCGGGCTTTACATCGAGGACGAGGGCCCGGCCTGCTGGGCCGACTCCGATGATCTGCGCGATGCGCCGCTCTACATGGGGATCTATGCCTCGTTCGTCGAACGCGACCGCAATCATCCGTCCGTGGTCTATTGGTCGATGTGCAACGAGAGCAGCTACACGCGCGTCTTCCAGATGACCCAAAAATACATCAAGTCGGTCGATCCCACCCGGCCGTCGAGCGGCTCGTACGCCCCCGATGCCGATCCGGCGGACATGATCGTCCACCACCATCCGACGAATCTGAACCTTTTCATCCGCGAAATGGGCAGGATGCCCAAACCGGTCTTCATGGACGAATGCCTGAGCGTCTTCCACGGCTGGGGTGATCTGGCCTACAGCCTGGAGATCGATCCGGGCATGCACGATTACTGGATCACCAAGGTCGATGACGTCGTCCGGGCTTGTTTCGAGACCGAAAACCAGGTCGGCACGATGATCTGGGCCTGGGTTGACGACGCCTTCCAAATCCCCGGCCGCGGCATCGGCTACTGGCGCCGCGACCTGCCGCCGATCCGCTACGCGGACGCCGTGTACGGCGGGCCGGGTCACGGCTACGTCGGGGATTGCGTCTGGGGCCTGGTGGATGGCTGGCGCCGGCCGCGGCCCGAATGGGAACTCTGCCGGCAGGTCTATTCACCGGTGCAGATCGCCTCCGATCCGCTGACGCCGGGGCCGGTGCGGGTGCCTGTCTTCAACCAAAATGTGTTCGAGAACCTGCGTCGGTACGAATGCCGCTGGACGCTGGCCGGAACGAGCGGCATCGCCCGGGCCGACATCGCGCCGCGCTCGAAGGGTGTCCTCGATATTCCGGCCGTGGCGAAACCCGGCGACATCCTCGAGCTGCGATTCTTCGACGGCGAACGGCCCGTTGTGAGCGTCCGCCTGCCGTTCCAGGCGCGCCAACCCGAGCCCTGGGCGCTCGGCCGCCCGGCCGGCCTCGTCGAAGAGCCCGCGGACCGCTATCTGTCCGGGGCCTCGGTCGTCTCCCTGAGAAGCGACCGGGTCGAACTGGCTTACGAACGCGTCAGCGGAGAGCTGATGTGGGGCCTGGCCGGCAACAACCAGGTTCTGCTCAAAGGCCCGCGTCTGCATGTCCTGAAGAGCGAGGCGCCCTCGGCCGTCGATCCTTCCGGCTGGCGATTTTCGGGCGAGACCCATGGAGCGGGTTTCATCCGTTGGAACGGCCGCTTCGGCGATGAGTGGACGGGAGGCTATGAGATCCGCCTGGACGAGGCCGGGCAGGCCGAGTTCGCTTATGATTTCACGTACGGCGGGCCGGACGTCTGGGTGCGCGAGCTGGGACTTCAATTCGACCTGCCGCTCGCCTTCCAAAAGCTGGACTGGGACCGTCGGGCCGAATTCACGGATTATTCGGACGATCACATCGGCCGCCCCCGCGGGTCGGCCCTGGCTCACCCGGCCGCGGCCTCGACGGTTCCGCCGGGAACGCGGCCGATGTCGCTGGATGATCATCCTTGGGGCTGCAACGACTTCCGGAGCGCCAAGCGCCAGATTTATTGGGCCCGCCTTTCGGGCGGCTGGGGCGCCGTGAAGATCGTTTCGGACGGGACCCAAACCGTCCGCTGCGCCCTGACGCCGCACGAAGTCACGCTCA
Source organism: Candidatus Aminicenantota bacterium (assembly GCA_963729855.1). Classification (GTDB taxonomy): domain Bacteria; phylum Acidobacteriota; class Aminicenantia; order Aminicenantales; family UBA4085; genus UBA4085. Next base: position 214,145 of record CAVSPT010000005.1, on the reverse strand, counting down.
AGGTGCTGGACTTTTACGGCGGGTCGGGCGGCCCCAAGGAGTGGTCCGTGCAAGGCTTCCACTACGGCGCGGGCCGGCTGATCAAAAGCGGCGAGCGCGTCCGGGGGACCGTCCATCTGAAGCTCGAGGAGAAACCGTAGGCGGTCCGGCCCGGCGGGCGGCCGCCCATCAGGGGCGTTGACGAACGCCGCGGGGCGAAATATAGTAGACGGCGTGCGAACCCCATCGCATCATCCACACGGAGGGAGAAGCAACCATGGCATCGGATGACACCACCCCCAAGTCCGGCTTGACCCGCCGGACATTCCTCGGCACGGCGGCCGGCGCGGCGGCGGGCCTGATGATCGTGCCTCGACGCGTCCTGGGCGGACCCGGATACGTCGCCCCCAGCGACAAGCTGAATATCGGCTGCGTCGCCGTCGGCGGCAAGGGCTTCTCGGACGTGCAGGCCGCCAGCTCCGAGGCCATCGTCGCCTTGTGCGACGTCGACGACGAGAAGATGGCCGCCTTCCTGAAGTCGGACGAGCATACGCCGGAGCGGAAGGCGATGTACGAGAAAGCGTCCAAGTACCGGGACTGGCGCCGGATGCTGGAGGCCGAAAAAAGCCTCGACGCCATCACGGTCAGCACGCCCGACCACAACCACGCCGTCATCGCCATGGCGGCCATGAAGATGAACAAGCATGTCTTCATCCAGAAGCCGCTGACCCATACGATCAAAGAGGCCCGGCTGCTGGCCGAAGAAGCCAAAAAGCGCAACCTCGTCACCCAGATGGGCAACCAGGGCCATTCCCAGGAAGGGGCCCGCCTGATCTGCGAATGGATCTGGGACGGGGCCATCGGCGACGTCGGCGAGGTCCATGTCTGGACCAACCGGCCGATCTGGCCGCAGGGGACCGACGCTCCCAAGGAAATCCCCTCCTGTCCGCCCAACCTCGATTGGGACGTCTGGCTGGGGCCCGCCCCCTGGCGGCCATATCACCCGGCGTACTGCCCTTTCGCCTGGCGCGGCTGGTGGGACTTCGGCACCGGCGCGATAGGCGACATGGGCGCCCATCTCATCGACCAGCCTTTCTGGGCCTTGAAGCTCGGCCATCCGACCTCGGTCCAGGCCAGCTCGTCGAAGTATACCAAGGACTCCTACCCCGAGGCCGAGATCATCACCTATAAGTTCCCGGCCCGCGGCAAAATGGGGCCGGCCAAAATGGTCTGGTACGACGGCGGCCTGATGCCGGCCCGACCGGACCTGGCTATCCTCGAGGACGGCCGGATGATGGGGGACGACGGAGGCGGCGTCCTCTTCGTCGGCAGCAAGGGCCTGATCGTCTGTTCGACCTACGGCGCCAATCCCCGCATCCTGCCGGAGAAGCTGATGCAGGACTACAAGCGCCCGGCCAAGACGATCCCGCGCTCCCCGGGAATCATGGAGGAATGGATCGCGGCCATCAAGGCCGGCAAGAAATCAACCACGGACATTCCGGAGTACTCCGATCCGCTCACTGAGGTCATGCTGCTCGGCAACGTCGCTTTGCGCTTCAAGGAATCCAAGCTCGCCCTGCAGTGGGACCCGGTCAAAATGGAATTCCCCAACCTGCCCGAAGCCAATCCGTTCGTCCATAAAGACTACCGGATGGGCTGGTCGCTCTGAGGAGGCCCCCATGCAAAAAGGAACCCTGATCACGGCTCTGATCGCCATGGCCGTCGGACTGGCCGGCCTGGCCGCGGCCGCCGCGGACCCCCAGAATTCCCGCCAGGCCGATCTTCAGAAATGGGCCATCCATGACGAGAATCGGCCCCTCCCGCCCGTCGTCGATCCCGGCCCGGCCGGCGCCCCCGGCCCGGCCCCCTCGGACGCCGTCGTCCTGTTCGACGGCAAGAACCTTTCCCTGTGGGCCAATCTCAAGGGTGAAGCGGCCGGCTGGAAGGTCGAGAACGGCTACATGGAGGTCGCCAAAGGAACGGGCGACATCCAGACCAAGCAGGGCTTCGGCGACTGCCAGCTCCATGTCGAATGGGCGGCGCCCGCGGTCGTCGTCGGCGAAAGCCAGGGCCGGGGCAACAGCGGCGTCTTCCTGATGAGCACGTACGAAGTCCAGGTTCTCGACTGCTACAACAACAAAACCTACGCCGACGGTTCCACGGCGGCCATTTACGGCCAGTATCCGCCGCTGGTGAACGCCTGCCGCAAGCCCGGCGAATGGCAGACCTACGACATCGTCTTCCACGCGCCCCGCTTCGACAAGGACGGCCGATTGAACCATCCGGCCCGGTTGACCGTCTTCCACAACGGCCTGCTGGTCCAGGACAACGAGGTGCTGACCGGACCGACGGGTCATCATGTCCGTCCGCCGTACAGCGCCCATGCCGACAAGCTGCCGCTCAAGCTCCAGGACCATGGCAACCCCGTCCGCTTCCGCAACATCTGGATCCGGGAAATCTGATATGAACGGGCCGGACAGGAGCCTCAGGGCCGCGCTTAAATCGGCCGCCCGGGTTGTCGTCGCGATGGCCGTCCTTCTTTTTGTCGGATCTCAATTCCTGGGGGCGGCGGACACGACCCAGGCCAAACCCGGCGCGGGCAAGAAGGTCTTGATCGTCTGGGGCGGCTGGGAAGGCCATGAGCCGAAGCAGTGCGTCGATATCTTCGCCCCCTGGCTCGAACAACAGGGCTTCGAGGTCGAGATCAGCCACGGCCTGGACGCTTATCTCGACGCGGCCAAGCTCAAATCGCTGGCCCTCATCGTCCAGGTCGTCACCCAGGCCCAGATCTCCCCCGAACAGGAGAAAAACCTGGAAGAGGCTGTCAAGAGCGGCGTGGGCCTGGCCGGCTGGCACGGCGGACTGGCCGACGCCTTCCGCAGCAACACCGAATACGAATTCATGGTCGGCGGGTCCTGGGTGGCCCATCCCGGCGGCGCCATCGACTACGACGTCGAGGTGACCAATCCGACCGACCCGATCACCCGCGGGCTGACCGGCTTCCACATGAAGTCCGAGCAGTACTACATGCTCGTCGACCCGAACGTGGAGACCCTGGCCACGACCACGTTCCAGGGGCAATACGTGCCTTGGGTCAAGGGGACGGTCATGCCCGTCGTCTGGAAAAAAATGTACGGCGGAGGGCGGATCTTCTACACGTCGCTGGGCCACGAGGCCAAAGTTTTCGACGTGCCCCAGGCCCGGGAGATCGTCAAGCGCGGATTGCTGTGGGCGGCCCGCGTCGCGGGCTCGGGCGACGACCCCAAGCCGACGAACCCTTACGCGGTCCTGCTTAAAAAATAATCCGGCGTCGTTCCGAAACCTCAGGGGGAGCGCGGCGGCGCGCTCCCCGTTTTTTAGAGCTTGGAGGCGCCGACCACGGGCACTTTCATCCCGCCGCGGCGTCTGACGGACCCACCCGCTTCAGTCGGCCAGTCCGTCCACGTGCTCGTGCTTGACCGTTTCACCTGCGCCCTCGGGCGCTTCGCGATGGATTTCGGGGGCCCGGATGGTTTGGTCCACGATCTCCCGGGTGCCGGAGACGGCCAGCTGGCCGAAGAGGAAGGAAAACTTCTTTTCCAGGTCGGCGCCGATGGCGCCGAGCGCATCGGCGGGCAGCGACCAGAAATGCTTTTTAAACGGCCCGACGGCTTTTTTCCGGGCTTTATAGATGAATTGGGCCTCGGTGTCTTTGGGCTTGCGTTCATCGGCGGCGTGGACCTTCACCCAATCGACCATTTCCCGGCGCAGGCTCTCGGGCACGGCCTTGTGGTCCATGACCAGAGTCTGGAAGGCGGTGGCCAGGTGGACTTCGCAGGCCCCGGCCTCGACGAACTTGTGGAAGGCGCTTTCAGGCAGGGTGCTGGCGCCATGCTGAACGGCCCCGCCCATGCCGTACGTCCGACGGGCTTCCTCGCTCAGGCGGCGGAGAGTTCCGAAATCGATGGCCACCTGGGCCAGCGTGCCGTCGGGCAGGACGACGCCGCCGTGGCTGGTGCCGGTTTGAATGCTGATCTTGCTGATGCCCTCGCGGCCGCCCCTCAACCGATCGAAGCCGGCCATGAAGGCCTCCAGGTCTTCGGGCGTGCTGTTCTTCAGTCCGACTTCGCCGATCTCCCCGCCCACCGACACGGCCACGCTCCTCGGCTGACGCTCGCGGATGAAGGCGTTGAATTCGGCGCAGCGCTCGTAGTTCGGCTTCTGCTGTTCGTCCAGGGTCGGCCGGGCGAGGTCGACGAGGGTGGACGTGTCGATATCGATGTTGTAGAACCCGGCGGCGAGCGATTCGACGATCAGGTCGCGGATGGCCGTGATTTCGGAATCGGGGGCCGCGGCGTATTTCTTGGCCGAGATCTGGAAATGATCGCCCTGGAGAAAGACCGGGCCTCGGAACCCTTCGCGGATGGCCGCAGCCAGGACGGCGGCGGCGTACTCGGCCGGACGCTGCTCGGTGTAGCCGATCTCGCTGCGGGCGATTTCGAAGATGAAGGCCCCGGCGTCGATCGCACGGGCGGCGCGGAAAACGGCCCGGGCCGCATCGTAGGCCAACATGCGGAGATTGATGGCCGGCACGGTGAAGCGGGGGGGGGCCTCGCTCCGGCCCTCGGCCCGGTAAAGGTCGAGGATCGAGGCGGGCCGGATGCCCAGGGCCTGGGCCGACTCGCCGATGATCCAGCGGGCGGCGGCCTTGGCTTCGGGGTCGCCGAAGACGGCTTCGCGGACAAGACCGTCCATCGCGGCGGCCAGGGCGGGCTGATCGGGAACGGACAACCGGGCCCCGTCGCGGGCGACGGCGCCGGCGAGGGAGTCGATCAGGCGGTCGATCGGCGTATGAGACATGAGACGCGCTCCTCGAAAAGAGATGGAGGGAACGCTTCAGTATAACAAATTCTGCGGCGCCGCGGCTATTTCCGGCCGCCCCGGCCCTTGCGGCCCAGGATCCCGCCGCTCAGGAAAAGCCCGGCCCCGATGACGAAACCGAAATTGTACCAGCCGCCGTTGTTGTGGACCTCGTAGAGGCGGACGTGTTGGGAAAAAATCGATATGATGAACGTGATCGGCGAGATCAGTCCGTGCCAGATACCCGACCAGAAGCCGGCGATTTTTCCCTCGGCGTTGGCGGTCCGCTCCGAAGCGTTGGGACCGGGAGCGCAGCTCCAGGCCACGAGCGCCGCCGCGGCCACGAAGCACAATCCGATGACGGTGATCCTTTTCATGGCTCCTCCTCGGAATCCGATTTTTTGTTGATCGACTTTTCCCACAATTCCCGGTTGATGAAGACGGCCAATAGCGTTCCCGGACGAAGGCCGTAGTATTCGGCCTGGAAGGCGTCGCCCGCCGTGCGTTCGATGACCTCGGCGGAATGGAGCGAGGCGATGACGACCGGGACGCCTTCGATCCCCCCGGACGCGGCCAGGCTTGTCCAATACCCGACCCGCCGGAAATCCCTCAGGGACCAGGGCAGGGGCCATTGTTCGTTGGGCTCGGCCACGACCTTGACCAGCATGTCCCGGCCGTCCCGGTGGAACGCGGAGACGGCCCGGACGCGGTTCACGAGCCGCAGGAAATCCGGGCTCGTTTGGGCGTAGACATAAGGATTGCCAGGATCGGCGGGATCGACGAATTGGGCCCTCAGGTTCTGGCTTTCGAGCTGGGCGGCGCCGGCCAGTATGAGGAGGACGAGAACAAGACGGCCGGCGACCGGACGGACGGCCCTGATAAGCTCCGCGGCGCCATGACCGGCCAAAATGGTGAAACCCGCCAGAAAAACGACCAGGTTCCAAGGTGTCTTATAGGGCAGAATGGAATAAACGGCGGCCAGGACAAGCGTCGCCGTCGATAGGTAGACCGGCCAGAATCCTGCGGGGGATCTTCGTGCCGAACCGGTTTCGACCGGCGCATTCGTCCCGCGTTTCCGATTGAAAAAAGCGGCCGCCATGCCGATCAGGGCCAATCCCAGAATAAGGGCCTCGCTCCAGACGACGCCCTCGGATTTCGTCCAGAGAAGGGTTTTTAGATAATAAAACCAGGGATGGGCATGGATGCCCGGCCCGGTTCCCCGGGCGAAATATTCCTTGAATGCGGCCAACGAATCGACGGCTCCCCGGGGATTCCGGAAAAATGAGGAAAAAAACATGAACGCGACGGACAGGGCGGCAGCGGCGGCGGCGATGAGCTGCGGCCATACCGCCGGCCGCACGGGGTCGGGCCGGGTTTCGGTCCGAGGGTCCGCATTCAGGATGGCGGGGCGATCCGAGAGGGCGCGTGAGCGCTTTCGACCGCCAAACGAGGCGAGGAGAATTCCCCCCCCGGCCGCGCCGAAAACGAAGATCGACGTTTCCTTCGTCGCGGCCATGAACCCGGCCGCGATTCCCGCGGCGCAGGCCCAGCCGAAACAGGGACGGAGCACGTATTTGCCCGCGGCGATCAGGAAAGCCCAGGCGAAAAAAACGAAGAGCGATTCCTGGATATAGAAGCGGCTGAAGTAGGTCAGGCCCGGGGAAACGGCGGCCAGCAGGGCCCCGGCCAGGACGGCTTCCCGTCCCAGCTCGCGCCCCAGAAGGAGGAAGAGGAGAATCAGCCCGCCCCCGAACAGCGCGGGCACGAGCCTGAGAGTCGTTTCGTCCAACGAGGCGAACGTGTCCCCGCCCCGGGCCCAGGCCGCCGGCAAAGTCAGGTAATAGAGCGTCGGGCCGTGATGTTCGGCCGGATCGTAGCGGTAGTCGCCTTTTTCGAGGAGAGCTCCGAATTTGACGGCTTGGTTCGCTTCGTCGTGATGGATGGGGCGAAGGTCGAGCCGGGCGAGGCGGAGGACCAGTCCCAGGCCGAAAACGGCCAGGAAAAGTCCTCCGAACACGGCTTTTTTCATTTGGCCGGCGAGCCGTAGACCTCCACTTCCACGTAATGGTTCATGTCGTTCGAGGTGTTGCCGTTGGAATAGAGCCGGACGTAGCGGCCCCGGGCGCCCTTGGCGTCGATCAGCCGGCCTTCGTTCGTTTCGATATATTCCTTGTCCTTGCCGATGCCCAGGCCGGACGTGTTGTCATGGTCATTGCTATAGACCGTGGCGACACCCTTGAGGAAGTCCTTGTCGTCCGAGACCTGGACGACGACGTCGCGGTAGACGCGGGCCTGGCTGTGAAAGTGCCAAACCAGGATGGCGGCGACGCTGGCCGAAGAGCCCAGATCGATCTGGACCCACTGCTTGCCGGGGCCGAGCTCGACGAAATAGCCGTCCTCGCCCGATTTTTCGCCGTCGGTGACGAAGCTCAGCTCGCCGATGACCGGCTGCATGTCGCTGGAGGAAACGGTCTTCTTGAGGGACAGGAGCCTGGTGCCCTTGGGGACGAAAAAGGGCCCGCGGGGCTTGCCCGTCACGACTTCCAGGTTGGGGGTCCTGATGTTGCGGGGCGTGCCGACGAACATCGGCTTGGGGAGCTGCAGCTTCAACTCCTCTTTGGCGGGGTCCTGCTGGGATTGGAGAGAGGTGCCGGCGGCGGCGCCCAGGGCCGCGGCCAGCGCCAAAAAGGGGATGACGGCGTTTTTCTTCATGACGGACTCCTTCAGAATAAAAAAGCGCAATGACGGACAACTACTATAGCCCGAGCCGCGCGGGCTGACAAGAGGAAGACGGCCGGGCGCCGCTCGACGCTCAGGTCCAATTGAAAGCGCGGCACCGGCCGTAGTCGACGACCGCAAGAGCGGAGACATCGGGATGGGCGGCGCAAAAGGCTTCGACGTCTTCCGTGGACATGACCATGACGGCCGTGGACAGGGCGTCCGAGACCGAGGCCAGACGGTGGGCGGCCCAGGCGGCGACGTGTCCGCGGGCGGGCGTCCCGGTGCGGGGATCAAGGATATGCCGGCCTTTGACCTCGGTGCCCGATCCGCTCAGGGCTCTATTGCGCAGGATGAACTCGTCGGGAACGCCGAGGCAGGGCCAGCCGCCGCCGACGCCGACGGGCCAGCCGCCGTCCTTGTCCCCATACTCGGGCGCCGATCCCGCCGCCAGCGCCGTGCTGGTGCCGCCATGGAGGAGGACGTTTTCGACATCCCAGTCGTTCAGGACCCCGAGCGCGGCGTCCAAGGCGAATCCCTTGCCGATGGCGCCAAGATCGAGGTCGAGGGCCTGGAAATCCCCCCTCGGCCCCTCCCGCCGCCTGATCTCGTATCCGGCCTCCCGTTCGATCAGCTCGAAGGCGGGCTCGGACACGGCGCCGGACGATTCATCCGCGCCCTCGTTGCGGGCCTTGGCCCGACCCCGGACGTTGACGTCGAAGGCCCCGCCCGTCTCCCGGCGCGCCGATTCCCCGATGGCCAGGCATTGGTAGGTTTCGACGCCGATGAGGAGCCGCCCGCCCGGCGAAAGACGGTTGATCTGATAAATCTCGCTGCGCATGTCGAAGCGGCTGAACAGCCTGTCCAGGCGGTCGATCTCGGCGAATCCGGCCTGAGCCGCCTGCCCGGCGTAATCGGCTTCGCCGCCGGCGATGAAAATCTCGAAATGCGTCCCCATCGCTTGGTGGGCGAAGCGGTGCACGGTCATGGTCGCGGCGCAGGGATGACGGTGACGTCGACGAAGACGATCGCCGCCAGGAGAGAGGCCAGCGCGCTGTATTTGTGGATCAGGATGAGCGTCCGCTGGGCGTCCGCGGGAAAAACCGGCAGCATGGACAGGAGCGCGGTCAGGATGATCAGGAGTCCGAAGAAGGCGAAGGCCCAAAAGAGGATTTTGCCGACGAAGGACGCCTCCTCCTGTTTGTCGAAGCGGTAATCGCGGGCCCGCCAGACGAGCAGCCCGGCCAGCAGAACGGCAAAAAGTCCGCCCAGGACGACATGCCCGACGAGGGGAAATCCATAGAGGCCGCGGGCGATGAACACGGCGAAGAAGAAGCCGCTGGCGGCCAGGTAGAGAAAGCTGAGAACGAATGCGGCGAAGAGCCACTTCGTCCAGCCGGGGTAGTATTTCGCGGTCCAGGTCTCGAAGCCCGCCCAGGTCTTATGGACGGTTTCCATTTGAAATACGGACTTGGCCCGGGCGGCCAGCCAGGCCCCGTAGGCGTTCCAGGCGAAGCGGGGGGCCGGTCCGTTCGGCTCCGGCGGCCGGGAGTCCCGGAAGCGCAATGCGGTCTGCCGGAAGAGGACGCCCAGGACGGCCAGGATGGCGACGACGGCGAACAGCATGGTTATCTCCTCTTCTCGATCAGTCCGGAGGCGCGGCCGAGCGTCGTCAGGAACAAGACGGCCAGGATCGAGGCGATGAGGAACGCCGCGATGCCCAGGGCCGCCTTGAACCAGGGCCGGATCAGGAAGGACAGGCCGAACAGCTTGTGGAAGGGCATGGTCAGCCCCATGAACGAGACGGCCGAACGGACGGCGGCCCGGTCCGTTTGGAGGGGGCCGGCGGCCCGCGTCCGGGCGAAGAAGAACTTCGAGCCTCCGCTGTGGCAGTCGGTGCAGCCGTTGACGCCCAGCGACTGGCGGGCCGGGCGGACGCGGTGGGCGATCGGCCAGGTCAAAGGCGCGGCGGCGTCGCCGGCAACGGCCTCGAGGGCGTCTTTTTTGCCCAGTCTGAATATCCGCCCATCGCCGATATAAGCGTAATCGCCGGGGGTTTTGGCGGCCAGGGCCTTGAGGACGAGCTCGACCTGTTCCTCGGTCAGGGTCTGATCGGTGCCGGCCAAGGCATCGAGCGTGCGCAGGTTGAAGGCCGGGATAAACGGCCCGGTCTGGTCGCCCTTGGCCCAGAGGAACTCAGGCGCGGCCGCGGGCGGCTTATTCTTGATCTCGCTCTTGTCCAGGGCGCTTTCAGCGATGCGGTATTGCCGGCTCTTGAAGATCAGGACGGGCCGGCCCGGCGCCCCGTCCATGGCTGCCAGGCCCTCGAGGACCTTCTGGATGCGGGCTTCGGGCTCGACCGACGCGTCGGCGTCGGATGGATCGAAATCGGGAATGAGCGGCGTCGTCTGACCGTCCTTGCGGACCAGAATTTGGGCGATGGGGGTCGCTCCCTTGCGAACCGGCGCCGCGACCGCGGCCGGGGCCGAGGACAGGCCGCCGTCGCTGTTGATTTCGTAGAGACGTCCGCCGTACGAAAGAACGGCCGTCCCATCCACTTCGTTGAGGCCGTTGAGGGCGGTCAGGATTTTGACGACAGGAGCTTCCGGTTTGAGGATTTCGCCGGCGGCGTCCGAGACGTCCGCGGGCTTCATGGGCGTCACGTTTTTTCCGGCGACCTTGGCCCAATAGGCCGGCCAGACGACGCGGTTCGGGGCCAGCTTCTGGCGGGCGTCGCGGACGTAGACGGGCTCGCCGATGGACGGCAGCTCGGTCGACCAGTCGGCCACGCCGAAAATGCCCAGGCGATTGGCCCGGGCCGTCCGCACGCGCGGCGTCTCCCCGGCGGGCAGGGGACCGGAATGGCAGACCGTGCAGTTCAGGCGCTGGAAATGGATCTCCGGAAGCCCCTTGTGAACGGGGCGCGGCGCGCCCATCCGCCCGGGGAGGATCGTCCTGCCGTCTTCGGTCTCTCCCCCCAGATGGCAGCCCCGGCAGGTGAAGTCTTCCCCGGCCGCGGCCGGGTTGAGGCGGCCCTCGCCCTCATAGCCGCGGATCATCGCGTGGCTGATGTCGTTGCGATGGCAGGCGGCGCATTTGATGCCGGCCGCCGTATGGACGTCGTCGTCGAAGTCGCGCTTGGCCTGTCCGGCCGGTGCGGAAGAATGGCAGGCCAGGCAGCGGACGTCGTCGGGCCTATAGTTGATGTCCAGGAAGGCTTTGTGCTTGGAATCGAAAAGGGTCCTGTTGTACTTGACCGAGGGGGCCACCGCCCATTCCGAATCGTCGGGGTTGGGGCCGTCGAAGAGGTCCCAGGTCGGCCGGAGGCGGGAGGACATCCCGCCGACTTCGCCCAGTCCGGAGGCGGCCGTGGCCGCCCAGCGGAAGTTTTCGCGGAGGACCTGCTTGGCCCATTCGCTGGGGTTCTGGACCCGGGAGGCATTGTGGCAGCCCAGGCAGTTGATCTCGATCCTGCCGGAGACGCTCCAGCGCGAGTCGGGGGTCATCGCGGAGTCGGACGGATCGGCCACGCCGCCGCCCGGAAAATGGCGGCCGAAAAGAAGCGTGAAATCCCAATTCGAGAGGCCCAAGGCGGCCGGGTTCCACATCCCTTTCCAAGGCCGGTACGAAAGCGGGATCTGCGTGCCGGTCCGCTCGTCGAGAAGGATCCAGGGCTCGCCGGGCCGGCCGGGCGGCACGTCCGCGGCGGCGTTGAAATGCCAGCCGCCCTGGATGACGCCGTAGTCATGACAGGGAGCGCAGGAGAAGCGGGCCGAGAACGGAAGGGGGGATGTCTCGGTCGGGACGATAAGCTGGTTGGTCTCGTCGCGCAGGGGGATCTGATGGACCGGAGAGATGCGGCTGCCCGCCCACTTCGACGGGTCATTCGAGGCGGGCGCCTTTCCGGCGAGGATGAGAGACAGAAGGATCGACGATATCAGGGCGGGACGCAATCCTGAGTCCCCCTTGGGCTTGTGGACGGCCGCGCGTCTCATGGCCGTCAGGCCTTGAAGTCCGAAGGGCGGAATTGGATCGGCAGCTTCGTCCGCACGGCCTCGTTGACGGTGATGACCGCGACCGCGCTCTCGTAGGCCAGGTCGGCCGGGCAATTGAGCCTGGTCCCGCGGCGGACGGCGTCGAAGAAGTTCTCCAGGTGCGGCTGGTGGGCGGGTTTGGCCAGGTCCACCGGGAGCGGCCAACGGCCGGCCTCGGCGGTGACCCGGACGTCGACATAAATGTTCTTGGTGTCGATTTTTTGGATGGGGGCCGCCTCGGACAGCAGGAGGCCCTCCTTGACCAGCGAATCCCATTCGGGGGCGTGGGCCTCGCGCATGGCCCAGTTGCCGCGCTGGGCCACCTCGGAGATCTGCAGGGCGCCGTTGTCGCCCATGAAGGCCTCGTAGAAGCCGCCGTACTTGGTCGTCGTCTGGACCTGGTACATGGCCCGGGCCGTCCCTTCGGGCGTGTCGAATTCGTAGACGGCCATGACGTTGTCGTACCATTCGCGGTTCTTGTAATAGTCGACGCCTCCGGAGGCGATGACAGATTTCGGATTCGTGCCGAAGAGCCAGGAGAAGAGATCGATCTGGTGCGAGCCGAGATCGACGATGGGACCGCCGCCGAAGCGCTTGAACCAGCGCCAATTGCGGAACTCCTCCATCGTATTGTAGCCGTAGGCCTGGAGCTTGGCCGGGTCGATGACGTAGGTTTTGGGCCAGCCGAGCATGTCGGCCTTGGAGCGGTTCCATTGGGCGTAGGCGAGATTGACCCGGCCCAGGACCTTGCGCCCGCGGATGACCTTGTCGATGGCGTGGATGTAGCGCGGGTTGGAGCGGCGCTGGTGGCCGATCTGAAGGAGCTTGCCCGTGCGCCGGGCCGTCTCGACCATGGTCCGGGCCTTGTCCAGCGAATTGGACATCTCCTTCTCGCAGTAGACGTGCAGGCCGGCGTTGAGACAGGCGTTGGCGTGTTCGGCGTGCATCCAATCGGGGGAGGCCACGACGGCGGCGGCCAGGCCCCGCTCCTTGGCCAGCAGCTCGCGATAATCCTCGTAGACGGCCGGGTCCTGCTTGTACTTGCGGAGATAGCCGCGGGCATACTGCTGGCTGTAGGACCAGATGTCGCAGACGGCGGCGATGCGGATGCCGGGGATGCGCAGGCACGATTCCATGAGGACGCGTCCCTGCTCCCCCGCGCCGATCAGGGCGATTTTCAACTCTTCGCCGGCCGCCGCGGCCGGAGGAACGGGTGTAGGTGTCGAAGCTGCGGGGGCGGCCGCCTGCTGGCCTATCGCGGCGCCGGCGACCGCCGCGCCGATTCCGGCGGCGGCCGACGATTTCAGGAAAGTGCGGCGGGTCAATCGGGGATTACTCATAAATACTCCGGTGGGTAGAATATGCGGTTAAGAGAACTGAGAAACGAAATTTCTGCGGGTGGCACGAGGGATGCCCCGGTCGCCCGGATTATCAATTTCCGACGACTTGGGGAATTCGGGTCATAACCCGCGCGGAGACGGAACGGGCATGGTTCTGAATCATCGGGCTGAATTCCGGCCGATGATTCGGGGTGAGAAGGGGAGGCTTCGGAGATCGATGAAAACTCGGGGGGTATTAGCTTTGCCTGCCGAGTCAGGGGAGCGAGGGAGGAGGGGAGCGAATTTCCTCGCTGGGGAAATTCGCGTGTTTTACCCACTGCCCCCTGAGCCCTCCGGAGCAGAAAAAACTCGCTAGAAAAATGAATATCCACGTCGTCAGCCTTTCTTCATCTCCTTGTCGAACGCCACGGCGGACGGGGCGAAGTTCATGGCCTGGACGAAGGCCAGCGATTCGGGCGCGCCGAATTCGCGGTCCATGCCGTTGTCTTCCCACTCGACCGAAAGGGGGCCGCCGTATCCGACGGCGTTGAGTTCGCGAACGATGTCCTCGAAATTGACGTCGCCGTGTCCGAGCGAACGGAAATTCCAGCCGCGCCGCACGTCTCCGAACGGCAGGTGGGAGCCCAGGATTCCGGCCTTGCCGTCGAGATTGACGGAGACGTCTTTCATGTGGACGTGATAAATCTTCCGGGGGAACTCCCGGATGAAGAGATGGGCTTCCAGGCCCTGCCAGGTCAGGTGGCTGGGGTCGAAGTTGAAGCCGAGGGTCGTCCGGTTCTTGAACTTCTCCAGGAGCTTCTGGGCCGTGTAAAGATCGAAAGCGATTTCAGTCGGGTGGACTTCCAGGGCGAACTTGACCCCGCAGCGGTCGAATTCATCGAAGATCGGCGTCCAGAGGCGGACGATTTTGTCGAAGCCGGCCTCGACCATCTCCTCGGTCGTGGCGGGAAAGGAATACCAGGCCTTCCAGATGGGCGAGCCCATGAAGCCGGTGACGACGCCGCAGCCCATGGCTTGGGCCGCCTTGGCCGTGATCTTCATTTCCTCGACCGCCCAACTGCGAATTTTCTCCGGCTGGCCGTGGACGGAGGCGGGAGCGAACCCGTCGAGCCGCTCGTCGTAGGCATCGCCGACGCACTGCCCTGACAGGTGGGCGCCCAGGGCCCAGCAGCCAAGCTTGTATTTCTTGAGAATGCGAAGCTTTTCCTGGACATAAGCGGGATCGGCGGCCGCCTTGCGGACGTCCAAGTGGTCGCCCCAGCAGGCGATCTCCAGGCCGTCATAGCCCCAGCCGCTCGCTTTTTTGCACAAATCCTCGAAGGGAAGATCGGCCCACTGGCCGGTGAATAAAGTGATGGGTCGGCTCATGTTATTTCTCCTGTTCGTTAGAACTTGATCCACGCCGCGCCTTTCTTGGAGCTCTCGACGCACTTTTCGATGAAGCGCACGCCGCGCGCTCCGTCGTCGATCGTGGGGAAGTCGAGATCGCGGGCGGTCAGCTCTTCGCCCGCGGCCATTTTATGCAGGGCGCCCAGGTAGATCGAATAGAGATTGGCGAAGGCCTCAAAAAGGCCCTCGGGGTGGCCGGAGGGCAGGCGGGACAGCGATTGGGCGAAGATCGAGAGCTTGTCCCGGCCTCTGGACAGGCTCTCCGTAGGTTTATCGGTGTAGGCCACTTTGCAGTAATTGGGGTTTTCCTGGGCCCATTCGAGCGAGCCCTTGGTCCCGTAGATGCGGACGCGCAGGCCGTTGTCGTGGCCCACGGCGATCTGCGAGGCCCAGTACAGCCCCTTCGCCCCGCCCTTGAATTCGAGGAGGATCGAAGCGTTATTGTCCAGGACCCGGCCTTCGCCGAAGATGTCGAGCCGGGCCAGGAGCGATTCGATCTCCAGTCCGGTCAGGTAGGCGACCATGTTTTCGACGTGGCTGCCGATATCACCCACGCAATTGGAAATACCGGCCCGCTTCGGATCCGTCCGCCAGGCGGCCTGTTTCTGGCCCGTTTTCTCCAGGAGAGTGGCCAGCCAGTCTTGGGGATATTCGGCGGCCACGAAGCGGATATCGCCAAGCTCGCCCGAGGCGATCATGTCGCGCATATGGTAAACGAGGGGATAGCCGCGATAAGCGTAGGTGACCATGAAAAGCAGGTTTTTTGCGGCGGCCAGACGACGCAGCTCTTCGGCTTCCCGGCTGGACGTGACCAGGGGCTTTTCGCAGACGACCGGAAAACCGTGCTCAAGGGCCAGCTTGGCAATGCTGAAATGGGCGTCGTTGGGCGTCGTGATGACGACGAAATCGATTTTGTCCTTCGTCCGGGCCGCCTCGGCCTTGATCATGTCGCCGGCCGTGCGGTAGAGGCGGTCCGTGGGCAGGCCCCAGGATTCGCCCGTCTCCAGCGTGTTTTCGAAGGATCGGGAGAAACAGCCGGCGGCCAGCTCGGCCTTGCCGTCCATGGCGATGGACTTGAGGTGGACGTCGCCGATGAAGGCGCCCTTGCCGCCTCCGGCCATGGCATATTTGAGGCGGGTGACTTTGCTGAGGGTATCCTGTCCTTCGATCATGGCGCGCCTCCTCATTCCGGGCGCTTCCGGGCCGCGCCCGAAGGCCCTTATCATAAGCGAGAGCGGCGGATTTTTCAAAGCCGATTCATGGTCAACAAGCTGGTGTCGGGCCGGGGATTACCGTACAATCCGCCTTCAAACGATGCCGCCCCTGCTCAAAGACTCAACCGCATCCGAGCTGCATGCTTGGCTGGCGCCGCTGGGCGTCTCTTTGCGCCTGGCCCGGCGGCTGCAGGCGGCGGTGCTGAGGCGCGACGCGTTTCCCGAGAACCTTCCGGAGGTATCGGACAAGCTGCTGGCGCGGGTGCGGGGAGAGGTGCGCATGCCACGGCTGGTCCAACGGGCCAAAGTGGTTTCCACGCGGGATGGATTCGCCAAATATCTTTTCCAAGGCCAGGGGCCGGAGCCGTTCGAGGCGGTGCGGATCCCGCTGGTGCATCGGGCCGGAGAAGAGAAGTTCATCGTTTGCCTGAGCTCGCAGGTGGGGTGTGCGTTGGGCTGCGAATTCTGCGCAACGGGGCGGATGGGTTTTAGGCGCAACTTGTCAGCCTGGGAAATGGTCGATCAGGTCATCCGCATCGCGGCGGATTCGCGGCATCCGGTGCGCGGAGTGGTGTTCATGGGCATGGGCGAGCCGATGCTGAATTATGATGCCGTCATGCGCGCGGCGCGGATCCTGAACGAGCCATGCGGGTTGGCGATTCCGGCCAAATCCATCAGCATCTCGACGGCCGGAGTGGCGCCGGGAATTCGGCGATTCGCGGCCGACCGGCTGCCGTTCCGCTTGGTGGTGTCGCTGACGAGCGCGGATCCGACCCGCCGGCGCGGGCTGATGCCCGTGGAGAGGGCCCATCCGCTGCCGGAGCTGATGGAGGCGATCCGGGAATACCAGGAAGCGTCGAGGCAGCGCGTCGTGTTGGCCTGGACGATGATATCAGGGTTCAACACACGGGAAGAGGATGCCGTCCAACTGGCTGAGCTGGTTCGGGGCCTGCCGATCACCCTGGATCTGATCGATGTGAACGATGCCACAGGGCACTTCCAGCCGCCTTCGCCCGATGAGCTGGATGCGTTCCGGGATGCGCTGAGAAAGCATCTGAAAATGCCGGTGGCGAGGCGTTATAGCGGGGGGCAGGACATCCAGGCCGGCTGCGGGATGCTGGCCGGTCGCTAATTTCTGCGGATCACCCCGAACCACATCTTCGGTTCGCCTTTTTCCGGATCCAGCTCCGGGAACTTTTCAATCAACACCGGATTTCCTTCGCCCCGCACCAGCTCCAGGGATTCGATGACCCAGCCGTTGGAAAAAATATCGTACAGCTCCTGCTTCGACGCTCCCCCCAGTCCCAGCGATTTGTCGATCTTATCGCTGAAACTGAACAGGTAAAGCCGTCCGCCGGGCCTGAGCACATGCGCCAGCCCCCGGACATAGCGCCGCTGTTCGTCTCCGTGGTAGATGTGAAACAGGCCGCTGTCGATCACGCTGGCAAAGCGCTCGTCCCATTCCCCCAGGGTCATGGCGTCTTTGACGATGAAATTCACGGATATGCCGCGCTCAGCGGCCTTGTCCCGGGCCTGCCTGATGACATCGTCCACGAAATCGATGCCCGTGACCTTTAGCCCCCTGGAGGCGAAGTAGAGGGCCGTGTTGCCGGTCCCGCATCCGGAATCAAGCACCGGGCCCGCCACCTGTTCCGCTACCTCTATGAACGGCGGCTGCGGCTTGCCGATTTCCCAGGGCGGAAGGCCCTCGGCGTAAATTTTTGTAAAACCGTCACGGGCTGAAGGCTGGTCCATCATGTTCTCCATAAAAGATTCCTTGCTTTCCATGTTTCAATACCTCTTTTTCATATGATACTCAATAAGACGAGGAGAGGACGGTTTTATTGCATCGCTTCTGGATTAAATCAGTCCGGCCGAGGGCTATCGGCCTGTCGCCGAAGCCATCTTCGCTCCCCAAGGGCCGAGAGCGGCTTTAACGACGAGCTTCCCGTCCGCGCATTGGGCCCACGGCTCGTCGAAGACGTAAGCGCGGCCGGGATCGAGGCCCAGCTCGGTCAGGCGGATGCTTCCTTCGATGGTCCGGCTTCGATCGTCGAGGTTGAACGCGTTGACGGCGATCCGGTTGCCGAGCGCGTGGACGTGAATCTCCTCGCTTATGCCGAAGAACTCGCCCCTTTTATAAAGATCTTCGACGGCATGGTAGCACTTCATGGCCGCCTTCTGGGCGGCGACGACCGCGGGATCCTTGGCCGTCCCCCCGATGCCCAGGTGCCGGCAGGTCGAGGCGTACCACCACAAAACGATGGCGTCTCTGTTGTCGCCCCGCAGGTTGACATGGAGATAGAAGGGAATGTTGCAGGAAAGGTTGGAGTAATAGAGCGATAGACACTTCAGGGCCTTTATGTCGGCCATCGAGTCCCACATCAGCTCATAGCCCCAATTCTCGTCCCAGCTCCCGGGCAGGCCGTACGTGTAATAGAGCGGCGTTTCGCGGACCGGATTGCCGCCCGAGATCATGTCGTGCATCTCGATGAGCACCCGCGGGTACTTGGCGTGGATGCGGGCGGCGAGGTCGACGTTGGCCCGTATGTGATCTTCGAACGTGTAAGGGACCGGGTGGCCGTGATCGGGATTCAGGCAGCCGCCGTTCCAAAAGTTTCCGTCGTACATCAGGAAGGCGGCCCCGGCGGCGCAGAGGTCGAGGAGCCGTTTTTCAGCGACCTCGAGATACTGACGAGAGCCCAGGCAGATCACAGGCAGGCGCCGGGCGGCGGGTTTCGCCCCCGGCTCCGGCGCGGGCGGAGGGGGAGCGAGCAGCCGGGCCGCGGCGGGATAGGTGTCGATCGCGGGAGGGCCCATCGGTATGTCCAACGACATCCAGGTGGCCAGGGGGGTGTGCAGAGAGACTTTCAGACCGTACCGGTCGTTCATCTGTTTGACGAACGCGTCCATCGGGCCGAGCCAGGCGTCGCCCCAAATGAACGATGCAAACTTGGTGTCCCAGCCGGGGTCGAGATAGATCGCTTCGCAGCTGTAATCCCGGCCTTTTTGGGCTTCCCGCTCGATGGCGGCCTTGGTATATTGTTCAGCCCGGTGGTCCCAGGCCCCCTCCATATCGTAGAGCTGTTCCCAATGGACCGGGGGATCGTAGGAGGCGGGAAAGCGGCAGCCTCGTTCGTCGAGGAATCGGCGGAAGCCGTACATGGCCTCCCTGTACCCTCCTTCAAAGGTTTCGTATCGGGTCAATCCCCAGTTCGGCCGTCTGGCCGGGCCGAAGGCGGGACAGGACCGCCGGCTCGCCCATGATCATGGCCGTCCCGCCGAAACGGAGCAGAATCCCCGCCTCGGTCTTTACCGTCGAGAGAACGCTGAAGAGCATGGCCTCCTGGCTGTACTTGTAGATGCCGAGGGCGGAGTTCCCGTGCGTCCAGGCCCAACCGTCCGAGTAGCGGTGCCGCGAGGGGCGGTCATGCGGATCCTGGACCGCATCGGGGTGGGGCTCGAAGCCCGGTTTGTCGGCCATGTCCGAGGCGGAGAAGTCGAGGAATCTCTCCTTGGGGTCCTCGGCACGCTTGCGGTGGGGGACGGATACCCATAGGTCTCCGGCGAGGTCCGTGGGGATCGTTCCGCCCGCGTCTTTCAGGGGCCTGGTGAATCCGCACTCGAAATCGGGGAGCGAGACGAGGCCCGTCGTCGGATTGGTCAAGCGCAGGTTTTCATCCATCACGGGCTTGTCGGATGGGAGGGTGAAGGTGTGCTCGATCCGCAGGCCGGTCAGGGTTCCGCTGATGACAAGCCGTTGGCCTTCCACCGTAACGGCCGGATCGGCCAACTGGAAAAGCGTCGCCGGATTTTCGTGACCGGCGGCGTCGGTCCGATAAACGAGCGGGCCATCCGCCAGCCGCAGTCCTGACCGTTTGTCATCGAGGACGGCGCGAAGGCCTCCGGCGGCGGCATCGATGGTCAGCCGGTAGGCGGCATTTTCGACGGTGTATGAGGAAGGGCGGGCACGGGAACACGACGCCGAGACGGCCAACAGAACCAAGGCGGTTCCCATCGCGTATTTGATCGATCGGGCGGGCATGGGCTTACCTCCTCCCATCACGAAGACGATTGATCGCCGAAGCCGTCCATCATCAGCTTTTTCCTTATGGGCCATGATATTTCCCGTACCGTCCGGGAGTCAATGGGTCCGCCGCCGAACCGAACGGATTGGATCTTCCCATGTTCTCCATGTTGTTGACATCCCACGCGACCGAATTTACGAAGCCGGGCGGAATATCATTGACCCCGGATGTCTTCGTCGCCCGGCTAGTACTCGGGGAGTAGCAAGGATTATGTAATATAATTACTGCTCTCCGTAGTATGCTTGTTCAACCTAAGAAAGGTCGGATCCATGAAACGAAATCTCGCTCTCATCCTTCTCCTGGCCGCAGCCGTGGCAGCCAACGGCCAGGATAAAGCCGATTTCCCGCTGACGGACCTGCACGTGCATCTTAAGGGAAAGCTGACCATAGAAGACGCGGCCAAAAAATCGAACGAGGAGCACATCGCCTACGGCATCGCCGTGAACTGCGGGCTGGGTTTTCCGGTGCACAGCGATCCGCAGATCGATTCGGCGCTTCTGGTCTTCAAAGGCTACCCCCAGTTCTATGTAGCGATGCAGGCCGAGGGCAGGGAGTGGGTGAAAATCTTTTCGAAGGAGTCGATGCAAAAATTCGATTATGTCTTCACCGACGCTATGACCTTCACGGACGAAAAAGGCCGCAGGAACCGGATCTGGATCAAGGAAGAAACGTGGATCGACGACGAAGAGCGATTCATGGACTCTCTGGTGAAAACGATCGTGAAGATTCTCGATACGGAGCCCATCAACATCTATGTCAATTCGACCTTTCTTCCCGCCTCGATGGCTGGCCGGTATAGTCATTTCTGGACGACGGAGCGCATGGACAGGGTCATCAGGGCGGCCAAGGACAGGAATATCGCCATCGAGATTAATAACAGGTACAAGATTCCCTCCGCCGACTTCATAAAAAGAGCCAAAGCCGCGGGCGTCAAATTCACGGTCGGGACGAACAACGCCGATGAGAATTTCTCCGGCGCGGAATATGCCCGGCAAATGATAAAGGAATGCCGTCTCACGGCGGACGATTTCTGGCTTCCGGTCAAGAAACAGAGATAGGAATATATCGCTAATAAACATCGCTTTTTCAGATCGGTCTCGATCGTGACGCGGCTTCGATCAGCCCGGCTTGAACGAGGCCCCAGAATTTTCGATGGGAATAGACAAAAACGGGGATCCGGGCGGTCTGTCTAAGTGAACGATCGAAAACCTATGCAGCTGGACGAGCTCTATGATGCCTATGGAGACGCCTTGTACCGCTATTTGACCCTCAAGCTGGGCTCCGCGCAGGACGCCGAGGACATCCTCCAGGAGACATTCGTCCGCTTGGCCCGCTATGCCGACCGAAGGCGTTTTATCCAGGACCCAAAAGCTTTTGTTTTTCGCTGCGCCCATAACGAAGCCAACCGGTTCTGGAAAAAGCGGCTGCGCCGCCGGGGCGAAGAAACGGCTTTCCGGCCGGAGCTCGCCCCGTTACTTTTTCAAGGGCCGGACCGGGCCTCGGAGATCCGCCTGGGCGAGGCATTGGCCGGCCTGTCCGCCGAACAGCGGGAAGCGGTCGTTTTGAAGGAATGGGAGGGGTTGACCTTTCGGGGCATCGGCTCGGCCTGCGGCATCTCCACCTATACGGCGGCCAGCCGCTATCGGTACGGCTTGGCCCGTCTGCGCGCCTTTTTCGGAGAGAAGAAATGAACAAGCGCGATCGAAGCGTTCCGGACGGGCTCAAGGGATTCGTCCCCCGGCCCGCACCGCCGCATGTGCGGCAAATGGCGCTGACCGCGGCGGAGAGGATCCGGCCCGTCGGCCGCATCCTGACGCCCGCCCAATGGGGGATGGCGGCCGCCTGCTCGCTGCTCGTTATCGGGGCCTTGGCCGGAGACGCCGTCCTTTCGAGAACGATAGCCGGACGATTGGACGCGCTTCTGAACGAGCGCCCGGCGGAATCCGCGGCCGGTAACGCGGACCGGACGGGTTTGGAGGAACTTTTAGGCGCCGATCAGGCCCGCTCGCTGCGGCTTCTATCGACCAGGTCCCGCTACGATCAGGCTATTTGGAGGGAAGTGCGGATGGATAAGGATGTTTTGGCTTTCGAAGGGAAGGAGGACGCCGATGGCCATTCGAAAAATCCTCGGTAGGACGGGTTTGGTTCTGGCCGCGCTCCTAGCCGCGGTCTTGGTCACGCGGGCCGTACTGAACTATTCGACCGGAAAGAAGCTGGAAAAATTCCTGGCCGAAGCCAAATCCAAAGGCCTTCCGGTCAGTTATGCGGACCTCGGCCCCGCTTGTTCTGTACCTGATAATGCCTGGTCTCTCTGGAAGGGCGCCGTTGCCCTTTTTGATGGCCAATACAGGCCCAAGACGAATCTGAACCCGGCCTTGGCCAACTTGTTCGAGGCCAGGCCGCTGGATGAAAAAACGCGAATGCTCATCCGATCGGCAATCGACAAGAACCGGCGCCCGATCGATTTGCTGCTAGAAGCCGGCGGCCGCCCGTGTTTTCGCGAGGTCAAGCGGCGCGATTTTTCGGATCCCTCGAGTGTCGATGATTTCATACCCACGATGCAAATGATCCGTTTGCTCGGTTTCGAGGCTCTTTTCCGGGCTGAAAGCGGTGATGTCCGGGGCGGCCTCGACGAATGGATCAAAGGATACCGGTTTGTCCGGCTGACGTTGCAGGAGCCGACTCTCATCAACGCTTTGATCGCGATCTCCAATGCGAGAAGCCTGTTGGTGTTTCTCAACAGGATCGTCGATGGACGCACGATTGAGGTCGATGATTTGAAAACGGTCCTCAAAGAGTTGGACGTCGAGACTTGGCGGGAGGCCGTGGCCGGGTCCTATAGGGGCGAAAGAGTCATCCGCATCGAAACCGGGAGGGATATTTTAGACGGCCGTTTAGATGCATATGAGTCAGAGAACGGCCGGAGGAGGAGATTCTTGCTCTGGCTGGTCCGGCCTTGGGTGCGGACTCAGCTGATGCGCCAATACTCCGCGTTCGACGAGATCGAGACGCTTTATAGAGAGCCCTATTATCAGAGCCGGCCGCGTATGAACGCCAATGATGATCGACACAGGCATTGGTATGAATGGATGCCTTACGGCGGAATTTCGAACATCTCGGCGACAGGATTGAAGGAAGCTTCTCTCGAAGCGCTCATGGAAACGGCGAAAATCGGATTGGCGGCGCGGATCTACCGGATGCGGGAAAAGCGCTTCCCGGCGGCCGTAGCCGATCTCGTGCCGGATCTATTACCCCGGGAGCCTTTGGATCCGTTCACCGGCAAGCCGCTGGTCTATCGGGTCGATAGGGACGGCCTGCTGGTCTACAGCCTCGGCTCCAATGAGAAGGACGACGGCGGCCGGGGAACATATAGCATCGAGCAGCTCGTCACTCCAAAAAATGACGATTGGGCCTGGCGCGATACAATCCGGTTAGAAAAATAAGCCACTCCGCGGATCTTCTCCAAATTTCAGACAGTAAAAACGCCGCCTTAATCAGTCCAAGAGGCGGCGCTCGCCTTCCAGCGCCTTGATCTTGCTGATCTCCTGCGACACTTCGATGACGCCTTTGTAGGCGCCGGCGGCGTCATAAACGGGGAAGTATCGGATCAAAACAAATTTTCCGCCCCGCTGGATCCAGAAATCGGCCGAGGCCTTGGTCTTATCTTTGAAAGCCTGGACGATGGCGTTGACCGTATGGAGACTTTTCGGCGGATGGCAGTTCTGGACGGCCCGGCCTATGATCCCCGGGCTGCGGGGAAATATGCGATCGGCCGTATCCGAGAAATAGCGGACGCGGTCGTTCTCGTCGACGAATGTGATATCGAAAGGCAGCCTCTTCAGCATCAGGTCGATCTGCTCGGCCGTCAATCGGCCGCTGGACAAGTCGATGCCGGCGTCGTCTTTCTCCCGGTGGGCGTTTTCGATGATTTCACTCATGAGAGCCTCCTTTATTAGAAAATGATCAAAGATAGTGTATTGCCTGAGGCCCGCGGCGTCTTTGATTTCAGTCAAAAGATTCGTCGCGGAACGATACCGCAAAGCCGCCCGCCGCCGTAACGGCCTAAACGCTTTTCGGCTCCGCCTCTCTGTAAGCCTCAGCGTGACACGGCGATCTTGAGCGTCGGAACGATCCGCACCGGCCCCAGCAGCCCCGATTCCACGAGCGCATCGGTCTTATGCCAGAGCCGCCAGCTGGTGAACGACTTTCGTCCCGTCGGGCTGGCCGCTCCGTCCGTCAGCCACTGCGGCCAGACTTTCAGCGTTCCTTCAGGGTTTCGCTCGCTGTCCTCGGGCAGGAATTCGTCGCCGATCTGGCGGTTGATCCAGAGGTTGACAACCTTGATTTCAAGGGTGTTGTCGCCGGCTTTGGCCGCCCGGCTGATGTCCACCCGATAGGGCAGCTTCCACAGGATGCCCAAATCCCGGCCGTTGAGGCGGACCTCGGCCATGACCTCGACCCTGCCTAAATCGAGCCACAGGCCTCGGTTGGTGGCCAGCAGAGCCGGAGGAATCGAAACGGTTTTTGTATAGGTGGCCGCGCCGGAATAATACTTGACGCGCGGGTCCGGGCTGACACTCCACGAACTCAGCTCATTCAGTGAAAGCTGATCCGGCGCTCCGCCTCCCGGAGCGAAATGGATTTCCCACGGGCCGGCCAGCGTCAAAGCCGCCGGAACTGTAGGCGCTTCGATTCGATGAATCATGCCGTCGGCCGTCTTGAGCGCATAAGATCCGGGCTCCCGGATTTCGGCCGCGATTTCCTGCCCGGGCCCGGCCAGAAGATCGATCAGAAGCGGGGCTAAGGCCGCTCCAGATTTTCCACCCGTGCCGAGGATTGGCTTGCCGTCGCGGTCCGCGGAGACGATCCGATCGGCGGACGCGCCAACCTTATCCGCGAAAATGACGAAGACCGAGCCATAGGGATCGAACGAAATAGGAACGCGGACGAGGCCGCCGTCCAGGTCGTAGGCCGCCGGCTTTTCGATGCGTCCCGTGTCCGGATACCAGAATTCAGGCCGCTTGCCCCGGACCCGGAAGGCGCACACCGCCTGTTCGGGCTTTTGGAGCTTGTTGGCGACGAAATAGATCTCCATCCCGCCCATCGTCCGATGGATGGAACGCAGGCTCGCCGTTCCGCCGGCGCTTTGGAAGCTGAAGTCCGGCGCCAGGCTCATTTTTTCCAGCACCTCGGCGACTCGCTCCTGGCGGGGATAGATCTCGGGATCGGCATAGTCGGGGCTGATGTTGCCCCAGGGCTCCATGCCCAGGGGGCCCAGCTCTTTGGCCGCGGTCCATGGACCCTGGGCGGTCTGAGCCGCTTCCCAGCCTTGATCGGTGGCCATCGTCGTCACGTGCCCATCGCGATAGGAGATGGTCAAGGCGCCGATCAAGCCGGCCGGATTGGCCGTCGCCGCGCCGTTGCGGGCCTCGACGGTGATCAGGTTGGATCCGGACTTGAGGAATTTCGCCGCGTCCAGGACGACGACTTTTTTCCAGTCATCCCCCGATCCGGCGTCCTGTCCGTTGATCCGGCAGGAGAAGGTGTTGTCGGCGGTCATGGCCAGCTGGGCGGAAGCGACCGGTGATCCGGCGTCCACGGCGATCGAGCGGCGGAAATAGCGCACCCCCGGAGGGGCCGCTTCGGCCGGGTCGCCCTCGGGGAACCAGATCCATTGGGCGGCGGCGAGGGGCAGGGAAGCCGGTCGGGCCGGCTCGATTTTCTTTTGAAAGTCCGTCGACCAGAAGAGGCGGCCCTGGCCGATCCGGCGCTCGGTCAGTCGGGCGGGCGGTTCACCCGCGCCCCAGATCTGCGCGGTCAAATCTTTCACGGCCGCGTCGCTCCGCGGAAAGCCGGCCAGGCCCGGCGATTGGACCGGACGCGAGCCGACGACGGTCGCCCCGGCTTCGATCAATTCCTTGATCTTGGCCAGAAGCCGCGGCGTCATGGTCTCCATGGACGGCAAAACCAGAAGCCCGTAGCTCATTCCGTCGGGAAGAACCAGGCGGCCGTCCTTCACGGACATCCGCTCGAGGACCACTTCCGGCGGGCAGGTGTCGAAATTGTAGCCGGATCGGTCGCGCGGCAGACCTTCCTGTCCCGGCACGTTCGAAAGAAACGCTTTCTGGGCATTCAAAGTCTGCGGCGATCCTTCCGGTCCCAGATAACAAATATCGGCGACGAATAGACCCTGGCGCAGGATATACTGACAGCGGGCCAGATAGCGGTGCCAGGCCGACGATTGCTCCCACCATGTCTGGGTCCGTTCATAGTGCAGCCCCCAAGGCCCCATGGACATGCCCGGCTTGGCGTCGAGCCAGGGCTGCAGGGCGTAGCGGTGGAAAACGAAGCGGTTGATGCCCTCGCAGAAGGCCCAGTCGCCGATGTCCTTGATGTTCGCCGGGTGGCCCTGCCAGCGCTCGGAGTCGGTGGCCGTGAAAGCCTCGGCCCCGACGATGGGCTTGCCGTAGACGTGCGCGGCCGAGGCCATCTCCGTGACCGTCCAGGCCGATCCGTAGCGATCCCAGGACCAGAATTCACCCATCGGCTCGTCGGCCCGGCCGGCGTACTCCATCTCGTCCGTGGGGCAGTTCGAATAGGCCTCGATGCTGAGGCGGATTCCGCGCTTGTTCGCCAGCTCCCGCATATAGCCGGCATAATTGGCCAGCAGCAATTCGTTGATGGTCTGCCGCAAGTCCCAGAGAAACCGCTCCGATATTTCGCGGCTGTCGATGAGGCGTCCGGTGATCACCGGCAGAAAGGGCCAAAGATCGTAGCCGCGGCGATCCTTGAATTCCCGGCGCATGTTAGGCGTCCAGTTCTGCGATCCGACCTCCCAGCTGTCGATATGCGTGGAGACCAAAGATTTTCCGGCCAGCGGGCCGACGTCGGATAGAAGTTTGCCCATGAGCCCCTCGAAATGGGCTTCGACGGCGGTCCGGCTCAGCTTGTCGCATTCCAACCCGCGCCCCGATTCCGGGGCGGGATGGTTGTCCGTGCCCGTCGTGGTATGGCCCAGCCGGAGAATCGTCCACGATCCGGCCGGCACATCCCAAGCCAGCCGCCCGGTCTTATCCAGGCTGCCGGAGAGGTCCACCAGGCGTGCGCGCGGAATCGCCTGGCCGGCGGGCTCGGGCAGCCAGGCAGCGGGGATGGCCGGGGTCACGTCCATGGGAACGTCCGATGCTTTTTCACGGAAAGAAGCGATCCGGGCCTGGCCTTCCGGCGTCGGAAACGCCAGCACGGCGATGTCCCGGTAGTAATTCATGACCGCGGCGGCCTGGGGGAGAGACGACGAGAAATGCGCCGGGCCCTGGACCTTTGTTTCCGTCCAGACCACCCGCTGCATGGAGAGTTCCGGAGTGATCCACGGGCCGCCGCTGCCGCACCAGCCGGCGTCGTTGTTCATGTTGACTTCGAGGCCCAGGCGGTCGGCCTCGGCGCAGACGTGCTTGAACAGCTCTCGCCAGCGCGGACCGGCGAACGGGACCGGGCCGAGCGGCGCCCCCTGGTCCACTTCCATGATCAGGACGCCGCCGATCCCGACGCGCTTCATGGCCTCGAGGTCGGCGGTAATGCCTTCGCGCGTGATGTTGCCGTTGAGCCAGAACCAGTAGACCCAGGGACGGGCGGAGGCGGGCGGGGACTGGAAGTCCTTGATCAGGTCCGGCCGAGCTTGCCCAGCGAGGGGAATCGCGGCCAGAAGAAGCGGAAGAAAGCAGGCGGATAAAAGGCGGCGCGGGGACCGGGACGTCATCGACATGATCGGCACCTCGTCGGATAGGGTATGGCCCTTCCAATATCACCGTTCGCCGCCCGCGTCAATGCGGGAACGGTACGTCCGCACGGTTTGTCTGTTTTGACGGTATGGGGGGGTTGTCATATCATTGACGGGAGGAAAATGCACCATGCCTCAACCCCAAAACCCCGCGCCTCCGCCAAGCCGCCAGCCTACGCCGGCCGAGCTCGTTCGGATGCCGGTCGTTTATCGATTGCCCGGCATGGACGATATCCAGGTCCGAACGAATATCGCTTATAAGCGAGTGGAAAACGAAGAGCTGATGATGGACGTTTACTCCCCGGGCGGCGGGGGATCCGCCGAAAAGCGGCCGGCGGTCGTTTTTATCCACGGCGGCCCGATTCCCAAGCCGCCCCTTCTTCAACCGAAAGACTGGACGGATTACATGTGT
The DNA here is from genome assembly GCA_963729855.1 of Candidatus Aminicenantota bacterium. Taxonomy (GTDB): domain Bacteria; phylum Acidobacteriota; class Aminicenantia; order Aminicenantales; family UBA4085; genus UBA4085. The sequence goes on along the minus strand of CAVSPT010000005.1, from coordinate 186,355 downwards.
TTCGGCAAGCTGGCGGCGGCCTCGGGCTTCGTCGGCGTCACATTCAATCACCGGTTCTTCGGGCTCGACCGGCTGTCCGACGCCCAGGACGATATCGACGACCTCGTCGACTTCATCCGCGGGCAGGCCTCGGAGCTCGGGATCGACGAGGGGCGCCTGGCCCTTTGGGTCTTCTCCGGAGGAGGCTCCTTTTTAAGCGATGCCGTTCGCCGTCCGCGGGATTTTATCCGCTGCCTGCTCGGCTTTTATTCGATCATGGATCTTCGGCCGTTCCGTTCCCAGGTCCCGGCGGGATTTAACGAGGATGTGCTGGCCCGTTTTTCGCCCGTCGTCGCCATCGCTGAATCGTCGGGGAAAGTCCCGCCCGTCTTCATCGGCCGGGCCGGCCTCGACAACCCGGTTATAAACGCGGGGATCGATGAATTCGTGGGCCTGGCCCTGAAAAAAAACGTACGGCTTACCGTCAGAAACCACCCCGAGGGATATCACGGGTTCGATGTCCGCAACGATGACGCGACCAGCCGCGACATCATCCGCGAGGCCTTCGCCTTCCTCAAAGCGAATCTGTCTATTTTTCCTTCATTCGTTCGTTGATCGCTTTAACGGCCGCGTCCGCCTCGGCCTTGACGGCCGGGTCGGCGCCGATCGTCCTGGCCAGCTCGAGCGCCGCCGGGCCTGCGAAAACGGGCAGGGCGGCAAGCACGAGCCGTTTTTCTTCCGGCCGTCGGGCCGATTCGGAGGCGATTTTAAGGTCGCCGACGGCCGCTTCAGGCAGGCGATATTGAGCCGCCGCCGTCAGGCGGATGAAACCCTGGAGGGCCAGGAGTCGGTGGGTCTCGTTCGGCGAGGTCTTGGCGATCTTCCAGATGTCCTCGATCGGCGTTCCGGTCGGCCAGGCGGCCAAAGCCCGAGCCGCGGCATCTACGACATCGGCATTCATCTCCGTGAGCGCGGCTCGGACCTGAGGGAGGGCGCTGTCGTCGCCGATGCGGCCCAAGACGGCGATCAGGCGGGCCCGCCCGGCGGGCGATTTCTCTTCCGCCAGCCGCGACTCGATCGCGTTCGCTCGGCCGTCGGGGTTGGCGATCTTCATGGCCAGAGCGGCGGCCGTGGTCTGGGTCTCCTGGAGCTCGGCGTCCTCTTCGCACTTGAGAAGCCGATCCAGGACGGCCGGGATGTCGGAGGGCGTGCCGATCGTCCGCAGACCCTTGACGGCCTGCATCCGGAGGCGCGGGGAATCCGCGCCGAGGAACGAGGACACGACGCTTTTGGCCGCGAAGATCCGGCGCTCGGAGACCGCCAGCAGAAGCTCGGACTGGATGTCTTCGCCGGTTTTCCGGCCGAGGCCTTCGAGGATGGCGGCATCGACGTCCTGGCCCTTGATCGAGGCCAGGGCGTTGCGCGCCGCGGCTTGTTCGGCGCCGCGGGCCTTGGCCCCGGTTTCCGCCAGGAAGGGGACGACCGCCGCGTCGCCGGCGATTTCCATGGCTTTGAGGGCGGCCCGTCGGACCGCCGGCACGTCGCCCTTGGCCGTCGCCAGGATCACCGGACCAACCGTGGTCTTGGGGTATCCGGCCAGCACCGGCAGGAGTTCGATGCGGACGCGCTCGGGAAGAACGGGATACAATCCGCAGAGGGTCCCGATGGCGTCCGGCGGGATGACGTCCCGGACTTTAAGGACGGCGGCATCCTGGCGGGCCGCGTCGTTCCCTTGTAGCGCGTTCATGACAACCTCCGCGGCTTTGTCGCCGGCGGCGGAAATCTTGCCCCGCATGGCCGCACGGTTCATGGCCGAAGATAGGTTGGCGGTGAGGACCTTGTCATAGAGAGCCGCTGCGGCGGCCGCGTCCTTGTCCTTGAGGAGCTGTTCGGCGCAGGCCAGCAGCGAAGAGGCCAGGATGGATTTGAGATCGGCCGGCGCGGCGGCCAGCGCCTTGGTCAGGGCGGCGGCGGAAGCGGGGCCGCCCAACCGGCCCAGGACATACGCGGCGGCCTTGGCCGCGTCGGTCTTGGTCTGCCCCAGAAAGGGGACCAGGGCCGGGACGGCTTCGCGCGATCCGCGCACGCCGAGGGCGTTGATGACGCTGATTTGGGCCGCGCCGGAAGTGTTTCCCAGGGAAGTCCGCAAAGCCAGGTCCGCGGCGGGGCCCGGGATCTTGGCCAGGGCATAAAGGGCCATGTCGGACGTCTCGGGCGCCGTGAGCATTTTGGCCAGTACGGGGACGGATTTGTCGCCGCCGATGAGACGGAGGTGCCGGCAGACGGCCATCTTGGCGATGGGCGTCGCCCTGGTGCCGAGGAACGCCAGCAGCGCGTCTTCGCATTGGGCCCGGGCGGCGGGGTCGTCCTTGCGGGCGTAGACGTAATCGCGGAGGGCCCAGAACGGGGCGGAATCGATGCCGCCGTTGAATGTCGCCACGGCCTTGAGGATCTGGTCCAAAGAGGCGGGCGCGGCCTGCCCGGCGAACGAAGCGCCCAGGGCCAGGACCGCGACGAGCAGGGCGGCGCCGGTGGGTTTTACGAGCTTGTGGATTTTCATCTTCGCACCTTTCCTCAGGAGAGGAGCACCCAGGGTTTGCGATAGGAGCGGCTGAGCAGGCGCTCGGCCTCGGGATCGCCGATGATCGTCTCCGTGGCCGGGTCCCATTTGATCCTGTGCCCGGTCTCGATGGCGATGACGCCGAGGTGGCCGACGCTGGCCGAGCGGTGGGCGACTTCGCAGGGCGTGATGGTCAGGGCCCTGCTCTTCACGCAGTCGAGGAAATTCTGGTAGTGGTCCCGGCTGTGATAGAGCTTGATCTCGTTGGGGCCGATGATCTCGCCGACCAGGTTGGCCGGCTGGGTCTCGAACTGGCCCCGATCCACCCAGATCCAGCCGTAATCGCCGATCCACTTGGTGCCGCCTTGGATTTCGGGATAGCCGCCGGCCAGGACGATGGGCGTGCCGTCGGCGTAGCGCGTCTCGACCCAATAGCGGGTGGGGCTGTTGTAGATGCCGCTCGTCGGGAACTCGCCCTTGCCCCAGACCTCGACCGGGCCAGTGGAGTCAAAACCAAGGCCCCAATGGGCGATGTCGAGATGGTGGCCGATCCAGTCCATGAGCTGGCCTCCGCCGTAGTCCATGTTCCAGCGCCAGTTCATGTGGACGCGGGCCGTGCAGTACGGGGCATAGGGCGCCGGGCCCAGCCAGGTCTCGTAATCGAGCTCGGCCGGAGGGGGGGTGATCTTCTCCTGGCCGAAGGTGCGGGCGAAGTCGTAGTGGCCCGCGGGCAGGCCGACCTCGACCCGCCGGATCCTGCCGATGCGGCCGCTGCGGACGAGCTCGCAGGCCCGGTAGAAATTGTCCACCGAGCGCTGCCAGCTGCCGGTCTGCCAGACCCGTCCGTAGCGCTTGACGGCGTCGCAGAGGGCCCGGCCCTCGCGCAGGCTGTGGGTCAGAGGCTTCTCGCCGTAGATGTCCAGCCCGGCCCGGGCGGCGCTGATGGCCAGGATGGCGTGCCAATGGTCGGGAACGGCGATGGACACGGCGTCCAGGTCGCCGCGGGCGAAAAGCCTGCGGAAATCCTTGTAGGCGGCGCAGCCCGTGTTGCCGTACTTGCGGTTGACGGTGGCCTGGGCCTGGGCCAGGTGCTTGTCGTCCAGGTCGCAGACGGCGACCCACTGGACTTCGTCCTTCTCCAGGAAGGCCTGCATGTTCGAAGGGCCCTGCATGCCGAAGCCGATGCCGGCCATGACGATCCGATCGCTGGGCGGGACGGTCCCGTTCAGACCGAGGGCCGAGCCGCGGACGATGGACGGAAAAGCGGCCGCTCCGGCGACGGCCAGGGGCACTTTCTTGAGGAAGTCCCGGCGGCGCATGATGGAACGTTTTTTCATCTCATTTTCCTTTCTTATAGATGGGGTCGCATCTCTACTTTCCACAAAAAAGTGGAAAGTAGAGATGCGACTCCAATCTTGTCAGATCAGCGGTGTGACGCCCGGAACGGCCGGCGGGTCGACCGGGTTGGGCCCGAATTCGTACTTGGCCGGGGACAGATCGAGCTTGGAGGCGTTCATGGCCCATTCCCAGGAGATGGCCCGGCCGGTGTAGGCGCTCATGCGGCCGACGATCGCGCACATCGTGCTCTCGGCGACGGTCCGGCCCTCGTTGAGCGGCTTGCCGGCGCGGATCGAAGCGATAAGATCGGCGTGTTCCTGGACATAGGGGTTGATCTCGTCGCCCTCGAATTTCCAGGGCCTGGCTCCCTTGATTTCGCCGTAGCCGAAGGCCACGCCCTTGGTTCCGACGATGCGCTCCTCGACCCGGTCGGCGCAGCCCTTGGTCTGGCGGCAGTAGCTGGCCACCCGGACGCCGTCCGGATACTCGAACTCGACGGCGAAATGATCGAAGATATTGCCGTATTCCGGGGCGACGCGGACCTGGCGTCCGCCCAGGCCCGCAACGTTCTTGGGCAGGGCCCCGATGGCCCAGTTGACGACGTCGATGTTGTGAACGTGCTGCTCGACGATATGGTCGCCGGACGTCCAGGTGAAATAGAGCCAGTTGCGGCAGTGCCATTCCATGTCCGTCATGCCGGGCTCGCGCAGCTTGACCCACAGGTCGCCCTGGTTCCAGTAGCACTGGGCGCCCACGATTTCGCCGATCTGGCCGTCCTTGATGCGCCTCATCAGCTCGAGATAGCGCTTCTGGTGGCGCCTCTGGGTGCCGGCGACGATGGCCAGGCCTTTCTGCTTGGCCAGATCGGAAGCGGCCAGGATGGTCCGGATGCCGACCGGGTCGACGGCCACGGGCTTTTCCATGAAAACGTGCTTGCCCGCTTCGACGGCGGCCTTGAGATGGATGGGCCGGAATCCCGGAGGAGCGGCCGTGACGATGGTGTTGATCTGAGGAACGGCCAGGAGGTTTTTGTAGCCGTCCAGCCCGGTGAAACAGGTTTCGGGCTTGACCTTGATCTTGTCGGGGAATTTCTCCTTGAGCGTTTTGAGACAGCCGTCGATGCGGTCCTGGAACGGATCGAAGAGGGCGGCGATCTCCACGCCCGGCGACGAGGTCAGGCAGTCGACGGCGGCGCCGGTGCCCCGCCCGCCGCAGCCGATGACCCCGACCTGGATCGTGTCCGAGCCCTGGGCAAAGAGGCCCAGGTTGGCCGGAATGGCGGCCGCCAGCCCGGCGGCCGCGGTGGTTTTGATGAAGTCCCGGCGGGTAAAAGAATTTTTTGCGTCTTCGTTCATGATGGGTCTCCTAAAAATCGTCGCAGGCCCGATAGGCCTCGATGAGGGCCCGCTCGCCCTCCTTGCCCGGCTTGCTCGCGCCGTGCTCCATACACAGGACGCCTTGGTATCCCTTCTCATGGATATGCTTGAAAACGCTGCGGAAGTTGATCTCGCCCGTGGTCGGCTCCTTCCGCCCGGGATTGTCCCCAAGGTGAAAGGCGGCGATCTCGCTCCAGGCCGCGTCGATGTTGGGGATGAGGTTCCCCTCGGTGATCTGCTGATGGTACAGGTCGTCGACGATCTTGCAGGACGGCGAGTCGACCGCCCGGCAGATCTCGTAGGCCTGGGGAATCCCGGTCAGGAAAAGTCCCGGATGGTCACGGCGATTGAGCGGCTCGAGGACGACGATGAGGCCGGCCGGAACGCAGATATCCATGCAGGCGCGCAGGTTGTCGACCACGTTGGCCGTCTGGTAATCCGGGGCCAGGCTTTCGTCGTAGTGGCCGGGAACGACCAGCGCCCAACGGCAGTTGATGCGCTTCATCGTCTCCACGCCCTGCCTCATCTTGCCGAGAAGCATGGCCCGGATTTCGGGGTCCCTGAAAACGAAGCTCTTCTTGGGAAAGTCGGCATACAGGACGAACGGCCCGAGCAGCATGCCGCGCTTGTCCAATTCCCGGGCGATCCGTTCCTGGTCGGCCAGGGGACGGCCCATTATGCCGTTGTCGAACATGGCCGTGAAGCCCTCGTCCGCGGCGAATTGGATTTGGGCCGCCAGGTCATCGCCGGCATGGGCCTTGAACTGGCCGAAGCTCGGGGCGTAGCGGAGCTTGAATTTTCCCCCCGCGGCGGCCGGGGGGGTCTCCGAGGAAAGGGCGCGCCCCGTCCCCGTCAACGACAGGGCCGCGGCCGCTCCCAGGGCGGTTTGAAGGACATTTCGGCGATTCACAGGGGGGACACCTCCTCGTGGGATAGGTTCTACTTATCCCAACGGAGGATGAAAATCAATCCCCTTCGCGGCGTGATCATAGGGAAAATGCTTGTGAAGATTGATGTTGTCCCGCTCCGGGGACGGGCGCGCCGCCGCCATAAGCCGGGATCTGACTCAAGGTCCGTGAGCGGCGCTTCCGCTGTCGGTCTCTTGGTTTCGGCTCGGGATTTTGATAGCATCATAACTTCGCTATTCTTAGGAGGCCGACCATGTTCCCGACATCCACCTACACCGACCGCCGGAACCGCCTGCGGACGCTCGTGTCTTCGGGCGTCGTTCTCCTGCTGGGGAACGACGAAAGTCCGATGAACTACCTCGACAATGCGTTCCCCTTCCGCCAGGACAGCACATTTCTTTACTACTTCGGGACCGATATCCCCGGTTTGGTGGGGATCCTCGATCTCGAAAACCAGGAGGATTTCCTCTTCGGCGACGATTTCACGATCGACGACATCGTCTGGAGAGGTCCCCAACCGACGGTCTCCGAGCGCGGCCAGCCGGCCGGCGTGAACCGCACGGGAGAAGTCGGGGAGGCGCGGTCCTTCATCGAGGAGGCCCGGCGGAAGGGCCGGACCATCCACGTCCTCCCCCCGTACCGGCCGGAACATGCCATCCGGCTCTATGACTGGCTGGGCATCGATCCCCGCCGGACCGCGGAGGCGGCCTCGGTCGATCTGATCCGCGCCGTCGTCGCCCAACGGGCCGTCAAGACGGCCGAGGAAATCGGGGAAATCGACAAGGCGGTCGCCCTCTCGGCCGATATGCACCTGGCCGCGATGCGCTGCATCCGCCCCGGATTGACCGAGGCGCAGGTCATGGCCGTCGTCCACCAGACGGCGCTGGCGGCCGGGGGGGGCCTGGCCTTTCCCATCATCGCCACCCGGAACGGGCAAACCCTGCACAACCATCATTATGGAAACAGACTCGAAGACGGCCGGATGTTCCTTCTCGACGCCGGAGCGGAAGTCGAATCCCGCTACGGGGGCGATCTCTCGAGCACGTTTCCCATCGGCCGGAAATTCACGGAGCGGCAGAAGGACGTCTATAACGTCGCCTTGGCCTCCCACGAGCGCGCCGTCTCGCTCCTGAAGCCGGGCCGCTCTTTCAAGGAGATCCATCTTGAGGCCTGCACGGTCATCGCCCGGGGAATGAAAGATCTGGGCTTGATGAAGGGGAGTCCGGAGGAGGCCGTCCGGGAAGGCGCCCACGCCATGTTTTTCCCCTGCGGGCTGGGGCACATGATGGGCCTCGACGTCCACGACATGGAAAACCTGGGCGAAGTCTACGTCGGCTACGAGGGTCGGCCCAAGAGCACCCAGTTCGGCCTGAAATCCCTGCGCCTGGCCCGTGAGCTCCGGCCGGGGTTCGTGCTGACCATCGAGCCGGGGATCTATTTCATCCCCGAGCTCATCGACAAGTGGCGCGGCGAGAAGAAATTCACGGATTTCCTGGATTACGACAAGCTGATTCAATATAAGGACTTCGGCGGCTGCCGCAACGAGGAGAACTACGTCATCACGGAAACGGGAGCGAGACTTTTGGGCAAGCCCCTGCCGAAGACCGTGGCCGGCGTGGAGGCTTTGCGGGCGGCTTCCTGATCGGGGACCGCCCGCCCTTCGTTCCGAAGCCGGACACGGTCTTCGGCGGGGGCGCGGTTCAGAGGGCCGCCGCGAAAGCCAGGGCGACCAAAAAGGCCGAGACGAGCCAAAGGACGATTCTCAGCATGGGTCACTCGCAATAGATCCGGACCTTGTCCTTGCCCTCGACGTCGACGGTCAGGTCGTCGAGGTTGACGATGAGGTCTTCCAGGTCCTGGGGGGAGATCTTGGACAGGTCGATGTTCATCCCTTTTTCCTTGAGGGCCTCGTTGATCGGGCCCTGGGCCGTTTGGGGGATGAAGGCGGCGAACTTGAGCCCGGCCCGGATCAGCTTGAAGGGGACCCGGATGTTGACCTTGTCGCCGTGCTCGCTTCCCGGACCCGGCTCGACCTGCACGCGCAAATACTTCCAGGAGCGCTTCCCGGCGGGGTCCGTCCCCGTCTCGACGCCCGGCTCGCCGACCGCGGCCAGCAGCTTCTCGGCCTCATCAACCGTGATCTTGCCCTGGGCCAGCAGGTCCAGGATTCTGCGTTTTTCTTCGTTCATGGGAATCCTCCTTGATTCTCGGTTGGCTATTGGAAGTCGATGAGAATCTCGTTCTCAACGCTCTTCGTCTCGATATGCAGACCGGACAGGTGCCAGAGGATGGAGGCCGTCATGGGGTAGACCAGGAGCAGCAAGCGCCCCGGACCCCGGCGCCAGGTGAGGATGGCCGCCAGAAGCGCGAAGGGGAGGAGGATGAGGAGCAGGGCGGCCAGGATGATCCAGATCAGGATGACGGGGAAGAAGAAACCGAACGCCCGGTTCCGGTCTTTGCGGATGCGGAAATGCATGAAGATGGGCAGCATGATTTCAGCCTTTCATCCGCTGGACGGCTTCGTCCGCGGAAATCTCGCCCCGTTCAAGCTGGTCAAGGATGTCCCTTTTTGAAGAGGGCGGGTTGACCTCGATGAAGGGGAGGAGCGCGGAGATGGCGTTCAGCCGGTTCTTGACCGTGGGATAGCTGATCCCGAACTGGGCCTCCATGTCCTTGATCGAGCCATGGCTGCGGATGAAAGCCATGGCGAAAAGCTGATCTTCGGCCGTCAGACGGGCCAGGGGAGGAAGCTCGAAGCCGCCCTCAATGGCGATATCCTTGTCTTTCAGCCGGATGCGCTCGACCGAGAAGGCCGCCCCCTGCGTCAGCTTCGTCAATTCGTTCCAATCCTGAGGCATGTCATTCTCCTTGCCTTTTACTTTCATAATAAATATACGTAAATAAATTAATAAAGTCAATATAAAAATTAAATATATTTATATATTTAGTAATAATATTTTAAATTATTGATTTTAAAATAAATAATATTGGCCGCGCTTCTGCGCACCCGGAGGAACATTTGTCTGAATAAATCTTTGTTTCCGGGATAAGAATTTTTCCATAATTTTCTCCGTTAGAACGACTAAAATATTGATATTTCAATCTGGTTCATGAAGAGGGGGATAAAATGTTTAAATCTTTTGCGGCCGGGTTATTGATTTCGGCTTTTTTTGCCGCCTCGACTTCGATGTCCCTGCAGGCCAGGCCTGCCCAACCTGCGGAAATCAAGCTGGCGATCAAAGTGTGGGTCGAAAAAGGAAAAATCACCGAGGTGACAAAATCGTACGGGGACGAGGCTCAAGCCGTTTCAAGGCAGTCCCAAAACGGGGAAAACTATCCCTCCCGCGTTCCGAAAAATTCGATCATCCATCTGATCGTCGAGGAGGTTCATCAACCTCCCGAAGCCGGCCTCTACGACATCAAGGACCACATCGAAATCGAGTTTACGCATGCGGACCTGACGGCGGACAAACCCGGCATCCTGACCGAACCGTATTTTTCTGAAGGGAGCAATCCTTCGGCCAAGGTCATCAACGCATCGGTCTTGAAGATGGAATCCCGCCTGCGCATGGACCTCGCCGGCCAGAAATACTCGCTGAAGATCATTCGTTATGACGATCTCGATGAAAAATTAAGGGGAAAAAACCCGGCGACCATCTATGCCGGCAATTTCTGCACGTATCACGTCTATTATGTTGGATTGAATGCCGGCTGGCTGCTTCCCGTTAATAAGAATTTTTATTCTTACAGCCTGTACCATACGGATCCCGCCGATGCCTCGGACGGCTCCCTCCAAACGATCCGAAGGACCCGGACCTACCAGACCAAAGGCATTCTTTTTGCTTCGTTCTATCCCTGCGGCATAGAGCCCGAAGGCCCTCTATCCTGGAAGAATATCCAGCTGAATCTGGGGACGGAGCTTTCCAGCTCGATCATGAAAAGTCTTTATTTGGGCGCCGGATATGATTTCCGGTTCTTTTCGATCAGCCTTTTTTATGGGATCACGAAAGCGGACGTCCTGCCGGGCGAATATGCGAATTATATCAATCAAACCATAACCAATAAAAAGATCACCAGCCTCTCCTTGATCGAAAAGTGGGACAAATTCATGGGACTGGCGATTTCCTTTCCGTTCAGCCTGGCGGTGATATTCGGAAAATTGATCGGGTTGTAGGCTCCCGCCGATTCGACCAAGTCGATTATCGCGCCGGGACCTTTTGTTTGATATCCTTCCTCTTGGCAAAAGCAAGGATACCGCCCAAGGCCATGGACAGGAACGCCGCCGCCAAGACCCTGTATTCCGGCGGCAGCAGAAAAGTCACGGTATGGGCCGGAATCCAGAAAAACGGGATCGTCCTGCCTACGACAAAAGAGACGAACACGGGCCAATCGATCTTTTTTACGGCTTCGGCCACGGAGACCTTTGAAAAGCCTCCTAATTTGCCGTGTCCAAGATCGATGAAGGTGTCGGTGATCCTGTGGGCGGCCATGAACGTCGGGGCGAACAGGGCGTTCATGAAGGCGCTGGTGAAGAACGCAAACGCCAGCCGATGGGCGAAACCGCCGCCGAACGACGGCAGCAGGCCTTTTTTCATGGCGCCGATCACGCCGCCGGAGAAGATTTCAAATACGATGACGATCAGCATTCCGATCAAGCCCCAAACGACGGCCCGGTACGTCATTCCGGTCGGAATCTTCCAGTCTCCTCCGGTGATGCGGATGGCCAGGAGCTCGCCCATGGACGCGAGGATGAAGAACTTCGCGAAGGCCATCCTGTACGGATGGGCCGTGCCGAGGGCCATGAATAGCCGATGGGTCGCCGGCGCCGCGAGAAAGACGACGATGACGGCCAGGACCGCGGCCCATAAGAGATCGTATTTTTTCAATTCTTCAATCTCCCTGGTTTGTTTATACTCCAAATTCATTCGGCATCAATCGATATTTTGCCCGGCCGCCGGGGATGGCCTCCGGGCGGCGAAAACGGCCGTCCCGCTCTATGATATGATGAACCAGCGCGGCAATCGGAGCGAGGGATGGCCGAGAAAATGGACGTCAAGAATCCCCTGAGGGCATGGCCGGCCGTCTTTGCCGCCTTGCTGTTCGGACAGGCCTTGCTGTCGGGCCGGGGAACGCCTCAAGCGCGCCCGACGCCGCCATCGTCGAATGAATCGGAGTTGAGCGCCCAGGACAAGACGGAGATCGACGAAGTTTTCAGGCTGAAGGCGGAGGCCGGAGATCAAATCTGGCCCGGCCTGGCGGCCGCTGATCTACCGGTCATTCTTTTCAATGCGCGCTTCGAGTTCCTTGTCGGAGCGGAGCATCCCCCCGCGCCCTGGGAAGTCCTCGAAGACCAAATTCTTCAGGGCCGACCTTGCGGCCGCAGGCCGGCCCGCAACCCTCAAAATTTCGCGGTCAAAGTCGGCACCGCTTATGCCGGCCGCGCGGCCACCCTGGGGCTGATGAACAGCAGGAGTCCGATGAAATTCGGTCCGGATTTCCACGTCGTCCTGATCCTCCACGAGATGTTCCACGCCTACCAGGCCGATCAGGATGCGGTCCGTTTCGACAGGGCTTTGGCGGTTTATAAGGCCGAAAAGAATTATCCCTTCCAGGATAAGGATATGGCCGCGGCCTGGGTCACCGAAGGCGCGGCTCTGGCCCAAGCGCTCAAGGCCCCGGCCGTCGATGAAGCCGTCCGGCTGGTCAAAAAATTTCTGGAGATCCGGGACACACGCCGCCGCGCCGCCGGGCTTTCCCCCGAGCTCGGGGCTTATGAACGGGAGCTCGAATGGCTGGAGGGACTGGCCAAGTATGCGGAGGTCCGCTTCTATGAGCTGGCGGCTTCACGGGCCGATCAAACGGCGGCGATCAAATTCAACCCGCGGCTGCCTTTCTTTCTACAATGGGATTTCGTCCGCCTGGAAAAACAGATGGGCGCCCAGGAAGGCGCCCTTCGTTTCTACCTCAGCGGCATGGCCCAGGCACGGCTTCTCGACCGCCTGAGCCCCGAATGGAAGTCCAAGACTGCGCTGGGCCGGGTCTATCTCGAGGACCTGCTGCGCGAGGTCGTCTCCGCCAAATAATTCCGGCCGCTTATTTTTTCTTCGGATAGCCCACGGCTTGGCCGTAGAGAACGCGCTGGCCGGAACGGAGATTTAGGGCTTTGGCCAGGCCCGCGCGGTCCGTCCCGTAGAACCAGGCGTTCAGGCCCTCCGAGGCGCAGAACAAATAGATATTCTGGCCGATAAAACCGGCGCCGACTTCTCCGGACGTCGTGCGCGGCGGGGCGGCCTGCGGGATTCCGGCCGGAGAACCGCCGACGGGCGGGGCGCCGGCCGGCGGCATTTTGGCCGCTGGAGCGGGCCGCTTGTCCTGATCTTCGACGAAAATGAAACAGAGTGCGGCGGTCCCCGCTGCGGCGTTGCGGTTGGTCAGGGCGCGGATGTCCTTGGCCAGCACGGGGACGAGACGGTGGGGGACGGCCTCATAGATGTAGACGCCTTCGGGGAAGGCGACATAAAGATCGATCTCCTGCAAATTCATGGCCGAAGGGGCCGTCCGTCCCGGCTTGGGAGTGCGTCCGGCCATCTCGGCGCGGTTCACGCCGAAAGCCGCCCAGAGCAGGTTGGAGAGCGTCTGGAGCGGGAGCTTGTCGGCGCTGAATTCGCGGGTGGTCTTCCGCGCTCTCAGGGCGTCCATCAGGGGCATGCCTCCCGTCGTCTGCGGCTTGGGCAGGACGATGGGCTTCAGGTCCTGGGCCGGCGAGGCCGGGGGAGCGAACAGAACGGCGGCCGCCGCTCCGATCATTAGGATGGAAAGGATTGACTGGCGTTTCATGATGCCCTCCCTATGATATCGGCGGGAATCTACCATACTTATTTTCCCTGATTCAATGCCGGCGTTCCCTCCGGGCCGGGCCGGGTTTATAATAAGAAGGAGGAAAGGTTGCGGAACGGTTCACGATTTCAAACCGGAGAGAGGTCGGGAGATGAATTATTACGTGCTGATTTATGATGTGATCGACGACTACGTGGCCCGGCGGGCCGCGTTCCGCGAGGAGCATCTCGGATATTCGCGCGCCGCGCAGGCCCGGGGGGAGCTTCTTCTCGGCGGCGTGTTCACGGACCCCGTCGATAAGGCGCTGCTTATTTTCCGGGTCGGGGACGCGTCGGTCGTCGAGGATTTCGCCCGTCACGATCCGTACGTCCTCAACGGATTGGTCAAAAAATGGACGGTCCGGCCCTGGACGGTCGTGATCGGGAATCAACCCTGACGAGCGGGCCGGATCGGAAGCCCCGCGATCGTCAGGAGAGGGCCCGGCCCTTGGTCTCCGGAATCCACATCCACATGAGGGCGGCGGCGACGAAGGCGACTGCGGCCAACAAAAACGCCGTTCCGAATCCTTTGTCCTGGGCCAGCGAGCCGATGACGAGAGGCGCGACGGCGGAAACGACCCGGCCGATGTTGTAGGTGAATCCCTGCAGGGTGGCCCGGATCGCGGTCGGGTAGAGCTCGGCCGTCAGCGCCCCGAATCCCGAAAAATAACCCGTGCCGAAGAAGGCCGTGAACGGCCCCAGGAAAAAGAGCAGCCACGGCGAACGGATGCGGGCATAAAAGAAAATGAAGACCGCCGCCAGGGAGAGAAACGCGATATAGGCCCGCCTGCGGCCCACTCGGTCGCTGATGTAGCCGAACGTCAAATAGCCCAACCACATGCCGAACTGCATGAAAATGACCAAGGCCGACATGTTGCGCGGGCTCAGGCCCATGCCCCCCCTGTCCATGGCCAGGGACAGATAGCCCGGGATCCAGAGATTGAATCCCCACCAGGCGAACAGGGTGAAGGCGTTCATGACCGTGACCGCAACCGTGATCCCCAGCAGCCGGCCGCGGATGGTCGAGCGGACGGAGGGCTTTTCGGCCGGGGCCGCCCGCTTTTGCTTTTTCCAGAGCTCGGGCTCGTCCACCCGCGCCTGGATCCAGAAGACAAGGAGGGCGGGCCCCACGCCGATGAAAAAGACCGCCCGCCAGCCCAGCCAGGGGTAGACGACGGCCGTGACCAGGGCGGCCGAAGCGTAGCCGACCGCCCAGAAGCTCTGGACGAAGCCGAAGGCCTTGCCCCGGTGTTCGGCCGGCCAGGTCTCGGAAACAAGGGCCGCGCCGCTGGCCCATTCGCCGCCCATGCCCAGACCGAGGAAGACGCGGAAAACGGCCAGCATGGGCACCGTCTGGGAGAAGCCGCAGGCGGCCGTGAAGATGGAGTAGATCAGGATGCTGGCCCGCATCGCCCAGGTCCGCCCGAGCTTGTCGGCGACGATGCCGAAAATGATCCCTCCGGCCGCCGAGGCCGCCAGCGTGACCGAGCCGAGCAGCCCGGCCGTGGCCTTGGTCATGCCCAGGTCCTTCATCAGATAGGCCAGGACCATGGCGTAAAGCATGACGTCGAAGGAATCGAGCATCCAGCCGAAGGCGGCGGCGAAGAGCGAGCGGCGGGCCGCCGGCGGGGCGGACGTCAGCCAGCCCAAGAAGGGGACGGCCATCGTTTATTTCAAGGCCGCCAGGATATCCGCGGTCGTGACGACCTTGGCGTAGGTCCCGTCCATGGCCGCCAGGACGGCCGCATGGACGGCCTTGGCCGGGACGACGGTCCCGCCGAACTTGAGATCGCGCGTGGCGCAGGCGTCATCGACCAGGAGAATTTCGTATCCCAGGTCGGCGCCGTGGCGGGTGGCGGCCTCGACGCACATATGCGTCTGCATGCCGGTGACGACCAGGGTTTTCGCGCCCAGCTTTTTCAGGATGCCGGCCAGGTCCGTCTCGCGGAAGGCGTTGGCGTAGTGCTTGACGACGATCGCCTCGCCCGCGGACGGAGCGACGTTGGGATGGATGGCGTATTGAGGGTCCGTCTTGCCCGCTTCGAACTTCTCGATGCCCTTGGGCATATGCTGGATATGGACGATGGGAAGCTTTTTCGCCCGGAACTCTTCCAAAACGGCCTTGGCCTTGAGGCTGGCCTCGACGGGACCGGCGAGCGGGATGCGCCCGCCTTCGAAATAGAAATTCTGGATGTCGATGATGAGCAGAACGGGCCGATCGAGGAACAAGGCGGCCGGTTTGGCCGGGCCGGATGGCGCCCCCGCGGCCGTGCTTAAAAGAATCAAACCCAAGAGAAGACCGAACGGTCTCACTTCGATTTCTCCAAAAAAGTCTTCATCTTCTCCCAATAGTGCTCTTTCCAGCCTTCCTTGATCGACTCGTACTGGTCGTCGGGGACGTTGGATTGGGTGAACGTCAGCCGGGTCCCTCCCTTGACCTTGGCCAGGGCGAAGGTGGCTTTGGAGTAGTGTCCTTCCGGCCAATCGCTGCCGCGCCAGCATTGGACGATCTTCGCCTGCGGGACGATCTCCAGGTTGGTGCTTTCGATATAGCCGTTGTAGGCCATGATCCGGCCGCCCACTTCGCGGCTGATCCGGGCCTTGTCTCCCGTAAACCCGGCGTGCTTGCGGGAATCCATGAGGAGCTCGTAGACGTCTTCGGGAGCGGCCTTGAACGTGACCGTCTGACGGAGGGTTTTCATGGATTATTTCTTTTCGCTCTGCGGCTGGAGCTTGTTGGTCTCGACGAGCATCCGCAGGTACCAGTCCGGGAAGGGGAGCGGGCTGCGTTTGCGGGTCTTGGAATCGTAGATCCAGAGCTTGTTGAACTTGACCAGCAGGTCGTCGCCCAGCTTCCACCAGGCGTTGATGACGGTCTGGGCGTTGGACAGGCAATAATCGGTCAGATACTTGTTGGCCGCGGCGGGGTCCTTCTGAAACAGCTCGAGCGCGTTCTTGTCAATGATCGCCGTCCGTTCGACGGCGCCCGTCTCGTAGCGGGCCTGGGCCGACCGGACGTCCTTGATGGCTTCGGAATAGACGAGCTGGGCATGGAAATCGGCGTAATCGAAGGCCCAGCGGGCCGACTGGCGGTCGAATTCCCAGTGGTCCCCGATCTGGAACGAGCGGGGGATCTCGGTCATCCCGGCATAGAGGGGCATGAAGCAGGAAATGTCCTGGTGGCCGAAGGCCAGCCAGACGATGCCGCCGATGGGGTTGGGCAGCCAGCTCCGGGCCTGGGTCACGGTGACGTATTCGGCCCGGTTGACGCTGATGATGCGCGACGTGTTGTACGTTTTGCCGTCCAGCTTGAAGCCGTAGGGCAGGAAGTTGGGGTTGCCGAAGGGGCCGCCCTGGAGGCCGCGGGCGGGATCGAAAACCGTGCCTTCGCAATGGTCGCGGGTCATGGCCATGACGTCGGCCACGGACAGTTTCTTCTCGGGCTTGGCCGAGAAGGGCAGGTCCATGTTGGGCGTTTCGGGACCGAGGTTGAGAGAAGGGGCGACCAGGTTGAAGAACCGCCATAGGCGGACCCGGTTGCCGTTGGACGAAGCGGCGCTGACCTCATTGGGCGAGTAGGCCCGTTTGAAATTGAAGGGCTTGCCGCTCTTGGGGTCGTAGAGCTTCTGCTCGACGGCCAGGGAAACGACGTTCGGCGAGGCCATGAAGTACTCTTTATTGGCCAGGTCGATCTCGCCGATGCGCGACTCGTTGGGGCAGACCGAGACCTGGTCGTCGGGCACGCGCTGGGCCGCCCAGACGCAGCCGGGCTTGCCGTTCTGGGGCGTCCACAGCGGGCCGGCCGGCATGATCTCGAAGACCCAGACTTCCTTGGGGTCGGCCACGGCCAGCATCTCGCCTGAGTCGGTGAAGCCGTAGCCGTATTTTTCGGATACTTCGCCCATGGTCTTGATCGCTTCGCGGGCGGTGGAGGCCCGTTCCATGGCCAGAAGGGTCAGCATGGTGATGTCGAATTTAGGCGTGGGGGTCTGGTTTTCCAGCTTGGGGCGCGTGCCGAGCGTCGATTCGCCGATCGAGACCTGCATGTCGTTCATGTAGCCGAAATCGCCGTGGATGTAGCCGTACGTGTGGGCGGGCTCCGGCAGGTCCAGGCCGGCGTAGCCGTCCAGGGGGACGCGGTCCCACTTCAGGCCGAGGTCGGGCGGCGTGGAGTCGAACTGGCCGATATGGTAGATCTTGCGCATATCGCCGGGCTTGTGGTCGCGGGCCGGGATGCGGCGGAAGGTCCAGTCGCACGTGCCGCAGTCGCACGTATGGGTCGTCATGACCGAGCCGTCCGTCGAGGCCAATCGGCCGACCATGATGACCGTGCAGGCTTCCAGGCGGGGATCGGCGTCGCCGCACGTCGGGCAGACGGCTGACGAAGCGCCCGCGGCCGGTTTCACTTGCGGGCCGCTGAAGATCGTCCCCCCGATGGTCAAGACGGCCAGGGCCAGCCATAGAATCATGAGGTGAGATTTCCTGTTCATGCGGTCCTCCTTCGCGGACTACTATACTACGGGGAGCAGGAAATACGGAATATGATCCTTACGGCTCCCCGAGTACGAGCCGGGCGAAATGGAAATCTGAAGCCGGATTTTTCTGCCCGGCTTAGCAATGCAAACGGCGGCCGGTGAACAAATTCGGGATTCGACGGAAGTGCAGCAACTTATTCCTCACGGCGTGCGTATTTCAGGATGTGGATGGACGCGTCGGCCTCCGGCAAGGGGTCGGACGACGAGGCGGGTTCCATGCTCGCATCGATTCGCTGCCGCCAGGTATTCGTCTTCGCGGCCGCCTGGGCGGTCATCCTGGCGTCCCTGCCCGTGTACGCCGCCCGGACGGCGGCCGGCCAGGACGTGATCAAGAATTACGAAAAATACCTAGGCAAATACGAGTTCGATCTCAGCGCCTTGGGCGGCGGGACGCGTGTTTTCGAGTTTTACGTGAAGGACGGCGCGTTCTGGATCGAATACGGCTTCACCTCGCCGGGAGAGCTCAAACCCGTGGAGGGCGCGGCCGACCAGTTCACCTTCACCGATCCCGACGATGGCCTGAGCAAGCTCACCTTCCAGAAAGACCCCGATGGGAACTACACCAAGGTCCGTCTGGTCGTCGCTTCGCTCGACCTCGATATCGTCGGAACGAAGCAGAAATAGATTTTTAGAATCCGGGGTCGGTGATCTTCTTCTCCGTCCAGGCCCCGAACTTGGCCAGCTGGGCCCTGATTTCGGCGGCCTTGCCGACGACGACCAGGACGAAGTCCTTCTCCGGCAGGATCTGGGCCGCGGACTTGGCCTCGGCCACGGTCGTCCTGGCCACGCCGTCCATGTACTTGTCGTAGTAGTCGAACCCGAGGTTATAGAAGGCCAGCCGGGCATAGGTCCCGGCCTTGCTGGCGTTCGTTTCCAGGGTCGGCGGGAACTGGCCCTGGATGTAATTGCGGGCGCTCTCGATTTCCTCCACTCCGAATCCTTCGGCCCGCGCTTTCTTCAACAGGTCGAAGACGAGCTGGAGCATCTCGCCGATCGTGTCGTTTTTCGTATAGGAGCTTGCGATGAACGTGCCGCCCGAAGTGTACGTCTGGAAATTGCTGTTCGCCCCGTAGGTCAGACCGCGCTTGATGCGCAGTTCGGTGGAGAGCCAGGAGGTGAAGCGGCCGCCGAAAAGCGTGTTCATGACCGTGACTTTGGGATAGATCGGATCGCCCATGGCGAATCCGGAAGCTCCGAGCATCCAATAGGCCTGGGTGGCGTCGGGCTTGTCGATGAGGATGAGTTTGATGCCTTTAGGCTTGGGCAGGGCCGGCAGGGCCGAGCCGGGCACGTTCGCCGCCCCCGTCCATTTCCCCAAAGTGGCGTTGAGCAGCTCAACCAGCCGGAGCTTGTCGATGTTTCCGACCACGGCGGCCACGGCCTTGGCCGGGCCGTAGAATTTTTTGTAATAGGCGGCCACGTCGGCGACGGTCATCTTCTGGAGCGCGGCCTCGCTGCCCGAGGACAGATGGCCCAAGGGGTGGCTCCCGTAGTAGGCCTTGCTGAAGTAATAGCGGACGGCCGAGCCGGGATTGTCTTTGACGGATTTCAGCGCGTCCAGCCGGGTTTTGCGCTCCTTGGCGAACTCGTCCTCCTTGAAGGCCGGGCTCAGGAGCGCGTCGGCGGCGATGTCTAGGAGCTTGGGGAAGTGTTCGGACAGCGTGTCGATGCCCAGGCCGGCCGATTCATCCGAGCAGGAGAAGTTCAGCCGGGCGCCCAGGAAGCCGATGGCCTCGGCGATGGCGTCGGCGTTCATCTTGGCCGTGCCCTTGAGGAGGAGGGTGGCGGTCATCGAGGCCACGCCTTCCAGCTCGGCCGGCTCCTGGGCCGACCCGGCGCCGCGCAGCATCAGCCGCAGGCTGATGAGGGGGGGTTCGGCCGATTTCAGGAAATAGACGGTGATTCCGTTCTTGAGGGTGAATTTCTCGGGCCCGGGCAGCTTGAAGGCGGCCGAGGCCAGAAAGGGCGTCAGGAGCAGGGAAGCGAGAAGAAGGACGACGATCGACCGGGGTTTCACTGGAGACCTCCTTCGGGAATGAGCCGTCCGACGGTTTTGTTGGCGTCGGTGAAATATTTCTTGGCCGCCCGGATGACCTGTTCCTTTTTGACGCCGGCATAGGCGTCGATGCGGTCGAAGGCCTTTTCATAGCCGCCGTAGAAGATCTCGGCCTGGCCCAGAGCGGAGGCCTTGCCGTTGATCGATTGGAGCTCGAAATAGAAATCGCTCTTGATCATGTTGAGGGCCTTCTGGAACTCGGCGTCGGTCAGGCCTTCGGCCTTGATCTTGGCCAGCTCCTCCTCGATCACGGCCTCCAGACGGTCGAGATCGGCGGCCGGCCGCGGCCGGACGGAAATGGCGAAGAGCTGGGGATCGATGGTTTCCCCGATTCCGCCGCGGACGTTGATGGCCAGCTGGTCCGCGCGGACGAGGCGCTTGTAGAGCCGGCTGCTCTGCCCGTCGAGGAGGGCCCGCTCCAGGATGGCCAGCGGGAAATAATCGGGATCGCTGGCCGCGGGCGCGTGCCAGACCATTTCAAACGAGGGGACCTGGGCCGCCTTGCGCAGGATGACGCGCTTCGTCCCCATCTGGGGAG
The DNA here is from genome assembly GCA_963729855.1 of Candidatus Aminicenantota bacterium. Taxonomy (GTDB): domain Bacteria; phylum Acidobacteriota; class Aminicenantia; order Aminicenantales; family UBA4085; genus UBA4085. Next base: position 166,190 of record CAVSPT010000005.1, on the reverse strand, counting down.
GCTCGACCGTGGACACGGCCGGGGGAGGCGAGCTCTTGGGGATGGCGCCGTAATATTTCTTGATCAGCCCGATGGCCCGGTCCGCCTCGAAATCGCCGACGATGATCAGGACCGCGTTGTTGGGCGCGTAGTAAGTCCGGTAGTAGGCCATGATGTCGTCGCGTTTCCAGTTCAGAATGTCGCTCATCCAGCCGATGACGTCCCAATGGTAGGGGTGGGCCATGATGGCCGTGGCCCGGACGTTCTCGCTCAGGATGCTGTCATTGTTGTTGTCGACGCTCGTGCGGCGCTCCGAGGCCACGACACCGCGCTCCGATTCCACGACCTTCGGGTCGAGCAGGAGGCCCTGCATCCGGTCGGCTTCCATGACGATCATGGGCTCCAGGGCGGCGGCGGGGAACCAGTCGGTGTAGCCGGTCATGTCGTCGCCGGTGAAGGCGTTGTTGGCGCCCCCGGCGAACTCCATGCGGCGGTCGAATTCGCCCGGACCGATCTTGGGCGTGCCGTTGAACATCATGTGTTCGATGAAATGGGACACGCCGGTGATGCCGGTCCGTTCGTTCCGCGAGCCGACGCGGAAGAAGGTGTAAAGGGCGATGTTGGGGATGCCGTGGTCCTCGAGGAGCAGAACCTTCAGGCCGTTGTCCAGAAGATGGGCTTTGACGTCCTCCTTGCGGAAGGCGGCCGATCCGGCCGCGGCGAAAACGGCGAGGGCCACAGCGAGCAGGGCGATTTTTCGTTTCATGCGGGAGCCTCCTTGGAGCGCCTACTGTACCAGACGCGTCTCGAAGCCGTCAAACGGGGCTCGGGGGGGCGGGCTCGCGGCATTCTGGGGAAAACACACTCGTTTTCCCCGACGAGGAAAACTCGCTCCGATGCTCCTTCTTCGCTCCCCTCGCTCATCGATAGCGTCCGATGAGCGAGGGACCATGCCCGTTCAGTCGTCGCACGGGTTTTCCCCCGAACGACCACTCGCCCGTCGTTTATAAAAAATCTCGGCGGGTGACGCGACGGATGGCCCAATTCGAATCACGACGCGCTGGTCTTTGCTAGAAGGCGAAGGGGGATAGTGGGTAAAACCACTCGATGAGGGAGCGGGCATGGTCTCTGCCCTAATCAGACACTGAAGGCGCCGATTAGGGCAGGGGAGCGAGGGAGGAGGGGAGCGAATTTCCTCGCTGGGGAAATTCGCGTGTTTTATCCACTGCCCCCTGAGCCTTCCGGAGCAGGCAGGACCCGCCGACCATTCGGTTGTCACCCCGGCCGATCGGCATTATAATGTCCGGGAAAAGGTAGGGACATGCGGGCCACGGTCGAGATCAGCCGTTTCTTCACCCTGCTCAGTGATGAGATCTATCATACCTTCCGCTATCTCCGCCGGCGCCGCGGCGTGCTGCCCGGCGAGATCGTCCATCAGATCTACACGATGGGCTGCCGCTCCTATCCCATCATCTGCCTGATCACGTTCCTCATCGGCATCACCATCTCTCTGACCTCGGCCGCCCAGCTCAAGATGTTCGGGGCCGACGTGTACCTGGCCGATCTCATCGGCATCGCCATGATCGATGAGCTCGTGCCGCTCATGGCCGGGATCATGCTGGCCGGCAAGATCGGGGCCTCGATTACGGCCGAGATCGCCACCATGAAGGTCATGGACGAGATCGACGCCCTGACCACGATGGGCGTCGTCCCGGTCAAGTTCCTGATGGTGCCGCGGATCATCGCCATCACCCTGGTCGTGCCCCTGCTCGTCGCCTTGGCCGATTTCGTCGGCATCATCGGCGGCGTCCTGGTCGGCAAGATCGCCCTGGGCACGCCCACGGCGGTTTTCGTCCGGGAGGTCCTCTCGGCCGTCTCGCTCCGCGATTTCACGATCGGCCTGGGCAAGACCATGGTCTTCGGCTGGGCCGTGGTCGTGGCCGCCGGATACAAAGGCTTTTATATCGAGCGGGGGGCGGAGGGCGTGGGCAAGGCCACGACCGAGTCCGTCGTCCTGTCCATCGCCCTGATCATCGGGCTCGATTGCCTCTTCGCCTTCATCCTGTACTGAGGAGTCCATGGACATCATCCGCGTCCGCCGCCTCAATGCCGGATATGCCGGGGCCCCCATTCTGCGCGGCCTCGATTTCTCCATCGCCAAGGGCCGCATCACGGTCATCGTCGGGGAGAGCGGGTCGGGCAAGTCGACCCTCCTCAAGACGCTCATCGGTCTCATCCCCCCTCTGGCGGGGGAGATCGACCTGGCCGGGGAGACCGTCGATTTTTATTCCGAGCGGGCCCTCCACGCCCTTTACCGCCGGATCGGCGTCCTCTACCAGAACAGCGCCCTGCTCAATTCGCTGACCCTCTACGACAACGTGGCCCTGCCGATCCGCATGCATCACGGCGAATGGTCCCGGGCCAGGGAGGTCGAGGTCGTCCGGGCCATGCTCGACCGGGTCGGCCTCCATGATTCCGAGACGAAGATGCCTTATGAGCTGTCCGGGGGGATGCGCAAGCGGGCCGCCCTGGCCCGGGCCATGGTCCTGGAGCCCGATCTCATCCTCTGCGACGAGCCCTCGGCCGGACTCGACCCCATCACTTCGTCGGGGCTGGACGAGCTCCTGCGCGGGCTGCAGACCGGCCATGGGGTCACCTTCGTCGTGGTCACCCACGAGCTCCGCTCCATCGCCCGGATCGCCGACCGCGTCCTGCTTCTGCGGGGCGGGACGGTCGTTTTCGACGGGGAGTACGCCGACGTCGCCCGGTCCGGCGATCCCTACGTTCAAGCCTTTTTCCTGAGGAAGACCGACCATGATCACTAAAGAACAGAAAGCCCGGCTGATCATCTTCACCTTCGTCTCCCTGGGCCTGCTGGTCCTTTTCCTGGCCCTTCTCATCGTGCCCCAGATCAAGGCCAAGGGCACGCCCTACTTCATCACGTTCAAGGAGACATCGGTCAACGGCCTGCTGGTCGGGGCCCCGGTCAAGTACCAGGGCGTGGAGGTGGGCAAGGTCAGCGATATCAAGGTCCATCCGGACGATCTGTCTTCGATCCTGGTCGAGCTGGAGATCGATAAATCGTTCCCCATGAAGATCGACATGACCGCGACCATGACCTACGCCGGGATCACCGGCTCCAAGTTCATCGAGCTGGCCGGCGGGAACAACCGCTCCGAGCCCATGCCCCCGCGCGGCGAAATTCCCACGGCCAAGGGGCTGGGGGAGAAAGCCGAGGACATCGTGGCCAGCATCGATTCGGCCGTCCGCCGCATCAACGATCTGCTCGGCGAGGCCAATCAGCGGCGGATCAGCCAGTTCCTGGAGAAGACGGAGAAGAGCGCGGCCGTCGTCTCGGACGTGCTGGAAGCCAAGAGGGAGAACCTCTCCAACGCCATCACCAACATCGAGAAAGCGGCCCTCGATTTCGGCGCCGTCACCGAAAACCTCCGCCGCATTACCAACGACCTCAGCGGGCTGGCCGGCAGCCTCAACACCAACGCCGCCCAGGCCATGGACAACCTGAACAAGCGGTTCTCGGACGAGGAGATGGGCAAGGTCCTGAAAAACCTCCAGGGTTTCATCGAGATCGCCTCGTCCAGCCTGACCAAGATCGAGAACGTCCTGCTCGTCCAGCAGGCCGATCTGCGCCAGACCGTCGAGGCCATGGGCGCGACGATCGACAACCTGTCCAAATTCTCGCGCGAGCTGGTGGAGGACCCGACGATGTTCCTCCACAGCCGAAAGGTGAAGAAATGATGCGCAAGACCGCCGTCCTCCTGGCTGTCGTCCTGGGGCTGGCCGCCTGTTTTTCGGCCTCGCCGAAGAAGTACTACCAGCTCGACCTGGCCCCCGCCCCTCCCGCGCCCCCCTTCGCCAAGAAGCTCCTCGTCGACCGCGTCGACATCGATTCGCTGTACGACGATTTCCGCATCCTTTACCGCATCTCGCCGGTCGAAATCAATTACTACGCCTATCATTTCTGGGCCGAGAAACCGGCCCGCATGCTCCACGACGTTTTACTCCACAACCTGGAGCTGTCCCGGCGCTTCGACCGGGTCCTGCCCGAGCTGGGCAAGGAAGAGCCCGACTGGGTCCTCCACTGCACCATCCACCAGATCGAGGAAGTGGATGGACCGCTGGTCTGGACGGCCCGGCTGGGGATGGCCATGGAGCTGGCGGAATTCAAGTCGGGGACGGTCCTGGCCTCGCGGCGCTTCGACCGCCAGGAGCCTCTGGCCCGCAAAGACGTCGGGCTCGTTGCGGGCACCCTGTCCCGGATCCTGGCCGAGGAGCTGGCCGCCCTGTTCGCCGAGCTGAAATAATTCCGGCTCTTATTTCGTGACCGAGGAGTCTTTGGCCGCTTCCGTCCCTTTCATTCTTTCCATGATGCTGTGCTTGCGCCCGTAGGAGAAATAGATCGTCAGGCCGATGACCAGCCAGACGAAGAGGCGCAGCCAGTTTGCCGGAGGCAGCGAGAACATCAGCAACAGGCAGAAAACGACCCCCAAAATGGGGATGACCGGGAATAGCGGCACGCGAAACGGCCTTTCGGCCTCCGGATGCGTTTTGCGCATGATCAAAACCGCGCCGCAGACAATGACGAACGCGAGCAAGGTCCCGATGTTGACCAGCTCGGCCAACAGCTCCAGCGGCAGCGCGGCGGACAAGAGGGCGACGAAAAATCCCACCAGGATCGTCGATTTCCAAGGCGTGCGGAACTTCTCGTGCACGGCGCCGAAGAACTTCGGAGGAAGAAGGCCGTCGCGCGCGATGGCCAGCAAAACGCGGGGCAAGCTCAGCATCATGACCACGAGCACCGAGGTGATCCCGGCCAAAGCTCCGAGCGAGACCAGAAACTGGGCCCAGCCGAGGCCGACCTGTCTAAAGGCCTGGGAGACCGGCGCGTTGATGTCGATCTGGTTGTAGGGGACCATGCCCGTCAGGACCGCGGAGACCAGAATATACAGGACGGTGCAGATGAGGAGCGAGCTGATGATGGCGATCGGAACGTCCTTATGCGGCCTTTTGGCTTCTTCGGCGTGCGTCGAAATCGAGTCGAATCCGATGTAGGCGAAGAAGCTGATCGCCGCGCCGGCCAACATGCCGACCGGAGCCCCTCCCAAGGATTTTCCGAAGATGGTCTTGCCGAAAAAGCTCACCCCCGACAATCCAAACGGAGCGAAGGGCGCCCAGTTCTTGGGGTTGATGTAGAAGGCCCCGACGACGATGACGAAGACCACGATGATCAGCTTGAGGATGACCATCGAGGCGTTGAACGTCGCGGTTTGGCGGATCCCGCGTACGAGGACGATCGTCACCAGGGCCGTGATGACGATCGCCGGCAGGTCGATCCAGCTTCCGCTGGTGCTGATCTTGCCGGTGGTCGTATTGAGCCTGAACGGCGCCCAGCCGATGATCTTGGGAATATAGAGCTTAAACGTACTTATGAAATCCTGAAAATAATGCGACCAGCCATGGGCGACGGTGGCCGAGGCGACGGCGTACTCCAGGACCAAGTCCCAGCCGATGATCCAGGCGAACAGCTCGCCCAGCGTGGCGTAGGCGTAGGTGTAGGCGGATCCGGCCACGGGGACCATGGACGCGAACTCGGCGTAGCAGAACGCCGCGAAGAGACAGGTGACGCCGGCCACGACGAATGACAGCATCAGGGCCGGACCGGCTTTATCGTGGGCCGCGACGCCGGTCAAAACAAAAATGCCGGTGCCGATGATGGCCCCGACGCCGAGGCTCGTGAGCGTCACGGGCCCCAGAATCCGGCGGAGCCTGTTTTCCCCATGGAGCTCTTCGAGGAGCACGTGTAGGGGTTTTCTTCGGAAAAGCTTGCTGGCCATTTTCACCTCATTCTCGATCCTTGGGTTCTCGAAAAATCCCAAGACGGCGGCGATAAGTAGGCCATGATATAAAAACTGGAGAATCAAAGTCAACTTGGAGCCGGCGGGCGTCCGGCCGGCCGCGGTCTTGGCGATCAGATGCCGCCGTCGCCGGCTTCGGGCGGCTCGATGTGGATCAGGACGCGGCCCAGGCGGGGGGCGCGGCGGCGGAGGGCCAGCTCGAAGCGCTCGGTGAAGCGGTGGGCGTCGGTCAAGTCGGTGGCCGCGTCGACCGTGCAATGAAAGGAGACCACGACCTCGCCGCCGACCGTCTTGAGCTCGATGTCGTGGGGGCCGCAGCGCAGGCCCATCTTGGGAGCCAGCTCGGAGATGATCCGCCGGACGCGCTCCTCTTTGCCGCCGTCGGCTCCGTCGGCGGCGGTCTTGTCCAGGACCGGCTCCAGGTGCGAGACGACCCGGCCCAGCCCGGGGATCTCCCGGCGGACGGCCTCTTCGAACTCCGTGGCCCGGGCGTGGGCGGCGCCGACGTTGGCGGCGTCCCGGATCTCCAGATGAAGGTCGAGGGCCGGGCGGCCGTCTTCGTCGTAGATCAGGATGTCGTGGGCGGCCAGGCCGTGCCGGGCGGCCAACGAACGGATCTGGCCGACCCAGTCGTCGGAATCGTCCCGGCCCGGGGCGACATGGACGATGACGTCGGCCTCGGGCTGGTTCAGGGCCCGCCGGACGGCGGCCTTGGCCGCGTTGGCGATGTCATAGGTCTTCTCAAAGGCCTCGTTCCGGTTGACGATGAGGACCAGGTCGATGAACAGCTCGGGACCGCTGCGGCGGATGCGCGCCTGGCGAACTTCCTGGACGCCGGGCACGTGGGCGGCCCGATGGACGTCCTCGCGCAGGGTCGCGGGGACGCCGTCGAGCAGGTCGGCGATCGTCTTCTTGCCCAGTCCGATGCTGACGAAGACGACGATGGCCGAGACGCCAAGCGCGGCGACCGCGTCGGCCTTGGCCAGCCAGGGCCCGTGGAGGGCGCGGGCCAGGCCGACCAGGATGAGGCCGGCGATGACCACGGACGAAGACCAGACATCGGTCGAGAAGTGGAGCGCGTCCGCCTCGAGCGCTTGGCTGTGGTGTTTCTTGGCCGCCCGCTTGAGCATCCGCGAACGCGACCGGTCGATGACGATGGACACACCCATGACGGCGAAGGCCCAGGCCGAGGCCTCGACCGCGACGTCGTGGAAGAAGAGGCGGCGGACCGCTTCGTAGACGATCCAGACGCAGGTGATGAGCAGGAGAGCCGTTTCCAGCAGGGCCGAGAGATTCTCGACCTTGCCGTGGCCGTAGGGATGGTTCGAATCGGCCGGGCGGCTGGAGACGCTGACCGCAATGAGCGTCATGGCCGCGGCGATCAGGTCGAGCCCGGAATGGGCGGCCTCGGCCAGAATGCCGAGAGAGCCGGTCAGCAGGCCGACGACGATCTTCATCCCCGTCAGGAGGACGGCGGCCGCGACCGAGTTTCGGGCGGCGGCTTTCTTCTCCCGCTTGGCCGCATCGTCCTTGGCGGCCTTGCCCGGAACGGTCGGATAGTCCATCCAATTTTTATAACACAACTTCCGCGGCCCTGTCGATCGGGGCAAGTTGTGGCCTGACCCCACTTTGAATTATAGTGGACGCCGACGGTCCGAATCCCTCGATAAAGGCGCCATCCATGGCCGCGAAAAAAAACCGCCTGACCCTCTATATCTTCATCGGCATGGCCATAGGGCTCGTCATCGGAGCGCTCTGGCCCCAGACGGGCGAGGCCCTCAGGCCCATCAGCACGATCTTCATCCGCCTGATCAAGTCTATCATCGCCCCGCTCATCTTCGCCACGCTCGTCGTCGGCATCGCCGGCCACGCGGACAGCCGCGCGGTCGGCCGGATGGGCATTAAGGCCATCGTCTATTTCGAGGCCGTGACGACCGTGGCCCTTTTCCTCGGCCTGGCCTTCGTCAATACCGTCAAGCCGGGCGTGGGCGTGGCCCTGCAGGGCGGCGACATCAGCAGCTTGGCGGCCAAGCCCCAGAAGCTGGCCGATGTCCTTGTCCACGTCTTCCCCCAGAGCTTTTTCCAGGCGGCCGCCGACGGCGAGGTCCTCCAGGTGGTCATCTTCGCCATCATCTTCGCCCTGGCCCTGGGCATGGTCCATGGAAAGAAGAAGGTCATTCTCGACCTCTGCGATTCCCTGTCCGAGACGATGTTCAAATTCACCGGGATCGTCATGAAGTTCGCCCCGATCGGCGTCGGGGCGGCCATCGCCGTGACCGTCGGCAGCCGGGGGCTGGGGGTCATGCTCAAGCTGGGTGTCCTCATCCTGACCTTCTATGGCTGCGCCCTGGTCTTTTTCATCGGCGTGCTCCTTCCCGTCATGCTCATCTTCAAGATCCCGGTCGGGAAGTTCTTCCGGGCGGTCAAGGAGCCGGCCGTCATCGCTTTTTCCACGACCAGCTCCGAGGCGGCCTTGCCCAAGGCCATGTTGAATATGGAGACCCTGGGCGTGCCTCGCGAGGTCGTTTCTTTCGTCATCCCGACCGGATACAGCTTCAATCTCGACGGGACGTCGCTCTACCTGTCGCTGGCCTCGGTCTTCGTGGCCCAAGCGGCCGGCGTCCACCTGTCGCTCGGCCAGCAGCTCGGCATGGTCCTGACCCTGATGCTGACCAGCAAGGGGGTGGCCGGGGTACCGCGGGCGGCGCTGGTCATCCTGGCCGGGACCCTCGGCCAGTTCAACCTGCCGATCGAGGGCGTCGCCGTCCTGCTGGGCATCGACAGCCTGATGGACATGGTCCGGACCATGATCAACGTGGTCGGCAACTGTCTGGCCTCGGTCGTCGTGGCCAAATGGGAGAAGAAATTCGTCGAGGCCGACGCGCCCGTCTTCGACGCTTAAAAAAAGGTCGGCGGGCTCGCGGCATCGGCGAGAAATCGACCAAGAAAAACGCGTACGTTGACCATTAGAAATCTCGGCGGGTGACGCGACGGACGCACCCGAGTTCCGCTCGCGGAAGGGACCCACTGGGGGATGGGTGGAGCGAGCGGAATCCGGGGCGCCGGAGCAGGCAGGACCCGCCGACCTTTTTTGGCGCGACGGTCTATTCGATCGTCTCGTGGTAGACGATTCCGCGCTCCTTGAGTCCGGCCAGGAGGAATTCGACGCATTCCGGCCGCCGCCCGACCGATTCCGGCGCGAAGACCCCCTTCTCGGCGAACAGGCCGCCGACCAGCATGCGGGCCGCGACCGTCGCCGTATAGCCCGTCGTCCGGGCCATCGAATGGACGCCCGTTGCCTCGTCGAAGCGGTCGAGCAGATCGTACGTGAAGCGCCTGGCCTGCCCGTCTTTCCTGCCTTCGACCACGATCTTCATCACCGTGACGTCCCGGTCGGCCGGGCCCATTTTCCATTTCGGGAACAGCAGTTTGGCCGTCACGTCCAGCGGCCGGACGCGGACCCCGCCGACTTCGATTTCGTCCTGGCTGAAGAATCCCGTCTCGCGCAGGACGGCCATCTTTTCAATGTGCCCCGGGTAGCGGAGCGTCTTTTCCTTCATGTCGGGCGCGGCGATCGTCCCGATCAGCGTCCGCAGGCCGTCGGTGTTGAAGGCCTCGAGCGTGCCGAGGCCGGGGAAATTGAGGAGCTCGGGGTCGGACAGGGCCGGCCGGACGACCAGGGCCCCGTTCTGGACGTAGCGGGCCGGGCGGACGTATTCCTCGATCACGTCGACCGGGGAGAAGACGGCCCTGTATTCGTAGGGCCATTCCCGCACTTCGGGCAGTCCGCCGACGTAGATCAGCACGGAAAGGACTTCGTCCAAGCGGTGCCGGGAATATCCGGTCAGCACGTTCGACATTCCGGGAGCGACGCCGCAATCGACCAGGGCGGTGATGCCTTGGGCCCGGGCCAGGCCGTCCAGGGCGAAGGGATCTTCCGAAAAGAACGCGATGTCGACGGCGTTGCGGCCGGCTTCGAGGACGGCTTGGAGAGTCCGGAAGCCCATGAATCCGGGGACCGCGCTGAGGACCAGATCGAAACCGGCGACAAGGCCGCGGACATCCTCCGGGCGGGCCAGGTCGGCCCGCAGCGTCCGGATGCCGCGGGTCTTCGCCAGCCGGGCCAGCGCGTCCGCGTTGACGTCGACGGCCGTGACTTCGAAACGGGGATCGGCGGCCAGGTCCGCGGCCATGGGGCCGCCGACAAGGCCGGCGCCAAGAACGATGATTTTCATATTGACCTCACCATAAGAAAGGGAGCGCACCTGGGAAAGGGACGGAGAGGCGGGGAGAGGGCCTGGGATTATAGCCCGCTGAAGCGGTTCAGGAAGCGGACGAGCCGGGCGCGGCTTTCCGCGCATCCACGGGAACAACCGGCGTCTCCGCTCCGAACCATGCCCGGAGTTTAATACCGAAAGCCGGAGGCTGTCAACGCCTCCGGCGCGTCTTGCCGATTGACTCCGCTCGCCCGGCCTTGGATAATGATGCTCGAGACCAAGGAACAACCATGATTTTACGAAAACCGAGTGCACTCTTCGCCCTGCTGATCGCGGCCGCCGCGCCGGCCATGGCCGGACAGGCCTCCTCGCCCGCCAAGGCCCCGGCCCCGGCGGCCATCCAAAAGGCCCTCGAATATTCCAAGGCTAACAACGGGCTCTCGCTGCTCATCCTCCACGACGGCCGTCTCGTGTTCGAGGATTATCACAACGGGTACGCCAAGGACGACGCCCACCTTCTGGCCAGCGCCACCAAGAGCTTTTCCGGGGTCATTCTGGCGGCCCTGGTCGAGGACAAGATCGTCTCCTCCTTCGATGAAAAGGTGTCCCAGACCATCACCGAATGGGCCGCCGATCCGCTCAGGTCGCAGATCACCCTGCGTGAGCTCCTCAATCTGACCAGCGGGATCGATCCCGGCCCGATCGGCCGCATCGTGCCCTATGCCCAGGCCCTACAGGCCAAGGCGGTCGACCCTCCGGGGACGGTCTTTCAATACGGCCCCGTCCCTTACCAGATCTTCGGCGAAGTGGTCAAGCGCAAGCTCGGCAAGGAGACGGCGATCGAGTACCTGAACCGCCGGATCTTCCGGCCCATCGGGCTGGAGATGCCCGGCTGGAGGTACGGCCAGGACAACAATCCGGCCATGGCCACGGGGGCCGCGCTGAAGGCCTCGGAATGGGCCAAGTTCGGCGAGTTCCTCCGCAACAGAGGTCGATATGACGGCCAGGCCGTCGTCCGGCCCGACCTGATCGAGGAGCTCTTCAAGCCTTCGGCGGCCAATCCCGCTTTCGGCATAGGCTTTTGGCTGGAGGCCGGCGCGGACATCGAATCCGAAGAGTCCGGCCGGGCCATCCGGAGCGGGGCCGGCCGGGCCCCCGCCGCGAAGACGGCGTACCGGATCATCATGTCCGCCGGGGCCGGCAAGCAGCGGCTTTATGTCATCGAACCGCTGGGATTGGTCGTCGTCCGCCAGGGCAAACCCTCATCCTTCAGCGACGCCGAATTCCTGTCCCGGCTGCTGCAGTGATCGCGGCCGGGTCTATTTCTTGAGGGCTTTTTCCAGCAGGGCCCGGACGGCGGGCTGGGCCGGATCGATCTCCAGGGACTTCCGAAGAAGCGGCACGGCCTGGTCCGGATCGTCGAGCCGGACGCAGCATTCGCCGGCCAGGTTGAGGACGGAGACTTCGGTCCCCCCCTGCAGCAGATCGCGGCACATTTCCAGGGCCGGCCCCCATTCGCTCAGCGAAAAATGATCCAGGGCCAGGGCTTTCCCGGCATCGCGGTCCTTTTTGACTTTGTAGAGGGGATCGAGGACCCCGATCGAATCGGCATAGCGGTGGAGCCCGTAAAGCGTCCGGCCGAGCAGCAATTTCACCCGCGGCTCGTCGCGCATGGCCGAAGCCTTGTCCAGGACTTCTTTGGCCGCGACGAAATCGCCGCCCAGAAAATATTGCGTGCCCAGGAGATAAAGATGTTCGGGATTGGGGAAGGCCGGGTGCTGGCGGGCGAAGACCCAGGGCAGAATGGGCATGCGGTTGGACAGGACGATGAAATTTTCTTTGCGGACCTGGAGCGGCCGGTCGGACCCGTCGAGCATGGTCAGGACCGCCTGATAATAGCCCGGGGCGATGGAAGCCAGGGACACGGGGCCGAGATCGATGCAGCCGGTTGGCGTATCGAGGACGTCCCGGGCCGGGTAACGCCGGCTGAAGAAGGGAGGCTTGGGCTTGGCTTGGGCCGAGGCGGAGCTCATTCCCAGATCGATGATGTCGAACTGGAACAAGGCGGCCGCCGAGGCGGCGGCCGGGTGCAGGGACTGGATCAGGCCCCCCAATTCCTCTCCGGGCAAAAATTCGTTCCTGGCATTGAAGGCGTAGCGGCGGCCTTCGAGGGCGAACGCCTCGATATTTTTTTTCTGGGCGGCCGACATCTCCTCCCGGACGTGATAAAGCAGGAGGTCGCCGAGGCCGGGCGCGGAGCCCGCCGTCGGCACGGACAGACGGGCCTGGAACGACATGAAGTCCCGGGCGGTCTTGTTCTTGAGCAGAAGGAAGAGGCGCGACTCGCCGGGCACGACCGGCAGGACGTCCTGGAAGGCCACCCGCTGGCGTTCGTGGGCCTTGAATTGCTCGGGCGTCACCCGGAAGGGGATCTCCTCGGTCTTCTCCAGGAGCGTCGTTCCGTCCGGGCGCTCCAGCTTGAGAACAAGCTCGTAGGAGGCGTAAAAGACGTTTCCGGCGGTGTCAAAATTCATTTTGGACGGTTCGACCGTCCAATCGGCGAAGAATTGGCCGCCGCGCGCGAAGACCCGGACCAGGGCGCTGCAGTCGACATAGTTGTGGGAATATTCGGTCTCCACGTGGTCCTTGAAGTCGAGATACGACCGGGCGTAGGCGTCCGAATATTTCTTCTCCGGGAGGCCCCGCACATTGGCCACGAGCGTGTCGGACGAAAAAGAGGCCATGGTCAACGGCCGCTCGCCCGGGATATAGCTGAGCGAGGCCGAGGCCACCTCGGAGGCGACCTCTTTGATCGTCTGGTAGGCGCTTTGCCGGGTCAAGGTCCCGTTGCTCATGGTCGGAATGGCCAGCCGTTCCGGGCCGTCGACGCTGGGGCTGAAGAGCTTGTACGGGCCGAACCCCTGGGGTTGATAGAACATCAAATAGAAATAGGCCGGCAGGCCGTATTGCTCTTCACCCTTGTAGAACCAGACCTCGACGGGCCAGAACTGGGAATAGGTCGCGTAGATATGCCTCTCCAGGGGAGCCCCGAGAAGCAGATAAAAGAAACCCCGCTCCGTGAGGTGGCCCCTCTGGGACGTTTCGTCATGGAATGTCTGGTCGGCGAACCGGATCCGGGCCATGTATTCCTTGTAGAACTCGTTTTCGGAGGTGTCCGGATGGGGGTCACGCTGTTTCCAGAAGAACTGGATGAACTTGTCACGGTCCGATTTGGTCGACAGCTTGAGGAAGACCTCCCGCTCGGTGGGGGTGATGATGGGCTTGACGGTATCAAGCCAATCCTTATATTCAGCGGGTAGTCCGCTTTGACCGCTTAGGGACGGCGCGATTAATGCGGCGAACAGGAAAAACAGGAAGCGTTTTTTCATGGATGGGCCTCGCGATTCAAACTATCATAAGCGCGTATCGGTTTCAATGCGGAGCCTTTTTTATCCAAAAATATGAATAATTCAACGGTTTGGATTTTGCACATGCGAAAATGTCGTTTTTGTATTGTTAAATATAATAATTTCAACTTGTTGTCTTTTGTAAATTTTGGCACAAATCATGCTTTTCATTTTTTTCAGAATTAAGCTTTTTTGAAGGAGGTGAACAAGGAGGGAGGTTTATCCCCAATAATCTTTTTCTATTCCCGTTTAGGCATTCATAATCAGAGGAGGAGGAATCATTTGAGAGGAAAATCGTTATTGGCTATTGGTTTGCTCCTGACCATGGCCGTCCTGGCTTTCCCGCAATCCCGGGAAACGGGCGCCATTCTCGGCAAGGTCACGGACGAGCAAAAGAATCCGCTTCCGGGCGTGACCGTGACGCTCACGGGGAGAAACCTGATGGGTTCCCGCAGCGCCGTCAGCGACGCCCAGGGCGCATTCCGATTCCCCGCCCTTCCACCGGGCGAATACTCGGTCAAAAGCGTCCTGCAGGGTTTCAGGTCCGTCGTTCAGGAAAACATTCTCCTGACCACCACGGTCAGCCTGTCGATCGACCTGGTCATGGCCCAGGCCGCGGTGTCCGAAGAAATCACCGTCCAAGCCAAGGCCCCGACCGTGGACGTCAAGTCCAATGAGTCGGCGTCCGTGACCCTGTCGAACGAAATGCTGCGCAACCTGCCGACGAGCCAATTCACGTCCGACATCGTCAACCTGGCCCCCGGCGTCAACAATGACGTCGCCTACGGCGCCGGCGCCGGCCGCGGGATCTCCTGGCAGATGGACGGCGTGGGCGTCGGCGATCCGGACGGCGGAACGGCCTGGGTCTTCCTCGATTACAACATCATCGAGGAAGCCAAGGTCATGGGCGTCGGACTGCCGGCCGAGTACGGAAATTTCACCGGCGTCATCTTCAACCTGATCACCAAGTCCGGCGGCAACCAGTTCTCCGGACACGTCGAGATCGACTATCAGGGCGCCCAAGCGCGGCCGGGCCTGTCGAACAACTGGGTCCTCCCGGCCGGAAACTTCTGGGGCACGGAAAACAACGCGGCCTATGCTGCGGATTTCCCGAGCGTCACGTCGCCCATCGAATCCATGGTCGACGCCAATTTCCACCTCGGCGGACCGATCATGAAGGACAAGCTGTGGTTCTACGCCGGCGTGCAGTGGTACGAGTCCCGCGACTGGCCGACCGGATTCCCCTACGCCCAGGACTACAAGCAGCCCCGCTGGTTCGTCAAGCTGACCTCGCAGCTGACGAACAAGACGAATATGACTCTTTCGTTCGAGAATGACAACTATAACGGAACGTACCGGGGCGGCAGCGCGACGGTTTCGCCCGAGGCGACCGTCAACCAGATCGACCCCAACTACGTCCTGAACTTCAGCCTGACCCACATTTTCAGCCCCAGCACGTTCTTCGATGTCAAGTTCGCCGGTTTCTACGGCTACTATAACCTCGAGCCACGGACCGGACTGGACACCGCCGGGCATTACTATGAGGACGAGAATCCCGACGATCCCACGCGGCCGGCCAACATGCGCTACGACAGCTCGGGGTATCATGCCGAGCATCCGCGCTATCGCTACCAGGTCAATGCCAGCCTGACCCACTATACCGAGAACTTCATCAGGGGCAGCCACGACTTCAAGTTCGGCGTGGAAATGGAGCGCTCGATCTCCAAGAACACGTACGGGTATACCGGCAAGAACCACATGTATTATGTGGACTATTGGGGCGGCGGATACACCGGCAATTACCTGGCTTACAAGTACGACGGCTACAACATCGACACCCGCATGGTCCGCGTCGAAGCCTTTGCCCAGGATTCCTGGCAGATCACCGATCGGCTGAACATCAACGTGGGCCTGCGCTTCTCCCAGAATTGGGGAACGGTCGCCGGCGTGAGCGGAACCGTCTTCAACACCCACCGCCTGGCGCCGCGGATCGGCTTCACCTACGACCTGCTGGGCGACAAAAGCACTGTCTTCAAGGCCCATTACGGCCAGTTCACGGACGGCATCTATTCGGGCATGTTCGACCGGATGAACACGGATTGGAGCGACAAGATCTTCTACGAGTGGAACCTTGACACCCAGACCTGGGATGAATTCAAGCGCAACGTCCATGGGACCTGGTCGGTCAACCCCAATATCGATCACCCCTACATGGACCAGTTTACGACCGGACTGGAGCGTGAGCTCTTCAAGGACACCTCGTTCTCGATCACGTACATCTATCGCAACTACCACAATTTCATCTCCCCCTACAACACGCTGGCCACCTTCATGCCGGTCACCGTCACCCCTCCGGCTCCTTACAACAGCAAGACCTACACCCTGTACTCGTTGACGTCCGGAAGCGCGGCCAACTGGGTCATCACCAACCTGGAGGATCTGACCAACCTGTACGCCGACAGCCTGGGCTTCACCTTCAATCCCTACCGCAAATACTCCGGCCTCGAAGTCCTCTTCAACAAACGGTTCTCCAACCGCTGGCAGCTCATGATGTCGTACGTGTATTCCAAGACCTGGGGTACGATCAACAACAGCGGGTCTTACACCGACATCGGCTGGGGCGATTTCCGCTACGGCCCCGATCCGAACATGTGGATCAACGCGGACGGGACCATGAGCACCGACGCGACCCACCAGATCAAAATCCAGGGGTCCTACGTCCTGCCGTTCGATATCCGCCTGAACGCCTACTTCACGGCCATCTCGGGCGGCACCTGGACGGCCCAGTACCGGACCAAAGTCTACGGGACGGGCGGCCGGGTCACGTTCTTCCTCGAACAGCGCGGCTCGGAGCGGTATCCGATGCAGAAGAGCCTCGACCTGCGCCTGGAGAAATACTTCGTCCTCGGCGGGAAATACCAATTGGGCGTCCTCTTTGACGTCTTCAACGTCTTCAACGAAGGGGACATCACGAGTTGGGGGACCCGCATCAATTACGATTGGTACATCGGCGAGGCGGCGTCCACGGACGGTCACGACCTGTATGGTCTGACCCTGCCGCGCCGGGCCCGCATCGGTATCCGTTTCATGTTCTGAGCGGAATCCATCTGCAGACCCGCGAGGGGCGGCCGCAAGGCCGCCCCTTTTTTTCCCAAAGTTCAGGGGCCAAGCCGGCCTTGATCCGATCGGAGCCGACCTGAACCCGCGGGTTGAGATCATGGGAAAAAGAGCAGGGGTAGGTTTGACGCCGGACTTTTGATAAAATCGTTCTTTGCCGATGCCCCTGAAAAAAGTCCAGCTCGTCCTGATCGCGGCGGCCGCCGTCCTGGTCCTGGCCGTTTCTTTCCTCGTTCTTCGGCCGGGCGGGGCCTCCATCGCCCGTCTCCGCGGCGGACAAGAGTACAACGTCGTCCTGATCACGCTCGACACCACCCGGGCCGACCGCATCCATTGCTACGGATTTCCCGACATCGAGACTCCGACGATCGACCGCTTCGCCCGGGAGGGGATCCGCTTCGAGCGCTGTTTTTCCCAGACCCCTCTGACCCTGCCCTCGCATACGACGATCATGACCGGGACGTACCCGCCGTTCCACGGCGTCAGGGACAACGGCGGGTTCATCGTCCCGCCCGCGCTCAAGACCATGGCCGAGTCGTTCAAGGAGCGCCGCTATCAGACCGCCGCCTTCGTCGCCGCGTACGTCCTGGATTCGAAATGGGGCCTCAACCTGGGATTCGACTATTACTTCGACAAATTCGACTTGAGCCGGTTCGAGACGATATCGCTGGGCACGGTCCAGCGCCCGGCCAACGAAGTCATGGACGAGGCCCTGGCCTGGCTGGGAAAAGCCAAGGCGGGCAAATTCTTCACCTGGATCCACCTTTACGATCCGCACACCCCCTATGAACCCCCGCCGCCGTTCGACAAGAAGTTCCGCCATCCGTACCTGGGCGAGATCGCCTTTGCCGACTCCCAGATCGGCCGCCTCTGGGATTTTCTGGAGACGAACAAGCTGCGGGACAAGACCCTGATCGTCTTCGCCGCGGACCACGGCGAGAGCCTGGGCGCCCACCAGGAACAGACGCACGGCTTTTTCATCTATCAGGAAACGCTCCACGTTCCGCTGATCGTGGTCACGCCGTTCGGTCGGCTCAAGAACGTCGTCTCGCCCCAGGTGGTGACGCTGGCCGACGTCATGCCCACGGTCCTGGACCTGGCCGGCTTGCCGATCCCGGCCGAGGTCCAGGGCCGCAGCCTGGTCCCGCTGTTCTTCGAACCGAACAAGGATGTCCCCGGTCTGGGCTTCGCCTACAGCGAGACCTTTTATCCCCGCTTCCATTACGGCTGGTCCGATCTGAAGAGCTACCAGGACCGCCGCTTCAAGCTCATCCTGGCCCCGGACCTCGAGCTTTACGACGTGGCCAGCGATCCGCGGGAGCAGAAGAACCTGGCCGCCGAGAACCCCGAGGCCGCCCGCGACCTCTACGCCAAGGCCGCCCAATTCATGGAGCAGACCTCGCGCAACGCCCTGTCCCTTGACCTGACCAAAATGGACGAGGAGACCAAGCAGCGGCTGGCCGCCCTCGGGTACGTCGGCTCGTTTTCCGACACCTCCAGCCTGGAGGGGAAGAAGCTCCTCAATCCGCGGGAAAAGATCGGCGTCTTCAACGCCCTCAACAAGGCCCGCGAAACCGGCATGGAAGGAAAGGCCGACGAGGCCATCCGGGACATCCTGGCCATCATCGCCGACGATCCCGAGCTGGTCGACGCCTATTTCACCCTCGGCAACGTCCTTTTCAAGGAAAAGCGCTTCAAGGACTCCCTCCAGGCCTTCCGCCTGGCCCTGGAGCGCAAGCCGGACGACTCCTTCACCATCATCAACATGGCCAATTGCCTGACCGCTCTGGGCCGGCCCGGCGAGGCCGAAAAGACCATCCTTGATTTTCTGGCCAAAGGGTTCCAGGATTCCCAGCTTTATCACCTGTTGGGAGGACTGAATTTCGCCCAGAAAAAATACGACCAGGCCATCGTCTATTTCGAAAAATGCCTTTCCCTCAACTCCGAATCGGCCGCTTCCCACAATTCGCTGGCCGCGATTTACATCGTCAAGGACGACCCGGCCAAGGCCGAGGAACATCTCCGGGAGGCAGGGAAGACCGATCCCCGCCTGCACACCCTGTACTTCAATTGGGCCCAGCTTTATGAAAAGAAAAACGAGCCGGACAAAGCCGTCGAGGCCTATCTGAAAGAGCTGGAAAATTCGCCCAAGAACTTCCGCGCCTGTTTCAACCTGGCCCGGCTCTACCGCCAAATGGGCCGGGACGGCGATGAATTGACCTATTTGAACAGGACGAAAGCCCTCAACCCCGATTTCCCCCTGACCTATTTCTACCTGGCCCGGATCGAGCTCAACGGCGGCCGGGACTACGACGACGCCGTGGCCCTCGTCCAGAAAGGGCTGGCCCTCAAGCCCGAGGCGTCCGATCTGGCCCTGGCCTATTTCCTCCTGGCCGATCTCTACAACCGGCTGGGTCAGGAGGCCCTCTCGCAGGATTTCGCCCGCAAGGGCCAGGAGGCGACCCGGGCCAACCCGCCCCAGCGCTGAGAGTGCTCCGGCCGTCTCAGGGGGTCTTGATCGTTCTCGTCTTCAGATCGTAGACCGACCCCGGCAGAAGGACATGGAGCGTCATCCCGGCGACGCCGACGGCCTTGTTCGGCCGGATCTCGAATTTCGCCCGGCCCGGATCGTAGACGATGACGTCCTTTTCGCCGACCACTTCGAACGTCTCGTCGGGCCGGACGATGATGGCCGTCGATTCGTCGATGCCGAGGCCGAGGAGATCCGGGTGCTCGGCCAGCACGCTGATCAGCCGGTTGTGCCGCTTGCGCGTGGCGAAGTGCTGGTCGACGACGGCGCTCTTGATGAAGCCCAGGCCCGGCGTCGTGATGACGTTGCCGGTCTCGATCGTCTCGAACTCGTGCCCGGACTCCGGCTTCTTGACTTCGTCCCCCGTGATCATGACCTCGCTCATGATGGCCGCTCCGGCGCTCGTGCCGCCGATGACCGCCCCGTTCCCGTAAATCTCCAGGAGCTTGCGGTGGACGGGCGTCCCCAGCAGGGCTTTCGTCACCCGGGCTTGGTCGCCGCCGGTGAAATAGACGCCGCCGACGCCGTCCAGGATCGCGGCCGCTTCCGGCTTCCCGGCCTGTTCGCGGGTCAGGATCCGGAATTCGACGTTCTTGGCCCCGAACCCCTTCAATTCCTTGACCATGTCCGCTCCGGATTCGGCGGGCGTCGCGCCGGCCATGGGAAAGACGAGAATGCGGCCCGTGTTCACGCGTTCGGACAGGGCGATGAACTGCCTGGTCATTTCGGCGTCGCGGTCTCCGCCGCCGATGATGAAGAGGAGGCCCTTGGGGGCGGCCGCGGCGGCCAGCGCCGGGCCGAGGAGGAGAAGCGCGAAACAGAGCGATGATTTTTTCATGGTTCAATCCTTGAGCCTTGCCGTCGGCCGGTATTATCGAATGATCGCCGCCGTGATTCAATCCCCTTCGCGGGATCCCGGGGACGCGGGTTCGTGGAGCTTCAGGCGGCCGGTCTTTTTGTGGTATCCTGCTTCCTGTTCTTTTACGGACTTCAAGGAGGACGGCATGCGCATTGAACGGATCGAGATCCGCTATACGAAGATGGAGCTCGTCTCTTCGTTCGAAACGTCGATGGGCGTCGAGATCACCGAGGACCACATCCACGTCCGGGTCGACGGCGAAGGACTGACCGGATGGGGGGAGTGCGTCGTCGAGGAATATCCGCTCTATTCCTCGGAGACCGTCCAGACGGCCTGGTCCGTTCTCCATGACTGTCTCGTCCCGGCCGTGCTGGGCAAGAGCATTGAGCGTGTCGACGAGGCCGTGGCCCTGTGGTCCAAGTTCCGCGGCCACCGCATGGCCAAGGCCGGCCTCGAGCAGGCCCTCTGGGACGCTCTGGCCAAGGCCAAGGGCGTGTCCCTGTCGAAGATGCTGGGCGGGGTGCGCGACCGCGTCCCGGTCGGCGTCAGCGTCGGCCTGCAGGCTTCGGCGGACGCCCTTGTGCGCAAAGTGGCGGCCCACCTGGCCGAAGGCTACGGCCGGATCAAGATCAAGATCGCTCCCGGCCGCGATCTGGAACTGGTCAAGGCGCTGCGCAAGGCTTTTCCTAAAATTCTTCTCCAGGTGGACGCCAATTCCGCTTATGAGCTGAGCCATGCCCCGATCTTCAAGGCCATGGACGATGACGACCTCCTGCTCATCGAACAACCCCTCAGCCATGAAGATATCTTCGACCATTCCAAGCTGCAAAAAGAGCTCAAAACGCCGATCTGCCTGGACGAGAGCATTCACAGCGCGGCCGACGCCCGGGCCGGCATCGAGCTCAAGAGCTGCCGCATCATCAACATCAAGCCCGGACGCGTAGGCGGGTTCTCCGAATCCATCGCCATCCACGATTTCTGCGCCTCGCAGGGCATTCCCGTCTGGCATGGCGGGATGCTGGAATCGGGGATCGGCCGGGCCGGGAACGTGGCCTTAGCTTCCCTTCCCAATTTCACCCTGCCGGGCGACATCTCGGCCAGCCGCCGCTACTACAAACAGGACATCGTCGAACCCGAGTTCGTGCTCGGCCCCGGATCGACGATGGCCGTCCCGACCGGGCCGGGGATCGGCGTCGAAGTCATCCCCGACCGCCTGGAACGGGTGACCGTGCGCAAGCAGGACTACCGGGCCCGCTGAACGGACGCCAAGACGAAGCGCGGCCGGGACCCATCCCGCCGGGCGGCCCCCGATCGGGCGCGCCGCGCTGCCGGCCCGGCTTGCATTCGATCGGGGATTGAATATAATCCTGAAATCTGAGGCTCTCATGAAATTCCTTCTCCCCAAAGAACCGGCGTTCTCCGAAAACTTCCTGAAAATGTCGGCCACGCTCACCGAAATCACCGCGGTCTTCCAGGAGTTCGCCGGCGATTTCAGGAACTTCGAGTCGTACTGGCGCACAGCCAAGGACATCGAGCACAAGGCCGACGGGGTCGCCCATGTCATCATAAGCCTGATCAACAAGAGCTTCATCACCCCCTTCGACCGCGAAGACATCTATCAGCTCATCCATGAGTTCGACGACATCATCGACCTCATCGAGAACACGCTCCACAGCTTCTATCTGTACGAAGTGACGGTCAAGAAGCCCTTCGTCGACGGCTTCGCCGAGCTGATCGGCCGGGCCACGCCGGTCCTCAACGAACTGATCGCCGAAGTCTTCAAACAGCAGAAGTACACCGAGTCCATGTGGCGCCTCATCCGCAAGCTCCACGACCTGGAGGACGAGGGCGACATCATCTATCAGCAATCGCTTCGGACGCTTTTCCAGGAGGAGAGGGACCCCATCGCCGTCATCAAGTGGAAGGACATCCTGGGGACCCTCGAGCACATCATGGATGTCTTCCAGAACATGAGCAATACCGTCGAAGGGATCGTGGTCAAGGGCAGCTAGCCATGACCTGGAGCTTCGGGCTCGTCGTCTTCATCATCGCCATCGCCCTCGCCTTCGATTTCACCAACGGCATGCACGATGCGGCCAATTCCGTGGCCACCATCGTCTCGACGCGGGTCCTCAGCCCCAAGCGGGCGGTCATCTGGGCTTCCTTCTTCAATTTTATCGCCTTTCTCATCTTCGGCACGGCCGTGGCTTCGACGATCGGCCGGGGGCTGATCGACATCACCGTGGTCGATCCTCTGGTCATCTTGGGCGCGCTGGTCGGGGCCATCACCTGGAACCTCTTGACTTGGGCTTTGGGCCTTCCTTCGAGCTCCTCCCATTCCCTGATGGGCGGCTATCTGGGCGCCGCGGTGGCCAAGGCCGGCTGGCGCGTCGTGATCATGAGCGGCTGGATCAAGATCGCCGTCTTCATCGTCCTGGCCCCCCTGCTGGGAATGGTTTTAGGGCTGATCCTCGAAGTGGCCATGACCTGGGTCATGCATCGCCAGCCCCTGGCCGTGGTCAACGTCTGGTCCAAGCGCATGCAATTCGTCTCGGCCGCCCTCTACAGCCTGGGCCATGGCGGGAACGACGCCCAGAAGACGATGGGCATCATGGCCAGCCTCGTCTATACATCCGGGCACATGAAGGAATTCCACATCCCCTTGTGGATCGTCCTGTGCGCCCAAACCGCCATCGCTCTGGGCACGCTCTCGGGCGGATGGCGCATCGTCAAGACGATGGGCCAGAAGATCGTCAAGCTCCGGCCGATCGACGGATTCTGCGCCGAGACGGCCAGCGCCGCTTCCATTTTCCTGGCCACGCACCTAGGTGTCCCCGTTTCCACGACCCACGTCATCACCGGCGCCGTGGCCGGCGTCGGCACGGCCAAGAACGCCGCCCAGGTCAAATGGCAGGTGACCATCAAGATCGTCTGGGGCTGGGTCCTGACCATCCCCGCCGCGGCCGGCTGCGCCGCGATCGTTTATAAGCTGGTGACGCTCTTCGCCGGACGGTAAAGACCGCCGCCGGGATTCCGATTGAAATCCCTTTCCGACTGGGTTACATTGACGATCCGACAGGAGGTGCTCATGTCCCGTTCCGCCCGGATCTTCCTCCTCGCCGCGTTCGGCTCGGCGTTCTGCGCGGCCTTCCTTCCGGCCCTCTCGGCGGCCGGAGCCCCGGCCGCCGAGAGGGTCCGGCCGCCGGCCGTCCCCCTCATCACCCACGATCCGTACTTCAGCCTGTGGTCCGCCGCCGACCGTCTGACCGACGACTGGCCCAAGCATTGGACCGGCCGGACGCAAGCCCTGGCGGCCTTCGTCCGCGTCGACGGCAGGCCTTACCGGGTCATCGGCCCCTCACCGGAGCGCGTTCCCGCCCTGGCCCAGACCGGGCTCCGGATCTTTCCGACGCGGTCCGTCTATTCCTTCCGCGACGCCGGGATCGAACTCACCGTGACGTTCCTTTCGCCCCTCCTGGCCGATGATCTGGACGTCCTCTCCCGGCCCGTCAGCTACCTGACGTTCGAGGCCCGCTCGGCCGACGGACGGCCGCACGATGTCGCGCTCTACTTCGACGCCACGGCCGAGATCGCCGTCAACGACGCCGGCCAATCCGTGGTCTGGTCGCGGCTGGCCGTCGATGGCGCCGAGGCTTTGGCCATCGGCTCGAAGGATCAGCCGGTGCTGGCCAAGAGAGGCGACGATCTGCGCATCGATTGGGGATATTTCTATCTCGCCGTTCCGGCGGGACAGGGGGCCCGGACGCGCCTGGGGTCGGCCGAGCCGTCCCGGGCCGCCTTTCTCAAGGACGGCCGGCTGCCCGTCCGCGACGACCTGGACATGCCGCGGAACGTCGAGGACGACGATCCGGCGGCTTCCGCGGCCTTCGATCTCGGCCCCGTCGGCGCCGAGCCCGTTTCGCGCTGGCTGATGGCCGCCTACGACGACCGCTTCTCCATCGAATATTTCTACCGCAGGCTGCGGCCGTACTGGCGGCGGAACGGAATGGACGCCGGCGGGCTGCTCGAGAGCGCGGCCCGGGATTATCCGGCCCTGGCCGAACGGTGCCGGCGTTTCGACGATGAGCTCATGGCCGACCTGACCGCCGCCGGAGGGCCCAAGTATGCGGCCCTCGGGGCGCTGTCGTACCGTCAGTCCTTGGCCGCCCACAAGCTGGCCGCGGACATCGACGGCACGGCGCTCTTCTTCCCCAAGGAGAATTTCAGCAACGGCTGCATCTCCACGGTCGACGTCATCTATCCCGAGGCCCCGATGTACCTGCTCATGAGTCCGCCGCTTCTGCGGGCGCTCCTGACGCCGGTCTTCGATTACGCCAAGGTCGGCGAATGGAAATTCCCCTTTGCTCCCCACGACCTGGGGACGTATCCCCAGGCCAACGGCCAGGTCTACGGCGGAGGCGCCCGGACCGAAGAGGACCAAATGCCGGTCGAGGAGAGCGGCAATCTGATCCTCCTGGCGGCCGCCCTGGCCAAGGCCGAGGGCCGGCCCTCCTTCGCCCTCAAATACTGGGACCAGATCCGGACCTGGGCCGGCTATCTGAAAGCGAAGGGACTGGACCCCGAGAACCAGCTGTGCACCGACGATTTCGCCGGCCACCTGGCCCACAATGCCAACCTTTCGATCAAGGCCATCCTGGCCCTGCGGGCCTACGCCGATCTCTGCGCGCGGGCGGGGAAGACGGACGAGGGCGCGGCTTACAAGAAGCTTTCGGCCGCCGATGCCAAGGAATGGGAACGGATGGCCTCCGACGGCGACCATTATCGGTTGGCCTTCGACAAACCCGGAACCTGGAGCCAAAAATACAATCTGGTCTGGGACAAGCTCCTGGACTATAAGCTTTTTTCAGCCGACGTGGCCCGCAGGGAGATCGCCTTCTACAAAAAGAGCCAGCTGGCCTTCGGCCTGCCCCTGGACAACCGCAAGGAATACACCAAGCTCGACTGGCTCCTGTGGACGGCGACCCTGGCCGACACGCCGGCCGATTTCGCCGCCTTCCTCGATCCCGTCTACGAATGGCTGAACAAGACGCCCGACCGTGTCCCGCTCACGGATTGGTACTGGACAAACTCGGGCAAACAGACCGGCTTCCAAGCCCGGCCCGTCGTCGGGGGAGTCCTGATCAAAATGCTGGCCGACCCGGTCCTGGCCGCAAAATGGGCGGCCCGGGCCTTGAAATGACAAGGAGGGATCGATCCATGAAACAGACGATGCTTTTCATCCTGGCCGCCGCGCTGATCATGGCCGCGGGCTGTTCCAAGAACGCCAAGACCGATACGAAGGCGGCGACGTTCAAGGACGATTTAGCGTTTTTACAGCAGTATACCCGGGTGGCCGTTCTGGAGGATATCGGAGGCACGGCCCAGATCGCGGTCAACCCCGATCTGCAGGGACGGGTCATGACCAGCACCGCCGGCGGGGCCGAAGGGCTGAGCTTCGGCTGGATCAATCGGGCGGCCATCGCTTCGAAGGAGAACAATCTCCACATGAACGCCTTCGGCGGCGAGGACCGGTTCTGGATCGGACCGGAGGGCGGGCAATTCTCGATTTTCTTCAAGAAAGGCGCACCGTTCAACCTGGACAACTGGTTCACGCCGCCCCCGATCAACGAAGGGGAATTCCGCATCGTCTCCCAGCAGATGAGCGCCGTCCATTTCCGCAAGTCCATGCGCTTGGTCAATTATTCCGGCACGGAGTTCGACGTGGACGTCCATCGTGTCGTCACCGTTCTGGAGAAGCCGGCCATGGCGGCGCTGGGCATCGAACTGCCGGACGGCGTCCGCGCCGTGGCCTATTCCTCGGACAACAGCATCACCAACACCGGCTTGAACGCCTGGTCCAAGGAGACCGGATTGCTGTCCATCTGGATCCTGGGCATGTACAACCCGTCCCCGACGACGACGATCGTCGTCCCTTTCAAAGCGGGGGAGGAGAGCGCCCAGGGACCGATCGTCAACGACGCCTATTTCGGCAAGGTCCCGGCCGACCGGCTCATCGTGGGGAACGGCGTCCTCTATTTCAAGGGGGACGGGCTCTACCGGAGCAAGATCGGGCTCTCGCCGCGCCGGGCCAGGCCCTTCGCCGGGAGCTATGACGCGGCCAACGGCGTCCTGACCCTGGTCCACCTGACCCTCCCTGACGGCCTCACGGATTACGTGAATTCGATGTGGGAGATCCAAAAGAACCCTTACGGGGGAGACGCGGTCAACAGCTACAACGACGGCCCGGCCTCACCCGGGGCCAAGCCTCTGGGCCCGTTCTACGAGCTGGAGACGTCCTCGCCGGCCGGGGCCCTCAAGCCGGACGGCATCCTCCGCCACGTCCATACGACGATGCATTTCCAAGGTTCGGAAGCGGCCCTCGACGGCATCGCCCGCAAGACGCTGGGCGTCGGGATCGCGGACATCAAGGCCGCCTTCGCCGCCAGATAAACCGGCTCCCGAGAAAAGAAAGGAAGGGAATCGCTGCCCCTTCGTCCCGGCCGCGGCGCCCCCCCCCCAAGGGGTTGCCGCGGCCGGGACGCGCCGCGCTTCTTCCGCCGTCCCGGCTCAGAAGGTGAGCCGGATGCCTACCCTCGCCTGGCGCGGATTGACGATCCCGTAGAGATAATGCCCGTCCGTCGAGGCGGTGTAGCCGGGCTCGCCGGGCATGTAATAATCCTCGCCGCTGCCCCAGTTCGTCCCCCAGCTCGTGATCGTGTTGTCGTTGAAGACGTTGAACACGTCGAAAATCAGCCCCAGCCGGTAGCGGTTGGCCAGGATGAAGACTTTCTCCAGGCGGAGATCGAGGAGCTTGGCCATATCGTATTGGTGGGAGCCGCGGGGCTCGACGAAGAACTGGACCCGGCCCTGGTTCAGGAGCTGGGTCGTGTAGCTCGTTTGCCAGGAGTCGCCCGTGATGCCGTGGAAGTAGACGTTGAAGGCGACCTCGATCCCGGGGATCATATACGTGCCCTGGATCTTGATCTGGTGGGTCGGGTTGCTGGAGAGATCGCCGTCCGCGTTGATCCAAAAGTTCGGGTCGGCCGTGGAGAGGCCTCCGTGGCTGCCGTAGCCGAGGTCGTCGCCGAACCCGTTGTTCAGCGTCCCCCAGGCTCGGGAGTAAACGTAGGAGGCGAGGAGCTGCCAGCGGTCGGAGTATCTCTTGTTCAGCACCAATTCGAGGCCGGAGTAGCGCCGGTAGGGCGTCCCCATGACCCATTTATCGCCCGACTTGATATTGGTCAGGATATATTCATGGGCGTCGCCGGAGGTGCGGTTATAAACGGTGTAGGTCTGGCCGTTTTCGGGCACCGTGATCGAGATCGGCACATACGTCGCCAGCGCGTCATAGGGATCGATGATGTTCTCCCAGTTGCGGTAGATATAAGTCACGCTGAGCGAGGTGTCCTTGAACAGCTCCCGTTCCACGCCGACCGTGAACTGATTGAGGTAGGGCTGGTGGATGTTGGGGTCCATCGAATACAGGTTCTCGTGCGTGGTCCTGGTGAATTCCTGCCAGGCGCTTCCGTCCCAGTAATAGCCGACGTAGTCACTGAAGGCCGAAGCCGGATTGAGGCGGGAGTAAATCGTCGACAGCATGGCCTCCGTGAACTGGCCGTAGTGGGCCTTGAGAATCGTCGACTTGTCGCCCAGGAGATCGTAGGTGAAGCCGATGCGGGGCGCCAGGCGGGTCGGCGAGTAGACGGCCGACGACGTTCCCTCGACGTAGCCCCAGCCGTGGGTGAAGCGGGCGCCGACATTGATGTTCAAGCGGTTGGTGATCTGCCATGAATCCTGAGCGAAGGCCTCCAGCCGGGTGTAGGTGGTCATGGTGTCATAGCCCGCGTACTGGTAGGCCAAATAGTTCTCCGTCCCGTTGTCGAAATACTTCATATGGTTCGCGCCGGTGTATCCGTAGCGGTCGCGGACCGTGCTGTGCTCGACCTCGACGCCGAATTTGAAATCATGGGTGCCCGTGATGAGGTTCTCGGTATAGTGGGTCAAATTGGCGTTGACTTGAAGGCGGGTCCGGTCGGCCTTGAAATAGTAACCCGAGCTGTCGGTCTGGCAGCTGTTGTTGTCAAGGTCGATGTGGGCATTCACATTCTCCGGC
Source organism: Candidatus Aminicenantota bacterium (assembly GCA_963729855.1). Lineage (GTDB taxonomy): Bacteria > Acidobacteriota > Aminicenantia > Aminicenantales > UBA4085 > UBA4085. The sequence goes on along the minus strand of CAVSPT010000005.1, from coordinate 138,092 downwards.
GCGTTGGGGGTGAGGTAGTAGTAGCCCCAGAAATAGGCGGCCTTGACGTCGAAGAAGGTGTTCTTGCCCAGGATCTTGGTCAGGTTGAAGTTGCCCACGACTTCCGGCGAGTCCTCGGAGACCGTGGCGATGGGCGCGACATTGGCCGCCGCTCCGCGGTTGTTGCGCAGGTAGGTGTCGATTTCCAGAGTCCCCGTCATGGTCAGCGTGGCCGACGGGGCCGCGCTCAGCTTGCCGAACCAGTGCGGATTGCGAAGGTTATCGGGGTTGGGGAATCCCGTCACATAATTATAGGCTTGGTACCATTGGATGCCCGTGTAGAACCACAGCTTGTCCTTGGTGATGGGGCCGCCGAGATGGACGCTTCCATCCAGGAATCTCGAGGCGGGCGGGGTCAGGCCGGAGAAATCCTGGGAGTAAGGCGAAGTGTTGTCGGCCTGCCAGAACGCGCCGTCGGACTTTCGCCCCTGGTAGTCGAACTCCATGTGGCCGGAGAACGTGTTCCCGCCCGATTTCGTGACCAAATTGAAGATGACGCCGGTGAAATTCCCGTATTCGGCGGGCAGCCCGACGCCCATGACCTTGGCTTCCTCGATGATGTTGTGATCGAGGAAGACCCAGGCCGAGCCCGCTTCGGGGTCGGCCACGTTGACGCCGTCCACGGTGTAGGCGATCCCGGTGTCCTGAGACGCGCCGTAGGCGACATTGTCGTTGACTCCGGGCGCCAGGTTGACGATGTCCGCCGTGAACTGCGAGTAGGGGATGTTGCGCAGGATTTCGTTCGACAGCGTGACCGACGCCGTCTCCGTGGACTTGACGTCGATCGTGGGCGCCTTGGCTTGAACGGTCACCTGCTCGGCGATGCTCGACGGGGTCATGACGAGATCAACACTCAGGGTGACGGTCGTCGTCAGCCGGATGCCCGTCTGTTGAACGGCCTTGAAGCCCTGGAGCGCCGCTTTGATGGCGTATTCGCCCGGCGGCAGGGCCGGGAAACGGAATAGGCCCTGGGCGTCCGTGACGAACTCCCGCCGGCCCATCAGGTTCGTCCCGGTTAACGTCACCGAGACGCCCGGCAGGGCATTTTTTTGATCGTCGATGACCTTGCCTGAGATGGCCCCCGTTTCCCGCGATTGCGGGAAGGCCCAGACGAACAAGACCGCGAGGAGAAAAACAGACACGATTGCTTTCCTTCTCATGACGCCTCCTTGTCGAATATCGAGCTCAACCACGATAGGGAATGATCGACCGGTCGATAGTCCGGGAGGTAGGCCTTTCTAAAGTCAAACAGCCACGCGGAAGGGCACCCAGCCTCTCTCCTATGCCCCCATTATCTTTAAATAAAAAAAGAAATCAATCTCCGGGGCCCGTCGGGGCCCTTCGGCTTCAGCCGTGGGCGATGCGGGCCAGCGATTTGCCGAAGCGGGCGATCTCGTCCGGCGTGTTGTAATGAACGGCGCCGACGCGGATCAGGCCGCCCTTGTCCTCGAGGCCCAGGCGCCGGGTGACCTCGAGGGCGTAAAAGTTTCCGTCCCAGACGAAAATCCCGTCCTTGTCCATCTCCTCGGCGATTGCGCGCGGGGCTTTGTCTCCCAGGCGGAAGGCCAGCGTCGGAGCCCGCTCATCGAGCCGCAGGGGATCGGCGAGGCCGTAGATGATCGTTCCCGGGACGTCCTGAACAGCTTTGATCAGGGCCCGGCTGAGGTCCTTTTCGTAGGCCTTGACGGCGCCCAGGGCCTGTTTGAAGAGGAGAGTACGGCCCTGGTAACGGGCGCCCAGCGGGGCGGCCAGGTCCTTGCCGAATTCCCTGCCCAGCCATTCAAAATACTCGAGGGTCCCCAGCAACCCGGCGATGGCCTCGTGGTTTTGCGTTCCGGTCTCGAACTTGGTCGGCAGGGAATCGGACGCCGGCCGGACCTTGTAGGCGAACAGCTCCTCCAGAAGATCGCTCCGGCCGTAGAGGATGCCCATGTGCGGGCCGAAGAATTTGTAGGACGAGCAGGCCAGGAAATCGCAGCCCGTGGCCCGGACGTCGATGGGCCCGTGGGGCGCGTAATGAACGGCGTCGATGAAGACCATGGCGCCGGCCCGGTGGGACAGGGCCGTAATCTCGTCGACCGGGTTGACCGTCCCCAGGGCGTTGGAGGCGTAGCCGACGGCCACGAGGCGGGGCTTTTTCTCCAGGGCCTTTTTTAAGGACATCAGATCGAGAGTCCCGTCGGCGGGTTGAAAATCGACCCATTCGACGTTCAGCCCGCGGTCTTCGGCGAGCAGGAGCCAGGGAGAGATGTTGGCGTCATGGTCCAGACGGGTGACGACCACCGTCTCGCCGGGCTGGAAGCGGCGGGCCAACGAACGGCTGAGGTGGAACGTCAGGGTGGTCATGTTCTGGCCGAAGATGATTTCTTCCGGCCGGGCGGCGTTGAGGAATTCGGCCATGGCCGCCCGCGAGCGGGCGATCAGTTCGTCCGAATGGCGGCTGGTGGCGAAGACGCCGTCGTGGTTGGCGTTGTATTCGATGAGGTATTCGAGAACGCGGTCGAGGCTGTTTTTTGCCGTCTGCGTCCCTCCGGGATTGTCCAGGTAAATCTCCTTGCGGTGCAGGGCCGGGAACTGGTGGCGGACCTTGTTCGGATCGATGGGCACGGCGGCCTCCTTCAGAGCGCGTTCAGGCGCCTATCTTGCCGCTCGGGGCGGGCTCTGTCAATAAGGATTCAAGTCTCCTTGTTGACCAGGGCCGGCGGATTGAAAATAATAGCCCCATGACACCCGAAGAAAAGAGGAAAGCCCATCCCCGGGAGCCGGGCCGCCGGCCCAGGGTCATCCTGCGGCTGATGCCGGATTACGATCCCGAGAAAATCGCGGTCGTCGTCCGGGAGGGATTGGCCGCCCTCGGCCTTTCCCGACGCATCGGCGGCCGCGTCGTGATCAAGCCCAATGTGGTCATGGCCCATAGGAAAATCGCCCCCTCGGCCTATACCCGCCCCGAGTTTATGGACGGCGTCCTGCGGGCCCTGCGCGCGGACGCCGCGGCGGGCGCTTCATTCACCATCGCCGAGAAAAGCGGGGCCGGCCTGCCGACGCCCCGGTTCTTCCGCCGGGCCGGATATCGGGCCCTTCGGAAAGCGCATCCGGTCAGGCTGCTGGCCATCGAGGAAGCTCCGAAGATCCATGTCCCGCTGGCCCAAGGCCGCTTGCACGACCACATCGTCACCGCACCCGAGATCGCCGACAACGACTTCCTGGTCTCTGCACCCAAGCTCAAGACCAATTACCTGACCCAAGGCCTGACCGCGGCGATCAAGCTCAATATCGGCATCCTGCGCGACCGCCAGCGGATATGGAACCATAACTTCCATCTCGACGAGAAGATCGTCGACTGCCTGGAGGTCGGCTTTCCCGATTTCATCGCCACCGACGCCGTCGAGATCGGTTTCGGGGGCAACCAGTTCACCCAGCACGGGCGCTTTCTCGGCCTGGTCATCCTGGCCGACGATCCCCTGGTCCATGACGTCATCTGCGCCCGGCTCCTGCATCTCGACCCGCGATCGATCGGCCATTTGGTCGAGGCGGAGAAGCGCGGATACGGCTCGCTCGACCCGGAGGGTATCGACGTCTCCGGTGATGTGACCCTGGCCGCGGCCATGGAACGGACCAAGGACTGGGACGTGCATCCCATCCGGGTGGAGGCGTCGCAGGACCGCATGACCGTCCTGAGCGGCGAACCGTATTGTTGCGGCGGGTGCCATGGCCTGTTTCTCGACTGGCTGTACATGATCAAGGACCGCAAGCCGAAGCTGTGGACCCGGCTTCCGCGCTGGACCGTCGTCATCGGCGAATACAAGGGCGACGTCGAAGCCCGCCGCGTGCTGCTGCTGGGTTCGTGCACCAAGATCGACGGGACGCTCAAGGCCCGGACGATCCGCCGCGTCCGCGGCTGTCCGCCCAAGCACAAGACCCTGGTCCTGTCGCTGTTTCTGAAAGCGCGCATCTGGAACCCCCTCATCCGGCCCGAACTGGTGTTCGACGGCTATGTGTACCAGGCGTTCGCCTTGGTGCGGCGGTTTCTGAAAGGACGGATCGGATGACGGTCGACGGACGTTTGATCATCGCCGGGCTTCGGGTGGCCGGAGAAGGCGGCCTCCTGACGTCCAAAAGCCCGGCCACGCTCGAAGCCGTGGGCCAAGCCCATCTGGCCTCGTCGGCCCAATGCCGGGACGCCGTCGCCGCGTCCAAAACGGCCTTCCCCGGATGGCGCGATACGCCGGCCGAGGAACGCCGACGGATCTTTCGCGCCGCCGGCCGGGCGCTGCTCAGGCGCTCCGAAGACGCGGCCCGCCTGATCAGCCTGGAAAAGGGATCTCCCTTGGCCGAGTCGCTGGCGACCGAAGTCCAGGGCAGCCTGGCCCTTCTCGATTATTACGGGCGAGTCGATCCGCCGGCGTTGAAGCGCCGGCCGGTCAAGCCCCATACCGCGCTTTTTGCCTCAAAGAAATGCGCTTTCCGTTTCCAGCCGCTCGGACCGACGCTGATCATCTCGCCGTGGAATTTCCCTCTGATCATTCCGTTCTCCGACGTCATCAGCGCACTGGCCACGGGCAACACCGTCGTCCTGCGCCCGTCGACGTCCACCCCCCTGGCGGCCCTCCTGCTGGGCGAGATCCTGCTCGAGGCGGGACTGCCGGCGGGAGCGCTCAATGTGGCCGTCTGCCGCACCGATCAGGCCGAAGAGATGATCCTCGATCCCGACATCTGCACCGTCATGTTCACCGGCAGCGTCGGCGTGGGGAAACGGATCATGGAGCTGGCCGGCCGCAACTTGACGAACATCGTCCTCGAACTGGGCGGCAAGGATCCCATGATCGTCCTGGGCGACGCCGATCTGGAACGGGCCGCCCGCGGCGCGGTCTGGGCGGCCTTCATGAACTGCGGCCAAAGCTGCGCTTCGGTCGAACGCCTGTACGTCGCCCGCGAGATCGAGGCCGAGTTCACCGCGCGCGTCGTGGCCCTGACCCGCGAGCTGAAGGTGGGCGATCCGCTGGAGCCCGGGACGGACATCGGGCCCATGACCACGCTCAGCCAGCTCGAGACCGTCCTCGGCCATCTCCGTGACGCCGGGGAGAAAGGCGCCCGGGTCCTCGTCGGAGGCGGGCGGGTGGAGGGGATACCGGGGTATTTCCTGGCTCCGACCGTCTTGTCCGGGGTCGATCATCGAATGGACGTCATGACCGAGGAAACGTTCGGACCGGTCCTTCCGATCATGGCTTTTTCCAATGAGGATGAAGCCGTCGCCCTGGCCAACGATTGCCGGTACGGGCTGACCGCTTCGGTCTGGACGCGGAACCGAAGGACCGCGGGCCGGGTCGCCGGCCGGCTCGAAGCCGGATCGGTCACGATCAACGACCACATGTTCTCTTTTATCGAGCCCAAGGCCATTTGGGGCGGGATCAAGCAAACGGGCCTGGGCCGGTCCCACGGTCCCTATGGATTGCTCAACCTGGTCAACATCAAGTTCGTCGGCCGGGATTTCCGCGGCGGCCGCGAGAATTTGTGGTGGTTCCCCTACAGCCCGGCCAAGTCCGCGATCATCGCCCGCTCCCTCGGCCTCATTTACGGCCGGGGACCGGGGCCCAAGGCCAGGGCCCTCATCGGCTTGCGGTCGTCGCTGGGATTCATCCTGAAAAGGGTCTCGCCCAAAACCCTTGGAGTCATCGTCCGCCGATTCCTTCGAAAATAGGGTCCGGCAACGACGGCCGGCGGGGAGGGAATCAGGCGCGCTTTTTGGGCGAGGGCTTGTCCATTTCCCGGTTCAGCAGAAACTGATCGAGGTACTGCGCGATCTGGCGGACCGTATTCTCGTAGGCGTCCATCCCCAGTCCGCAGGGATCGCTGATCTCCCAGCCGTAAAGCTTGTCTTTGGGGACTTGGGGCATGGCCGACAGGCGCATGAACACGGACGAATCCATGCCGATGATGTAGTCGAAGTTATCGAGCGTATATTCGAGGACGAAGCGGGGACGATGGCCCGAGGCGTCGGCTCCGGTCAGCCGGCGGATCATTTCGATGCCCTCGTCGGGGATGCGCGCAGGGGAGGGGGCGACGCCCGCGCTTTCGGCCTTTACGCCGCCGCCGAAGCTGCGCTCGGCGATGACCTTGGCCAGGGGGCTGCGGCACAGATTGGCCAGGCAGACGAACAAGATGCGGATCGGCGGCTCCGGAATGCGCGGTTCCATGGAAATGTTTTTATAGCCGCACGGGCGTCGTAAGTCAAGACGAAAGGCTCGGGGGTCCGGGAGAAAACACGCGGATCCCCGCTTTTTCACTTGGGCCAGGAGTGGACGGGGGGGGCCTGTCTTTACTTGGACGAATCATCCGCTGCATAATGAGCGCATGAATACAGCCCTCCTCATCGTTTCAGCGTTGTGCGCCGGCTCCGCTTCGGCGGGGCGCGGTGCGCCTCCCGAGGACAAACCGTTGGCCGTCGTCCCCTCGGTTGATTTGGAGAGGTACATGGGGACATGGTACGAAATCGCGGCTTTTCCCCAGAGCTTCGAGAAGGGCTGCCATTGCACCATGGCCGAGTATTCGATGACCGACAAGGGCTACGTCCGGGTCGTCAACACCTGCCGCAAGGACAGCATCGCAGGCAAGGTCAAGGTCGCGAAAGGGAAGGCCTTTGTCGTCGAGGGCAGCCGCAACGCCAAGCTCCGCGTCCAATTCTTCTGGCCGTTCCGCGGCGATTACTGGATCATCGACCTGGCCCGGGATTATGCCTACGCCGTGGTCGGGGACCCGAGCCGGAAATATTTGTGGATCCTCTGCCGGATGCCTCAGATGGACGAGGCGCTCTACCGCGAGATCGTCGACCGCGCCGCCGGGAAGGGGTTCGACGTCTCCAGGCTCGTCCGGACGGACCAGGCTTGCCCCGGCCGTTGATCGGCTCCGCGGAAAGGCGCGCGGAGCCGCTCCTCAATCCGGGGCTCCCGCTTTTGGCCATGGGCTCGGATCGATCTTATAATAATCGCGTCGGGAGGTGACCATGACCAGATTCATCCTGTTTGCGGTGTTCGCTTTGGGCGCGGCGGCGGCGTTCGCTTCGGCCGCGCGGTATGAAGAAGACGTCTTCACCACGTCGAAAGGGGATTTGAAAATCACCTGCATCGGCCACGGGACGCTGATGCTGACCTTCAGCGGAAAGGTCATTCACGTCGATCCGGTCGGCCAATTCGGCGATTACGCGGCCCTTCCCAAGGCCGACCTCATCCTCGTCACGCACGAGCACAGCGACCATCTCGATCCGGCGGCGATCGCCAGGATCCGCAAACCGTCGACCACGGTTTTCATGAGTGCCGCATGCGCCGAGAAAATCAAGGACGGCGTCGTTCTGAAGAACGGCGACGAGCGGACCTGGGAAGGCATCGCGATCAAGGCCGTGCCGGCCTACAACATCGTCCACATGCGGGCGCCCGGAAGCCCCTTCCATCCCAAGGGCGAGGGCAACGGCTACGTCCTGACCTTCGGGGACAAGCGTCTCTATATCGCCGGGGACACCGAGAACATCCCGGAGATGGCCGCCCTCAAGGGTGTCGATATCGCCTTCCTGCCCATGAACCTGCCGTACACCATGACCCCCGAGATGGCGGCCGCCGCCGCCCGGATGCTGGCGCCCAAGGTTTTGTACCCCTACCACTATGGGAACACGGACACGGCCAAGCTGGTCGATTTGCTGAAGGGCGAGAAGGGGATCGAAGTCCGGATCCGGTCCCTGCGGTGACGGGACGGTGCGTCTGAATTCGTCGGTCTTGCGGGACCGGACCCCGCCCCGAGCCGGGAAGGCCGTTTGACACTTCGTTCCTCAATCCTCAATAATAGGCCTTCTTCAAAGGAGGACTTATGATCGCTTCGTCCCGTCTGCAGATCCTCAGGCGAGCCGCGTGGGTCGGCGCGTTTCTGGCCCTTGTCGGCCTGTTCGGCGCGTCCGCCGCCCGGACCGCCGCCGCGGCCAAGCCCTGGCCGTCCGAGTTCGACGGCTGCACCAGCATCATGGTCGGCCGCCTGGCTTCGGCCGACGGTTCGGTCATGACCGCCCATACGTGCGACGGCAACTACCGCCAGTGGGTCGCCATCGTGCCGCATGCCAAGTACCCGGCCGGGTCCAAGAACAAAATTTATAGCGGCAAGATGCACACCGAGACCCCCGGCGACCTCAAGGGCGTCCAGCCGACGGGCGAGATCCCGCAGGCCGCCGAGAGCTACGCTTTCATGAACACGGCCTACCCGTGCATGAACGAGGCCGGCCTGGCCATCGGCGAGACGACGATCGGCGGCCGCCGCGAGCTCTACAACCCCGAGGGCATGTTCATGATCGAGGAGATCGAGCGCCTCGTCCTGGAGCGCTGCAAAACCGCCCGCGAGGCCATCAAGCTGGCCGGAGAACTGATCAGGCAGTATGGCTACGGCGATTACGGGGAATGCATCACCATCGCCGACGCCAAGGAAATCTGGCAATTCGAGGTCATGGGCGAGGGCCCGCTCCAGAAGGGCGGCGTCTGGGCGGCCGTGCGCATCCCCGACGACCAGGTCGGCATCTCGGCCAACATCCCCCGCATCGGCCAGATCGATGTCAAGAACCCCGACCGCTATATGGCTTCGGATAATGTCTTCAAGGTCGCCGAGGACCTGGGTTTTTTCGATCCCAAGAAGGGCGAACCGTTCAAGTTCTGGAAGGCCTACAGCGACATGAAGCCCTACTCCACCCGCGAGTTCTACGTCCTGAGCACGCTGGCCCCTTCCCTGGGCCTCAAACAGGACCTGCCCGAGCTGCCGTTTTCGGTCAAGCCTGAGAAAAAGCTCACCGTCAGCGACGTCCTCCGCTACTACCGCGAGACCTACGCCGGGACGGAATTCGACGCCACAAGGAACCTCATGGTCCCGCGCCGCCAGCCGATGCGGCGGCCGGGTTCCGAACCGGCCCCGCCGGCGGCTCCGCAGGCTGCGCCCGAAATGATGAAGAGCCCCCTGGCCCAGCCGTTCCTGTCCGGCGACCTGATCCAGCTGGTGAACGCCCTCAAGCCCGGCACCATTCAGCCGGCCCGGGCCATCGCCATCAGCGGCTGCGCCTACGCCACCGTCCTCCAGTGCCGGGCCGATCGGCCCGCGGCCGTCGGCACGGTCTGCTGGTTCGCTCTCGACAACCCGGGTCTGAGCCCCCGCATCCCCATCTACGCCGGAGTGACCGAGCTTCCGCCGGCCTTCGCCGTCTGCGGCCAACACCGCTACCGCATGGATGCGGCCGCTTGGATGTTCCGCCGGACCAACCGTCTGGCCACGGTCAAGTGGGGAGCCACCCAGAAGATCATGGAAGACACGGTCCGCGAGTTCGAGCAGAAGGCCCTGATTGAAATGCCGCTTGTCGAGAAAACCTACCTCGATCTGGCCGGCAGCAAGACGCCCGACAAGCTGCCGCTCACGGCCGAGAGATACCTGACCAAATATTGCTGCGATTTCGCTTACGCCGCCATGAGCAAATATATCGAGCTGGGCGATCAGTTCATGTATCTGCTGCGCGGAGGGCTGTAAGGCCGTTTCATATGGAGACGGAGGCCTTCTTCGGCTGATGAGGAAATTTCAGGCTCGGCCCATGAAGATATACGCCCGCCCCCTTTGCGCGGTCTTTCTTTTCGTCTCCGGACTCCTGGCCCAAACCGCGGATCTCAACAAGCGCCCCGAACGATTCGAACGGGAGCGCGAATACGACGCCCTCCACTACAAGCTGACCTTCTCTTTCGACGAAGCCGCCAAGGCCGTCTTCGGGCGGGCGGACGTGACGTTGTCTTCGCTCCGGGATTCCCTGGACCGGATCGTCCTCGACGCCGGCCAGTTCAAGGTCGAGGACGTCCGGGACGAACAAAACGTTCCCCTGGCCTTCGAGCAGGGACCGGAAACGCTCGCGGTGGTCCTGCCCAAGAGCTTGGCCTATGGGGAACGGACGGCGTTCTCCGTCCGCTACGTCCTCAAGGACCCCAGGCGCGGCCTCAAGTTCGTCCCCGCTTCGCCCGAGCACCCGGCTCAGATCAACACCTACAGCTGGCCCGAGGACGCCCGGTCCTGGTTCCCCTGTTTCGATTCCCCCAACGATAAAGCGACCAGCGAGGTCCTGGCCACCGTCCGGAAGGGCTGGAGCGTGCTCTCCAACGGCCGCCTGGTCGAGGTGGCCGAAGACAAGGACGCCGGGACGTTGACCTATCACTGGCTTCAGGACCGCCCCCACCCCGTCTATAACATCATGATGGCCGCCGGGCCGTTCGAAGTGGTGAAGGACAGGCTGGGCGATCTGCCCGTCGATTATTGGGTCTATCCCCGGGCCGTCCCCGACGCCCCCCGCTCATTCCACAAGACCCCGGCCATGATCGATTTCTTCGGCCGCCTCTTTGCTTACCCCTATCCCTGGGCCAAATACGACCAGGTCTGCTACGCCGGCTTCGGCGGCGGGATGGAGGCGACCTCGTCGACCATGCTGGGCGACGACACGATCCACGACGCGCGGGCCGATCAGGATTTTTCGAGCGACAGCCTCGTCGCCCACGAGCTGGCCCATCAATGGTGGGGCGACCTGGTCACGGAGCGGTACTGGACGGACGTCTGGCTGAGCGAGAGCTTCGCCACGTACGCGGAATATCTCTGGACGCGTCACGACTTGGGCGAGGACGAAGGGGCCCTCAATCTCGAGGAGAAGAAGGCGGCTTACCTGCGGGAGGCCAAGACCCGCTACATCCGGCCGCTCGTCTTCAACCGGTTCGACGCCCCCTGGGAGGTGATGGACGGCCATTCCTACCCCAAGGGGGCGGCCGTTCTCAACGTCCTGCGGGCCGAGGTCGGCGAGGCCCCCTTCTTCCGGGCGCTGAGCCTTTTTCTGCATCGTTACGAATTCAAAAGCGCCGATACCCGCGATCTGATGGAGGCATTCAAGGACGCCACGGGCCGCAACGTGGATTGGTTCTTTGACCAATGGGTCTTCCGACCCGGCCACCCGGTTTTCGATGTGAGCTGGACCTGGGACGACGCCGCGCACAAAGCCGACGTGAGGATCGTCCAGGAGCAGGACACGGCCAGAGGCATCCCCATTTACCGGATGCCGGTCCGTATCGGGCTGTTCACGGCCTCCGGCAAAAACGTGGAGACGGTCGAGATATCGAAGAAAGAAGAGGCCTTCGAGTTTCCCTGCGGAAGCAGGCCGCTGCTCGTCCGCTTCGATGACGGCAACATTCTCTTAAAGGAAGTTTCGTTCCCTTTGTCCGGGGAGGAGCTGCTCTATCAACTCGGCCGCGACGATGGCGTCGGGCGGATGGCCGCGGCCGCCGCCCTGGCGGCCCGGGCCGCCGATCCGGCCGTGGCCGCGGCCCTGAAACGGACGGCCGAGACCGATCCGTTCTGGGCCGTGCGGCGGGCCGCCCTCGAGTCTCTGGCCAAAACGGATAAGGAATATCCGGCCGGACTGTTCAAGAAGTCGGCGCTCGACTCGAATTCCCGGGTCCGGGCGGCCGCCTTGCGCGCGCTGGGCGATCGGCGGGACAAGGCGCTCGTCCTGTTCTTCCGGGAGCGGTTCGCCAAGGACGACAGCTACGTTGCCCAGGCCGAATGCCTGAACGCGCTGGGGAAATGCGGCGACCGTTCGCTGGTCCCATTCCTTCAAAAAGCGTCGGCCCTGGCCTCGCCGCGCGGAATGTTGAAGCGCGCCGCCGAAGCGGCCCTCAAGTCGCTGGCCGCCTCCGTCCCGAAATGATCCGCTCGCGGCGCCCTTCGGAAGCGGCAGACCCATTTTCCGATCGTAGCGTCCCCCTCATCGTCCATACTTCGGCGGGGCGATTGACTCCGCCCGCGGCCTATGTTACCAATTCTTTTCCGGTCCCGAGGATGGGTCCGGATCGGTCATAAGGCCAAGGAGTTCGGGCATGGCGAAATTCGAAGGCATTCACTGGTCGCCCAAGCAGATGCGCTATCTCCTGCCGAACAGGCAGTATGACCTGTTGGACGGTGAGGCCCAGGTCATCGCCTGCTCGCGGTCGACCAACAACGGGGCCTTCCTGGCCTTCGAGGGCATCCGCTTCTTCTGCAAGAAAAACGCGGCCGGCCGTCTGGAAGCCATCTTCCTCAACTGGGACAGGAACCTGGAACGGTTCCGCCGCGGCATGCTCTTCAATATCGGCGCCGACCAGGCCGGGCTCGTTCCCTCCCGGGCCGTGCTCGAGGAGATCTTCATCGGCCGCTATTTCCGTGAACCGGCGATGCGGGGCTTTTTCGAAGAGATGGCCGCCCTCGGCGCGCAGGGCTATCTGCGGCCCTTCACGGTGGACGAGGAGCAGTCGATCGGCGTGACGTTCCCGGCTCAACCGGCCATCCGGGCCGTGGCCAGCCGCTACGACCGCTACCTCGGCGAGCCGTTCTGCGGCGTCGTCATTCCCCATCTGGTCCGGGTCGTGGCCGTCAACGGGACGGGCTGGCTCAAGCTGGGCGTGAACTATCTGATGAGCATCAAAGCCGTGGAGGAAGCGCGGCGCATCCGGCCCGAGGCCGCCGCGGCCCTTTTCCTCGACGACCAGACCTATCAACCGCTTGAAGAGAGGCACATCACGGAGTGGGACTCGTCCTGCTGCCTGTTCGCTTTCCGCGACGGGACCGTGGTCAAGATCCCGGAGAATCCTTTGATTCTGCCTTCCATCACGATCCTGGGCATCACGGCCATCCTCCGCGATGGCGGAGTCAAGGTCGAGGAGCGTCACCTGACCTACGGCGAGCTCGTCCGGCGGTCGGGCGCGGGCGAGCTCGTCGCGGCCTGCAGCATCGGCACGGCCGGCATCCTCAACCGCTGCGCCAAGCTGTATTTCATCGACGCCGATAAAAAAGTCATCGGCGTCCACGAGCCCGACGAGTCGCATCCGTTATACGCCGAACTCGCGGAGGCCAAGACGACCTACTGGGACATCTACAAGGAAAAAATCCCGCCGCTCTCCGGAATGACGTTGTTCAGATATGAGATCTGACATTCCCGATTTGGCGACCACTAAAGGAAGGAACGATATGAATACGGGAAAATTCATCTTCTCCATGGAGCAGCTGACCGCCCTGGCCAAGATCATTCTCGGCCGGATGTAGGACGGCGCCGCCGCCAGGGAGCGTGTCGGACGCCGGGCGGACGCGTCCCTCCGAAATCGGGCCGCGGCGGCCCCGCGTCGCGTTTTTTTTCCGGATTGTCTCTATTCCATGAACGCGCTTGAGTTGTGCGGGAATTTATACTATTCCTGGGATAAGAAAGGAGAATCTCCATGACACTTTCCCGCCGCGTGCTTTCGCTTTTCATGGCGGCCGCCTTGCCGGCCGGCGCCGTCGCCGCCGCTCAGGAGGTCCGATCGTCCCGATCCGCCAATCCTCCCGCCGAGCTCAAGATCAAGGCCGAGAGCCGGATCCAATCGGTCACCGTCTTCCCGGATAGGGCCACGGTCATGCGGACGGCCGCCCTCAAGCCCGTCCTCGGCCCCCAGAGCGTCGTCTTCTCCGGCCTGCCTACGATGATCGTCGCCGGCTCCCTGCGGGCCGCGGGGCGGGGAACGGCCGATGTCAAGATCCTCGGATTGGAATCGGCCAACGAATTTCTGGAATCGCCCCTTCTTCCCGCCGTCGCCAAGCTCCAAGCCGAGCTCGATTCTCTGACCTACGAGATCGGGCGGACTAAAAATGATCTGACCGTCCTGGCCGCCCAGGAGAGCCTGCTCATGTCGCTGCCCGGAAGCCAGGCCGCGCTCAACGCCGCCGCGGTGGCCCAGGGAAAGGCCGATCTGCTCGGCTGGGAAAAGACCCTCGAATTCCTGGGGACCAAGCTGGCCGCAGTGAAGAACGCCGGGCTCGAGCGCCAGAAGGTCCTGAAAGAGCAGGAAGCCAAGGCGGAAACACTCGGCAAGCGGATCGAGGAGATCCGGCCCGGCAAGCCCGCCCAGGCCATGCGGGTCACCGTCCTCATCGAGGCCCGGACGGCCGGCGATTTCACGCTCGACCTGTCCTATACCGTCGGAAACGCACGCTGGACTCCGCTGTACACCGTCCGGGCCCTGCCCGACAGCGGTGAGGCGGAGATTTCGATCTCGGGTGTCATCCAGCAGCGAAGCGGCGAGAATTGGGACGGCGTCCGGATGGCCTTGTCCACGTCCTCGCCCGCGCTGGCCAGCCAGCCGCGCGATCTCCAGCCGTGGCTTCTCGATATTTATGTTCCGCGGCCGGTGGCCAGGGCCATGGAGCGGGACGAAGTGAGTCTCGCCGGCGGGGTGGCCGGCGCGATGAGGAAAACGGCCGCCCCCGCGGCCCCGCCCGCGGCGGCGCGCGAAGCGGAGGTCGAGACGGCCGACGTGGCCGACACCGGCCTCCACGTGAACTTCGAGATCAAGCGGACGGTGGATGTCCCCGCGGACGGCGCGCCGCACAAATTTCCCATCGACGCGCCGACCATCAAGATGAAATACGACTACGCCGCCGTTCCCCAGACCCGCGAAGCGGCCTTCCTGCGCGGCACGCTGACGAATTCGCTGGCCTATCCGCTTCTGCCCGGGGGCGCCGACCTGTTCATCGGCCAGGATTTCGTAGGGACCATGGTCCTGCCGCTGACGGCCTCCGGAGAAGAGACCCGCGTATTCTTCGGCGAGGACGGCCAGATCAAGGTCAAGTCCGAACAAGTCAAGCGGGAGAAGATCGCGGCCGGGTTTCTGAGCAAGACCGAAAAGCTCCACCTGGTCCAGCGGATCACCGTCCAGAACCTGCGCAAGACGGCGGTCTCGATCGACGTGTCCGACCGCCTGCCCGTCAGCCAGAACTCCAAGATCGAAGTCACGAACGTCTCTCTCCAGCCGGCTCCGGCCAAGAAGGAGACCAACGGGCTTCTGTCCTGGACCTTGAGCTTGGCTCCCCAGGAAAAGAAGGAGATCACCCTGGAGTATACGATCGAGTATCCCAAGGACGCCCGGATCACGGGGTTGTAGGAGACGATGGCCGCAAGCGGCGATCCAAGCATCTCATTCCGTTGATTTTTTAAGACGCGGCGTAGAAAGATGCGTCGGCCATCCGGAGGCCGGCCGGGGCATTTTTGGATCCGCGCTCATCAAAGTTCTCCCCAGTTCGAGACTTCCGGGTCGTTTTTCTCGGCGAGATCCGCGTTCCGGTGAGGGCGGATGACCAGGGCCGGCTTGGCCAGGGAAGGATCGGGCAGGGGAAAGACCCGGGCCCGGTCGCCGTATTTCCGGCGCAGCTCGGACAGGTCTCCGAAATCAAGGGCCCGGTTGGGGCAGGCGGCGACGCAGGCCGGCGTTCCGCCCGCGCCGACGTCGTCCAGGCAATAGTCGCATTTGGTCACGGCGTTTCTCGCGGCGTCGTAGCGGATCGCCGAGTAGGGGCAGGCGGCCAGGCAGGCCCGGCAGACGGTGCAGCGCGTCCGGTCGATGAGGACGATCCCGTCGTCACGCTTCCAGATGGCCTGGGTCGAACAGGCCGGCAGGCAAGTCGGCTCCAGGCAATGATGGCAGGCCTGGGAGAGATGATAGGCGGCTACGGTCGGAACCCAGATCCCGTCCTTCTTGGACCAGCCGCCGGCCGTGACCTCATAGACCTTGCGCCAGAGGACACCCGCCGGAAGATCGTTCTTGTCCTTGCAGGCGACCTGGCAGGTCTTGCACCCCGAGCAGGCGTCGGAGTCGACGAAGAATCCGTACTGGCCGACGAGAGGACTCATGCTTTCTTCACTTCGACCATGATCGTGTGCTGGGCGTTGCCGAAGGCCAGCGGCGTCCAGCGCGAGGACGTCAGGACGTTGATCGATCCGGCTTGGTCGACGCCGTCGCGATCGGGCGTCCACCAGGCGCCTTGGGGAATGGCCACCGTCCCCGGCATGATCCGGCGGGTGATCCGGCAGGCGATCATCATCGCGCCGCGGGCGTTGAAGACGCGGACCGTGTCTCCTTCCTGGACGCCGCGGGCGGCCGCGTCGATGGGATTGATTTGGATCCTCTGGGGAAATGCTTCCTCCAGCCAATCGATGCCGTCCATCGTTGAATGGACGCGGGCCAGGGTATGGTGGCCGAACGCCTGGAGGGGATATTTCCCGGCTTCTGGTCCGAACGGACTTTCCCACTCCTGGATGTATTTGGGGATGGGCGGGATCTCGCCGGGTTTTTGAAGCGCCTGGAGACGGCGGGAATAGATCTCGATTTTCCCGGATTCGGTGGGCAGGGGATTCTCGACCGGGTCGCGGCGGAAGTCGGCGAAAGCCACGGCCGGCTTGGAGACGGGCGCCGCGTACACGCCGGCGTTCGATTTTTCCATGTCCGCCCGCTGGGGCAGGCCGGGATAGCGCGTCCGGCGGAATTGGTCCATGGCCCGCTCGACCCAGCCGCGCTCGTCGAGGCCTTCGGTGTAGGCTTCGCCGAACCCCAGCCGGGCCGCGATCTCGGACCCGATCCGGTAATCGCTTTTCGTCTCGTCGGGCGGATCGACGGCGGGCGGCATGAGGAAAACCTCGTCGCCGTATTTCCAGCCGTCCTCGACGCCCCACGTTTCGAGCTGGGTGCAGGCGGGCAGGACGAGATCGGCGAAGCGGCCGGACGGGGTCAGGAAATTGTCCTGGACGGCGATGAACTCGACTTTCTTTTCGTCGCGCAAGATCGCGGCCGTCCGGTTGATGTCGGCGTGCTGATTGATGAGGATGTTGGAGGCCACGGCGTAGATCAGCTTGATGTCGTTGTCGAGTTTTTCCGCCCCCCGGACGCCCTCGGCTGGCCCCATGCTCTTTCCGCGAAGGGCGGCCTCGGTCCAGAGAAACGTGGGGATGCTCGTCTTGACCGGATTCGTTCCGGCGGGAAAGACGTTCCCGAGCGGTCCGCCGTCCGGCGCCTGCAGCGCCAACCCGCCGGCCCAGCCGCCGGACACGCCGACGTTGCCGGTCAGGACCGCCAGCGCGCAGCCGGCCCGAACGACTTGTTCGCCGTAAGCCCGCCGCTGCATCCCATATCCTTGATAGAGGACGCCCGGCTTTCGGGTCCCGTAATCGCGGGCCAGGCGGACGATGGTGTCGCGCGGCACGCCGGTGACCGCTTCGGCCCAGGCGGGCGTCTTGGGGAGTTTGTCCCGCCCGCCGAGGACATAATCCTTGTAGCTTTCCGCGCCTTCCGCGCCCGGGGGCATCTGTGTTTCGTCGAAGCCCAGGCAATGGGTCCGGACGAAATCGGCGTCGTACAGGCGCTCGCTGATCAGGACATGGGCCATGGCCGTCATCACGGCCGCGTCCGTCCCCGGGCGGACGGGGATCCATTCGTCCGCCAGCGCGACGGCGCTCATGGTCATCCGCGGATCCAGGCAGACGATGCGGGCACCGTTCTCCCTGGCTTTGCGCAGAAAAAGCTCCGTGTTCGTCCCGTCGCGCATTTCGCTCGGATTCCAGCCCCACATCAGAATGATTTTCGCATTGACCCAGTCCTGGCGCTGGTTGCCGGTGACGGTCGTCCCGTAAATGCTCTCCGTGGCCGTCGCCATGCAGGCCCAGGAATAGTTGTTGTAGGCGCCGAGCGAGCCGCCGAAGAGATTCAGGAGCCGCTGGGCGGTCTGCCGGCCGTTGGTTTGATTGTAGCTTCCCGTTCCGTAGGGGATGAAGAGGGCCGAGTTGCCGTAGATCTTCTTCGCCCGGGTCAGCTCGCGGGCCATGATGTCCAAGGCTTCGTCCCAGGAGATGCGGGCGAATTTGCTTTCACCTCGAACGCCGATACGCTTCATGGGATAGCGAAGGCGGTCGGGGTGGTGTTCGCGGCGGCGGTAGGCCCGGCCGCGAGGGCAGGCCCGCAGCTGGGGCGCTTCGATCGTGTCCGCGGGGCGGTCGTCGCTTTCGATGCGGACGATGACGCCGTCCCGGACATGGACTTTAAGCAGACACCGGCCGCCGCAGTTGTGCGAGGGACAGCCGGTCCGGAGGATGCGCACGCCGGAGGCGGCGTCTTGGGCGGGCGGAATGGGGGAGGGCCGGGGCGGCGCCGCGGAATCACTTCCGCTTCCGAATGCCGGGAGGGCCAGCGCCGACGTTCCGAGGAGCATGCTCCACTTCAGGAAACAACGGCGGCTGACGGGCGGGCGATCGCTCACGCCCGGTATTTTATCAACCGGCCCGGGGGAGCGTCCAGAAAAAGAGCGGGCTTATTTAATACCTCCAGCTCTTGAGATCCGCGCCGAGGGGAGCGGTCTTCAGCATACGTTCGACGGCTCGAGGGATATACATCTGGTGGTAGCGGAGCCGGGACAGATAATTCGGCCGCGTCGGATCGCCGTTCCAGCAGTGCTCGGCCCGGTTGCCGTATTTTACCTCGCCCTCGTAATAAGGATTCTTCGTGCTCTCCAAGATGGACTCCACGAGATGGACGGCATTGTTCAGGTAGATGTTGTCCATGTCGCCGACGTAGATGTGGATCTTGCCCTGGAGCTTGCGGCCGATTTTGTCCCAGTCGCGCTGGAGGATATAACCCAGGTCGTAGTGTTCCTTCCAGTATTCGGCGACGAGGGGGTCGATCTGCCCGGTGAGCTTGTCCCAGATCGGCCGGGGATATCCGTCCTCGGCCGCCGGGCCGAAGACCGCTTGCCAGATGTCCCACTGTTCGCCCGAACGTCCCTTCGTGGCGATGGCCAGCTCGCGGTCGTTCGTCTGTTCCAGGGTCGTGGCGACCTCGCCCAGGTAATTACGCAGTCCCGGCCGCGGCGTTTTTTTCCAGGGCGCTTCCGCGATATACGCGTTCCGGTGTCCGTAGATGTTGACGACGGTGTAGGCCCGGAAATCGATCGGGTCGGGACAAGCGGCGTAGCAGCCGTTGAATTCGTCGGGGTAGAAGATCTGGGCGGCCAGGGACTCCCAGCCGCCGGTCGAGCCGCCGTAGAGGAACCGGGCCCAGCCCCGCCCGAGACCCCGGAACTTCTGCTCGACGCAGGGGATGAGCTCGTGGACGAGGGCGTCGCCGTAGGGTCCGAGATTGGCCGAATTGACGGCGTAGGAATCGTCGTAATACGGATTGGCGTGCTGGATCTCCATGAGGATGACGCGGGGGAAATTCCGGCCGGTCCATTCCTCATAGAACTGGTGGGCGTAATCCTCCTGGATGCGGTTGTAGCCGGCGACTTTGAACCGCTCGCTGAAATCGGGCTTGAGATCGCGGTCGGGCGGTTCGGAACGGAACCCGTCAAACGTATAGGGGAAGTGGCCGTGGTAGATGATCAGGGGATAACGGGCGTTGGGATGCTCTTCAAAGCCTTCGGGGAGGAGAACGCAGGCGCCGACATACATCGGCGTGCCCCAGAATTTGGTCAGAAGATCGCTCTGGATCTTGATGTGCTTGATATATTTGGTGTCCTGGGGGGGAGGGATCGGAGGGATCTCCTTGTCAAGGGCGATGCGGATCGTCCCGCTCGAAGTCGGGTCGATCTTCATTTTGACGGGCGCGCTGTAAAGATTGCCGGGCTTGACGTTCCAGTGCTGGCCCTCGCCTTTGTCGGGCGGCAGTTTGACGATATGACCGTCGGCGCGATGGAACGTTTCATAGCGGTTGAGCAGAGCCTGGACGAAGTATTCGCCGGCCGGAAGATCGTTCACGCTTCGCAGGGGGTAGCCGAAGGCCGAAGCGTCGACCAAGGCCTCCTGACCTGGAGCCAGTCCGTCAACGTCGACGCCGTAAATAAGCTGGGTCGTCGCCCCGTCGCTGATTTGGAAGCGCGGCTCGGCTGTGCCGTCATCGGAGACAAGGAGCAGAATGCGGCCGTCGAGGGGCGCTTTTGAACGCTCCGCGGGGAAAGAGACGGCGAATCGGAGTTTTGTTCCCGAGCCGGATTTGGCGCAGCTCGTCGCCATGAACCCCAATGCGAGGCCCAGGAAAAGCGCGACGACGGCGCGGCCCGGGCGCGGATGGTGAAGAATCTTCATGTCCGGTCCTCCTCGGAGAAACGATTGCCCCGAATTTAATCCGTGACCGCTCCGAAAGTCAAACCTTGGATTGTGGGTCGGGGTCGCGTCTCCACTTCGCCGATCGTCAAGGAAACGATCGTTTCTTTAAGATATTCGGAGCCGAGCAGCGAAGTGTAGACGCGACCCCCGTCCATTGAATAGAATCACCCTGGACAAACGTCCGCTCCCCGAAGCGGCAAGGAGGCTGGCGATGAATAAAACGACCGGTGCGCTGCTGGCCCTTCTATTGATGACGGCTCCGCTCGTTTCCGCGGGGCGGCCAAGGGTCTTGATAAAAACCCCGCTCGGCGACATCAAGATCGAGATTTACTCCGACAAAGCCCCGATCACGGCGGCCAATTTTCTCATATATGTCGACGCGGGGAACTACAACGGATCGATCTTCCATCGGACCGTGACCCTGGCCAATCAGAAGCCCGAGGACGTCAAGATCGAGGTCATCCAGGGCGGCTATTTTGAGAGCGAGGAAAGCCTGCCGGCCATTCGCTTGGAGAGAACGAGCCTGACGGGCCTTCGCCACACCGACGGCGCCATTTCCATGGCCCGCAGCGGCCCGGACACGGCGACGTCGAGCTTTTTCATCTGTATCGGCGACCAGCCTGAGCTGGATTTCGGCGGGAAGCGCAACAAGGACGGCCAGGGCTTCGCCGCTTTCGGCCGCGTGGTGGCCGGGATGGACGTGGTCCGGAAGATCCACCGATCTCCGTGCGAGGGGCAAACCCTCAAGCCGGCCATTAAAATCCTCTCCATCGTCCGAGTCGGAGACTGACGTGCGGGCCCTCCCCCGTCCTTTGCGTTCGATCATCCTCATTTTAGCGCTGGTCTCGGCGGCCCTGCCCGCGCTTTCCCAGCGGACGGGCTATTCCCGCGAAGAATTCCAGCGCCGCCGCCAGGTCCTCCGTGAAAAGACCAAGGAAGGATTGATCGTCCTCTTCGGCGAAGACCATGCCCCGGCCGCCGCGCCCAAGGACATCGCGGATATCGAACGGTTGATGGGCAAGCGATAGAATCAAATGGAGAAACACATGAACAAATCCATGGCTTTATTACTCCCTGTCGTCTTTGCCGGCGCGTTTCTGGCCGCTCAGACAACGACGCCGCCGACGGAAAAACCGGCCGGAGAGCCCGACCGCGTCCAGGTCCAGCACATCCTCATTTCATTCCAGGGCAGCGCCGGGACCGTTCCCAACGTCACCAGGACACAGGCCGGAGCCCTGGCCCTGGTCAATCAGATCATGGCCAAGATCAAGGCCGGCGGGGACTTCAAGGCCTTGGTCAAGAGCCAAACCGACGACAAATATCCCGGCATTTACAGGATGGCCAATTTCGGGGTCACGCCGATCACCGAGCCGCCCAGCAGGAAGGAATATCCGCGGGCCAAAATGGTCAAGAATTTCGGCGACACGGCCTTCAGGCTGAAGGTCGGCGAAGTCGGACTGGCCGTCTATGACCCCAAGGATTCGAAGTACGGCTGGCACATCATCAAGCGGCTCGAATGATCGGGAAGCGACGCTTTTCATCGTCCGATCGCCGGCTCTTATGATAATCGATCTGCGGAAAACGCCCCGACCGGGGCCTTATTTCCGGCGTTCCTTCCAGTTCCACCATTTAAGCAGTTCGAGCTTATGGGTCTTGCGCGAGGCGAAATAGACAATCGATCGGAAGACATAGAGCTGGCAGGGGTCGATCCGCACGCCTTTCAGCTTGCAGAGCCGGTCGTACATCTTTTCGGGATCGGCGCCCTTCAATTCGGCAATCGAGCGGACTCCCAATTGCCAGAGATCTTCGGCCGTCCGCGGGCCGACGTTGGGAATCGTCTGAAAATCCTTGAGGACGGCGTTCCGGGCGGGCGACGCCGGGGTGATTAAACCGACTCCCGCTGTTTTTTTCATGGTGATCATCCAATTGTTTCAGTTTTTTTGTCGATCTCTAAAAAGTGCAACCACAAACGAAGTCCAGCGAGGAACGGGCGAAGGGGGCAGTGGGTAAAACCCCTTGACGAGTGAACGGGCATGGTCCCTGTCCTCATCGGGTACGGAAAGTTCCCGATGAGGACAGGGGAGCGAGCGAGGAGGGGAGCGAATTTCCTCGCTGGGAAAATTCGCGTGTTTTACCCATTGCTCCCTGAGCCCGGTTTCCCGATTTAATCCTTCTTTCCGTCCGCGATCGGATCCAGCCTTACGCTCACCTTGCCGGTGTACGTTTTTCCGCCGGCCATGAGCTTGACCAGGTAGGTCCCCGGTTCGGCGTTCGTCCCGCCTCCCCTGCGCATCATGCCGCCGCCCATTTGGGCGAACATGCCGCGCCCGATGATGGGCAGGACCGTTCCTTGTATCTCCACGACCTTGCGGAAGTTGGTCCCGAAAAGATCGAGCTGTTTAAGGGCGTTCTGGAGGATCGCTTTTTGCTCCTCGGTGGTGTCTTTTTTCAGAAGGGCGGCGTCGATCTGTTTCTTAATGTTGTCGGCGATGTTTTTGGTCGTGGCGGCCGGCGGGTCGAAGCGCAGGTCCCAGACCAGCCGGTTGACGCCGGGTTCGCCGGCATCCAAGATGAACGTCGTCTTGAGCGAGCCGGTGACGTCCGAGATCTCCAGCGTGCCCGGCTTCTCGGGCTTGGCCTTCAGGAAATAATGGATCAAGGCGCCCGCGGGAGGGTTTTCGCCCTTGAAGAAGAAGTCGCCGCGCCCGTATCCGCCGCTCCTCTGGATCGGCAGCCAGCGCGTGCCCGGCTTGTTGGACTCGAACAGGGCCGCGTCCTCGGCCGGGAGCTTCTGGGCGGCCTGGCGCAGGCCGGTGATGTCGTCCATGATCCAGATCCCTCGCCCGTGCGTCGCCGCGATCAGGTCGTTGTCGCGCGGCTGGATGAGCAGGTCGTGGACGGCGACGGTGGGCATGTCGAGATTGAAGTTCGTCCAGGTCTGCCCGCCGTTGAGGCTGACGAAGGCGCCGAACTCCGTGCCCAGGAAGAGCAGGTTCTTGGCCTTGGGATCCTCGCGGATGACATAGACCGGCTGCCCGTCGGGCATGGTGCCTCCGATGTTCGTCCAGGTCTTGCCGTAGTCCGCGGTCTTGAATACATAGGGATGGAAGTCGTCCCACCTGTGCCCGTCGAACGCGGCGTAGCACGTCCCGTCTTCGAAGTGCGAGGCTTCGACCCGGCTGCACCACGTCCCGGCGGGAACGCCCTTGAGGTTGGGCCGGACGTTGGTCCAGGACACGCCGCCGTTGCGGGTGACTTGAACATTGCCGTCGTCCGTGCCGACCCACAGGAGCCCGGGTGTCAGGGGCGATTCGGAGATGCTGATGATCGTGCAGTGCGTCTCGGCGCCGGTCACGTCCGGCGTCATCCCGCCGGTCGGCTTGGCGAATTCGATCTTGCTCTTGTCGTTGGTCGTCAGGTCGGGGCTGATGATCATCCAATGATCGCCCCGGTCGACGGACTTGAAGAGGTGGTTGCCGCCCATGTAGAGTGTGCGCGGATTGTCCGGCGACAGGTAGATGGGCGTGCTCCAGTTGAATCGGAAAGGCCCGCTCATCTGGCGCATCTGGGCCATCATGGCCGCTTCGGGATCGACGGCCTGGGCGGCGCCTTGTCCTCCGGGCCGCCCGGCGGCCGGGGCCGCCGGCTTGGCCGAAGGGGCCTGGCCTGGCTTGGCCGCCGGCTGGGCCGGCTTGTCAGGGAAATATTCCTTGTAATTGGCGATATTGGCCTGGTTCGGCCGGATGCTCTTGGTTTCCCGTGTTTCCACGTTCACCCGCAGGGCTGAGCCGCCCTGGCTTTCGCCGTATGCCGTCCGCCAATCGGTCGGATCGTTCTGGGTGTGGAATCCGTCGCCGCCTCCGATATTGAACCAGAAGTCGGTCAGGATCGTTCCCTCCCGGCTCATCGACGGTCCGCCCCAGGTGCCGTTGTCCTGCAGGCCGCCGTAGATGTAGTACGGGTCGCGCATGTCCGCGCTGACGGCATAGAACTGGGCGAAGCTGACATTGTCGTAGAAGAGCCAGGTCCTGCCGTGGTCATAGGTCAGCGATGCGCCGCCGTCCTGGCCGACGTAGAAGCGGTTCTTGTCGGTCGGATCGAGCCACATGGCGTGGTAATCGGGGTGCAGGCCGCCGATCGTCGACCAGGTCTTGCCGCCGTCGTTGGAGAAGTTGAAATTGGTGTTCAGGAAATAGACCCACTTGTCCTCGACGGGGTTGATGAAGATATGGCTGTAATAGAACGGCCGGTTGTTCAGCCGGTTCTGGTAGGTCCAGGTCGCGCCGCCGTCCTCGGACCGGTAGATGCCCGTGCCCAGCTTGGTCATGTCGGCGTAGTCGGGGTTGTCCTTGGTCACGCCGTTCTCCACGATCTGGGGCCGGGGCTGGAAGCCGTGCTCGACGACGGCCATGAGAATCTTGGGATTGGAGCGGGCGATGGCCAGGCCGATCCGGCCGACGGCGCCGGGGGGCAGGCCCTTGGTCAGCTTGGTCCAGGTGGCCCCGGCGTCGTTCGACTTGTAGATGCCGCCGTTCGGGCCGCCGGAGTCGAAGCGCCAGGGCTGGCGCAGGCGCTGCCAGAACGAGACGTAGAGGACGTTCGGATCGGCCGGGTGCATGACCATGTCGATGGCCCCGGTTTTTCCGTCGTTGGGCAGGCCGCCCGACAGCTTGACCCAGGTCTTGCCGCCGTCCGTGGTCTTGAACAGGCCGCGGTCGCCGGTGTAGCCCCAAGGGTGGCCGGAGGCCGCCACGTAGACGATGTTCGGATCGGTCGGATGGGTGACGACGCGGCCGATCGTCTGGGTCGTCCGCAGGCCCAAGTTGGAGAAGGTCTTGCCGCCGTCGGTGGATTTGTAAATTCCGTCGCCCCAGGCGACGCTGTTGCGGACGCATTCCTCGCCCGTCCCGACCCAGATGATGTTGGGGTCGTTCTGGAAGAAGGCCACATCGCCGATCGAGGCCGAGCCGTACTTGTCGAAAATCGGCTCCCAGGTCGTTCCGGCGTTTATCGATTTAAAGACGCCGCCCGAAGCTCCGGCGACCAGGACGGTGGCGAAGTCCTTGTTCAGGGCATCGAAACCCGAGATGCGCCCGACGAAATTGGCCGGCCCGATGCTGCGCCAATGGAGATGCCTGATCAGGCTCTGATCGGTTATGGTCGGAGCGTTCTGGGCGGAGAACGATCCCGCGAGGACCAGACCGAGAACGAGAGCCAGAGCCGTGCGGCTGAATTTGGATCCTATCATGCTTGACCTCCTCGAATCTGTGCCCGGCCGGATGGCCAGGGGAGCGGAGCGCGAACGGATGCCCTGTCGGGATGAAAACGGCCGAAGGCCCGTCCGATGGAAGGGGACGGCCCGAAGACAGGAACGGAATGACCGTGACGCGGCCCGTTCGCGGCGCTCATAATAAATTCCTATCAATTATATAGGAAATGAAGGCGGAAGGGCAAGGATCGGCCTTGGGAAGGCCGCCGCGCCGCTATTCCACGACGTACCAGACGAAGCCGTGGGCCGGGACGCGCACGGCCGTCTCGACGCCGAAGCCGCGGTCGAGAGGACAGATCCTGGAAGGGCCTTCACCCTCGCGGATACGGGCCTTGTCCGTCAGGCCCGTGTAATAGAGCGGCAGGCGCACGACTTTTTCGATGGCCGCGTCCGTCGGGTTGAAGAACAGGGCCAGCCCTTTTTCCTTGAGGGCGGGGTTGGCATGGAGGAGGCCGTCGATGTCGCGGCCGTCCGGCCGGCGCAGATGGATGACGTCCGAGTTGAGGATGTCCCGGTATTTTTTGTACCAGGCGATCCATTTTTGGACGAGGGCCTTGGTCGGCTCGGCGTCGTAAAGGCGCGTCCCCCGGTAGCAGGCCTGCACGCCGTAGCCGAAATTCTGGACGAGGTGGGCTTCGTAGGCGTCGAGGTGCTCGGAAAGTGGCTCCAAGGTGGCCGCCGCGCCGCCGCCCTGGTACTCGACGAGGGGCACGAAGGTCCAGCCCATGGACGGCGTCTTTTCCCAGGTCCCGTCATAGAGATTCTGGCGGCCGAGGACGATCTGCCGGTCGCGGGGGAGCGACCAGTTGACCTCGCGATAGCCGATCGCCGTCTTGGACGAGCCGGCCAGGAAGTACCAATCGGGGACGTTGAGATAGATGTTCCGGCCGCGGCACCAGGCGTAAAAACCGGTGATCGTCTTCCACTGGGTCCATTGCGAATCCGCCAGGCCGCGGTGCCCGGGATGCCGCGTCGAGGCGCAGACGTCTCCGGGATAGGAGCCGTCGTGTTCGAGGACGTCGAAGCCTGTTTTTTCGAAGAAGGCCGTGATCTTGCGGAAGTATTCTCGGCCCCAGATGCTGCCGAGGCAGGGCGAGTCCCCGAAGATGGCCCCGCCCCGCTTTCCCGTCTTGGGATTGATGACGTCGTCCGCTTCGGAAATCGCCCGGCTGGCCAGCAGTGAATAGCCGCCCAGCTCGACGCCCTTGGCGTGGGCGTAATCGGCCAGCTCTTTCATCCGGGTGATGGCGGCCGGGTCCTCGTTCTCCATGTCCAGGCCGCTGCCGAAGCTGAGGATGATCATCTCGAACCCGACGGCCGCGCATTGGTCGACGGCGGCCTTGACCACAGTCGGATCGGTCGACTTCAGATGAAAGAAAATGGGGTTTTCGGCGACCCAGGGCGCGATGGTCCGGAACATCCGGCGCACGGCCAGGCCCTTGCGCTCCCGGTCGGTCGAATCGGGGACGAGCTCGAACGTGCGGAACGTTTCGAAAGCGGCGCCCGGTGCGATGACGGCGTCGGGGCCGAGGGGAGGCCGGCATTCGAGCAGGCAGGGCGTCTTGTACTCATAGTTGACCTGGGTCGTGAACGTCGGATCGGCCACCCAGTTCACCGTCCGCGCCGCCGAGGCCGGGCTCATGCCGGCGAAGGCGCAGTCGCTTTCGACGTGGAGGTCGGGGCGTTCCCATTGTTCGGGCGCGCCGACGCTCACTTCGGGTTCGATGACGGCCAGGATCTCGCTGGTGAACGTGTCCAGCTTGACCGGCCGGCGTCCGCCGTTCTCGATCAGGACCTGCTTGGACAGCAGGGGAAGGCCGTCATAGATTTCGTAGCGGACGGAGACTTCGACTCCCTTCAGGGCGGGCGATTCGTGGCCGAAGCGGAGGATGAGGGCGCGACCGGCCGGGGGCCAGGGAGCTCCGCCGCCCCAGCGTTTGGGCGCATACGCGAAGGGGGCTTTGGTGGCCCCGATCTCAAGGGATTTGTAGTGAAAGGCGTCCGGGTCGGCGGCTAAAGATTCGATCCAGGCTGGGAGAAGATAGGCCTGGTCGGGTTGGCCGCGCAGTCCGCCGACGTCCCAGCGCCGTCCGTCGATCGTCAGCGAGGCCTCGGGACGGACGGCCCGGAGGATGGTCTCGTCCGTCATCAGGTTCCGGAATTCCACGGTCGCCGCATCGGGGATGACGCGGATCGTGCGGCGGATGAGTCCATTTGTAAGGACGACCGACCGGCCGTCGGCCGAAGCCTTGATCTCCGCTTTGTAGGGGGACGGATCGATCAGCCAATCCGGCTTCCCGGCGGACGGCGTCTTGGCGCAAGCCGCGATTCCAACCAGAGCGATGACGAGCGACGCAGCGATCCCGTTCTTCATGGCACGCTCCCTGCGCCGCGATTGTATACGTGCCTCCGGGGTCGTGTCTATGGCGGCAGGGGCCCCGGGCCCTGCCTGGGGATCCGTATCCGCCGTAGACGCGGCCCCGATATGAGATAGAATAGCGGCATGCGTATTTTCGGCAAGTCCCCGGCCCCGGGGCCGGTCTGTTTCGACGACGGCCGATTCCTGGTCGAAGCCGAAATCGAGGCGATCGCCGGCGGCTTCCTCGTCCGCGGATCGGTCCGGGGACGGGGCGGACGGATGGAAATCTTCCGCGCTCCGGCGCCGGCCCGGTTTCTCCTGAACAACTGGCAATCCTGGGGGCCGATGCAGGCCGTGACCCCCGGGTTCCGTTTTCCCGGACTGGCCGAGCGGATGGCCGGCTACAGCCGCTATGTCTTCACCCCCATTCCGGACGTATTCGCGGCGACGCCGGTCAGCGATTACTTCGCGGCCTGGGAAGACGGGATGGCCGGATTCCTGTCATCGCGGATCGCCCACCCCTATTTCGCCGTCGAAGGCGGCGAGTTGACCGGATACCTGGAATATTTCGATGTCCCGCTCGATGAGCCCGTCCCGCTCGAACCGCTGGTCATCCTTCGGGACCGGCCCCCGGCGGCGCTGCTCGAGGATTACGCCGATCGGGCGGCGGCCCAGAACGGCGTCCGCCTGCGGGCCCGGAACCCCATCGGCTGGTCGAGCTGGTACCAGTATTTCACGGAATTGACCGCGGCCGATCTTGAAAAAAACCTGCGCCTGTCCGCGGAGGGCGGCTTCCCTTTCGAAGTGTTCCAGATCGACGACGGCTATGAACGGGACATCGGCGACTGGCTAAAGGTCAAGGATGGATTCGCCGGCCTGCCCGACCTGGCCCGGCTCATCCGTGGACGAGGTCTCACCGCCGGCATCTGGACGGCTCCGTTCAGCGCCTCCGAATCGTCCGAAATCTTCCATCGGCATCCCGATTGGTTTGTCCGGGACGGGGGACGGC
This sequence comes from Candidatus Aminicenantota bacterium, assembly GCA_963729855.1. GTDB lineage: Bacteria > Acidobacteriota > Aminicenantia > Aminicenantales > UBA4085 > UBA4085. The sequence continues at coordinate 109,450 of CAVSPT010000005.1, read as the reverse complement.
CCAAGCCCTGCTATCGCAACTGGAAGAAAACGATTTACGCCCTCGACACGACCCACCCGGAAGCCCTGGCCTGGCTGGCCGGGACGTTCTCGGCTCTCCGCCGGATGGGATATTCGCATTTCAAGATCGATTTTCTCTTCGCCGCGGCCATGGAGGGAGAGCGTTTCGCGCGCCTGACGCCCATCCAGGCTTATCGGCGGGGGATGGAAGCCATCCGCCGCGCCGCGGGCTGCGATTTCGTTTTGGGCTGCGGGGCGCCGCTCCTGCCTTCTCTCGGCCTGGTCGACGGAATGCGCGTCGGCGAGGACACGGCCCCGTTTTGGGATTCCGGGATGTCCGGGATCGCCGGGCCCAATGCCTATATCGCCATCAAGAATCCGATCCTCCGCTCCTTCATGCACGGCCGCTGGTGGCTCAATGACCCCGATTGCCTCCTGCTTCGGGAGCGGGACATCCGGCTCAGCCCCTCCGAAAAGCGCCTGTACGCGCTGGCCTGCGGGGCCCTCGACGCCATGCTCATCGAGAGCGACGACCTCGAGCTCGTCGATGAGACCGGGCGGGCGCTGCTCCGCGAGGCGGTGTCCCTGCTGGGCGGCAAGGTCCGGGTGCCGGATCCCCTGGCCGAGGATCTTTATATCATCGAATCGCGGGGCGGCGGGAGAGGCGACGTGCGCCTGGCCGCCAATCTCTCCGATCGAAGCCGCCTCGTCGACGGCCTCGATCTGGCGCCCCGCTCGGCCGCCTATCTTCCGGTCCTGTCCGACGATTGACCCGGCGCGTACGTCGCCACGGGCTCGATCTTCTTCGTCCTGAGTCTCGCGGCCGCCGCGGTCAAGAAGGAGCGCCTCCATGCCGCCTTCGGGATCTTCCTTCTGGTCTATTTGCTTGTCTTTATCAGCATCAACCTGAAAGTCCTGAGCTGAGCGGCCGGCGCGCTCAGAGCATGATGCCCAAGCCGGCCTGGACCCGGACCCCGCCCAGATCGACCTTGTCGTCGAAGGGATCGAGCCAGAGGACGCCGTACTTGATCTCCCCGCAGAAGAAGATCCGCGCTCCGAGCTTCACCTTCGCCCCGGCGGCGATGGAGAAGGAAATGTCGCTTCCGTGGGCGTCGTAGGCATTGAGGTACGGACTGTCGATGTTGATCTTGTAAAAAGCCACGCCGGGACCAATTTTAATATAAGGCGAGACGGCGCCGACTTGCCACTCCTGGCGATAGAAGACTTCGGCCACGCTCACTTGAAGGCGGAAGAGATCGTTGAACAAGCCGACCGGGGCCTGGCGCGAAAATCCAGCTTCGAAGGAAATTCCGATCGATCCGCCGGGCGCGATCCCCAGCGCCGCGTAGGGCGTGAAGGCCGTGCCCGTGCCGAAGACCGCGTTCAGGTCGGCGTTTTTAAGTCCCCGCGTTCCCCAGAGGAGTCCGGCCTCCCAGGTCAGGGCCTGGCAGGCCCCTCCCAGAGCGAGGAGGAGCAAGCCGGCCAGGAACGCGCGCTTCATGGCCGGGCCTCAGATCGAGACTTCCGCGGGATCGCCCTCTCGTCCGTCGGCCATGACGGCCGTGACGCGGTAGATGAACGAATCGGTCTGCTTTACCGCCCGGACGAAGTAAACAGGGAAAGCGGCCGTGGTTTCGCCGAGGTACTGGAAACCGGCGTCGGCCGCGCCCGCGATCTTCTGATAGACCCGGTATTTGACCGGGGCCTCGCTATTGTTGGGGTTGGCCTCCCAGCTGAGCTTGTCGACGTATTCCTTGAAGAAATAGAAATTATTGGTCAGCCGTTCGACTTTGAGCGAGGCCGGCGGATAGATCGGGCCGTAACCGGCGAAGGCCTTGAGGCAGACGCTGGTTGTGGCGTAGGCAGCGCCGTCGTAGGTCGTCACGTCACTCCATTTCACGCCGTCGGCACTGATGAATCCCTCCCCCGCGTTGGCGTCGAAAACGGCGGTGGACCCGATCACCGGATATTCGAGGGGAACGGGGGACAGGTCGCCGGTCGTCTGAAGCTTGACGACAACCGAGAATCGATCATTGGGCAGCAGAGGAATCGAGGCCTTGAGCGGGATGGTGGCGTAGCCCGGGTCGATGAGCGTGCCCGTGACGCGGACCATGCCGGTGCCGCTTTGAGGGTGTCCTGGCGTCGGGTTCTTGTAGACCGTCACGTCGTACGCGGCGGAGGGGGTGTAGGTGTAGAAAGCGACGGCCGTCAGCGGATCGGAGGTCGTCGCCGTGAAGATGTTGGCGAACCAGGCCGTTTCCGAGCCGAAGCCGAGGCGGCGCGTGCAGCCGTTGGGATCGTACTGATAGTTGACGGTGTACCCGGACAAGGGCTCGGCCTTGAAGGCGGCGCTGAAATAGCGGCGGGCGAAGAACCCGTCGTAATAGGATACGTAAAAATAGCCGGCGTTGCCCCAAGACGGGCCGAGGCTGTTCTTGCAGATGAAGGCGCCGTTGCCCGGCGGCTGGGGGTTGAACTTGGCCCGGTCGAAATTGTCGTCCCACCCGGCCAAGGCGACGGCCCGTTTTTCACCGTCCGTCGCGGCGTTGTAGAAAGCCGCCGTGGCCGGGTTATACAGGCTCCCGACGTAGGTCATTTCCGCGTAGAGCGCGCCGCTGTCCATGACCGCCTGCTTCAGGCCGTCGTTGTCGAGCGGACCCGCGCGAGGGGGGATGAACGTGACGTTCTGGACATGCTTGACCGCGGAAAGGGCCGCGTTCTCGGTCGTCGGCCAGGGATCGTCGCTTTCGCGGACGGGATCGTCCCATCGGGCCAGCGCGCCCACGACGGCTTCGAGATAGTTGGCGCCCTGGAGCGAAGAAAGGAGGTGATGTTCGGAGAAATCCCAAGTCTCGAGAGGTTCAAGAAACGATTCGAGCGAAGCCAGCGCGGCGAAGGCCAGGGAGCCTCCGCTGGCACCCTCGTTCCGGACCGGCGTCATTTTGTTCAGGACGCGCAGGTCATAGACGGCCGGGAGGGCGCCGGCCACGAGCGGGACCATTCCGTTGAGATGGGAGATGTCCTGCGGGCTGGGAATGAGAGGGCCCGGCGCATACGCGGGAATGCGGCCGGTCCGGAGATCGCCCAGATAGCGGACGTAGTCCGGGTTCATAGAGGTGAGCATGGCCTGCGGCTGGGTCATTGTTCCCGCCGCGGCCAGGGCCAGTCCGCCGGCCAGAAGCAGAAGGGCGAAAGTCCGAATCGTTCGTTGGCGCATGGGATTCTCCGCGTCGCTATAACGGACGATTCATTTTAGCACAAATTCTCGAATCAAATGAAAGAGCCCGGGGCGGGACGGCCCCGGGTGTCAAAGGATTCGGTTTAGTCCTTCTTCTTGTTCGGATCGTAGCCGTATTTCACCTCGAAGGATTTCAGGATCTGCTGCCTTTGATCCAGCGTGTCCAAATAGAGATGCAGCTCGATAATGGCCTGGGAGGCGGCCCAAGCCAGCTGCCCGATATTTTCCTTTCCCTCCGCCGACCACTTCTCACCGGTCATGTCCGATACGAAGGCTGCCATTTCACGCTCGATGAGCGGCATCAGGATGCCCGTCTGGTCCGGATCTTTCAGGACGGCCGTATACAGAATTCTCAGGACCCGGGAATATCTTTGGAAGAAGACGGCGTCGATCTTATCATCCTTGCGGGCCTGTTTGGCATCCTTCATCAATCCCACCAGGACTTTTTCGACCACATCCGTCCCGCCCGTCCCTTTTTGCGCCATGTCCTGGAAGCTGCGGTTCAGCTTGTCGATCAGGGCGTAGCCGACCGTTTTATCGGCCGTCGGGGGGGGAACCGGCGCGGCCGGGACGGACAAAACCAAGGCCAAGCCGAGGATAAGACCAATCGCGCTTTTGCGAAACATATCAAACCTCCTTGTTGAAAATGGAAGATCGGATCAGGACGCGTTCGATGGCACGGTCCCGGATTAGGATTTCGATGGTGCGTTTCAGCCCGGCGGGCGGGATGGTCAGAAGGTTTGGAGCGGTTCGTTCCAGAGCGGCGGCCCGGTCGCCCTCTCGAAGAAGGCCTTTTTCCAGAGCGGCCGCGAACGTATGACCGAGCGCGGATTCCGCAGCCGCCGGCGCGGTCGCCGGGCGATCGGCGGCGAAGGCCCGCCATCCCGGAGCGGCACGCAGGGCGGACTCGAGATCGGCGACCGACACGGAGAAGGGAGTCCGCTTTTTTCCCCAAGGAATGATGAGAGCGGCGGCCAGGACCAGCGCGGCACCCGCGCCCCAGACGACGGCGGGAACAAGCCGCCGGGTTTTCGGGGCCGGGACGGGCATGGCTTCCACCAGCCGTTTTCGCAGGCGCGTCTCGAAATCCGAATCCCGGAAGCGGCTCAGGTTTTCGGCGATGTCGCGATCGATGAGTCGGCGCAGATCATCCGGCATGGGCCTTCTCCTTGACTTCCCGGGTCACGAACGCCCGGGCACGGCTAAGACGGGACATGACCGTCCCTTCCTTGAGATTCAGCGAACGGCCGATTTCGGCGTAACTCAGGTCGGCGTATTCCCGCAGGACGAAGACATCCTTGAGACGCCGGGGGAGACGGGCGACGGCCTCCCGCAGGACCGCCACCCGGCCGTCCTCGGCGCGAGGCTCCGGGTCGGCGGGCTTGATCAACGTTTCGGCGGCCAAGCGGGAGAGGAGACCGGCCCGCGTCCGGCGTTGCTTTCCGCGGTCGATGCAGGTGTTGCGGGCGATGCGCAGAAGCCATTCCCGGACCCTATCAGGATCCCGAAGCGTCCCGGCCGCGGCGGCGGCCTTGACGATAACTTCTTGGGCCAGGTCTTCCGCATCGTCGTAATTACGGGAGAATCCCAGGCAAATGCGGAAGACCGTTTCGCGGTGAGCCAGGAGCTCTCCGAGGGCCGCCGTCTCCATTTCTTTCCTCATGTTCAAAGACGAACAGCTCGGACCGGATATTCCCGGCCGAGCCGGAACGGACCGAAAGCTTGCGTCCCGCCTTTGAACGCCATTATACTCGGGGCCTCGGGCCGCCTCCATCCGGAGGCGCCGGCGGGAGACGAGACTATGAGCACAGCCGGCAAATTCACCAGGGACGGGGTCCGCGATTACGAAAAACGCCGCTACCGCGGCCTTGACCAGCGGATCGTCCATGCCCAGGAGATGCGGCTATTGAAAAAAGCGTTTGGCCGGATCGACCGGGAGCGGGCGGCCGAATCGGCCGGGCACGCCTGGGGAGAGGAGCGCCGCGTGCTCGACCTGCCCTGTGGTTATGGACGATTCACCGCTTTCCTAACCGGGCTTGGCCGGACCGTCATCAACTCAGACCTGTCGCTGGAAATGGTCCGCCGGGCGGGGGAAGCCTCGGGCGTTCCGGGGGCCGCGGCCAACGCCGTGGCCGGCTTGCCGTTCAAAGAGGGCAGCTTCGAAACGGTCTTTTCCATCCGTTTTTTTCATCATCTGCATGATCCGGTCGCGAGGGCCGCGGTCCTGTCCGAATTCCGCCGGGTCACTTCGGGCTGGGCGGTCGTTTCATTCTACCGGCTGAGCGGCCTGCACGCGGCCCAGCGCCGCCTGCGTCGCCGGTTGGGGAAGAGCCGGATCAACATCAAGATGATCGAGCCGGGAGGCTTCGAAAGGGAGGCCGAAGCGGCGGGTTTCGAAATCGCGGCCGTCCGCCCCCTGTTCCGGGGCGTGCATGCCTACCATCTGGCGCTTTTGAGGAAGAAAGCGGACTGATCGAACCCCCGAGCCCGTCCGCTTTGACTAAAAACGGTGCTTCCTTTATCATGAAGCCTTGCACGGAGAACCCATGATCCGATCCACGACGATCCTCTGCGTCCGGCGAGACGGCCGGGTAGCCCTGGCCGGCGACGGACAAGTGACCCAGGACGCGACCATCCTCAAGCACTCGGCCCGCAAGGTCCGCCGCCTGTACAACGGCAAGGTCCTGGCCGGCTTCGCCGGGGCCACCTCGGACGCCTTCGCCCTCTTCGCCCGATTCGAAGTCAAGCTCGAGGAATACAAAGGGAACCTTTCGCGGGCGGCCATCGAGCTGGCCAAAGACTGGCGTCTGGACAAGGCCCTTCGTCAGCTCCAGGCCTTGATGATCGTGGCCGACCAGGAAACCTCGTTCCTTATTTCCGGCACCGGCGACGTCATCCAGCCCGACGACGGCATCATCGCCATCGGTTCCGGCGGACCATTTGCCCTGGCCGCCGCCCGGGCTCTCCTGGCCCATACGGCGCTTTCGGCCCGAGACATCGCCCTGGAGGCCATGGCCATCGCCGCCGGGATCTGCATCTACACCAACGACAAGGTCTCCGTGGAGGAGCTCTGATGCCCATCCACCTGCCCAAGAGCCTGGACCACCCGGACGTCGAGACCGCCGCGGACCGCGAGGCCGAGCTGACCCCGCAGGAGATCGTGGCCGAGCTGGACAAATACATCATCGGCCAGAACGCGGCCAAAAAGGCCGTGGCCATCGCCTTGCGCAACCGCTATCGCCGCCGTCTGGTGGAACCCGAGCTGGCCGACGAGATCACGCCCAAGAACATTCTGATGATCGGTCCCACGGGAGTGGGGAAGACCGAGATCAGCCGCCGCCTGGCCAAGCTGACCTCCTCGCCCTTCCTCAAGATCGAGGCCAGCAAATTCACTGAAGTCGGCTACGTCGGCCGCGACGTCGAATCCATCATCCGCGACCTGGCCCGCATGTCCGTGGAGATGGTCCGGAGCGAGATGATCGAGGAGATCCGCGACAAGGCCACCCTGAACGTCGAAGAGAAGCTCCTCGACCTGCTCGTCCCGCCGCCCCGCAAGCGCGAGAGCGGGCTGCCCGAGGAGGAATATCAAAATCTCTTCGAAACCCGGGAAAAGTTCCGCCGCCAGCTCCGCGATGGATTGCTCGAGGACCGCATCGTCGAGATCGACGTCAAGGAGCGGTCGGCCGCGCCCATGGAGATCTTCTCCAATTCGGGCATGGAGGAGATCGGCATCCAGATCCAGGAGATCCTGCCCGGTTTCATGGGCGGCAAGACCAAGCGCCGCAAGGTCAAGGTCCACGAGGCCCGCGAGATCCTCCTGGACGAGGAGGAGAAGCGCCTCGTCGACATGGACCAGGTCTCCCGCCTGGCCGTCGAGCGGGTCGAGCATTCGGGGATCGTCTTCCTCGACGAGCTGGACAAGATCGCCGGCCGCGAAGGCGGGCACGGCCCGGAGGTCAGCCGCGAAGGCGTCCAACGCGACCTCCTGCCGATCGTTGAAGGCACGACCGTCCATACCCGCTATGGGCTGGTCAAGACCGACCACATCCTTTTCATCGGCGCCGGCGCTTTCAACGTGGCCAAACCGGCCGATCTCATCCCCGAGCTGCAGGGGCGCTTCCCCATCCGGGTCGAGTTGGCTTCGCTCAACAAAGACGATTTCGTCCGCATCCTGACCGAGCCGGAGAACGCGCTGCTCAAGCAGTATGCCGCCCTCCTGCGGACCGAGGGCGTCCAGGTCGAGTTCCTGCCGGATGCCATCGACGAGATCGCCCAGATCGCCGAAGACGTCAACCGCGAGGCCGAGGACATCGGCGCCCGCCGCCTGCACACGATCATGGAAAAGGTCATGGAAGAGATTTCCTTCAAGGCCCCGGACATCAAGCCCAAGAAATACGCCATCGACCGGCCCTACGTCCAGTCCCAGCTCAAAGACATACTCAAAAACCAGGACCTGCGGCGGTTCATCCTTTGAGGCCCACGATCCGACTCGCCGCCGCCGCCCTCCTGGGCCTGATGGCCGCGGCCTGCGGCCGGAAAGGCGCGATCCGCGCGCCGCTTGTCCTGGTGCCCCAGCCCGTGGAGAATTTCCGGGCCGCCCAGCGGGGCGAGCAGATCGTCCTGGAATGGACGAATCCAACCTCGCTGATCGACGGCACGCCTCTGGCCGGGATCGGCGGGATCGAGATCTGGACCGCGGACCACGCCGCGAACATTCCGGCCGGGGCCCGTTTTCTCAAGAACCTGAAAGGGCCGGAATTGGCCGCCCTTCCGACCGGCGGGACCGCCAGAACCCCGACGCTCCTTTATTCCTTCGTTCCGGAGGGGAAGGACCGGATCGGCAAGCCCCTGTCCTTGGCCATTCGCGTCAGGGACGCCCGCAAGAAGCTGCCGTCGGCGTTTTCACCGGCCGCGACCGTGACGTATGTCCTGGTTTCCAAGCCTCCCCTCGATCTGCGCGTCTCCGTGGCCGATAGCCGGGTCAAGATGCACTGGGCCGCCCCGGCCGCCAATTTCGACGGCTCGGCCCCGGCCGTGCTCAAGGGGTATAACGTCTACCGCAGCGAGGCCGGCCGGGAGCCCGTCCGGCTGAACAGCCGGCCGTTTCTCGAGCCGGCCTTCGACGACACGGACTTCGTCTTCGGTCGGACCTACACCTACGTCGTCCGGGCCTCGGCCACGACCGCCGAGCCGTACGCCGAAAGCGGCGATTCGCCCGCCGTCGTGGTCACGCCGGAGGATGTCTTCCCGCCCGCCGTCCCCGCCGGGCTGACGGCCGCCGCGGGCGGCAACGTCATCATGCTGATCTGGGACGCCGGCCGCGAACCCGACCTGGCCGGCTACCGGGTTTGGCGCCGCGAGGCGGGGCACGGGGAATTCAAGCCCTTGACGGACCGCCTGATCACCGAGAACACCTATTCCGACGGCACGGCCGCCCCCGGAGTCCTGTATGATTACGCCGTCTCCGCCGTCGACAAGACGGGAAACGAAAGCGCCCGCTCGGCCGCCGTTTCCGAGATCCTCAAGGAACCCCGCCCATGAAAATCTACCGTTTCCGCCTGGACGAAGAAATTTATCACGGGGTGCTCGACGGCGAGTCCCTGCATCCGCTCCGCGGGCCGCTCTTCGGCGCCCATACGATCGAGGACCGTTCGATCCCCCTCGGCCGCGTCACCGTCCTGGCCCCCGTCCTGCCCTCCAAGATCGTGGCCGTCGGGCTCAATTACCGCGACCATGCGGCGGAGCGGGGCCACGCGTTGCCCGAGGAACCCCTCCTGTTCCTCAAGCCGTCCACGGCCGTCATCGGTCCGCACGATCCGATCGTTTATCCGGCGATGTCCAAGCGGGTCGATTACGAGGGCGAGCTGGCCTGCGTCATCGGCCGTACGGCGGCCCGTCTGACCGAGGCCGACCGGGTCGAGGATTATATCCTCGGCTACACCTGCTTCAACGACGTCACCGCTCGCGATCTTCAGGACAAGGACAAACAGTTCACCCGGGCCAAGTCGTTCGATACCTTCGCCGCGATCGGGCCGTGCATCGCCGCCGGGCTCGATCCATCGGACCTGGCTATCAAAACGTTCCTCAACGGCAAGCTCCGCCAATCCTCGAACACCCGGAACCTCATCTTCCCGGTGCCGTTCCTGGTCCGCTTCATCTCCGCCATCATGACCCTCCTTCCGGGCGACGTGATTACGACGGGCACGCCGGCCGGCATCGGTCCGATGCATCCGGGCGACTCGGTCGACGTCCAGATCGAGGGCATCGGGACGCTGTCGAACCAGGTCCTGAAGGTCAGCCAAACGATTGAAGGGAGGTTGCCGTGAAATTTTTCCTGGACACCGCCAATTTGAAAGAAATCCGGGAGATCGCCAGCTGGGGAGTCCTGGACGGGGTGACGACCAACCCCTCGCTCGTGGCCAAGGAAAACATCCGGTTCGAGGACCTCCTCGGCGAGATCTGCGCCGTCTGTCCCGGGCCGGTCAGCGCCGAGGCCGTTTCGGAGACGGCGCCGGCCATCATCGAGGAGGGGCGCCGCCTGGTTCGGATCGCTTCCAACATCGCCGTCAAGGTTCCGATCACGGTCGAGGGCCTGAAGGCCATCAAGGTCCTCTCGGCCGAGGGCATCGCCGTCAACACGACCCTCATTTTCTCCCCGACGCAGGCCTTGTTGGCGGCCAAGGCCGGGGCCCGGTTCGTCAGCCCCTTCATCGGCCGCCTGGACGACATCGCCCAGGAGGGGATGGGCCTCGTCGAGGAGATCGCCCGGATCTTCGACAACTACCGTCTGGAATGCGAGATCATCGTGGCCAGCGTGCGCCACCCGCGCCATATCGTGGACGCCGCCCTGATCGGGGCCGACATCTGCACCGTGCCCTTCGCCGTCATGGACAAGCTGGTCAAGCACCCCCTGACCGACCTGGGCATCGAGCGCTTTCTCAAGGATTGGGGAAAAGCCAAGAAATAGCCGCCGCAAAGCTTTTCCGCGACCCTCCCCGCGCTGACTTTTGCCCGCGTTCGTGATATATATGATTCGGAAAAATCTATACGGCGCGCCATGAAAAAATTCCGCAGGATCCGCCGTCTTCTCGTGGCCGGCGTCATCCTGGTCCTCATCGTCGGCGGCGTGATCTTCGTCAAGAACCTGGCCCTGCGCCAAGTCCGTTTGCGGCTGGAGAATTCCGTCCATTATGCCCGCCTGCGCCTGACCTTGGTTCCGCCGGCCCTCATTTTCGAAGATGTCCGCTCAGCCTCGGCCTCGCCGTTCTTCTCGGCCCAGCGGGTGATCCTGAAGATCTCCTATCTCTCCCTCTTCAAACGGGACAAGCCCCTGACCGTCATCGTCGAAAAACCCGTCCTGCGCGTCTACGAGGGCGACCTGTCCGGCCCGCCGAAGAAGCTCGACCTGCGCCTGCCGTTCTCCGTCGAGAACGGCTTCATCCAGGACGGCGAGATCTCCTTCTGGAGTTCTTTCGTCAGCTTCCGCTCGTCCAAGATCCAGGCCTTCTTCCGCCAGTCCAAGAACCGCTTCGTGGCCGAGGCCGAGGCCGCGGAAAACTCGGTCTTTTTCGCCGCCATGAGCCGTCCTTTCAGCGGGCGGTTGCGGGCCGTCGTGGAGGGGACGGGCAACGACCTGCGATTCCATCAATTGACCTTCGAAGGCAAGAGCGTATCGGCCCGGGCCCGCGGGGTTCTCTCGAACATCAACGACCTGAGCGGAATCCTTCGTTTGAACGTGAGGACTTCGGCCGACCTGCTGGCCGATTATCTCAATCTGCCCTTCGTTTGGGAGGGCCCCCTGGAAGGGGAGGGCGCCATCGTCCGCGCCGGCGGCGCCCTTTCCATCAAGGCCGGCCTGGCTTCGACCGGGCTCGTCCTGAGCGGGATCCCTGTCGGCCGGGTCGAGGGGATGCTCTCTTTCCGCCAAGGAGAGGCGGCGACCCTCAATCTCGTCGTCCGCAATCTCCGCCAAGCGCCCGAGTACCTGGATCTCAAATTCGGGCAGGGTCCGGTCGAAGGCCGGGCCCGCGCGCTCCACGTCGACCCGATCCTCAAGGACTTCAAGATTCCCTGGCCCGTCCGCTCGCCGGCCACGGGGACCTTCACCGTCGACCGACAGCGGGTCACGGTGAAAGCGGCCTTCGAGGACGATCCGTCGGCGCCGGAGGCGGGCGGCCGCTATCCCGTGCGCGGTCCCGTCGATCTCGTTTGGGACGGCAAAACAAAAACGGTCACGTTCTCTTCGCCCAAGCTCGAGACGGGCTTCGCCGTGCTTCGCGCCGATGGGCGCATCGCCGTGGGCCGCGATCTCGACGTGACCATGGCCGGCGGCGTGGCCGACGTCAAAAGCGGCCGCGAATTCGTCGGACGTGTTTTGAGCGGCGTCCCTTCCTTCCCCGAAATCCGGGGCCGCGGCACGGCCGAGGTCAAACTCCTGGGCTCCTTCTATCAGCCCCAGGTCAAGTTCCTTTTCTCCTTGGCCCAAGCCGGATTCGACGAGTTCGAGGCGGCCGGCGTGGACGGAATCACCGAGATCGCCAACGGGGACGTCTCCGGCTTGTTCAAGATCCACGATCCCGAAATGCGCGGAGACGTCCGCCTCCAGACCCGTGGCGGGACCATCGAAGTCGACGCCAGCCTGGACGAGGGGCCGATCGAACGCATCCTGGCGTCGCTCGACCTGGCGCTCCCGCTCAAGGGGCGGGCCGCCGGCCGCGTGACCATCACGGTGACCGATCAGGACATCCTGGTCCGCGGCCGCGCCTCCTCGCCCCGTCTCGATTTGGGCGGAGTCCGTCTCAATAACGTCGAGACCGGGCTGGAGTGGCGCAATTCCAGGGCTGAAATCGCCCTGACCGAGCTCAAAGCCGGACTCTTCGGCGGTGCGCTCTCGGGCGCCGGCCGGTTCGCCGTCAAGTCCCGGGTTTTTGATATCGATCTCGAAGGGACCGGGTTCGATCTGGGGACCCTGACGCCGAATCTGAGCGGCCGGGCCCGGATCCGCCTCAAGGGCCTAGGGTCGCTTCAGACCGACCATCTCCGCGGGTCCTTCGCCGTCTCGTCGCTGAGCTATGGGACGATGGGTCCGGCCGATTCGTCCGGCACGCTGGCCCTGGCCTTCCCCGACGACAAGCTGACGGCGCAGGTCGAAGGAACGATCGATCCGGGCGGAAGCGATTTCTCGGCCCAATTCACCTATCCCGAGCCGGATAAGTCCTATTTCCTCCACCTGAAGGGACGCCTGCTCAATCCCGACCTTTTCCTGCCCTGGAAGGGGATCAAGGCCGAGATCGGCTATCTGCTCGATATCCGCGGTTCGGCCGCCGGTCCGGGCGCCCGAATCGACGGAGCCGTGGATCTCAAGGGGACGATGCTGCCGTTTCCCGGTTTCCCTCACGCCCTGACCGATTTCTCCGGCCTTGTCCGCATCCAGGACAATAAGGCGTCCCTGCGGTCGTTCCAGGGGCGGCTCGCCGGCGGAGAGGTCCTGGCCGGCGGCGAACTCCGCCTGGGCAAGAGCGGGCTTGATTTCATCGACGTCCACGCCGACGGCAAGGGTCTCAGCCTGGCCTTGCTGGAAAAAACCAGGACGCTGGCCGACGGTTCGCTCCGCCTGGAGAGCGACGGAGCGCGGTTGACCCTGTCCGGCGATTTTATGATCCAGCAGCTCTCCTGGCGCCGCGAATTCAGCGACAAATTCGTTTTTTCCGCGACGCCGGCCGGGCCCAAGGCCCGGCGCGGCGTCCTTGACGCCATGAGACTCGATATCCGCCTTCATGCCGACGACAACGTGCTGATCGAAAATTCCCTGGGCAAGATCCAGGCCCGGTTCGATCTGACTCTGAGCGGGACGGTCGATGCGCCCGTCCTGCTCGGCGAAATCGAGGGTCTGCGCGGCGACATCCTCTTCGAGGATCGCAAGTTCCGGCTCGTCCAGGCCCGGGTCAGCTTCTTCAATCCGGCCTCGTTGGAGCCCTATCTCGACGTCCGGGCCGAAACGTTCCTGAAGGACTACCGGGTGACCGTCTCCGCCAGCGGCCCCTTGGACCGGCTTCGTCCGGAGTTCTCTTCCGCGCCGCCCCTGCCTCCGGAAGACGTTTTGGCCCTGCTGGCCCTGGGCGAATCCTTCAAGCGGACCTACCAATACGACTCCAGCACCCAGATGGGCACGGGATCCCTGCTGTCCTTTCAGCTGGCCGAGGATGCCAAAAAGCGGGCCGAAGAACTCTTCAGCCTGGACAGCTTCCGCATCGATCCCTTCGTCCTCGGCGCCTCCACGGAAATGACCGCCCGCCTGACCGTGGGCAAGAAAATCTCCCGCAACATCATCTTGTTGTACTCCACCAACCTGACCAGCCAGCGCGAGGAGCTCATCCGGCTGGAATGGGAGATCAGCGACAGTTTTTCTCTCGTCACGATGCGCGACGAGCTGGGACGTGTGAGCCTTGATGCCAAGATCCGCAAGCGGTTTTAGGCTGCGCCCGGCCGTCCTTTTGGCGGCGGTTCTGGCGGCGGCGTCCGTCCCGGCCGCGGCTGAAGGCCCGGTTCCCGCCGTGACCGCGGTGGCCGTCTTCGTCGACGGGCACCCGGCCGACGCGGACATGGCCGACCTCGTCCCGCTCGCCTCCGGCCAGCCGTTCTCTCTCAAGCGGATCGATGCCGCGGTCAAGCAGATCTTCCGCACCGGACTCTTTGCCGACGTCCAAGTCCGCCTCGAAGGGGACGCGGGGGTCCGCCTGACGGTCATCCTGGAGAGGCGGCTGAAGGTGCGCAAGGTCCTTTTTCAAGGCGGCGCCGGTGTGTCCGCCGCCGAGCTGCGCGAAAGCCTTTATGCGATTCGGCCCGAGGCGCCCTACTCCGAGGAAAAGCGGGTCCGGGCCGTCGCTGAATTGCGCGAGGCCCTGCGAAAGGAGGGCTACTTTTTCAGCCAGGTGGACGCTTCGACCGCCCGCATCGAGGGCCGGCCGTCCGTCGACGTGACTTTCAGGATCGTTCCGGGTTCGCGCTTCATCCTGCGCGATGTGATTTTTTCAGGCGCCGCCGCCGCGGACATCGGCGTCCTAAGGCGGCTCGTCGAAAGCCGTCCCGGCCGCCCCTACAACCCGTCCGTCCTGGAAGCCGACGCCGCCCGGCTCAAGGCCCATTATGACGAACAGGGCTATCCCCGCGCCGATATCGCCGTTCAAGGCCGCACCTTCCATGAAACGGACAGGACCGTCTCCCTGCGCTTCAAGATCGATCCCCAGGAACGGATCCGCATCGAGGTCCGCGGCGCGACTTTCGACACGGCCTTGCTGCGCCCGTTCTGGGAGGAGCGGGTGCTCGAAGATTGGAGCGTGGCCCAGGCCGAGGCCCGCATCCTTTCCGATCTGAGAAGCCGCGGATATCTTTTCGCCGCCGTCCGGACGAGCCTGGAGCGGTCTCCCGGCGAACTCCGTGTCATCCACGAGGTCGAAGCGGGCGAAAAACAGCGGATCGGCGACATCGTTTTCTCGGGGAACACCCATTTCAGCGCGGCCGAGATCAAGGGCGCCCTGGGCATCGGACCCAAGATTCCCTTTCTCAGCCCGATCGACAGCGGCGAGCTCTTCGACGTCCCCGCCCGGATCGTCCGCTTCTACGAGTCCCGCGGTTTCGCCCGGACCCGCGCGGCCCTGAATTTCCGGCGATCCGGGCGATGGACGATCGCCGAGTTTCAGGTGACGGAGGGGCCGCTCCAGGTCGTCGAACGGATTTCCCTTCGCGGCGCGGCCCTTTTCCCCTCGGCCGAGCTGCTGAGCCAGGTCTCGATCCGCGCCGGCGGGCCTTACGATCCCCCCAGCGTCCAGCGTGATGTGGGCCGGCTGGAGTCGTATTACCAGAACAAGGGGGTGCGGGGGACGAGAATCGCCGCCGCCGTGGAACAGACGGCGGAGGACCACTTCGCCGTCGAATTCCGGCTGGAGGAGGGGAGACGCGTGCGCGTCGACCGCATCGTCATTTCCGGCCTGCTGGTGACCCGGCGGAGCCTCATCCTGCGCGAGCTCAAGCTCAAGGAAGGCGACTGGGCGGGCAGCGAGGCCATCCTGCAGACCAAGCGCGGTTTGGAGAAGCTGGGCGTTTTCTCCGAAGTCAAGGTCGAAGAGGTCCCCACCGGGCCCGAGACCGAGAACCTGGTCATCAACTTGAGCGAGGGGGAGCGCAACCTCGTCAGCCTGGGGGCCGGGCTGGAGACCAAGAACGAGCCGACGTCCCTGGATCTGGGCAAAAACGTTATCGGGCCCCGGGCCACGGCCGAATTCATACGCGGCAACATGTTCGGCCGGGCCGCCCAGCTCAGCCTGATCACCCAATTCAGCCAGGTCGAGCGGCGGGCCGTCCTGTCCTGGGAGGAGCCGTACCTCTTCGGAATCCGCCTGCAGCCGGTCCTCAACGCCTGGGTGGATCGCGAGGCCCTGGTCAGCTACGGTTTCGACAGCCGCGGCGTGAGCCTGGGCGCATCGAAGCCGTTATCGGGCGGCTGGCGGTCCCTGACCACCCTGGGCTGGGAAACCACGACGCTCTATTTCCTGGACGAGGCCGAGAACGAAGTCGACCGCCAGCACTTTCCCTATTCAAAGACATCGGCCTCCGAGACGCTTCTCTGCGACCGCCGCGACGACACGTTCAACCCCCAGCACGGCCTGTTCTTCAGCGGGGAACTGGAATGGGCCGTTCCGATCTTCCAGGCGGAGTCGGACTTCATCAAGACCTTCTTCAAATTCCAGCAGTATGTCCCGGTCATCGGGCGCTGGAACTTCAGCTGGACCGCCCGCTTCGGCATGGGCATGGGCCTGATCCCGATCCACGAGCGGTTCTTCGCCGGCGGAAGCAATTCGTTCCGCGGCGAGTTCTTCGATGAGCTCGGGCCCAAGGATCCTCAGTCCCTCATGCCCGTGGGCGGCAAGATCCTGGCCCTGTTGAACTCCGAACTGAAGTTCCCGACGTTCCCCTCCCTGCCCGGCCTGATGGGAGCGGTCTTTTTCGACGCCGGCAATGTCTTCGCCCATCGCGATGATTTCAGCCTGAATCGGCTGGAGAAGGCCCTCGGCCTCGGCTTGCGCTACAAGACGCCGCTCGGGCCGGTCCGTTTCGACCTGGCCTGGAATCTGAATCCGCCGCCGGGCGCGGGCGGAGCCAAGGCCTTCATCACCATCGGGGATGTTTTTTGACATGAGAGGAGAACGGAACATCAGCGGATGGGCGGCCGGGGCGGCGGCGTTTCTGCTGGCGGCCGCCGTTGTCGGAGGGCAATCGCGGATCGTCAATTGCATCGCCGCCTTCGTGAATAACGAAATCATCACCCGGGCCGACGTGGAGATCGCCGAGGCCCTGGAGATCTTCGAGCCGGCCGGCGGCGCCGATCCGGCCGCGCGGCGCGGACGCATTCTGGACAAGCTGATCGACCGGATGCTCGTGCTGGCCCAGGTCCGCGACGCGGCGGCCTCCGACCCGGCCCAGGTCGAGGCCGAATGGGCCGGCCTGGTCGCCCGCCTGGGCGCCCCGGCCGTGCGGGCCCGGCTGGATGCGTTCGGGATGACCGAGGCGGACGGGCGGGAGATCCTCGATCGAGGGCTGCGTTTCCGGCGTCTCATCGCCGACCGCTTCGGCCGCAGCGTCAGCGTGACGCTCAAGGAGATCGAAACCTACTATGCCGATGCCTACACGGCCGCCCGCAGGAAAGAAGGTGCGCCGATCAAGCCGCTCGTCGAGGTTCTTGACGCGATCGAGGCCGAGATCCTGCGGGCCAGGATCGAGGTCCAGGCCTCGCTGTGGATCGAAACGCTCCGCGACCAGGCCGAGATCGAGATCCGGCCGAACTGCCTGAAGTGAAGACCCGGGACATGAACAAGACGATCATCGGCTTTCTCTTGATAGCGGGGGCGGCGTTTCCGCAGCAGCTCTCCCATGAAGTCCGGGTCATCAACATCGAGGTCCCGGTTCGGGTTTTCGAGGACGAGAAATTCGTCGATCATCTGACCCTCGACGATTTCGAGGTCAGGGAAGACGGTGTTCCCCAGAAAATCGAGGCCGTCTATCTCATCAAAAAAACAAACCTCGAGAGGAAGGAAGAGAAAACGACCTTCAAGCCCGAGACGTTTAGGTCCTTCTATTTGTTCTTCTCTTTGTACGAGCCCGACCCGCAGGTCCAGAAAGCGCTAGCTTTCTTTTTTAAAAATATCATCACCCCGGACGATCATCTTCTCCTGATCGGTCCCCGGGCCGTTTATGATCCGCAAAAAGAGATCGCCGCGAAGGTCCCGGCCGATACGATCGTCGCCGAGCTGTCGACAAACCTGAGGAACGACATTTTGGCCGAAAACTCGGCCTACTGCTCGGCCCTCGCCGACCTCAAGAGAATGGCCGGCATCGGCGGAATCGGACAGCAGACGCACCCGACCTTGAAATCGGAGAGGGATCGGGCGGAGATGCCTGACGCAGGAACCCTCGAAGAATATCTGATGAGATACTATGAGCAGGTCGATCACTTGGAGCGGTTGCGAACGATCAACGAGAATAAATTCCTCGATTTCGCCGAGGCCCTGAAAAAGACGGCGGGGCAGAAGATCATCTTCTATTTTTATCAGAAAGAATATGTCCCGCTCCTGGACTTGAAGACACTCAATCAATACGGCGACAATCTTTTTGTGCAATCGCTCCTTTCCGAGATTTCCGGGAGATCGCATTACAGGTCTTCGCGCAATTTGGACCGCCTGAAGAAGGCGTTCGCCGACCCCTCCATCAATGTCCAATTTCTTTATTTAGCCAAGAATCCGGCGGATATGCCGGTCAGGCAGATCTCAGAGAGAAAGGACATTTTCTCTTCGTTGGACGAAATCGCCAAGGCCACCGGAGGCTTGACCGTCCGTTCGGCCAACGCGGATTACCTGATGCGGCAGGCCTCGAAGGCGGCGGAGAATTATTACCTTTTGTATTACTCGCCGAAAGACAAAACCCCGGATGGAAAATTCCGGACCATCACCGTGCGGGTCAAGCAGGGGGATTATCGCGTCGTCCACCTGGCCGGATATTTCGCCAAATAAGGCGGTCCCCGGCCATCCCTATGCGCCGCCTTGACATCCGGGCGGTTATCGGCCAAAATCCCGCGCGCAAAAACCATCGGAGATCCGGAATGAAAAAAACCGTCTTTTTATTTCCCGGCCAGGGTTCGCAGGCCGTCGGGATGGGAAAAAGCTTCTATGAGCGGTCCGGCGAGGCCAAGGGGATCTTCAATATGGCCGACGAGGCCCTGGGATATCCGCTCTCCAAGCTTTGTTTCGAAGGGCCCGAAGACGAATTGAAACTGACCCGGAATACCCAGCCCGCCCTCCTGACCGTCAGCACGGCCGCTTATCGCCTGCTCGGCCAGACGCCGGCCCTGGCCGCCGGCCACAGCCTGGGTGAGTATTCCGCGCTGGTCGCCGCAGGAGCCCTGCGCTTCGAAGACGCCGTCCTGCTGGTCCACAAACGGGGACGATACATGCAGGACGCGGTCCCCGTCGGCGTCGGGGCCATGGCCGCCGTCATCGGCTTGGGCTTCGAGGCCGTCGAGGAGGTCATCGGCCGGGTCAAAAGCGGCGTCGTCCAGATCGCCAATTGGAATGCGCCCGACCAGATCGTCATCTCCGGCCAGAAGGAGGCGGTCGAAGAGGCCCTGCGGCTGGCCAAGCCCCCGCGCTCGGTCCTGCTGCCGGTCAGCGCTCCCTTTCATTCACCGCTCATGAAGAGCGCGGAGGAGCGTCTGGCGGCCGATTTGGACGAGGTCGAATTTGCGGACCTTCGGTTCCCCATCATCACCAACGTCGACGCCAGGATGATCCGGACGGGCGCCGAGGCCCGCGACGGCCTCAAGCGGCAGGTCAGCCGCCCCGTGATGTGGACCCGATCGATGGAATTGCTGAGCGGCGAGGCGGTCGACGTCTTCGTCGAAATCGGCGCCGGGCGGGTCCTGAGCGGCCTGATCAAGCGCATCGGCCGCGGCTGGGCCCACCCCTTCATCGTGCTGAACGTCGAGGACGTCGAATCGCTGGAGAAGACGAAAGCCGGACTTGAATAGAGGGATTTCAGGCTAGGCTTTTTTCGGCTCTTTGACCAGGGCCGGCCCGTATTTGAAGAAATACTCGGCCGCCGAATAGACGGCCATGGCCATGGTCAGCCATAACAGGACCTGGGGAACCACGTAGAATTTCCCCAGAATCGCCCGGCCCAGGATCAGCAGGGCGATGGTGTACGTCTCAAGCTGCATTTTGATCTTGCCCGGCCAGGACGCGGCGATGATGACCCTTTTGGCGGCGGCGATGGCCCGGAAGCCCGTGACCGCCATCTCCCTCCCGACGATCACCACGGCCATCCAGGCCGGGACATGTCCCGATCCGACCAGACAGATGAAGGCGGCCGTCATCAGCAGCTTGTCGGCGATGGGATCGAGCAGCTGCCCCAGCTCGGTGATGGCGTTGGTCTTGCGGGCCAGGAGGCCGTCCACGGTGTCGGTCAAGGTGGCGAAGAGGAACAGACCGAAAGCGATCCATTCGTGGCCGCGGAACGACGAAAGCAGAACGGCCATGAGGAAAGGGATGAGGGCGATCCTCAGGGACGTCAAGGCGTTCGGCAGGTTCATCATCGGCCGCTAGGGTAACGCAAATATCCGGGCCGGTCAATGAACGGAGGGCCGGCAGGTCCGGGCCGCAGGCGGGCCCCGGCGCGAGATTGCACATTGAGGCCATTCCCTATACAATCCAGCCGGTGGGCCGAATCGTCCATACGGCCCGAATCCTAGGAGGTTCCCTCATGACCCATCGCCGCGGCGCGCGTCCGCGCCCGTTGATCTCCGCTCTCGGCTTTTTCATCTTGGCCCTCGTTGTCTTTCCCCAGACGGCCAAGAAGCCCCAGCGAATCATGAACACCGATCCGCAGCAGCGGCTGGCCCGGTTCGACGATATCGCCAAGATGAAAACGGCCTCGAAGTTCAAGGACCTCAAGTGGCAGTTCCTCGGCCCGAACAACATCAGCGGCCGGGTGACGGATGTCGCCGTCGTCGCGCCCAAAGGCCGGAACTACACCGTCTATGCGGCGACCGCCTCGGGCGGCGTCTGGAAAACCGAGAATGAGGGTGTCACCTGGGCTCCCGTGTTCGAAAGCGCCGCCTCCACGGCCATCGGGGACATCGCCCTCGATCCGTCCAATCCCCAGACGGTCTGGGTGGGGACGGGCGAGTGCAACATCTTCCGCAGCTCCCAGGCCGGCGCGGGCATTTATGAATCGACCGATGCCGGCAAGACCTGGACGCACAGAGGCCTGGCCGCGACGCAGACGATCGCCCGCATCATCGTCCATCCCAAGAACCCGGATGTGGTCTTCGTCGCCGCCTCGGGACACGAATGGACGCTGAACCCCGAGCGGGGCGTCTACAGGACCATCGACGGCGGCCGCAACTGGGAGAAGGTCCTGTTCGTCAATGACGAGACCGGGGCCATCGACCTGGTCATGGACCCCAAGGACAACGATACGCTCTACGCCGCCACCTGGCAGCGGACGCGCAAGAAATGGAACGATCCCCGCAACGACGCCCATTCGGGCGGCAGCGGCCTGTGGAAGACGACGGACGCCGGAAAGACCTGGAGGCCGATCAACAACGGCCTGCCGGAGGCGAAATTCCGCGGCCGCATCGGCATCGACCTGTGCCTTTCGAAGCCCAACGTCCTCTACGCGTATATCGACAATTACGAGAAGGCTCGCGAGGCGACGCCCGAGGAATTGGCCGATTCGTACGGCATCCCCTCCAGCGGGTTCATCAAGGCCAGCCAGGTCTACCGGTCGAACGACAAAGGAGAACGTTGGACGCTCGTCTGCCCCACGACTCCCCGGATGAAGAGCTATATGGAGCAGCACTCGGGGACGTATGGCTGGGTCTTCGGCCAGATCCGCGTCGATCCCAACGACGAGAACACCTTCTACACCATGGGCCTGAGCTTGAATACATCCACCGACGGCGGCACGACGCTGACCCGGGTGAACGGCCCGGGCGTCGACCATCATGCCCTCTGGATCGATCCCGAGAACTCCAACTATCTGATCAAGGGGTTCGACCAGGGCCTCGCCGTTTCCTACGACAAAGGCAGGAACTGGAGATATTTCCAGAAGGAAATCCCGGTCTGCCAGTTCTTCAACGTCAGCTACGACATGGCCGCGCCGTTCAAGGTCTACGGCTCGATGCAGGACCACGGCAGCTTCCGCGGCACGGTCGATCTGAGCCGCGGCCGCGACCGCATCCCGGCCGTGGCCTGGGAAAGCGCGCCGGGCGGCGAAGGCTCGAACCAGGCCATCGATCCCAACGACCCGAACATCGTCTATTCGGCCGGCTTTTACGGCACCCTGTCGCGGACCGAATACAAGGCCGACGGAAGCCAGGCCACGTACGATCTCATGCTCAAGATCTCCTCCGAGGAAAGCCATCTGCGCGGCCAGTGGCTGGCGGCGTTCATCCTCTCGCCCTCCAATTCCAACGTCCTCTATCACGGCCTGCAGTACCTCTTCCGCTCCTTCGACCGAGGCGATACCCTGACGCGGATCAGCCCGGATCTGACCAGCCCCCTGCCCGACGAGATGGGCGACATTCCCTACCATACGATCTTCGCCATATCCGAGTCGCCCTTCAGGTTCGGGCTCCTCTACGTTGGTACCGACGACGGCAACGTCTGGTTGACCCGAGACGGCGGCAAGAAGTGGGACAGCCTCAACGCCGGGCTGCCCTTCCAGAAATGGGTCTCCCGCCTGGTTGCCTCCGCGCACGACGTGAGCACCGTTTATATGACCCAGAACGGCAAGCGGGACGACGATTTCGCCCCCTATGTCTGGAAATCCACTAATTACGGCAAGACCTGGATCGACATCGCCAAGGGCATTCCCCTCGGCCCGGTCAACGTCATCCGCGAAGACCCCGTCGACCCGAAGATCCTCTATGTCGGCACGGACGGCGGCGTCTTCGTCACCACGGACCAAGGCGCGACCTGGCAGACGCTGGGCGCCGGCCTGCCCATGGCTTATGTCCACGACCTGATCATCCATCCCCGCGACAACATCATCGTCATTGCCACCCATGGGCGGGGGATGTGGGCCCTGGACGCCAACCCCATCAACAACGCGGACAAGCGGCCGCGCGGCTGGTGGGAAGACTGACGAAACGGATTCATTGGGAGATCACATGAAAAAATCCATCCGACTTTTGATCATTCTCGTCGGCCTGTCGGCCCTGGTCCTGGGCGGTTCGGCCCTGGCCCGGAACAGCGCCCCGGGCCAGCCGGCCCTCAAGAAAGTCGAGAGCACCGATCCGGCCCTGCGCCTGAAATGGTACGACCAGCACATGGCCATGAAAGCCGCGACGCCCTACGCCGGCCTCAAGTGGCGGTTCATCGGCCCGGATGTCATCGGCGGCCGGTGCACGGACATCGCCGTTCCCAAAGGGAGCAAGCAGACCATTTATATCGGTTCGGCCACAGGCGGCGTCTGGAAGACCGAGAACTCCGGCATCACCTGGGAATGCTTGAACAACGACTTCCCGACGCTGTCCACGGGCGATCTGGCCGTCGCCGATTCCGATCCCTCGATCGTTTGGATCGGGACGGGCGAAGCCAATATCTTCCGGGCTTCGATCGCCGGGACGGGCGTTTACAAGTCGACGGACGCCGGAAAGACCTGGCGGCCTATGGGTTTGGCCGGGACGCAGACGATCGGCCGAATCCTCATCCACCCGACGAATCCGGACATCGTCTATGTCGCGGCCACGGGGCATGAATGGACGAACAACCCGGACCGCGGCGTCTTCAAGACGACCGACGGCGGCCTCACCTGGCAGAAGGTTCTTTATATCAGCGAGAGGGTCGGGGTCAACGACCTGGTCATGGACCCGACCAAGCCCGATACCCTGATCGCCGCGACATGGAACCGCGTCCGCCAGCGCTGGAGCGACCCCGTGCCCGGCGGCGGGGAGGGCCTTTTCAAGACGACGGACGGCGGCAGGACGTGGAAACCCTGCAATACGGGCCTCCCCGACACGAACCTGACCGGCCGCATCGGCTTGGACATCTGCCTGACCAAGCCCAACGTCGTCTATGCCTTCGTCGACAACCACAACCTCGGCCGCGGAGCCGCGTCCGGCGAGCATGACGCTTATGGGCGGCTGAAAACGGGGAGGAAAATCGTCGGCGCCGATATCTACCGTTCCGACGACCAAGGCGGGAACTGGCGCAAGGTCAGCGTCTCGGACGCCCTGATGGAGGAGTTCGGCGGGACGTACGGCTGGGTCTTCAGCCAGATCCGCGTCGATCCCCGGGACGACAACACCGTCTATATCATGGGCCTCGACCTGTACAAATCCACGGACGGCGGCAAGTCGTGGCGGGTCATCAATTATGAAGGCCTGCACGGCGACCACCACGGCCTGTGGATCGACCCCGCCGATTCCCGTTACCTGATCAACGTCAACGACGGCGGGGCCAACGTGAGCTATGACGGCGGCAAGAGCTGGCGGGACTTCCACAAGGGGATCCCGACCATCCAATTCTACAACGTCGCCCTGGACATGAACAAGCCGTTCGCCGCCTATGGGTCCGTCCAGGACCACGGCACCTATCGGGTGACGGGCCTGGCCCCGCAGGGCGGCGGGGGGCAGGGACGGCGGTTCCGCGGCCCCTCCCTCCGCTGGGAGCCGGTCCCGGGCGGCGAAGGATCGCACGTCGCCGTCGACCCGACCGATCCGAATATCGAATATTCCTCGACGTTCTATGGGCGCCTGCAGCGTTCGGAGTACAAGGGCGGCGCCTGGACGAGCAAGGACATCTATCCCAAGGCGGCCGAAGGCGAACCCGAGCTGCGGGGACAGTGGCTGGCTCCGACCATCATCTCCAGCCACGACTCCAACGTCGTCTACCATGGCTTCCAGTATCTCTATCGCTCCATGAACCGGGGCGAAACATGGGAGCGCATCAGCCCCGACTTGACGGCCTACGATCCGCAAAAGCAGGGGAAGCTTCCGTTCGCCATCCCCTTCGCCACGTTGACCGCCATCGCCGAATCGCCGTTTAAATTCGGGCTGATCTATGTCGGCAGCGATGATGGGCGCGTCCACGTGACCAGGGATGGCGGCTCGAGCTGGACCGAGATCACGGCGGGCCTGCCCTACAACAAGCACGTCTGGTCGATAGTCGCCTCGAAGTACGATCCGGCCACCGTTTATGTCACCCTCGTCGGGCGCCACGACGACGACTTTGCGCCCTATGTCTTTAAATCGAGCGACTACGGAAAGACGTGGGCGAGCATCGCCGCCAATCTGCCCGGCGGCCCGACCAACGTCATCCGCGAAGATCCTAAAAAGAAGGATGTGCTCTACGTCGGCCTGGACTTCGGCGTCTATGTGACGACGGACGGGGCCAAGACCTGGAATTATCTGGGCGCCGGGCTGCCCAACGCCCCCGTCTGGGACCTCCAGATCCACCCGCGCGACAACATGATCGTCATCGCCACCAACGGCCGGGGGATGTGGGTCATCGACGATCCTTCGATCCTGCAGAAGTGAATCATGGGGTCGCGTCTACGAAATGCCACTTTTCACTATAATTTTGCGCCTGTCTGAGGATCCAAGGAAAAGTGGGATTTCGTAGACGCGACCCCGATCTTTCACCGGCTATGGCCGGCGGCGGGCGCGACTTCCAAGTTTTCATCAAGCCGGCCGGCCCGGCTTGCAACCTGGCCTGCCGTTACTGTTATTATTCGGGTACGGCCGCGCAGCCGCCCCAGGGGACGCCGCTCCTGATGGACGACGGCCTGCTTGAGGCTTCCATCGTCCAGCTGATCGCCGCCTCGACGGACGAGATCATCCGGTTTTCCTGGCACGGCGGGGAACCGACCTTGGCCGGGCTCGATTTCTATCGGCGGGCGACGGACCTGCAGCGGAGGCACAAGCCGGCTGGACGGACGATCCGCAACGGCCTCCAGACCAACGGGGTGCTCTTGGACGACTCGTGGGGCCGCTTCCTGGCCGAAGAGAAATTTTCGGTCGGGCTCAGCCTGGACGGCCCGGCCCGCTTTCATGACCGTTACAGGTTGGCTCGGGACGGCCGGCCGAGCCACGCCCGGGCCATGCGCGGCTATGAGATGCTGAAGCGTCATGGAGTTGCGACCGACATTCTCTGCGTCGTTCATGCCGAAAACGCCGGACACCCGGGCGAGGTCTATGGGTTCTTCAAATCGGTCGGGGCGGATTTCATCAGCTTTTTTCCGCTCGTCCAGCGAAAAGGGGACGCGGCGGGAGGCGTCAGCCCGGAGAGCGTCCCGGCCGCAGCCTGGGGGGCCTTTCTCCGGGTTGTCTTCGACGAATGGCAGGCCGGGGACATCGGCCGCGTCAAGGTCCAGATCTTCGAGGAAGCCGCGCGGACGGCCTTCGGCCAGGACCATTCTCTCTGCCTCTTCCGGCCCGTTTGCGGCGGCGTCCCCGTGGTCGAGCGCAACGGGGACTTCTACCCCTGCGATCACTTCGTCCGGCCGGAGCTTCGCTCGGGCAGCATCCGGACCTCTGGCCTGGCCGCTCTCATCGACGGCCCGGCCCAGCAAGCGTTCGGCCGGGCCAAGGCCGAGGCCCTGCCGCGCGTCTGCCGGACATGCCCGGTCCTGGCGATGTGCAATGGAGAGTGTCCGAAGAACCGTTTCATGAAGTCCCCGGACGGCGAAGCGAACTTGAATTACCTGTGCGCCGGCTACAAGGACTTCTTCAGCCACTGCCGTCCTTTTGTCGAGGCCGTGGCCGCCGAGTGGAAGAGTCGGAATCCGAACGGGCCGGCCTCGGCGGCGGTGTCCGCGGGCCGGACGGGCGCGAAGTCCGGTTCGCCGCGGATTCCCGGCCGCAAGAACAAAAAGCCCTGACTAGGTTTTCAGCTTGTCCTTGAAGAAGGCCAGCGTCCTCTGCCAAGCCAGAACGGCCGCTTCCTTATTGTAACGAGCGGCGCTCGTGTCGTTGAAAAAAGCGTGCGCGGCCCCCTCGTACATATAAAGCTTGTATTCGACGCCGGCTTTTTTGAGCGCGGTTTCATAGGCCGGGATGCCGGGGTTGATCCGGTCGTCCTGACCGGCGTAATGAAGAAGGAGCGCGGCCTTGATCTTGGGGACATCCTCGACCGCCGGCTGGATGCCATAGAAGGGGACTCCGGCCGCGAGGTCCGGCGAGTTGACCGCGACCTGGTTGGTCACACCTCCGCCCCAGCAGAAGCCCATGCAGCCGACTTTCCCGGTCGAGAGGGGATGCGTTTTCAAGTAGGCCACCGCAGCGACAAAATTCTTGATGTTGGCCGCCCGGTCGAGCTTCTGGAGGAGCGCCGTGGCGGCGTCCGGATCGGCCGGAGTCCCGCCGAGAGGCGACAGGGCGTCGGGGGCGATGGCCAGATAGCCTTCCAGAGCCACCCGGCGGGCGACGTCCTCGATGTGGGGGTTGAGGCCCCGGTTTTCATGAATGACCACGACCGCCGGGCGTTTCCCTCCGCCCTTGGTCCTGGCCAGGTAGCCTTTCATGCCGCCCGTCTCGCCGGGATAAGTGATGGACTCCACGATCAGGCGCGGGTCGTCCTTGGCCGCCATTTGGGCCGAAGCGTAAGAGTTCTCGAGCAGGGGCAGAAAAGCGGACGCCGCGGCGGTGCCGCCGGCGATCCGGGTCAGTTTGGCGAAAAATTCGCGCCGGTCCAGTCGGCCGCGGGCGAAGTCGTCATTCGAGGAAATGATTTCAGGGGTCATGGTCGATTCTCCTTTTCGAGCCGTGGCCCGAGCATAGCCCCTGCTTCGAGGCCCTGTCAAGCCTTTCCGGCCGAGGAACCATCCGGTCCGCCGACGCCCGCCGCGCTTAATGGATGTCGAGCAATTCGATCTCGTAGACCAGCATTGAAAACGGGGCGATGACGAAACGCTTCTCGTTCGGCCGCTGCTTGGCATAGAAACCGTTCCGCCCATAGGCCTGTTCCGCGGGAACGATGATCGTCCGCTTCTCGCCTTTTTTCATGCCGGCCAGGACGGCGTCCAGGCCGGGATTGATCTTGGTTTTGCCGACTTCGAATTCGAACGGTTCGGGCGTCTCCCCGCGATAGGGTTTTCCGGCATCCGCCGTGCCGACGAAGGTCAAGCCGCTCAGCAGGGCCTTTCCGGAATAGGAGGCCTTGACGATCGAGCCGGGAGCCGCCGGCTTTCCTTTTCCCTCTTTTATCACCACGAAGCGGACCCCGTTTTCGCCGGCCGCAGCGTTCGGCCATTGGGTCCGGACGAGCTCTTCTTCCCGGGTTTTTCGGTCGGCGGCTTCCTTGGCGACGCGGATCTCGGCGGCCTCGACCATTTTCTTGAAGGACGCCGTCGTCGGCCGGAATTGTCCGGCGGCCCGGCCGATGCGGACGATCTTCACCGCGAGGACGTCGTCCCCCTGGACGATGGCGTTGACGACATCCATCCCCCGGATGACTTCGCCGAAGACCGTGAAATTACCGTTGAGGTAGGACCGGTCACCGAGCGTGATGCACCACTGGCTTCCGTTGGTGTGCGGCCCGGCGTTGGCCATGTTGACCATGCCGGCTCGATTGTGGTTGAGGGAGGGATCGATCTCGTTCGGGAACTGATAGCCCGGGCCATCGGCCTTGCCGTCCCTGGGTATCCCGCATTGGATGACGTGGCCGGGTACGACGCGGTGCCACTTCGAGCCGTTGAAGTAGAGCGTCCCGGGAGGCAGGGCCGCGTTGTCGATCGTTCCCTCGGCCAGGCCGACGAAATTGGCCGCGGTCATGGGGGTCTTTTCGAATTCCAGCCGGATCACGATCAATCCTTTGTTGGTCGTGATTTCCGCGTAGAGGCCGCGGGGGTATTTCGAGCGGCAGGCGATCGAGCCGGAGACGGCCAGGGCCAAAGCCCCTGCGGCCAGAACGGTTCGAGGGAATCTCATTTCGGACCTCCTTGTCTATTGGCGAACGAGCTGGACGGTGAACGACCCTTTGATGACGTCTCCGGCGGCGAGCGGCCGGTCGTCCAGCTTATGATGGCCGGCGAAGAAGAGGTCGCCGCCTCCGGTATTGAAATCGGCGATGAGCCAGCCGACCCGGTCGCCGTCGAGAAACGCCCGGGCAGCCTGTCGTCCGTCCGAAACCAGCAGGAGGCCGGGTCCTTTCTCCGAAGACAGGGCGGCCCAGAGAAGCTCGCTTTTCGTCGACCGGAAATCGTTGCTGCCGAGCTCGTTCTGATCGTCTTTCCAGTCCCAGGCCGGAGCTTCCCGGAATTTGAAAGCGCGCCCGGCGGTCAAGGCCCTGGCCGTACCCAGGGGCCGCCCGATGTGGTTGTCCGGATAGACCGGCCATTGTCCCTTGCGGCTCCATCTCAGGGTGTCGAAACCCCGGGGCAGATAGAGGACCAGCCCCCATTGGCGCGGATTGATCGCCTCGGAAACTTTGAATGCATAATCGAACCGGGCCCGGCCTTGCCCGTCGAAGCGGATCGCGTACTGACCGGCCGCGTTCGCGACGCGTCCCCGGACGGTGACGGTGACGGCGCCGGCCTCCGGCCTGGCCTCGACGCTTTCGGCCGTCCAGCCCGGATCGATCTCGTTGAAGGGCTTGATATCCAGGCTGTAATCCGTGACGCACGGTCCGGTCGTCTGGGGCAGGATCATGAGGGCCGGACCGCCTTCCATGACCGGAATGCCGTCCAGCTCGGCCCGGACGATCGTCCCGGCGGACTTGTCGATGATCCAGCGGAACGCCCCTCCCTCGATGGTGATTCGGCCGCCGTCGTCTTGCGACGACAGAACGCCCGCTCCGGGCCCGCAGAACGGCGGTGGGTCCGGCGCGCGGTCGCCCAGAGCGATGTCGTCAACGTCGATGAGGAAGCCGCGCGGGCTCCAAAATTCAAGGCGCAGAGTTTTCCCGGACAATTCGGCCGCGGCGGACGAGATGGCGAGGATTCCGCTCGCCCGAGGCGCCAGGTCGCAGACCGCCGTGCCGGATTCTTCGCCGATCCGCCAACGGATACTCACTTCCTTGAGATTGGTGAAATCGTGCCTGTTCTCGATCTGCAGCCGCAGGGGCCGGCCCGGCGCCGGCGCGGGGAGGGTCTCGGGCCGCACACGGATGGGGGAGTAGCTCTTTTTAACGTGCCAGTACTCGGGCTTCTCCCGACGCCAGCCGTCGATGAGGCCCCAGTCGCCGTATCCTACGGCCCGGCCTTGGGGCAGGAAAAAAATGTCGTTGATCCCCGCCCAGATGGCTCCGCCCAAGACGACGGGGGAGCCGTTGATGAGCTCCCACATCCTCTGGAATCCGCGGCCGTACTCGTCGCGGACGCCCGGGTCGGCGGCCAGCTCGCTCCGGTTATAGCAGTTGATATGGCAATACTCGCCGTACAGAAGCGGACGGTCGAACCGGACGACCTGTTCGGGCCCGTTCGGAGCCGGATAATGGTAGTTGGCGATGGGCAGGCCGGATGAGCTGAAGTTGTTGTCATCCCCGTAGGACTGATCATGGAACGTCTTCGGCCGGGTCGGGTCGACCCGGTCGGCGAATTCCTTGGCCCTGACCCAGTTCGGACCCCATCTCGATTCGTTGGCCAGCGACCAATAGAGGATGCAAGGATGGTCGGCGTGGAAGGCGATCATCTCACCGATGGCCCGCTCCATCGAAGGATAGAATTTCGGATCGTCGGGGTTTTCCTTCTTCCACTTCCCGTTGGCGGCGTGGTTGATCCAGACGAGCGGGGCTTCGCACTCGACGAAGAGGCCGAGGGCGTCGCAGGCGTCCAGAAACTCCTCGGCCGGAGGGTAATGGGAGGTCCGGACATAATTGATATTGGCGGCCCGGAAGAGCTCCGCGTCCTTGCGCCACAGCTCCGGGGTCAGGCTTCGCCCGTAGAGGGGATGGGTTTCGTGGCGGTTGACGCCGCGGACCTTGACCGGGGCGCCGTTGACGAAGAGCCGGCTGCCGATGACTTCGACCTGGCGGAAGCCGAATTTGCGTTCGATCGTCTGGCGGACGCGCCCTCCCGATTTCAATTCGACGATGAGCCGGTATAAATTCGGGTGCTCGGCGTCCCATTTGCGCGGGGCCGCCACTCCGGCTTCGAAGACCTTGGCCATCTCGGAGCCCGGACGGAGGGCGTCAAGGGCCGCCGTCCCCGGGGAGATGCAGACGGCGTTCCCGTCCGGATCGATCATGGACAGAGAGGCCTCGCCGGGCGCCGCCGGCCGGGCCCCGTCGTTCCGGACCGAGAAGCTCACCCGCAGCCTGGCGTCCTCGTACTTCCCGTCGAAGGTGGTGACGATGCGCAGGGCGGCGATATGGACTTCGGGAAAGGCCAGCAGGGCCGCCTTGCGGGTGATCCCGCCGAACTGATAGGCCGCGTACTGGGTCCCGCTGGCCAGCTCGTCGGCCAGGGACTCGTTCTGAACGGCGGCCGCGATGGTGTTGGCCGCCCCCGGCCGGAGAAGGGCGGTGACGTCGAATTCGAAGGCGTTGAACCCCCCCGAATGCGAACCGGCCGTCCGGCCGTTGATCCAGACTTTGACTTCGCTTTGAACGCCGTCAAAGCGCAGGACCACGCGCCGGCCGGCCCAGGCTTGGGGAAGAACGACCGTTTTCAGGTAGCCCGCCGCGGTCCACGGTTTGACCGCGAACCCCTGCATCGTCCAATCGCCCGGAACCTGGATCGTCTTCCAGCCCGAGGCACCCCGTTCGCCGAGCGCATAAAAGTCCCGGGACGGGGCGGGATTGAATCTCCAGGCTCCGCTCAGCGGAATGACCGGAGTATCGAGACCTTCGACCGCCGATGGGGCGGGGGTGATGCGATAGTCGTCTCCCCGAGCAGGGCCCGGGATGATGAGGCAGAGGCCGGCGAGAAGGAGGATTCCCAGGGGATGAGCCGTTTTCGTTCTCATGGTGCGTCCTTCCGTCCGCCAGTATATCCGCTTCTATTCCGTTCGCCAACGGAGGGATCGGCGCGCCCGAGACACCCTTCGATCCCATGCTGGCCCGCCCCGCGGGATTTGGTATAATCCAGCCGTGGAAAAAACGCCCTTGACTCCGATGATGGAGCAGTATTTCCGGGTCAAAAAAGAGTATCCGGACGCGCTCCTTTTCTTTCGCCTGGGTGATTTCTATGAGATGTTCTACGAGGACGCCAAGGTCGGCTCCCAGGCCCTGGAAATCGCCCTGACCTCGCGCCAGAAAGTGCCGATGTGCG
The DNA here is from genome assembly GCA_963729855.1 of Candidatus Aminicenantota bacterium. GTDB lineage: Bacteria > Acidobacteriota > Aminicenantia > Aminicenantales > UBA4085 > UBA4085. The sequence continues at coordinate 77,953 of CAVSPT010000005.1, read as the reverse complement.
GGGTCCCCTATCATTCCGTGCAATCCTACCTGACCAAGCTCCTCAAAAAGGGGTTCAAGGTCGCCATCTGCGAACAGGTCGAGGACCCCAAGTCGGCCAAGGGCGTCGTCAAAAGGGAGATCATCAAGGTCCTGACCCCGGGGACGGCCGTCGAGGTGGACCTGGAGGCGGCCAAGGAGAGCGTTTCGATCGCCGCGGTCCTGTCCACGCCGTCGGGCTGGGGATTGGCCTTGGTCGACCTGTCCTCGGGCGAAATGCGCGCCGCGGAGGGTCCCGCCGACGACCTCAAAATGGGCGGTGACGAGCTCTACCGGGCCGCGCCCCGGGAGATCGTCCTCCCTGAAGGCGATGAGGATGCGGCCGCGCCGCTCCTTCTGCGCGGCGACCTGCGCCAGGTGCTGAAGAGCCCGGTCGAGGCCTGGACCTTCGAGCCCGGCCGGGCCCGCCAAGTCCTGCTCGATCATTTCAACGTTCTCACGCTGGCCGGCTTCGGCCTCGAGGACAAGCCCTTGGCCGTCTCCGCCGCGGGCGCCCTCCTTTCTTATATCAAGAAGGTCCGCAAGGACTCCCTGGGCGTCATCGGCCGCCTGTCCTCGCTGCAGGCCGCCGATCGGCTCCTCCTGGACGCCTCGACCATCCGGAACCTGGAATTGGTGCGGAACCTGCGCGACGGGCGGGTCGAGAACTCCCTGCTCGACGTAATCGACTTCAGCGTGACGCCGATGGGCGGCCGGGCCCTGCGGGCCCGCCTTCTCCAACCGCTCCTCGACCGCCCGTCCATCGAGGCCCGTCTCGACGCCGTCGACCGCCTGCTGGACGCCTCGATCGTCCGCCAGGAGCTGCGCGACGCGCTCAAGGGGATCCTCGACCTGGAGCGGCTGACCGGGAAAATCTCGCTGGGCGCCGCCCATCCCCGCGATCTCGTCTCCCTGAAGCGCTCGCTGCAGCCCCTGCCGGCCGTCCGGCGGATCTTGGAACCGCTGGCCCCGGCTTTGCTTGCGGAAATCAAGAGCCGCTGGGACGACGCCTCCGACGTCGTCGCGCTCATCGAGCGGGCCATCCTGGACGAGCCGGCCTTCCTCCTGACCGAAGGCGGCATCATCAAGGACGGTTTCAACGCGGATCTCGACGAGCTGCGCGCGGTCAGCCGCTCGGGAAAGTCCTTCATCGCCATGCTGGAAAAGCGGGAGCGGGAGCGGACGGGCATCGCCTCCCTCAAGGTCCGCTATAACAAGGTCTTCGGCTATTCCATCGAAGTGACCAAGCCCAACCTGCCCCAGGTTCCCGCCGATTACATGCGCAAACAGACGCTGGTCTCCTCCGAGCGCTTCCTGACCCCGGAGCTCAAGGAATACGAGGAAAAAGTCCTCCATGCCGAGGAGCGCATCGGCGAGATCGAGGAGAAGCTCTTCGCCGACGTCCGCCTCCGCGTGGCCGCGGAGACGCGGCGTCTGCAGTCGATCGCCGCCTCCGTCGCCGAGATCGACGTCTTGGCCGGGCTGGCCGAGCTGGCCGCGCGCCGGAATTACCGCCGTCCGCTGATCGACGAGGGTGAGGCGATCCGCATCCGCGACGGCCGCCATGCGGTGATCGAAGCGGTCGGCGGCGAGCCGTTCATCCCCAACGACGTCGATCTCGACCGGAAGGCCGACCAGATCCTGATCATCACCGGCCCCAACATGGGCGGGAAGTCGACGTTCCTGCGCCAGACCGCCCTCATCGTGATCCTGGCCCAGATGGGCTCCTTCGTCCCGGCGGGGGAGGCCTCGATCGGCCTTGTCGACCGGGTCTTCACCCGGATCGGGGCCATGGACTTCCTGAGCCTGGGCCAATCGACGTTCATGGTCGAGATGCTGGAGACGGCCAACATCCTCAACAACGCCACGCCCCGCAGCCTGATTCTCCTGGACGAGATCGGACGGGGGACGAGCACCTTCGACGGCCTGAGCATCGCCTGGGCCGTGGCCGAGTTCCTCCACGAGAACGAGCGGGTCCGGGCCAAGACGCTTTTCGCCACCCATTACCACGAGCTGACCGAGATGGCCCTGACCCTGCCCCGCATCAAGAACCTCCACGTCGCCGTCCAGGAGCGGGGCGGAGACGTCGTCTTCCTGCGCAAGATCGTCGACGGGCCGTCCGACCAGAGCTACGGCATCCACGTCGCCCAGCTGGCCGGCCTGCCGGGCGACGTCATCGGCCGGGCCCGGGAGATCCTCTTCAATCTGGAAAAGCAGGAGCTGGACGACGCCGGGCGGCCCCGTCTGGCCTATTCCAAGGGGAAAAGGCCGGATCGCAACCAGATGTGGCTGTTCGGAGAGGACCGCCGGGACGCCGCCCTGTCCGAGATCAAGGACATGCTGGAGTCCTGCGAGATCGCCTCCCTGACCCCCCTGGAGGCGATCAACCTGTTGGCCCGCTTGGTCGAAAAGGCCCGTCAGTAGTCGTCGGCTTCCTCTTCGACTTCCAATCCCTCGTGTTCGTCGTCCTCGTCGTCATCTTCGCTTTCGAACTCTTCCTCGTATTCCCGCTCGTCCTCGTAGGGAGCGTCTCCGTCCTCTTCCTTGCGCGTCTCGATGGCCTCTTCCATTTCTTCCTTGTCCTCGTAGCGGCGCAGCCAATTCGATGTCGAATCGCTGTAGACCAGTTCGAGGCAGTCTTCTTCGATCCGGCAGAAGACCGACATGCTGTGGCCGGTCTGGAGGTTGCCGACGGTTTCGATGATCTCCGATTTCTTCTTGACGGCGTCGAGCGTGATCCAGCTGGAGATTTCGATCTCTTCCATACCTGACTCCTTGGGACGAGTCCAAGACAAAAATAGCGATTTTTCCGCAATTGTCAAGCGCCGCCCGGTCTCCGCGCAGCCCTGCTTTTCCCGCGGAGACGACCGATGAGGCCGGCGTCGGATCAGGGCCGAAGGGCCGGCTTCCGGCGCCGCCGGCCGTCCAACCACTTTGGCCGGCCGGGCGCATTTTAAAGCGCCTTTCGCATCCAGTCTCTCCAAATGGCCGCCTGGAGGGGATCCGGCGCGTCGAGCGGAACGACCGAATAGACGGGTTTGGCGTTCCGGCCGAGAGGGATGTTCATCTCCCGCTCCACGCCGTTTCGGGAAACGCGGATCTTGACCGCCTCACCCGGCTCTTTGGCCGCCAGCAGGTCGCTGAGAGTCTTGACCGCCGCCTTGGCCCCGTCCAGCTCCAGGATCCGGTCGCCGGCCTCGAGGCCGGCCGTTTGGGCGGGCGAGCCGGGCGAGACGCCGGCGACCAGGAGAGCGCCGTTGATGGACTGGGCGTCCAGGCCGAGATACGTTCCCGAGGCATCCTGGAAGGACGTTTCCACGCGCAATCCGCCATAACCGAAGTACTTGGCGTAGTCGACGTCCCGGGTCGTCGAAGCGTAGGCGAAAACCTCATCCAGCGGGGTCCCGGCGGCGGTTTCGCAGGCGGCGCGGAATTCGGCGTCCGAAAATCCGCGCTTCTTCTCCCGGTCGTACCTCCGGTACAACGTCCGCATGACGTCGTCCAGGGACTTGCGGTTGCCGCTGGCGTGGCGGATGGCCAGGTCCAGCATCCCGCCCAGCATGGCCCCGTTGTCGTAATAGGAAATGGTCGTGGCCCGGTCCCCGCCCATCAAGGAGCCGCTCCAAGTCTGAAGGCTGGACTCGGTGGCCGCCTGGTAGCGGTGGCCCGAGGAACCCTCGAAGCGGGTCATGGCCTCGGCCAGGCGCTCCAGGTATTGGGCGGGAGTCATCAGACCGGCCCGCACCAGGACGATGTCTTCGTAATAGACGGTCAGGCCTTCGGAGACCCAGAGCATGTCCGTATAGTTTTCGGCATCGTAATCGAAGGGCCCTAAAGCCAGCGGCCGGATCCGCTTGACGTTGAAGCAGTGGAAATATTCGTGGGCGATGTAGCTCAGCCAGCCGAGATAGCCCTTGGCCTCGGCCAGGCTCTTGCCGTTGAAGAAACAGGCCGCGGAGTCGGCATGCTCGATGCCCCCGTTCCCCGTCCCGATGAGGAGGAACGAATAATGCTTGTAGGGGATGTCGCCCATCAGGCCGGTCGCCGCTTCAACGATCTTTTTAAGGTCGGCGGCGATCCGGGCCCGGTCGACGGCTTCGGGGACGTTCTCCAGGGCCGCTTGGTGAGGCACGCCCCTGACCTCGAAGGTCAGGCTTTCCTGGTTGCCCATCAGGATCGGACAATCGTAGAGCGTATCGAAATCCGGGGCCGCGTACGTCCGGGACCGGCCCGGGACCGGGTCAAGGCCGGTGGCGATCTTCGTCCAGCCCGCGGGAAAGTCGAGGACGACCGTGACCGGATGCCCGAGCCGGCCGGGCAGATAGAGGAACATCCCCGGCGGGGCGATGAAGGCCCTCTTCTCGTCCAGATAATTCTGGGCGGCGAAGTTGACGTTTCCGAAGACGTCATACTCCACCGTCACGACGGGGGCATTCCCGGCCGCGACGCGCCAGGCGTTGCGGGTGACCTTCTCCCAGGGCAGGGCCCGGCCGGCGCCGTCCGCCGCCCGGAAGCTCGAGACATTGGTCTCATAATCCAGGATCCGGTAGAACCCGGGCATCCAGGCGGGCATCTTGAAGTCGAATATCTCCCCTTTCATCCCTTCACAGCGCAGAACCACGTGGAAGAGATGTTCGGCCGGGCGGGCCAGCGAGACCGTGTAGGTCCAGGCGGCGTCGGCGGCCGAAGCCCCGACGGCCAGGGCCATCACCGCGACGAAAAGGGCTGGGAAAAAGGTTCTTTGTCGGTTCATGATGATTCGAGTCTAGACCCGCTGCGGAAAGCTTGTCAAATCAAAAGCCCGGGTGCGGCTTGACAAACACCGGTCAACCTCTCTCTAATACTCGAAGGAAAGGAGACCGATCATGCGTTGGGAACGATTGACCGTCATGTCTCAGGAAGCGATCCAAACCGCCCAGCGGAAAGCCGAGGAGCTCGGCCATGCGGAAATCGGGCCGGAGCACCTGCTGTGGAGCTTCCTGACGCAGGAGGACAATATCGTCGGCGCGCTTCTGGCCAAGATCGGCGTCGACCGGGACCGCCTCCGCGGCGATCTGGAGAAGGCGTTGTCGCGAAAACCCAAGATGCAGGGCGGTGAGACCGTTCTTTCCCCGGCCTTGCGGGCGGTCATGGACCAGGCCGAGAAGGAGGCCGAAGCTCTCAAGGATGAATACATTTCCACCGAGCACCTCTTTCTGGCCCTGCTCAAGGACAAATCCTTGGACGCCGCCCGCCTGCTGGAAAAAGCCGGCGTCAAGGAGGAGGCCGTTCTCCAGGCGCTGGCCGCGGTCCGGGGATCGCAGCGGATCACCGACCCTCAGCCCGAGGCCAAGTTCCAGGCCCTCCAGAAATACACCCGCGATTTCACCGCCTTGGCCCGCCAGGGCAAGCTCGACCCGGTCATCGGCCGGGAGGACGAAATCCGGCGCCTGATCCAGGTCCTGTCGAGGCGGACGAAAAACAATCCCGTCCTGATCGGCGAGGCCGGCGTCGGCAAAACGGCCGTGGCCGAAGGTCTGGCCCAGAGAATCGCCAACGGCGACGTGCCCCAGCCCCTGAAGGACAAGCGTCTCCTGGCGCTCGATATCGGCTCGCTCATCGCCGGCACCAAGTACCGCGGCGAATTCGAGGACCGGCTCAAGGCCATTCTCAAGGAGATCAAGGAATCGGACGGAGGGATCATCCTCTTCATCGACGAGCTCCACACCATCGTCGGCGCGGGCGCGGCCGAGGGGGCCATGGACGCCTCCAACATGCTCAAGCCGGCCCTGGCCCGGGGCGAGCTGAGGGCGGTCGGGGCCACGACGCTCAACGAGTACCAGAAGTACATCGAGAAGGACGCCGCCCTGGAGCGGCGCTTTCAGCCCGTCTTCGTCGGCGAGCCTTCGGTCGAGGACACGATCTCGATCCTGCGAGGACTCAAGGAGAAATACGAGGTCCATCACGGCGTCCGCATCAAGGACGCCGCCCTTGTCGCCGCGGCCACGCTGTCCAACCGCTATATCACCAACCGTTTCTTGCCCGACAAGGCCATCGACCTGGTCGACGAGGCGGCTTCCCGCATCCGCATCGAGATCGATTCGATGCCCGAGGAGATCGACGAGTATGAGCGCCGCATCCGCCAGATCGAAGTCGAACGGCAGGCCCTGAAGAAGGAAAAGGACGCTTCCTCCAAAGAGAAGCTGGAGGCCCTGGCCAAGGAACTCGGCGGACTCAAGGAGAGGAGCGGCGGCCTGAAGGTTCAGTGGCAGAAAGAAAAAGAGATCATCGACCGCTCCAAGAAGCTGAAGCAGGCCCAAGACGCCCTCAAGGCCGAGGAGCAGTCGGCCGAGCGGCGGGGCGACTTGGAGCGGGTGGCCGAGATCCGTTACGGCAAGCTGGTGGAGAACAAGAAGGATATGGAGCGGCTGGACCGCGAGCTGGCTTCCGTCCAGAAAGACCGCAAGATGCTCAAGGAAGAGGTGGACGAGGAGGACGTGGCCGAAGTCGTCTCCAAGTGGACTGGCATCCCCGTTACCAAGATGCTCGAGGGCGATCTGGAGCGGCTGATTAAAATGGAATCCCGGCTGGGCCTGCGGGTCATCGGGCAGGACCAGGCCCTGCGGGCCGTGGCCGATACCGTCCGCCGGGCCCGGGCCGGAATCCAGGAGGCCACCCGTCCGCTGGGCTCGTTCATGTTCCTGGGGCCGACCGGCGTCGGCAAGACCGAGCTGGCCAGGGCCCTGGCTGAATTTCTTTTTGATTCGGAGAAAGCCCTGGTCCGTCTCGATATGTCCGAATACATGGAAAAACACGCCGTCTCGCGTTTGATCGGGGCGCCTCCGGGCTACGTCGGGTACGAGGAGGGCGGCCAGCTGACCGAGGCGGTCAAGCGCCGGCCCTATTCCATCGTTCTCCTGGACGAGATCGAGAAAGCCCACCCGGACGTGTTCAACATTCTCCTCCAGATCCTGGACGACGGGCGTCTGACCGACGGCAAGGGCCGGACCGTGGACTTCAAGAACACTCTCATCATCATGACCTCCAACCTGGGCGGCCAGGCGATCAAAGATTTCCGAAAGGATTTTGCGGCCATGGAACGGGAGGTCAAGGCCGTCCTGGAAAAGCATTTCCGACCCGAGTTCCTGAACCGGGTCGACGAGATCATCATCTTCCGGCCGCTGGAAAAGGATTCCATCCTGCGCATCGTCGACCTGCAGTTCGAGCTGCTTCGGCGGCGCCTGGCCGAGCGCAAGATCGGCGTGGAGATCACCGACAAGGCCAAGGCCCTGCTGGCCGACAAGGGCTACGATCCGGTCTACGGCGCCCGCCCGCTCAAGCGGACGATCCAGCAGGAGATCCAGAATCCTCTGGCCATGAAAATCCTGGCCGGCGAGATCCGCGAGGGCCAGACGGCCCGGGTCGACGCGGACAAAACCGGCGCTTTCGTATTTTCGGCCGCTTGAAGGCGGAGCTCTATGGGCGGCCGTATTCTCGCTCCCGACTCGAAGGGATCACGGTCGGCAAAAACGCGGGGGAAGAAAGAAAAACGGGTCCATGATGCCGCGGGGCGCATGGATTGACAAACAGGGGAGCGTTCGCTAGAGTCCCATCATGCTTCCCCGGAGAGGTCTTCGCGTGATCATCCGCCAATCCCTGCTTTCGGTGGCCGCGCTCTTCGTCTGTGCCGCCCCGTCTTTCGGAAACGGCCTGAACCTCAATAGCCTGGGGACGCGCGCCGGGTCCATGGGCGGCGCCTTCGTCGGCCTGGCCGACGATTTCAGCGCCGTCTACTGGAATCCGGCCGGATTGGGCTTTTTCACCAGCCTGACCTTTGGCTTTTGCGGAACGGACATCGTTCCCTCGGGCTCCTACAAGCTGACCATGGATACGCCCATCGGGTCCCTGGACCTGGTCGATGCCAGGACGACGATAAAAAATTATCTGGGCGGACTGTTCGGCTACATCCACCCGATCTCCGACCGCCTGGTGGCGGCCATCGGCGTGTTCACCCCGTCCGGGATGGGCACGAACTGGGATTCCGCCGAATTGGCCAACCTGTCCAACGGTTCGACCTCGATCGATTGGTCGAGCAGGGTCGGTCTGATCACGATCGCCCCCTCGCTGGCCTATAAAATCAGCGACCAGTTTTCGCTCGGCGCCTCTCTCGACATCAATTACGGCATTTTTGACCTTTCCATGTACGGCGGTGCGATCTCCGGGCTCCTCGACCTGGGCCAGTACACGGAGAGCGAGTCGGGCTGGGGCCTGGGCGCGACCGTCGGCGTTCTTTTCAAGCCGTCGAAGATGTTCAGCTTCGGGGCGGCCTTCCGGACGTCCAACCGAGTGAGCTTCTCCGGCCAGGCCGAGATGAAAAATCTCCAGTATATCAGCTTTTCCTCGACCTCGGACGTGACCCGCAACATGACCTGGCCGTCATGGATCACCGTCGGCGCGGCCTTCCGTCCCGCGGACGACCTGACGTTCACGGCCGACATCCAGATGACCGATTGGAGCGTCATCGACCAGATCAAGACGACCTTCAAGGATCCCTTCTGGAACCTGCTCATGACCAGCTCGGGCCGAGACACCATGGTCATGAACTGGAGGAACACCACCCAGCTCCGCTTCGGCGCCGAGTACAAGGTTTCAGCTTCGCTGGCCGTGCGGGCCGGTTATTATTTCGATCCCTCCCCGGTGCCCGCCGCCACCCTCAACATCCTGCTCCCCAGCTGCGATTTCAACGGGCTGACCTTGGGGATCGGATACCGCTCCGGCGCCCTGGTCCTCGATTTCGGCCTGGAATATCTGATGGGCAAGGAACGCGTCGCGCCGGCTGGCGCGGAGATGCCGGGAGTCTATGACATGAATATCGTCGTCCCCAACATTTCCGTCAGCTATCACTTTTGATATTTTCCGGAAGGCCGAAGCGGCCCGTCCCGTCCCGGCTTTCCGAACCCTTCGCGCAAGGTCGCCCATGAACGTTGGCAAAGTCCTCATCCCCGCCGCCGGCTTCGGAACCCGGACCCTTCCGGCGTCCAAGGCCATTCCCAAGGAAATGATCACGCTGGTCGACCGGCCCCTGATCCAGTATGCCGTCGAAGAAGCGGCGGGGGCCGGGATTGGGCAGGTCGGGATCATCACCGCAGCTTGGAAGACGGCCATCGCCCGGCACTTCGGATCGTCCCCGGAGCTGGAGGCTTTTCTGGCGGCCAAAGGCAAAACCGCGGTCCTGGAGGACTTGCGAAAAATCAGCCGGCTGGCCGAATTCACTTATATTCTTCAACCAAAACAGCTGGGATTGGGGCACGCTGTGCTGATGGGGGAGGAATTCGCCGAGGGAGAACCGGTGGCGGTCATGAATCCCGATACGGTCTATGACTGCACCGTTCCCTGCTTGAAGCAGCTCAAGGACGTTTTCGAGCGGCGAGAGGCGACAACCGTCGTTCTCGGCCGCATCGACCGCGAAGCGACCTCCAAATACGGGGTGGCCCGAGCGGAACAGGTCTCGGACCGGGTCTTCCGGATCCGCGATCTGATGGAGAAGCCCGGGCCGGACAAGGCTCCCTCGAACTTGGCCGTCCTCGGGCGCTACATCTTCACGCCCTCTGTCTTCGACGCCATCCGGGCCACCCCCCCGGGATACGGCGGTGAAATCCAGCTCACGGACGCCATCCGCCGGCTGGCAGATACGGAGCCGATCTATGGAGTTCTTTTCGAAGGCCGGCGCTACGACGCGGGCGATCACTGGGGCTCTATCGAAGCCGCGATCGGGTTGGCGAGGAAGAGGCCCGAATTCGCGGAGCGGATGAAAGCCTTGTTGGGATAGGGCCGCGATCAGTCCGCGTCCCGGCGTCCGGACGAACGCAGGCTGAAATAGGCGAGCGGAATCTGTCAAAGGCGTTCCCCAAATATTAATCTCGCCATCTCCTTATGGCCCCAGGGCTTCCCCGGCCTCAAATGGAGGAGTTGAATCAACCGCCTAAATATTTTTCAAACAGGTCGTTGTTCCAATTCAATTGAGTCCCCGCTGACTGTAACGAAGCGAGAAGCAAGGCTTCCGCAATTTCCTCTTTTGTCGCCCCCGCTGTAAGCGCATCTTTAATATGATGTTCCGTACAATGGTTACATCTAAAAACTGACGCTACGGACAATTTGATTAATTCTTTTGTTTTTGAATCTAAAACGGTCTTTTGCTTAGCAACATTCGAAAAATGTTGGTAGCCCGCGCCCAAAGGCGACTTTTTCAAATACCACGGTGATTCAGCGTTCATAATAATTCTCCTTTCTTAATCCTCGCGAACCTGTTGTTCGGTCAGTTCCCCGACCGTCACCTCAACAAATTCATGCCCGCCATCGCAGCAACGATACCTATGGCATTTCCGCTGTCTGGCTGGCTCCCCTTCAGACCGCTCCACCCAGCGGGCTCGGAGACGTGACACCACGGCAGTTCATCGAACAGTTCGAAAGCCAAAAAACTCCATGGTTGGCTGGACCAGTTATTGGGTGAGGCGCAGAGCCGAGATTTTTCACTTCACAACGCGCGTAAAAGTGCCCTCAATATCCTTAGCCAGGGCTTCATTCAAAGCTTCCTCGAGGGGGCCCTCTGAAGCCGCCAAGATTTGTACCGGAAACGTATCCGTTGGCTCCAAATAAAAAAGCGCTCCTAGCGCGCCGCCGATGGCCTAGCGGGTAAAAAGACCTGCAGCTTCCATCTCGTTGAAAGCTTTTCCGTGCGGGTCATTTATTCAAAAAGTTGCTAAAAAACGGAAGAGAGAGTAGGGCGAATCAGATTCGTTTCAATGCCGACGCAGTCAGCGTTCTCCCCTTGCAACCTTCCTTCCGTTCGTACCCGCTCTTTACTTCCCCACGATGAGAACCGCAAACGAATCCGGCACCATCTGACCGCGGCTGCGTCTCCCGGCTGGCGGCGGTGTGGGCGGCGGAGTGAATTCAGCAGCGATAAGAAGAATGTGATTCGTCTTGGTATCCAACGTCAGGGTTTTCGCGCTCCGCTGAGTCGCCACGTTCTGGGTGACAATAAAGCTGGTCGGGTTGTTTTCCTTGATAACTGTAACCGTGCCGTCCCCCTGCGAGCTAAAAGCTTCCATCGTCGCCGGATTGAATACGGCACCGTCGACGCCGGTGCCGATGGGCAGAGTAGCGATGATCTTGCCGCCGTTGGCATCAAGAACCACCATTGTCGCGGGTTCATGGCAGGCGGCGAAGAGGAGATGGTTCTTCACATCGAAGGCCAGCCCGGCGGGCCCGCCGCCTTTACCGCCGAGGTCGTAGTGGGCGGTGACGATGAGCGTCTTGGCGTCGACGACTGCAATGTTGTCCTTGTCTTCGAGATCGACGTACAAACGGCCCTTGCCGTCTGTGACGGCTTGTTCAGGCGCCCCGCCTAGGTTGATCGTGCCGACAACGGAGCCATCTTTGGCGTCGATCACCGTGGCATTGGGCGCGCTATGGCTGAAGACGTAGACCCGCTCGTTGAAGGGATCGAAGAGAATGCCGTCTGGGCCGCCTTGGACGTCGATGGTCTTGATGACCGCCAGGGTCTTGGTGTCCCACATGACGACGGGCTTGCTGCTGCAAAAGCCGTGGCTGGACGCGGGGTCAACCGCAACTCCCCGCGCGTTGGCGTTGGGGATTTCGCCGACGGGCTCGAGCGTGTCGAGGTTGAAGACGGTCACTCGTGCGGAATCCCCCGTCCGGGGGATATACAGCCGCCGTCCGGCTACGTCGGCATAGACATAGTCAAAACCGCCGGCCCCGCCGACTTTGGCCGTCTTGATGACCTTGTAAGGCTGAGCATTCACCGCCGGCTTCGCCCATCCGATTAAAGTGAGCAGCGCGATGAGGGCAGCACAAACAAATATTCTTTTCATTGTATTTCTCCTCGGAGGATCTCTATCTGCAGAAAAAGACTTTTTTCAGGGATCGGGACGAATCAAGGATTCCCTGGGGAATTTCCCTTCGTTTATAAATTAATTATACTCTCGTTCGCAAAATGAAGTCAATTTGCGGACACGGGCGAGCGCGTTGACGACCGAGCCGAATTCATCGAAATTTTTGTAAAATCACATCGTGTTCGTTCACACTCGATTCATCTTGGCAGAGTATTATAGCTTCGATGAAAACGTCGATATTGACCCGCCTCGCCTGGAGGGCCCTCAGCCGGAACAAACTCCGGACGGGACTCGCCCTCCTCGGTATCGCCATTGGAGTCGGTGCGGTGATCAGCATGGTCGCCATCGGAGAGGGCGCGTCGATTCGGATCGAAAAAGCGGTCGCCACCTTGGGCTCGAACTTGATCTGGGTCGAAGAAGGCTCGGTCAATCGAGGAGGAGTGCGGACGGGCACCAAGGGCACCCGCAGGCTTGTCGTGGCTGACGCCGAAGCGATCAAGACCATCCCGTTCGTCATCAATATTTCCCCATTGGTCGACACAAGAGTCCAGGTCATTTACGAGAACCAAAACTGGCGTTCGCAGGTCCGCGGCACAGCGCCGGAATTTCTAGCCGTCAAGCAATGGCCGGTGGTCTTGGGCGAATCGTTTACCCGAGAAGACGTCCGCAACGCTCGGAACGTCTGTATCCTGGGACAGACGATGAGACTGAAGCTCTTCGGCTCCGAGGATCCCATCGGCCGGATGATCCGTGTGAAAAGCGTGCCGGTCCGCGTGCTCGGGGTGCTCGCCCCCCATGGAGCCTCGGTCACGGGGGCCGATCAGGACGACACGTTCCTCATGCCGTATACGACGGTTCAAAAAAAGATCATGGGTCAGCCCTGGCTGGATGATATTCAATGCTCGGCCACGTCCGCGGACGTGCTGGCCGAAGCGGAAAAGCAAATCACGGGGCTCCTGCGGGAACGCCATGGGATCATGCCCGGGAGGGATGACGATTTCAATCTGCGTCATCCGATTGAAATCGCCGAAGCCGTCGAAGCGTCCGTCAAGACCATGGAAATGCTTTTGGCCACCATTGCTTCGATCTCGCTTCTCGTCGGGGGCGTCGGCATCATGAACATTATGTTAGTGTCTGTGACGGAACGGACCCATGAAATCGGGATCCGCATGTCGGTCGGAGCGAAGGGGTTCGACGTTCTGCAGCAGTTCTTATGGGAAGGCATCGCCGTGAGCCTGGCCGGCGGCCTTTTCGGGATCCTCTTGGGAGCTGCGGCCGCGCTCGTGATCGAGAAAACCGTGGGCTGGCCGGTGCGCCTGACCCCCGACGCAGTCCTGCTCGCCTTCGCCTTTTCCGTCGGAATCGGCGTTTTTTTCGGCTACTACCCGGCGTTTAAAGCTTCGCGTCTGGAGCCCATCGACGCCCTTCATTTCGAAGCTTGACGAAGCCGGCAAATTCAATCTTCTAACGAAATCTAAGGCCGTTGATGTTGCGGAAGCTCCAGTTCATACAAGGCGCGGGCGGTTCCAAGAAGACTCGGGGCGGCGGAAATTCATAATCCATTCATGAGATATCGTGGCATAATAGCGACGCTATTCCATGCGTGTACTGATCGTCGAAGACAACCGCGCACTCCTTAAGAGCCTCAAAAAAGGTCTGGTCGAGGAGTCCTTCGCCGTGGACACGGCCGAGGACGGAGAAGAGGGCCTCTATCTGGCCGGGGTGAACGACTATGACTTGGTCATCCTCGACCTGATGCTACCGAAGATTGACGGTTGGACGCTCCTGCGGGAGATGCGCGCCAGGGGTCTTTCCACGCATGTCCTGGTCCTGACCGCGCGCGACACGCCGGAAGATAAAGTCCGCGGGCTCGATTCCGGCGCGGACGACTACCTGACAAAACCATTCCGGTTCGAGGAGCTTCTGGCCCGGGTCCGGGCCCTCATCCGTCGCAAGTATCAAGCTAAGAACCCTCTCCTGGCAGTGGCCGATCTGGAAATCGACACGTCTACGCATATCGTACGTCGGGGGGGAGAGGAGATGTTTCTCCAACCCAAGGAATACGCCCTTCTCGAATACCTGGCCTACCGGGCCGGCGAAATCGTGCCGCGGGCGGCCATCTGGGAACACCTCTACGATTGGCAGGACGACACGACCAGCAATATCATCGACGTCTATATCAGCCGTCTGCGGCGGAAGATCGACCGGCCGGGGCTCCGCCCACTGTTCCAAACCGTGCGCGGCGAAGGTTATCTTCTTAAAGGCGATTGAAATGCATTCCCTGCGGCTGAAGCTCATACTCGGATTCCTGCTGGCCCTGGCCGCGGTGATCGCCGGGTTCGATGTTTTCATCTATACAGCCAAACGGCATGCCCTTTTTGAAGTGATGGACGGCCGCTTATATGCCGAAACACTGGCCGTCTCGCGTCACCTGGAAATCGAAGGAGCCCGCCTGTTCTTCGATCCGTCCGAAGAGAACGGCGCCCACCCTCCTTTGCCCCTCGTTTTCCGCATCGTCGGGGAAAACGGGACGATCCTCGCCGAGGCTCCATCCGCAGGGGCCGTTCCGTGGCCGGCGCTCCGACCGGACGGGAAGAATCCCCAGTGGCGAACGGCCCGAGCCGGGCACGGCAGGCATTGGCGCGTAGCGACCTGGAAGGGCCGTTCGGAAGCGAATGAGGAAATCGCCGACAAATCCCGACCGGCCGGTGAAACGTCTTTTGGCTTTGTCGTCCAATGCGCCGAGCCGCTGGCCGCGGCCGCCGAAGAGCTCCGTAAGTTGGTTTCGCTCCTGGCCGCGGTCTCGTTGATGGCTTTCCTGATCGCGGGCGGTGGCTCCTTTTTATTGGCAGGACGGGCGCTGCGACCTATCCGCCGCGTCAATGCGGCCCTTGAAGCGGTCTCGGAAACGAGTCTCGATCAACGCCTCGATCCCTCGTCCTTCGACGTGGAGCTTCATCCTCTCATCACCCAGCTCAATGCGACCTTGGATCGATTGGAAAATGGATTCCAACGGGAGCGCCAGTTCACGGCCGACGCCTCGCACGAGCTGCGCACGCCGTTGGCCGCTCTCCTGAACTCGATCGAAGTCCTTCTGCGGCGCCCCCGCATGGACGCCGAACTCATCGAAGCCCATCGCGACAACGAAAGGACGGCCCGTTCTATGCAGGCGGTCGTCGAGGGCCTGCTCCTTTTGGCCCGCATGGATGCGGGTAAGGCCGAACCGGCCAAAGAGAGCGTCGCGCCGGACGCGCTCGTCGAAGACATCTTTGACGCGATCGGCTCCGAAGCGAACGCAAAGAACATCGGTCTGGTTCATTCGATCGATTCCGCGCTCCGGGTCCAGGCCGATCCAGCGCAGCTCCGGTTGGCCCTTCACAACCTCATCGACAACGCCGTCCGCTATAATCGGCCCGGCGGACAGGTCTCGGTTGAAGCCCGCCGAACGGGCGAGGCCGCAGCCATCGTCGTCCGGGATACGGGCGTCGGCATCCCCGGGGACCAGCTGCACCGGATCTTCGAACGCTTCTACCGCGTCGATCCTTCGCGCACCGAAGCGACCGGCGGGTGCGGTCTGGGCCTGTCCATCGTCCGGAAGATCGTCGACGGTCACGGCGGGCGGGTCGACGTCTCCAGCGGCTCGGAGGGAACCGTCTTCACGGTCGTATTGCCTGACACATGAAAGCGGCCGCGCCATTAGGCTCCGTTCGGATGCCAGCCTTTGGAATGCCCGCCTCTACAAATTCCGTCCGAATCATCCTGGGAGCGACTTTTCCAGGCGGCCATGATCAATCGTTTGGAATTCGGGGGGGGATCGATCCTGGGCCGAAAACTGGTCCTCGATTCACGCTCCGTTCATCCGCGCCCGGATAGAATAGCCCCATCCATCATTACGTTCCGGAGGATCTTTATGAAACGCACAAGTATCGTTCTTCTCATTGGTTTCGTCCTCGGACTGGCGTTTGCCGGTCTTGCCGCCGCCCCGGGGAAAGCGAAAGATCAGGCGGTCGATTTAAAGATCCTGCCGCCCGCCGTCTTGAAAGCTTTCAAAGCCGCCTATCCCAATGCCGTCATCAAGGGCGCTTCCAAGGAAGTGGAAAAAGGCGTGACCCAGTACGAAGTGGAAAGCGTCGACGGCAACCTGAACCGCGATCTCCTTTATCTGGCCGACGGCAAGGTCATTGAAATTGAGGAGACGATCGCTCCCGAAAACCTTCCTGCGCCGGTCAAGCAAACGCTGGCCAAGGATTACGCGGGGGCCAAGGTCCTCAAAGCCGAGGTCCTGACCAGGGACGCCGGGAAAGCCTATGAGCTGTCCCTTATGCTCAATGGAAAGAAGATGGGCGTGACCATCGATCCTCAGGGCAAGGTCGTCAAGTAATTCGAGCCGATTGGCTCTTTCGGTCAAGAAATCCGATGCTCAGGGGCCGTAGCAAGGAGTAACGGCTGTTTGAGGTATCAATTACAGAGAGTGGCGCGAAGACTCAAAGGAAGTCGTGTTCTGGTTGTCTAATAAACCAAAAATAAGGCGCACGTCGAGAAAAACCCTTTTTGATTCAAAGCCGAGAGACTATGGGAAGGGCCGACAAAAGAGAAACGCCGAAATCCCTGCCTGGATGGCAGAGGAAATTTTTCGTTTTTTCAAGTCTATTGACCCGCTCTTTCCCCAGGGCGGGCTCGAGATTGTTGGACCTCATCCTTCTGCCTTCCGTGGGAAACTCGTTGATAATCGCCCTTTCTGATCACCATAAAAGGAAGCAGGTCCGTCGTTTCAATTCCTTCCGCCGCTTCCTCATCGTCCCGGACAGTCATATCGGCGACGCAATCATGTCCCAGTCCGCGGCGACCGCCATCCGGGATTTCTTCCCTGAAGCGGAGGTGGATTATATCGTCAACAAGACGGCCTTCCCTCTGATCGAGGGGAATCCGGAGATGACCAGGGTCATCCCCATTTTTTCTGGGGCGCTCTCCGTTACTACGGCTGAAACAAACGCCCTTCGCCGTCTCATGGCAGAACGGCAATACGACATATGCCTGAATTTTTCGCCTTTCATTAAATGCGATAAGATCAATTCCAACGGTATGCGAACCATCGATTTTATGACCCGCACCCCCATCCTCATCAACAATGAAAGAAAACCCTCTCAGGTAAATCATTTTATTTATCAGCAGTATGCCTTCACTCGCGAATGGCTTTCCCTGATCTCCCAGCCGCGGCGCACGGATCCTTTCAAAGGTGTTCGGGTTATGCTATCCGATTCGGCCGTGGACCAAGCCTGCCGGGTTGCTTCCGAAATGGGCCTCTCCCGAACTTTGCCGCTGGTCTTCTTCAACCCCGATGCGGCTTGCCTGTTCACTCTAGTGCCTTTCGATAAACAGGCCGATCTGTTGAACCGGATAGCGAGGTTAAAGACCTCGGTTCTTTTAGGGGAAGGTCACAGCGAGGGGGGCATCGGCCTGAGGCTGAAAGAAACCCTGCCGCTTGGCCTTCGAAGCCAGATCCGGATCGTCCCGGCATCACTTCCCTTAGAAGCTTACGCGGCGCTTATCGATCTCTCCGATGTATACGTTTCCGGCGATACCGGTCCGCTTCACGTTGCCGCCGCCTGGAAATATTCCCCAACGAAGCGTTTCATTTTCCGAAATCGGACGGCGATCCTCTCGCTATTCGGCGCCACCCCTGCCCGGATGTCGGGATACGATTCCCTCCAGCGGGGGTATCTTCCGGCGTACCAGGACGCCCCGTCCTGGTGCTATACGGCCGGGAGTCCCTGCCGCAACATCACTTGTTTGAACAAGATGTTTAAAACATGCCGAAGGGTCCGCTGTTTCGAACAGATGGACGCCGAAGGCTTGGTCGGGCGGATCGGCGCTTATTTGGCGACTCTCTCCGAGCCAATTCCCAATCGGCTCGCGAGGATGCGTGCATGATGGGGACGGTCGTCCTCTTCATATTGGCCATTGGCTTGGGCTTCATGACGGCCATCCCCGTCGGAGGCTCACAAATCGAAGTGGCCAAGCGGGCCATCCACGGTCACTTGCGGTCCGCGGGGATGGTCGTTCTCGGTTCGGTTTCCTCCGATGTTTTATATGGCTTGATCTCCCTATACGGCCTTGCCCCGTTCCTTCAAGTCCGCTGGGTGATGGCCGCCTTCAATTCTGTCGGGGCGGTCGTCCTGTGGGGCTTGGCCTTCGTAACTCTGAGACAGAGCCGCAAACCCCATCAACTGGAAATCGGACTCTCATCGCTGCGTCGCAAGCGCCGGGCTTACATCACGGGATTTTTGCTGGCTGTCACCAATCCTCAGATGATTTTGGTCTGGTTGTATGGAGTTGTTCTGGCCAAGCATCTCGGACTCGCGAATCCCCTCACGGATCTTTTAAAAGCCATCTTCATCGTGGGCGGCGCGATCGGATTGGGCAGCTATCTGACCGTCTTAGCCTTGGTTATGCATCGCCTTAAGCATTTCATCCCCATCCGGGCCCTGGGGAGAGTTTATTATTGGCTGGGCATCGCCCTCGTATTGCTCTCATTTATCTTCGTCTTCAACGCCATAAGATATTTTTCGCATGCAACCTGACCAAATTCCTCCTCGGCGTCAACAAAAGGCCTTAGGTTTCGATCCGGATACGGCCCCGGAAAACGAGTTGATCAACATCCTCAACCAAGCACTGGTCGCGTTGGCTGCTGGAACAGGTCAAGGATTTTTTCTCTTGGATCTCGAGAATGACGGGTCCCAAAAAAGGTCGTGAAATATGACTGACCGACCAAAACGAGTGTTCCTTTTGGCTGCTTTCCTGATGATGGCATCCGGCCTCGGGGCCGCGGTCATCAAGATCGGCAGCATCGCCCCCAACCGATCCATTTGGGACAAAGCATTGAACGACCTGGCCATCGAATGGGCGAAACTGAGCGGGGATTCCGTCCAGATCAAGATCTATCCCGGCGGCATCGTCGGCGGTGAGTCGGATATGCTGACCAAGATGCGGCTGGGGACGATCGGGGGCGGCGTTTTCACCAACATAGGAATGACGGAAATCTACAGCGATTCGGTCGTTCTCAATACCCCGTTCCTGATGAACTCCGATCAGGAATTCAGCTACGTATTCGACCGGCTGAAGCCCGATTTCGAAAAACAAATCGAGGCCAAGGGCTTCAAGGTGATTTTTTGGACCCTGATCGGATGGGAGTATTTCTTCTCTAAAAACATGGTCATCTATCCGGAAGACATGAAAAAGGAGAAGCTATCATTTACTACGGCAGGAGCGGAGATGGGGTACGCCTGGAAAAAAATGGGCTATCGGCTTGTCCCCACCGACCTCAAGGACGAGCTCATGGCCCTGCAGAGCGGGATCACGACGGCCTTTTACCTGCCGCCGCTCGTGGCTGGGTCGGGTCAGTTCTTCGCCTTGGCCCCACACATGCTGAACATGCGGCTGGCGCCGATCGTCGGCAGCCTGGTCCTGACGGACAGGATCTGGAACGGAATCCCCGAGCCATATCGCCAGCCGATGATCAAGGCGGTCACCAGGATCACCGAGCGGCTTTACCAGCAGACCCTGGATCTGGACAAAGAGGCCCTGAAGGCCATGAGGGAGAATGGGCTGATCATCCATGAGCCTCCGGCCGACGCCCTGGGGAAATGGAGGGAAGCGGCCGCCCTGGGCATGGACGAATTAGTGGGCAAGGCTTTCTCCAAGGACATCTACGACCGAATTTTAGCCCTTCTCCTGGAATTCAGAAAAACACATGGAAAATAAGGGACCTCATCCTTAAAAAAAGGTCCAGCGATAATGTGAGTTTTCTGGCGAATCAATCCGCCCCTTATTTCCCGCCCATTTTGTCAACAATATATCGAAAATTCGAGTCCATTTCTAACCGCCTCGAGATCTCGATCTGGCGTTGCTTTTAGCGGCTCGACTTGGGCCGAGAGGTCCAGCGGATCCTGATCGAGCGCGGGATTGCCCAGTTCCACGTATTAATGGGCTACTCCAAGGGCATAGGCTGGCAGGATCTCAAACTGGTTAGGTGGGACGAACAGCGGGCCCTGGCGGGGAAATGATTGTGGCGGAGCCGAACGCCACAATAGGGGGCGATTCTTCCCGCAGTTTCCCATAGTTTCCTGGTTCTCAGGTGCATCCTCGAGGAGCATAAAAAGGCCATTTTAAAGGGAAATATTGATATTATCAGGGTAGGGGAGAGAGAATGGCGAGGGACGGAATTGAACCGCCGACGCAAGGATTTTCAGTCCTTCGCTCTACCAACTGAGCTACCTCGCCATGAGAGGCGATCCCGGACCCGCCGGAATCGCGGTATAGTATATTTTTCCGTGCCGCCCTTGTCAAATGAATCCGACCGCCGATTAACTATGTTAAAATGAGTCCGATGGATCGAATGAAAATCGCCGCCCTCCTGCCCCATGTCGATGTGTTCGGTGGGGTGCGCCGCTATATCGAGCTGGGAAATGCTCTGGCGGCCCGGGGGCACTTGTTCGTCCTCTTCCATCCCCAGGGAAACAAACCAGAATGGCTGGAGTTCCGGGCCGAGACCCGGCCGTTTTCCGCCTTGGGCGAGGAGACGTTTGATATCGGCCTGTGCGGCGAATATTCGATCCTGCCCCGCTTCGACCAGCTTTCCGCCCGGGCCCGGTTCTTCTATTTCGTCCTGGAGGGCCATAAGGACGAGCGGCGCATAGCCCGGCGGAAGGACCTCCATTTTCTGGGCAATTCCGAGGGCCTATGCCGGCGCATGGAGGGAAAATACGGACTGAAATGCCACCGCGCACCCGGGGGAATCAACCCGGCGCTCTTTCATCCGCCGGCCGAAGCCACGGTCCGGGATACCTTCAATATCCTCTGCTACGGGCGGATCACCAAGCGGCGCAAGGGCGTGCCGCTGGTCATCCGGGCGGTCGAAAAGCTGCACCGCTCTTACCCGCACCTTCGGATGGTCTTTTTCGACACCCAAGTCGGCCTTGATCGCCGCGATCCCCGCCCTTTCATCAAGACCTGCGTCCCTTTCGACTTCCATCTTAACCTGCCCCAGGAACGGATGTCGTGGCTCTATGGGCAGGCGGACGTCTTTGTCAGCGCCGAACGGCGGGCGGGATGGTCAAACACCAGCGCCGAAGCCATGGCCTGCCGAGTCCCGGTCGTTTGCACACCGAGCGGGACCCGGGATTTCGCCGAGGACGGAATAACCGCGCTGGTCGCGCCTCGGCCGGCGCCTTATCTGCTGGCCCGGGGCATCGAGCGGCTGATGGTCGACGGCCCCTTGCGCGCCCGCCTGGCCCAGGCCGGATACGAAAGAATCGGCACCTTCACCTGGCCGGCCCTTGCGGCGCGGCTGGAAAGCATTTTTACCGAAATCCTCTCAAACAAATCCGATAATTCTAAATGATCGAGCTCGAGGCAAGCCGGGAAAAATACGCTCATTTTCCCCAGCGTGGAAAACTCGCTCCGACGCTCCTCCTCGCTCTTCCCGCAAGAGCGGGAAACCGCGCCCGCTTCCTCGTCGCACGGGTTTTTCCCGGCTTTCCCCTCGCCCGATCAAATAGCATGTTATTGATAACAAAGATGTATCGTCGATGGGATATAAAATCTCAGCGGGTGACGCGACGGATGCCTCCTACGAAAAAATGGGCCCCACAAAACTGGAAGCGCTTAAACACTTTTAATTTTATTCATATTAGCCACCCCTACCCCTCCGAGGAATTCGGAGGGGTAATGAATGCGCTTCCATTGGTCGGTGGAGCGAACGGAATCCGGGGGCGCCGGAGCAGGGAGGACCCGCCGACATTTTATCCTATTCCGATAGAGGCCGCGGTTTGAAACCCCCGCCTCCTTATGTTATTCTTGGCCGCTGAGGAAACCCCATGGAGGAACATCTGATCAAGGAACGCCTTCTGGCCGAAAACGTCGAGTTCCGCCGGCTCCATGACGAGCACCGGAGCCACGACCTCTCCCTGAGCGAGCTGTCCGCCAAGCCGTTCCTGACCCCCGAGGAAGAGATCCGGGAGCGCGAACTGAAGAAACGCAAGCTCCTCCTCAAAGACAAGATGGCCGTCATCATGCGGGACTTCCAGAAATCCCTTCAAGGCTGATTCCGACCCATCCATGGCGACTAAAGCGAAACTCAAATTGGCCCTGGTCGGCGGGGATTCCCTGCGTGGCCGGGAGTTCAAGGACGTTCTGGCCCGTTCGGACTGGAATTCGATCGACTTGGAGTTCTTCGATCCGGAGGTGGAGGAGGAATTCAGCAAGCTGACCGATTTCCGGGACGAGCCCCGGGTCGTCCGGGCCGTTCGTCCCGAGGATTTGAGCGGCAAGGACCTGGTTTTCCTGGCCGGGGACCAGGATGCCGGTCGGAAGCTGGGTCGACAGGCGGCCAAATTCAAGTTCCGGGCCCTCGACCTCAGCGAAGCTTTCAACGACGACCCGTCCGTGCCGCTTGTCGTGGCCGGGGTCAACGATCGTCTGCTGGCCGGAAAAAAGCCGCGCCTGGTGGCCAATCCCCACCCCGTGGCCGTCTTTCTCTCCCATCTTTTCCACCTGGTCATCCCGGCCTATGGCCTGGCCAAGGCCGTGGTCTTCGTTCTCCAGCCCGTGTCGGCCTTCGACGACCCCGGGATCCAGGAGCTGGCCAGCCAGAGCGCGGCCCTGCTGAGCGGGGCCGATCCGGAAAAAAAGATCTTCAAGGAACAGATCGCCTTCAACATTCTGTCCCACACCGAGAAGCCCGATGAGCGCGGTTTCTGCACGGCCGAGCTGCAGATGGCGGCGGAAATCCGGCGCGTCCTGGAGCGTCCCGATCTGCCGCTCTTCCTGTCCGCCGTCCAGGCGCCCGTTTTCCACACCTATTCGCTGATGACCTACATGGAGCTGGAGAAGGACGCCGACTTGGCCGGCTTGGAAGCCCTGTTGACCGGCCGGGCCCCGTTCACGGTCACCACGTTCCGCGAGGGCTGTTCGGCCTCTTCGCTCTCGGTCGCCGGGAAAAACGAAATCTTCGTCGGCCAGCTCAAACAGGAGGAGAGCGCCCCCCGCTCGTTTTGGGTCTGGCTCGTGGCCGACAACCTGACCCGGGGCTCGGCCCTGAACGCCCTGGACATCGCCCGCAAGCTCCTGGAGCCCAAAGGGCGCTGACGCCGTCCGCCCATGTTCCAGCTTTTGCGGCTGACCCTTCGCCAAAGGAAGCTGGTCATCCTGTCGTTCGCCTGCGCCCTGTTCGTGGCCCTCTTCACGGCGATCCAAATCAGCCTGGTCCAGCCCATCATCGACGAGATGTTCAAGTCCCCTCCGGCCGCTTCGGCGGTCGGCCCCGCGCCGGCCGTGGCCGCCCAGGTCAAGACGCGCGTGATGGATGTGGTCTGGAGGACCTTTCACATCGACAAGGGCCGCATCCGCTCGATCCTGCCTATCGTCCTGCTCATCGTCATCTTCGGCAAGGGGCTGTTCACGTTCCTCTCCACATTTCTGATGAAGTCGGCGGGGAACCGCATCGTCAAGACCATGCGGGACGACCTCTTCGAGCATGTTCTCTACCAGTCGACTTCGTATTTCGACCAGGTCACGACGGGCGGTCTGATGTCCCGTCTGACCAATGACGTCGACCGCATCCAGCAGGCCGTGTCCACGTCCATGATCGACCTGATCGAGGAGGCCTTCATCCTGGCCGGCATCCTGGCCACCATGTTTGCCAGCGACTGGAGGATGGCCGTCATGGGCCTGGTGGTCACCCCCCTGGCCGTCATCCCCCTGGCCGCCTTCAGCAGCAAGCTGAAGAAGAAGGGACGGCAGAGCCAGGCCAAGATGGCCGAGATGTACAACCTCATCCACGAAACGATCACCGGCAACCGCATCGTCAAGGCCTTCGGCATGGAGCGCTTCGAGATGCGCAAGTTTCTCAAGGCCTCGGAACGCTACCTGCGCATCAATCTGCGGCTGGCCTGGATCTCCTCGTTGTCCTCCCCGTTCATGGAATTCATCGGCGGCGTCGTGGCCGCGTTCATTCTCTACGTCGGCGCCAACAGCGTGGCCAAGGGCCGGCTGAGCCCCGGCGATTTCGGGCTGTTCGTCACGGCCATCTTCTCCCTGTTCACGCCGATCAAGCGGCTGAGCCGGTCCAACAACGTCGTCCAGCAGGCCACCCCCTGCCTGGACCGCATCAACGAGGTCCTCAGCGTCCCGCCCCAGGTCCAGGACCGGCCGGGCGCTTATCCGCTTCCGCCCGTCCAGGGCCGGGTCCGGTTTGAAGGGGTCCGCTTCCACTATCACGCTGACCGGCCGGTCCTCCAGGAGGTGTCCTTCGACGTCCAGCCCCGCCAGACCGTCGCTTTGGTCGGGTTGAGCGGGGCGGGCAAGACCACGATCATAAACCTCCTGGCCCGCTTTTACGAGCCGATCGAAGGCCGCGTGACCATCGACGGCATCGACATACGTGATGTCACCCTGGCCTCGCTGCGCGCCCAGATCGGGCTGGTCACCCAGGAGATCATCCTCTTCAACGACACGGTCCGGGCCAACATCGCCTACGGACTGGACGACGTCCCCATGGATCGGATCATCGCCGCCGCCGCGGCCTCCGAATGCCACTCCTTCATCTCCGACCTTCCCCAGGGTTACGACACGCCCATCGGGGAAAGGGGCGGCCGCCTCTCGGTCGGCCAGCGCCAGCGGCTGGCCCTGGCCCGGGCCCTGCTCAAGAACCCGCCCATCCTCATCCTGGACGAGGCCACCAGCTCACTCGATTCCGAATCCGAGCGGCTCATCCAGCAGGCCCTCGACAACATCATGAAGGACCGGACGACGTTCGTCATCGCCCACCGGCTGTCCACGATCCGCCGCGCCGACGTCATCCTGGTTGTGGACAAAGGCCGCATCGCCGAGACCGGGCCGCACGAGAAGCTGGTCCGCAAGCGGGGCATCTACCGCAAACTCTATGACCTGCAATTCGCCCAAGACGAGGAGACCGCGCCGTGATCCAGAGCATGACCGGATTCGCCGAACGGAGCTTCGATTCGCCCACTCTCAGGGTCAAATTCGCCATCAAGAGCCTCAACCACCGCTTCTTCGACTGGAGCTACAAGGGTGCTCCGATCGGGGACGTCGAGAACCGCCTCCGCATCCAGAGCCAGAAGCGCCTCCACCGCGGCCGGATCGAAGTCATCCTCGACCTCCATTTTCCCCATCCTTCGAGCTGGGACGTCACCGTGAATGTCGGGCTGATGGAGAAGATCGTTTCCGCCCTGGACCGGGCCTCGCGCCGGGTCCGCCATGAGATCCACATCACCGCCGACAGCCTGCTGCGCATTCCCCAGGTCATGGAGCTGCGGCGCAAGGAATTCAGCGCCGCCGAGGCGGATTTCCTGGAAAAGTGCTTCCGCCGGACCCTGGCCGACGTCTTGAGCGCCCGGGCCGCGGAAGGGAAAAAGACCGCCGCCCAGATCAAGACTCATATCCTCAACATCCGCAAGTCCGTGGCCCGGCTGGAAAAGCTCATCCGCAAGCAGCCCAAGACCCTCCAGCACAAGCTCCGCCGCAAGGTCAAGGAGGCCAACAACGCCGCCTCGGCGTCCGAGGGGCGGCTGGCCGAGGAAGTGGCCTACCTGACCCAGCGCTACGACGTCAGCGAGGAGCTGCACCGCCTGAAATGCCATCTCGATACGGCCCTCCAGACGATCGCCTCGCCCAAGGGCGAACCGGCGGGCAAGATGCTCGATTTCCTGGCCCAGGAGCTTTACCGAGAGGCCAACACCCTCAATTCCAAGTCCCAGGACATCGAGGTGACCCGGGAGGGTCTGCTGATCAAGGGCGAGGTGGAGAGCTTCCGCCAGCAGGTCCAAAATCTGGAGTAGGCCATGATCATTGTCGTCTCCGGACCGTCGGGAAGCGGAAAATCAACGCTTCTTCGCCACGTCTTCAAGGACCTCCGCGGCGTGGCCTTCTCCGTCTCCCACACCACCCGCCCGCCCCGCGAGTCCGAGCGCAACGGCCGGGAGTACCATTTCGTCGACGAGTCCGAGTTCAAGCGCATGATCGGCCGCCAGGCTTTCGCCGAATGGGCCGTCGTCCACGGCCATTATTACGGCACTTCCAAGGCCGAGATCGTCCGCAAGAGCCGGGGGATGGACGTCCTCCTGGACATCGACGTCCAGGGCGCCCGCCAGATTCGGGAGAGATTTCCCCAAGCCGTCTTCATCTTCATCCTTCCGCCCAAGTTCGCCGAGCTCAAACGCCGGCTGAGAGACCGCGGGGAGGACGATCCGGCGACGATCGCCCTGCGCCTGAAGAACGCCAGGCGCGAGATCCGCGAATACGAAAGTTTCGATTACCTCATCATCAACGACCGGCTCGACCGGGCCGTGCTCGAGCTCGAGGCCGTCATCCTCGGGGCGCGCTGCAGGACGAGCGTCCGCGGCCGCGCGATCCGGGCCGTGCTGGAGAGTTTCCGTTAGGGGGTCGTCCATGTCCGCCATCGCCCTGGGGGTATCATCCTCGATCAGCGTCTACAAGGCCTGCGAAGTCCTGCGCGGCTTTCAGAAGGCCGGCTGGGCGGTCCAGCCCATCCTGACGCCCAACGCCGCCCGGCTCGTTTCTCCCCTCCTCTTCAGCACCCTGTCCGGCCGGAGGGCCATCGTCGAAACCTTCGACGAGGACCATGAATGGTCGGTGGCCCACGTCGCCCTGGCCAAGGAGATCGAGCTGTTAGTCGTGGCCCCGGCCACGGCCAACATCCTGGCCAAGTTCGCCAACGGCGTGGCCGACGAATTCCTCTCCACCTTCTATCTGGCCGTCCAAAAGCCCATCCTCGTCGCGCCGGCCATGAACACGGCCATGTGGCGGAACCCCCAGACCGCCGCCAACGTCCGCGCCCTGCGGGCCCGGGGCGTCGAATTCGTCGAGCCGGCCGTCGGCTACCTGGCCTGCGGCGAAGAAGGGGAGGGGCGGCTGGCCGATCCGGACTTGATCGTCGAGCGGGGGCTGGAGATCCTGCGGCGCGTCCGCAGTCTGTCCGGCCGGACCGTCCTGATCACGGCCGGGCCGACGCGCGAATATCTCGATCCCGTCCGCTACCTGACCAATCGGTCCTCGGGCCGCATGGGCTGCGCCCTGGCCGCTGAAGCCGCCGCCCGCGGCGCCCGCGTCATCCTCGTCTGCGGGCCGATTCCTTTCGACCCGCCGTCCGGCGCGGAGGTCGTCAAGGTCGTGACCGCGGCCGAGATGGCCGAGGCCGTGCGGGCCCGATTCGATGACGCGGAGATCGTGGTCATGGCCGCGGCGGTCGCCGATTTCACCTTCCCCGCTCCGTCCGGACGCAAGATCAAAAAGAACGTGCTGGGTGATTCGATCGCCCTGGTTCCGACCGTCGATATCCTCAAGGAGGCCGGGGCCCGCAAGGCCGGACGGTACCTGGTCGGCTTCGCCGCCGAGACGGAGGACCTGCGCCGGAACGCCCTGCTCAAGCTTAAGGAGAAGAACTTGGACCTCATCGTGGCCAACGACGTCTCCGGGGAGGGGGTCGGGTTCGATTCGGACTTCAACAAGGCCGTCCTTCTCGACTCCGCCGGGGGCGAAGCTGAAACGGCGGTTTTGAGCAAGATCGAGCTCAGCCGGATCATTTGGGATCATATCGAGCGCCATGCCGCCCCGAAACACTGACCGAGTCCTGGCGGGATTGGAGAGCCGTCTCCGCTTCCTCAAGGAGGTCGGCGTCGAAGACGTCTTCAAAGCGCCTCCCCCCGCGGCCCGGCCCGTCCGAACGGAGCCGGCCGGACCCGAGGCCGAAGCGGCCATGGCGTCGCTCCGCGAGGAGATCCTGGCCTGCCGCAAATGCGGGCTGGCCGCCGGCCGGACGCAGGCCGTGCCCGGCGAAGGCCGCATCGCCACGCCGCTGATGTTCGTCGGCGAGGCACCCGGCCGAGACGAAGATCGTCAGGGCCGTCCCTTCGTCGGCCGGGCGGGCCAGCTTTTGACCAAGATCATCGCCGCCATGACCTTTGCCCGGGGCGACGTCTACATCGCCAACATCGTCAAATGCCGGCCGCCCGACAACCGCGTACCCCAACGGGCCGAGATCGGGAGCTGCACGCCTTACCTGCTTCGTCAGATCGCCCTCATCAATCCCCGGGTCATCGTCACCCTGGGCAAGACGGCCACGGAGTTCTTCCTGCCGGACTTGTCCGGGGCCATGACCTCCATCCGCGGCCGGTTCTACGAGTGGAACGGCATCCAGATCATGCCCACGTTCCACCCGTCCTACCTTATCCGCAACGAGGGCGACAGGGCCATTCGGAAGATGGTCTGGGACGACATGCAGATCGTCATGTCGTTCCTCGGCCGCCGATGAGTCTCTTTGCCGACATCGTCTTCGCCCTGCCCCTGCCGCAGGCCTATACCTACATCGTCCCCGAGGAGTGGAGGGAGGCGGCCCGGCCGGGCGCCCGGGCCCGGGCTCCGCTGGGGCCGAAAACGGCGGCCGGGATCATCATTCGCGTTCACGATCGGCCTCCGGCAGGGGCCGTCCTCAAATCCCTCCAGGCCGTTCTCGATCCCGAACCGGTCATCCCGCCGGATATCCTCGCTCTGGCCGGCCGTCTGAGCCGCCGCTATGACTCGTCCTGGGGGGAGCTGCTTCGCCCCGCCGTTCCGCCCGCGTTGTCCGGCGCCTCCTCCGTAAAAGCCGTTCTGTCCGATGCCGGTCGGGCGGCCCTCGCCGCCGGCTCGCTGGCCGGGGAAGAGGCCAAGATCGCCGCCCTGCTGGAGGAGAAAGAACACAGCCCTTCCTATTTCAAGAGGAAAGACGTGGCCTTGGACGGGGCGGCCGTCCTGGCCCGCCTGGTCCGCAAGGGCCTGGCGGAGATGCGAACCGTGGAGAAGACGGTCAAACGCCGGCCCGCGCGGGGCGCTCCGGAGGCCCCGGTTCAGATGGATCTCGATTTCGCCGCCGACGCGGCCGCGGCCCGGGCGGCGGATGGGGTTGCCGCCGCGACGGCCCAAGGGCGCTTCCTCTCCTGCCTGTTCTTCGGACCGCCGGACCGCCGGGCCTCGGCCTATCTGGCTTGCGTCCGTGATGTCCTGGCCCGCGGCCGCCAGGTCCTTTTTCTCTACCCCGAGATCGGCATGTCGGCGGCCGTCTCCAGGGTTTTCGCCGCCGGCTTGGGAGAGCAGGTCATCCTGCTCCATAGCCGGCTGACCCCCCGGGAGCGCGAGGATGCCCGCCGGCGCGCCGAAAGCCGCCCCTCCGCAGTCGCCGCCGGGCCGCGCTCGGCGCTCTTCACGCCGCTGGCCAGGCTGGGTCTCATCATCGTGGACGAGGAATCGGACGAATCCTACCTTCAGACGGAAAGCCCGGTCTACGACGCCCGCACCGGGGCGCGGATGCGCGCCGAAGCGGCCGCCGTGCCCGTGATCTTCGGTTCGGACGCCCCGACCGTTGAAACGTACGAACGGGCCCGCCGGGACGGCGGGTTGTACGAAATAGGAGCGGCCGAGCCCCCGGTCAAGGCGATGCTTTTAGATGACCGGAAGGAGCGCGGCCTTCTGGCCGCAGGCCTTCGCCAAAGGCTGGCCGAGAATCTGGCCGCCCGGAAGCGGGGAATCCTCTTCGCCCGCCGCCGGGGATACGCCTCGTTTCTTTTATGCCCCCGCTGCGGCCACGTTCCCCGCTGTCCGCGCTGCGACATCGCGCTGACTTTGCATCAGAAAGACCGCCGACTGGCCTGCCGCTACTGCAATGAAGCGCAACCCGCGCCGGCCGTCTGCCCCCGCTGCGGCGGACGGATCTGGGAGCCTCGCGGGGCCGGGGTCGAGGCCGTCGCCGAGGAGCTCCGGAAAATCCTGCCCGCGGCCCGGATCGCGGTCTTCGACCGGGAGCGGGCCGGGACCAGGGAGGCGCGGGAAAAGATCCTGGCCCGGTTCGCGGGCGGCGCGCTCGATGTGCTTGTCGCGACCCCTCTTCTGGCCCATCAGCCCGGCGTCCCGCCGGCTTCCCTGATCGGCATCCTCAATCCGGAACAAGGGCTGGGTCCATCCGATTTCCGGGCCGGCCAGAGGGCCTACGCCGAAATCCGGCGTTTTCTGAGATTCCTCGACGGCTCCGATCCCCGCGCATCGGCCGTCCTTCAAACGTCGGTTCCTGACCAGTCCCTGCTTGCGGCGGCCGCGGCCGGCGATTATAAGGGATTCTTCGAAGTCGAAGTCGAGTACCGGCGGATGCTGGGCTATCCGCCCTTCTCGGCGATGGCCGAGATCGCCTTTTGGGGCCGGGACCTTCGGAGCTTGGAACGAAAGGCCGGCGACCTGGCCTCGCGCCTCCGCGGGGCCGGGATCGGAGAGGTCCTCGGCCCGGCCGAGACCCGGTCCGGCGGGGCCAAAGGGATTCAGCTGGTGGCCAAGGCCGCCGAGGCTTCCGTCCTGGATGACATCCTCGGCAGGATCCTTCCCCTGATGCGGGGGAGGAGGACCGTCGCCCGCTATGACTGATCAGCCGGCGGAGCGGATAATGCGGACTTCAACCGTCTTGTAGATGAAGTCGGGCGTATCGGTCTGCATCTGACCCTGGATTGTCGTGGTCGTGTCCCCGGAAAGCTCGGTCTTCGTCGGGCCGAGAAAGATGACGCTGGCCACGCCGGTCGAATCGGTCGCCGCAACGGCTCGGGTCAGATAATTGGAGAATTCCCCCGGGCCGGACGTGATCGTGAAGTAGACGGTGATGTTGGGCAGGGCCGCCCCGTTCTTGCGGATGGTGGCTTTGATCGTGGTCGTCGGCTTCTGATCGGTGGCCAGGATCACGTCGGGCGTCGCCACCAGGTCGAAGGTGATGGACAGGGTCGAGGGCCCGGTGGGCGAAGGCACGCTGACGTCGGAGCGGGTGCAGGACGAGGCGAGCGCCAGCAGGGCGCAAAGGCCGGCAACGGTGAATACGCGGCGGTGACTCATGGCGGCTCTCCTCATTGGTTGGCGAAATCGGCGAACTCGACGGGCAGATAACCTGTGGCCGTGACGTTCTTGCCCGCCAGATCGTGGGCGTAGAAATCGATGCGGGCGTTGGTATAAATGGCCTCGCCGCGCGTCGCCGACCCGCCCCGCAAGCCGACGAGCGGCGGCTCCTGCTTGGCCGTGGCCCGGACGATGATGAAGGTGATGGAGACCTGCTGCCCGACGGTGATGATCGTGGACAAGTTTTGTTCGAAGGAATAGGGGACGTCGACGCCCTGGGTGTTGCGCCCGTCCGTGCGGGTGTAGGAGACGACGATCTTGTCGAGCTGGATGTTGTTGTACTGTGAGGTACCGGCGGGCGGGTTGGGAGCCAGGGTGGAGGCCCCGAGCGTGGCCGTGGCCACGTCGTCGTTGACCGTCGACAAGCCCGTCGTCGAGTTCGTGGTCAGAACGTCCGACTGGGTGAAGTTGGCGGCCTTGCCGGTGTAGTCCAAACCGGTTATGGACACGACGGTCAAGAGGCTGGCCGACTGGGTGCTGTTCTCGATGGGGTTGCAGGCCAGGCCCGCCAGGACGGCCAAAACTGCGAGCGCCGCCTTGAAGACCGGGACGGATCTCTGATTTTTCATGGCGGTTCCTCCTAGCGGACGATGCGGGGAGTGATGAAGATGAGCATCTCCCGGTTCGTCTTGGTCCGGGCGAAGTTCTTGAAGAGCGCTCCCAGGATGGGAATTTGATACAGGAAGGGGACTCGATTCTGGGTGATCGAATCTTCCAGCCGCGAGATCCCGCCGATGACCGTGGTCCCTCCATCCGGCACCATCACCTGCGTCTTGGCGCTCTGGGTGGTGATGGGCGGAATGCCGTTGACCAGGTTGCTGAAGTCGGCGGCGTTGTTCTGGATATCCAGCTCCATGATGATGCTTCCGTCGGCCGTGATCTGGGGCGTCGCCCGCAGCTGGAGGGCGGCGTTGACGTACTGGGTCGTGACCGTGAAATTGGCCGTGGTCTGAACCGGGATCTGCCGCCCCTGGATGACCTCGGCCTGCTTGTTGTTGAGAGCCGTGACCTTGGTGCTGGAGATGATCTGGCCGGTGCCGTTGGTCTCCATGGCCGTCAGGGCCACGTCGAGGCGGAAGGTATCCAGGACGTTGGCGAAGGAGAAGCCCACCGCCGTGTTGAACGCGGCGGCCGGCAGGTTGACGGCGTAGCCGCCCAGCGGGCCGGAGATGCCCTCGGTGACGGTGCCCTGCGGAATGAGGGCTCCGTTGACCTGGATCTTATTGGGGAACTGGAGCGACGTCTGGTTCCCGTAGACCGGGTCGGCGATGCCCTTGACGCCCCACTGGATGCCCAGGTTGCGGACAAAGTTCGAAGTGGCCTCCACGATGCGGGCCTCGATCGAGACTTGCGGGGTGGCCGTATCAAGGACCTCGATCATCCTCTCGATCAGGTCGATCTTGTCCTTCGTATCGGTCACAATGAGGGTGTTGGTGCGGGTGTCGACGATGATCTGGCCGCGCTCGGATTTGCGGCCCTTAAGGAGATCCAACACATCGGGGGCCTTGGCGAAGGACAGCGGGTAGGTTCTGGTCAGGAGCGGTCCGCCCTGTTCCCTGGTGTCGCGGAGCTTCTGCTGCTCCGATTCCTCCTGGGTCAGGGTGGTGATCGGGGCGATGCGAAGGACATTGCCCTCGAGGCTTTTGCCGAGGCGTTTGTTCTTCAGGATGATGTCCAGGAACTGATCCCAGGGCACGTCCTCGAAGCTGCACGTGACCGTGCCCCTGACCTCATCGTCGAAAATGACGTTGAGGCCGACCATCTGGGCGACATACAGGATGACGTCGCGCAGATCGGCGTCCTTGAAATGGGGGCTGATCAGTTCGCCCCGGAATTTCTGTTCGGGATTATAGATCGTCTTGGTTTGGAACTTTTCGTTCTGGGCGGGAGCGGCGGCCTGGGGATCATCCGCCGGCTTCGGTTTGGGATCGACAATCGCCGGGGCCGGCTCCTTCTTGGCCTTGTCCGCGGCATCCTTCTTCTCCACCGGCGCGACGGCCTGGAGATCATCCGCCGGCTTCGGTTTGGGATCGACAACCGCCGGGGCCGGTTCCTTCTTGGTCTTGTCCGCGGCATCCTTCGTCCCGGCCGGCGCGGCGGCCGGGACGACGGGGGCCGTTGCCCGCGGGGCGGGCTCGACGGCCGCATCCTGGGCGAAAATCACCTCGAAATCGGAAGGGCCGTCGGCCAGGGCGAACGAACGGGGTTCAGCCAGGTCGAAGGCGAAGCGGGTGATCGTGTAGGGGTGTCCGGACATGAATTGGCCGACCCGGACGCCGTCAACCCCGAGTTTGCCGATCGGGCGCTTTTCCGTCAGACCGCTGTAGTGGCGGTCGAACACGTCGACCACCAGGCGGAGGGGGTTGCCCAGGGCGAAGACGTTGGCGATCGTCGGCCCGGCGCTTCGGGCGCCGACGCTGAGACGGTCGGTTTTGGCCGCGATGTCGACCGCGGACAGCTCGGAGACCGGCCGCGTCGGACCGGCCAGAAGGCCCTGGATGTCCGGGGCAATCAGATAATCGCCCGTTCCGCGGATGATCTTTTCCAGCTCGACGATCGTCCGGCCTCCCTCGCTGAAGACGCGAAAGGGGACTTTTTCGGCCAGGGTCAGGAGAAGCTGCGTTCGGCCGTTGCTCTTGGTCATGACCTTGAGGTCCTTGACCAGAGGAGGTTCGTCGGCCGGGACCGCCGGCGGCTCCGGCCATTTGATCGGTCCGAATTCGACCTGGAGCACGGCTCCGCCCCCGGCCGCATAGGAGGCCCCTAGGGCCGAAAGGGGAGAGGCGGCGTCCAGGACGACGCGCACGTTGACCCGGGAGGGCAGCACGGAGATTTTCTGCACCGCCGGGGGCGTCTGCGCCCAAGCGGCGGCCAGGGCCAGGGCCAGCGCCGCCAAGCCGATGAGTCGGGCGTTTTTCCGATTCATGTCATCGCTCCTCGGAGGTGATTTCTTTGACGATATCTTTGGGCTTGTTCAAGGGGATGCCCCTTTCATGGGTCTTGCGCAGCACGACCTGATTGTCGCCGATGGAGAGGACATAGCCATCGGAGAAACGGTCGCCCTCGCGCGCCGTCATGGGGAATCCGGAGGCCAGTCCGATCACGACTTCGAAGCGGCCTTTGTTCTTGACCAGGCCGATGATGGTGATCTCGTCGATCGACAGATCGGAGAGGCCGGTGATCACCCGCCGCTCGGCGATGTCCTTGCCCGCCAGCAGGTTCTTGAACGGATCGCGGCGGCCGGCCGGATCGTAGGTCGCGGGCGGCTGGAACACCGGGGCGACGGAGGACGGACCCGCGGGCGCCGCGGTCTGCGCCGAGGCCGGGCCGGACAGCCCGGCGGCGAGCAGGGCGGCGACGGCAAAAAACTTAAAATTTCTCATCTTTTTCCTTCTCCGGCTTGGCCAGCTTGGGTTTCTCCGGCTTCTTGATCTGGCTGATGTCCAGGAAGAAATAGGTCTTGGCCGTGAACGTCGCCGAGATCGTCGTCTCGGCCGTCTGACCGGGCAGGGCCCGGATGATGAAGTCTTCGATGTTGAAGATGCGGGGGAATTTGCCCATCCGTTCGAAGAAGGCCCCCAGGTTATGGTAGCTGCCGATGATCTCGATGGGGATGGGAAGCTCGGTATAGCATTCCTTGGTCGTTTCCCGGTCGGATTGGAAATGGACGACATCGAGCTGGGAATCGTAAGCCAGCTGCTGGACGTTGCGCAGGATCTCGCCGGTCTCCTTTTTGCGCGGGATGAGCGGCTCGAGCTCGGTCATGATCTTGTTCAGCTGGACGAGTTCGGCTTGAATCTTGTCCATCTGCCGCTTTTGGGCCTGGAGCCGGGACAATTGCTCCTCGATCTGGACCCGGTCGTTGCGAAGGCCCTGTAGCTCGGCCTGCTTGGGCTTGTAATAAATCAGGTAGCCCAGGAGTCCCACAACCCCGACGAGGATGAGGTACTGGTACCAGGGGCGGGGGTTCATGGGGTCCTCCCGGGATTGGTTTTTGACGGCGCGGCCGGGGCCGGGGGAATCGTCGGCGGCAGGACCGCCGTCACGGTGAATTCGATAAACTGGTTGTTGCCCTCGGACCGCTGTTGGGTGTTGACGATGCCGACGCTTTCGAACAGGCCCAGCTCGCTGAGGTTGCGGACATAGTCGGAAATCAGGACGTTCGTCAGGGCCCTTCCGTGGATCTGGAGACCGGTCTTATTGAAAGTTGTCTCCGTCAGCCAGACCCAGTCGGGGATGGCCCGGCTCATGGCGTCCAGGACCCGGACGGCCGTGCCCTGCATCATCCGCAGTTCGGTGATCAAGGCGATTTTCTTGACCAGATACTGTTTCTGCCAGTCGATCTCGTCCAGCTTGTTGCTCACGGGTTGGAGGCGTCGCAGCTGGTCCTGGGCGTCGGCCAGAAGGGCCCGCTCCCCGTCCAGGGCCCGCTTTTGGGTATAGGCCAGGGCGCCCAGAACGACGATGCCCAGGACGATGATCAGGTTTCCCACCGGGGCCGGGTGCTTTCCTCCGCGGGTCTTCTCTTTTGTTTTCTTGTCCGGCGCCTCGCCTTCGGGGCCGAGGGGCTGCTCTTCGAAGGCCTTTTTTTCGGATTTCAGCAGGTTGACGCGGATCATGGCTCACTTCTCTTTTTTGCGGGCGGCCAGCCCGGTGACCACGCCGAACATGGGGGCCATTTCCTGATAAATCGCCCGGTCGAGTTTTTTTTCATTATAGAAGACGCGCCGGAAGGGGTCAAACAGGGTGGTCTTGACCGTGAATTTCTGCTCCACGGCGGCCGCGATGCCTTGAAGGTTGGCCAGGCCGCCGGCCAGGAAGATGTGCTCGATGCGGTTGTCCTTCTTGTTTTCGGCCTGGAAGAAGGTGAAGGTTTTTTCGACCTCTTCGACCAGGCCCTTTATGTTCATGGCCAGGACCGCCTCGAACTGAAACGGCTCGACCGACCGGGACGTCTGGCCCCGGAGCAGGTTGTCGGCTTCCTGGGGACCGACGTTGAGATCCTTGCGGATGTTCTCGGCGAAGTAGGCCCCCCCGATGGACAGGTCGCGGAAAAGCTGCGGGGTCCCCCGGTCGACGATGACGATGGTCGTGATGTTGGCCCCGATGTTGATCAGGGCCACGGTCTTCTCGGCGAACTCTTCGGGATAATTGATCTCCAGGGAGTTGAACAGGGCGAACGCGTCGACCTCGATGGCCGCCACGTTCTTGCGGGCCTGGTTGAGCACGTTGGCGTAGGCCGCGACCTTGTCCTTCTTGACGGCGACAAGGAGGATTTCCAGGCCCCGGTCTCCTCCCTCCGCCGGCGGCCGGAGGATGGCGTAATCGACGTTTGTTTCTTCATAGGGGTAGGGGATGTTGTGTTTGGCTTCCCAAATGATGGATTCGGCGAGCTCTTCGCTTTCCATGGCCGGCAGGGCGATCTTCTTGATGATGACCGAATTGCCGGCGATGGAGATGACCACGTCCTTGGCCGTGATTTTGGCCTTGTCGAAGGCCGTGCGGATCGTCTCCGCCACCGCCGCGGCGTCGATGATCTGGCCCTCGACGATGGCGTCGTGGGGCAGCGGCTCATATCCGATGCGGAGCACGGAGTAAGCGTCCCGCTTGCCCTTTTTTCGGATCTTGAGCTCCAGGACCTTGACGGTGTCCGACCCGATGTCCAGCCCGACGAGGGCTTTGTCTTGATTGAAGCCGAACATCTCGCTCCTCTGTCCGTTTATTGGATGGACGGGTTATCCCGGTTCAATTTCTCACGCAGCCGCCCTTCGACCACCGGCGGAACCAGGTCCCGGACCGATCCGCCCAGGGCGAAGACTTCCTTGACCACCCCCGAGTTGAGGAACGTATAGGGCGCGCTGGGCATCATGAACAGGGTCTCGAGCTCGGGGTTCAGGTTCTGGTTCATCAGGGCCATCTGAAATTCGTATTCGAAATCGGAGACCGCCCGCAGGCCGCGAATGACGGTGCGGATGCCCCGCTCCGAGGCGAATTGGACCAGGAGCCCATGAAATGAGGCCACTTCGATCTGTGGTTCCTCGTGGAAAATCTCTCGGATGATCTCGACCCTTTCCTCGGTCGTGAAGAGGGTCGTTTTCTTGGGATTCTGCAGGACCGCTACGACGATGCGGGGGAAGAGCTTGGCGCCTCTCCGGATGATATCGATATGCCCATTGGTAATGGGATCGAACGATCCGGGGTAAATGGCGTATCTTTCCATCTGCGGGTTCCTTTCTAACCCCGTAATTCTAACTCCTTGATTAACAAAAAATGTCACTCATGTCAAATAATAAATCACGGTCCGATCAATTATCTCGCTCGTCTTCCACATTTTAATAATGCGGGAGGATTATGACAGAGTGACGAAATCCGGCAATCCCCCCGAGAGGGGATAAAGGGGGTGAAATAGGGGCGAGGGGGGGTTGGGGAGAAACGCGCTCCGACGCCCATCCTCCGCTCTTCCCGCAAGAGCGAGAAACCATGCCTGCTCCGTCTTCGCACGGGTTTTTCCCCAACCCCCCGTCACCCCAAAATAATTTTAAAGGGGGGGTCGGATGGATCCCAAAACGGTGGGAATTGATTTGAGCCTCCGTTTTAAGGAAAATAGAACCATGAAACGCGGGTTCTTTCTGCTGGCCTGTGCGGGCCTGCTTCTTCCGTCCGTGCGTTTCGCCGGCGGACAGGACGACGAGGCCTTCTTCTCGGAAAAGAGGCGAACCATGGTCGAAGCCCAGCTCCGCGCCCGCGACATCAGCGACACCCGCGTCCTGGAGGTCATGGGCCAGGTTCCCCGCCACCTCTTCGTCGGCCTTCCGTATCGCCGCCAAGCTTACGAAGATTTTCCCCTGCCCATCGACGAGGGTCAGACCATTTCCCAGCCCTATGTCGTGGCCCTCATGACCCAGAGCCTCAAACTTCGGCCGACGGACAAAGTCCTGGAAGTGGGCACCGGGTCCGGTTATCAGGCCGCCGTCCTGTCCCGGCTGGCCGGGCGCGTCTTCAGCGTCGAGATCAGTGTGGCTTTGGCCCAGAAAGCCCGGGAGACCCTGAAGTCCCTGGGTTTCGCCAACGTCGAGATCAAGAGCGATGATGGATATTTCGGCTGGATCGAACAGGCGCCCTTCGACGCCATCATCGTCACCTGCGCGGCCCGCCAGATCCCGCCGCCGCTCATCCGTCAGTTGAAGGAGGGCGGCCGGCTGGTCATCCCGCTGGAGGAGACGGACGAGTTCCAGTCCCTCAAGCTCGTCACCAAGATCAAGGGCAAGCCCGACATCCGGCAGATCGCCCAGGTCCGGTTCGTGCCCATGCTCGGGCGAGACAAGAAAAAAGGACCGGAATGTCCATGATCCGGTTCGGCACCAACGGCTGGCGGGCGGTCATGGGAGAGGAATTCACGTTCCACAATGTGCGCCTTTGCGTCCAGGCCATCGCCAATGTGCTGCGCCGCAAGTTCGAAGACGGGCCGATCACCGTCATCGTCAATTACGACACCCGGTTCCTTTCTGAACGATACGCCGACGAAGCGGCCAAGGTCCTGTCCCACAACAAGATCCACGTTCTCCTGGCGGAGCGGGATTCGCCCACGCAGGCCCAGGCCTACCAGATCATCCGCCGCCGGGCCCAGGGAGGGATCAATTTCACGGCCTCGTTCAACCCGCCCGAGTACAACGGGCTGAAATACAACAACGAGACGGGCGCGCCCGCCCTCCCCGCGGAGACCGAGACGATCGAGGCCGAGATCCGGGCCGTCCAGCGCGATTTCGATTTTTTCCCCCGCTACGCCCGCACGGAATACATCGAACGGATCGACCTGCGCCCCGATTACCTCGAATTCCTGCAGAACGAGATCGATTTCGAAGCCATCCGCAAGTCCGGTCTGCGCGTCGGCGTGGACCTGCTCTACGGCACGAGCCGCGAGTATCTCGACGAGATCCTGGTCGACAACGATGTGTCCATCGAGGAGATTCACGGGTATATCGATCCCTATTTCGGAGGCATCGCTCCGTCCTGCACGGAAGAGAACCTCAAGGAGCTCATCCGCCTCGTCCGGGACAAGAAATGCGGGCTCGGCCTGGCCACGGACGCCGACGGCGACCGCTTCGGCATCGTCGACCATGAAGGCACGGTCGTCATCCAGAACCTGGTCCTGGGGGTGCTCCTCCATTATCTTGTCACCGTCAAGGGCTGGCGGGGCGGCGTGGCCCGCTCCGTGGCGACGACCCATATCCTCGACCGCATCGCCCGCCAGTACGATATGCCCGTCTACAAGACCCCGGTCGGTTTCAAATTCATCGCCGACCTGTTCCTCAAGAACCGGATCGTCTTCGGCGGCGAAGAGAGCGCGGCCCTGGCCGTGAAGGACCATCTCCCCGAGAAGGACGGCATCATCGCCGGTCTGCTCGTGGCCGAGATGGTGGCCGTTTCCGGGAAACCCCTGGCCGAGCTCGTCCGCGACCTGTTCAAGGAATACGGCGAGCGCGTCGGCGGCCAGCGCAGCGTCCCTCTCAACCCGGAGCGCGAAAAGAACCTGCGCCGGCTGATCAAGAATCCTTCGTCCAAGCTGGCCGGCCGCTATGTCGTTGAAGCCACCACCATCGACGGGGTCAAATTCGACTTTTCGGACGACGATTGGCTGCTGTTGCGCTTTTCGGGGACGGAGCCGATCGTCCGCTGCTACGCCGAAGCGGGTTCGAAAAAAGACATGCGCCAGCTCCTCAAGGCCGGCCTGGAGAAGCTGGGCTGATGGACTGGAAGAAGGTTTCCTGGCCGGCCCGGGCTGCCGTCCTCCTGGGGGCGTTCGTCCTGGTCGTCCTGTTGATCACCACCATTTTCGGCAAGAAAGGCCTCATCGAGATCTACAAATCCCGCCGGTCCTACGTGGACCTCCAGAAGGACATCGAGCGCCTTAAAGAGGAAAAGATCCGGTTGGAAAGGGAGATCGCCGCGCTCGAGGCGGACCCCAAGTCCGTCGAGCGAGAGGCCCGGGACCGGCTCTGGCTGGTCAAGCCCGACGAAAAAATCGTGGTGAAAAAGAAAAAATAGCGCGGCGGCCGGCGCGCCGCCGTAAACCATTTCTTGCCGATCCCCGGCGATCGGCGGACGCCCTTTGCCGTTTCGACATGACCCCTATCGTGATCGACGGCGAAGGCGCCGTGTTTTTTTGAGATCGCCCGGGACCGGCGATCGTAGTAAGCTCTCCATCGGGCCCAAGCGACGAGACTCGGACCGAACTTAATTTACAGGCTCCTTGTCTCGAGATTTATTATTGTGTTATAAGATAGCAGAAGATGTAGTTTTAACATTAATAATACGACGACGGAATTCGGCCGGGAGGCTTGAACAGTGGACAGGCAAAGAAATGGGTCCGCCGGAATCGAAAACGGCGGGGAGCTTCCGCCTTGCGTCGATATCGTGCTCCCCGTTTTCAACGAGGCCGCCGATCTGGAAATCAAAATCACTCAGCTTCGCCGGTTCCTGCAGGAAAAATTCCCCTATCGCTGGACCGTCCGCATCGTCGACAACGGCTCCACCGATCGGACCCCGGAGATCGGCAGGGCCTTGGCCGCGCGATGGCCGGCCGAGATCGAATACCTGCGTTTGGAGGAAAAGGGCAAGGGTCGGGCGATCCGCGCGGGCTGGACCACCGGCCGCGCTAGCGTCCTGTGTTTCATGGATTTGGATCTGTCCACCGATTTGAACGCGCTCAACCCGTTGATCGAGCCGCTCGTCGGCGGCCGCTGCGATCTGGCCATCGGGTCGCGGCTCCTTTCGGGTAGCCGCGTCCGGCGATCCCGGAAGCGCGGGATCCTTTCCCGGCTCTACAACCGCATTCTCGGAATCCTTTTTCCCCGGGCCGGCATTTCCGACGCCCAATGCGGCTTCAAAGCGGCGACCCGGGCGGCCGCCGAAGAATTGCTCCCCGGCGTCCGCGACAATGCCTGGTTTTTCGATACCGAGCTGCTTCTTCAAGCCCGCCGGAAAGGCTCCCGGATCGAGGAAATACCGATTCAATGGACGGAGGATCCGGGAACGAAAGTCCGCCTGTTGGCCGTCGGAGGGTCATTTATCAAAGGCCTGTGGCGGGTGCGCTTCGCCGGACCGGAAAAGGGTAAAACGGGGCCGCGCCCATGATCCGGGCCCTGTCCCCGACGTCGGCAAAAAAAGCGATGTGCCTTTTGCTGGCGTTCGCGGCCCTCTATTTCACCGATGTGGTCTATCACGTGGCCGCGAAACCCGGGGCTTCGGTGCTTTGCCCGGGTTTAACGGCGTTCTGGAATTCTTCTGGAATTATTACGAGATCACCCTGGCGGCGATCATTTGGCTTTGGGTCATCCGCTCAATATCCAAGGGTCGGCACACGGGATGGATAACCGGCTTTTCGCCATCCGCCGGGGCGCGGGCCGCGGCCGCCATAGAACCGGATCCCGTCGGCCAAGCTAATTTTAAAAGCGAAGGGCGGTTTTCTAGAATCCCGTCCCGATCGGCATGAGCGCCCAGATGCGGTCGCGGTCCAGAAGATCGATCCATTCCAAGGCCGATCCCAGCGCCCGCGGGAGCGCGGCCGTCACCGATGCATAGCGACGTCCGAAAAGGGCCGCCCAGAACGACCGTCGCTTGGGCCGGACGATGAGCCGGACGTCTTCTCCCGGCGGGATCCCGGCCAGGGTCTTGGCCGCGTCGATCGCCGCCGACAATCCGCCCAGCTCGTCGACCAGCCCGATCGCCTTGGCCTGGGCCCCGGTCCAGACCCGCCCGCGGGCGATCTTTCGCACGGCATCCAGCGTCAGGCCCCGGCCTTCGGCGGCCTTGGCCACGAAGCGGTCGTAGATCCAGACGAGCTGTTTCTTGATCAGGTCCCTTTCCTCCGCGTCCAGCCCGCGGAAGGGCGTGAAGATGTCCGAGCGCTTTCCGAAGCGCACGGTCTCGGAGGTCACGCCGAGCTTTTCCAGGAGGGGGGAGGCGTCGATCTTCAGCGACAGCACGCCGATCGAACCGGTCAGCGTCTGCGGCTGGGCGATGATTTTCGTGGCCCCCATGGCGATCCAGTACCCCCCCGATCCGGCCAGGTCGGACATGGACACGACGACAGGCTTCGCTTTCCGGCAGAGAATGACTTCCCGCCAAATCGCGTCCGAGGCGACGGCCGAGCCTCCCGGGCTGTCGACGCGGAAGACGACGGCGGCGATGGAATCGTCCTCGCGGGCCTCCCGCAACCAGCGGACGATGGTGTCCGCGCCCATGGTCTGGGTCCGGCTTTCTCCGTCGTGAATGAGTCCCGCGCCGTAGATCAGGGCGATTTTCCGGCCGCGATCCAGCCCCACGGAGGAGGGATCGAGCAGGGCATAGGCGTCCAGCGTCGTCCGAGGCAACGGCCGGCCGTCCCGCCGGAAGAGAGCGGCGGCCTCATCCAGGTAGAGGAGTTCGTCGACCAGTCCGGCCCGGACCGCTTCCTCACCCTGGAAGAAGGCCCGCTCCACGAGGGCCCGCGTTTCCTCCTCGGTTTTGCCGCGCGATTGGGCGACCGCGCGGATGAAATGGGCGAATTGATCGCCGAGGAGGGACTCCGTCATCTCCTTGTGGGCGGGGGTGAATCCCGGTTCGGTGAACATGCTGTAGGCGGTCTTGTATTCCTCGACCTGCTGGACTTCGACCCGCAGGCCCAGCCGGTCCAGGGCTTTCTTGAAAAACGGGACCTGACCGCCGATGCCCGGGATGCCCAGCCAGCCCAACGGATGAAGGACGATCCGGTCGCAGGCGGTGGCCAGGTAATACTCCTTGCTGAATTGCGGCGCCTCTTCAATATAAGCGATGGCCTTCTTGCCCGATGTCCGGAACCGGACCAGGGCGTCGCGGATCTCCGCGCATTTGGCCCAGTCGCAATCGAGCGGACCCAGCCGGACGAGCACGCCGGCGATCCGTTCATCGACGGCGGCCATTCGCAGGGCCGTCCAGATCCCGTTGAGGGAAAGGGGCTGTTCCGCCCCCAGAAGCGAGGACAGAACGCTGGGTTCCGGATATTCGACGAGCGGACCGGACAACCCGATCTCCAGGTATGCGGCCGCAGGAATCCGCGGCGCCGCACCGAATTCGACGAAGAAGAAGGATACGGCCGCGGCCGCGATGAGAACGACGAAAATGAGAACGAGGATCAGGACATAGCGGCCTTTTTTCATGGCATCTCCCGGGCGCCGGCCGGGTCCGGCCGCCCCCTCCCACTATAGCAGAAAGACGGAGAACTGCGACAGGGGGTCCCTTGCTCACTTTGGCGCTTGATTTTTTCCTTTGGCTTATGAAAAAATGGATCGACCTCGATTCCAGGACTCTCGATTCCCTCAGGGACCGAGAACGGAAGCGAGGAGGCGAGGAGGATTTTTTAATGAGCTCCACAAAACTCTACGTCGGTAACCTCAATTACCGGACCACGGAAGACAAGCTGAAGGAAGTGTTCGGCCAGTATGGAGAGGTTACCTCGGCCAACGTCCTCCAGGGACGCGGCTTCGGGTTCGTCGAGATGGCCACGACTGAAAACGCCGATGAGGCCCGCGCGAAGCTGAACGGGACCGATCTGGAAGGCCGCAAGATCATCGTCAACGAGGCCCGCCCCCGCACGGAACGGCCCGGCGAACCCCGTACGGGCGGCGACCGCGGCGACTTCCGCAAATACTGACAGCGCCGGGCCCGCGCCCGTTCCTTTTCCCTTGGCCGCCCCGCGGCGAGGGGGTCTTTCCGGTTTCCGGCTTGTATTTTAGTCCGCTCTCGCGTAAACCTTTCGGAGAAGGCCTTCGTAGAGTCTGGTGAATGCCCGGACTAAACATGAAGCCGATCCTGTCCCGCTTTTCAAAACCGCCTCGGGGCGGCCCGTTTCCGGCGTCCCTTCCGTCTGGGCGGGCGGAAAACGTCCAATGATACCCGATATCACCCGGCCCGCCGGGCCCGGCGAATTCGGCCCGGCCGAGGCCGGCCTTCTGGTCCGCC
Source organism: Candidatus Aminicenantota bacterium (assembly GCA_963729855.1). Lineage (GTDB taxonomy): Bacteria > Acidobacteriota > Aminicenantia > Aminicenantales > UBA4085 > UBA4085. The sequence continues at coordinate 34,065 of CAVSPT010000005.1, read as the reverse complement.
GCGTGCGGGAGGGGGATCGGGAGGCTTTCCTGGCCCTGACCCGGGCTTACCAGAAAAAGGTCTTCGCCCTGGCTTATTCGTTTTTCCGCAACAAGGAAGACGCCCTCGATATCGTCCAGGAGACCTTCCTGCGGCTCTATCAGAAGATCGAACTGTTCCGGGAAGGCCGCAATTTCGAAGCCTGGCTGCTGCAGGTGGCGCGAAACCTGTGCATCGACCATTACCGCAAGAACTACGTCAAGCGCCGGGAGATGGAAGTGGCCACGCCAGTCGAGGATCTGCCCATCGCCGACGCCCGGGCCGAAGACCTGAACAGCGCCTCCGACCTCAAGGACGTGCTGTCCCTCTGCGTCGACCAGCTGGCCGAGCGGCAGCGGACGATCTTCATTCTCCGCCACTACAACGAGCTCAAGAACGAGGAAATCGCCCAGATGCTTGAAATCTCCATCGGGACGGTCAAGTCCCTTCATTTCAAGGCCATCCGGAACCTGAGGGGCCTGCTGGCCCCCTACCTGGGGTGCGCGACATGAACGACTGCCGAAGGAACCGCGAAACGATGACCGCCGCGGCCGGGACGCCCGACGAACCCGGCCCTGCGGTCAAGGAGCACCTGGCCATGTGTGACGAATGCCGACATGAATTCAAAGACGTCCAGAAGATCCTGGCCGGCGCCGAAGCCGTCCGGGAGGAGATGGACAAGGCCATGGCCTCCGTCGATTGGGACGCCCTCTCCGAACGGATCGCTGATGCCGCATGGGAAGGAGCCCGTTCGACCCCGGCCCGGCAGCGATCCCGCGAGCGAAGCCGGTTCTGGGGGGCTTTGGCCCAGCCGCGCCTCCGACCCGTCTTCGCCGGGGTCCTGGGCGGTCTTTTGATCGGTTCCCTGGCGACTTCTGTCCTGCTCAAGCGGGGCCCGGCGCCTCTTCCCAAGGCTGGATCCTACGCCGCCTCGGGCGAGTTCATCGACCGGGTCGAGCGCCAAATGGCCAAGCGGGAAACGATCGATTATCTGGAAAAGAGCGAATACGTCATCCTCGACCTGGTCCAGTCTCCGGTGGAGAGGACCGCCTCCGGGGCCCCGCCGGCCTTCTCCGAGCGGATCAAGTCGCTCATTTCCCAGAAGCGCTATTTCAACACCCGGCTGGGCGACGCCGGGATGGCCAAGGCCCGCGAGATCTGCGACCAGATCGAAATGCTGTTCCTCGAATTGTCCCAAATCAGCGATTCCGCAACCACCGAGGAGGCGGCCAAAATCCAGAAATTCGTCGAGGACAAACAGCTTCTGCTGAAGATCCGACTGCTCAAGAAGGAATTACAGGAGAATGGGGTCTGACATGAACCATAAAGCACGCATCATCGCTTTCGCGGTCCTGCTGGCCTTGATCGCCGCGCCGGCCCTGCGGGCCGCCGCGGAGGATCCGCAGGCCCAGGATGAGAAGTCCTTCCAGGAGATCAAACTCCTCATCTTCGACGAGAAATGGACCGAAGCCGAGTCCCGGCTGTTCGAGTTTCTCAGCCGCTTTCCCCAGAGCGCCTACGCGCCGCAGGCCCTGTATTACAAGGGCAAGTGCCTCGAGGAGATGGGGGGACGGGACAAGGACGCCCTTCAGACCTACAAGTCCTACCTGCAGCTCAAGGATCGCAACAAGAACTTGGCCGAGGACGCCGAGGTTTCCATCGTCGACCTGGCCCTCAAATTCTACGACGCCGGCGAGCGCGAGTACCTGCGCGACATCGAGGACCGGCTGGATTCGTCCAACAAGGTCGTCCGCTTTTACGCCGCCATCCAGATGAGCAAAAGCAAGGACCGCCGCCTGGCCGAGCGGACCATTCCCCTCCTTCTGACGATCGCCCAGCAGGAGTCCAACGCCGAGCTCCGCGACCGGGCCAAAATCGCCCTGCTGCGGCTTTCGCCGGAGTCCCTCTCCAAGCTCGAGGACCGTCCGGTCGCCCGCCGCAACGGGACGCTCCACTTCGAAGTCGTCGACGAGGGCCTGCACAAGATCATCTTCTCGATCTCCATCCCCAAGGCCCTGGCCGATCTGGCCCTGTCCGCCATCCCCGAAGAGGAGATGCAGGTCGTCCGGTTGAAGGGCTATGACATCCCGAAAATCATTCGGGAACTGGAAACCTCCGTGCGCAACATCCTCGAGATCCGCTCGGAAGGCAAATATATCAAGATCTGGATCGACTGACCGGATCGCGACTTTTTTAGGAGATTCGCCCATGAAAAAGACCGCTATCGCTCTGCTCGTCGTCCTGGCCGCCGCTTGGATCGCCGTTCCGCTGGCCGCCTCGGAAAAGAACCGCGGGGATCTGAACGTCATCCGCAAGGCCGTTGCGGAGGCCCCGGATCCCGAACCCGCCGCCGGTCCGCGCTGGTTCAAGCTCGTGGTGACCGATGACCGCTGCCACAAGGACGTCGTCAGGATCAACCTGCCCATCGGGCTGTGCGAGCTCTTTCTGAGCACCTGCCGCGACACCAAGGTCAAGCTGGAGAATCATCTGGCCGACATCGATATCTCCGAAATCTGGTCCGAATTGAAGCGCTCCGCCCTGCGCACGGTCATCGAGGTGTCCAGCGGCAAGGAGACCGTCAAGATCTGGTTCGAATAAAGAAGGGCCGAGAGAGCAAATCCGCTCTTGCGCATCGGGCGGGGATGTCGTATCTTATGCTTTTATCTTAAAAGAAAAGAGCGACTTCCATGGACCTCAAGCTGAACCGAACGCAATACGAGACCCTCCTGCGGCTGGTCTTTCTGGGCAACTGGGTGGTCAACGGGTTCAAGGACAAGGACAAGGAACAGGCCACTGACGACCTGGAGAATTACCTTTACGCCAAGGCCCGTGATTTCGGCCTGGGCGACCGGATCATCTATGACGAAGACGCCGACGCCCACTTCCTGACGACCGAACAGGAGGAGCCCCTCCTGGAGGAATTGGACGCTTATAAGAACGACGTTTTCTGGGACGAGCTCATGTACCGCCTGGCCGACCGTGACCTGGTCGCCCGATTCGGCGAGGCCAACGTCGATTCAATGAACGCCGAGGAGCGGGCCAAGATGGAGAACGAGCTGGCCGACCAGTACTACAAAGAGTTCGACACCAACGGGCTGGACAATCTCAAGCTCGTCCGCTTGAGCTGACCGCGCTCAGGCCTCGCTTTTCTTTGATTTTTTCAGCCGGGCGTCGTAAACCGCCAATCCGACCAGCGAGACGATCCCGATCCCGGCGATGATCATCCACATCCGGATGTAGTCGGGAATCCGTCCGGCCTTGGCCGGACCGGAAATGTACTTCTCGAACATGGCCCCGCCGATCGGCCCGCCGATCATGCTGGCCAGGGCCACGGGCAGGTTGGCGTAGCCCATGAACAGCCCTTCCTGCCCCTTGGGGGCGATGGCGCCGAGATATTCGTAGATGCGGGGCGCGGCCATCATCTCGCCCGTGGCCATCGAGGCGATGGAGATGATGAGGAAGATCCCGGCGAAGGGGATGGCCAGGCCGGCGATATTGACCTTATGCGTGACGTCGCCCGAGAGAAGGGGAGGCAGGATGTTGAGAGCCATGCCGACCGTCGTCACGCCCACCCCAAACATGATCGATTTGATCGGCGTCCATTTTTTGACCAGCCGGGTGATCAGCATCTGGAAGCCGACGATCATGATGGGATTGGCCAGGGTGTAGAGCTCCATGGGCGCCTTGGGATCGATATGCCGCATGAAGAGGGGCATCAGGTTGTAGAGCTGGATATAAAGGAACCAGAACAGCCCGATGACGATCAGGAAAAAGACGAACTTGATGTTGCGCAGGACGACGAAGATGCCCAGAAGGGCCTGTCCGATAGTCCGTTTCCGGACGGCCTGCCCGTCTTTAAGGCCGTCCGACACGAATTGCGGCTCTTTGTAGATGAACAGGACGACGACCAGCCCGATCAGGGCGAAGATCGTCGAAACATAGGTGAAGATGGCCGGGATGCCCAGGCTGGTGCGGATGAAATAGGAGACGCTGCGGCCGGTGATCGAGCCGATGTTGATGACCATGTAGAAGATGCCGAAGGCCAGCGTGGCCCGCGTCCCCGAGGTCTTCTGGACCGTGCCGGCGATGCAGGGTTTGACGATGGAGCCGCCGATGCCGATGAGGACGATGCCCAGGATGACCGGGACGGCGAAGTCGACGGCCTGGCCCGCCCCGGCGCCGATCGTCCCGGGCCAGAATTTCTGGACGTTGCCGAGGATGAAATAGCCGATCGAGATCATGACGAAGGAAAGACTCAAGGAACGCTTGTAGCCGAACTTGTCGGCCAGGGTGCCCGAGACGATGGGCAGGAAATAGATCAGGCCCCAGAGGACCGTCCCGTTGAGGAAGGTCGCGGTTGTGGGAGCCATGCCCAGATTTTCCTTCAGGTAGATGACCATGAAGGAGGCCATGGCGTAGTAGGCCGCCCGTTCGAACAGCTCGATGACGTTGGCCGTCCAGAACGTGGCCGGGAATTTCGCTTGGGGGGCGGGCGAATCGGTCATAGGCGCGTCTCCTGGTCCGAGGGGATGGGGAAAGGCGCCCCAGTCATACCGAAATTCGGCCGGAAAGTCCAGCTATTCCAGGAGCTTTTGGACGCTCTTCAGCCTGGCCCGGGCGGCCGGGACGGCCGGGTCGTCGGCATACTGCATGGCCTTGGCCATGGCCCCCAGCATGCGGGCGTGGGCGGCGTCCAGGCGGGCCAAAAGATCGCGGAGACCGGCCGGCAACGATGCCGGATCGGCGAGCTCCGGCCGGGATTTTCCCAGGGCTTTAATCCGCGGCGCCAGGCCCTGAGCCGATTCGTCCCAGGCATTGATGGCCGCGGCGATCGCCTTGGAATCCGAGGCCTTCTCGACGGCCGTGGAAAAGGCTTCCAGCGACTGGATGTACCGGGACAGCACTTCGCGTGTTTCAAGATAGCGATCGCCCCGCCGACAGCCGGGCGGCGCCAGGACCGTCGAAAAAGAGGCCGCGGCGAGCGCGGCGATGACGACAAATCCCAAGGCCCGCTTTTTCAAACCGGTTTGGCGCTCCTTCACGGCGGCATTGTAAAGCCCGGACCCGGGGAAATCAAATTTTCGGATCGGCGCCGAATTGTTTACAATAGAGGGCGTACAACCGCCGAGGAGGCCGGGCCGTGAGGCGAATGCGAAACCTGCCGCGCCGCGAATTCCTGAAATCAAGCGGGCGCGCCATGCTGGGCGCGGGCCTGGCCTGGAGTGGTTTCGGCCTGGCCGCCTCAGCCGCCCCGGCCGCCGCCTATGACGTCGTCATCGTCGGGGCGGGGATCGCCGGTTTGACAGCCGGCTTCTCTCTGCGCGGCAAGCGCATTCTCATCCTTGAGAAAGAGGCCCGTCCCGGCGGCCGGGCCCGCGCCGGTCGTTTCCAGGGAATCCCGTACGCGATCGGGGTTTCCTATTTAGGTAAGCCCTATGGCGCTCTCAAAGAGATCATCGAGTTTCTCAACCTGGACCTCCGCGAAATCCCGGCCCCCCTGCATGCCTGTTGCGGCGACGGCGAAATCTTCTACGGAGAGGACGGATTCGCCCGCCTGCTCTCCGGACTCGGCAGCGCCGCCGATTTCGACCGCTTCCGCCGCGAGGTCCTGGCGGCGGCCCGCGATTACGCCGATATTCCCGAGCTGGATATGACGACCGAGCTGGCCGGGCTGGACGACATCACCGCCGCCCGTTGGATCGAGTCAAGAAAATATCCGGCGGTTTTTCGTCCGTTCTGCAACGCCGCGGCCCGGGAGCTCTTCGGAGCCAACCTGGATGATATATCCGCCCTGAGCTTCATTCCCGAAATGGCTTTCGCCCTGTCCCCGGACGGCGGAGGCGCCTACACATTCGACGGCGGGCTGGCCGAACTGACCGATGCTCTGGCGCGTCATCTCGGCGAGCGCGTGCGGACCGGCGCCAAAGTCAAGCGGGTGGCGAAAAAGGGAGACGGATTCGAGATCGCCTATGGCGGGACGGACGGGCGTGTCGCGACGGCCGAGGCGCAATTCGTCGTCCTGGCCGTGCCCGCTCCGGCCGCCCTGGCCTTGGCTGCGGACGTTCTCACGGCCGACCAGAAGACCCTCCTGGGACGGATTCCCTATGCGGCGTCCGCCTATGCGGCCCTCTTCAGCCGGGAGCCGATCTTCGATCGGGCCTATGACCTGGCCATGCCCGACGGAGGGTTCTTCACCGGCGTCAATGACCCCGCCCGGGCGGTCCGGCGTTTCGATCCTTCCCCGGCCGCGAAAAAGGCCTTCATCCTGGGCGCGACGATCGCCGGCGCGGGCGCCAAGGACAAGGGTTTCCTCGATCTTTCCGACGAAGACATCCGCAAGAGAGTCGTCGGAGGTTTGAGCCGCGTTTTTCCCGGCGCTCCGGCCAAGATCGTCGGCTGCCAGGTGACGCGGTTTCCCCAGGCCTTCCCCGTCATGGTCCCCGGCGCTTATAAACGGCTGGTTCGTCTCAACGGGATCACCAACGGCCGGGTTCTGCTGGCCGGCGATCATATGATCTATCCCTCTTTCGAGGCGGCCGCCGATTCGGGCGATTTCGCCGCCGAGAAAATCAAAGAATTGATCTGATATTTCCTGAATAATCCGCGGCCGATCATCGGCCGGGCGTCGCCCTGATTATTAAACAGGCTCGTTGATAAAATCGTAATGCAAGTGGGAGTGAAATCAAGATGAGATCCCGGATAGATTTTTTTCCGTGGAAACTGATCACGAGATTATAAAATGAAATGCGGCAACGCTGTTGCTCGTGATTAGTCAGCCAGCTCTAAGGGTTTTAGTGCTCTGAACCTCAAGGCCGCTTTAATCTGGTTTCTCGGCGTTTTTTTGGTATACTATTCGCTCAGCGTCCTTCAAGGAATAACCCGTGGCCCGACTGTATGAATATCAGAGCAAAGCCCTCCTCAAAGAGGGCGGCATCCGCGTTCCCGAAGGCGGCGTCGCCTTCACGCCGGACGAGGCCAAGACGATCGCCGCCGGGATCGGGCGGCCCGTCGTCCTCAAAATGCAGGTCTGGCTGACCGGCCGGGCCGGGATGGGGGGCATCCAGTTCGCCCAGACGCCCGAGGAGGCCTTTGAGAAGGCCCGGGTACTCCTCGGCCGGCAGGTCAAGAGCTACGTCGTCGACCGCATCCTGGTCGAGGAGAAGCTGGCCATCCGCTCGGAATTCTTCGCCGGTCTGGTCATGGACGACGCCCGCAAATGCCCGCTCCTCGTGTTCAGCTCCGTGGGCGGGTCCGGCGTCGAGGAGATCGCCCGGCACCATCCTGAAAAGATCGCCCGCCGGCCCATCGACGTAGCCTCCGGCCTGCGCGAGTTCGAAGCCCGCAACCTCGTCCGCACAGCGGGGTTGTCCGGGGCGGCCATGATGCAGGCGGCCGACCTGTTGACCAAGCTTTATCAGGTGGCCCGCCGGTATGACGCCCGCTCCGCCGAGATCAATCCGCTCGTCCTGACCGAAGACGGCAGCGTCTACGCCGCCGACTGCCACCTCGTCATCGACGACTATGCCGTCTTCCGCCATCCCGAGCTGGGCATTGAGATCGCCCGCGAATTCGACCGGCCGCCCACGGAATTGGAAAAGATCGCCTACAAGGTCGAGGAGCGCGACTACCGCGGCACCTTCTATTTCTTCCAGATGACCGAGAAGCCGGGGGAGAATGAAATCTTCATCGGCTTCCACGGCGCCGGCGGCGGCGGATCGATGATGTCCATGGACGCCGTTTTGAACAAGGGCTTCAAACTGGCCAACTATTGCGACACCAGCGGGAACCCCCCGGCCAGCAAGGTCTATCGGGCGGCCAAAATCATCCTTTCCCAGCCCGGCATCAAAGGCTATTTCGCCTCGGGCTCGGGTGTGGCCAGCCAGGAGCAATACAACTCGGCCCGCGGCCTGGTCAAGGCCTTCGCCGAGGAGAACCTGGCCATCCCCGCCGTCATCCGTCTGGGCGGCAATTTCGAGGAAGAGGCCATCAAGATCCTGGGCGCGTACCTGAAAAAAATCCCCGGGAAGGTCGAGGGCTACGGCCGCGACGATTCGCCCGAATTCTGCGCCGAGCGCCTGGCCGCCCTCATCCGGGAAAGCCGCGGCGCGGTCCACGCCGTCCAGACGGCGGCCGAGACCAAGCCGTTGCCCGGCGCGTACAAGTTCGCCACGCTCACGGGCAAGATCCACATCGACCACCGCCGCTGCGCGTCCTGCGTCACGAAGGGCTGCGTGCCCGCCTGCGCCCCGAAGATTCTTAAGCTCGAGAATGACCGGCCCGTTTTGGCCGTTTCGCCCGAAGACGCCGGCAAAGGCAAATGCACGGAGTGCCTGGCCTGCGAGATCTTCTGCAAATACCACGAGCGGGACGCCATCGGCATCGATCTGCCGATCCCCGGGCTCGCGGAATACCGGGCCAAACTCTAGAGAGACGATCATGTCCATCCTTGTCAACGGTCAGACGCGGGTCATCATCCAGGGCATCACCGGCCGCGAGGGCGCGGCCCGGGCCCAGCTCATGAAGGATTACGGGACCAACCTCGTCGCCGGCGTGACGCCCGGGCGGGGCGGGCAGGACGTCTACGGCGTGCCGGTCTATGATTCCGTCGAGGAGGCCTGGGAAAAGCAGGGGACCCTCGACGCCAGCGTCATCTTCGTTCCGGCCGCCCTGGTCAAGAACGCCGCTCTAGAGGCCATCGCCGCCGGAATCAAGCTCCTGGTCATCGTCCCCGACCGCGTCCCCATCTACGACGTGCTCGAGATCGCGCGCGCGGCCCGGGACGCCCAAGCCCATTTCGTAGGGCCCAACACGCTGGGGCTTCTCAGCCCCGGCCAGGCCGTCCTGGGCATGATCGGCGGGCGCGCGCAGAGGGCCCGGGAGTGGTTTATGGAAGGGCCGGTGGGCGTGACCTCGCGCAGCGGCGGCATGACCTCGGCCATCTCCTATTATCTCTCCAAGGCCGGGATCGGGCTGAGCACCATCGTCCACGTCGGCGGCGACCCCATCGTCGGCCTGGCCCATCCCGAGATCGTCGAGCGGTTCGAAAGCGATCCGCAAACCAAATTGGTGGCCCTGTTCGGCGAGATCGGCACGACCCAGGAAGAACGGGTGGCCGACCTCATCGAATCCGGAAGGTTCACCAAGCCCCTCGTCGCCTATATCGGCGGCAAGGCGGCCAAGTCCGGGACGCGATTCTCCCACGCCGGGGCCATCGTCGAGGGGACGAGCGGGTCCTACGAAACCAAGGTCGCCCGGCTCCGCCAGGCCGGCGTCCATGTCGTCGAGGCCATCGCCGATATTCCCCAGAAAGCCAAGGAGCTGCTGGGATGAACCCGAGGAGCGAGTCCATGTCCGAAGAGAAATGGATGACGGCCATCACCGAGGTCAAACCCAACCGCATCATGACCCGGGGGTACCTCATCGACGAGCTGATGGGGAGGATCACCTTTTCCCAGGCCATTTATCTGGTCCTCAAGGGCGAGCTGCCGTCGCCCGAAGTCGGCCGCCTGCTCGACGCCATCTTCGTCGCCTCGATCGACCACGGGGCCAGCCCCCCGTCCGTTCTGACCGCCCGGACCGTGGCCTCGACCGGCGCCGACCTCAACGACGCGGTCGCGGCCGGGGTCCTGGCCATCTCGCGCCTGCACGGCGGGGCCATCGAGGAGGGCCAGCGGCTCTTCCTGGAGATCGCCAAGCGGGCCGACGCCCAGGGAATCGACGAGGACGCGGCGGCCCGGATCGTCCTGGAGGAGACCAAGGCGAAAGGCAAGAGGGCTTCGGGCTTCGGCCACCGCCTCCACACCGAAGACCCGCGGACGGCCAAGCTCTTCGCCCTGGCCGCCCAGCTCGGCCTGGCCGGGCGGCATGTCAAGATCGCCCGCGCCGCCGAGAAGGCCGTCGCCGCCCAGCTCGGCAAGCCCCTGCCGATCAACGTCGATGGGGCCATCGCCGCCGTGCTCTGCGATCTGGGCATCCCGCCCGAGATCGGCAACGCCTTCTTCATCATCTCCCGCGTGCCGGGACTGGTGGCCCATGTCCACGAGGAAAAGACGCGGATGAAGCCCATGCGCCGGATCGATCCCGAGGGCTATTGTTATGACGGTCCCCCGGAAAGGAAGCTGCCATGAAGGACCAGATCCTGAAGCTCCTGCCCGAGATCGGGAAGATCAAGGACGCTTCCCTTCGCGGCCTGACGCTGACCGTCTGGGACGACGCCGTCCAGCGCGGCGGCTGGTCGATGGCCGACCTGGACGCCATGCCCTTCACGCTGCTCATCAAGAAAGTCCAGGTCAGCCTGATCGCCCACACTCGGGCGGTGACCCGGACCGCGCTCCAGATCGCCGAGGTCCTGAACGAAACGTATGCCGGCAAACTGTCCGTGAACATCGATATCCTGCTGGCCGGGGCCGTCCTGCACGACGTGGGAAAGCTTTTCGAATACAAGCGGGAAGGGAGGACCTTCGTCAAGAGCCGTGACGGCGAGCTCCTGCGCCACCCCATTTCCGGCGCGGCCTTCGCCTTCAAGTACGGCCTGCCCCAGGAGGTCATCCACATCATCGCCGCCCACAGCAAGGAAGGCGACGGCGGCCGGCGGACGATCGAAGCGGTCATCGTCAACCACGCCGATTTCGTCAACTTCGACGTTTTCAAAGAATAGGGGTCGGGTGTTCACTAACGACAAGCCATCAAACAACGACGTGAAGACCTGACCCCTTCTGGGGAGTTTGAATGAAACAGACGTTCTCGGAAAAAATCCTGAGCCGCCAGGCCGGCCGGTCCGTCCGGGCCGGCGAGGTCATCACCGCCGTCCCCGATTATTACCTGTCGCACGACAACTCGGCGGCCATCATCGGCGAGTTCAAGAAGCTCGGCCTGGCCCGGGTCAAGGCGCCGGAGAAGATCGTCATCGTCCTCGATCACATCGTGCCGGCCGCGGACGAAAAATACGCCCAGAACCACAAGACCATCCGCGAATTCGTCCGGGCCCAGGGCCTTCCCCATTTTTTCGACATCCAGCACGGCGTTTGCCACCAGGTCTTCTCCGAGGACGGCTTCGCGCTTCCGGGCAAGGTCATCATGGGCAGCGATTCGCACACCACGACGTACGGCGCCTACGGCTCATTTTCAGCCGGCATCGGACGGACGGAAATGGCCTCGATCTGGGCCACGGACGAGATCTGGCTGCGCGTCCCCGAAACCCTGCGCATCGAGTTCCGGGGCGATTTCCCGGCCGGCGTCTCGGCCAAGGACGCCATTCTCAAGGTCATCGGCGACAACGGCGCGGACCGGGCCAATTACGAGGCCGTCGAATTCAGCGGACCGTCCGCGTCCCGCTTTTCACTGGCCTCGCGTATGGTCCTGGCCAACATGGCCGCCGAGATGGGGGCCAAGAACGGCTATTTCGAGCCCGATGAGCTGACCCTGGAATGGCTCAAGGGCCGGGCCAAGGCCGATTACGAGATCGTCCGCTCCGATCCCGGCGCCGTCTATGAAGCCGTCCTGAACTACGACCTCTCCGCCCTCGAGCCGCAGATCGCCTGTCCCCACACCGTGGACAATGTCAAGCCGGTGCGCGAAGTGGAAGGCCGGTCCTTCAACCAAGCGCTCATCGGGACATGCACCAACGGCCGCCTGGAGGACTTGGAGATCGCCGCCCGCATCCTGAAGGGCCGAACGATCCCCCCCCACATCCGCCTGCTCGTCCTGCCCGCCTCCCGTGTCGTCTATGTCGAAGCCATGAAAGGGGGGCTTTTGGAAACGCTGTCCGAGGCCGGCGCCGTCATTCTCAATCCCGGCTGCGGCCCCTGCCTGGGGGCCCATGAGGGCCTGCTGGCCCCCGGCGAGGTGGTCGTCGGCACATCCAACCGCAACTTCAAGGGCCGCATGGGCGCCCGCGATTCGGAGATCTACCTGGCCTCGCCGGCCACCGTGGCCGCGTCCGCCCTGGAAGGGCGGATCGCCGATCCGAGGAAACACCTATGAGCAAGGGACGCGTCTGGAAATACGGCGACAACGTCAACACCGACGTCATCTACGCCGGGAAATACACTTATCAACAGATCGAACCGGCGGAGATGGCCAAGAAATCGCTCGAGGACCTCGATCCTTCGTTCGCCAAGCACGTCCAGCCCGGCGACGTCATCGTGGCCGGGAAGAACTTCGGCTGCGGCAGCTCGCGCGAGCAGGCCGCCGCCTGCCTGCGCTACGCCGGCGTGCAGGCCGTCGTGGCCAAGTCTTTTTCGCGGATCTACTTCCGCAACGCCATCAACCTTGGACTGGCCGTCCTCCAATCGCCGGACGCGCCCGACGCCCTCATGAGCGGCGATGAGATCGAGATCGATTTCGCCGGAGGAAGGATTCTCAGCGCCGGACGGGTCTTCACCTTCTTCCCCCTGCCCGAATCGGTCATGGGCATCGTCCTGGCGGGCGGCCTGCTCGAGTGGACGAAAAAGAAATTATCCACTTCTTGAGAGCTCCCCTATGAAACGCCTCGGCATCTTCAACCATGTTCTGGGGCCGGTGATGCGCGGCCCCTCCAGCTCCCACACCGCCGGCGCGTACCACATCGCGGTCATGGCCCGAGGCCTGGCCGGGAGCTCCGTCCGCCGCGTGACCATCGCTTTCGATCCCCAGGGATCGTACGTCCGCACATACGCTCCCCAGGGCGCGGACCGGGCCTTCGCGATGGGCTTTCTGGGCAAGCCGTTGACCGATGAGTCCTTCTTCACCGCCCTCGAAGACGCCGCGGCCGCCGGCCTCGAGATCAAGTTCGTCAAACGCCGCCTGCAGCGGCCGGACCATCCCAACGCCATGGAGATCGAGATCGGCCGGCCGGGCCGGCCCGATCTGGTCCTGGAAGCGCGTTCGATCGGCGGGGGGGACGTGGAAATCACCCGCCTCGACGGATTTCCCGTCTCCCTGAACGGCGCGGCCTTCGAGATCCTGATCGAAGCCGGCGGCGACGTCGTGCCCCGATTGACGGCCGCGCTGGACGCCGATGGCGCCCTGCTCGGCGATCCGGCCGTCGTTTCGGCGGTTGAGGAACGATTCGCCGTTGTTGCCCGCCGATCGAAGGCCGTCCCCCCGGACATGCGTTTGAAGATCCGGGCCCTGCTTCCCGACGGCGTCCTTTTCGAGGCCCCGCCGGTCTATTACGTTCAAATCGGATCGCCGCTCTTCAGCAGCGCCGCCGAGCTGGTGCGGCTGGCCGAAACAAAGGGTTGGACGATGGGACAAGCGGCCCTCGAATATGAATGCGCCCTGCTCGGGATGAGGCGCGACGAGGCCCTGGCCGAAATGCTTCGGCGCTACGACATCATGGCCGCGGCGGCGGAGCGAGGATTGGATCCGGATTTCAGCGGACTGCAGATCCTCTCTCCCAGCGCTGGCCGGATTTTCCGGGCCGAGGCCGAGCGGCGTCTGTCCCTGGGCGGCCCTGCAATGCGCGCCGCCGCCCGGGCCCTGGCCGTCATGCATGTCAACAGCGCCATGGGTGTGGTCTGCGCCGCGCCGACGGGCGGATCGGCGGGGACGATTCCGGGCGCCGTCATGACCCTGGCCGAGGAGAGGAGCCTGACGCGGGAGCAGGTCGCCCTGACCCTCTTTGCCGCCGGAGCGGTCGGCTTGATGACGGCTTATCGGGCGACGTTCGCCGCCGAGGTGGCCGGCTGCCAGGTCGAGATCGGAGCCGCCGCGGCCATGGCCGCCGCGGGCGTCGTCGACGCCATGGGCGGAAACGCCCGCCAGGCCTGCGACGCGGCCGCCGTCGCGTATCAAAACACGATGGGCTCGGTCTGCGATCTGGTCCGGGGCATGGTCGAGATTCCCTGCCATACCCGCAACGCCGCCGCCGCGGCCTCCGCCTTCGTCTGCGCCGATCTGATCCTGGGTGGATACTCCAATCCCATTCCGCTCGACGAAACGATCGACGCGGTCTATTCCGTGGGCCGGATGCTGCCGCCGGAGCTGCGCTGCACGTCCAAGGGTGGGATAGCCCTGGCGCCGTCGGCCAAGGCCCTCAAGCCGGCCAGGCGTCCCGCCGGCCGGGGATGACCATTCCATGAGCCGGCCTCCGCTTCTCTATCTCTCGCCGGACGACGTGCGAAGGGCGCTGCCGATGGCCGCGGCCATCGAAGCCATGGCCGGCGCGTTCAAGGACCTGGCCTTGGGAAGCGTGACCATGCCGCCGCGGACCCGGCTTTCCGCGCCCGGGAATACGGGCGTCATCCTGGTCATGCCCTCGCTGAGTAAGGGAATTTCCCGGCTGGGGCTTAAGTTTCTGACCTTATACGAAAGCAACCGGGCCGCCGGGCTCCCCTTGATCCAGGCGCTGGTCATCCTGGCCGATTCCCAAACGGGGACCCCGCTGGCCATCCTGGACGGCGCGGCCCTGACCGCCCTGCGAACGGGCGCGGTCTCCGGCGCGGCCACGAACGTCCTTGCCCGGCCCGAATCCGCCGTGGCGGCCATTTTCGGCGCGGGCATCCAGGCCCGGGCCCAGCTCGAAGCCGTCGCCGTCGTCCGCACCCTCCGCGAAGCTCGCGTATTCGACAACGATCCCTCCGCTGCGGCCTCCTTTGCCCGCGAAATGCGCCAAAGATTGGGTTTCGCGGTGGATGCGGCGCCCGACGCCGCTTCGGCCCTGCGCGGGGCCGACATCGTCTGCACGGCCACGACGTCCCATGTTCCCGTCTTCGAAGATCGCGACGTATCCGCGGGAACGCACATCAACGCCGTCGGTGTCTATCAACCTGAACGGGCTGAAATCCCTCCCGAGACCGTCCGGCGGGCCAGGGTCGTGATCGATCAGCGCGAAGCCGCTCTCGAGGAAGCCGGGGATCTCCTCCAGGCCGCGCAAGGGGAGACCGGCGAGAGGGACTTTTTCGGCATCGCCTTGGGCGACGTCCTTCTCGACCGCGTCCCGGGCCGCCTCGCGGCCGACGAAATCACGCTCTTCAAATCCGTCGGCCTGGCCGTCCAAGACCTCTACGCCGCGTCCCGCGCCTACGACGGGGCCCTGCGGACGGGGATGGGCCGGGAATTGCCCCGCTGAGCCTTGGGGGGCCGAACATAATATTGACTAAATAAGTGGGAATAGTGTAATATCGTTCTTGGAGGACGACGATCCTTCACTTATATTCGAATCCGTTTCATACCTCTCCCTGGCCTGACTTTTCCGCGCCCGTTGCGCCGCCATCAAATCCATCGAAAGGAGAACTCTCATGACGAGTTTTATTCTTATCCGACACACGGTGAAGGACTTCGCGGAATGGAAACGCGGATACGATGCCCACCTCCCGAAACGCGCCGCGGCCGGCCTCAAGGAAAAACATCTTCTTCGGGGAGCCGATAACCCGAATGAAATCTTCACTCTTTTCGAGGTCCAGGATCTCACCCGGGCGAAAGCCTTTGCCGAGTCCGCGGAGACCAGGGAGATCATGCAGAAAGCCGGCGTCATCGGTCGACCGGACGTCTATTTCCTCAACGGCTGAGTGGCGAGGGCCATTCGAGTTCGGCCGGACCAATCGATCCGTCTGTCCTTTTTTTGCCCAACCGGTTCTTCCCATCGAGTCGTCGCTGGGATGATGAGCCGGCGGGCTGGGATCTGTTTTCCGGATTCTCATGCGGGATTGTGTGTGCTCGCCTTTGGAGTTCGTCCTCGATGAAATGAACGCCCTGTTTGCGCCGCAGGACCGGGAATGGCGCGCTTGGTTGAAGAAGCAGGGGGGAGGCCGCGCAGCGGTTGACCGTCGGCGCGGCGCCGGTTAAGATAATCGGGTCACCGATCATTTTGAAGGAGCCGTTCATGTCCAAGTATCGCATCGCCATCCTCCCCGGCGACGGGGTGGGCAAGGAAGTCGTGGAAGCCGCCCTCATCGTCCTGAACAAGCTGGCCGTCGACGCCGAATACGTCTACGGCGACATCGGCTGGGAATTCTGGTGCAAGGAGGGCAACGCCCTGCCCGAGCGGACGACCAAGATGCTGAAGGAGACCGACGTCTGCCTCTTCGGGGCCATCACCTCCAAGCCCAAGGAAGACGCCTTGGCCGAGCTCGATCCGGCGCTGAGGGGCAAGGGCCTCTCCTACTTCAGCCCCATCGTCCGCCTGCGCCAGGAATTCGACCTCTATTCCAACCTTCGCCCCTGCAAGGCCTATCCCGGCAACCCCCTCAACTACAAAGATAAAATTGACATGGTCATCTTCCGGGAAAACACGGAAGGCATGTACGCCGGAGTGGAATTCTTTCCGCTTCCGCAGGCCGTCAAGGATGCCCTCTCCGTCCACCCGAAAATGAAGCCGTTCTTGAACGTTCCCCTCGACCAGATCGCCCTGTCCACCCGCATCATGACCCGCAAGGGCTGTGAGCGCATCTGCAAGGCCGCCTTCGAATTCGCCCGCCAGAACAAGCGCAAGTCGGTGACCTGTGTCGAAAAACCCAACGTCCTGCGCGAGACGGGCGGCCTGATGCTGTCCATCTTCCGCGAAGCGGCCAAGGGCTACCCCGAGATCCAGGCCAAGGACGCCAACATCGACGCCATGTGCATGTGGATGGTCAAGAATCCCTTCGACTACGACGTCCTGGTGGCCGAGAACCTCTTCGGCGACATCATCTCCGACCTGGCCGCCCAGCTCGTCGGCGGCTTGGGCTTTGCCGCCGCCGGCAACATCGGCGACACGTACGGCGTCTTCGAGCCCACCCACGGCTCGGCCCCCAAGTACGCCGGCATGTACAAGGTCAATCCCATCGCCACGTTCCTGGCCGCCAAGCTGATGCTGGAATGGCTCGGCGAGACAACCAAGGCCACCGCGTTGGAAAGCGCCATCGCCGTGGTCATCAAGGAAGGCCAAGTCCGCACGTACGACATGGGCGGGAAATCCACCACCCTGGACATGGGCCGGGCCGTCGCGGCCAAGCTCTGAGCGGGGCCGGCCTTGGGCAAGACCGTCATCGAAAAGATCATCGCCGCCCATACGGGCGACGCCGTCTCTCCGGGGCGCATCGTCTGGATGGACCTCGACGTCCGCTCGGCCCGCGATTTCGGCGGGCCTAACGTGGTCAAGAACTTCGAGCGGGAATACGGCGGCGCGGCCCCGGCCGACCCGAAAAAGACCTTTTTCACTTTCGATCTTTGCGCTCCCGCCTGCACGCTCAAATACGCCGACAACCAGCAGCTTTGCCGCGACTTCGCCCGCAAGCATGGGATCCAAGTCTATGACGTGGATCAGGGCGTCGGCTCCCACGTCATGATCGAGGCCGGCCACGCCGGCCCGGGGATTACGGTCGTCGGGACGGACAGCCACTTGAACATCCTGGGCGCGGTCGGCTGTTTCGGCCAGGGCATGGGTGATGTTGACATTGCCTTCGCCTTCAAGACGGGCCGGACCTGGTTCGAAGTTCCTGAGAGCGTCAAGGTGGTTCTGAAAGGGCGGCCCGCTCCCGAAGCGGGGGCCAAGGATCTGACCCTCTTTCTCTGCGGAGAGCTGGGAACGAAGAAGATCGCTCTGCGCTCGGCCGAATTCTATGGCCTGGCCGTCGAAGAGCTGGGCTTGGCCGGACGCATCACCCTTTGCAGCATGATAACGGAGATGGCCGGGATCATCGGGTTCATTCCCGAAGTCGGCGCGGCACTTAAAAGAGATTGGCTGGCGCAGGGGCTTGGAACAAAGGGATCGCGCATGACCATCGATGCCTTGTCCGACGCCGCCTACGCCGAAACGATCGAGATCGACGTAACCGGGATTGGACGGCAAATCGCCTTGCCGCCTTCGCCCAATACGGTCAAGCCTGTCGGCGAAGTTCGAGGCGTGCGGATCGATTCGGGGTTCATCGGCTCGTGCACCAACGGCCGGACCGAAGATTTCGCCGAGGCCGCCGCCATCCTGAAGGGCCGCAAGGTCAAGGCCGGCGTGATGCTCAAAATCGTCCCGGCCACGCGCCGCGTTTACGAGGAGCTCCTGCAAAAAGGGATTCTGGCCGAGCTGTTCGCCGCCGGGGCCATCGTCCTCAACGCCGGCTGCGGCGGCTGCGCCGAAGGCCACGCCGGCCTGACGGGCAAAGGCGAAGTCGAGATCAGCACGGGAAACCGCAATTTTCCGGGCAAGCAGGGCAAAGGGCCGGTTTATCTGGCGTCGCCGGCCGTCGTGGCCGCCTCCTGCGTGCGGGGCGAAATCTGCGCCCCCGAGGATTTATGACATGAACACGACCATCATCCGCGGCCGGGTCTGGGTGCTCCTGGACAAGGACGGACGGCCGATCGAGGATATCGACACCGACCAGATCTTCCATAACGCCCATCTCCACATCACCGACCTGGTCCAGATGGGGCCGCTGGCCCTGGGCAATTTGGAAGGCTGGAAGGATTTCCCCCGGAAAGCCAAGCCCGGCGACATCGTCGTGGCCGGCCGGAATTTCGGGGCCGGCTCCTCCCGCCAGCAGGCCGTCGATTGCTTCATCGCCCTGAAGACGGCGGCCATCCTGGCCCCCTCCTTCTCGGCCATCTATTTCCGCAACGCCGTCAACAGCGGCTTTCCCGTGCTGCGTATAGATGGATTGGGTGGTTTGGTTCGAAGCCAAACGCTCTCCTCAGGAGATGAAATCGAATTGGATCTCGTGGGCGGCCAGGCCCGCAATCTGACCAAGAGCGTTTCACTCGCGGTCGAGCCCATGAGCGCCGTTCAGGCGGACATCTTCCGGGCCGGCGATCTCTTCAAGTTCGGAAAAACGGCGGGCCGCTAGTTCGATGCGCCTCATCGCCGTCGATACCACGACCCCCAGCGGGTCGGTCGCCCTGCTCGAGGACGGCCGCGTCCTGGGCGAGATCGGCATCGAATCGCCAACCACCCACTCGGCGCGGCTTCTTCTCTCGGTCGATTTCCTGCTCAAGGCGCAGGGATTGACCATCGGTGATCTCGACGGCTTCGCCGTGACTCCGGGCCCGGGTTCTTTCACCGGTCTGCGCATCGGCCTGAGCACGGTCAAGGCTTTTTCCTTCGCCACGGGCAAGCCGGTGGCCCGCGTGTCCTCGCTTTTGGCTCTGGCGTACAAGCACATCGACGGCAGGGAAGGGCTCATCGCGCCGATGCTGGACGCCAAGAAGGGCGAGATTTACGCGGCTCTCTATAGCCGCTCGGGAGGCGGGCTCAAGGAAATCGTCCCCCAAGGCGCCTACGCTCCCGAGGAGTTTCTCAAGCGTCTGCCCCGCCGGATCGCGGTTTTCGCCGGCAGCGGCGTTCCCCTTTGCCGCAAGCGCCTCCAAACCCTGCTCGGCGACAAGGCCCGCTTTTCCGCGCGGCCGGCTTTCCTGGCCGTTGAGACGGGACGATTGGGGTGGATTATTCTTAAATCCGGAGAAGGCGTCGAAAGCGGGGCCGTGGAGCCCGTTTACTTCCGCCGCTCCCAGGCCGAAGAGGGGCGCTGAGCCTTGGCCGCGGACGCAGACGTCGATTTCGACCTGCGCCGCATGCGGGCCGCCGATCTCGCCGAAGTCATGGCCATCGAGCGCGAGTGCTTCCCCAACCCCTGGCCGGAGAACACCTTCCGCGGCGAGATCCAAAACGAGGGCCTTTCCCATCCGATGGTGGCCGTGGAGCCGGCGTCGGGGGCGATCGTCGGCTACGTCGTCTATTGGCTGGTCCGGGACGAAGTCCAGATCAACAACGTCGCCGTTCATCCCGCTTTCCGCCGCCGGCACATCGGCGAGGCGATGATGAACCGGATTCTCGACGACGCCCGGGCCCGGGGCGGCCGGTACGCCGTGTTGGAAGTCCGCCTCTCCAACGACGCCGCCCGGGATCTCTACGAACGCAAGCTCGGATTCGTCTTTCTCGATATCCGGGCCGCTTACTACACCAATCCCACCGAGGATGCCCTGGTCCTCGGCCTCCCGCTCTAAAAAGGAACGAAAGGGTGAGCCCTGCCCGGGTCTAAACACGCGCGTTTCCCCAGCGAGGAAACGCGCTCCGCTCCTCTCTCGCTCTCCTACTTATCAAGAATCAATTCTTGATAAGTAGGAACCATGCCCGCTCGTTCGTCGACGGGTTTATCCCCGGGCAGGGCTCATCCTTTCGATCAATTATGAAGCGAAGGCGGCCGGGGATTTAAAAAAATAGGCGAGTATTTTACTTCAATCAAACACAATCCATTGGCCGGGGCGGTGGGGGAGCCCAGGGACCGGGTTTTCCGGGCGAACGTCTCTTCGATCGCCCCAATGGGGAGTTTGCCGCGGCCGATTTCTAAAATCGTTCCGACAATCGTCCGGACCATGTAGCGCAGGAACCCGTCGGCCTCGATGGTGTAGATCAGCTCCCCGCCTTTGCTGCGCAGCTCGGAACGGGTCACGCGCCGCATCGGCGAACGGTCCCGGTTCGAGGAGAACCCGGTGAAATCACCCTCCCGGACGAACAGCGCGGCCGCTTTCTTCATGAGCCTCAAATCGTACGGATACGTCCAATGATGGACGTACCGAAGGTCGAAAGGACTGATTGTCGGAGTCGTCACGATCCGGTACCGGTAGATCTTTCCGACGGCGTTCTTTCGGGCGTGAAAGGACGCCGGCACGATCTCCGCAGAGGCGACCCTCACGTCTCGGGGCAGCATGCCGTTGAGGGCCTTTAAAATCTCCGGTTCGTCCATCCGCACAGCCGCCTTGAAGCTGGCGGTCTGGCCCAGGGCGTGGACGCCGGCGTCCGTCCGGCCCGCGCCGTGGACGGCGACCGGCTTGCCGGCCAGGCGGGCGACCGCGCCTTCGACCAATCCCTGAATGGTGGGTTTGTCGGGCTGACGCTG
Organism: Candidatus Aminicenantota bacterium; assembly: GCA_963729855.1. Classification (GTDB taxonomy): domain Bacteria; phylum Acidobacteriota; class Aminicenantia; order Aminicenantales; family UBA4085; genus UBA4085. The sequence continues at coordinate 13,261 of CAVSPT010000005.1, read as the reverse complement.
CCAGCCGAAATAGTCCGTTCCGTCGTAGCTGAGGACGATCTTGTGGTTTTTCAATCCCCGCCCCGGTCCCGCCCGTCTTCGGAGTCGGAAACGAGGGACAAGGCCAGGCGGACGGCGGATTCCGGGCTCTCCGCCCGCTCCACGCCCTTCACCTCCCAGGTCTCCAGGCCGATGACCGGTTTGCCGAAGATGCGGCCGTAGGCGATTTCGCTCAGGGTCCCGAATTCTCCGTCGACGGCGATCAGCACGTCGGCGTTCATGGCCACGAGGCTGTTCCGGGTGTATCCCAGGCCGGTGGCGACGGGAATATCGATATACGGGTTGGCGTCGCTCGTCCGGGCGCCGGGAAGGATCCCGATGGTCAGGCCGCCCGCCTCCCGGGCCCCTCGGGCGGCGGCCCGCATGACTCCGGCCAACCCGCCGCAGACGAGGACGGCCCCTGCTTCGGCGATCCGCCGCCCGACTTCGCGGGCCGTTTGTTCGAAGCGGGCTTCGGGACGGGCCCCGCCGATGACGCCGATCCGGATGCGCTTTCGGAAATCGCGTGGAGAGTTCATGGGTCTCGCTGGTTTCGCGGCCCTACTATAAAGAATTCCCCCTCCCTCGTCAAAATGCTACAATGGGCCGCGTGATGAAAAGCCGGCCCATTCTAGGGGCGGTCGCCGCGGCCGCCGCCCTGACCCTCTTCGGCGCGTCCTGCCGCCGGCCGCGCCCGGCTCAGCCCGTGTTCTATCGGTTCATCGACCAGCTGAGGCCGGCCGGCCTCATCGAGAGCCCGCTCCGGGCGCCGGCCACGGCGGCCCTGGGTGAGAAGGCCTTCCCGGTCAATTCCCGGCCCATGCCGGAAGCGGGGAGCGGAGACCCGGCGCTCGGCGCCAAGCGCAAGATCAACCTGGGCCCGGCCGAATACGATATCCTTTTCGCTCCTCCAAGAAGCGAATACGAATATGCATTCCCCTTGCGCCAGGCGGGTTTTCTCGATTTCTGGATCGGCATCGTTCGGGACGCGAATTCCAACGCCCTGACCGGCCCGGCCGCGGCGGCGTCCGAAGGGGTTGATTTTCTGATCGTCCTCGAAGCCGGCGGGCGGAAAAAAGTCCTTTTCCAGAAACGCTTGGCCCTGCCGCCGGCGGGCGAGTCCCGGATGTTCAATTTTTCCCGGCAAAGAGTGGATCTGCCCTCGCGGAGCGGAGAGGCCGCGATCACGTTCATCACCGCCGGAAGTCCGGGCGCCTTCTCGTTCTGGTGCAACCCGGTCTTTTACGCCCCGTCTTCAGGTTCCCCGAACATCGTGCTCATCTCCATCGACAGCCTCCGGCCGGATCATCTCGGCGCTTACCATTATGCCAAGCCCGTTTCCCCGGCGATCGACGCCCTGGCCGGGGACGGCGTCGTTTTCGATAACGCCTATTCCACCTCGTCCTGGACCCTCCCCGCGCACATGTCCATGCTGACCGGCCTCATCTGCGGCCGGCATCGCGTCTATTACGAGGGCGACCGGCTCGACCCCGGGATCCCGACCCTGGCCGAGAAGCTGAGGGAGCGGGGATATGCCACCGGGGCCGTCACGGGGGCGGGGTTCGTCAGCTCTTTTTACGGGTTCTCCAAGGGTTTCGACGGATATGGGATGGCCCAGGGAGGACTTCTTGACGCGGAGCTGGCCGGCTCTGGCGGGAAAGAGGCCGTGGAATGGCTGGGGAGAAATTCGGACAAGCCGTTTTTCCTTTTCCTGCATACGTACCAGGTCCACTATCCCTATAAGAGCCCGGACCCTTATCCGGAGCGGTTCTTGGGCCGCGATTCCAGCGGGAAGAAATTCGTCGTCCAGAGAGAGCTGGGGGCCAGCGGGGAACTGTTCAACGTGTTCAGCGAAGCGGAGCGGGATAATATCGTCGGCCTTTACGACGCCGGGATCCGCTATACGGACGACGCCCTGATCAAGCCGGTGGTGGACGCCCTTCGCGGACTGGGCGTGTATGACCGGACGCTGATCGTCGTCGCCAGCGACCACGGCGAGGAATTCTTCGACCATCGCGGCTGGACCCACACGCACGGAGTGTATGACGAACTCCTCCGGATCCCGCTCATTCTCAAGATGCCGGGATCGAAGTTCAAGGGGCGCCGGCTCGAACCGATCGTCCGGATCACCGATCTCATGCCTACGATCCTGGAAACCGCCGGGGTTCCCTTCGGGGAAGCGTCGATCAGCGGGCGAAGCCTGACGCCGATTCTGAAGGGACGGGAAAAGGCGGACCGGGTGTTTCTGGCCGAATTCGGCGGCGACGCCGTCGATTCCCACGTCCCCCAGAGGGTGGCGACCAACGAAGGGCGCCGCAAGCTCATCCTCAACCAGCCGTACTCCAAGCCGCAGATCGCTTTTTTCCAGACCCGGCCGCCCCAGCCCCCGCCCGTGGAGCTTTACGATCTGGGCGCCGACCCCGGCGAGCGCACGAATATCGCCGACCGCCCGGCCGAAACGCCTATTCTTCGCGGCTTGATCCTGCGGGCGCAGAAAGCCGCGGCCCTGATTCCCGAAAAAACGGAGGAGCGATCGAAGATCGACAGGGCCCTCAAGGATCAGCTCAGGGCTCTGGGATATATCCGCTGACCGGGGCAAAACGAGGAGGAACCATGCCCGAGTTTCTCGAGATCGGAAGCCTGAGCGAGGCCGAAGTGGACCGCCTCGAGGTGGACATCCGCCGGACGATCGCCGATAAAAAGGCCCGCGTGCTGCTCACCGACCGGGACGTCGAGGAAATCATGGAGATGCGCCTGCGGCCTCTCCCCGACATCCAGGACGTCCAAAGCGTTTACGAGAACACGCTGTTCACCAAAAAATGAAAATCGACCGGGTTTTGGCCGGGCTTCTTTGCTGAAGCTTAAGCCGGACGAATCGTCTCGGAGATCAGCCGCTCGATCTTGTCCGTGATGTGGGGCCATTCGAAATTTTGGGCCAGCCAGGTCTGTCCCGAATGTCCCAGGGCCGCCCGGATCTCGGGGTTCTCCAGCATGAAATCGAGGCCCTCGCAGAATTCCGAGAAATTCTGAAAGAAGAGGCCGCCGTTGCTGCGGCGGCTCTGGCCTTTGAGCACCTTGCACAGGCCGTTGACCAGCGTGGCTTTGCCCATTTTCCAGGCTTCCAGGACGACGATCGACAAGCTCTCGTACGGCGAGGGCATGACCAGCAGCTCGCAGGCCTGGAGGGCCTCGAATTTTTCCTTGTCGCTCAGAAAACCGAGATACCGGACGCGGATATGGTTGGGGATATCGAGGGCCTTCGTTCCGGCCAGGACGAGATCGACGTCATGGGTCTTGCGCCGATCGTATTCGAGGAAATAGCGGAACAGTCCATCGCAGCCTTTGTTCCGATCGATCCGCCCGACGTAAAGGAGATAAGGATTGGTCAACCCGTGCCCGGCCCGGAAGGCGGCCGCGTCGAGACCGGGCGGAACGTCCACGGCGAAACCGATGATGTCGCTGGGAGGCAGGACGCCGTGGGCGACTTTGCCGACCAGGTCCCTTTCTTCGGGGGTCAGAAAAAGAGCCCCGGCCGGGCGGTTGAAATAGTCGGCGAAGATGGAGAGGTGAACGGCCGCATCCTCCTCGGCCGTGGGCACGAGGATGGATTTTTCGGGGACCTCGAGCAGGCCGAAATAGGAGGGGTAATAGCGGAAGCTGTAAAAGATGAAGGCGTCGTATTCGGCCTTGTGGTCGCGGATGAATTGGAGGAGCTCCGGGGTCTCCGGACCGTTGGCCCGGACCCACTCGCGCTCGTCGTCCGCCGTATGGCCCTTCTCATAGAAGCAGCGGTCCGAGATGTCCTTGAAACGGACGAGGTTGCGCTTGGATTTGATCCGAAACCGGCGGACCTTGACGCCGTGGATGGTTTCGAGGCCGGGGGAGAAGCCGTCCTTCCAGGTGACGTAATCCTCGGCCGTCGTGGTCAGGACCTCGACCTCGTGTCGGGAGGCCATCTCCTCGGCGATCCGCCGGCAATGGAATTCGCTGCCGCCGACGATCGATTCGGCGTAGCGGTGGATGACGAATGCGATTTTCATGGAGCGGCCGTCTCTCCCGGCTTCGGGGCGGATCGCTCGGCCTCGATTCTCTCCAGGACGGCGACCCGCGCCTTCAACCGTCCGTTCTCGACGACCGTTTCTTCCAAGACCCTCAAGAGGGTCAGGTTAAGGCGGTCCTGCCGCCAGGCGTTGACTTCGACCTGTTCGACGATCCAGCGCAGGGGAGGGTAGAGAATCCGCTTCTTGATCCAGACGAAGACCTTTCCGGGCAGGCCCCGGTGCGTGGCCAGACGCGGATGGAGTTGGAGGCGCCATTCGCCCAGCGTATCGAGGTAGTGCTGAAGCGTGGATTCGTCGGCCGGGCGGTCGGCCAGGACTTCGATCAGCCAAATTCCCAATTCCGTCCGGATCTCATCGTCGAAGAGAATCCCGGTGCGGCGCCGCTCGTCGATCCGCTTCTGAAGATAGCGCATGATGTCGTCGACGCGCGGGGCCATCTTCCACTTTTCCAGCAGCGCGGACTCGTTCATGGCGGAAGGAATATATCCCCCCGTCCGCCCCGGTGTCAAGAAATCGGACGCTTTTCCGGGCCGGCCGGCGTCGTTGACGGAGGGTGGCTTTCGGTTTAAAATCAACAAATCATGACAATCCCGCCGGTCGAATATGGGGATGGTTTTTTCTCCTCTGAGGACGACCGGACGTTTCCATTTCGCTGGATGGAGAAGCGGGCCGTCCTGACCCTTCCGGCCGATGAACTTCGCGGCCATCCATTCGCGTCCTTCTGGATCTTCTCCTATTTCGCCAATTACAGCCAGCGGATCTCCCTGGACCTCGACGGTCGTCCCTTGGACGAGTTCCCTCTTCTTTTCGGCTGGGCCAACTATAGCGTTCGCCTGGGAGCGCCGGGGACAAACGGGAACAGCCCGGGGGAATTGGTTCTTTCCCTGAACAAGGTCTTTCCCGCCAAATATCATCCGGGGGATGGCCGTGAACTGGGCGTCCGGCTGGGCCCCGTCGCCTTCCACGACGACGAAGTCAAGCACGGGGACTCCAAGTTCTTTTTGGACAACTCCATCCTCAACGACCGGGAGATGCGGTCGGGGAAGACCCATCTGGCCTCCTATCCCACGAACCTGGGCATCGACATCTGGGGCCGCTGCAACATCAAGCCCCACTGCGTCTATTGCACCTGGGACGCCATGAAGGTCCTGGAAGGCGACAACGTCGAATGCGTGGTCGACGACATAACGCTGGAAAGCTATGGGCCCTTCTTCAAGTCCGCCCGCCAGCTGGTCAACTGCTCCATCGGCGAGCCCCTGCTCAGCCCGCGGTTCCCGGAGATCCTCAACCTCTGCCAACGGAACGGCAAAACGGTCGAAATTTCGACCAATGGGCAGGCCTTCACGCGGCGGACGATCCAGGCCCTGGCCGGCAAGCCCGTCCGCCTTTATGTGTCCCTCGACGCGGCGACCAAGGAAACGTACGCCAAAATCCGGAACGACAACTTCGACGAAATCGTCCCCAATCTGATTCTCCTCAACGAAGAGCGGAAGAAAGCCGGAAACGTCCTCAAGATTTACATGGTCTTCATCCCCATGAAAGTCAACCGCGGCGACTTGGAGGCTTACTTCCGGCTGTGCCGGGAGATCGAAGCGGACAGTCTCGTCCTGCGCCCCCTGCTCAATCTGGGGGACCCCAAGATCGAAGTGGACCGCGGCGGCTATCATTTCAACTACAAGGACGAAATGCTGAGCTGGGAGGAGATCCAGGAAATCTTCCGTCTGAGCGATCTTTATGCCGAGAAATACGGCGTTTTTGTCTGCAACCAGTTCGATTTCGGCTTGCAGCCCAAACAGGCCGGCGAAGTCTCCTGAGATGAGCGAAACACCGGCCTCCGCTCCGATCGACGATCCGGATGATCTCGGGTTCACGGGCCTGCCCCTCTGCCGGGAGCCGTGGGAAAGCTTTTACATTCTGCGCCGGGGGATCCTGCCGTGTTGTCACGGCAATCCGATCATCGCCCCGATGACGGACTGGGAGGCTGCCTGGAACGGCCCCCAAATTCAGGAAATCCGCGATTGCCTGAGGCAGGGTAAGCTCAGCTCCTATTGTCTGGTGAGCCTGGGGTGTCCGATCGTCCAGCGGTATCTGCGGGAGAAGAACAAGGGGAAGGGGGACGGAGCCGTCGCCCCGCCGCGCCGCAGCCCCGTCGTCCTGGCGATCAATCGGCTTCTCTTCCGCATTCCCGGGAAGATTTCCCGCGCCCTGCGGACAAGGCGAAACCGCCGTCGCTATACCTGATCCGGGCTTGGTTGAACTCGATCGGGTCTTCGCATACAATGATTCCGAATTCCGACGCATCCCGCGTCCCCGCTCCCCCGGGACGCATGGAGAAGCCTCATGGAACCGAGCGCCCAGCCGGGCAATGATCCTCTAGGCGGCCCGCCGATCGATTATGACCGCCTCGACGTCGCGGAGATCAACGAAAGGATCCGCGCCGCGGCGGCCGTCGCGGCTCCCGCCGATTCTCCGAGGCCTCCCGCCGCGCCGTCCGCCGTCCCAACGCCTCCGCTCCGGCCCCCCCGGGGCGGATTCAAAGCCAAACTGAAAGGGCGTCTGAGGCGGCTTCTGGTCCCGTTTTTTCCCCTCCTGCGACTTTTGGCCCTGCCCGTCCACGAGGATCTGGCCGGCGTCATCCGCAGCCTGGATGAGACCAACCGGCGGGTCGACCACCTCTATCGCCGCCTGGAAGACAAGGATCGCAGCATCGAGTACATCAAGCTTCTCCATCTGCTGGGCCATAACCTGGTCGTCGAGATGACCAAGCTGCGCATTGAGCACGACGCCCTCAAGAGCCAGCTGCGTCTCCTGGAGAAGGACCTCGAATTTCTGACCCGGCGCGAACGGGCCCTGGAGCGCCGCGACCTTCCATGAACATCCACCAGTTCGCGACGTCGCTGAGCTACGGCGACGCCATCTCGGACGAAGCTCTGGAAATCCGCGAGATTCTCCGCGAAAAGGGCTTCGCCTCGGAGATCTTCGTCCACTTCTATGATCCGGCCTCGGCCAAACACATCAAGGACTACCGCGAATATCCGAAATACAGCGATCCGGGGAACATCCTCATCTTCCATTTTTCCATCGGCTCGCCCATGTCCAAGATGGCCTTTCGCGTGCCCGACCGGAAAATGATGGTCTACCACAACATCACGCCCCACGCCTTCTTCCTGGACAACAACCGCATCCTGGCCCGCGAATGCTATCGCGGGCGGCTGGAGCTCAAGCTGTTCGTCGATAAGGTCGCCCTGGCCGTGGGCGACTCGGAGTTCAACCGCCGCGAGCTGGTCGAAGCCGGATTCCCGGCGACGGGGGTCCTGCCCATCGTCATGAACTTTTCCAAGTTCGACGGGCCGGCCGATCCGGTCGTCTCCGAGCTCTTCGCCAACGGCAAGACGACCTTGCTCTACGTCGGCCGCGTCATCCCCAACAAAAAGCACGAGGACATTCTGCGCGTCTTCGCCTTTTACAAGAGGCTGTTCAATCCCGACGCCCAGCTCATCCTGGCCGGGGATCATCGCGGCCAGGAGCGCTACATGGCCGCCCTCCAGGATCTCATTCTGCGGCTTCGGCTGACCGACGTCCATTTCTCCGGACACACCGGGTTCCCCGAGCTTTTGGCCTTTTACCGATCGGCCGACATGTTTCTGAGCATGAGCGAACACGAGGGGTTCGGCGTCCCCCTGCTGGAAGCCTTCTATCAGAAGATCCCCGTCGCGGCCTTCGCCGCCGGGGCGGTTGAGGAGACCATGAACGGCGGCGGCGTCCTGCTCCGGATCAAGGATTTTGCGGCGACGGCCGCGCTCGTCGACCGGGTCGTCCGCGACCGCGGTTTCCGGGACCGTCTCGTGTCCGGGCAGACTCGGGCCTTGATCAAATATGGCCGGGAGAACGTCGGCCGCATCCTCCTCGAACACATCGACCGGGTGGCCGGGACGTGAGAGTCGACCAGTGGGTCCCGGCCTACCATCGCGGCGACGCGATCGGCGACGAGGCCGCCGAGCTGCGCGGTTTCTTCCGGGCCCATGGTTTCCAATCGGATATCTATTGCCTCTCGCGGGACCGCGGATTGGAAGGGGAGAGCCGCCTGTTCTCCGAGCTCGTCCGCCCCTCGGTCGGCGACCTGACCATCCTCCATTTCGCCCTGCCCTCGCCCCTGACCCGGGCCCTGCGTGAGGTTCCGGGAAAAAAGGGCCTCATCCACCACAACGTCACGCCCGCCCGTTTCTTTGCCGGGCACGATCCCGAAATCGCCCGCATCGCCGCCATGGGGCGGACCGAGCTGGCTTCGCTCAAGGACGCCGTCGACCTGGCCTGGGCCGACTCCGAATTCAACCGCCTGGAGCTCCTCGAAATGGGCTTCCGGGAGCCGCGCGTCCTGCCGCTCTTCATCGATTTCGCCAAGTATGAAAAGCCCTTCAGCCGGTTCGCCTACGATCTTTTCCGGGACGAGCGGGTCAACATCCTCTTCGTCGGACGGGTGGCGCCCAACAAGCGCATCGAGCATCTGATCAAGGCCGCGTTCTATTACAAGAAATTCGTCTCGCCGCTCGTCCGCCTGATCGTCGTCGGCAAAACCGACACGTTCCCCAGGTATTACGAAAGCTGCGTCCGCATGGCCGACGAGTTCTATCTCAAACCGGACGAAGTCCGCTTCCTGGGCCATGTCCCCGACGCCGAGATGTTCGCCCTCTACCGGGCCGCCGACGTCTTCCTCTCGCTCAGCGAACACGAGGGCTTTTGCCTGCCGCTCGTCGAAAGCATGATCTTCGACCTGCCCATCGTCGCCCTCGGCGCGACCGCGGTTCCCGGCACGCTGGGCGGGGCGGGCGTCCTGCTGGACCGCTTCCGGCCGGACGAAACGGCCGAGCTGGTCGGGCTCGTCGCCCGGGACGGGTCCCTGAGGCGGACGCTCGTCGAGAGCGGCCGCCGCCGTTTGGCCGCCTTCAAATCCTTTCCCCGCGAGACGTTCCTCATCGAGGCCGTCCGGGGATTGGGCTAGGAGCGCCGTGAAAATCGCCTTCGTCATCCAGCGCTACGGGGCCGAGGTCATGGGCGGCTCCGAGGTCCATTGCCAGATGATCGCCGAACGGCTGATCGGCCGCGGGCATACCTGTACCGTGTACACCACGACGGCCAAGGATTACATCACCTGGGCCCCCGAATTTCCCGAAGGCGATTCCGTCCTGAACGGGGTGGCCGTCAAGCGCTTCCACGTGGACAAGCCGCGCGACATCGGGTCCTTCAACCGCTATTCGGAATGGATCTTCAGCCATCCCCATTCCGAGACGGACGAACAGGAATGGATGGAACGGCAGGGCCCCTGCAGCCCGTCCCTGATCCGGGCGATCGCCCGGGACGCGGCGGCGCACGACCGCTGGATCTTCTTCACCTACCTGTATTACAACACGTACTGGGGGCTGAAAGCCCTGCCGGGGAAGAGCATCCTCGTCCCCACCGCCCACGATGAGCCGCCGCTCTACCTGGACATCATGAGGGAGGTCTTCGGACGTCCGTCGGCTTTTGTATTCAATACGACGGCGGAGAAAGACATGCTGGCCCGCCGTTTTTCCTTCGCCGGCAAATATCAGGACATCGTCGGCGTCGGTATCGACCTGCCCGTCGATCCGGCCGCTTCGCCGGCCGCGTCGAAGTATCGGAATTTCGCGCCTTACCTGCTCTACGCCGGCCGGATCGAGCCGGGCAAAGGATGCGCCGAGCTCTTCGAGAGCTTTGAGCGGGTTTCCGCCGCCCATCCCGAGCTGCGGCTCCTTCTCATCGGCAATCTCCTCATGCCCCTGCCCGAAAACCCGCGCATCCATTACCTGGGGTTCGTCCCGGCGGACGAAAAGAACGCGGCCATGGCCCTGGCCGCGGCGACGGTCCACCCGTCGCACTTCGAGAGCCTGTGCATGGCCGCCCTGGAATCACTGTCCGTCCGGACCCCGATCCTGGTCCAGGGGGCGACCGAACCCCTCCGCCAGCATTGTCTCCAGGGCAACTCGGGCTTGTGGTACACCAATCCGGCCGAGTTTTCAGCGGCCGTTGATTGGCTGCTGCGCGATGCCCGGCTTCGGGAGGCGCTCGGCCGCAACGGTTTGGCTTATGTCCGGAAAAATTACGTCTGGGGACGAATTCTGGACAAGTATGATATACTCTTAAACACCCTAAGCTGATGGCCTTCATCAATTATACGACGAACACCCTGACGGTCAAGATCGTCTACTACGGTCCCGGCCTGTCCGGGAAGACGACCAATCTCCGCCATATCCATCAAAAAATCGACCCGGCGGCCCGGGGCGAATTGATCAGCCTGGAGAACGAGCAGGAGCGGACCTTTTTCTTCGACCTCCTGCCGATCAAGGCCGGCTATATCGGCTTTTTCAAAGTGACGTTTCAGCTCATGACCGTGCCCGGGCAGGTCTATTACGAAGCCTCCCGCAAGAACGTCCTGATCGGGACGGACGGCATCGTCTTCGTGGCCGATTCCCAGGTCCCCCTTCTCGACGCCAACCTGGAGTGCTTCGAAGGGCTGCGGCGCAATTTCCAGGACCAGAAGGTCGACCTCGCCCAGGTGCCCCTCGTCTTCCAGTTCAACAAGCGCGACCTGGACAACCTGATTCCGGTCGAAACGCTCAACGACCTGCTCAACCCCCGGCGCCTGACCTTCGTCGAGGCTTCGGCGCTCACCGGGCGGGGCGTTTTCGAGACGCTGAAAGAGATCGCCCGGATCACGGTCCCGCGCGTCCGGGAGAAGATTCTCGGCAACCGCCCCGACGAATATTCGGCGGCCTCCGACAAGCGCGACATCGATCTGATATAAATTCCCAACCTCCGCCGTCTCTTCCAATGGACGGCATGCTGTTCAAGATCGCGAGCGCGGCCCTGCAAGGCATCGACGCCTACATCGTGGACGTCGAAGTCGACGTCGGGGGCGGCCTGCCCAACTACACGGTCGTCGGCCTGCCCGACGCCTCCGTCCGCGAGAGCAAGGAGCGGGTCAAGGCCGCCCTCAAGAATTGCGGCTACGATTTTCCGCCGCGCCGGGTGACGGTCAACCTGGCCCCGGCCGACCGGCGCAAGGAGGGGCCGGCGTTCGACCTGCCCATCGCCCTCGGACACCTGGCTTATCTCGAGGTCATTCCGGCCGGGAAGACCGGAGAGCTGATGTTCCTGGGCGAGCTGGCCCTGGGCGGGCGGCTCAAGCCGGTCAAAGGCGTTTTGTCCTCGGCCCTCGAAGCCAAGCGGAGAGGCCTGGCCGGGATCGTCGTCCCGCGGGCCAATGTCCGCGAAGCGTCGCTGGTCGACGGGCTCGATATCTTCGGATTGGACGATCTGATCCAGGTCGTCCGTCTGCTGACGACCGAGGGCGCCTTTCTGCCGGACCGCTTCGACCCGGCCGACCTCCCCGAGCCTCCGATCGCCGAACCGGACTTCAAGGACGTGAAGGGCCAGCACCATGTGAAGCGGGCGCTTGAAGTGGCCGCGGCCTGAGCCCACAACATCCTCCTGATCGGACCGCCCGGCACGGGCAAGACCATGCTGGCCCGGCGTCTTCCGTCGATCCTTCCGCCGATGACGTTCGAGGAGATCATCGAGACGACCCAGGTCTACAGCGCGGCGGGGCTGCTGCGCGACCAGGGCGCGGTCGTCGTCCGTCCTTTCCGCTCGCCCCACCATACGACCTCGGACGCCGGGCTGATCGGCGGGGGAATGATGCCCCGCCCCGGCGAGGTCAGCCTGGCCCATCACGGGGTCCTTTTTCTGGATGAGCTGCCCGAATTCGAGCGGACGGCGCTGGAGGGATTGCACCAGCCGATCGAGGACGGCCGGGTCACCGTGACTCGGGCGGCCATGTCGGCCACGTTTCCCTCGAAATTCATGCTGGTCGCGTCCATGAATCCCTGACGTTCTGTTGCCCTTTTGTCATCAATTCGAAGGATGAGGGAAGATACGTCAGGTGGATGGACACGTCTTCATTTCCGATAACGATCTTTTCTGTAATGTTTTCAATGATCTTGCGTTTTTCGTCAGAAGTAAGTTGAGGCCAACGGGAATAAAGGTCTTTAGCTTCATTGAAGATCTGATCTGAAGAAAGGTATTGGATCTTTAAGAAGTCTATTTCTCCCTGGATTTCTGGAATCTGGTCGTCTATCTGCTTTTGTCTTTCTTCTAGAGGTTTGTAGAATCGTCCGAAGCCTTCTATGGATATCTCTCCGCTCGTATAAGCGCGATATATCTTTTCCATATCCTGTTCGGTTTTCTTCTTTTCATCCCGAACGGTCTTAAGAAGCTCTTCTTTTTCTTTGATAACCTGATCAGCTTGGTTCAGGTAGTTTGTGATCTCCGTTGTCGAGAAAGAAGAAGTCCTTCAGCTGATGATGGAAGATGTCTTCCAGGTCGGTTGTTCCGATCTTGTTCCGGCACTTCCAGCAGATGTACTTGGGAGAGTTCGAGGGAACGTACATTCGATTGCCGCAGGCGCATTGGACGTATCCGGCGAAAAGCTGAACCGTCTTCTTGGTTGGCTTCTTGCCGGTTTTTTCCTGGTCGTCCAGGATGGAATTGCATTTGTCCCAAAGTTCTTCGGTGATAATCGGCTCGATCCGGCTGTAAACCCAGGCGTCTTCGGGCTTAATAACCCGCTTTTTGTCCTTTTCCGGGGGTCCTTGGGTCCAATTGGCCCGGCGAAGCCCTTTGGCCGTGGTGTCCTTTAAAAGCCTCTCTACGGTCGTATCTGACCATTTAGAGCCGTTTCTAGTGCGGTACCCGGACTCATTGAGTAGGTTGGCAACGGTTTTCTTCCTTTGATGCTCCAAGAAAAGTTCATAGATAAGCTTTCGGGTCGGCGCTTCCTTGGGATCGGGGATGAGCTGCTTGTCTTTCCATTGATAGCCGAAGGCGGCTTGGCCTCCAAGAGGCTTTCCGAGTTTGGCCCGGATCGGGACAGAAGCCGCGACCCGTTCAGAGATTTCTTCTCTTTCCCATTGGGCCATGGCGGCGATCATGGTGTAGAACAGCCTTCCGGCCGGGGAAGAGGTATCGATCGCCTCTTGAAGAGAGATGAGGTCGCAATTGCACTGCCTGAAGATATCCGCGAACTCCAGAAGCTCTTTGGTGTTTCGGGCCAGCCGGGCGAGCTTTGGAAAAGATCAACCCGGTGATATGGCCGGACTTGATATGCC
>CAVSPT010000004.1:0-243827 GCA_963729855.1 Candidatus Aminicenantota bacterium | reverse complement strand
CGCGCCCGGAGAGATTCGAACTCCCGACCCTTTGGTTCGAAGCCAAATGCTCTATCCAGCTGAGCTACGGGCGCACCGGCAGGCGCGCTCCATCATAGCGGTCGCCGGCGGCCAAATCAAGTGAACGGCGCCGGTCGCCCTATCCCCTGACGAAATGGGGCATATCGAAAGGGATCTCCAGCGAAAGCTCGACGAAACCCTGGTAAACGCCCCCTTCGGTCCAGGGGCTTTGGAAGATGAGTTTCTTGACCCCGCGCTTTTCGATCGTGTACACGTTTTTCCGGCCCTCGGCCAGCATCATACGCATCTTGGTCCGCGACGGCTCGGGATGGCAATCGAGGACGTTTTTCCCGACGAGGGCGGCGCCCCCGTCGGCGGCAAACGCTTGAACCGCGCGGTCATTCATCTCCAGGATGGTTCCCTGGGAGTCGCAGACCGTCACCGCGCCCGGGAATTCCTTGATCCACGAGTTGGCATTCATCGTCTTTTCCTCATCGATCTGAGTCAGCGAAATCGATCACCGCGTTCCGGGAGCGAAATATTCGATCATGTCGTTGATGGCCTTGCGGCAGACCGCGCAGAATTCATTCTTCGGGCTTCCGATCATCAGGCAATACATTTGCGGCCGGTAGAGCCCCTTGGCGGCGTAGCCGGCGCCCTCGAAGACGCCGACTTTGTCCTCGAGGTCCTTGAACTGTTTCCGGACGGCTTCGATCCGGGCCGAGATCGTTTTCTCCGCCGCCGCGGCCTTGTCCTGAATCACTTTGATTTGTCCGCTGGAAAGGCCTTTCTCCCGGCCCTTGGCGACGTCCTCTCGCAAAGCGGTCCGGACCGTGCGCAGCTCGGCCTGGAGGGCCTCGACTTGGTCCTTGCCGTATTCAGTGGGAACGGAGATGCCGGGCGAGAGAAGCGCCTTCCATTTCACGTTGGCCGGGTCGAGGAGGGCGGTGATGTTGGGCTCGAAGGGCTCGACGCCCTTGGGATAGAAGTCGTTGTAGGACACCTCGCTGGTGTAATACTCGTCGGCCAGGCCGCCGAAGGAGTGCCCGAGCTCGTGGAGGAAGACGCCCGGGCTGGCCTGATTGTCGACGGTCGTGACGCAATAATCGAAGGCGATGCTGCCGCCGCCGTAGCGATTGCTGTTGACGAGGACGACGAGGGCGTCGTAGGGAACCTGGGCGGCGATCTCGTGGAGACGGTGGTCCGCCTCGATCAGCATGTATCGGTCGAGATCGAAAGCGTTGAAGGAGGCGTCCAGGACGGTCTTCTTGTAGGACTTCTGACGGGGCTCGTCCATGGCCCGTTCGGCCGAAGGCCGGAAGACGCCGCGGATGCTGATGCGGGACCTGGCGCTCTTGTACGGCTCGGTGGCGAAAAGCGTCGCGGCCATGCGATCCACGTCGGCCTTGAATTTGTCCCGCTCGCCGGCCGTGTAGCCTTCGGCGATGAAGGCGAAATCGAGCGTCCGGCGCGGGTCGCCGGCCGACGCGGCCTCGTAGGTCCAGTCGCCGGCCGCGGCCGTTTCGCGCAGGATGTGATAGTCCGCCGGATCGATCGTCCGGTTGAAGAACGGATGGAGCAGGTTCTTCTTGTCCCGGACTTCGACGACGAACAGCACCGGCCGTTTCGGCGAAGGAAAGCGGACGCTCCGCTGGAAGACGCGCTTGGTCCCTTCGAGAGCCGGCGCCGTCGTCTTGTATTCGGCCAGCATGCTGTCGAAGCCGCGGGAATAGATGAGGTGGTTGGTGGCGATATCATAAATCTTCAGGACGTAGCGGCCGTAGCCGAAATCGTCCACCAGCCTGGTCCGCGTCTCCGGCCAGAGCGGCTCCTCCAGGATTTTATCGACGGCGACGATCTCGTCCTTGGCGTCGCCGACCTGATAGAGATCGACACGGAGGGCCTTGTCGGTAAAATAGTCATCGTAAACGATGCGCGTTTGGGCGAACAGGGCGCCGCCAAGGAAAAGCGCGGCCGCCAACCAAAGAAGGCGTCTTTTCATGATTGAATCTCCCGCCTGAGAATGGAACCCGGTTATTTTAGGCGCTTTCGCCGGGATTTGGCAATGTCAGGCGCTTGACCACCATGGTCGCATAAGCGCCGCGCGGCAAGGCGAACGACAGCTCGATCAGGCGCCGACCGGGATGGAGTTCGTCGGGTCCCGCTCTCCGCATTTCGAGGTTTTCCGGATGGGTGACGGCCCGTCGGAGAAACGATTTGAAATAGACTTTCCGCAGGGCCCGGGTCCGGAAGTCGGGGCGGCGCAGGCCGCGCTCTCCGAGGATCGTCTCGAAAAGGGCCGCGGCCCGGTCGTCGGGAAAAACCATGTGCGGCGCGGCCGTTGGCAGGGACAGGTCCTTCAAGGCCGCTTCGGCGGGACCGTCCAGGGCCCGCCAAAAGAGATACGCCCCTTCCGCCCCGGCGACGGCCGCGGTCTCCGTCACGAGGTCCCGGACCAAACGGCGGAGCAGCTCGTTCCAGAGATGCGACTGAAAGGACGAGTAACGCATGGAGACTTCGTCCTGCGGCAGCTTGTGCAGGGCCCGGGCGAATTCCTTGGGATGAGCGGCCAGGTAGCCGAGAATCTCCTTTTCCTCCCGGTTCGAAGCCATCGCCAGGCAAGCCGGCCAATCGCGCCATTGTTCGAAGAGGGTTCGTCTCCGCTCCCGTTCGGCAAAAGCCATCTCCGGCGTCGACGATGTCAGGTAAACCTGGAGCGCGCCGTTGTAGTGCCGGCGCAGGATTTTCTCGGCAAAGAAGCCCCTCTCCGGATCATAGCTGCGGAACCTTTGATCGTCGAAAAAGTTGGGGACGCCGAACCGGCGCACCGCCGGCAGGGCTTGTTCGACCGGCTCCGTTTCGCCCAGGTCGCGGATGACGATCCGGAAATCGTTGGCCTGGATGAGATCCGGCCCCATGGGCCGGTCCATGAAACCCCGGCTCTCGAGCCTGAAATTCCGCTCCTCGCGGCTGAAATCGCGGGCATCGCGGACGGTGATGAATTGAGACGTCCGGCCATGCCGGTCTTTCTTGCCGCCGTAAGCCAGGGCCGCCGGAGAGACGCCGCAGGTGCGGGCCAGGCGGCGGACGACGTCGGGGGTCGTCCAGCCGCTCTTGGTCAGACGGTAGACGCGATATTCGCCCGCCGTTTGCAGGGGCAGGACGGCCCGTTCCTCGACGATGAAATCCTCGGGCAGGGCCTTGATCATGGGGGGATTATACAGCATTCTCCGCCGTCCCCGACCGCCGTTTGAATCGGCCGTCGCCGGTATGATATATAAAACCGAATCGCCGATTCGATCAAGGAGTCCTGCTCATGCTGAAACGGCCTTTTCCTCGGTCCGCCCTGCTCCTCGCCGTCCTGATCCTGGCCGCGGCCTGCGTTCGGCCGCGGCTCGTCTCGCTCCCGGCCCAAGGTCCCGAGATCAGCGTCATCCCCAAACCGCTTCAGCTCGAACGCACGACCGGATCGTTGCCCCTCGCTTCGATCCGCCGCATCGTCGTCCCCGCGGGAGACACGGACGCCGCGGAGACCGCCGGTTATCTGGCCGACCGCCTGAAGACCGCTTTCGGTCTCGACCTGGCCGCTTCGACGGCCTCTCCGGACGAAACCGGCCCCGTCATCCTCTTCCGTCGAAGCGCCCGGGCCGACCTCGGCCCGGAAGGCTATGAATTATCCATCACGCCCTCCGGCCTCGATCTGGGCGCCGCGGGGCGCGGCGGGTATTTTTACGGGATCCAGACGATCCTCCAGCTTCTGCCGGCCGAGGCCTTCGGCCGGGCCGGCGCCTCGGCCGGGCCGGCCGTTTTGCCCTGCGTCAAGATCGTGGACAAGCCGCGTCTGCCCTGGCGGGGCCTGCTCCTGGATTGCTCGCGGCATTTTTTTCCCAAGGATTTCATCAAGAGCTGCCTCGACGGCCTGGCCGCCCACAAAATGAACGTGTTCCATTGGCACCTCACCGACGACCAGGGCTGGCGGCTCGAGATCAAGAAATATCCCCGGCTGACCGAGGTGGGGGCCTGGCGCGTCGACCGCGAAGACAAGAACTGGAACAGCCGGCCGCCCCAGGAAGCCGGGGAGAAAACCACATACGGCGGCTTTTATACCCAGGATGACGTCCGGGAGATCGTCGCCTATGCCAAGCGCCTCTGCATCACGATCGTCCCTGAGATCGAAATGCCCGGCCACTGCCTGGCCGCGCTGGCCTCCTACCCGGAATACTCCTGCAGCGGCGGCCCGTTCACCGTGCCGCCGGGCGGCGCCGGGCCTGTCGATGTCTACTGTCCGGGCAACGACGCCACCTTCACCTTCCTCGAGGACATCCTGTCGGAGGTCATCGACCTCTTCCCGGGCGACTATATCCACATCGGCGGCGACGAGGTTGACAAATCCACCTGGAAGACCTGTCCCAAATGCCAGGCCCGCATCCGGGCCGAGGGCCTGAAGGACGAGGAGGAGCTCCAAAGCTGGTTCATCCGCAGGATCGAGAAATTCCTCAACGCCAGGGGGAAAAGGCTCATCGGCTGGGACGAAATCCTGGAAGGCGGGCTGGCGCCCAACGCCGCGGTCATGTCCTGGCGGGGAATCGGCGGCGGCATCGCCGCGGCGCGGGCCGGGCACGCCGTGGTCATGACCCCGACTTCGTATTGTTATTTCGATTATTACCAGGGAAATCCGGCCTTCGAGCCGCCGGCCATCGGCAACTTTATCCCGCTCAGCAAGGCCTACTCTTATGAGCCGGTGCCGGGCGAGCTCACCCCGGAGGAAAGGCTCAACGTCATCGGGACCCAAGCCAACCTGTGGTCGGAATTCGTGCCGACGCCGGCCCACGCCGAGTACATGATCTATCCGCGGATCGCGGCCATCGCCGAAACGGGCTGGTCGGCCAAGGAAGGAAAAAGCTGGAACGATTTTCTCGGCCGGATGGTCAAGCAGTTCCGCCGTTATGACCAAATGGGCGTCTATTGCGCCCGCCGCATCTACGCGGTGAAGATCGATCCCGAGCTCGAGGCCGGGTCGCGCAAGCCCGCGATTTCTTATGCGCTCGAAACATCGCCCGTCTTCTCCTTGGCCCCTTATTAAAAGATTCGGCCGTCATCAAGACGGGCTCGGCCAAAGCCGCGCCGCGGGCGCGTCACAACGCTCTCCGTCGCGGTCTGTCCGGATTGGAATCCGGGAGCCGGCCGGCAGGCCCGGCTTTTCGCCGATGAGTTTATCGTCGAGTGAGAACGACCCCCCGGCTCACTTTTGGAAACGGAGCTGGCCGTAGAGGCGTTTGTCGTAGCTGAGGCCGACCAGGTCCCTCGCGTCCCGGCCGAACGTCATTTCCATCATGCCCGCGCCGCTGCTCAAGCGCACCACGACGATCGCGGTGTCCCCGCGATTGAACCGCCAGGTCCCGAGCGTGACCCCCCCGCCGTTGAGCAAGGTCCAGCGGGCCGTCCCGTTGGCCGCCAGCTGCATCTCGATGGCCGGCGAATTGCCGATCGTATTGTAGACGCCGATGACCGGATTGTCGGTCGACGCCTGGTTCGTGTTCTGAGTGCGGGTGAAGGCCGCCGGAACGTCCTTCGAATAATAGATCCGGCTGATGTTGGCGGGCGTATAGATCGTCGTCCGCCCGTCCTTGCGGAGCTTATAGCCCCAGGGCCGGCCCGGGCCGGCCTCGTGCTCCGAAAGGAAATTGACGATCTGCCCGGAGGCGACGTTGCCGTTGCGCAGGAACACGGCGTGCTCGCCGGCGGCCATCCGTTCACGCTCGCCCGGATAGTCCCAGCGGTTTTCTTCGTAGTTGATCAGCCAGACATCCCGCATGGGAAACTGGCCGTTGCCGGGGGTCTGGATGATGAGGTTCGATGTAACGATGCCGGTGACCTGATCGAAGATGACCCGGCCGTCGCGGAAGAAGATGGCGGCGTCGCCGCGGCGCAACTGGGCCGGGGCGGCCGCGGCGGTCAGCAGGACAGCGGCCAGGGCGGCCAACCCGATGATAGATTTTTTCATGCTCTGCTCCTCCCGTCGTAAATGCCGGGGGTCATTTTACCATAAAAGACCGGGAGCGGGCCGTTTCCTTGACGGGCGTTTTCCTCTGGAGTTAAGATGCTCCCGCGCGCCAGGGGCGCACGTCCGTCCGAAGGATCCCGGCCATGAACTTGACCGTCCTCGACTGGGGCATCGTCGCCGCGGTCTTCGCCTTCATCATCGCCGTGGTGGCCCTCAGCCGGAGCCTGATGCGCTCGGTCTCGGATTTCCTGGCCGCCGGCCGGACCGGCGGCCGCTATCTCATCAGCCTGTCCCAGGGCACGGCCGCCCTGGGGGCCGTCACCATCGTCGGCATGCTGGAGATGAACTTCATCGCCGGATTCAACCTGCGCTGGTGGGAGATGGTCATGACCGTCGTCCTGGTGGCCATCAGCGTCTCGGGCTGGGTCCTTTACCGCTTCCGGCAGACGCGCTGCCTGACGATGGCCCAGTTCTTCGAAGTCCGCTACAGCCGTCCCTTCCGCATCTTCGCCGGATCCCTGGCCTTCCTTTCGGGGATCATCAACTTCGGCATCTTCCCGGCCGTGAGCGCCCGGTTCTTCATTTACTTCTGCGGGCTCCCTCCGACGGTCGGCCTGGGGGGCCTGTCCGTCTCCACGTTTGCCCTGATCATGATCGTGGTCATCGCCGTGCCGCTCTATTTCGTCCTCTCCGGCGGCCAGATCGCGGTCATGATCACCGATTTCCTCCAGGGCGTCTTCACCAACGTCGTCTTCATCGTCATCGTCGTCGTCCTCCTGTTCAAGGTCAACTGGGCCCACATCTTCGCCGCCGTGACCCAGGCCCCGCCCGACGCCTCGCTCATCAATCCGTTCCACACCGGCAGCACCAAAGACTACAACTTCTGGTATTTCCTCATCGGAATGATCGGGGTCATCTACGGCAAGCTTTCCTGGCAGGGCACCCAGGCCTACAACGCCTCGGCCAAGAGCGCCCACGAAGCCAAGATGGGCGACGTCCTCATGAACTGGCGGAACATCCCCCAATGGGGCCTGTTCCTCGTCTTCGTCCCCGTGGTCGCTTATACCTTCCTCCATCATCCCGATTTCAGCGGGGCGGCGGTCGGAGCCCGCACCATCCTGGACGGCATCGCCAACCCGGCCCTGCGCAGCCAGCTGACCGTGCCGATCGCCTTGAGCAAGCTCCTGCCGGTCGGATTGATGGGCGCCTTCGCCGCGGTCATGCTGGCCGCTTCCATCGCCTGCCACGAAACCTACCTCCATTCCTGGGGCGCGATCTTCATCCAGGACGTGCTGATGCCCCTGCGGCGGCGTCCGTTCGGGTCGAAACAGCACATCCGGGCCCTGCAAGGAGCCATCACCGGGGTGGCCGTCTTCGTCTTCTTCTTCAGCCTGCTCTTCCAGCAGAGCGAGTACATCTTCCTTTTCTTCGCCGTCACCGGGGCCATTTTCGCCGGCGGCAGCGGGGCCGTGATCGTCGGCGGATTGTATTGGAAACGAGGGACGACGGCCGCGGCCTGGTCGAGCATGCTGACGGGTTCAATCACGGCGGTCGGCGGGATCGTCGTCCGCCAGCTCGACCCGGCTTTTCCCGTCAACGGACAGATGTTCTGGGGCTTGGCCATGGCCCTGTCGGTCATCGTCTACATCGTCGTCTCGCTCCTGACCAGCCGCGGCCGGACGTTCGACATGGACCGCATGTTCCATCGCGGCGCCCATCTCATCAAGGACGAATACAAGGTCGTCTCCGCGCTGCCGGAGAGGGGCTGGCGGGCGCTGGGCATGGGCCGGGAATTCACCCCCTTCGACAAGGTCATCTATATCGCCACCTACGTCTGGACCTTCTCCTGGGTGGTGGTATTCATCATCGGGACGGTCCTCAACCTGACCCGGACGATCGGCAACGGGGCCTGGATGGCCTTCTGGAAGACGTACGTCGTGATCTACCTGGCTGTCTCCATCGTGGTCATCGTCTGGTTCTCGGCGGGCGGCTTCATCAACCTGAGGAGCATGATCCGCCAGCTGAAGACCATGACCCGGGACCATTCCGACTCGGGCTTCGTCGAACGAAAAAAATAGAGGAAGTATGCATGGTGTCCCCCTATTAAGGATCCGCGCATGAACTACGGACATTTCAGCGAAGACGGCCGGGAATACATCATCACCAACGCGGCCACGCCGGCGCCCTGGATCAACTACATCTATAACGGGCGCTATTTCGCCACCATTTCCAACAACGGGGGCGGGATCAGCTACTATAAAAGCCCCCTGCACGGCCGCATCACCCGCTACCGCATCAACGACGTCCCGCCCGACCGGCCGGGAAAGTACATCTATGTCCGGGACCTCGACTCCGGCTCCGTCTGGAGCCTGACCTGGCAGCCGGTCGGCCGCGCCCTGGAATCCTATCGCGTCGCCCACGGATTCGGTTACACCCGCGCCGAGGCCCTCGTCGAGGGCATCGCCTCGTCCGTTCTTTATTTCGTCCCGGTCGATGACGACCGCGAAATCTGGCGGGCCCGCCTGACCAACACGGGCAACCGCCCCCGCCGGCTGGCGGTCGTCGGCTACGTCGAATTCGCCCTCGGCCACGCCCTGGTCGATCTGATCAACCAATGCGACGACCAGCATTTCAACCGGGTCCATTTCGAGAGGGACCTCAACGCCCTCTTCGCCACCAAGACGTACTGGGTGACGGAGACGCGCGGCACCCAGCACCAGGAAAACAAGGAATGGGACCAGTGGGCCTTCTTCACCGTCAATACGCCCGCCGCCGCCTATGAAACCCTGCGCGAGCGGTTCATCGGCCCCTATCGCAGCGAATCCAATCCCCAGGGCGTCGAAGCGGGGCGGCTGTCGTCGCGCGATACGGATTTCGGCAACGCCGTGGGCGCCCTTCAGACGGACATTGTCCTGGCCCCCGGCGAAACACGGGACGTCGTCTTCTCCCTCGGCGTCATCCCCAAACCCGAGTTCGAGCAGCGCAAGCGGATCGCCGCCCTGGCCTTCCGCGACGCCGCTTCCATCGAGCGCGCCTTCGCCCAGGTTCAAGAGAATTGGCGGTCGTTCTTCAGCCGCACCCGCGTCGAAACTCCCGACCCGCATGCCGATATCTTCCTCAACGGCTGGTCGCCCTACCAGGCCAAGGTCGCCTTCGACGTCGGCCGGGTCGTCAGCTTTTATTACTGGGGCATCGGCCGCGGCTTCGGTTTCCGGGACACGGCCCAAGACGTGATCGCCACCACCCTGTCGGACCGGGCCAAAGCGCGCGAACGGATCGGTCTTTTGGCTCGCCAAATGCAAAAGGACGGCCGCGTCTACCATCATTTCTACGAAGACGGCCGGGGCGAATTCACCAAACACTGCGACGATCCCCTTTGGTTCATCCTGGCGGTGACCGAATTCATCAAGGAAACGGGCGATTTCGGCCTGCTGGACGAAAAAGAACCCTTTCTGGACGCCGGGCCGGGATCGATCCTTGATCATCTCCTGGCGGTCGTCCGATTCGCCCGGGGAAACACCGGCCGCCATGGACTGCCGATCTTCGGCCGCGGAGACTGGAACGACACCCTCGACTATATCGGCGGCGAGGAGGGCGGCGAAAGCGTTTGGGGCGGGATGTTCTATGCGGCCATGCTCGACCGCCTGATCGAACTTCTGGAGGCGGCCGGCCGCTCCGGGCCCTTGGCCGGCGTCCGCGCCGTCCGCGGCCTGTTCCGCGCCGCCGTCGAGGAGCACTGTTGGGACGGCGAATGGTACATCCGCGCCTTCGGCGAAAACGACCGCCGCATCGGGGCGCGGGAGAACGTTTACGGAAAGATCTTCATCAACACCCAAAGCTGGGCGGTCATCGCCGGCCTGCCCGACCGCACCCGGCTCGTCCAAGCCATGGACAGCGCCCGGCGGCTCTTGGGAAGCGACTACGGCCCAAAAATCTGCGCCCCGGCCTTCCGCGAGATCGACCCGAAGATCGGCCTGATCACGCGCTGCGTCGGGGGCAAGAAGGAAAACGGCGCCGTCTTCTGCCACCCGGCGGCCTGGCTCATTCAAGCGGAGTGCCTGCTTGGCCGCGGCGATGCCGCATACGAGTATTATCGGACACTCCTGCCCGACCGCGTCGATTCGGACGTCTTCTTCGCCGAGCCTTACGTCTATTCCCAATACATCACCAGCGACGAGCACGAGAGCCCCGGCCGGGCCAGCCATTCCTGGCAGACGGGGACCGCGGCCTGGATGTACCGGGTGAGCTTCGATCATATTCTGGGGATCCGGCCGACTTACGGCGGGCTCCTCGTCGATCCCGTCATTCCATCCGCTTGGCCGGGATTCAGGGCCGAGCGCGTGTTCCGAGGGACGCGCTGCCTCATCGAGGTCGAGAACCCCCAAGGCGTGGAGTCCGGAGTCGAAAGCGTCTTCCTTGACGGGCGGCCGATCTCGGGAAACGTCCTTCCTGTTTCGGACGTCCTTGAATGTCGTGTCCGCGTCCGCCTCGGCCGGAAATAAAATGAGACGGGGACGCCGCGGGGCGTCCCCTCATGGATTCGAAGCGTCGCTCAGATGATCTCCAAGGCGTCCTTGTCCGGCAGCTTGGGGAACTTGGCGTGGGGTTCGGCCTGGTACCAGAAGGCCACCGAGGCGATGTCGTCCTGCAGAGGCAGGTAGCGGCCGCCCGAGCGCCAGCCCAGCGCCTGGATGGTGACCTTCAGGTCCTTCTCGAAGCGGATGGGGTCCATGATGTGCCAGCGGTAGAGGCCGAACCGCTGCTGGACCTGGTAATGCCCGTCGCCGCGGATGACCTGGGCCAGCCCTGTGTAAGGCGTCGAAAATTCATGATACTGCGTCGATCCGTCCGCGGCCTTGGCGTCGAAGTCGTAGGAGCCGCAGAAATAGTCCTCCGTGCCCGTCCCGGCGATCGTCGGGAACTTCGTATCGCCGTCCAGGTAGAACTTGATTTCGCCTTCGCCCCACCAGCCGTTGTTATGGACGCCCCAGGCCAGGTACGTGCCCACGTAATGGCCCCAGCCCTTGACGCCGTCGACGATGGTGTAAACGTCCTTGTACGGGAGCGGATTGACCCGCCGGAACTGGGCATGGAAATAGGCGGCGTCCTCGGGCACCTCGGTCAGCGTATAGTTGATCTGGTAATAAATGGTGAACTTGTCGTCGGCCATGTTTTCCAGCGTGATCCTGAAGCCCTTGCGGAACGGCATCTCCCAATAACAGTTGAAGGCGCTTCCCGGATTGACGCACACGGGCAGCGAGCTGATTTGAGCGTACTGGCCCCAGCCGCAGGCGAAGAAATCCCCCAGCGGACATTCGACGGACGGCTCGGTTTCGCCGTCCCAATAGAACCGCAGGACGGCGCAGCGCAAATCGCCGGCGGGCGTGCACCAGATCTGCTGGATGGCGCCCTGCTGGTCCTTGACGTCGGCCATGACGAAGGTCTCCTTGGGTTTAAGGGTGACGTAGGGCGAGATCTTCCAGCCCTGGCCCAAATCCCGGGCCGAAGACATGGCCGGCCCGTTTGTGGACATGGCCGCCTTGCCCTTCTCCCCGGTGAAGTTCTCCGGGCTGATCGATCGGGTCTGCGCGTGGGACAGGCGGCTGAGCGTTTGCAAGCCCATGCCCAGGCCGGCGAAAGGCTTCTTTTCCTGGGCGGCGGCGACGAAGACGGCCGCGGCGGCCAGGACGACGGCCGCTTGGACAACGACACGTTTTTTCATGAGGACCTCCCTGAACGATCCGAGTCGCGAATGCCTCCATTTATATTTTCGGCCCCGTAAATTGTCAAGAAGAGGGGCTCGGGGGGATCTGGGGGAAAACGCGCGGATTTCCCCCATATCCCCCCTCGCCCAATTAAATCAAAAAAACGCATTTTGCCCGTATCAAACGGGCTCAATTCGCGTCCGGGGATTGAATGCGCATCGGCGACATGATACTTTGAGCCCGGAGAACCGTATGAACCGCCATTCGCGAAATCCCATCCTGACCCGCAAGCATATCCCCGAGATCCCGCCCCTGCTCTCCGATGTGACGTCCGTCTTCAACCCCGGTGCGATCAAGGACGGAACGACCTATCGCCTCATCCTCCGGGTCCAGGACCGCTCGCGCGAGACCTATCTGCTGCCGGCCACGAGCTTTGACGGATGGTCATTCGAGGTCGAGCCTCAAATCATCGAATTCGAAGGGCTGGACAACCTTCCGGCCCGGCCCTTTCACTGCTATGACGCCCGCCCGACGCGGATCGACGGAACTATCTATGTCCTGTTCGCCATGGACATGGACGACGGCTGCCGGCTTGGGCTGGGCCGGACGACGGATTTCAAGCGTTACGAATTCCTCGGCCCGGCCTCGAACGAGGACATCCGCAACGGCGTTCTCTTCCCCGAAAAAATCGGCGGCCGCTACCTGCGGATGGACCGGCCGAACACGGCCCGCCTCGCCGGCGGACCGGCCTCGGGCAGCACGATCTGGCTGTCCGAATCGGACGACCTGCTGGCCTGGAAGCCCGTCGCGCCGCTCATTCACGGCCGTTTCCATTACTGGGACGAGTTCATCGGCTCGGGGCCGCCGCCCGTCAAGACGCGCCAGGGCTGGCTCCACGTCTACCACGGAGTGGCCGGTCATTTCGGCAGCGCCTCGGTCTATCAGGCCGGGGTGATGCTTCTCGACCTGCGGGACCCGTCGCGCGTCCTCGGCCGCTGCCGCCGCAATATCCTCGAGCCGCGGGAAATCTATGAGCTGGCGGGACAGGTCCCCAACGTCGTCTTCCCCAGCGGCATGATCGTCGAGGACTACGACGCCGACGGCTTCGCCCGTCCCGACAGCGAGGTCAAGATCTATTACGGCGCCGCCGACACGAGCGTCGGGCTGGCCGTGACGACGATCGCCGACCTGCTCCGGGCCGCCGGCGAGGACGCCATCCCCCAGAGCCAATGAACAGCCGCGAACGCGTCCGCCGGGCCGTCCATTTCGGGACGCCCGACCGGCTCCCTATCTCCCACGCCGTCCTGCCGGCCGCCCGGATCAAGTACGGCCCGGCCCTCGACGAGATCCTGACCGAGTTCCGCGACGATTTCGGGTGGGACGGAGCGGCCGATCTTCCCGTGGACCAATTTCCCCCCCAATATAAGAAAGGCCTGAACCGCGACGATTTCGGCACGGTCTGGCGTGTCGAATGGCCGGGCCTCTGCGGCATCCCGGTCGCTTTTCCCATCCCCGACCTGGACCGCTACGACGAATTTGCCTGGCCGCCCGTTTTCGACGCCGGACCGCCCGACGGCCGCCTGTACAGCGGGCACCGGACCGGTTATGACGATCGCTGGTACGCCCGGGGCGGCTGGTTCACGTATTTCGAGCAGCTCCAGCAGCTGCGGGGCATGGAGGCCCTGATGACGGATTTGGCCGCCGAGCCGCCCGCCCTGCTCCGGCTCATGGACGACCTGCTCGACTTCAACCTGCGCTGGATCGACCGCTGGCTCCGGCTCGAATACGACGGTCTTCATTTCGGCGACGACTGGGGGGCCCAGGGCGCCCTGCTCGTCCGTCCGGCCCTCTGGCGCCGGCTCTTCAAGCCGCGCTACGCCGCGATGTTCCGCAAGGTCAAGGACGCCGGACGGGACGTCTGGTTCCACAGCGACGGCTTCATCAACGACATCGTCGGCGACCTGGCCGAGATCGGCGTCGATGTCCTCAACTTCCAGATCGCCGTGGTCGGCCACGCCTGGACCGAGGGCCACATCCGCGGGCGGATCGCCGTCCGCACCGACATCGACCGCCAGAACGTGCTCCCGTTCGGGACGCCGGCCCAAGTCCGCGATGAGGTGGCCCGCACGTTGGCCGCCTGCGGCACGACCGCCGGAGGCGTCATCGCCTGCGGGGAGATCGGGCCGGACGTGCCGCTGGCCAACATCCGGGCCCTCTACGAAGCCTTCCGCGGCGCCCGCTGAACCGCCCCCGCCCCGGCATCCTGCCGGGGGGACGGCTTGACACGCCGATCCGATTGAACTATGATTCAATCTGTAATGGTTACAGATAAGAAGAGGCTCCGGCGGATCCTGGTCGGCCAGGGCATCAAGCCCACCTCCCAGCGGATGGCCATCCTGGAGTCGGTCACGGCCGACGCCGGCCACCCCACGATCCGGGCGCTCCATGGGCGGCTCGTGCGGACCATCCCGACGCTTTCCAAGACGACCCTCTATTCGGCGCTCGAACTGTTCGCCCGGAAAGGGCTGGTCAGGCCGCTCCTCATCGATCCCGCGGAGGCCCGCTTCGACGGCGTCTTGACGCCTCACCACCATTTCTGCTGCACCTCCTGCGGCCGCATTCTGGACCTCGATCTGAGCTGTCCCAACAGCCGCCGCGGCGTCCTTCACGGCCATCGCATCGACGAAGTCCACGGATATTTCAAGGGCGTCTGCGCCGACTGTCTGCCCGCCCCCTCCTCCCGTCATCGGCAAAATCAACATAAAAAAAGGAGTCCCGTCCATGCCTAATGTCACGGCCAAGCTGTCCATCTACAAGTGCCCTCTCTGCGGCAACATCGTCGAGGTGTTGACCGCCGGGGGCGGCGAGCTCGTCTGCTGCGGCCAGCCCATGCAGCTTCTGACCGAGAACACCGTCGACGCGTCCAAGGAAAAACACGTCCCGGTCATCGAGAAGACGGCCGACGGCTTCAAGGTCAAAGTCGGCGCGGTGCCCCATCCCATGGAGGAAAAGCACTACATCGTCTGGATCGAGCTCATCGCCGACGGCAAGTCCTACCGCGAATTCCTCAAGCCCGGCCAGGCGCCCGAAGCGGCGTTCTGCGTCAAGGCCGCCTCGGTCTCCGCCCGGGAATACTGCAACCTTCACGGCCTCTGGAAGGCCTGATTCAGAAAGGAACATGACCATGGCCAAATCATTGAAAGGCACCCAGACCGAAAAGAACCTGCTGGCCGCTTTCGCCGGCGAATCGCAGGCCCGCAACCGCTACACCTATTTCTCCGGAGTGGCCAAGAAGGCCGGCTTCGAGCAGATCGCCGCCATTTTCCTGGAGACGGCGGACAACGAGAAGGAGCACGCCAAGCGCTTCTTCAAGTTCCTCGAGGGCGGCGATGTGGAGATCACGGCCGCCTATCCGGGCGGCGTGATCGGCGACACGGCCCAAAACCTGGAGGCGGCGGCCAACGGCGAGAAAATGGAATGGACCGCCATTTATAAAGATTTTGCCGCCGCAGCCGAGAAGGAAGGCTTCCCCGAGGTCGCCGCGGCGTTCAAGTCCATCGCCAAGGTCGAGCTCCAGCACGAGAAGCGTTATCGCGCCCTGCTGGACAACGTCCGCTCCGGCCAGATCTTCAAAAAGGGCCAGGCCGTCCGCTGGGTCTGCCGCAACTGCGGCTACGTCCATGAAGGGCCCGAGGCCCCGGCCGTCTGCCCCGCCTGCCAGCACCCGCAGGCCTACTTTGAGATCAAGAGCGAGAACTACTAAAGCGGTGGGGTGAAATCGAGGAGACGGCCTTGCGGCCCTCTCGGGTTTTTCACGCCGTTCTAGCGGCGTTTTTTTGGCGGCTCAGAACTCGCGTTCCGTGTTTGATTTAACGGATTTGGCCCGGGACGCTCAAACATCTTCGCCGGCCCGCCTCATTCCGGGCGGGCTGCCCGAAAAAACGCCTCAGAACGGCTAAACCCTCGAAGGGCCGCTTCGACCGTCCCCTCGATTTTACCAACAATTTTTATCGAATAAACGTCCGTTTATCTAGGCGACGATCGGCGTCAGGACGACGGCCCCTATTTTCTCCAGCGAGCTTTTCAAATCCGCCAGCATGGCCTCGTCCCGATAATCTCCGATGATCGACCCGCCCGACCCGGCATATTTGGCCGAGGCCCCGCAGGCCCGGGCCGCCGCGATCATCTCCTGATTGGCCGGGCTGATGGTCTGGATGGACCGCCGGAGCTCGAAATTCCGGTCCATCAGGGCCGAGAACGTCTTCCGGTCGCCGGTCAGAAGGGCCCGGCGGCCCTCCTCGGCCAATTCGCCCATCTGCTTCAACACGCCGATCGTGAAGGCGTCGCCGCGATCGACCTTGACGCGGATTTCGTTGAGGACCCGTCCCGAAACCTTGCCCAGGGCCGGCTTGTAGGCGAGGTATAGGGACGGCAAGAGGCCCGGATCGAGGCGCTCATAACGCCCATGCCCCTGGGTCCGGATCAGGTTCTCATCCAGATCCATGAACACGCAGCCCTCATAGACCTGGATGACCCGGTCCATGAAGCCGGCGTTGATGTCGAGCTCGTCCCGCTCGGCGCTCAGGACGAGCGACGGCTGGATGTCCAGGGGCACGGTCAGGCCGTAGAAATCCATGAGCGCGCGGAGAGTCGCGGTGATGATGGCGCTCGAACCGGCCAAGCCGATCTGGCGGGGGATGTCGGAATCGTAGCGGACCG
Source organism: Candidatus Aminicenantota bacterium (assembly GCA_963729855.1). Classification (GTDB taxonomy): domain Bacteria; phylum Acidobacteriota; class Aminicenantia; order Aminicenantales; family UBA4085; genus UBA4085. The sequence goes on along the minus strand of CAVSPT010000004.1, from coordinate 227,399 downwards.
AGAAATTCGTCGTTTCAAGCCTTAACCCGCCGGCCCGGGCGTAGTCGTGGAATTTTTTGATGGCCGCCTTGACCAGCCGGACACCGCCGTAATATCCGTAGAGGAACGTCCCCCGGGCGAACTCGTCCAGGCTGGCATAGCGCTCCTCGTCTTCGGCGGCGGGGACGATGACGATCTCGGCGTTCTCTTCGAGGACGACCCGGGCCCGGAAATTGCGGACGGAAACGGCGATGATCTTGCCGAAATAGCCGTCCGAGGGATTCCCCAGCAGGCCGGCCCGGGCGTAGGCGATCCCCTCCGTCCGCTTCACCGAATCCCTCCGGCGGCCAGGACGCCCCGGATATAGCCGATCGATTCGGCCGCCCCGGGCAAAGGATCCTTCTCGTCCTTTTCATACTCCAGGCTGACCGTTCCCGCATATTTCAAGCGCCGGAGGGTCGCCAGAAACTTGGGCAGATCGACGACCCCGCGGCCCGCCTCCAGCGTCCAGCCCTCCGCCGTCGCGGCCGTAACGTCCTTGATATGGACGTCGAGAAGGCGATCGAAGCACCTCTCCGCGGCATCCGCCGGGTCGATTCCGCACCGCTGGGTGTGGCCGACATCGAGGCACAACCCGATCCGGCGATCGAGATTCTTGATCCGGTCATAGGCGCTTTGCGGAGATGGATAGGTTTTGTCCGTAGGGCCGTGGTTGTGAATGGCCAGCCGGAGGTCGTATTGTCGGACCTTTTTCTCGACCAGGGGCAGAAGCTCAGGGTCGGGAACGCCGATGATCATCTCCATACCCGCGGCCTCGGCATAGACGAAGGCCTGTTCGATCTCGGACTCTTTGGCCATGTAGATGACCCCCCCGGCGTAGGGCTCCAAGCCGGCGGCGCGGATCTTGGCCGCGGCCGCCCGGATTTCCCCGGCCGAGTCCTCCAGCGGAAGATGCATGCTTTTGACGGACAGTCTCATCAAGCCCAGGCGCTTGGTCATGACGATCGTCTCGTCCAGGCTGAAGGCACGGAACGTATAGGACGCCATACCCAATCGGAGACCAGACGGAGATCCTGAATGAGCCCATCCCCCGGCTCGCTTCGCTTCGGCCCACGGAGCTGCCCCGGCCGCCAATCCGGCGGCCATCAGAAATTCGCGTCGCTTGAACGTCGTCATGGTCCAATGCTCCCCAGCCCATCAAATCGTTCATCTATTTATACCCGGAACCGGCTTCCATTGCCATGTCCCTCGATCGCCATGCATTTTCGGTATGGCGCGCCTCCCGGTCCCGATTCGGCCCGTGCGGTTTGTCATGAGCAAGCTAAAAAGAGGGATCGAAACGCCGAAAGCGCCGGGGACCGGCCGAGGGAGAACCGGGTCAAGCCCACAACGAGCGGGGGTACTCTCCCCCCGCAACGAGTTTTTCCAGCTCGGCCATGACCCGCGGGCGGTCCTCCTTGTAGGTGACGCCGAACCATTGGTCGCGCGTGGGAAGGACCTTGACCGTGGCCTCCCCGGACTTGATCAAGGCGTTGACGACGACGGGAATGTACATCTCGGCCTTGGGATCGTCGATGTTTTCCCCCAGAAATCGGGCGAATTCCCGGCCGATGAAATCGAAGAAGCCGGGAGTGAATCCCCAGAAATTCATGGATACGACCGTCTCCTCGGGAAGCCTCATCGTCCGGCCGTCGGCGCGGCGATCGAAGATCCCCTCGGAGGTCTTATCGATCCGGGTGCGCTCGACGATGCCCGACAGGTAACCCGCAGCGTCCACTTCGCAGACGCCCCTGGCGACCGATCCGTGTTCCGACAGCGTGCCGCGAAGGCCGTAGCCGACGACGGAATATCGAGTGGGGCCCGCGCCGCGCAGGAATTCGGCCATCGTCAGGAACCCGCTCCGGCCGTAAAAATCGTCGGCGTTGATGACCGCGAACGGCTCGCGGACCTTGGCCCTGGCCGAAAAGACGGCCTGGGCCGTGCCCCAGGGCTTCCGGCGGTCCGGGGGGCACCGGAATCCGGCCGGCAGGTCGGTCAACTCCTGGAAAACTGACTCGACGGCGATCTTCCCCGACAGCTTGCCCAGGAAAACTTCCCGGAAATCGGCCTCGATGTCCCTGCGGATGATGAAGACGGCCTTGCCGAAGCCGGCCCGCAGGGCGTCATAGATGGAATAATCGATGATGGTGTCCCCGGAAGGGCCGACGCCGTCCATCTGCTTGAGGCCGCCATAGCGGCTGCCCAAACCGGCGGCCAAGACGACGAGCGTGGGTTTCATGGATCTTCTCCGCAACCAAATGAAGGGGAAAAACGTATCATAAATCGAGGGGATTGGCCATACGTTTGACAACCCCGAAGACCCGTGATAATGCTAGGAAACGAGAATCCGGATCATGAAATGCCTCCAATGCGGCGCGGACAACCGCGAAGACAGCCGTTTTTGCCGCCAGTGCGCGACGCCGCTTCCCACGCCCGCCCCCGGAACTCCGCCTCCGGATTCGCCGACCCTGATCGCCGCGTTCGAGAATCTGGCCCGAGGCACGATCTTCGCCGGACGCTACGAGATCATCGAAGAGCTGGGCAAGGGCGGCATGGGCTCGGTCTACAAAGCCTTCGACCGGAAGCTCCAGGAAGTCGTCGCCCTCAAGATCATCCGACCCGAGCTCAGCTTCAATGCCGCCGCCGTGGAGCGGTTCAAGACCGAGCTTAAAAACGCCCGCAAGATCGCCCACCGCCACGTCTGCCGTCTCTACGACCTGGGCGAGGCCGGGCTCGTGCAATTCATCAGCATGGAGTACGTCGAGGGCGAGGACCTCAAAAAGTTCATCCGGCGGGCCGGCCCCATCGGAGCGGGCCGGGCCGTCGCCATCGCCCGCCAGGTCGCCGAAGGCTTGGCCGAGGCCCACCGCATGGGTGTCATCCACCGCGACCTCAAGCCCCAGAACATCATGGTCGACCTCGAGGGCCGGGCCCGGATCATGGATTTCGGGCTGTCGCGCTTCATCGAATCCGAGGGAATGACCGGCACCGGGGTCATGCTCGGCACGCCGGAGTACATGTCGCCCGAGCAGGTCGAGCTGCGCGATGTCGACGCGCGCTCCGACATCTACGCCATGGGAATCATCCTCTTCGAGATGGTCACCGGGAGGGTGCCTTTCGAGGGCCAGACGCCGCTGGCCGTGGCCATCAAACATAAATCCGAGGCCCCGCCGGACGCCCGCGATTCCAATCCGCTCGTGCCCGAGCCGCTGGTTCGGATCATCTATCGCTGTCTGGAAAAAGAGCCGGCCCGCCGCTTCCAGAGCGCCGACGAGCTGGCCTCGGCCCTGGCCGATCTGGAGAAGGACCTGCCCACGATCGTCCGGGAGATCTCCCGGAGCGAGGTCCGTCCGCCGTCCGGGACGAAACCGGCCGGCCTCAAGCCCCGGCGGTCCCGAGCCGTGCGCTACGCCGCGCTGGCCCTCATCCTCGCCTTGTTCCTGGGATGGCCCATGCTCCGGAACGCCGGCCGCCATTCCTCCCTCCGGCCTTTTTCGGCTTCCCCGATGGCTCCGCCGGGGTCAAACGGGGAGAACGGCGGCACCGGCCGGCCGCCCTCCCCGGCCCCGTCGGATTCCAAATCCGAAGCGCACCGTGATGATCGGCCGCCCGAGGAGGGCCAGGGAGGGCGGTTTCATTTCGGACTGCCGTCGCTGGGAAGCGAAGCATTGCACGGCGCCATCGACAAATTCCTCAAATCCGCGGACACCAGCGACCTGGATAACGCCGAAAAGGTCATCGGCGCAGTAAAAGGCATCCTGCCGGACAAAGGGCCGACCGTCGATGCCTACAACAAGCTGGTCGACGAGATCCGGGCGCGCAAATCCTCGGAGGGGCGTCCGGCCCCGCCGGCTTCCTCGAACGCCCGGCCCGCCCCGGCGCCGGACAAGACCAGGGATGTCCAGGGCGACATGCAGAAGCTCCTTGGCGTGGTCGCCGAGCGGGAAGCCGCGCTGAAGGCCAAAGGCGCCATGGAAACCGCCAAAGAGCAGGCCCGGAAAGCCGGCGCCGACGACAGGAACCTGCTTTTCCGCCTAGCCCGGTACGAAGAAGGAAACGCCGTGGACGCTTTGGGCAAGAACGATTTTTCCGGGGCCAAGTCCCTTTTTATCGTTCTGGGGAAGACCTATGCCCTGGCCCCCGGTTGCGCCGGCGAGGACGCCTGCGCGGCCGCCCTGCGCAGGCTCCTGGACGGGTTCAAGTCCGAAGCGGCGGGTCTGAACCCGGCGACGATCGATCCCTGGCTGATGGAATACGCCCGGGAGACGGAGAACCAGGCCCAAGCTTTCCTGGCCAAGAGGGAGATCGACAACGCCGGGGGCGCCTACCTGCGGGCCGCTTTCCTCTACGAAAAAATCAAGGACTCGGCCGCCGTTCCGGCCCCTAAGTCCTGACCCGGGCGTTCCGAGTCCGGCCCCGTTCGGTCCTATTTCCTCACCCGCACCGGATAAGGCGGCCGCTGGGCCTTCTTGGGCGGGTTCTTGGCCAGCTCGTCCAGGGCGATCTGAATGGCCTTCTCCAATTGCGGATCATGCCCGGCGATGACGTCGGACGGTGTCTGCTCCACCTCGACGTCGGGCGGCACGCCTTCGTTTTCCACGACCCAGCCGTTTTCCGTCCATATGGCCACATTGGGGGCGGTCACTCCGCCGCCATCCATGAGGACCGGATAGCCGAGGGTTCCGACCAGCCCGCCCCAGGTCCGTTTGCCGACGAGGGGGCCCATTTTGAAATTCCGCCACATGAAGGGCAGGAAATCGCCCCCCGATCCGGCGACCTCGTTGATGATCATGACCTTGGGGCCCTGGATGGAGGCGCTGGGCGTCTTGAGATCGTCGCCGTAGCGCATATTCCAGTAGGCGGTGACCGGCTTTCGCAGGTGGTCGATGTAATAATCGGCCAGCGATCCGCCGCCGTTGAAACGTTCGTCGACGATGATCGCCTCCCGGTCGGCCTGGGGATAGAAGTAGCGCTTGAAAGAGATCCAGCCCGGCGTGGAAGTGTCGGGAACGTAGACATAGGCCACCCGGCCGTTGGTGGCCTGATCCACTTTTTTCAGGTTTCCTTCGATCCAATCCCGATTGCGCAGACCTGCCTCGCTGGGGATGGGCACGGCCTGCACAACGCGGCTTCCGGTCCCGTCCGGATTCGGCCCGACGGTCAATTCGACGATTTTCCCGGCGGTGTTCTCGAAGGGCGCGTCGATATCGGCCGGGGGACGGATATCCCGTTCATTGACGGCCAGGAGGTATTCACCGGCCTTGACGTCCACGCCCGGCTCGGTAAGAGGCGAGCGGAGCGAGGGGTTCCAGTTCAATCCCCCGTAGATCTTCTTGAACCGGTAACGGCCGTTTTCAACCGCGTAGTCGGCCCCCAGGAGTCCTCCGGGAACGGACTTGGCCTCGGCGATGAAGTCGCCCCCGCCGACGCGGTGATGGCCGACGGCCAGCTCCGAGCACATCCACATGATGACCCGGTTGAGGTCGTTCCGGCAGGCCAAGTGGTCGAGGAAGGGCTCGTACTTCTTCTTCATGGCCGGCCAGTCGGCGCCGTGCATGGCCGGATCATAAAAATAATCGCGGTTGATGCGCCAGGCTTCCTCGAAGATCTGCCGCCATTCGACGGCCGGGACAACCCGGACCTCGATGGAATCGACGGCCAGTCGGCCTTGGCCGGGCTGGGGTTTCGGGACCAGCGGAACGATAAAGGAACCTACGCCGGGGCCCCCGTAGGCCAATTTCTTCTTGTCGGCCGTTAGCATGAAGCCAGGGACGCCACCGAGCAGGACTTCATCCTTGCGGGCCTTGAAGTCGTACTTATGGAGCGTCGCCCCTGGCGCCGAAGCCGAGCCGATGTCGGGGGCGTTCTCGAGGTAGAAGATCTGGCCGGCTTCGCCGGCCGCCAGGCCGCGGTAGCTCCCAGCGGGAACGGGGACGGCCACGATGCGGCGGTCGAGCCCATCGAAATCGATCTGGACGGCGGTCTCGGCGGACTTAGCTTTATCGTCCGCCACGGCCGGCCGGGCAGCCGCCGCGGGCTTGGAGGCCGGAGCCGCGGACGCCGGCTTATCGGCCGTCTTGTCGACCGCTGGCTTCTCTTCATCGCTTTCCTTGACCAACGGATTGGGCGCCTCTTTGGTCAAGGCCGCGAGGTAGAGCGAATCCGTCTTGCGCATATCGGCGTTGGACTGGTCGAACCACTGGCGCACCGGGCCCGCGTCCGTGGAGGCGAAGAAATAGAGATACTTGCCCGAAGCGTCGAAAACCGGCTCCGAGGCGTCGCTCAAGCCGTCGGTGATCGCGGTCGAGCGGTCCAAGGCCAGCGAGTAGACATAAATCCTTTGGAAATAGGTCGCCGTCATGATCGTATAGGCGATCCATTGGGAATCGGAGGACCAGGCGCCGATGTCGGGCTTGAAACCGGCCGGGCTGTAGAGCTTTTCAGAGGCGATCTTCCTGACCGCGCCCGTCTTCAGGTCGATCCAATAGAGGCTGTCCGAATTGTCGGCGAAGCTGATCTTCCGGCTGTCCGGCGACCAAACCGGCGATTCATAGAACCCCGCACCGTTCAGCTTGAAACGCTGCGGTTCGCCTTTGCCGTCCTGGGCCCGGACATGGAGCTCATACTCCCCCGAGGCGTCGGAAAAATAGGCGATCGATTTTCCGTCCGGCGACCAGATCGGAGACCGTTCGTGGACCGCAGGGGTCTGGGTCAGGTTGCGGGGATCGCCTTTCTCCGCGGGAACGGTCACGATCTCGCCGCGGAACTCGAAGGCCGCCCGGGCGCCGGAAGGCGAAACCGCCCAGTCGCGGATCCAGCGCGCACCCTTGGCATATCGCTCGCGTAGCTCGGCCAGGTCGGTGGCGATGCCGATCGTCAGCGCCGTGGAGACCTTGGTCCGCGGATCATAGATGTGCAGGCGCCCGGCCTGCTCATAGATGATCCGGCCGCCGCCGGCGGAGGCGTTCAGAACCGGAAAATCCCGGTGGTTCGTCAACTGGCGGACTTCTTTGGTCCGCGCGTCATAGGAGAAAAGATTGAATTCGCCGTTGCGGTCCGACCGGAAATAGACGGCCTCGCCGATCCACATGGGATTGGGGTCGTTGGAGCGGCCGGACGGCTGGGGAATTTTTTCCAGGGACAGATCGTTCAGCTGGACGATCCAGACTTCCGAATTGCGGCCGCCGCGGTAATTCTTCCATTCGGTAAAAGCGTCCGGGAGCGGATTGTAGGCGATCTTCGTCCCGTCCGGAGACAGCGCGGCCCGGGCGGCGTTGGGAATCTTGAGCTGTTGGGGGAAGCCGCCTTCAATGGGGACGGTATAGAGCTGCTGATGAGCGGGAGTGAAGCTGGCCCGGGAGGACGTGAAAAGGACGGACCGGCCGTCGGGCGTGAAACCCTGGACGACGTCGGCGCCCGGGTGCCAGGTCAGCCGTTTGGGAACGCCGCCCGCCGTGGGCACGATGTACACGTCCGTGTTGCCCTCGTATTGGGCGGTGAACGCGATCAGGGCGCCGTCCGGCGAGAAGGCGGGATTGGCCGCGACGCCCAGATCCGACGTCAGGCGCCGGACATTGCGGCCGTCGAGATCGGCCACCCAGAGATCGTTGGCATAATAAAAAGCGATATGGTCCCGGCTGATGGCCGGCTGGGACAAGAGACGGGTATCGCGGACATCCACGGCGAAGAGAGCGGCGGCCGAGACGGACGCCAGAAGAAGGGCGATGCCGACGTTCCGAAAGCGGGTGCGGATCATGGTTCCTCCTGAATATTCGCAGGTATATCATAGCCTCCCTCCCGGATCAATCGCAGCGCCGTCCGCTTGCCACGGTCCCGGGATTTCAATACGATACGGGCATGACCGATGGAGCCCATCCCCGTCCGGACCGCGCTCCCCTCGACTTCTACGAGATCCAGAAGCGGCAGGAAGCCAAAAGTCTGGCCGTTTTCGCCCTTATCCTGGCTTTCTATATCGTCGCCTTCGGTGGATTGATCCTGATCGTCTGGACGGCCGTCGGCGCCATGGGCGGGCGGGTGCCGTTTTATAATCCCGGATTTTGGACGAATTTTTGGATGATCGACGCCGCCGTGTCGGTCCTCATCGCCCTCCTGCAATATTACGACGCCCGTAAATTCGGAGGATCGTATATTCTTAAACGCCTGTCCGCCCGGCCCCCGGACCGGTCCGACCGCTACCACATGGCCCTGGAAAACGCGGTCGAGGAGATCCGCCTGGCCGCCGGCCTGCCGAAGGTCAAGGCCTATATTCTGCCGGATTGGGCGGTCAATTCCCTGGCCGTCATCGAGGCCGACGGGACGCCGGCGGTGGCCGTCACCGAAGGCCTGTTGGCCGAGTTCACGGCGGACGAGATGGAGGCCGTGGCCGCCCACGAGATCGCCCACATCGCCCGCGGCGACGCTTTTTTTCTGACCTTCATCTGCGCCATGGCCAATTTCTTTGAGCGGATCCGGGAGATCTTTGAGCCTCATTTCGAGGAGGACGCCGGCCCCGGATCCAGGCGGTCCGAGGCGGGCGGATCGATGGTCGCCGCCTTCGCCGCCCTGTCCTCGTTTGTGGTCCGCATGCTCGGTGTCCTGGTCAGCCGCGAGCGTGAGCTCCTGGCCGACGCCGCCGCCGTCGAGCTGGGACGGAGTCCGGCCGCCTTGGCCCGGGCCATTTACAAGGCCGACGTGCACAATTCCTTCGTCGGGGATTTCAACCGGACGTATGGACCGCTGTTCATCGTTCCGCCGAAGGCCAAAGGAGAGTCTGCGGAGACGGCCGCCCGTTGGACGAGCACGCACCCTCCCGTCGCGCGCCGGATCGCGGTCCTGGCGGAAATGGCCCATACGACCCCGGAGGCGATCGTCGCTCAAATCGGAGAGATGCGCCGCGATCGGGACAGGGCCAAGCTTGTCTTTCCGGCGTACGAGGAGCTCCATGGGGGAGCGGCCCCTCCCACGGGTCCGCCGGCCGGGTCCGCCGCCTCCTCCATAGGCCTCTGCCCTCGTTGCCGCATTCCGCTGGCCGACACGCTCTACGAGGGCGTCCCCGTCCGCGTCTGCCGCCAGTGCCTGGGCAAGCTCGTCGATCAGGACGTCATGGATCGGATCCTGGCCCGGACCGAGATCGGCTTCTCCCCCGCCCTTGTCCGCAAGGCCGGGGAGTTCCGCGAAAACCTGAAGAGGAACCCGCTCAAATCGCAGAAGGAATCAGACCGGGCGACGGACGCCCCGGTCTGCCCGGCCTGCGGCTACCGCCTGGCCTCTCGGCCGTACAACTACCAGTACTTCATCCCGGTCGAAAAATGCCTCTCCTGCGAGCGGATCTGGTTCGACGCCGATGAGATGGAGATTCTCCAGATCCTCGTCGAACAGGCCAAGGCCCGCTGAACGCGGGCCGTCCGCCGGCGTCCGTTCTATTTCCGTTCGAGCCGGATGGTCTTGATTTCGTAGGGCTCGAGCGGGATCGTCAGCGTCCGGCCATCGCCCAGCGGCTTGTTGAGAGGCCGCTCGATAAGGTCGGTCTCCGTGGCCCGAACCTCCCATGGCAGCTCGAGCGTCGCGGCGGTCTTCTTCCCGAAGGCCTCGTACAAACGGACGATCATGGCCCGTTCATAGTAGCCGGTCTCCTTTTTCAGGGCGGACAGGACGACATTGTCCGGACCGGCCTTGATGAAAGCGCTTTCGGCCGGGAGCGGACCGGGATGGACGAGGGCCAAACGCGGCAATAAGGCCGCGTTGTATTCATAGCCCCGCCGCAAGGCCTGGCCCTCTTTCCAGCTTCCTTCGTGAGGGACAAGGGCGTAAGAGGTTTCCTGGACCCCGCGATCGGCCTCCGGGTCGGGGTTGGTCGCCCCGTGGACGATGGACATCCGGAGAACGTTGTCCTTCATGTCGAAGCCGTATTTTCCGTCGTTGACCAGCGTCATCCCGAACCGGCCGGAGGGATCGGCGGCATCCACCCAGCGTAGGGCCGGGACTTCGGTCCCGTCGACCGGCCGGGCCACGGAGCCGTAAGGGGTCTCGAAATCGGCGGCCGCGGGCTTCCAGGCCAGAGGGAAGGCGGCCTTGATCATCACGTTGCGTTCCTGCCAGTTGACAGCCAGCCGGAAATCGACCCGGGCCAAGCCGCGGTGCAGGACGATGTCCTGGGTGAAGGCCGATCCCCGAAACATGGAGCGGACGCGAACGGCGGCCCGGACGGGCCCCGATTCGACCACTTCGATCCTGGCCCCCTTCTCCCCCACCGTTTCGATGAGGTCCTTCAGCTTGAGCTCCCAGGCCGACATCGATTCGGGCTCGTCCGCGATGGCCTGCAGGACGGCGGGTCCCCGGAGGAGCTCCCGCCCGGCTGTTTTGTCGTACAGGCTGGTGATCCACCCCGTTTTCGGATCCAGACCGATCCGGAGGAACTCGTTCTCCAGCCCCGCGGAAGAGACCCTGAGCGCGGCGTCCGAGGGCGCGGCCATCTCCGCCTCCCCCGTTCTCAGCAGCCTGAACATCTTGTACCCCAGCGCCGGCACATGGTCGGCGACGAAGATCAGTCGGGCCAGCGCCCGGCTTCCGCTTTCCTGGGGCGCCAGGACCTGGGCGGGAACGGCGGTCCCGCGCGCATCCACGATTTTCGGCGCGGGCGAGGCCGGGCCGGGCAGGGCCATGGACACGATATCCGTGCGCTCCCAGGCCAGCGGATTGTAGACCAGGAGAGGCTCGCCTTCGCCGCGCGTGTCGACGGCGTTGCTGATTGTTTCAAGGGAAAAATCCAGGGCCCGCTGGCCCCGACCCCGGGCATCCTGGTAGAAGCGGCGGACCTCGTCGTAAACCGGCCCGATGCCTGAACCGGCCAGGATATCGTGGAACTGATGGCGCAGGACGATCTTCCAGGCCTCGTCCAAGTCGCGCTCGGGGTAATAATCGCGGTACCCGCCCGTCACCGCGAGAGCCGAGAATTTCTCCGCCGTCGTCAGGAGCGACTCCATCTGGCGGTTGTTCTTCTTGGTTTCGGCCTGGGTGGTGTAGCAGGCCGGGAATGTATAATTCAGCTCGCGGGCGATGATCGGGAGGGCCGATTTCCGGTCCTCGATCATGCGGAAATATTCATTCGGATTGACGAATTCCAAATGGGGCTGGGTCCGGTCCTTGCGCATCCGGCGGATGGCCTCGAGATCGGAGTCGCGCGGTCCGCCGCCGTGGTCGCCCGCGCCGTAGAGGATCATGAAGTCCTTGAGCGGAGAGTTCTTCCCCGCATCCAGGACGATCTTGCGCAGGTCCTCGTTTAGGCCGACGTTGTACCAGCCCGGAGGGACGTAGCACAGGACCTCGGAGCCGTCCGGCCCTTTCCAACGGAAGGCGGGCGTATTGTCCGGAGCGCAACGTCCGAGAACGTAATACCGGATGCCGGCTTTGTTGTAGATCTGCGGCAGCTGGGCGTTGTGGCCGAAGCTGTCGGGGTTCCAGCCGATTTGGACGTCCACGCCGAACCTGTCCAGGAAATAGCGCTTCCCGTAGAGGAGCTGGCGGGCCAGGGACTCGCCGTCGGGCATGTTCAGGTCCGGCTCGACCCACATGCCTCCGACGGGGATCCAGGTCCCGTCCTTGATCTTTTCCCGGATGGCGGCGAAAAGGGCGGGATACTCGCGCTCGACGGCCTCGTAAAGGCCGGCCTGGCTCTGGGCGAAGGTCAGCCCCTTCATCTTCTCCATCTGGGCCAGCGTCCCCTTGAATGTCTGGACGGCGATGTCGTGGACGGTCTCTTCCCAGCGCCACAGCCAGCTCAGGTCGATGTGGGCATGGCCGACGAGCCGGGCGGTGTAATCCCTGGCGCGGGCTTTGTCCGCCTGGCCGAAGGCCAGCACGGCTGCGGCCAGGATCAGAATGCCGAGAACGAACGAAGAACGCCGATGGTTCATGGGACCCTCCTTGATCGGGGCCGTTGAGTCCTTCATCATGGATCCTCCCGGAAATCGATCCCGCCCTCAGTCCCGTCGGCGGGGAATGACCAGGATGTAGCTGCCGAGCTTATGGGTACGGAACGTTATTCCGTCCGCGGCCAATTCGTTCAGCGTCCGGCGGAAAAGAATCCGGGTGGCCTCCTTGTGCCAAGGCCTGTTGGGCGCCCGCTCGCTGAAGAACATGTAGGCTTTGCCGCCGGGGGGCACGGCGTCGACTTCGTCCCGCATGTCCCGATAGAAGTTATGAAGCGTCAAAGGGCCGAGGGAATCCGAGACCAGGATCGTCCGCCCGGACAGGAAATAGATCGGGTAGGCGACGATGAAATCCGTGGTCAGGTAGCGGACGCGGCCCTTTTCCAGGATGGAGAGGAGGCCATGGTAGGCTCGCTCCTTATCCCGGACCAGCCGGTCGAAGGTCAAGACATGGGGCAGGGCGGCGATCACGGCCAGCGCCAGGACGGCCGCGGTCATGAGGGACCGGATCCGGAGCGGCCGGGCCAGCTTCGAGAAGACGAGCAGATAGCCGAGGATGATCAGAAAGACGAGGTCGAAATTGTGCCGGGGCTCCGTATGCGGCGGATAGAACAGAAAAGCCTTGGCGGCGAACGCCGCGGCCAATATGGCGGCCAGGAGCCAGGGCCAGTCCCCGTCCATCAGCTTGTCCCGGCGGAGGACCAGGCGGACGATCTTGCGGACGGCCAGGACGATCCCCGCCAGGGTCACGGCCAGGGAGATCCAAACCAGGGCCTGATTGACGACGGATCCGGACAGGGCGCCCCGTCCGGCGTTGAAATACGGGGAGAGATAAGAGAACTCGAAATTGAAGACGTTTTGGAAAGTCTCATGAAGAATCCGGACGTAGTCCTTGAGATAGGCCCAAGAAATCCGCGACAACGGCACCAGCCCCATCTGCTCCCATCCCCCGCTGGCGAGCGGCTTGGGCAGGAACGCAAGATAATAGAACCAATGGCAGAGACCGGCGGCCAGGCCGGCCGCGGCCGCCAGGGCGTCGGCCCAGAAACGTTTGCGGACAAGGGAAAGGACCAGGAACACGAGCCCGAAGCTGCCGACCAGGACCGCGCCCAGAGGATGGATATAAATGGAGAAGAACAAAAAATAATAGCCCAGGAAGGTCCGGCCCCGGGCCTTGAAACTCCGGTCGATCAGGCCCGCTCCCAAGATGACGTAGAAGAGCATCTCCAGGTACGGCGCCCCGCGCAGGGACAGGGAAAAATCGAAAACCGTTTCGATGAAGGCGAACTGGGTCAGGAAGAGAAAAATGAACAGGACCGGAGGGTGGAGCGATTCGCGAAGCAAGTCCTCGAGGACAAAAAGGAGGACGATGAAGAGAAGGATCTGGATCAGGAGGAACGCCAGATAGCGGTTGCCGATCAAATCCATGAGAAAGGCGACGGTCATGTACTTGATCGTCCCCATGTGCTTGACCGCCCCGAGGAGGAAGTAGGGGGCCAGATGGCTGTCGCGCATCTCGACGCCCTGGAGGGCTTCGTGGGCGTTGTCCGAAGTCAGCATGGCCCCATCGGCATGGACATAAAAAGGGATCCGGACCAGGACGATGAGAATGACGGCGAGCCAAAGAATCCGGCGGCGGGACGCCGCCCGGACGAAGGCGGCCAGGAGCTGAAGGACGAGAAAAGCGAAGAGAAGGCGCAACACGGGATAGAAGGCCCGGGCCCGGGTCAGGACGAAAACCTGAAAGAGGGCGGTGAAGAGGGTGAATACGGCGACCAGGCCGCTCTTCGCAGTCAGGAAACGAAGCGCCGAAAAGATGCTTTTTTTCATGGGAGAGAGCCCGTGAGCGTCCCTATCTTAGACAAGAAACCGCCCGGGAACAACAGAAAAAAAGGGGGCCGGGGTCAGGACCGGATGTGCCGGGCCAGGACAAGCATCGATCCCGTATTGACGTGGAAGGTCCTCTCGCCGAGGAAGCGCGGGATGGGCAGCGCCTCGCGTTTTCCGAAGAGGAGCGAGCTGACCCGCCGGCCCACGTAGTCGATCGTGGCGTATTGGCCGCAGGTATGCCAAGCGATCATCTCCAGCCCGGCCTCGCGCAGGGCCGCCGCCAGCGTCGGCGGGTTGAAGTAGGAGACGTGCTCGGGCAGCTTGTACGAGACGTAGCGCTTTCCGCTCAGGCGGGCCAGGAGGCTGGAGCGGTTGGGCGTGACGATGCAGGCGATGCCCTCGGGATGGAGGACCTTCCGGACCTCGCCGATAAATTCCTTGGGATGGTAGACGTGCTCGATGACGTCGCAGAGCATGATCAGGTCGGCGTGTCCGGGCGGAAAGAGCCCGGCATGGAAGTCGCTGCAGATCAGGTTGTACGAGGCATCGGCCCGGGCCAGGGCGTCCGGAGAAACATCGACCCCGGTCAGATGATGGAAATGGGGCTTGGCCGCGTTCAGAAAATAGCCCGCGCCGCAGCCGATGTCCAGGACTTCCTGGAAACGGGTGACGTGGCGAAGGGCCTTCTTGAGATAAAGACGGAACGTCTTCTCCCGCTCCTTGCGGATCCGGAAATAATCCTCGTATCCGTTGGTCGGATCGTCTCCCGGCTGGAAGTAATCATGCTGATAATAGCGCATGATCTCGTCTTCCCGGACGCGGTCCTGGACGTAGCGGTGGCCGCAGCGGGCGCAATCGACGATGGCATAGCCCTTGATCGAACGCGACCGGGACGTTTCCGCGGAGCCGCAGAGAAGGCAGGGGGCGGATTGACGGTGGAATGCAAGGCTCAAATTCGATCCTTCGGTCGGAGAATCGCAGTATATATCACAGCCCCGTCGGAACTGTCAAACGGGGGCCCGCCCCCCTTCAACGGACGTTCCGCAGGGCGAAGACGTCCGTGCCGTGAAGGAGCCGGCGGATCAGATAGTATTCATTGATCGGCCGGTCGTCGGTCAGGGGCGGCACCGATTCGGGTTTCAGGATGGTCTCGATCCGGAGCTCCCGGTAGACGATGTTCATGTACATCTGCGCCGGCGTCTCGCCCGGATTCCATTCCGTGAAATCGCGGGCCGCCAGGACAGGCAGGCGCGCCGCGAACGCCTCGGGAGAAGGCATGGTCAAGGGCGTGGACGAGGCGAAGAAATGGATCCCCCACCGCTCCAAAGAGCGGAAGGCCCGCACGTAGGGGAATTCGGCGCACAACGACTCGGCCACCGCCCCCAGCGTCTCCTCGTCCCAGTCGGGCAGCCACTGCTGGAGAATGCCGTCCGGTTTGAGACGCAGCTTGGCCGTCCGATAGAACTCCCGCGAGTAGAGAAGGCTCGATCCCGACGCTTCCACCGGCGGAGGCGGATCGATGGCGATCAGGTCGTATTGATCCGCCGTCCGGCGCAGGTAGCGCCGGCCGTCGTCGATGATGATGCGGTTCTTCGGGCTGCGCAGGATCCGCCGGGCGTCGTCGAAGTAATAGCTGAAGGCCGCCTTGACGCTGGGGATGAGCTCGACGCCCGTCACGTGGATCCCCCAGGACGCCGCCGACCGGAAGGACGTGCCCATGCCGACGCAGATGATGAGGGCCGACTCCGGCTTCTTCTCCCGGATCCCCAGGGGAATATGAACCATATACTTGGTGATCGGCTTCAGCTCGGTCATGCTGATCCCGTTGACCAGGAGGCGTTTGCGCATGCCCTTACCTAAGGATATGACCGTGGCCGTGGCATCGCGGCGGATGACCCTGCCTTTGAAGAAGCCGGCATCCTCATAGCTTATAAAAAAGGCGAACGATCCGGCCAGCAGGACGACGACCAGCGCTCCCGTCGCCGCGGCCCGGGCCGGCCGGACGGATTTGTAGGCCTTGGCCGCGAGGGCGAAGGCCAGGAGGAACGGCGAGGCCAGGATAATCAGCGAGACCCTCACCCCCGCGGCCGGAAGCAGGAGATATCCGGCGGCCAGCGGCCCGAGGATGCATCCCGCGGCATTGACGGCATAGGCTTTGCCGGCCGCGCCGGGTTGGCCTTGGGAAACCTCGTCGATCAGCTTGGACGTCAGATAGCCGAGGGCGGCGCAGAAGGGGAAGATCCCGGCCAGGATCAGCTCGATGGCAATCGGCGCACTGAGGACGGTCAGACGGGGATCGCCGGCCAAAATCGGCAGGAAAACGAAGACGGCCAGCGCCGCGAGAAGAGACGGCAGGCTACGGACGCTGCCGGCGCGGAGGTGCTTGCGATAGAGCCGCGATCCGTACCAGGTCGCCAGAAGATAGACGGCCAGGACTCCGGCGAAGGCATAGATCGAGGTCAGAAGCACGGGGGTGAAAGCGCGCGTCCAGACGACCTCCATGCCCATGGATGTAAGTCCGGTCATGAACAGGACGGTGAAGGCCAGGCCCGGCCGGATGCGGCCGACCGCGCCCGATGACTCGGCGGGGGCCGCCGCTTCGGCTGGCGCGGCGCGGCGCGGGAGGTAAAGGGCGTTGAGGACCAGGGACAGGGCGGCGACCGAAAAATTGACCGTCGCCGCCACCTTCAGCGTTCCGTGGAGGCCGAGCCGTTCGATCAGGACGACGGCCGTCACGAGCGTGCCGCAAAGGGCCCCGATGACGTTGGCCACATAAAGGAAGCTGAAGCCGGAGGTCTGGGTCCGGTTGATTTGCTTGATGAACTTCATCATCAAGGGAAAGGTCGCACCCATGCAGACGCACCAGGGCAGGATGGAAACGCCCAGGACGACGCCGGATCTGGCCATGTAAGCGAACGAATCGGAAGGTCCGGCGGGCAGCAGCAGCGTCTGGCCGGCCGCGAAGAGGGCCGGGACGACGAGGCCGCCGATCCCGATCAGCAACTCGGCCAGGGCGTAAGGCACGATCGCCGAAAACCGCTTCGGGGCCGGGAGACGTTCGGCGATCCGGCCGCCGGCCCAGGAACCGACCGCCAGGCCGAACATGAAGACGGAGATGACCACCGAAAGGACGGGCGTGATGATGCCGAAGGCGGCAAAGGCGAGCCTCAGCCAGACGACCTGATAGAGGAGCCCGCAAAAACCCGAAGCTACGAAAATGCCGAAAAGAATCGGGGGCAGAGCCCGGTCTTTCCAAAGTTTCATGCGTTCTTCCTTTCCTGGAGCTTGGGACGGCCTCCCTCTTCAGGGCCGGATCCCTAGGGACCGGCGTCGGGCCGTTTCTTCATCAGGAAGATCTTCAAATCGGGGACGGCGCCCTTGGTCAGCTCGATATAAGACGTCAAAAAATCAAATTTGGGATCATTTTCCCGCCAAAGAAAAAAATAGCGGATGCCGTTCTTCTTCAGGGCTTCTTTGAGCTCCGCCGCTCCCCACCCCGGCCGCATCTGACCGAAATACTGAAGCCGATCGAATGAGGCGATGAACAGCGATTCATTCCAGCGTCCGCTCGACGCCATCCGACCGCGCAAACCGTAATCCGCCTTCAATTGGAAGGCCAGGCGGCGCGTTTCCAGGGCCGGGATCCGGGTATCCGAAGCGGACAATATGCGGTATTTCGGAAAAAAGCCGATCGGAAGGACCAGGAACGTCGCCAGGACCGGGATGCCGGCCGCCGCGCTTATCCAATGCCGGTCCCGGCTCCGGCCCCGACTGAGGGCGATGGAGAGCAGTCCCGCGGCCAGGATCATCAGGAGAAAGGCATCCAGCCAGAGGTAACGGTCCTCGACAAGCAGAAGAACATATCCGCACGAATAGAGCAGCAGCGTCGCGGTCAGGCCGGACAGGACGTTCAACCTTCGGGACGCAAAGCGGCGGACGGCCGCAATGCCCGCCAAGACCAGGCCGGCCAGGAAAATCACCGATCCGAGCCGGGAAAAATCCTGCAGGCTCCGGATGAATTGTCCGATATTCCGGCGAAGAAGCCGCCCGTAATGGGAGCGATCTTCGACGGTCCGGACCGGACTCCACTCCGGCAAGGGCAGGAGCTCGGGATCCTCCCAGGCGCTGGTCGCCGTCGAGTTCGGGGGGGGGAGGAACCCGCCGGTCTGGATCGGCTGCCCGGGCGAACCCGGCCGCAGATAAGCCATGTTATAGCGGCCCGCCGCGTTGATGAATAAATGGCCGTATTTGATGGAGATCACTCCGATCCAGGCGCCCGCCAGGAGGGCGAAAACAATCAAACCGAGAAGCGCCGCGGACAGGAGGCGCCGGCGTTCAGCGGATGATCGACGCGAAAGAAACCGGACCGCCGTTCCGGCGCAGAAATGGGCCAGGAAAAAAAAGAAGGCGAAGGGCTTGGCCAGAAAGGCCAGGGCGCCCAGCGCGCCGCAGGCCGCCGCGCTCATCGGGCGTCGGGGGAACCCCTCATCCAGGAAAACGGCCAGGTAGGCCAAGAGCAGGGCCGCGACCACGAAATCGGGAGTGATCATCGTGAAGGCCATGTAAAGGCCGACAGGAACGCCGGCGAAGAGCAGCACTGAGGAGAGCGGCTCCTCGATTCCGAGGACGCCGGAAATGCGCCTGACGGCCCAGAGGAGCGGCAGGCCGGCGGCCAGAACGATGATCCGCGCCGCGGCGAAGGGACCTACCCCGACGGCGATGAGGAGGGCGGTCAGCCAGGAGAGGAGCGGCCCCCAGTAGCCGTTGACGGCGCCGCGGAAGTCCCCGCGCGCATATTTCTCGGCAATGGAGATGTAGGATGTGCCGTCGGCATTGATCAAGGGCAGAAACAGCGGAAGAAGAACGGCGCCCAGAACGATCCAGAGAAAGACCGCCGCCCGGAGGCTCTTCATCCACCCTCCTCCACCCTATCGGCCGGGACGATTCCCGACTGACCGCCCGGCCAAGCCGTCCGGAAATCCGTCAGAACAGGGCTTTTGCGCTCTCGAATCCGCTTTTGGCCACGGCCACAATGGCGAATTCCACCTTATGAAAGCGATTGCTGATCTGGACCGAGGTCGACAGCGAGGTCACGGGCACGCTGACATAGGGCACCCAGATCCCGCTCGAATCCTGGCCGTAGATCTTGTAGCCGGACAGGTTCTCGTCCTTGTTGAGGGGGTTCTTGGCCCAGCTCAGATTGTAGGTCGTCGTCGTGCCCTTCAGAACCCCGCTGGTGGAGATCGTCATTCCGAGATCGACCGGCGGCTCGGTCGGGCTGATGGGCAGGAGCGAAGCGACATAGATATCCGAAGTGGTCCCGGACGTGAGGCTGGTCCAGCAGACGGCCGTGTTCCCCTGCCCGTCGGAATGAATGCCTTCCTGCATCGCATACGTCCCCGGCAGATACTGGAGATTATCGAAGTTTCCGTCGATGTTGTTGCCGTAAAGGACGCCGATGCCGATGTCGTTGCCGCCGTCCTGGATGGCCACGTGCAGATAGCCGTTGCTGTCGGCCTGGATGCGGGGGTAATGCTGGCTGATGTCCTGGCCGATTTTGGTGCGCTGCGACGGCGCGTTTAAATTCATGATCCAGATCTCGGAAAAGTGCTCCAGCGGATCCACGGCCTCCTGGCTGGCCACCCAGGGCACGTTGTCGGGCGTGATCGTGATCGAAGGGTGGGTCGGTTCGACCTTAATGACCCACTCCTCCGGCGCGATCCAGGCGAAGGACCGGCTGCGCTTGGAATATTTGCCGGTGAAGGTCCCGTAGTTCTTGTCGATCCAAACCAGGTGGACGACATCGTCCGCGCCGATGGCCATTTGTTGCTGCTTGGTCAGGCCGACCTCCGGCTGGCGGTAGATGTCTTCCCAGACCCCATTGACCTTGGCCCGCGTATAGACCCCGCCCGACAGGGCCGTGAACCAAGCCATGAAGACATTGCCCTGGCTGTCGACCGCCACAACCGGCTCGTAATTGCCGTAGCCCGTGGCCACGGTCTCGATGTCTCCCCACGTCTTGGCCACCGTGTCGTACATCCGCAGGTAGATCGAGTCGGATTGCTGCTGGCCCCAGACGACGGCCATGATCCCCGATTTGTTGATGGCGATATTCGGCTGGTAGGCGTCGACCGTGGCCGTGTCCGTGACGTTGAACGGCGTTGAAGCCGATGTTCCGTCATAACTGACCATCCAGATGGGATTGTCCGGCGAAACCGCGGCCCAGGGGGTGAATCCGCCGTCCCCAAACACGACATAAAGGGTCCCGTCCGGGGCGAATTGGCAATTGCTCCAGCGGACTTGCCCGTTGCCCGAGGCCACCTTCGTCTGGTAGTTCAGGGAGTCCTGGGCGAAAGGAAACTGGGCGGCTCCGGCCAGAAGACCGGCGGCCAGGACGAACCGCAAGAGAATCGATCCGGCTTGATGTTTCATCAAAGTCTCCTTTTGGAGTGCCTCTCGTGTCTCTTTTCCGTCTTTCCCGTCAGAAGGAGAACTGGATGCCCAGCGTCGGCTGGACGTTGAGCAGATTGACCCGCTTCCCCAGGTTCGTTACGATCGGATTTAGGTAATTCACCTTCGTGTCCAGGACCACGGCCAGAGACCGGCCCAGGTTCAGCTCCAGGCTCAGCTCGGCGCCGAAGAGGAGCTCCGAAATCGTGTCTTCGAAATAAGACGGGTTGGAAACCGTCACATCGGCGCTGGTGAAGGGCGCTTTTTCGGTGATATCCCAGTCACTGAGCGTCAGGATTTTGCCCGACGAATAGCCCAGGAACGGACCGAGGAATATGGAGAATTTTTCTGTGTCCAGCAGGGGGAACAGGGCGAAGGCGTAGAAGCTCACCTCGCTCTTTTTCAGGGCGCTCGCTTCTGTGAAGCTGACCGTCCGTGGCGTATCGGCCAGGAACGGATTGGGCAGGGTCAAGGTGAACGCTCCCTCGAGGGGGAGATTCCAATAGGTGAAGCCAACGCCGGCCTTCAGGCGGAAGCCGAAGAGGCGGAAATAACGGCCGAAGCTGCCTTCGATAGCCAGGCCGCTCTTGTAGGTATAAGCTTCGTCCACGGCGCCCGTTTCGCCGTAGAGGGGGAACTCGCTGCGGGCCGCCAGGTTGGGCTTAAGAAAAAGATCCATGCCGACCCCCGCCCGGATGAAGAAGCCCAGGCGTTCGTCGCTTACGACAGCCGGTTCGCTCGCGGTCGCCCGGACCTCTTGGCGCGGAGTCTCGCGCACCGGGGCCGTCCGATCCGGTTCCACCACGGCCGGTTTATCGCCTTCCAGCTTGAAGGAAACGATCAGCCCGCCTTCCGACGCGCTCATGCTCTGGGTGGCGTTCTGGTCGTTCAGATCGAAGACGATCCGGACCGTCTGAGGTTTATACTGTCCGGTCCGGACGGAAAGGACGCCCGAGGCATTCACCTGCAGAAACGGCGGGGCGTCGATCTTTTCCACCGGCGTCAGGTCGATGACCAGACGGCGGGGCATCGTCAGCAAGGACGACTCGTAGGTGAACTCGCCGTCGACCTTGATGAGGAATATGGTTTTGCCGTCGGCCTGGGAGAACGTCACGTCACGGAGCGTTCCGGCGTTCTGGGCCGAGAGAGCGGGGACCGCCCAAAGCGCGGCCGCGACGATCAAACCGAAAACCAGCATGTTTTTTTTCAAATCGACCTCCATTTCTAAAATCCGTTGCCAACGGTTCGGGGTTTCATTCCCATACAATCCGTTTCTCGTTCCATGACTATCAACATTAATAGTTAACAATAAAGCGTATTGTAACATACCAATTTGGAAATTCAAGCGACTTTTGATCCATCCTCCAAAAAGTATTTTTCCAATGGCCGGTTTCGTGGGTCCGTACAGCGAAAAACAAACGGACGCGTCGATCGGAACGCGTTAAAGACGCGTTGCGGGATCATTTGATTTTAATGTTGAAACATGAGCCTCAATTTATTATGATGTATGTATGGGTATGAAAGCCAACGCCAAGAGCGGTGGGCGGCCTCCGAAATTCCTGGAGCCGCGCCATCCGGTGACCATGACCCTGCCCGAACGCATATTGGATCAGCTGGCCCAGATTGATCCGGACCGCACGCGGGCCGTCGTCAAAGTCACCGAGGCTGTTGCCGGCGCGCGCGAAGGGGCTTTCAAGCCCGTCGAGCTCGTGGAAATGGCCCCAGGCCAGTCTTTGATCGTGGTCGGACCCAACCAAGCCCTGAAAGAGATCCCCTGGATCAATATGATCGAGATCAGCCGGGCCCGCTACCTTCTCGCCATCCCTTCCGGTACGCCTATCGAGGCGCTGGAAGTCTCTCTTCGCGACCTGCTCAATGATCCGGACCTGAAGAAAAAAGAGCGCGAGTGTGCGATTCTAACGGAATTGCTCAACCTCATCGGCAACGAGAGGCGCTCCCGGCGCATGTCCAAGGCCGAAATCCTGATCATCGACTCGGCCTGAGCGGCGGACGTTCGGCCGTCCCCTGTTCGAGGGGAGAGCATCTTCAACCAACTTCCCACCGGGCTTGAGAAAAGCCCCTGTTTTCATTATGATAAAGAGCCCGTCGGCGCGGCCCGCGGGCGAGGAGATTCACGATGCGCAAAATTTTGATCACCGGCGGAGCGGGATTCATCGGCTCCCATCTCGCCGAAGCCCTGCTCGAGCAGGACCACGAGATCGTCTGCCTGGACGATCTGTCCACCGGCAGTCTCGAAAACATCCTCCCCCTCAAGGGCCATCCACGGTTCCGGTTCGTCCTCGGCTCGATCCTCGAGGAGAACAAGGTCGACGAGCTCGTCCAGGGCTGCGACGAGATCTACCATCTGGCCGCCGCCGTCGGCGTCAAGCTCGTTTTCGAGAACCCCATCCGGACCATCCTCGTCAACGTCAAAGGCACGGAAAACGTCCTGGACGCGGCCCTGAAATACGTCAAGAAGACCCTGATCATCTCCACGTCCGAAGTTTATGGCAAGGACATCGATCCTAAGATCCGCAAGTTCCGCGAGGACCAGGACCTCTCCCTGGGCACGTCGCTTCGCTGGGCCTATGCCTGCACAAAGGCCCTGGACGAGTATCTGGCCCGTTCCTACCAGAAAAAGATGGGCCTGCCGACCGTCATCGTCCGCCTTTTCAACACCGTCGGTCCGCGCCAAAGCGCCGAGTACGGCATGGTCATCCCCCGGCTGGTCATCCAGGCCCTGAACGGCCAGCCCATCACCGTCTACGGCGACGGGGAGCAGGTCCGCAGCTTCACCTGGGTCAAGGACGCGATCGCCGCCCTGACCGGCCTGATGGACGAGCCCCGGGCCAACGGCGAGATCTTCAACGTCGGCGGCGAGGAAGCGGTCACCATCCGACAGCTGGCCGAGCGGATCAAGGCCAAGACGGGATCGGCGTCGCCTATCGTCCATATCCCCTATGAACAGGCCTACGGCAAGGACTTCGAGGACATCCGCTTCCGCGTCCCCGACACGGCCAAGCTGCGCCGGACGATCGGCTTCCGGCCGACGATGACCTTCGACCAGATCCTGGACGCCGTCATCGCCTTCCAGAAAGGACGGGCCGCCCGGTGAGCGCCCAGCCCGCGCTCAGCATCATCATTCCCTGCTACGACGAGGAGAACCGCCTCGAGCCCAGGCTGTCGGAGTCCATCTCCGCCTTGAGCGCCATGCTCCGGTACCCGTTCGAGATCGTCTTCGTCGATGACGGCTCCACCGACGCCACATTCGAGATCCTCAAGGCGGCCGAGCGGAAATTCCCGGCCTTGGCCATCAGCGCCGTCCGTTACACCCCCAACCGGGGCAAGGGCCGGGCGGTCAAGGTCGGCGTCCTGGCGTCGCGGGGGGCGAAAATCATCATCATGGACGCCGATTTTTCCATCGACCTTTCCGAAACCGGCCGCTTCATCGAGGCCCTCGACGGCGTTCCCGCGGCCATCGGCACGAAAAAGCACCTCCTGACCCGGACGGAGAAGTCGCAGGGCGCCCTGCGCAGCTTTCTCGGACGGGGATTCACCAAGCTGACCAATCTGATCCTCGGCCTGGACTTCACCGACATCACCTGCGGCCTGAAGGCCTTTCGCGGGGACGCCGGCCGGGACATCTTCGGCCGCCAGCTCATCAACCGCTGGTCTTACGACTCGGAAACTCTCTTCCTGGCCCGTCGCCTCAAATACGAGGTTGTCGAGATCCCGGTCAAATGGCACCATGAAGAGGAAAGCAAGGTCAAGACGGTCGGGGCCATGATCAGCTCATTCCGGGAGCTTGTGGCCATAAGGCTTTATGCCTGGCGGGGAAAATACGGGAAAAAAGCCTGACGCCGCCCGGCGTCACTTCTTGCTGATGATCGCCGCCGCCACCGCGTTGGCCACCCGGCTGCGCAAGGCGATGATGGGCCCCGTGCTCGGATCGTCGGGATGAATCCGGTTGGTCAGCAGAATGACCGCCGTCTGCGTCTCCGGGTCCATCCAGATCGAGGTCCCGGTATACCCGGAGTGCCCATAGGACCCCGGGCCGAAGAGATCGCCGGCCACGCTGGCGTACGGCGAAGCCAGGTCCCAGCCAAGGCCGCGCCCGAAAGCCGGGACCTTGGGGTAGATCGAAGTCATCCGTTCGACCGTCAAGGGGGAGAGGATGCGCACGCCGTTGTATTCCCCTTTGTTCAGAAGCATCTCGGCAAAGACGGCCAGATCGTCGGCCGTGGAGAACAGCCCGGCGTTGCCGGAGATCCCGCCCTGGACGCGGGCCAAGGGATCGTGGACGACGCCGAGGAGGGGTTTTCCGTCGACGACCAGGGTCGGGACGCAGAGCTTGAGGAACTCGGCCGGCGGATTGTAGAACGTCCGGGCCATGCCCAGGGGTTTGAAAATGGCCTGGGCGGCGAATTCGGCGATGGACATACGGGTGATCTTCTTGACGATGCCGGCTAGGGTGATGTAGTTGAGGCAGCTGTAGGTGAATTGGGCCCCCGGCGGACCGGTCTTGGGAAGGTGCCCGATATGGACGACCAGGGACTCCACCGGACAGGGTTTTCCGTACAGCTTCTCGATCTCGGCCGCGTCCGTGTAAGGCGGAAGGCCGGACGTGTGGGTCATAAGGTGCCAGAGGCGGACGTCCTCAGCCGGCTTGCCCTTATCATCGGCATAGGGAATGAAGTCGGGAATGTAGGTGTTGACCTTCTCATGAAGGCTGAGCCGGCCTTGCTCGGCCAGGATCATGATCGCGGTCGCCGTGGCGATGGGCTTGGTCAGCGAGGCCAGATCGAAGATCATGTCGGCCGTCATGGGCTTCCGTTCGGGAACCCATTGGCTGTCGCCGAAAGCCTCGCGCAGGACAGTCTTGCCCTTGCGCAGCACGAGCAGGACGGCGCCGGGAACGTCGCGCCGCTCGACGGCCTCCCGGACGACGGCCGCGGCCCGGTTCAGCCGGTCGCCGTCCATGCCGACATCGGAGGCGTCGCCCGAGGGAACGGCCTTTCGGCCGCAGGCGGCGAAGGCCAGTCCGACGACGAGGACGGCGGCCAGTTTCTTTTTCATGAGCGGAAAAGGCCCACGCGGTTCGCCGTCGGCCTCAGAGCCGGTGTTCGCGCACCGCATAGACCGGGCAGGGGGCGTGGCGGATGACCTTCTCGGCCACCGAGCCCAAGACGAGGCGGTGCCAGCCGGCGTGACCATGCGTGGCGATGACGATGAGATCGACCTTGTCTTCCTCGGCGATGCGGACGATCTCCTTGGCCGCGTTGCCGTGGCCGACGACGGCCGTGGCCTTGATCGCGGCCGGGACCTTGGTCTTGAGGATTTCGTCCAGCTTCTTCTCGGAATCCCTGCGCAGGATGTTTTCGTATTCGGGGATTTCGAACTCGAAGTTCGGGTCGGTCGGAGAGGTCGGGAGAACGGGAAGGACGTACACGAGCTTGAGCCCGGCTTTGAACAGCTCGGCCAGCTCGACGGCCGTACTCAGGCCGAAGAGCGAAGGCTCGCTGAAGTCCGTCGGGCAGAGGATGGTTTTGATCGTCAGCATCGGTTCTTCCTTTCCATCACCCCGATCAGGACCGGGGTGGCAGTTTCCTTATTTAACACAGCGCTCCCGGTGAAGTCAATTTCGGAAGGGTCCCCCCTCAGGATTGGAGGGCCCGCCTGATGCGTTCGAAGGCCTGGGCCAGGAGCGCGCGCGGCGAGGCCATGTTCATCCGCAGGAACCCCGCGAGAGCGGGGCCGAACTTTGTCCCGTCGTCCACATGGACGCGGGCTTTTTCCAAAAAAAACTTGAACAACGCCGGCGGCTCCAGGCCCAGGCCGCGGGCGTCGACCAGGGCCAGGTAGGTCCCTTCGGGCCGCAGAAAACGCAGGCCGGGCAGGCGCTCCCGGAAATACGTGTCGGCGAAATCGAAATTGCCCTCCAAGTAGGCGCGCAGGCCGTCGAGCCAGGGGCCGCCCTCGGCATAAGCCGCCCGCAGGGCGGCCTGGCCGAAGACGTTGCCGATGGACAGGCCGGCGCAATCGAGCTGGGCGTCGAACCGGAGCCGCAATCCGGGATCGGAAATGACGGCGAAGGCCGAGGTCAGGCCGGCCGTGTTGAAGGTTTTGCTGGGCGCCTGCAGGGTCACCGTCCGGGCGGCCAGGCCGTCGTCGAGCGAGGCCAGAGGCGTATGGCGGCGGCCGTCGAAGACCAGGTCGGAATGGATTTCATCGGCAATGATCACCAAGCCCCGGTCCGTGGCCAGCCGCCCGAACGCATCGAGCTCGGCGGCCGTCCAGACGCGGCCGACGGGATTATGGGGGCTGCACAGCACCACCATCCGGGTCCGGTCATCGATCCGCCGGGCCAGGTCGTCGAGGTCCATCGTCCAGCGTCCGTCCTCGAAGCGGAGCGGGTGTTCAACGAGCCGGCGTCCGTTGTTCTCCACGGCGGAATAGAACGGATGATAGACCGGCGTCTGGATGACGACTTTGTCGCCCGGCCGGCTGAAGGCCTGGACGCACAGGTTGAGCGCGGGCACGACGCCGGGGCAGGCGGCGATCCATTCGCGCCGAACGGTCCAGCCTTGACGAACGTCCAGCCAACGGACGACCGGGTCCCAATAGGACGGAGACAGCATCGGGTATCCGTAGATCGGATGTTCGGCCCGTTGTCTCAAGGCGTCCACGACCGCCGGCGGCGCGGCGATGTCCATGTCCGCCACCCACAAGGGGATGACGTCGTCGATGCCGTAGATCCGGGGCGCGGCGTCCCATTTCATCGATCCGGTTCCGCGCCGGTCGAGCAAAGCGTCGAAATCGAAGCTCATGGCCTCAGGAATCCTTGAACACCCGGCCGTCCTGGGTGATCCGCCAAACGCCGCCGTCCTTTCCTTTATAGACGGCTTCGAAAAGCGTCTCGGTCGTTTGGATGACGGGCGGGAACATGAAGTCTTTGACTTTGAGATCTTTCTCCTTCAGTCCGAGGGCCCTCCAATCGGCGGAAAACGCGCCTTTGGCCGCCTTGAGCGCCCATTCCTTATAATAAATGCGGCGCAGCGCCCACTTGACGTCGTCCTCGGGCTTTTCCTGGAAAGAGTCGCGGCCCTGGCCGGCGATCCGGCCGGAGAACTGGACGAAACCCCACATCTCCGGATAATGGATGTTGATCAAACCGGTCGGCGACCAGACCCAGTTGTCCTCGGCCAGAGGCTTGCCGTCCGGTCCCGCCGTCTTGACGTATTGGCCGTCCTTGATGTCCATGCGGTATTCCACGCGCGAGAAATTCACCCGCCACCGGTCGCCGGCCCTGGGGGCGGCCTTGGGAACGGCGGCTTCTTTGAGGACGTCCCAAGGCAGGGCGATCTCGACGAACCAGCCCTTGTCCTTGTCGCGGGGATCGTTGAGGGTGCCGTTGATCTTGACGGCCGTCTTCAGGCCCTTGATGTCCCAGGCGGTCATGGCCGGCCCGCCGTCGCGGTAGGGCTTGACCAGGAAAAGGTCCCAGACCGTATTCAGGGCGTTCATCTCCAATTCGTAGTAATTATGGGTGTCGCCGTCGGGGTCGATGAACACCTCGAAGTCGTTGTCCAGGAAGATGATCGAATCCCGCCGGGTCAGCGTGGCCCAGATATCCGGCTCTTCCAGGTAGCCGGCGACGTAGAAATAATCGTCGTCCCAGAGCATCTTGACCATGGTCCGGAAGCGCGGCTTGGGCCGGCCGCTCCCTTCGATGTCCAGGAAAGCGTCCGACCAGGGCGCCTTGTCCCAAACGGCCTCATCGACATTGCCGTCGACGACGACGGGCGCGGCGGCCCGGTAGCAGATATACGTCCGCGGGTCGTAAGGCGTCTTCGGCTCCGGGACCTTGGTCGGAGCCTGGGCCAGGCCGAACGCCGGGGCCAGAACGACGAGAGCCAGGGCGGCTTTTCTGATCATGGAAAATCCTCCGCGAAGAATAACCATTCTACGCTTTCGGCTGGAAAAACCTCAAGCCCCTCCCGCCCGGCCCATGGGGCCGGACAGGGGGACTTGGGACCGCGGGCGCGGGGCTCAGAATCCCGGGTAGAAGCTGAACTGGACGTAGGGCTTGACGTCGGGCCGGGCGAACGGCACGACATAGTTGGCGCCCAGGACCATGTAGCCGAAGACGTTGACCCGCAGGCCGACGCCGGCGCTGGTCAGCGGATTGCGGACCGCTTCGCTGAAGGAGTGCATCTTCCCGTCAAGGTCCGCGCCCCAGACGCAGCCGGCGTCGTAAAAGGCGATGAAATCCACGGGGAAGAAGCCGTAGTAGCCCTTGCCAAGGCCCAGCAATCCGAAGAGCGGGAAGCGCAGCTCGACATTGGCCAAGGCCATCTTGGAGCCGAAGAGGCGGTTGATATCAAATTTCTCCGTCGCGGAAAACGATTCGTAGTTGTAGCCGCGGATCAGCGAATCGTAGCCGATGTAAAGCGGGTAGAACCGCGGATCGTCGGCCCCCGAGCCGTAGCGCCCGTAGGTCGTCACGCGAAAAGCCAGGGTGAAGGGACGGACGGGAACGATGTATTTGCGGTAATCTGCCAGGAGTGTCGTGAAGTCGAGCGTCCCGAACGTCGGGGTGACTTCGAAGCGGTAGCTCTGACCGAGGATCGGCCCCGTGGCCCCGAACAGCGAGCTGTCATAGACCAGGGCCGCGCCCACGTGGGGCATCTGGATGCCGGCCGGAGCGGGAAGGTCCTCACTGTCGTTGTAGACAAAGGAACCGTCGGCGGCCGAGGTGGCCGTGGTATAGACGGTGTTTTGGAAGTCGAGATACGTGTATCCGGCCGTGACTTCGACCCGCTGGAACTGGCTGAACGGGTAGGAGGCGAAGGCGCTGGCGTCGTAGTAGATCTGGCGGTAGATGTATTCCTGGTCGAGATAGAGCAGCTCGTTCCCGACGACGGCCTCTCCCATGCTGTACCCGCCGTAGATGTAGGGGATGCGCTGGAGGGAGACCCCCCAGTTCAGCCGGTTGGCCGAATTGTAGTAGGCGACCTGGACGGCCGAATCGACCAGTTGGCCGTTGACCTGGGCCATGGCCATCACGTTGTAGTATCCCAGCATGTCGCTGAAGAAGGCGGCCACGCCGCCGGCGGCGTATGTGCCGAAGCGGTCGACGCCGACGCCGATGGAGGGCGGCGCGAAATAATCCAAGCTCAGCTTGGCCTTGTAGGGCTCGCTCGAGAATTTCGAAGCGTCGGGCAGGCCGAACAGGCTGTTTTTCAGCAGGCCGAGGACCTCGGAGCCGGAGCGGTCCTTGGGCGGGAGGACGGCCGCGTAGAAGGCGGGATCGCCCTCCAGGACGGGCTTGCCCGCCAGGAACTTGGCGTCCAGTCCGTAGATGCTGTAGCTGCCCTGGTCGTAGGCGCAGTAGAGGACGTCATTGGACTTGGAGGCGATCGACAGGGCCGGGCTCAGGCCGGTGATCCCGCAGACGCCGGTGTAAAGATCGGTCACCTGGAAGAGGCGGCTCGAGGCCATATCCAGACGGTACAGGTTGGAGATCCCGTTCCGGTCGGAAACGAAGTAAAGGCTCTTCGAATCGGCCGACCATTGGGGATTGATGTGCTTGGCCCCTTTGAACCCCGGAACCGGCTTGATTTCACCGGTGTCCGGGTTGAGCAGGGCCAGCTGATAATTGCCCACGTTCAGGATGGACATCTGGGTCGTGAACCGCTCCGTGGCGAAGGCGATCCATTTTCCGTCGGGCGACCAGGCCGGCTGGATGTCGCCATAAATGTCCGAGGTCATGTTCTTCAGGGTCTTGGCCGTCAGGTCGTAGATATAGATATCGGAAGTTCCCCCGGCCAGGGCCGAGAAGACGATCCGCCGCCCGTCGGGCGACCAGGACGGGTTGAGGATCTCGCCCAGGTTCGGGAAGCGGATCTCTTCGCCGACGGGGCGTCCCTCCTGGTCGAGGAAGGTCAGCATGGGCTTGCCTTGGGTCACCGCTCCGAAGACAAAACGGTCGCCGGCGGCGTTCCAGGAGCCGGACGAATTGATGAATTCAATGCTCTGGAAATGGGGATCGACGGCCGTGCTGGTGATCCGGCGGGTGATCTTCCCCGTCTTGGCGTCGCCGATGAACATGTCGATGGAGTAGAGGTCGCGCGAGGAGATGAACATGAAGCGCTTTCCGTCGGGGCTCAGCGACGGGGCGATGTTGTAGGGATCCTCCTCCGATCCCGGCAGCAGGACCTTGCCCAGGGACGTGGGCATCTCCGTGGCCTTCTCGATGGGCCCATAGTCCTTCTTCAGGGAGGCGTGCCAGTCCTCGGACAGCTTCTTGATGTCCACTCCGAGGTCGGCCACGATGGCCTTCTCGTAATCGAATCCGCGGACGACGTCCTTGAGCAGCTTGGCCACGGCCAGATCGCCGTAGCGGCCGCCGATGTAGGCCCAGACGGCCTGGCCGTATCGGTAAGGGAAGTATCGATAAGGGTTCTGGAGGTCCTTGATCGTGGGCAGCTTTTTTTTGTGCAGCAAATCCCGCATCCACATGGCGGTCAAAGCGTCGATCGGCCCGAGGGACAGATACTCGGCCGAACCTTCGATCATCCACATCGGGGCTCGCTCCAGGCCGCCGCCCTGTCCTCCCCCCGGCTGGGCGTATTTCGTCCCGGGGCCGGAAGCGATGTCATACTGGAAGGCGTGGACCAGCTCGTGCCCGATGACGTGGTCCGTGTCCTCGAGCGTCGCGCCGAAGGGCAGGATGATGCGGCGCTTGCCCGATTCGGTGACGCCGCCCGTCCCCTCGCTCATCACTTCGTTGAGGACGGTCGTCTGCTCGAACTGAGGGTGGCTGGCGTACATGATGAGCGGCTGCCGGCCGCGCAGTTCATGGTTGAACAGGCGGGCATGGCGCTTGTACCACCGCTCGGCCATCTGGGCGGCGACTCGGATGGCCTGTTCTTCCTCGGGATAAAAATAGATGTCGAAATGCTCGGTCTTGAGAACCCGGTAGTCGAATTTCTCCCACTGGACCTTGTTCCGGCCGAAATACTGGCCGAGGGCCGGTTTCAGGCAGACGCTTGTCCCCGCCGCAGCCAGGAGGATGCTCAGAATGAAGCGGGTCCACGGAGCTTTTCGTCTGGGAAAACGCATTGCACTCCTCCTCGGCGGGCGCCTCGGGGCCGTTCCGCCGCACGTCTATAATTATTAATTCCTATAGGATTTGTCAATTATGGGTTTGAATATCTTGCGCATCTCCGGATGAACATCAAGAAATGTGCCAGATCTCTTCTCCTGGGCGGGTCGGCCCGAGAACGTCCCTCCGTCCTCCCGAGGGGACACCCGATTAGATAACGCTCGGATGCGATCCTTTGTTTCACGTCGTCCGCCCTGCGGGCGAGCCGACCCGGATCGTACCGGTCAGCACCGCTCCCGCCGGCGCCGTAAAACGGTCCGCGGCTCCCGGCTGGCCCCCCCCGACGGCGATCTCGATCCGTCCGGGCTCGACCACCCTCTTGAAGTCCTTGTCCAGGACGGACAATTGGCCCGGCTGGACGGAGAAGACCACGGTCTGCGACTCGCCGGGATTGAGCATGATCCGCTTGAAACCCTGGAGCGAACGCAGGGGGACGGGGACGGACGCTCCCTCGTGGGCGATATAAAGCTGGACGACTTCCTCCCCCGCCCTTCCTCCGGAATTGCGGACGTCCACGCGCACCTCGAAATCTTTGCCGGGGTCGACCGTCCGCGGCAGGGTCAGGTTGGAATACTCGAACCGCGTATAGCTCAGACCGAATCCGAAGGGGAAGAGCGGCCGGCCCTTATAATACCGGTAGGTCCTTCCCTGCATCCTGTAATCCTTGAAGGGCGGCAGTTCGTCGGCCGAGGTATAGAAAGTGACGGGCAACCGGCCGGCTGGATTGTAGTCTCCGAAAAGCACGTCGGCGAGCGCGTCGCCGGCCGCCTGACCGGGATACCAGGCCTCGAGGATGGCCGGCAGGTGCTCCGCCGCCCAATTCACGGCCAGCGCGCTTCCATTCAGCAGCACGAGGATGGTCGGCTTGCCCAGAGCGGCCACGGCTTCGATCAGGTCCTCCTGCACGCGGGGCAGGTCGAGCGTCAGCCGGTCGCCGCCCCGGAACCCTTCCACCGGGACGTCCATCTCCTCGCCCTCGAGCTGCGGCGTGAGGCCGAGGCAGAGAATGACGGCGTCGGACCGGGAGGCCTTGTCCAGCGCCTCGCGCTTCAGGCCCGCGGCCGGAGGGCTCCACAGCAGATGCATCATGCCGTTCGTCGTGCGGGCGGCCATTTCCACGCGGATTTGATAGGGCACGCCGCCACGCAGGGGAACGTTCCTGGACAGCCGGCCGGGTTGATGGTTCCCGTCGAATTCGACGAGCAGCTTGTCCTCGAGATAGATCTTAAAGGCGTTGAACCCCTCGCCGCCGATGGCATAATCGCCGTCGGCCGGAGGAACGATCATGCCCGTCCAACGGACGGCGTAATCGTCCGGCGCGAAGCTTTCGTGGGGGGATGAATCCGGCCACTGGAAGTCGATCTTCTTGTCGATGCGGACGAAGGCCGGCTCGCCCTTGAACTCGTCCCGCCCGTAATACTCGCCGCGCAGTCCGTTTTCCCGTCGGCTCCCGTTCATGACCATCAGCACGGTGGAGGGGACGACTTCCAAGGCCGGCAGACCGGCGGCCGGCGGACATCCCAGGGCGTAGAGGACTTTCGTGCCCGGAACGACCTTGTCCATGATTCCCTGGAGCGGCGTCACGGACGCCGACGGCGTCCCGTTGTAATTGCCCAGCAGGACGCTCGGGTCGGCGGCGTTCGGCCCGATCACGGCGATGGTCTTGATGTCCTTGGCCAGCGGAAGGACGGATTTCTCGTTCTTGAGAAGCACGATCGATTTGCGCGCCGCTTCCAGGGCCAGAAGGCGGTGGGCGTCGCAGTCGACCACGGAATAGGGGATCCGGGCATAGGACACGGATTCCGGGGGATCGAATTGGCCCAGCTTGAAGCGGGCTCGGAACAGTCGGCGCACGGAAACGTCGATCTGCTTCTCGGTCAGAAGGCCTTGCCGGACGGCTTCCAGCAGGCTTTGGTATTCGTTCCCGCAGTCGAGATCGCAACCGGCCTTGACGGCCATGGCCGCGGCCTCGGGCGTCGTGGCGGCTTTCTTGTGCCCGTTCTTGATGTCGTCGACCGCGCCGCAGTCCGAGACGACATATCCGCCGAACCCCCACTCCTTGCGCAGGATGTCCAGCAGGAGCCGCGGGTTGCCGCAGCAGGGAAAACCCCCGAAGCTGTTGTAAGCGCACATGATGGAGAAGGCCTTGGCCTCCTCGATGCAGGCCTGGAAATGGGGCAGATAGGATTCCCGGAAATCGCGCTCGTCGATTTCCGGCTCGAAGCTGTGGCGGTCCGGCTCGGGACCGCTGTGGACGGCGTAATGCTTGGGCGTGGCCACGACCTTGAGGTACTTGGGATCGTCGCCCTGTAGTCCCCGGATGAAGGAAACGCCCATGCGGCCGGTGAGAAAAGGGTCCTCGCCGTACGTTTCCATGCCCCGTCCCCAGCGCGGATCGCGGAAGAGGTTGATATTGGGCGACCAGAACGTCAGCCCCTGATAGAGGCCGCGTCTCCCCCGCCGGGCGAATTCGTGGTGTTTGGCCCGGGCTTCGTCGGAGATGGCCGAGGCCACCCGTCCCATGAGGCCGGCGTCCCACGTGGCGGCCAGCCCGATGGCCTGAGGAAAGACCGTGGCCAGGCCGGCCCGGGCCACGCCGTGGAGAGCCTCGCCCCACCAATTATAAGCGGGGATGCCCAGGCGCTCGACGGCCGGGGCCGCGTTCATCATCTGGGAGGTCTTTTCCTCGAGGGACATCCGGGCGACGAGATCGTCCACCCGCTTGTCGAGCGGGGCATCGCTGTCCCAATAAACGGCCTTTCCGTCGCTCCTCCTGGCGCAGCCGGCCGGCGCGAAGAGGATGCCGGCGGCCAGCGTCAGGGCCAAAGAAAGCGGAAGGATGAGACGCAGAGCGCGCATGGAGTTCTCCTCACGTGGGAAACTTGCGGCCGTCGATCACCAGACAACCCCGTAATCGTCCCCGTAGTTGCTCGATCCGCCCCAGAACGTCTTATGGGCGTGATCGAAGAAGATGGCGTTGATGGGACCGGACGTGTAAGGCTTGAGGTCGAGCGAATAACCCATGGCCCGGAGCTTATCCAGCACGGAGGCCGGGGTCCGGGCGTTGATGTCCATCCGGCCGGGAATGGCCCGGTGATCGTCGAAGGAGTTGCGCATCTGGTAGCTGTTGATGTTGGGCGCTTCGCAGGCCTCCTGCACATTCATCCCGAATTCGACGATGTCGAGGAAGAACTGGAGCAGGTTCTGGTCCTGGGTATCCCCTCCCTGGACGGCGAAGGACAGGAACGGCCTGCCGTCCTTGAGGGCCAGGCCGGGCGTCAGCGTGGAACGGGGCCGCTTGCCGGGGACGATGACGTTGAAGGGATTGTCGGCCTCGTCCAGGACGAAGCTTTGGGCCCGCTGGCTGAGGCCGATGCCCGTCCCTCCGGCGATGACCGCCGGGACCCAGCCGCCGCTGGGCGTCACCGATACGACCCAGCCCTTCTCGTCGGCCGCCTCGATCGAGGTCGTTCCGGTCCAGAAGCTCTCGGTCGAGAGGCCGGGGCCGGATTTTTCCGCATCGGACGGGGGCCATTGCTCGAGAAAGCGCCGGTAAGGGTTGTTCTGCCCCTGGAAGGGATAGGGGTCGCCGGGCTTGACCGCCGGATTGTTGCGGGACGGATCAACGAGCGCCAGACGGGACTTGGCGTACTCCTTGGACAGGAGGCCGCGCATCGGCTCCTCGGGCGGGAAATAGGGATCGCCGTAATAAAAATCGCGGTCGGCGAAGGCCAGGTTCATGATCTGGTAGAGCGTATGGATATAGGCCGCCGAGTTGAATCCCAGACCTTTCAGGTCGATCGATTCGAGCATGTTGAGCATCTGGAGCATGACCGGACCCTGGACCCAGGAATTGAGCTTGCAGACCTCGATGCCCTTGTATGTCGTCCGGACCGGCTCCTCCAGATAGACCCGCCAGCGGGCCAGATCCTCGAGCGTGATCAGGGCTCCGTTCTCCTGGGCGCCCCGGACAAAGTCGCGGGCCAGCGCGCCCTTGTAGAACAAGTCGTAGGCGGCGTAGATGGCTTCCGCCCGCGGCCGTCGCCGGGCCAGGGCCTCCTGTTCGGCGTCGATCAGGCGCCTTAGCGTGGCGCGAAGGTCCGGCTGGCGGAAGATCTCGCCCGGGACGGGGCCCTCGCGCGTCTCTCCGATATGGGGCAGCATGATGAGCCTCGAGGACGGCCAGGACCGGAGCGCGGCGCGGTCCTTTTCGATGCGGTCGGCGGTGTCCTTTTCCATGGGATAGCCCTCGGCCAGCTGCAAGGCCGGCCCGAGGACGTCCTTCAGGCTCAGGGTCCCGAATTCGGCCAGCATGGTCAGAAGCCCGCCCGGCGTTCCCGGCGTCACCGCCGAAAGCGGTCCGGTGGCGGGCGGATACTTGTAGCCCTTCCGCTTGTAGAATTCGGGCGTCGCGCCGGAAGGAGCCGCTCCCAGGGCGTTGACGGCCACCACTTTTTTCGTCTCGGGATTGAAGATGAGCGCCTGGGTCTCCCCGCCCCAGCTCAGGACGTCCCACATCGTGCAGACGGCCGCGAGCATGGCGCAGGCGGCGTCGACGGCGTTGCCGCCTTTCTCGAACATCATGGCCCCGGCCGTGGCGGCCATGGGCTTTCCGGTGATGGCCGCCCAATGGCGGCCGTGGAGGATCGGCTTCTCCGTGCGCTGGGGGGCGGCCCCGGCGGCGGTCAGGACGAGGAGCATCGCGGCGGCCGCTGCGGCACCGGACGCTTTCAGGAGGCGGATTTCTTTCATGTCAAACTCCTCCTCAGGACGGCGGATCGTCACTGCCGCTCGATTGTATCGGTTTCGATAGACGAAATCAAAGCCGCCGATCCGCCCTCGGCCTGATCCTGCGAGGAAGACTTCTCCGTTGTTCTTCCGTCATTCGGCAATCAAGGGGAGCAAAAGGGAGGAGGCCCGGAGGGCGGAGGGCAAACGCCGGAGCGCTATTTGGGCTCGTCCACCTTCTCGACCACGATGGTCATCTTGGTGACCAGCGCGGCGGCGGCGCCGATGGCCGCCAGAATCGGGGCCAGGGCCGCGCCGACCAGGCCCACCGTCAGGGGGATTTCCAGGAAGGTCTTGCCGTTCTCGTCCTTGAGGATGATGCGGCGGATGTTGCCTTCGTGGATCAGCTCCTTGATCTTATTGAGAATTTCGTTGCCGCTGATCTTGAATTCCTCGGACCGTGTTTTGTTGGCATTTTTTTCGTCGGTCATGGTCTCCTCCAGGAGCGATGTTCATCGGGCGACAATCCATCATACGGAAAGCGCGGCCCGATGGTTCAATGGCCCGCCGGGGAAAGCGCCGCGGTTCAAACCGTCAGCCCGCGCTGCCTCCTCCGCCCCCCGCGCCGCCCCCTCCCCCGCCGCTGAATCCGCCGCCCGCTCCCGAGGAATAATGGGCGGCGCTGGTGATCGACGCGGACAGCGCATCGATATGGCTGATCATGGATTCGATTCCGCCGGACTGGAGGAAAGCGGAACGGCCGGATCCCGCGTACCAAACGGGCGAGGCCGCTCGTTCGTCCCGCAGGACGATGGGCAGGGTTTTCAGGATCCGCTTGGCGTTGCCGAAAATCATTCCGGCGATCAGATAGCGCTCCCAAAGCTCGTACGCTTCGGGAGGAAGGTCCTTGAATTCGGAAAAATCGTCCAGGAATCTCTTCAGTCCCTTCCACATCTCGTATTCCCGGGCCCAGGCCATGGTCCGCCGCTTCATCGTCGGGATGAGCAGGCCGGCCAGGACGATCAGCACCACATTCAAGGTCAGGAGGGCCAGGGGAACGGTGACCGCCAGGAAGACGTTACGCCGGTGCAGGCTGGCGGGTTCGATGAAACCCCTGGCTTTGGCTTCGGCCTTGACGGCCTTGGTCCAGGATTGGAACCACGTCTGAAAGTCCTGCGGATGGCCCTTCAGACGCTTTTTAAATTCTTCCAGAGTGATCCGGGCGCCCGGAGCGGGCTCGTGCCAGGCCAGATCGAAAAGGCAATCGAGGACGGCTTTTTCAAAGGGCAGGAGAGCGCCGTCGCCGCGATAATCCCGGCGCAAGGTCAGGTTCGTGTCGACCGAAGCTTTCGGCCCGAATAATCCATGCTTCTCGACCCGGACGTCCTCCACCTCGATGAATCCTTTTCGGGCCAGGTCGAAGATGGTGGCCGTGAACGAACGGGGCGTCGGGGCTTCGCCTTCCTTCAGCAGCGATTCCATCAAGGCGGGAGGCAGATCCGAGGGCGGCTCATGGACGTAAGGGGAGATGTCGTCGAAGCGATAGTCCTTGCCGTCCCGGCGCCAGGCCGGGATGAAAAAGGCCAGCCAGGCCAGCGGAATGACGACCAGACCGGCCAGCCAAAGGACGATCCAGCGCCGCATCCGGGCCGCGCGCCGATCGGCCTCCGCGATCGCCTTCCGCTGCCCGTCGATGGTCTCGCGGACAAAGCGCGCCTCCTCGGCCCGGATCGTCTCCAGCGTTCGGGCGCCGGAGGGGACCCCGTCCGTGAGCCCCGGCGGCCAGAGAAAACGGATTTCCAGGAATTGGCGGGGCGGAATGGCCGAGGCGTGGAAGCGGACCGTCTGCGCGTCCAGGATCTCGGAAACGCCCGAGAGAGGCCCATGTCCGTAGACGAGAAGTCCGCTCCTGTCCGCGGCGGGCGCGGGCAGGCGCACGGTCACCGT
This sequence comes from Candidatus Aminicenantota bacterium, assembly GCA_963729855.1. Lineage (GTDB taxonomy): Bacteria > Acidobacteriota > Aminicenantia > Aminicenantales > UBA4085 > UBA4085. The sequence goes on along the minus strand of CAVSPT010000004.1, from coordinate 189,332 downwards.
GGCCGCGTCCGTCCGCTTGTCCCAGCCGGCCCCGATGGCCTTCCAGTAGAGCTCGCAGACGTCGGGATAGCGGACGATCCCCCGAGAGACCCGATAATGGAAATGGAAAGTCCGGCGCTCGTTGGAGGCCTCAAAATACCACTTGGCCTCGAGGCGCCCCGTAGACCGGCTGATGGCCGCTCTCAACGGCTCGCCGTTTTCGTCCGCGATCGCGACGTCGTCCACGACCAGGTCCCGCGGCCCGCCCGGCCCCTCGGCGCGCGTCGGAAGCCAGAACGCGGCCCAGGTGAAACGCCCGCGGAAATCGAAGGTGCGGAACTCCTCGACGGTGAAGGCCCCGTCGGCCGAAACGGCGATTTCAATCCGGACATCGGGAAAATGGAAGTCCTTGACCGCCGCCCCGGCTCCGGCCGCCGAAGCGGCCAGAAGGGCGGCAAGGAAGGCGATCATCGGGACGCCGCGACGGAAGGTCATCTCCGCTCTCTCCTTTCTGCCGGAATCCTCTATACCATATCGGCCGTGAATTGACAAAGCCGCGAGTTTCTAATAATTTTGGTCTGGCTTTCCTCTTGACGAATCGCCGCCATCCGGAGAAAGGACAGAAGGAATGAGCGCAAGATTCCGCCTCGGCATGATGATGTTTCTCCAGTATGCCATCTGGGGTTCCTGGGCGACCGCCTTATCGGCTTATCTCCAGAATAACCTCGGTTTCAGCGGCTGGGAGCTCGGGCTCATTTTCAGTCTGCTTCCGCTGGCCACGATCATCTCGCCCTTCATCGGAGGCCAGTTCGCCGACCGCTATTTTTCCAGCCAGAAGGTCATCGCCGTCCTGCAGCTTGTCGGAGGCGTCATCCTCATCTTGATCGCCAGCGTCACGGCCTTTTCGACCATGATGTGGCTGATGCTCCTCTACTGCCTGATCTACGCGCCGACCCTGGCCCTGACCAATTCCATCGCCTTCATCAATCTCAAGGATTCGGAGAAGGATTTCGGCAAGATCCGGGTCTGGGGAACGATCGGCTGGATCGCCGCCGGATGGGCCCTGGCCGCCTGGCGGGTGCTGGCCAAATCGCCGCAGGACATCGCCATGAAGGGCGACATGCTCATTTTGGCCGGGATCTTCTCCCTGATCATGGGAGTCCTCTCGTTCGGCCTGCCTCCCACCCCCCCCAAGAAAGAAGGCGCCAAGCCCTGGGCTTTTCTCGAAGCGCTCAAGATGCTGAAGGACCGCGACTTTCTCGTCTTCACCATCATCTCCTTCGTCGTGGCCACCGAGCTCCAGTTCTACTACGTGCTGACCTCGCCCTTCCTCACCTCGGCCGCCATCGGAGTCAGCCAGAAATCCGTGACGGCCGTCATGACCATCGGTCAGTTCGCCGAAATCTTCGTCATGGCTTTCATGCTGTCGTGGGCCCTGCGCAAGTTCGGCACGGGGAAGACCATGACCCTGGGCATCCTGGCTTGGCCCATCCGTTACATCATCTTCGTCATCGGCGGGCCCTCCTGGCTGGTTGTCGCCTCCCTGGCCCTTCATGGATTCTGTTATGTCTTCTTTTTCACGGCCGCCTACATCTACGTGGACAGCGTGGCCCCCAAGGACGTCCGGGCCTCGGCCCAGAGCCTCATCGCCGTCATCATCCTCGGCCTGGGCAATTTCGTCGGAAGTCTCTTCTGCGGCTGGACCCAGAAGCTTTTCACGGTCGAAAGCCTGGATGCGGCCGGCCACACCGTCAAAGCGATCAACTGGAGGGGCACATTCCTCGTCCCGACCGCCCTGACGCTTCTCTGCCTGGTGATTTTCATCGCTTTCTTCCGCCTGAAGACAACGGCCGCCGTTTCCCATGCCTAGCCCCCGGAAAACGCAGATCAATCCAAAGAGGTCAATCATGCACAAACCCGAATCGCTCGGCGTCGGCATCATCGGCGGCGGGTTCATCGCCCGCTTCCATATCAAGTCCTGGGTCGGCGTCCGCGATGCCGACATCCTGGGCGTCTTCGACCCCGACGCCAAGCGGGCCAAGGAGGCCTGCGCCCTGGTCCGCTCGCTCGGCTGCGGCGAGGCCAAGCCCTACAAATCGATCGCGGCCATGGCCGCCGATCCGGCCATCGGAGCCCTCTGGATCTGCGCCCCGAACTATACCCGGACCGAAGTCATGGAAGAGATCGCCCATGCCGTCGCGTCCGGCCGGGCCGAGCTCATCGGCGTGACCTGCGAGAAGCCGCTCGGCCGCAACGTCCGGGAGGCCAAGAAGATGCTGGCCCTGGCCCAGAAGGCCGGCTTGCTCGACGGCTACCTGGAAAACCAGGTTTTTTCCCCGGCCGTGACCCGCGGCAAGGAAATCGTCTGGGCCCGCGGGGCGGCCATCGCCGGGCCGCCCTACCTGGCCCGGGCCGCCGAGGAGCACAGCGGCCCGCACATGCCCTGGTTCTGGGAGGGGGCCCTCCAAGGCGGCGGCGTGTTAAACGACATGATGTGCCATTCGGTCGAGGAGGCCCGCTTCATGCTGACCCCCCCGGGCGCGCCGCGCGGCGTTCTGACGCCGGTCAGCGTCACGGCCTACACCAACTGCCTCAAATGGCAGGAGCCGAAGTACGCCGCCCTTCTTTCCAGGCGCAGCGGCGGGAAGACCGACTACCTCAAGCGCCCGGCCGAGGATTTCGCCCGCTCGCTCGTCGAGTACAAGGACCGCCGGGGCAAGATCATCGTGGTCGAGACGACCACCTCATGGTGCTATGTCGGCGCCGGCCTGCGCTTGAGCATGGAGCTGCTGGGCCCCGAGTACGCCCTCCAGATCAACACGCTCGACGCCGGCTTGAAGGTCTTTTTCAGCCGCGAAGTCAAAGGCAGGGCCGGCGAGGACCTCGTCGAGAAGCAGAACGCCGAGATCGGGCTCATGCCCGTGGTCGCCGACGAGGCTGCGGAATACGGCTATATCGCCGAGAACCGCCACATGGTCCGATCGTTTCTCAAGGGCGTCCGGCCCGAAGAGAATTTCAGCGACGGCGTCGGCGTGACCGAGCTTCTTATGGCCGCCTACCAAAGCGCCGAGCTGGGCAAGACCGTCGCCTTCCCCCCCAAGGGTCTGGACGCCTTCGTCCCGGCCGTGGCCCGCGGGAAGTGGAATCCGAAGAAGAAATAGGGATCAACCGGAATGGCCTCGCTCCCTTTCGGGTTCTTCACGCCGTTTCCACGTCGTTTTCTCGGCGGCTCAGAACTCGCGTCCCGTACTCGATATTACGGATGTGGCCCGGGCCGCTCAAACATCTTCGCCGGCCGTCTTCCTTCCGATCCGGCTTCCCTCGAAAACGACTCGAAACGGCTAAACCCTCAAAGGTCGCATCGGCCATTCCAGTTGATCCCTCTTCGGAGAGCTGCATGGGCGGAGAAGCATGTTTCTCAAGCCCTCGCTTTTTTAAATCGGCCCCTTTTCGAGCTTTGCCTTCGAACTTTTCGAGTCATGCGATTAAATCCATTGCCTGATTCCAAGGAATAACGAACAAGGAGAAAATTATGAAAAAGAACGTTCTCATGGGAATTCTGCTCGCTGCATTGATCCTGATCTTCCATCCGCTCGTGTCCGCCCAGGCGGCGGGCCCGCAGATCCGGCACATTTCGCCGGAGCTGCAGAAAGCCGTCGCCGAAACGGATTACCAGAGCGTCCGAATCAAAAAGTTCCCCATCGCCTCCGAGGCCTGGACGTTCCGCGCCTTCACCTTCGCCGATATGTTGACGAAGCTCAAAGAGTTGGGCGTCACGGGCCTCGAAGCCTTCACCGGGCAGGCCCTCTCGGCCGAATTCCCCGGCGTCCAATTCAACGTCGGCATGACGCACGAGCAGATCGCCAAGGTCAAGGAATGGCTCCGGGCCGCCGGCGTGACGCTGTACGGGATCGGCGTCGTCGACATCGGAACGACCGAAGAGAGCATGCGCAAGGTCTTTGACTTCGCCCGGACGATGGGCATCCGGACGGTGGTCTGCGAACCGGCCGACGACGATTTCACCCTACTGGAGAAGCTGGTCAAGGAATACGACATCCGGATCGCCATCCATAACCACCCGGCGCCCGCCAAGTACAATCTGCCGGAGACGGTCTTCCGGCATGTCGACGGCAAGGACCCCCGGATCGGCTCGTGCGCCGACATCGGCCATTGGATGCGGGGCCTGAATGACCCGCGGGAGGCCCTGAAGCTCCTGACCGGGCGCATCCTCGACGTCCATCTCAAGGACCGCAGCGACTACGGAACGGCCAAGGGCACGGACGACACGCCTTGGGGGGCGGGGAAAGGGAACATCCGCGACGTGCTGGCCGAGCTGACCCTCCAGGATTACGACGGCTACTTGGCCATGGAGTATGAGAACGAGTCCCAGGTCAAGGACCCGGTGCCGGCCTTCCGCAAGAGCATCGAGTTCGTCAAGAGCATCACCTATTACCAGGATTACCAACAGCTCCTCTCTCGGTCCGATGGGAGCTACGAGAAGCACGGCTGGAACCACTATGGGCCGGGCTGGTTCGAATGCGATCTCAAGACCGGCATCCTCAAGGGCCAGGGCGGTATGGGCCTGCTCTGGTACGGAAAAAAATTCAAGGATTTCATCGTCGAATGCGACTATCTGTGCTCAACCAAGGAAACGAACTCCGGGATCTTCGTCCGCGTGCCCGAGGTGCCGGTGAGCGACGACTACATCTATCACTCCATCGAGGTCCAGATCTATGACGCCGGCGAAGGCATCCACGCCACCGGTGCGGCCTACGACATCCAGGCGCCGTCCGCTTTCCCTGCCAAGCCGGCCGGCGAATGGAACCACATCAAGATCGAGTTTAAAGGCGTGCATCTCAAGATCGAGCTGAATGGCGTCCTGATCATGGACTGGAATTCCGTGCCCGGCGGCAAGGTCAAGGACCTCTCACCGGAGGGATACATCGGACTGCAGAACCACGACAGCACGTCGCCCCCGTTCTTCCGCAACATCTATATAAAGGAATTGTAAGGGCGGCGGCCGCCGAAGGGACGGGCGCGCGCCGCGGCCGGGCGGCCGAGGGCGGGTGCGGCCCTTGGGGAAAGGAGACGGCCATGAAATTGAGCAATCCCGCGGCAACGGTCATGATTCCCGACGGGACCCCCATGGACGGGGCCCTGGCTCGGATCACCCACCTGGCCATCGGCGCCCACCAGGACGACTGCGAGATCATGGCTTTCCACGGCGTTCTGACCTGCTTTCACCGGCCCGACCTCTGGTTCGGCGCCGTCACCTGCACGAACGGGAGCGGGAGCCCCCGCCGCGGCGAATACGCCTCCTTTTCGGACGAGGAAATGGCCCGTCTGCGCCGCCGTGAGCAGGACAAGGCGGCCCTCGTCGGCAATTACGGGGCCATGGTCCAGTTGAACCACCTCAGCGCCGCCGTCAAGGACGCGCGCAACCAGGGACTTCGGGAGGACCTCGCGGCCATCCTGTCGGAATGCCGTCCCCAGGTCGTCTACACGCACAACCCCGCCGACAAGCACGAGACCCACGTGGCCGTCGGCCTGACCGCCGTCCGGGCCATCCGCGCTTTGCCCGCCGACCGGCGGCCGCGGGCCGTCTACGGCTGCGAGGTCTGGCGGAACCTGGACTGGCTCCCGGACGGCCGGAAGGTGGCCCTGGACGTCTCCGGCCACGAGAACATCGCCGCCTCTTTGATCGGCGTCTACGACTCCCAAGTGGCCGGCGGAAAGCGCTACGACCTGGCCACTCTGGGCCGCCGCCGGGCCAATGCCACCTATTTCGAGTCCCACGCCACAGACCAGGCCGAGGCTCTCTGGTTCGCCATGGATCTGACCCCGCTCGTCCGGGACGACGCTCTGGACATCCGCGAATTCGTGCTCGGGCATATCGACGATTTCCGCCGCGACGTCGAAGCCCGGATCCGCAAGCATTCCCCCTGACCCGCGTCCCGAGGAAAGGACGAAGTGCCATGGAAATCATCATTCAGCCGGACCCGGCGTCGGCCAGCCGGATCGGGGCCCGCATCATCGCCCGCCAGATCCGCCGGCGGCCCGATTCCGTCCTCGGGCTGGCCACCGGCAACTCGCCCATCCCCCTGTACGCCGAGCTGGCCCGGATGCACCGGGAGGAACGCCTTGATTTCGTCCGGGTCCGGACGTTCAACCTCGACGAATTCATCGGCCTGTCTCCCGACCATCCGGCGTCCTATCACGCCTTCATGAAGGCCCGCCTCTTCGACCATATCAACGTCCCGCCGGCCGGCGTCCACATCCCGGACGGCACCGCCCCCGACGTCGAGCGGACATGCCGGGCCTACGAGGAGGAGATCCGGGCCTGCGGCGGGATCGACATCCAGGTGCTGGGCGTGGGATCCGACGGACACATCGGCTTTAACGAGCCGACGTCGTCACTGGCCTCGCGGACACGCATCAAGACGCTGACGGAAAGGACGCGCCGCGACAATTCCGCCGCTTTCTCCAGGCCGGAGCAGGTCCCTTACCATGTCATCACCATGGGCATCGGGACGATCATGGAAAGCCGCGCCTGCCTTCTCCTGGCCTTCGGCCTCAAGAAAGCCAAGGCCGTCGCCGCCATGGCCGAGGGACCGATCACGGCCATGGTCCCGGCCTCGGTCCTTCAGATGCATCCGCGGGCCGTCCTGCTTCTGGACGAGGAAGCGGCCTCGGCGCTGACCAGGTCCGATTATTACCGCTGGGTCTACGATCACAAGCCGGACTGGCAGAAAGTTTAAGGCGGCGGGCCGGCCGCGTCGTTTCGTCCGGTTCGCTTATTTCAGAAACAGCTCGATGACCGGCACTTCGACGTTCGGCTTGAGAACGGGCAGGCGCAGGACGACCGCGCCTCCGTCGGGCCCCTTCTTCCCGCCGGGCAGGAAGCCCTCGTAACCCAGATCGCCGCCCTTCGAAGAATCGCGGAAGGGGATCTCCGAAGCGTCGTTGAGGAGCTGGGCGTACTGGACCTTGCCGCCGAAGCCGTCGAGGACGAGGGCGCCCATCGGCCATTCCAGGACGTGGACGTAAAGGCGTTTGGCCGCCGGATTGTACGTCAGCAGACAATTGTCCGGCTTGGGAAATTCAGCGGGCGCTTCGGTGCAGCCGTAGATCGAACGGCCGTGCAGGCTCGTCCACCGGCCGATCCCTTCCAGCCGCTCCAGGGCCCGGGCATCGAACGCGCCCCGGGCGGTCGGGCCGACATTCAGGATCAGATTTCCGCCCTTGCTGACGACCTCGATCAGCATGGCCACCAGCTGGCGGACGCTCTTCCAGGTGGCCTCGTCCCGATGATAGCCCCAGCTTCCGGAGAACGTCTGGCAGGTCTCCCAGGGGACTTTTTGTCCGTTCATCGTCACCCACTCCCGGGGCATGAATTGCTCGGGCGTGCGGAAGTCCCAGCCGCCCGGGACGTCCAGAAGGTCGAGGCGGTCGTTGATGACGATGTTCGGCTGGAGCTCGCGGATCATGGCCAGCAACTTTTCCGATTCCCAGTCGTTCCGGCCCTTGCCGTCCTTGCCCGGGAAGGAAAAATCGAGGAAAAGGCAATCGATCGTGCCGTAGCCGGTCAGGATCTCGCGGACCTGGTTGCGGACGTATTCGGCATACTTCTTGATGTCGCGGCCCTTGGCCTTGTCCCGGAATGCGGCGTCGCCGGCCTGGGGATGGTTCTCGTCGACGGGGTATTCGGGATGGTGCCAATCCAAGAGCGAATAATAGAAGCCGACCTTGAGCCCTTCTTCGCGCATGGCCGCAACCAGCGGGGCGATGAGGTCCTTGCCGTAAGGGGTCTTGGTCGCCTTGTAATCCGTGAACTTCGAATCGAACAGGCAGAAGCCCTCGTGGTGCTTGGTGGTGACGACGAAGTATTTCATCCCCGCCGCCTTGGCCGCTTTGGCCCAGGCCCTGGGGTCATAAAGATCGGGATTGAAGTGGTCGAAGTACTTCTGGTACTCGGCGTCGGTGATGTGCTCGTTGTTCTTCACCCACTCGTGGCGGGCCGGCAGGGCGTACAACCCCCAGTGGATGAACATGCCGAAGCGGGCCTCGGTCCACCATTTCATGCGGGCCTCCTTTTGAGCCGGGGTTTCGGCGGCCGCGGCGGATCCGATGAGGAGCGCCGCCCCCAGCGCGCAGAGAACGAGCATCGAGCCCGTGCGGAGCATGGAATCACGTTTCATGGCCGCCCTCCATTCCGGCGAATTTTCGTCCCGCCCTTTTTTATATTGATCAGGGCGAAAAAAGCAAGCACAATGAACAGGTGATCATCCGGGAGATCCAGGCCAAGTCGATCCTCAACGCCTCCAAGATCCACGACTACTGCGTCAATCCCTATACCGGGTGCGGCGTCGGCTGCCTGTATTGCTACGCCCGGCTGTTCATCCCCCGCTACTCCGGCCACGCCGAGCCCTGGGGGACGTTCGTCGACGCCAAGGTCAACGCTCCCGACGTCCTGCGCCGGCAGCTCCAGCGGGCCAAGCCCGGAAACGTGTGGGTCTCCTCCGTCTGCGATCCCTACCAGCCCGCGGAAGAGCGCTTCGGCCTGACCCGCCGCTGCCTGATTCAACTGCTCGAAGCCGGCCGCCCGGTCCTCGTTCAAACCAAGTCGGCCCGCGCTCTGGCCGACCTCGACGTGATCCGCCGGTTCCCCGAGGCCCGCGTCACGTTCTCGATCGCCACCGGGGATGAGGCGATCGCCCGCCGCTTCGAGCCGGGGGCTTCGACCGTCGCCGAGCGGATCGCCGCGCTGGCCCGCTTTCACGAAGCCGGGATCCGAACGGCGGCCTTCATCGGTCCGATCCTGCTCGGAGATCCGGAGCGGCTGGTCGAGCGCCTGGCCGGCGCCGTCGACGAGGCCCTGGTCGACCGCATGAACTATGTCCACCAGGTCCGCGGGATCTACGAGCGGCTGGGGCTCGGCGCGGCGCTGACCGATGCTTTCTTCCGCGAGCGCGGAGAGCGATACGCCCTAGCGCTAAACAAATACGGCATCGCCTTCCAACTGCTCTATTGATCCCCTTCATCCGACGCGGGCTGTCGATGGGGTCAGGAATCCAGTGCGACGGTTCGTCCGCAGGCCCGACTATTTGATCTTGCCCGCCTTGATCACTGATTTTTCGGACTCATCCCCGATCTCCGCATGGGGCCTGTCCTCGATCGCCTCCTCCAGCCAGCCATCGGCGTTGTAGATGTCGGGGCGGAATTGGATCGATCCGTCGACGAGGGGCCAGGCTGTTCCCGAATAGACGATGACGTCGACCCGCCGGGGGACCGGCACCATGCCTTCTTCCTCCGAATCGGCCTTGGCCTGCAGGCGTTCCGCGGTCCAATACCGGTTTCCGCCGAGCAGGAAGAGGGCGAACTCGAGCGGCCGGGCGATGCGGATGCAGCCGTGGCTGAAGGTCCGCATGGCCTGGCCGAAATCCGACTGGTAGGGCGTGTCGTGCAGGTAGATGTCGTAGCGGTTGGGATGGCTGAATTTGAATCGGCCCAGAACGTTGGCCGGGCCAGGCATCTGGACGAGATGGAAATCGAGGTTGGCCTCCGTGACCGCCCCGAAATCGATGGCCTTGGGATCGAGCGGAAGCTCCTCCTCCCCCCAGCCGCGGAAGAGAAACATTTTGTTGGAGGGAAGATAGTTGGGATCGGCCTTCATGTAATTGACCAGCTCCCTGGCCAGGACGCTTTGGGGGGCCAGCCAGGACGGGTTGATGACGAAATCGGTCATGACGCTGGCAAAGCACGGCGTCGGCCAGGCCGTGGTGCCGACCACGATTTTCATGCGCATGAGCTCGATCCCGCGCTCGACCACGAACAGCTCGAACGCCGAGACGTCGACGAGCACATAAGCGGCGCCGAAATCGGAAGGCAGCCAGCGCCAGCGCTCCATGTTCAAGGCGATCTGCCGGGCCCGTTCGGATGCGGGAACGTTCAAAGCCGCTTGCGTGGGCTCATCAACGATTCCCGTCGTCGGCAGGCTGTGGCGCTGCTGGAAGGCGCAGACGGACCGGGCCAGCGCCTCGTCGAAAACGTCGGGCGCCTTCGCCGCCGGCAATGACTCGCCGGATTCCACGGCCAGGCGCGCGCGCAGGATGGCGACCCGCCGGTCCCGTACGCCGGCCTGAAGCGGCGGCATTGACGGCCATCCTCCGCTCTCGGCCAAGGCGCGATAGCGGGCGTATCCTTTTTTAAGGGCCGCGTAATAACCGTGCTGGGGAAGCAGCCGGGCCAGCGCCGCCGCCGGGTCTTTCTCTTCGAGACCCCGTTCCAGGATTTCGACCGGATCAACTCTCCGGCTGAGGGCATCCCAGCGGGCCGTCTTGGCGTCCTGGTCGACCTTTCCATCGGCGTAATGGGAGGCCAGGAGCAGGAACGCGTCCGTCAGGACCGCGTCGAAATCGGCGGCCGCCGGAGCGGCGGTCCAGTGTTCGGCCATCCCGACCATGGGCTTGGCGTTGAACGCGCCGGCCTGCCGGTCCAGATCGCGGAAATGATAATCGTCCGGATCGAGCCCCTCGGCCCGCGCGCCTCGGATCGCTTCCAACGTGGCGGCGGCTTCGGGCCGGAGCGCGCCGCCGCGGGTCCAGGCGGGCCGGCCATTTCGGCGGATATATAAATCCCGAATGGCTGGGGCGGACCAAAGCTCGATGCCGCCGCCGCAGGAAGCGGAGTTTTTTTCGGCCAATAGGAAACGCGCCCGGAGAATGTCGCGGACCTGGTCGTCGAAGAAGGCCAGGCGCGAGGTCCGACAGGCCGAGACGCAGCATGCGGCGAGGACCGCCGGAATGAGAACGGCGACGGCGCGCCGGCGCGGGGAGTGGCGGGTCATGGGGAGTTCATCTTAAGCGAGATGCGCGGACCGGTCAACGGGAGGATGGATCCGGCTCCGCGCGCTTGACCCTGGTCGGGGCGGGGGCATACAATGCCGCATAGGCTAAAGACATGACCCTTCAAGTCCTCCTCATACTCATCCTCATGGTGGTCGCGTACGCCGCGGCCAAGGCGAAAAAACTGTCCGTGGAGCTGAGCATTCTGGCCGCGGCCGTGGCCGGAGGAATCGGCGGGGCCTTCCTCAAGACGCCGCCCATCGGCGAGCTCCCCCGTCACCTTGTCGAGGGGATGTTTCCCTACCTCGACGTCATGCTCGTCTTCTCCACGGCCTCGATTTTCATGGCCATCGTCGGGGAATCGGGGGGCATCAATTACATCGTCCGCGGCACGATCCGGACGTTCTACAACACCCGGGCCGTGGCCCTGCTGGTCCTGATGCTCATCACCCTCATCCCCGGCGCGCTGACCGGCGCCGGAAGCATGTCCATCCTGGTCGTCGGAGCCCCGGTGGCCATGGCCTTGAAGTTCATGGGCGTCCCCGAACGGAAGCGGGCCGCCCTGCTCTTCATCGTGGCCGGCCTGGCCGCCGCCGCCCCGCCGGTCAACATCTACGCCATGATCCTTTGCGCGGGCACGGCCATCCCCTACGTCGGCTTCACCTACACCCTGGCCATCCCGGTCCTCATCCTGGGCACGTTCACCGTTTTGTTCTTCGGATTGAAAAAAGAGGGCGGCATGTCCCGCGAGGAGGCCCTGGCGGCCATGCCCGAGGTCCCCGCCGGTATGATCTGGTGGCGCGTCCTCCTGCCTTTTCTCACCTTCTTCGGCATGATCATCGCCTACCGCATCTGGCCGTTCGGGACGCCCATCTTCGGCCTGCCGCTCGAATTCACGGCCGCCGGCCTGGTTGCCTATCTGGTCAGCCCCAAGAAAATCGACGTGTTGAGGCTTTCCCGCGAAACGGTCAGGAAGCTGCTGCCGCTGTTGGCGACGATGATCGTCGTCGGCATGCTCCAGCAGATCATGACCGCCACCGGCGTCCGCGGCCTGCTCTCCTTCGCCGTGATCAGCACGCCGCTCGTCCTGCTCTACATCCTGCTGGCCGTGATCATCCCGGTCTCGGAAGGCGTCCTGACCTTCGGGGCGGCGGCCATTCTCGGCATTCCGCTGGTCTGGTTCTTCAACTCGATCGGCTTGCACGCCACGGTCGTCATCGCCGCCCTGAGCATCCTTTGGCCGCTGGGCAGCGCCCTGCCGCCGACCGCCCTGATGGGCCGGCTGAGCGTCATGGTCTCGGACTACAAGGGCAGCTACGGCTCGTTCCTCAAGAAGCTCTGGCTGCCCTGGCTCGTCATCACCGTGGCCAGCATCCTGATGATCGTCTTCAGCGCCAAGCTGTCGTTCCTGGTCCGCTGGAGCATGTGAAGGAGAACGGATATGCCCCTCATCACCATCCTCTATTACATCATCACCGCTTTCGTCGTCGGCTTGCTCGGCTGGAATTTCGTCCGCGAGAAAAAAAGCGTCAACGACATGATCCTTTACCTGCTCGTCATCGTCCCGCTCCTGCTGCGGATCCTGCGGGTCAAGTGACGCGTCCGAGGATACGACCATGAAGAACGAACTCACCGTCAAGATCGTCCTTGTCGCCGTCATCGGCGCGATCACCGTCTGGGGCGCCGTGCCGCTCTACCGGCACCGCCATGCCGGGACACCCTTCGTGGCCGGGCCGGGGGTCACCAAGGTCATCAAGCTCAGCGATTACGCGCCGACCCTCAAAGGCACCATGGCCGACATCGACGTCTTCGTCCTGGAGGGAAAAGAGCCCGGCGGCAAAGCCCTCATCATGTCGAACACCCACGCCAACGAGCCGGCCGGCCTGCTGGCCATGATGGCCGTGATCGAGAACGCCGTCGTCGACAAGGGCACGCTCTATGTGATCCCGACGTTCAACGCCTCCGGCGGCCGCAACACCAAGCCCGGCGACGGCTACCCCCTCTACTTCGATATTCCCACGGACTGGGGCAGGATCCGCTTCCGCTTGGGCAACCGCGACGCCTCGCCGCTCGACCAGTGGCCGGACCCCGACGTCTATATTCATTACCCCGAACGTCAGGCCCTCTCTTACGTCGACGTCCGCAACACCAACCGGACCTGGCCGGGGCGGCCGAACGGCCCGCTCATGGAACGGGTCACGTACGCGGCCATGGAGCTGATGCGCAGGGAAAAGATCGACGTGGCCTTCGATCTTCACGGAGCGGAAACCATGTTTCCGGTCACCAACTGCATCGTCGCCCCGCAAAAATCGGCCAAGATCGCCACGATGGCCTCGATGACGGTCAAGGCCATGGAAGGCTTCGACAATCACGTCGAGCCGTCGCCTTCGAATTTCCGCGGGCTGTCGCACCGGGAAATCGGCGATTATTCCGACACCCTGCCCTTCCTGCTGGAGGCCCCCATTCCCTTCCTCGACCAGCCGACCGGGCCCAAAACGGTCAAGCTTCTGCTCGACGGCAAAGATCCGTTCCTGCTGAGCCTGGCCGGAAAGAAGAAGCTGTTCGTCCCCTACGACGAGACCGGCTGGCCCATGGACAAGCGGGTCGGCCAGCATGCCAGCGTCGTCCTGGAGATCCTGAGGCAGTTCAGCAAGAAGAATCCCCAGCGGGCCATCACGCTGAGCGGATTCCCCCGCTATGCCGAGATCGTCCGGAACGGCATCGGAACGTATTATCACGACCCGGCCAAGGCCGATCCGAAATCGGTCTATTACGAATGAACCACGGCCAGAGCCCGGCGCGGCGTCCGCCCGGCCGACCCCAAGGAGATTTTGCGTGAAGCGCATCGCCCCTAGACCCCTTTTGACCTTCCTCCTCATCCTCGGAGGGGCTCTCGTCTGCGTTTCGATCACGCCGACGGGCATGGCGGACCATGATCCCCAGGCAGGGCCTGGGGCCCCTGCCGCCGCCCCTGAAACCATCGGCGAATACGATTCCCCTCCCAACGACCACTGCACCGCCATTCTGGTCGGCAAGGAAGCTTCGGCCGACGGATCGGTGATGGCCACCCACACGGCCGACTGCGGGTCCTGCGACTGGACCTGGAGGAAAGTGCCCGCGGCCGACCACAAGCCCGGCGAGCTGCGAAAGCTCTATCACATTTCCCAGATCAAAGCCTGGCCGCCCAAGGAAGGGCTGAAGTGGGACCTCATCAAGAAGGACTTCACCGGGGTCGAGATCCCTGAACCCGCCCACACCTACGGTTACATGCACGGCGTCTTCGGCTACATGAACGACCAGTCGCTGGCCTTCGGCGAATCGACGATCGGCACCGTGCGCAAGCTGGAAAATTCCACGCCCGCGGCCAAGACCGACCTGACCATGCTTACCTTGCTGGCCATGGAGCGCTGCAAGACCGCCCGCGAGGCCATCGCCTTCATGGGCGGGCTGGCCGAGAAATACGGCTACGGCTTCGTCGACAGCGGAGAGATGCTGGCCGTGACCGATCCCCGGGAGGCCTGGATCTTTGAAATCATGCCCGTCGGCCCGCTCTGGACCCCGGACAGCGGCAAGCCCGGCGCGGTCTGGTGCGCGGAGCGGGTGCCGGACGACCGCGTCTCGGTCTGCCCCAACGAGTCGCGCATCGGCGAGATCGACGTCGCCGACAAAGATTTTTTCATGGCTTCGCCCAACGTCATCTCCTGCGCCGTGGAGAACAAGCTTTTCGACCCGGCTTCGGGAAAACCCTTCAGCTGGAAGAAGGCCTATTCTCCGGCCGAGGGCAGCGCCCTGAGCAGTCAGGGCCGGCGCCAGCGGCTGTGGCGCTTCTTCGACGCGGTCGCCCCGTCGCTCAAGCTCAAGGCCGATACGCCCAACATGGATCTGCCCTTCGCGGTCAAGCCGGACAAGAAGCTGGCCGTGCAGGACGTCATGGCCCTGACCCGGGACAAATCCTACGGGACGATCTTCGACCCCGTCCAAGGCATCCGCGGCGGCCCCTTCCAGAACCCCAACTATTGGGCCAACACCCGCAAGATCAGCGTGGCCAACGCCGAGTACACGACGGTGACCCAATGCCGGTCCTGGCTCCCCGATCTGATCGGCGGCATCGTCTGGCTGTCCTGGGGCGCCCAGGACACATCCTGTTACATGCCCTTCTATGCCGGGGTGACGGCCGTTCCCAAGTCCTTCAATATCGGCGATCACTTCGAGCTCAACCGGGCTTCGGCCCGCTGGGCCTTCGACTACGTCGATTTCCATGCCCAAGTCGTCTACGGCCAGGCCATCGAGGACGTCAAAAAGGCCCAGCTCGAGTGGGAGGGCGGGGCCGTGACGAAAATTCCCGACGTCGACAAGCAGGCCCGGGTTTTGTACGACAAGAGCCCGGCCCAGGCCGCCGAATTCCTGACCCGTTTCAGCAACGACAACGCCGGCCGGGTCGTGGCGGCGTGGTGGGAATTGGGCGACAAGCTCCTGGTCAAGTTCGATCACTTTGGTTTCTACGACGCGGCCAAGCGCTCGCGCGAGCGCATCCAGCCTTACGGCGAGCTCTGGCGCCGGGCGGTGCGCACGGTCGACGCCTGGATCGAAAAGCAATAATTCCTAAGGAGCAGAGGCATGCATCATCGCAAACGCGGACCGGTCATCGGCCTGCTGGCGGCCGTCGTTCTGTCGGCCGCCGCTCTCATCGTCTTCTCCCAGCGGACCCGGCCCGCGGGCGAAGACGTCCTCGGCCCGAAATCCGAGGCCTGCACGGTCATCATGGTCGGACAGGCCGCCTCGGTGGACGGCTCGACCATGACGACGCACACCTGCGACTGCGGGACGTGCGACTGGACCTGGGGACATGTCCCGGCCGCCGATCACAAGCCCGGCGCGGTGCGTCCCATCTGGCACATCAACCAATACACGACGTGGCCGGAGGGTCCGAAATGGGCGGTCGCCCCGAAGAAGGGCGACACGGGCTTCTCCATTCCGGAAGCCGCCCACACCTACGCCTACCACCACGGCATGTTCGGATACATGAATGAGAACCAGGTGGCCATTTCCGAATCCACGATCGGAACGGTGCGCAAGCTGGTCAACAACACGCCTTCGGCAAAGATCGACCTGACCATGCTATCCCTTTTAGGGATGGAGCGGTCCCGTACGGCCCGCGAGTGCATCCAAACGATGGGCTCCCTGGCCGAAACTTACGGCTACGGCTTCAACGACGACGGCGAGATGTTCGCCGTGTCCGACCCCAACGAAGTCTGGATCTTCGAAATCATGCCCGTCGGCCCGCTCTGGATCCCTGAAAGCGGAAAGCCCGGCGCGGTCTGGTGCGCGGAACGCCTGCCGGACGACCACGTCTCGGTCTGCCCCAACGAATCCCGCATCGGCGAGATCAACCTGGCCAACAAAGACTTCTTCATGGCCTCGCCCAACGTCATCTCCTGCGCCGTGGACAACAAGCTCTACGACCCGGCCTCGGGCAAACCCTTCAGCTGGAAAAAGGCCTACTCCCCGGCCGAAGGCAGCGCCCTGAGCAGCCAGGGCCGGCGCCAGCGGATGTGGCGGTTCCTCGACGCCTGCGCCCCCTCGCTCAAGCTCAATCCCAACACTCCGAACATGGACCTGCCCTTCTCGGTCAAGCCCGACAAAAAGATCTCCGTGCAGGACGTCATGAACCTGACCCGGGACAAATCCTATGGGACGATCTTCGACCCCGTCCAGGGCATCCGCGGCGGCCCCTTCCAGAACCCCAACTATTGGGGCGGCACCCGCAAAATCAGCGTGGCCAACGTCGAGTACACCAGCCTCGTCCAGTGCCGCCCCGGCCTGCCGGCCCCGATCGGCGGCATCGTCTGGCTGGCCTTCGGACCCCAGGATACCTCCTGCTACATCCCCCTCTACGCCGGGATGACGGCCATCCCCAAGTCCTTCACCGTCGGCGACCACTTCGTCTTCAATCGGGCCTCGGCCCGCTGGGCTTTTGACTATGTCGATTATCACACCCAGGTCGCCTACAACCTGGCCATCGAAGACGTCAAGAAAGCGCAGGTCGAGTGGGAAGGCGGCGCGGTGGCCAAGGTCCCGGACATCGACAAGCGGGCCCAGGCCCTCTATGCCCAGAGCCAGGCCAAGGCCCGCGAATTTCTGACCAGGACCTGCATCGAACAGGCCGACATGATCGTCAATGCCTGGTGGGAACTGGGCGATAAGCTGCTGGTCAAGTACAATCACCTCGGCTTCTACGACGCGGCCAAACGCAGCCGCGAGCGCGTCCAAGCCTATTCCGAGACCTGGCGAAAGGCCGTAAAAATGGTCGACGCCTGGTTCGAAAAAGAACAACGGTGAATGCCGGGAGACGGGCCCGAGTTGAATTCGGCTCTTGCGGCTCTATATAATGGTCTTATAGAGAAGAACTTAAGGAGAATGATCGTGAAAAGCAAAACCCTGTCATCGATCCTCGGTCTGGCGCTGCTGGCCGCCGCGGCCGTCCTCGCCGCGGGCCAGACGGCCGCGCCCAAGGCCAAGCTGCCCGTCCTGACGACGTCGGCGGGCCAGAGCAACGACATCAACGCCCTCAACATCGTCATGGAAGAGGCCGACATCAAGTACGATTACTGCGACGTCCCGACGGCCGATCTGGTCAAGGCCGGCGTCGGATTGGCGGGCAAGGAATCCGCGTCCGGCTTCCACGTCGAAGTCAACACGGACACGGCCAAATTCCCCAAGGGGACGCCCTACAAGACCGTCATCATCGCCATCGGGGCCAGCCTCAAGGGCATGGGCGCCTCCGGGCTGACCGTCGACACCGAGGAAGCCCGGGTCAAGAAGCTCGTCGAATACTGCAAGAAGAACGGCCTCTATCTCGTCGCCGTGCACGCCGGAGGAACCGCCACCCGCGGCCCGGCGGGCAGCGACAACGAGCGCATGATCGACGCCGTGGCCCCCTTCGCCGATTACATCGTCGTGACCAAGGACAGCAACAAAGACGGCCGCTTCTCCAAAATCGTGGAGAAGACCAAGGTCCCCTTCGCCCAGGTCGATTACGCCCTCGGCCTCGTCGACATCGTCAAAAAACTGTTCAACTGACCGTTCAGTCCCGCCCGGGGCTGTCGGACGGCCCCGGGCAGGACTTTTTTGACTTCCCCGCCGCCCGTCTGATATATATCCCCATTCGGCGATCGATCCTCCGGAGGTGACCATGCCTGTCTGGAAACGGATTCCGCTATTCATTCTCGTCCTGGCGATCGGACTTCCCCTGGCCGCGGCCGCGGCCGCGGAAGGCCCGACGCCGCCGCAGAAGCAGTTCGGCTTCGCCATCGGCGACGATTATCAGCTCTTCAACTACACGAAGCTCCTGGCCTACTGGAAGAAGCTGGCCGGCGAATCCGACCGGATGACGCTGGTTAATATCGGCAAATCGGCCGAGGGCCGGCCGATGGTCATGGCCGTCGTCACCTCGCCCAAGAACATCAAAAAGCTCGACTTCTACAAATCGATCGCCCGCCGCCTGGCCCTGGCCCAGGGGCTGACCGATGCCGAGGCCCATCGCCTCTCCGCCGAGGGCAAGGCCGTCGTCTGGATCGACGGCGGCCTGCACGCCACGGAGATCGTCGGCTCGCAATCCCTGGTCGAGCTCGTCTGGCAGATGGTCAGCCGCGGGGACGCCGAGACCCTGCGCATCCTGGACGAAGTCATCCTGCTGGCCTGTCCGGTCAATCCGGACGGCCTGGAGCTCGTCGCCGACTGGTACATGCGCGAAAAAGACCCCTTGAAGCGGTCCATGAACGGCCTGCCGCGGCTCTACCAGAAATACGTCGGGCACGACAACAACCGCGACTTCTATATGATCACTCAGCCCGAGACCGAGGCCGTCAGCCGCGAGCTGTACATCGATTGGCATCCCCAATTCCTCTACAACCATCATCAGGCCGGACCCGCCGGGACCGTCATCTTCTGCCCGCCGTTCCGCGATCCGTTCTACTATTACTTCGACCCGCTTGTCCCGCTGGGCACCGATCTGCTCGGACTGGCCATGCACGAGCGCTTCGCCGTTGAGGGCAAGCCCGGCGCGATCATGCGCTCGGGGGCGAATTATTCGACCTGGTGGAACGGCGGCCTGCGCAGCGCCGGATATTTCCACAATGTCATCGGCATCCTGACCGAGATCATCGGCAATCCCACGCCCATGGACATCCCCTTCATCCCCGACCGGATCCTGCCCAAGGGCGATTATCCCTTCCCCATCATGCCCCAGACGTGGCACTTCAAGCAGAGCATCGACTACTCCATCACGGCGGACAAGGCCATCCTCGATTTCGCCGCCCGGCGGCGCGAAGAGGTCCTCTGGAACCGCTTTGTCATGGGCAAAAACGCCATCGACAAGGGTTCGCGCGACACGTGGACGTTCCAGCCGAAGGCCGTGGCCGAAATCCAGGTCCAGGTCGATAAAGAGCGCGGCCCGTCCTCGGGAGCCGGAACGGCGGCCGGACCGGCCGGGCCGGGCTACCAGCGCGGCGGCGGGGCCGCGCCGCTGAAATTTTACGACGC
Source organism: Candidatus Aminicenantota bacterium (assembly GCA_963729855.1). Taxonomy (GTDB): domain Bacteria; phylum Acidobacteriota; class Aminicenantia; order Aminicenantales; family UBA4085; genus UBA4085. The sequence continues at coordinate 169,968 of CAVSPT010000004.1, read as the reverse complement.
CCTGCGCGACCCGTCCAAACGCGACCCGCGCGGGTTCATCATCCCTCTCGACCAACCCGATTTCCCGACCGCGGTCAAATTCGTCAACACCCTGATCAAAAGCGGCATCAAGGTGCATCGCGCGGTCCGGCCGTTCACGGTGGCCGGGAAATCCTACGCCGCCGGCTCGTTGGTGGTCAAATCGGCGCAGGCCTTCCGGGCCCATCTCATCTCCATGTTCGAGCCCCAGGACCATCCCAACGATTTCGCCTATCCCGGCGGCCCTCCCCGCCCGCCCTACGACAGCGCCGGCTGGACGGTCGCCTTCCAGATGGGAATCCGATTCGACCGCGTGCTTGACGGCTTCGACGGGCCGTTCGAAGAGATCAAGGGTTTCGCCAAGCCGCCGGCCCAAGCGCTCCCTTCGGCGAACGCCGCGGCCGCGGGTTTTCTGTTGAGCCACGAGCTCAACGACGCGGCGATCGTCACCAACCGCCTTCTCAAGATCGGCGCCGCCGTGTTTTGGACCCAGGTGCCCCTCTCGATCTACGGCAAGTCCTATCCCGCGGGGGCCATCTACATTCCGGCCCAGGCATCGGCCCTGCCGGTGATGGACAGGGCCGCCCGCGAGCTGGGACTCCCCTTTCTGGCCCTCGATTTCAAACCCGCGGTCGACCTGCTCAAGCTGAAGCCGGCCCGCATCGGGCTTTGGGACACGTACGGCGGCTCGATGGATTCGGGCTGGACGCGCTGGCTCCTGGAGCAATTCGAATTCCCCTTCGAGCTCGTCTTCGCCCCCGCTCTCGATGCCGGCAACCTGGCCGCCCGATACGATATCCTCCTCTTCCCTTCGGGCGCCATTCCCGCGCCTCCTCAAGGAGGGCGGGCGGCCCGGGGCGGCTTCGGCGGCGGAGCCCCCTCCAACATCCCCCCGGAATTTCAATTCATGGTCGGGCGGGTCACGGCCGAGAAGACCATCCCGGCCCTTAAAAAATATCTGGAGGACGGCGGCACGATCCTGGCCGTCGGAGGATCCACCGGCTTGGCCTATCATCTAGGCCTTCCGATCGCCGATCACCTGGTGGAAAAGACCGCCGAAGGCAGGGAAATCCCCGTCTCCAACCAGAAATTCTACGTCCCGGGGTCGATTCTCCGGGTCAGCGCGGACAACAGCCGGCCTTTGGCCTATGGACTCCCCGATCAGGTCGACGTCTTCTTCGACAACAGCCCGGTCTTCGATCTCCTCCCCCAAGCGCAGCTCCAGGGCCTCAAGCCCATCCTCTGGTTCGAGACCGGCAATCCGCTTCGCAGCGGCTGGGTCTGGGGCGATCAATATCTTTGGCGCGGGGTGGAAGCCGTCGAAGCCCCCTTCGGGAAGGGGCGCATCTACCTGTTCGGACCGGAGATCCTCTTCCGCGGCCAGCCCCACGGCACGTTCAAGCTGCTCTTCAACGGGATCTATTGCGCCGCGGCTCGGACCGCGGCGACGAACTGAAGGGCGCCTGACCGGGCCGGGAACGGCCGCTTCGGCGGCCGATTCAGACGGCGATCCGGCCGTCGATGCCGATGATGACGTTCTTCGGCTTCAGCGGTGCGCCCGACCGTTCGACGGCTTCCCGGACCATGAGGCAAAGGCCGGAGCAGCAGGGCACGGTCATGATGGCCACGGTCAGGGATTCGATCGTGTTGATTTTGATGATTTCGGCCAGCTTCTCGACGTAATTCTCGGTGTCGTCGAGCTTGGGGCAGGCGATGACCAGCTTCTTTCCCTTGAGCAGGTCCTGGTGGAAGCTGCCCAGGGCGAAAGCGGTGCAATCCGCGGCCACGAGCAGATCGGCGTTGCGGAGGTAAGGCGCCAGAGGCGAGACGAGATGGAGCTGGATGGGCCACTGGGTCAGCTCGGACCGGCCGGAGACGCTCGTGTCGGAGGCCGTTTCGTCCCGCTTGATCTCCCGGGCCAGGCTGCCCGGGCATCCGCAGGCCGGAGCCGCCGGGTTCCTTTTCTTCGGCGGATTTGATTCCGTAGGGTCGTCGATCCCCTGGACGTGCCGGGCCGCGTCCCGGCCCCGGGTTTTCAGGACATGCTCATACGCGGCTTTCGGGTCGTACGCCGCGCTGTCCCTCACGATCACTTTCAAAGCGCCCGTGGGGCAGACATCCAGACAGGCCCCCATGCCGTCGCAATAAAGCTCACGGACGAGGACGGCTTTGTTCTCGGCGTCGAGTTGAAGCGCCCCCTCGGCGCAGGCGGTGGTGCACAACCCGCAGCCGTTGCAGAGGCCGCGGTCGATTTCGATGATTTTCCGTTTGGCCATGTGGTTCTTCTCCCTGTAAAGGTCGTCGGCCAGGGGATTCTACAGGATCATGCCGGGGCGGTCTTTGACCGAAGTCAAATCCTCAGTCGCCCGATTCGCGCCGCAGGCCGGCACCGTCGATGACCCGGATGGTCCTGCCTTCAACTCCGATCAGACCTTCGTTGCGCATCTGGCGGAGGGCGCGCGAAAGCGTCTCGCCGACCGTGCCGAGGGCCTTGGCCAGATCACCTTTTTTCATGGGCAGGACGATCGCACAGGACCCTCCGCCGCGGCAGCCGGAAAGGAGGTATGCGGCCAGCCGCTGCCGGACGGTCTTCATGCCCAGGCTCTCGACCCGGCCGCTCAATTGGACGCACTTGCGGGCCAGGAGCCGGACGAAGAAGCGGGCCGCATCAGGGTCCGCCGCGATGGCCTTTTCGGCCGCATCAGCGCCGAAGACCAAGGCCCGGGTTTCACACGCCGCCTGGGCGAAAAAAGGATAACGCCCGTGGACGAGGGCGAAGGCCTCGCCGACGAAGTCGCCGCTCCCGAGGCGGGTGACTTCCAGCTCGCGGCCCTGTTCGTCCATTTTGAAGACCCGGATTTCGCCGCTCAAAACATAGTGGAAGACGCCGGCTTCCTCCTCGGCCTGGAAGAGAAAAGTCCCCTTGGCGAAGGCCGATTCGCGGCCGATCCGGCGGATGTGGTCGGGCAGTTCGTTCATCGACGGATCTTATTATAATGAAAATGTCGAGCTTTGCATCCCGGGACGTGTTTTCATATGATAAGGGTCCAGCCCTCATGACAACTCCCGGGAGGCCTTTTCCATGATGAAAAAATGCCCGATCGTTCCGGCCGTCGTCATTCTCCTGGGAACGTGCGGCCTCATGGGCGCGGCCGCCGAAGCCCCCGTCCCGGCGGCGCCGGCGCCGCTTCCATCCCCCGTCCGGCTGGCCGAATACCTGGCTTATGCCCGGGCCTCCGCCGACTGGGCCTGGCAGCACTATGACGAATCCCTGGCCGCCTGGCGCAAATCCTTCGATCCCAGGAACGTCTTCGGATATCGTTCTCCCGGCGGGCTTCTGGAGATGGCCTCGATTTATGCCTCGCTCTACGAGCGGGAGAAAAATCCCGAATATGCCGTCCGGGCCCGAAAAGTTCTCCTCGCCTACGGGGACTATCGCTCCGAGTTCCCCGATTGGGCCCGCAAGCTGCGCTTCGATTACGAGGACGCCGTGCCCGCCCTGCCCGATTTCTTCACCGTCATGCGCTACATCCGGGCCTACGAGGTCCTGCACAGGCTGAACCGCCTTTCGGCCGCCGAATGCATCCGCTGCGAGACGCTCATCGCCGAGAGCGTCGGCTACATGCTCCGAACCCAGGAATGGGGAGCCATGAACCGCTCGGCCCTGCGGGCGGAGAACCTGGCCTGGGCGGTGCGGGCGCTGCCCGCCCATCCGCAGGCGAAGGTCTGGGACATGCAGCGGAAAGCCCTGGGCGACGACAACTGGGGCCATTGGGAGATCGAAGACGCCACCATCTACCACGGCGTCTGGCTCTACGCGCTCCTCGGATACGCCGAAGCCCGGCGCCGCGTCGACGAGCTCTTCCGCACGCCGACCATCTATTATTACGCCCAGTACTTCCTCAACCTGATGAGCCCGGCGGGCATGATCCCGGATTTCGGGGACGCCCACTGGGAAGCGAATTGGACGCATTACCTCGTTTTCTTCGAAGCCGCCGCGGCTCAATACAAGAACCCGGCCCTGAAATGGGCGGCCGCCCTACTGGCCTGGAAAAACGTGGATTTCAAGACGCCGACCAATGTCGGCCTCGGATACATGTTCATGGACATTGTCAACTGGGGGTCGGACGCCGTTCCGGTCGCCCGGCCCGAAGGTCTTTCCCGGGAAGTAATGGACGATGTGCAGGGGAAGAAGATCGTCTTCCGCAACGGCTGGGAGCCGTCTTCCACCTACCTGTTGTGGAACTACCGGGACGAGGGCGACGGCGGACTCAACTTCCGCGACTACCTCCGCGACACGATCCCGATCGAGGAGGAGAAGGTGACGCACGGCCACGCCGACGAGAATTCCATCCCCTTGCTCATGGCCGGCCGCTCCGTCCTCCTTCATGACGCCGGATACCGCGATTACATGCCCAGCGGACCCTACGGCCAGTTCCGCCAGGACTACTTTCACAACCGCCTCTGCGTCCGCCCGGAAAAGATCTACATGGGCCAGAAGGAAGGCGAATTCCGCTACAGTGTCCGCGACGCCGTCCCGGGCCAGGGCATCCTCGATTTCCTGCATGATTCGGGGGCCTACCGCAGGGTCCGCACCCAGAAGGTCGATTTCCTGAGCCTGCCCGACGTCGATTACGGCCGCGTCCGGGTCATCGACGACAATTGGGGCGCCCAGTCCGACCGGGTCATCGTCTATGTGAAGGACGCCGGCTTCTTCGTCGTCTTCGACGTCTTCAAGTCCCTCCGCGAGGAATGGTTCACCCTCAGCAACCTCTGGCACACGCGCAAGATCTGGGCCCGCGGCGAACATTGGTACGACACGGGATACGACGCCCTCGCCAACTACGGCGGAACGACGTCCAATGCCCTGCCCCAGGACCAGCGCCTGCTCGTCGTCTTCCCCTCGACGGCCTTCAGGATCGAGGGCGTCGAGCCGCAGAAGCGCCATTACCAGGACGAGTGGACGATCCACCAGACGGCGGGCCAGCATTTCGAGCTGGGCGAGACGGCCGGATTCGTGACCGTTCTGATCCCCCACAAAGCCGGCGCCGAACCCGGGACCCTGGCCGCGGACGTTCGCCTTCTGCCCGTCGACGGGTTGCGGGCCGGACAGGCCGTCGAAATCACTTTGGGAGGAAAGACCTACGTCGTAGGGGCCAAGAACGACCTGCGCCGGGACATGGCCCGCGACAACAAGCGCCCCCGCTACGTCTACGAGGCCGGACGGATGGCCTTCGGCGGCTTCGAAACCAACGGCGACTTCGTCTTCGCGGCCTCCGACGGGACGAAGATGGCCTATACGATCGTCAACCTGACCAAGGCCCTCTATCACCAGAACCTGCTCATCGAGACCAAGCCCTGGTACTCCGGACTGGCCTTCGACGGGGGCCCCGACTCGCCCGAGCGGGGCAAGCTTCGCTACTGGAGAGACGAAGTGGCCTTAAAATGAAAAGATGAGGCGCTACCCCGTTTATATGAGCCTGTACATGTAGTCCGGATCGATGCGCGGTTCGTCTTTGCGGTGGCGGCGCATGAGGTCGATTTTCTTTTTCAGCAACTCGGGAAAATTCTCGCCATAGATAAACGGCGTCTCGCCCAAAGGGCTGACCATCATCCACTCCACGGCGGCCTCGTTCCAGAGGGCGATGAGATCGCGGCTGTTGGCGATTTCACGCTCGATCATGTCGTCCAGACGGGTTCGCAGGGCGGCCCTGGTCCGGGCGCTCCTGGCCCCCGGATAGGCGTGCACCGCGTCGATCCAGACGGCGGCGTTCCTCTGGGTCTCGAAGACACATTTCAGGGCCGCGGCCCGGAAGAACTGGTCCTCAAAGACCCGGAAGGCCCGATCATCATGCCGGGCCCGGGCGCTCTCGCGGGCCTGAGCCAGCTGGGCCAGGGCCTGGGCCAGCGGTTTCCAAACGCGGCGGTCGATCCGCCGGTGCGCTTTCCGGGCGTAGGCCGGCGGAACAAGCTCGAACAGGACGTCTTTCGAGAGGTCGACCTTGTTGGGATTGTGAGGCGGGCTGACCATCACCTGCTCATAATAGGCGCGGTCCGCTTCGGGGACGGCCTCGATATCGGGAACCAGGGGCCGCACGAGCAGGCGGTTCCAAACCATTCCGTATCCTGAATAAAGCGGCAAAGGCATGAAACGGCGATACGCCGTTTCGATGAGCCGCCAGGCTTTAACCAGGCGGCCGGCCCAGCGCGGGCCCGCGAAACGGACCGCGATTTCCCGCACGGCGGCGTCGATATCCAGGCCGGAGTCGAGCTGGAAAACGCGGAAAACCTCCTGATTGACGGCGTAGGGGACTTTGTCGGGCGGATGGATGCCGCCCATCCAGGCCAGCCCGGCCGCCCCCACGGCGGCCGCCGCACGCAGCTTTTCGTACGCCAACCAGGGGAAGGGCAGGCCGAGCAAGGGCTCGAAATTGCCGAAGGACGAAAAGTAATGGTAGAAGAGCGCCCGACTGCCCCGGGCTTCGAGCTCGCGGGCAGGCCCGCGTTCCTTCCCCGACAGGCCGTGGTGATAGGCCGCGCCCAGGACCTGGACATCCTTATAGGAAGGATGGGGATAGTTGTTCTCCCAGCCCGCGGTCAAGAGCGAATTCGCCTCGACGTCCAGGCGGTCGCGCAGGAGCGGCCAGAGATGCTTGCGCTCTCCAAAGAACGACTCCAGCCGGGTGATGATCCGGAACGCCGGATTGACCGCCGAGGCCGCGTCGCGGAGCGTCTCGTAGAAGCGGGCCACGTTGGCCGCGGCCGAGCGGGCGATCTCCTCGTCGTCCTTCCATTCGCGGACGAGAAAAGGCCCGCCGTTGCGGCCGACGTAGAGCGACTTCGTATGCTCGAAACCCGAGCCGCTGTCGTTCGACCAGACGGCCATGAATTCCAGCTCCGGCACGTCCTTCATCAGGTTCCCGAGGAGCTCGGCGTAATGGGCCCGGGCGGCCGGATGGGCCAGGGTCAGGGCGTATCGCGGCTGGAAGCTGCGGAAGGGATGGTCGACGCGCGGCCCGCGAAGGGTCGGGTACTTGCGGAAAAAGCCTTCAGGCATCGAACGCGGTTCGAAACAGAGGAGTCCGGGCGTCAAACCATAATTAAGGGCCAAGCGGGCGTTGTCCTTGAGACGGCGGAGATTGGCGTCGAGGTACTCCTTGGGATAGAAGCCTCTGTTCAGGACACCGGCGGTGAACTGGTCGAGGGCCGGGGCGTACGTGTAGAAATCGGGGTAGAATTCGTCCGGAACGCCCGGCTCGGCCGGAAAGGGAACGGCCAGGCCGTTGACCTCGATGTGGCTGAAGCCGAGGCGGGCGTACTCGCGGATATGCCGTTCGCGGTCGAAGGGGCGGATGATGCGGGCATACTGGTTCAGGACAAGATCGAATGTCGATTTTTCCACGGCGAACGTCAGGGGAACGAGGCGGAGCTTCAGGCGGGACGTTTCCTCGTCGGCCAGATCCTCGAGGAGATGGCGGGCCCCCGCGAACAAGAACCGGGGCGACGAGGCCAACAGAAAGCCGGCCCCATCGGCTTCGACCTGGACGGCGATCCATTCGCGGCCGGCCGGAAGGCGGAACCCCAGGGCAGTCAGCTTTCGGAGCCAGGCCGGACCGGCGACTCCCACGGCAAAGACGCCGGCCCCGGGACGTCCGCGGCGCGGGCCCCCCCGGCGGAGCTGGGCGCCGTCCGTTGCGGATTGGATCTCCCGCCCGGCGGTCTCCTCGACGGGATACCCCTTGTCCGGAATGGACACGAAACGGGTGCGGCGCAAGGCTTCGCTGACCTTCATGAAAACCTCCGCGATCTTTTTAAAAGCGCTTATCCGAGGGCGGGACGGCGGACGAAGGGCGGCGGACGAACGATTTCAGAGATTCGTGGGTGCCCTTGTCATAGATGAAAGGCTTGGCGATCTCGTAGTCGATCGCCCCCTCGCGGCACAGCCGGGTCAGGGACTGGTCCATGGCCTGCATGCCCTCGGCGGCGCTGGTCTGCAGGATCTGGAGCAGGCCCTCGGTTTTGCCCATGCGGATGTTGTTGCGGATGGGGAAATTGCAGATCATGACCTCGCTGGCCAGGACCCGGCCGGGCCGGTCGATCCGGGGCAGGAGGACTTGGGACACGACGCCCAGCAGATTGGAAGCCAGCTGGGAGCGGATCTGCGGCTGCTGCTCGGACGGAAAAACGTCGACGATGCGGTCGATGGTTTGGGCGGCGCTCGAGGTATGGAGCGTGCCGAAAACGAGGTGGCCGGTTTCGGCCGAGGTGATGGCGATCCCGATCGTCTCGAAATCGCGCAGCTCGCCGACCAGAATGACGTCGGGGTCCTGGCGGAAAGCGTACTTCAGGGCATTCTTGAAAGACAGCGTGTCACCCGCCGGCCCCACCTCGCGCTGGGTGACGTAGGACTTCTTGGATTTATGCAGATACTCGACGGGATCCTCGATGGTGATGATGTGGTCGCGGCAGGTGCTGTTGATGGCGTCGATCAGGGCGGCCAGGGTCGTCGATTTGCCGCTTCCGGTCGGTCCCGTGACCAGGACGAGGCCGCGCTTGGCCGCGGTGAAGGTCCGGACGGAGGCCGGCAGGCCCAAATCGTCCAGATTGGGGATCTCCGCGGACAGGGCCCGGATGGTCGCGGCGACCGTGCCGCGCTGCTTGTGGACGTTGACGCGGAAGCGCCCCAGCCCGGAGATGCCATAGGCGAAATCCAGCTCGTAGCGGCTGGCCTCGTCGTGTTCGAAACTGCGGCGCTGTTCCTCGGTCAGGATGCTGTAGACCAGGGCCTGGACGGACTCGGGAGTCAGCCGCTCCAGATCGGCCTGTGGCTCAAGTTCGCCATGGACGCGGATGGCGGGGAGAAGGCCGGCCAAAAGGTGGAGGTCCGATCCCTTGAGCTGGATGAGTCTTTGGAGCAGTTCGAGGAGGGTCATGGGCGTTCTCCGGGGCGGAATGGGATCTTGACGATTTCGTCGGGGAAGATCCGGCGCAAAGCCGCCAGCCAGTTCAGGGCCAGGGCCTTCTCCCCCTCCGGGCCGGGATGGACGCAATCCGGGTCGTACAGCGCGGGGCGATGGTTCAACACGGCCCCGTTGTCCACCAGCACGGCGCCTTCGGTCCGGGCGATGTCCCGGATCAGCGGATTGATGACCGTCTCCACGATCCGGTTCCGGGCCGCGCTCTCGGGCCGGTCGCAGAAAAGCGGGACCGTGGCCAGGAAGAGGACGGGCCGACGCCGCTTTTGGCCCGGATATTTCTTGAATTCAGCCAGGATGCCCGTCATCCGGTCCCGGAAATCGGCCGGGCCCCAGCTTTTCTCGAGGAGCGGGACGGCGTCGTTCGTGCCCAGCTGGAGAAGGATCGCGTCGCAGGCCTTCCCTTCCCACTCCGGAAGGAGGCGGTGATAGAAAGACGGATAGGTCTCCGTGTTCAGCCCGCCCTGGGCCCACTCGCGGATTTCGAGGAGAAGCCCGGAGGCGGGCGCAAGGGCCCGGAGATGGACGGGAATCGGCCGCATCAGGCTGTCGCCCGCGCAGCAGACGACAAGCGGAGCGGACGGGCGTGAAACGGACGGAAGGGCCAGGATCGCCGCGCAGAGCGCGGCCTTCCCCAGCGGGCCGCGGCTTCGCGGGCCCTTCACAGCCGGACCCTTCGGACGGCGTTGCCGCGCCAGGCCAGGAATTTTTCCAGGTCGGCGTAGGCGATGGTCAACGTGGCCGTGTTGACGTTGGGGTGGAAGCTGACCGCCTCGGCCGACTTCAGGTCCTCGTCGAGGACGACGATGACCTCGCGCTTTTCGTCCTGGAGGAGACCGAACGGCGAGACGGCGCCGGGTTGAAGCCCCAGATAGCGCATCATCCGCTCATCCGAGGCGAAGCTCAGCCGGTCGTCATGGAACAGCCTGGCCAAGGCCCGCAGGTCCACGTGTTTGGAACACTCGGCCACCACCAGGTAATGGTGGTTGCCTTTCTTGTTGCGCAGGAAGAGGTTCTTGCAGTGGGCGCCCGGGATCCCCACCCAATGGGCGGCCGCCTCCTCGACGGTGAAGACCGGCGGATGTTCGCGCCGGGCATACGAGATGCCCAACCCGGACAGGGCCTCATAGACTTTTTGTTCCGCTCCCTGGTCCATGAACTTTTTTCAGCCTCTCTTCGTCATTATAATCGAAGAGGTGCGACGATGAAATTCCTGCTTTGGATCGTTCTCTTCCTGTTCTGCTGGCCCGTGGCTCTCCTGGCCCTCGTCCTCTACCCGATCGTCTGGCTGCTCAGCCTGCCCCTGCGTCTGGTGGGGATCACGGTGGACGCGGCGTTCAATCTTCTCGGCGCCATCCTCCGCTTCCCCGCCCGAGTCTTGAGGGGTTGATTGGAAGCCTGATACCCAGAAAAAATTATTGCGAGACGGCCAGGGGGTTGCGGGCGAAAACCCGTGCGACGACTGAGCGGGCATGGTTTTTCGCCGAAGGTGAAAAGAGCGAAGGAGGAGCGTCGGAGCGAGTTTTCCTCGCCGGGGAAAATGAGCGTGTTTTAACCCGCAATCCCCTGGTCGAATCGCGACGAGTTTCCGAACCAATGGATCTAGTTGGAGCTCTGAGAGTAGAACCCGAGTTCAGCTCCCTGATACGCCACCTTGATCCAGCTTCGCCAAAGGATATGGAGCTGGGTCACCAAAAAACCGGCCAGGACGGCGCCGGGCGTCGTTTTAGCGAACAGCGACTGGATCCCCAGGTAAACGGCCGCGCCGGCCAGCGCGGTCAACCCCAATCCGTAATAGAGGGTCAGGGTTCCGCCGATTTTGCGCAGGACGAACGCCGCCGCCCAGGCCAGCGCGCCCAGGGCGCTGTGCATCCCGGTCGCCGCGATCCGGATCCGGGCATAATCCACGATCATCCGGACCAGGAAGAAATGGAAGAGCGCCAGAACCGCGCGGACGAGCATCAAATCGAAATTGAGCTGTTCCTTGAGCGGATCCTGACCGACGGCGTCCAGAACCCGGTCGGCCAGGAGGTAAAGCGCCGCGGCCGGCACCCACAGGACGAGAGAGGCCGGAATCAAGCGGAAAAAACGCCCGTAATACCGGCCCGCGCCGGCCCAAAAGGATCGGGCGAAGCCGCCGTCCTCCCGCGGACGGCTCAGGTCGTGGAGGATCCCTCCGTAGAGAAGCGGCGAGACGAACAGATGGAGAAGAAGAAGCACGAAGACGACGGTGAGGAGGGCCGTCAGGACCGCTCCCGATCCGGTCAGGAGCTCGAACAGGGCGTCGACGTTGGAGCGGACGAGCAGATCATCGGCGGCCAGGCTCCGGCCCAGCGCCCCCATGACGGCTCCGGCGGCCACGAAATAGACGACCGAGGCGAAGGCGGCGTTGACCAGCCACAGGAGGACGGCCGCTTTCGGGCGGAGCAGGGCGTCGCGAATTCCCCTGGAATAGCTGCTCAGGATGTTCATCGGGGGCTCCTCAAATGCCAGCCAGGGACAGAAGGTGTTGGAACCAGTCAGTGATTTTCAGGGCGATCTTGCGCGGCCCTGCCGGCCGTGGCCGCAGGCGCATGGAGTTGTTGGAGAAATCAACGTCCAGCAGCCAGCGGTTGTCGGGATCGACCTGGGCGTAGTCGATCCTGCGGGGCCCGAAGAGAACGAATTTCTTCCAGCGCTCCCGGCCGTCCCAGGTTTCCCGAATCGTTTGCCCTCCCTCCAGAACGATGCGGATGTCCTGGGGCACGATCCACTCGCCTTTGCGGACGATGACGATTTCGTTGCGGTAGGTGACGGCCCCGCCGTCCTTCCGCTTCCCGGCAGAGGGCGTGACGAGCTTGCCGTTGAAAAAGCCGGCCGCCGGGGCGACCTCTTCCGAGTCCAGGGAGCCGACGGCATAATCGAGCTTGTCGGGGCTGCTGAGGGCCTGGTCAAAGAACCACTTCAGATCGCGCCCGCTGGCGTCCTCCGCGGCCTGGACGAAATCGGCCGATGTCGGATGCCGGAATTTCCAGCGCTCATAATAGGTCTTCATGACCTTGGCCATGGTCTCCCCGCCCAGAAAGCGCTCCAGGGTCAGCAGCATGAGCGAAGCCTTCGAATACACATTCAGACCGTAGCTGCCGCTGTTCAGGTATTCCCAGGAATTCCGCAGGATGGGATCGGCGCGGCCCGAATCGATCACCGCCAAGCGCTGATACTGGATGTCGCTGACGCGCAGGGGCCCGAAGTCGATGAGCGAGCCTTCCGGGCCATAGTATTGGTCCATGGCCTTGGCTTCGGAATAGGAGTTGATCCCCTCGTCCAGCCAGGCCTCCTCGAATTCGTTCGTGGCGACGATTCCATACCAGTAGCTGTGGCCGAATTCGTGGATGGTCACCATCTCGGGCGTCCGCACTCCGGCGGGCATGTAGCTTGTGGTCATGGCCGTGAAGAGCGTCGGGTATTCCATGCCTCCGGCGGCCGCTCCGCCCGGGGCGGGATCGACCAGGGTGATGGTCGCATAGGGATAGGGTCCGTAATGCCGGCTGTAGAATTCCAAGCCTTGTCGGAGCGAACGGACATAGCGGTCCTTGGAATTGAGATGGGCCCGGTGGATGAGGAAGATCATCTCCGTGTCGACGGCCGGATCGGCCAGCGTGAAGCGCTCACGGTATTCGACGAAATCGGGACAGGCCGCCCAGGCGAAGTCATGGACGTCCTCCTGAACATACGTCAGCGTCCGGGTGCCGTCCGGGTTCTTGCGCTCCGCGGTCCGCCGGCCCGTGGCCCCGACGACGAAGCGTTCCGGGACCGTGATCTCGACGGAGAAGGCCCCGAAGTCGGCGAAAAACTCGGACGAGGCGTGGTACTGGTGGCAATTCCACTCCCCCTTCCACCAGACGCCGATCTTGGGGAACCACTGCCCAACCATGAAAAAATCGCCGGAGAAACCGGATCGGGCGAAGACCCGGGGCAGCTTGGCATTGAAGTCGATGACCAGGACCACGGATTCCTTGGGCTTGACCGCGGCGAGAAGGCTGACCCGGGCGACCGTCTGGTCGTCCGGGTTGCGATCGTCGGGCTGGACGAACTCCAGGGTCGGGGTCAGGTCGGCCCCATCCTTGATCCGGATCCGGGTCACATCGATCGAGCCCCAGCTCTCCTCGTCCGCCCTGAATCCGCGATGGCGGCCGCCGCTTTCTTTCATGAACGTGGAACGGTTGTTCTTGAAGGCGTTGAGGTAGAGATGGAAGCGCAGCTCCGAGACCGGGACATCGGCGTCGTTGAGCCAGGTCAGGACCTCGCGGCCCTGGATGGTCTTGGCTTCCGACGCCAATCGGACCTGGATATCGTAGCGGACGATCTGATGGCTCAGCGAGGCCCGGGCGGGAGGCATCAAAAACAGAACGGCGGCCACGGCCGACAACGGCGTTTTTCGCATGACCCTCCTCCTGAACACGGAGCCCCCATTCTTCCGCTTCTTCGGTTATTTTACTAACAAAAAGGACGAAGTCAAAAATCCGGAATCCGCGTATAATGATCCTCCGCCCATGAGCCTTTCTTATCGCCCGGGAGGTCCCATGAAAAGAACGCCCGCCGTCTTCTTTTTGCTGATCCTCGCACTCACCGCTTGGGCCTCGCCTCCGGCCGCTCAGGAGGCCAAGCCCGCCCCCTTCCGCATGACCGTCGACAACATCATGCGGGGCGAGGAGATGATCGGCCAGAGCCCGACCGATGTGCAATGGTCGTACGACAGCCGGGTCCTCTATTTCCGCTGGAAGGCGCCCACGGAAAAAACGGCCGAGCTCTATGCCTTGGACCGGGGTGAGGTTGTCCCCCGCAAGATCACGGCCGAACAGATGATGAAGCGTCCACCCCTTTCGGCCGGGGAGAGCCGGGGGATGCGCGGATTCGGATGGTTCGGCCGGGGCGGCCAAGCGATCATCGATAAGGCCCGCCGACGCGCGCTGATCGTGGACGGCGGCGAAGTCAAGATCCTTGACCTCCCGACCGGCTCGCTCCGGCCTCTTCTGGCCACCGATGCCCGGGTCTCGGGCGTCCGTTTCTCATACGATGAAAAGAAAATCGTCTATGCCGCGGACGACAATCTCTTCCTCCTGTCGCTCGAGAACAGCGGCCTGCGGCAAATGACGTCCTTCGTCCGGCGCCCGGCCGCCGAACCGAAGAAACCGTCGGCGATCGACAAATGGTACCAGGACCAGCAGATGGAGCTCTTCCAGGTCCTGAAGCGCGGGGGCGGGGGGATGGGCGAGGGCCGGGGCGCGCGGGGCGGCGCCGGCGGGCCGGGCCGGACCGGGCAGCGGCGGCCTTACGCGCTGACCGAGGGCCAATCGGTCGGCGGACTGGATCTCACGCCCGATGAAGCCTCGGTCATCTTCTTCGTTTCGGAGCCCGTTCCGGACGTCCGGAACACGATCGTTCCCAATTACGTCACCCGGTCCGGATACGTCGAGGACATCCCCGGGCGCTCCAAGGCCGCCTATTCCTGGACGCGCTCGGGAAAATGGGGGCTGATGTCCGCCGCCACGGGCGAAGTGCGGTGGATCGACCTCGGATTGGGCGACCGCAAAGTCGACGCCTTTTTCGCCGGCTGGTCCCCCGACGGCAAGGTTTCAACGATGGAGATCGTCCATGACGACGCCTGGGTGGGCGAGCTGGGATTGACCTCGGTCTCTTGGGCCCCGGACGGAAAATCGATCTATTATATCTCCGAAAAAGACGGATTCGCCCATATTTACCGGGCCGGGCTCGACGGGACGTCCAAGACCCAGCTCAGCGCCGGGAAATTCGAGGTCCGCGAGGCCCGGCTTTCGGCGGACGGACGGAAAATTTATTTCACGTCCAGTGAGGCCCATCCGGGCGAGCTCCAGTTTTACGTCATGCCCGCCCAAGGCGGCCCGCGGACCCGGATCACGTCCCCGACCGGGCAGAGCGATTCCTTTCTTTCTCCCGACGAGCAGGTCGTCGCTTCGCTCTTCAGCACGCCGACCCGGCCGCCCGAATTGTATCTCCAGCCGAACAAACCCGGCGCGGAGGCCAGACCCATCACCCGATCCGTGACCGCGGAGTACCTCTCCTACGCCTGGATCGAGCCCGAGATCATCAATTATAAAGCCCGGGACGGCGCCGACGTTTATGCCCGCCTGTTCAGTCCGAAAAATCCGCACCCCAAGCATCCCGGGGTGATATTCATTCACGGGGCCGGCTACCTCCAAAACGCCCACAAGGGCTGGTCGACCTATCTGCGCGAATACATGTTCCATAACCTGCTCGTCGAGAACGGCTACACGGTCCTGGACATCGACTATCGCGGGTCCGCGGGCTATGGGCGGGATTGGCGGACCGGGATCTATCGCCACATGGGCGGCAAGGACCTCGACGATATCGTCGACGGGGCGGCCTTCCTGGCCCGGTCCTGCGGGGTCGACTCCGCCCGGATCGGGACGTACGGCGGGAGCTACGGCGGCTTCCTGACCCTGATGGCCATGTTCACGTCGCCCGGGACGTTCAAGGCGGGGGCGGCCCTCCGCCCGGTCACCGATTGGGCCCATTACAGCGCATTCTACACCGTGGATATCCTCAACCTGCCCCAGGCGGACGCCGAAGCCTATCGGAAGAGCTCCCCCATCTATTTCGCCGAAGGCCTCAAGGGGGCCTTGCTGATCTGCCACGGGCTCGTCGACACCAACGTCCACGTCCAGGACAGCGTCCGGCTGGCCCAGCGGCTCATCGAGCTGCGCAAGGAGAACTGGGAGCTGGCCCTGTACCCGGCCGAAAACCACAGCTTCGTCAACGCCGATTCCTGGTCCGACGAATACAAGAGGATCTACAAGCTGTTCGAGACGAACCTGAAGAATTGAGCTGCCGCCGCACTCAGCCGCGATTTTAGGCGCGGCTGAATACCGCGGAACTTGATCGATTCGGACGGCTCTCCAGCGGCGGGGGCGGGTTGACCCCTTCTTTCGTTTTGATATAATCGCAGTCATCGAAGGAGGAGAAAAATGAAATCCCTGAAAAAGATCCCGATGTTCGGTTTTCTTTTCGTTCTGATCAACATTTTCATCCTGATCGGCAAGTCCGACCTCATGGGCGGCAGGCTCATCAGCATCGATCTCCACCCGAATGTTCCCTGGACGCTTTGCGTTGGGGATATCTTCGTCATCTTGGGCCTCATCTGCCTGACCATCCAGGTGTTCAAGGCCACCCGTACCAGTTCGGCCGAGATCCTCGATCACGTTATCTCCACCCTGATCTTCATCCTCTACCTGATCGAGTTCATTGTCGTCAAGAGCGCTGGCAACTCGACCTTCTTCATCCTCACGCTCATGTCGCTCCTGGCTCTGATCGCCGGTTTCACCATCACGATTTCCACGGCCCGGCGGGACATCACCATGGATAAGGAATCGGCGGCCACGATCCCCGGCGTCCGGTAAGAGCCGGGGCGGAGAATTCCTCTCCGGGAAGGGGTGGTTCTATTTTCTATATTTGGAGATGAACTCTTCCACTTCCGGGATGCCGCCCTGGAAGATGAGATACCCGTTCGACGGCTCGCGCTCGGTGATCTCCCCGGCGACGGGCGTGAGCATGATCTTCTTGACCTGCTCCAGATCGTTCGTCTGACCCAAGGTCCAGGCCAGCTTGACGTAGGCGACTTCGGGCAGGAGGTTGGCCGCCGGAACAACGCCCAGCTCCATCATGTCCCGGCCGGTGTCGTAGACGTACATCTGGACATAGCCCCATAGGGTCTGGACGGTCATATAGACCGCGATCTTCTTGTCCTGGGCCCGTTTCAGGGCCGGGTAGAGCGGTTTGTTGACATGGCCCAGACCCGTCCCGGCGATGACGATCCCTTTGTAGCCGTTGTCGATGAGCGAGTCGATCATGTCCGGCTTCATGTTCGGATAGTAGTAGAGGATGGCGACCTTCTCCTCGAAGGCCGTATTAATGATGACGTCGCGGTCCTTGCGGCGGCGCTTATAGTCCTGGCGCAAAGGCGTGATCTTCTCCCGGCTGACCATGGCGATGGGAATGTCGCCGATCGTCCGGAACGTCGAACGGTAGCTCGAATGCATCTTGCGTACCCGCGTTCCGCGGTGAAGCAGGCCGTAGATGTCGGACGTGGGCCCGAACATGCAGACCATGACCTCGGCGATGTCGCTCTCGGCGGCGGTCTTGACGCTGTGCATCAGGTTGAGGGCCGCGTCCGAGGACGGCCGGTCGCTGGAGCGCTGGGAGCCGACCATGACGATGGGCACCGGCGAGTTCTGGACCATGAAGGACAGGATGGCCGCGGTATGGTGCATGGTGTCCGTGCCGTGGCCGATGACGATGCCCTGGACGCCCTTCTCGATTTCGCGGCCGATGGCCTCGGCCGTGGCGATGTATTGTTCGGGGCCCATGTTTTCGCTGAAGACCCCGAAAAGCTTCTCCGTTTCCAGGTTGCAGATATCGGCCAGCTCGGGGACCGACCCGTACAGCTCGCCCGGCGAGAAGGCCGGGATGACCGCCCCGGTGCGGTAATCGAGGCGGCTGGCGATCGTGCCGCCCGTTCCCAGGAGCTTGACCCTGGGCTTGACCGGATCGTAGGGGAATTCCTTCTCCGGGATCTTGTAATGCGCTTCCTTGCGGCCGTGGATCTCCACCTCGGTCACGCGGTCGGCGCGAATGCCGATGTTGTATCCCGAACGGAGCTTGAGGACGATATGATCGGCGTCCGCCGTTTCCGAGCGCGGAAGCACGATCCCGGCGTAGCGTCCCGTCGGCGTGGTGAACGTGATGTCGCTCCAGACCGCGGCTTGGAAATGCCGGAGGACCTCGAAGGCCCGCCCCCTGTATCCCTTGTAAAGCTGATCGTCGCTCATGGTTGGACCTTGCGCAGGGCCTCGGCCATTCCCCGGGCCGCGGCGGTGCCGGGGATCCGGCCGCGCCACTCCTCCATCAGCAGACCCATGGCCCGGCGCTGGCGGCGCGGGGCGTTCTCGAACCGGCGTCCGGTCAACAGACCGGCGATGCGGGCCTCCTCGCGGGCCAGGAGCTCGTCTTCGATCGGCTCGGGCAGGAGCTCGCCGAGGGGGCGTCCCGTCGTCAGGGCCTGTTCCAGGAGCCCCAGGACGCCTTCCTTATAGAGTCGCCCGTGCTGGAGGGCCTCGAAAACACCGGCCAGGATCCCGGCGGCATCGGAACCGACGGCCAGGCCTTTCCTCTTCAACAGCTTCGGATCATGGACCAGGATGACGGCGGCCAGCTTCGGTTCGATCCCCCGCTCCCGGACGGCCTCGTCGAACAGGGCGGCCAGCGGCGAGATGGACAGCTGCTCGATCAAGTCGGCGGGGACGCCGATTTCGCGGTACCAGGCTTCGCGGGTCAGGATGTTGGGGGGCAATCCGGCCTGGATCCAGGCCAGCCGGTCGGGGGCAATGCTCTTGGGCGGCAGATCGGTGTCCGGATACATCCGGTCCGGGCCGGGCAGAATGCGCTCGAAGCCGTTCGTTCCGTCCTTTAGGGCCTGGCGGGTCTCCGAGGGGACTCCGACCGTCGCTTCCTTGGCCCGCAGGACAATCTCCTGGGCGGCCAATTTCGCGTCGGCCTCCGGTCCCCAGACGACGACGACCGTGTCGCCGTCGGCCGCGCCCAGGGCCTTCTTGATGTTCAGCCATTCGCCTCCGGCCAGTCCTTCGCCCAGGCTGTCCGTGTGGACGATGTTGGGCAGAACGGTCAGGCAGGCGACCACGCGGACGCGGTCGGAAATTTCCTGATGGAAGTAGGTGGCGGTCTGGGTCGGCCAGTTGAGCAGGCCGCGGAACCCGTGGAGGCGGACGCCGAACGCGCACATTCCGGCGGACATGGCCGATTGGATCGGCAGGTAGTTGGTCCGGCGGACGAGCTTGGTGACGTCCTCCGTCCCGCTCTTGAAGGCCCCCGCCGTGATCCCCCGGCGGGCCAGCTCCTCGCGCAGGCGGAGCAGGTTCCATTGGCGCATGGCCTCGTTGTAGGTCAGGAGAGGGATGCGCGGGATGCGCGGAACGCCTTTGATCTCGATGCGCGTGCCGCCGGTGACGCTGACGTTGACGTCCTCGCGGGCGGCCCCGATGCCCGTCCGCACCCGCCCGGTGCTGCGGACGATGCGGCGGAGGATCTGGGCCACTTCGGCCACCTCCTGGGGCGTGCGCATATCGGGCCCGGTGACCGTCTCGATGAGCGGCATCCCCAGCCGGTCGGTGAGATAGGTCCGGCGGTGGCCGATGTCGCTGACCTCGCGGCAGGCGTCCTCCTCCAAGCCCAATTGGATGATCTGGATGGAGCGGCCCTTGTAAGGGATGCGGCCGTCGACGCCGACGATCGTCGTCCGTTGGAACCCGGTCGGGATGCTGCCGTCCAGGTACTGTTTGCGGGCGATGTGGAGCTCGTCGACCATGACGCATTCATAGAGCATGGCGATCGAGAGGGCGATGTCCAGGGCCTGCTCGTCGATCATGAACGGCGGGGTGTCGTCCATCTCGTAGGTGCAGACGGTCTCCCGGTTGATCCGGTAGATGATCTCCTTCTTGGTCTTGAACTCCATCAGGGCCGTGCCGTCGTACTCCCCCAGCTCGGACAGCGTCGGCCGCATATGGCGGAGGATCTCGGCGTCGTAGGCGGCGCTGTAACGGCCGGCCGGGCAGCGGCAGAAGAGCTTCTTCTCGGTCAGGAGCTGCTGGTGGATCTCCAGGCCGGACTTGAAGCCGATGCCGGCGTAGTCCTCGGCGTTCATCTCGGCGAACGGCTTGAAAACGAAGTCATAAGACATGCGGAACGGGCCTTTTTCCCGAAAGACCTTTTTACACGGCTCCTCCGCCACTGTCAAGCGGGGCTCGGGGGCGGGAGGGCAAACACGCGCTCCCTTTCCCCCAAACCCCCTTCGCCCTAATTAAAGGCGTTGCGCATCTACAGGCTCGCGCGTCCGAGCTAAAGCGTACGACAGGGCAAGGCTCGCGTTGACAGGCCGGTCCCCGATCAATAAGATGAAAAAAACGAGGACGAGCTGAATGCATCCGATTCCATCCAAGATCGGCCTGCCGCGAGTCACGAGATTCCCCGCCTTCCGGGTCCCGGCGTTCGCCGCCGGAGCCGCTCCGCGGCGGGTTCCGCGGAAAAAGGCGGGCGTCCGTGCCTGACCTAGGGCGGGCCGCGGCGGGCGGGGACGTCCATCCTTCGGATCGGGCCGACACGATCGAGTTTTCGATCCTGACGGCCGCCGTCATCGTCCTCGGGCTGGGATACTTCGCTTTCGGCCGCTTCGGCAGCAAAGCTTCGCAGACCTTTTTGCTCGTCCCCATCGTCTTCCTCTTCATTTCGCACATCCGCTACATGGACCGGGTAGAAGGGCGCACCTTCGGCCGGATCCTTCTTTTTTCCCTGGCCCTCTGGACCTCGACCTGGATCATCGAAGCGGTCGGCGTCTGGAGCGGGCTCTATCGCTATGCCAAGGCCTTCCTGGGCGCGGTGCACTTGGGACCGGTGCCTCTCCTCATTCCCAGCGTCTGGGTGCTGTTTTGTTGGCTGGCCTCGTCCATCGTTCATTTCCTCTGGGGACGAGGCGCGGGAAGACCGAACGAATTGCCGCTCCCGGCCGAATCCCTGGCGACCGCCTGGGTCCTCGTCTCCATCGCGTTCGCCATCGAATGGCATTTCTCGGGTTTGATCGGGCTGTGGGACTGGAACGAAACGCGGGGCGGATGGCTGATCGACGGTGTGCCGGCCGTCAATTTTCTCATCTGGGCCGTCGTCGGCATAGCCTCGCCCCTTCTTCAACGGATCGGACGGGCGCCCCGCATCGCCTACCGGACGGAAAACGTATTTCTTCAAAGCCTGCCCGTTCTGGGCTTCGGACTGGTGCTGGCCTTCGACGCCGGCTTGAACCTCGTTCGCGGCTTTCCCCTCGCCGGCGCCCTCTGCGCATCCTCAGTCATCGGGCTGGGTACGGCGCTGGCCTTCAGGGCCCGCCGACGGGCCGGGTCCGATCGGCGGCCATGCCCCGATCAGGAAGAATAGGCGCCGGCGTCCGGCTTCCGCCGGGCGGCTGAACGGCCGTTCTGATCGTTGAGCGTATCCAGAAAACGCTCGATCGTCAGCGGCGCGCTGCCTTCGAAATGATTGTTGACGTTGACGATCGTCTTGATTTCCCGGCGGATGTTCTCGATCGTGATCCGGGCGGCGGATCGGAGGGCTTCGTCCTTGGGAGCCACGATCCTGTTCCAGACTTCGCCCGTTTCCTTTTCGATCTCGCCCCGGTCGCCGCCGTGGAGGCGGATGACCGAGAATCGGGCCGGGGCGGGCTTATAGGTCTCGAAGATCGTCCCGATCGGCGGCATGTAGTAACCGTCCAGATAGACGAAGCCCAGCTTGTGCTCGGCCAGAAAATCGAAAAACGCCGCCGAGAGATAGTTCGGATTGCGGATCTCGACGGCATAGGCGACGCCCTTAGGCGCTTTGCCGATGAATGCCCCGAAAGCCTCGAAAAAGGCCTCTTGGGAGGCCATTTTCTTTTTGTTCAGATATTCGAACTGGAACATCACCGGCCCCCGCTTGCGGCCCAAGGGCTCGAGCCGCTCTAAAAATCGCTCTAAAAGGCCGACGTCGAGAAAGGCCCGGTTGGAGCGGCCGGCGAAATCTTTTTCCGCCCCGGCGAGCCTGGCATAAAAATGGGTCAGCGTCAGCGCATTGGGGGCCTTGATCGAAAAAACGAAATCGTCGGGGACGGATTCGGCGCAGCGCTTCACGTCGCCGGGATCGGGCAGGCGGATGCTCCCCGGAAAAAGGCTCCAGAACCATTGGTCCACTTCAACCGTCCTGAGCCGGCGCGCGTAATCGGGAAGATAATCCCGGGGCCCGTAATCCTTTCCCGACTCGTAGATCAGGCCTTTCCAGGAATCGTATTTCCAAGAGCATGTCCCGACCCGCAGCCAGTCCTCCCACTCCCGGGGAATGGACAGATCGAGCGCTTCCGCCGAGGCCGTTTTTGAGTTCATTCGCCGCAGCGTCCGCTCAGCGCGCGGACCCGGTCCGGGCAGGACCGCCGCATTGAATCCATCCCGTCAGACTTGGATCGCCGGTCTCCAGGCAGGTCAGGCCGAGCGATCCCACGACCAGGATCTTGCCGCCCACGGCCAAGGCCTGGCCCTGGAGGAGCGTCTCGCCGGGGATTTCGAATTCCCAGGCGCTCCGGCCGTCCGCCGCATTCCGGGCGATCACCTTCGGGCCTTCGGCCGCCAGGATCAACGGGCCGGCCAGGCTGAGGCCCTGGAATTTCGATCCCAGGCTCTGATACCAGCGCAAGTCGCGGCCCAAAGCGCGGTCGTAACAGGCCAATTCCGTCATGAAGGACTTGCCTTCGGGGTACCTGACCCGCTTCTGAAAAAGAAAGACGCTCTCCCCCTTGACCGCCAGGGGCTTGACGTTCTCCAGGTTCCAAATCGGCTCCCGAAGCTTGCGGGGGTCCTGCCGATACGATTTTTGGGGAGAGGTCTCCAATTTCAGCGGAGGCCGGCCGCACGTCCAAATCTCCCGTCCGTCGGCCGGATCGAGGTTGAAAACCTGGTCGCCGTTCGCCACCAGGGCAAAATCGGGACCGGCCAGGACGGTTTCGCCCACCCCGCCGATTTCTTTCCGCCAGAGGATCTTCCCGGATTTCATGTCCAGGGCCAGGACGGCGTCCATGGCGTTGGCCACGATGAGCCGATCCCCGGCCGGGGCCGCGAAGACCCTCCGGTTTTGCACGCTTTCGATCGGCGTCCGCCAGACGGCTTTGCCGTCCCGAATCGAACGGCCGACGATTTCACCTCCCTCGCGGAGGAAAATCCACTCATCTTGGGCGGTGGGCAGGGTCTGTTCGTCCCAACCGCCCGGGTGCAGCTCGGGCTCGACCTTCCAGAGCGGTTTTCCATCGCGGGCGCTGAAGCAGAGGATTTCGCCATAGCCGTTGTAAGCGACGAGCCGCCCCCCGGTCAGGAGAAGCGGAGAGAGTATGGGCCAGCGCGATTCCGCCGACCAGACCGGACTTTCGGAACCGAGATCCAGGGCGGCGATCGTCGAGCCGGTCTCGCTGAACCGCCCGTTCTCGGTCGTATAATCCCAACTCGCGCCGGGCTTGACCGCGAAGGCCAGGCCGTTCTCCGCCGCCGCCAGGGTCACCCATTCATAGCCGGGGTTGGAGGGGCCGGTGAGCGTCCAGAGGACGCGCACCTGGGCGGGCAGGCCGACGGGAAGTCCGGCAAATACGAAAACGGCGATCACCGCCGCGGAGGCGGCTTTCTTCATGGCATCCTCCTTTTGCGTTCTTCGAGGCCGAGACCTTATTCTAAGCGAGGCCCCCCTTTGAGTAAAGCCGCGGGGATTCTGATAGAATGGTTTTTTGCGATCGATTCCCCCGAGGAGAGATTCGTCATGAACGCTCCGCAGGCTTCCCGTTTCTTCATCCCGGCCGTTCTGGCCGTCCTGGCCGCCGCGGCGCTGACCGGCGCAGCCCAAGTTCCGGATCCGAACGGCCGGCTGGATCGCTTCCACGCGCCCGCGCCCCTCGAATCGGACCGGGCTTCGGCCGTCATCCCCTTCCCCGGCCGCTTCGACGGATATACCAATTACTGGCATGATCTGGCCTGGACCTGGAGCCAATACGGGAACTTCTTCCAGATGAGCGTCCCGGACGTCGGGGCCTCGATCCTGCAGGCCAAGGCCGATATCGCCGAGGAGCTGGGCGTCCCGGGCTTGGCCATGACCGAGGGGTTCCTCTCGGCCTGGCTGGCCGGGCCGCTTCAAACCCTCGACGATCCTTCCCCGGCCGCCCTCGAAAAAGCCTTGGCCGGACAGTCGGTCCCGATCGCCGTCTTCGCTCCCCTGACCCGCGGCCTCGGGCCCGCCCTGATGAAGCGGGCTTCGTCGGGCGGCTTTCCGGCGTTTCTCATCGCCGAACAGGCCCATCAAAGGGGCGCCGCCGACTATCGCGAAGCGCGGGCCTTCGTCCTCGAGGACGGTCCGCGCCGCCTGTTCGCCGTCCTGGCCGACGAGCCCAGGACGCGGGACGGGATCCGCTCCCTTCTGGCCGGCGTCGAGGACGTGACGAAGCGCTATGACGTCCACCGCGGCTGGTTCGGAGCGAGCACGCTCCTCCACAGCGTGACCTGTTTTCCCGGCCATCCCCTCGAAGTCCTGGCCAAGGGAATGAACCAGGGCAACGACTGGTTCACCTTCAGCGGCTACATGGACTTCATGCTTCAAAGACAGCTTCCCGAATGGCTGGGCCGCGTCGGCCTGGATATCGTGACCGACGTCGGCACGGGCAAGGCCACTCACAGCCTGGGGACGATCGCCTACGGACTGCGCGATTGGAACGGCCTCAAGATCCAGGACATGCCGACGGAAGAAGAGTGGATCCGGTTCGTCAAGGACCGCGAAGGGTATCTCTTCCGCCCCGTGTTCGCCCCCGACTGCGACCCCTACAAGTACGACGGCTCGATCGCCATCGACGGAAACAAGAAACAGATCGACGGCGAGGACACGCCGTTCATTCTCCAGACCGGCTTCGTCCGGGAGGACGCCCCGGCATTCATGGTCCTCTTCACTCCCAAAGGCGAGCCGTTCACACGCGAGGCCCTCTGGAAGGCCATCCTGGACCGCCGCGAGGTCGGGGTGATGCCTCAGGCCCGGATGATCGGCCCGGCCTCCCTGCGCAACGCCTTGCAGATGCTCTGGCTGGACCGGGTCTGGCTGGAGGACCGCTTCGTAGACTCCATTCAGCTCACGGCCGAAGCGGACGGCCGCACTCTGTCCGTACGCATCGTCCGGGAACGGGCCGGATCGCCGGACGGCACCCTGACCGTACGGACGGGCCCCGAGCTGGCGGTCGCCGGCGAATCCCGCCGGGCGCTGGCGCTTAAATCCGGACAAGTCCGGACGGAAAACTTCGCCTTGCGCCTGACCAAGGAGGCCATGGGCCGGACCAATCCCATCCTGGTGGAATTCGAGGGCGCCGGAATAAAAAAACGCACCCTCGCCGTTTTGGACATGCCGCCGTGCGTTTCCGTCCAGAAGCTTCTTTACGGCCAGGCCCCGGCCATGGATTTTCCCGTCTCCATACACAATTTCTCGGAGCGAGGAAGCGTCGAACTGGCCGTAAAGATCGACCGGACGGGCGCCCGCCCGGGCCGGGTCTATGAAAAGACGGTCAGCCTTCCGATCACGCCCGGAAGCTATAAGGAAACCGTCCTGCGGCTTCCCTTGCCGCCGGGATCCTACTCCGCGACCGCCGCGGCCCTGGGGACCGAAGCCAGGAGCCAGATCGGGATCGAGGCGGCGTCCGGCTCGGCCGTCTGCACGCCCGTCGATCTCAACGGCGATGGAATCATGGAGTACCGGCTGGAAAACAAGCGCGTCCGGGCCACGCTCCTGGCCATCGGCGCCCGGGTCATCGAGTATATCGTCAAAGACAAGGGCGAAAACGTCTTCTTCAAGCTCTGGCCGGAGAAGGAGCTGAGCACGGACCGGCGCCCGTTTCGCGAACGGGGGTTCTATCCGTACGGCGGATTCGAAGATTTCCTCGGCCAGGCCAGCATCGAAACGAACAAGATCTACAGCGCCGAAGTCCTCCGGGCGAGCGGCCCCTATGTCCAGGTCCGGATGACCGCCGATTATTTCGGAAACCGTCTGGAAAAGACGTTCACCCTTTATGGGGACTCCCCCCTGCTCGAGGTCCGCTTCGCCCTGGAGTTCCGCAATCCCGAACTGCACATGATCGGGCCGCAGCCGATCCTCAAATTGGGCAAGCGCCATTGGACCGAAGACCTCTTCGTCGTCCCCGGCCTGAACGGGCTGGAAGAATACCGGATGCGGCCGGAGGAGTATTTCGGCCGGGTCATCAACCTCAAGGAGGGTTGGAACGCGGGCTACGATACCGAGGAGGACATCGCCTTCGTCGGCGCCTATCCCGTCAGCGAGCCCGAGTTCCTCCATATGTGGATGAACCATCCGTCCAACGGCGAGTCGAACCACTATTATGCCGAGTTCCAGCCCTGGGTGCCGATTTTCCAAAAGACCGTCCGCTACTTTTCATACTATATGTGGGCGTCCTCGGGCGATTGGAAGGCGGCCCTCGAGGAAATGCGCCGGCGCAACCTCATTACGACGCGTTGAGGCGAAAGCTCCCGGCCCCATAAACTCCTTGACTGGGCGGGCTGGACATATTAACCTTCTCTTGGGCATTTCCGGGAGGGTTGAATCGCTTGGTCAAAAAGAAGCTCGGCGAGTATTTGCTCTCTTCTCGACTCATCCAAGAGCCGCAGCTCGAAGCGGCTCTGCGCCTCCAAATCAAGACCAACGAGCTCCTCGGAAAAGTCCTCCAGAGTCTGGGGTTCGTCAGCGAGGAGGATGTGGCCAAGGCCCTGGCCGAACAGCTGTCCATGCCCTTCGCCTCGGCCGCGGAGCTGGAAGCGTCCTGGGAATCCATCATGCTCATCCCCTGGGAGCTGGCCAAGAAACGGATGATCTTCCCCCTGAAGGGGGATAACGGGCGGATGAAATTGGCCATGGCCAATCCCTTCGATTGGCAAGCGGTGGACGAAGTGGCGTTCACGACCGGGCAGAGGGTCATTCCGGTTTTGGCCACCGAGAGCTCCATCCTGAACGCCCTGGAAAAGCACAGCGGCTCGTCGCACCTCGACAGCGTCATCCGCGGCATCAATACCGGCTCCGAGAGCGACGATGTGCAGCCCGCCCTCAACGGCGAGAAGGGCAATTTCCTTCCCGTCAATATCGAGTCCGAACACAACCTGGATAGCACGCCGGTCATCGTCAAGCTGGTGACCTCGATCATGTCCGACGCGGCCAAATGCCGGGCCAGCGACATCCATATCGAACCCTCCGAAACGGACGTCGCGGTCCGTTACAGGATCGACGGCGTCCTCAAGATCATCGTCCGTTATCCCCTTTATATCCACGATTCCGTGGTCTCCCGGATCAAGATCGTCTCCTCCCTGGACATCACGAACAAGCGGCTCCCCCAGGACGGCCGGACGGTGCTTCGGCTGGAGGACCGGGAGATCAACATCCGGTTGTCGACGCTCCCCTCGGTCAACGGCGAGAAGGTGGTCCTCCGGCTCCTCGACGATTCCGTGGCTCTGCTGCCCATGCCGGAGCTGGGGCTGCCGGCCTTCATCTACGACGGCGTCATGAACATCCTCGGCCAGCCCCAGGGCATGATCCTGGTCACGGGTCCGACGGGCAGCGGGAAGACGACGACCCTGTATTCGCTTCTCCATCAGATCCAATCGGAGGCGAAAAACATCATCACGGTCGAAGACCCGGTCGAATACAAGGTGGCCGGGACGACCCAAATCGGCATCAATCCCGCGATCGGCCTGACCTTCGCCTCCGTCCTCCGCCACATTCTCCGCCAGGACCCCGACACGATCATGATCGGAGAGATCCGGGACACGGCGACGGCCGAAATCGCGGTCCAGGCCGCTCTGACCGGCCACCTGGTGCTCAGCACCCTGCATACGAACAACACGGTGGCCGCGATCACGCGGCTGATCGATCTCGGACTGTCGCCGAACTTGTTGGCCTCGTCGGTGACCGCGATTCTGGCCCAGCGCCTCATCCGCACGATCTGCCCCCATTGCAAAACCGAATGCGCCCGGCCCGATGCCCTCGGCGAATTGAAGCTCGACGGCATCAAGGCCTTTTACAAAGGGACGGGATGCCGGGCCTGCAAATTTACGGGCTACCGGGGACGCGTCGGAGTCTACGAATACCTGCCCATGGAAACGAACCTCAAACAGCTAGTCGTCCAGCAGGCCTCCGAAGAGGACCTCCAAATCGCGGCCCGCCGAAACGGGATGATCAGCCTGATCGGGGACGCCTGGGCCAAGATCGAACAGGGAATCACGACCGTCGAGGAAGTCCTGTCCAAAGTCCCCCTCGACGCTCCTAAAAAGCGGACAAAATCTTCGCGGGGAACCGCGTCCTGACCCGCCGTCAAAATAGCGGGACGACGGCTTATCGGCCGCCGGGGGCCAAATGCGCTTTGAGGTAATCCGTCATCAGCGTATACAGGTGCATCGTCGTGCCCGGCCCCTCATAGATCCCGTGCGAGCGGTTGGGATAGGCCATCATCGTGAACTGTTTGCCTTGGGCGACGAGCTCGTTGACGAGCGCCTCGAAACCCTGGTAGTGGACGTTGTCGTCTCCCGTTCCGTGGATGATGAGCAGGCTGCCTTTGAGGTTTTTCGCGAACGTCAGGGGCGAGCCGTCCCGGAACCCGTCGGAGTTGTCCCGGGGCAGGCCCATGTAGCGCTCCTGGTAGATCGAATCGTAGAAGCGCTGGTCGGGGACGCTGGCCACGGAAATCCCGACGGCGTATAGGTCGGGATAGCGGAACATCGCGTTGAGGGTCATCGAACCGCCCCCGCTCCAGCCCCAGATCCCGACCCGGGCCGGATCGGCGTACGGCCGGGCGGCCAGAAAAGCCTTGGCCGCCGCGGCCTGGTCGGCCGAGGCCAGGATGCCGATCTGGCGGTAGATGCTTTTCCGCCATTCCCGGCCGCGCGGCGCGGGCGTGCCATGGTTGTCGAAGCTGGCCACGATGTAGCCCTGCTGGGCCAGCATCAGGTGCCAGAGATAGCCGCTTCCGCCCCAGCGGTCCTGGACGGTCTGACCGGCCGGTTCGCCGTAGACCTGGATGAAGAGAGGATATTTCTTGGCCGGATCGAAATCCGGCGGCTTGAGGCACCAGCCGTCGACCTGGACTCCGCCGCCGATGTCCAGGCGGAAGAACTCGACCCGGTTCCGCCTAAGAGCTTCGATCTTCGTCCGCAGCGCCGCGTTCGGCGCCAAAGGCCGGACGACGTCATGCCGGGGCAGTCGAACGAGCTCGATGACCGGCGGAGTGTCCAGGTTCGAATAGGTGTGAAAAGCCCAGCGGCCCGTCGGCGAGAATTGATAATTGTGGGCGCCCTTCGGCCCCGCCGGGCTGACCCGCTCGGCGTTTCCCCGGCCGTCCAACCGGGCGCGATAGAGGGCCCGCCCCGTTGCATTCTCGGGCGAAGCGGTGAAATAGAGCCAGCCCCCCTGCTCGTCGACGAGGTCCAGGTCGACGACATCGAAGCCGGTCGCCGTGACGGGCCGGAACCGGCCCGTCGAGCAGGACACCGCGTAGGCCCTGCGCCATCCGTCGCGTTCGCTCAGCCAGAGGAGCGATTTCCCGCCGTCGATCCAGTTGAACGTGCTCATGATTTCGACCCAAGCGTCGTCGCGGTCGGTGAAGAGGACACGGGCCTTTCCCGTGGCCGCGTCGCCGAGCATGACGTCGTTGGTGTTCTGGAGGCGGTTGAGCCGCTCAAAGATGATCGAAGCCGAATCCCCGGCCCATTCCATGACCGGGACGTACGAGTCGCGAGGATCGCCGCCGGGCTTCATCCAGACGGGATATCCTCCGGACAGGGATACGACGCCGACCCGGCAGGCGGAATTCGTCTGCCCCGCCTTGGGATACTTAAAAGCGATGACCCGGGGATAGAGGGCCGACGTGTTGTCGATCATGGAGAATTCGGGCACGCCCGAGGTATCGAACTGCCAGAAAGCGATCGACCGCCCGTCCGGACTCCAGCGGAAACCGTCCCGCAGGTTGAATTCCTCTTCATAAACCCAATCCGAGGTGCCGTTGATGACCGTCTCGCTGCCGTCCCAAGTCAGGCGGCGGACGTTCCCCGAAGCGATGTCTTCGGCATAGAGGTCGTTGCTTTGGACGTAGGCGGCCTTCGTCCCGTCGGGCGAGAGCTTGGCGAACATGAGCGTGGAGGCCGGAAAATCCTTCCCCAGCTTCCGGAGCCGCCCGGAAGCCCGGTCGAGGACCCAGAAATCCCCGCGGGTGTTTTGACGCCAGACGCGTTTGCTGTTGGTGAAGACGAGCAGCTTCGATCCGTCGGCCGACCATTCGTATTTCTCGATTGACAACGGCTCCGCCGCGGCCCAGGGAATCAGCTTTTCGGCCGGGACCAGGATCCGGCGCCGGCCGCTGTCGGCCCGGTAGAGGACGATGTCGCGCCCGGAGCCCGGGGCGGCCGACGCCTCGAGTGTCGTATAGGTTTCGCCGTCCTTCAGCCAGCGGGCCGGGCCGAACCGTTCAGCCGCGAAATCGCGGGAATTGAAGATGCGGTCCAGGGTCAGCAGGGAAGAATCGGGCGCCGGGGCCTGCGCAGGCCGTGCCCACGCCGCAGCCGCCAGGACGGTCAGGGCGATGATCAGCCGGAGCGATCGGTTGGCCTGCATTCGAGTCTCCTTCCTAAAAAGTCCGGGCGCTCATCAGTCCCCATCCTCCAATCCGTAGGCCCGGCGAAGCTCCGGCTCGCAGGCCGCGCGCCGGCCTTGGCAATTGGAGCGGGGGCAGAGCCGGCAGGATGTGAACGACTCCTCGGATGGAAAAAAGATTCCCGAAATCGATTTCCGGGGGACCATGAGAAGGCTGTCCGTCAACCGGACGCCCAAGCGTCCCTGCGTATCTCCCAACAGGGCGAAGAGGGGCACTTGCTGGCCGAGCGGCCAATCTTCAAGCGATCCGGGGTCCATCTGCCCGAGCTTTTTCAGCCCGAAGATATTCCGGAGATGCTGCCCGAGGCGCTCCGCGGCCAGGCTGAGGGCCAGGTCGGCGATCGTTTCCAAATAGTATTGCCGCAGCAGATCACCCTGCGCGGAGGCCGTTTTTTCCAGGTCCCCGCCGACGGTCAGGACAAACGGAAAGACCAGGTTCGTCCCTTCCAGGTTGCGGGCCAGGACCCGGCTGTGAAAAAGGCGCCCGCCGATCTCCACGGCCGCGTCCCCGCGGTCGCCGATGAGGGCGTCTCGAAACAACGCCCGGGGCCGAAGGAGCGGGAGGGCCGTATCGAGGAGCTCGCGGACGGTCTCTCCGGCCCCAGGACGGATCCGCAGGGCCCGCCCCACATCGTCGGGATCGAGAAAAATGGGGATGTCCTCGAGAACGGGCATGCCGGAAATTATATTACAATTTTGCCCCGATCGGCGGGATTGGGCTAAAATGACTTTCAGACCGCAAGGGGAAAACGTTGCCCGCCGGTCCGGATCAATAACCTTCCGGCGGCCGGCGGCGCCGAGGAGAGGAGGCCATGATGACTCGATACCGTTTGGAAAAGGACTCCCTGGGGGTTTTCAAGGTCCCGGCCGACGTCTATTGGGGCGTCCATACCGGCCGGGCCCTGGACAATTTCCCCATCAGCGGCCGGCCGGTCCATCCCCGCCTCATCGAGGCGTACGTCGAAATCAAGCGCGCCGCGGCCCTGGTCAACGAAAAATCGGGGCTTCTGGCCCCCCGGCCGGCCCGGGCCATCCGGTCCGCTTGTGACGACGTCCTGGCCGGCAAGCTGGCCGGACAGTTCGTCGTCGACAAGTACCAGGCCGGGGCCGGCACCAGCACCAACATGAACGTCAACGAGGTCCTCTGCAACCGGGCCCTCGAGCGCCTGCGCAAGCTCAAAGGCGACTACCGGATCATCCACCCCAACGACCACGTCAACCTGAGCCAGTCGACCAACGACACGTACCCGGCGGCCATGCGCCTGGCCGCGCTGGCGGCCCTGGGCGAGTTCCATCCCGAAGCCATGAAGCTGGCCGCCTCGTTCTTCCGCCTCGGACGCCGCTACGCGAGGGTGGTCAAGAGCGGCCGGACCCATCTCGCCGATGCCGTTCCGGTCACGCTGGGCGGCGAGTTTCGGGCCTACGGAGGCGCCTTGCGGGCCGGGCTCAAGACGATCAAGAAAGCGGCCGCCGGATTGACCGAGCTGGGCCTGGGCGGTACGGGAACCGGGACGGGGCTGAACGCTCCGGCCGGCTTTCCGGCCCGGATATGCCGCGAGCTGTCCCGGCGAACGGGCCTCCGACTGAAGCCGGCCTCGGACCTCCAAAAGGCCATGCAGTCGCAGGGGCCGCTGGGCGATGCGGCGGCCGCCCTGCGCGGTTTCTGCCTCGAGCTCGGCCGCATCGCCAACGACCTGCGCCTTCTGGCTTCGGGCCCGGCCACTGGATTGGCCGAGATCCGCCTGCCGGCGGTCCAGGCCGGCAGCTCGTTCATGCCCGGCAAGGTCAATCCTTCCATCCTGGAAATGGTCAACATGGTCTGTTTTCGGGTGATCGCCAACGACCAGGCCGCCGCCTGGGCGGTCGGGGCCGGCCAGCTGGAGCTCAATGTCATGATGCCGGTCCTGGCCGAGTCCCTCCTCGAATCGATCGAGCTTTTGACGGCGGCCATCCGGGTCCTGCGGACGCGCTGCATCGACGGGATCACCGCCGATGCCAAGCGCTGCCGGGACTATGCCTACCGTTCGGCCGCGGCGGCCACGATCCTGTCCCCCATCCTCGGCTACGACCGCGCCGCCGACCTGGCCAAGCGGGCGGTCCGCGAAAGACGGTCCCTGCCCGACCTCCTGGCCGGGGAATCAGGCCTATCCAAGGACGAACTCAAGAAAGTCTTGGCCGCGCTTCGCAAAATGGGCTGAAGAACGACCTCCTCTCCCATCCATTCCCGTCGCTCGGAACGAACCGCCGGTTCTCTGCGAAACAGCATTTGACACGTTCGCCGAAACATCTTCATAATGGGCTTCGTATGCGCTCCATCGAAGACACGACCTTCATCATCGTCCTGGCCTTCCTGGCCTCGACGGCCTTTTTCCTCTGGCAGCACACGACGGGCGTCGGCTGGGATTTCGCCGCCTACAGCCTCAATGCGCGCTACTGGTTCCAGGGCGGGGCGTATTTCCAGGCCCTCCGTCCGCCCCTGGTTCCTCTGCTCATCGGATTGTTCGGATTGATCTCGAAGGCCGGGGCCGAGTTCCTGTTCATCGCCTCGTCCTCGCTTTTCTTCGCCGTCTCCTCGTTCAAGCTGGCCCGGAAGCTGGGGCTGCCCCCCGATCTTTTCTATGTGGCCTCGCTGACGCCGTTCGTCCTCATCGAAGGCTTCAAGAATGGGACGGAGCTTCTCTGCCTGGCCCTCCTGGAGCTCGTCCTGGTCTATCTGGGGAGCGCGGCCGCGCCCGTTTTTCTGGGCTTGGCCGTCCTGACCCGCTATCCCGCCGCCATTTTCGGGGTCCTTCTCCTTTTCACCCGGGATTTCCGGACGTTCTTCCGGGACGTCTTCGTAGCCGGCGCCGTGTGCGCTCCCTGGCTGGTCTACAATCAAATCGTCTTCGGCCATTGGGCGGCCAGCTTCATGGACTCCTACGCCATGAACATGAAATTCCGGAGCTATCTGGCCGGGCCGTTCCGTTGGGCCGACGTCGCCAGGGTCGGATTTTACCTTCTTCCCCCGGCCCTGGCGGGCGCGATTCTCCTGGTCTGGAAGAGAAACGGGCAGAAAAGTCCCGACCCGCGCTACGGGCCGATCGTCGTTTTTCTGGGCCTTGCGGTCCTTTCCTACGCCCGCGTCCAGCAGAAGCAGGCCCGCTATCTCTTCGACCTCACGCTTCCCCTGGCCGTCCTGTCCGCCGCCGCCCTGGCCCGGCTGCCCAAGAAAGCCTGGCGCATCGCCGCCACCGCGGGACTGGCCGTTCTCTGCGCCGGATCGATCGGTTTCGCCTGGCGCAACAACCCCGACAGCGTCCGCCTCGACGACGTGCGGGTCTACCGGCGGGTCATGGTCGAGCTGGAGCCGCGCTTGGGGAATTGCCGTCTCGGCACCAACACCTGGGATTTCGTCAATTATTTCGGCCGCACCGCCGAGCCGTTCCCCATGGACGCGCTCGTCGAGACACGGCTGGCCGAGGGCTATCGCCTGCTTCTTTTCAAAAACATGGGCGAACCGAAATTGGGCCGCGCCTTCCTCGACCGCCTGCCCATCCTGGCCGAGACGCCGGCTTACGTCCTGATCGGAAAGGAGGGCGCCTGCGCCCCGGTCCGCCCTTATATCTATCGCTACCTCGATCTCAAACGGGAAAGCATGCTCAAGAAGGGACGGCGGGATTTTCCCGGCACCCTCCTCAAACTTTTATTTTATAAGGACAAACCGGAACAATGAAATACCGTTCTTTCGGAAAGCTCACCTGGCAAAGCTCTGTTTTGGGATTCGGCTGCATGCGCCTGCCCTTGGTCAAGCCTGGGGCCGCCGCCGTCGACGAGAAGGCTTCTATCGCATTGATCCGGGAGGCCATCGACCGGGGCGTCAACTACGTCGACACCGCCTATCCCTATCACGACGGCCAAAGCGAGGTCGTCCTGGGCCGGGCCCTGCGGGACGGCTATCGAAGCAAGGTCAAGCTGGCCGACAAATCCCCCGTCTGGATGATCCAGCGCGGGGAGGACTTCGACCGATACCTGGCCGAGCAGCTCGGCCGGCTGGGCGTCGAGCACATCGATTTCTATCTCCTTCATGCCCTCAGCGAGGCGCGCTGGAAAGCCGTTCTGGAGACGGGTGTCCTGGAGCGGGCCGAGGCGGCGGTCCGGGACGGCCGCATCGGGGCCCTCGGCTTTTCGTATCACGACGGGGTTGAGCTCTTCCCCAAGATCGTGGACGGCTATGACAAGTGGGCCCTGGCCCAGATCCAATACAATTACATGGACACGGAGAACCAGGCCGGAACGGCCGGGCTCCGCCGCGCCGCGGCCGGCGGCCTGGCCGTCGTGGTCATGGAGCCGCTGCTCGGCGGACGCTTGGCCGTTCCGCCTCCGGCCGTGCGGGCCATTTTCGAC
This sequence comes from Candidatus Aminicenantota bacterium, assembly GCA_963729855.1. Taxonomy (GTDB): domain Bacteria; phylum Acidobacteriota; class Aminicenantia; order Aminicenantales; family UBA4085; genus UBA4085. Next base: position 135,253 of record CAVSPT010000004.1, on the reverse strand, counting down.
GAAGCGGCCCACCCCGCACTCGACCGCGGTTTCAGAGCGCGATCGAGTACGGCGGGAACGGATCCCCAAAAAGCAAAGCTTAAGGCCCCTTCCGCCGCGGAATGGGCCCTCCAATGGGTCTGGGACCAGCCGGAGGTTTCCATCGTCCTGAGCGGGATGAACGCGATGAGCCAGCTCGAGGAAAACCTGGCCGCCGCCGACCGCTCGCGGGCCGGGTCGTTCGGCCCCGATGATTTCGCCCTGATCGAGCGCGTCCGGGCCGCCTTCCGCGCCCGGGCCTCGATCCCCTGCACCAAGTGCGGCTACTGCCTCCCCTGCCCGGCCGGAGTCAATATCCCCCGCAATTTCGAACTCTACAACGACGGCGTCATCTATGACAACGCGGCGGTGGTCCGGATGTCCTATCAGCGCTTCCTTCCTGAAAACGAACGCGCCGACCTGTGCACCGAATGCCGGACCTGCGAGGAGAAATGCCCGCAGAGAATCGAAATCAGCGCCTGGATGCCGCGCGTCCACGACGCGCTGGGAGAGAAGAAACCATGACCTTCAACGAACCCGTCGTCCTGGGCCGGACAGGCCTCAAAGTCGGCCGGCTGGGGGTGGCTTCCGGGTACGGCGCGCCGGCCGCGTCGGTCCTGGAGGCCTTCGAGCGCGGCTGCAACTACTGGACGTGGGGGACGGTGATCAAGGGATTCTCCGCGCCTCTGCGTGAAGCCATCAAGACGGTGGCCGCAAGGGGCCAAAGGGACCGCCTCGTCCTGGCCATGTTCACTTACGCCCACCAACGGGGTTTAACCGAACATTTCTTCCGCAAAGGGCTGAAGAGCGCCGGATTGGACCGCGCCGACGTGCTCATCCTGGGATATTTTTCCAAGCGCCCCTCCCCCAGGCTCATCGGGGGAGCCCTGGAACTCAAGAAGCAGGGGCTGGTCCGGTTCATCGGCCTCTCCGGCCACAACCGCAAGCTGTTCGCCGCGCTGGCCGGGGAGGGCGTTTTCGACGTCTTCCACCTGCGCTACAGCGCCGCCCACCGCGGGGCCGAAACCGAGACGTTTCCCTTCATCCGCGGCGAAAGCCGGCCGGGCGTCGTCTCCTTCACCGCCACCAAAAACGGCAAGCTTTTAAACGCCAAGAAGATGCCCCCCGGCGAAGCGCCGGCCACGGCCGCCGATTGCTACCGCTTCGTCTTGTCCCAACCCGCCGTCGACGTCTGCATGATGGGGACGAAAAGCCTCGAGCAAATGCGGGAAAACCTGAAGGTGCTGGAAAGCGGGCCGATGTCGGCGGACGAGCTCGCCCGCATGCGGCGGCTGGGCGATCACCTCCATCGCCGTTCTTGACCTCCGAGATGAAGGAGGGCACAATACGGACTCCCCGAGGAACGCCGGAGCAAGTTTCTTTTTCTTTTCGAGAGGCGCATCGAATGAGCGACCATCCGAAAGCCTGCACGATCAAGATCCTGAAGAACGGTCCCGTCCTCGTCTCCGGCAGCGTCCCCCTGTCGCAGGACGACATGATCATCGGAGCGGACAACGAACCCGAACGCTGGGAAAAGTCCCACTTCTATCCCCCGGCTTCAACCAACGCCCTCTGCCGGTGCGGAGGATCGGCCCGCAAGCCCTTCTGCGACGGCAGCCACGCCCGGAACGGGTTCGACGGGACGGAAACCGCGCCCGTCCGGGAGGATCCGGGCCTCATCGAACGGACGGAAGGCCCGGCCCTCGACCTGACCTGGTCGGCCAAGATCTGTGCCACGGCCCGCTTCTGCCATCGGGCCGGAGACGCCTGGACGCTGACGGAGAAATCGGACATCCCCTCCTGCCGGGAAACGGCCATCCAGGAAGCCTGCGACTGCCCCTCCGGCGCCCTGATCGCCTACGACAAGGGTTCGGACAAGGGCATCGAGGCCGTCCGCGATCCGGAGGTCGGCTTGGTCGAAAACCCGGCTTCGGGTTTGAGCGGCCCGATCCGCGTCCTGGGAGGAATCCCGATCGAATCGGCCTCCGGGACCGTGTATGAGGTCCGCAACCGGGCTACGCTCTGCCGCTGCGGCGCCTCGAACAACAAGCCCTTCTGCGACGGCACGCATACGGTTGTCAAATTCTCATCCAAAGAGGCCAAGCATGTTGAGAAATAGGGTTTTCTCCGCCATTTTTATCATGGTTTTCATCTGTTCGCCGGCCGCCGCGACCCGCGTCGAACGCGGAGATGGGCGGGGGCCGTCACCGTCCCCGCCGACGAACGAGGAAATCACGATCTCCGGCCGGGTGACCGATTTCTCCGGAAATCCGGTCGAAGGCGCCCAAGTCGAGCTCAAAGACGATCATTTCAAGAACGTCGCCAGCGTCCTGACCGGGAAGGACGGCGGATATAAAATCAAAGCTGCCAAAGGCCGCTATATGGCCCTGGCCGCGGTCAAGGATTACCAGGTCAAATCGCTCGAATATTGGGCCTGGAATGTCCTGGCCGAGCGGGATCTCGAAATCAACGCGAGATACGACCGGCTCGAGGTTTACGCCGTCAACGCCTGGCGGCCGCAGGGCGGCTATCCCTCCCTCATGATCTATTTCCGTCCCATGAGCTTCGTCAAAGTCGTGCAAAAAGTGACCGAGGCCGGGGGGATGGAGGCCCTGCAGAAGCTCCCCGTGATCGACATCGCCCCGGAGCTGAGCGAGCCCTCCATCGAGCTGACGGTCGACGGAAAACCGGCCAAGGTCCTTCAGATCAACAAGGTCAGAGAAGCGACGGGCCCCGCCCAATACATGTTCGGATATGTCATCCAGACTCCCCTGCCCGAGAAGCGGACCGACCGGGACTACGCGCTGATCAACGTCGCTCTCCATGATTCTTCCACCGGAGAGCGGGGGGAAGGCTGCCTCTTCTTCCGGATGCAGAACGCTCCCCAAGCAAAATAGCCGAATCGCCTGAATGGATTCTCTTCAGGCCTGCCTGAGCAGCCAGCGCAGGGCGTTTCTCTGGAGCTTGAGGTACTCGGGGTTCCACAGACTGGGGATGGTGTGGCCGGGGGCCATGTAGCAGACCCGGCCTTTCCCGTAATCGTAAGCCCAGCAGGCCTCGCAGGTCGCTCCCTGGTTGCCGTATTGAGGGGTCGAGTAGGCCCGTCCTTCCTCGTTGACGCTCCGGATGAGCACGGTCTTGGGGTCCTTGTCGTAGACCAGATAGTGCTGCTCCTCGGTGACCACGAAATCCTTGACCCCCCGGGTGATCGGATGGTCGGCGTTGACGATCTTCATTCTGTAAGGGCGGAAGTCCGTGTGGCCGGTGAACAGGGCCCCCTCGACATGGCGGAAATCGGCGCTGCCGCCGGAGATGTAGTTGGCGTTGTGGAAAAACCAGGCCGACCCTCCCTTGTCCACGAATTCGCGGATGGCCTTGCCCTGGGCGGGCGCGAGCCAGTTGACGGCCTTCTCGTCCAAGGGCGGGAGCGGAGGCTCGCTGACGATCTTCACCTTTTCCGGGTCCATGAAGGGATAGGTCGTCATATAGCCGCCGGGGAAAGCCAACCCGTCGCAGAGCATGAGCAGGAGCTTGTGCCCGGCCAGCGTCTCCGCGCCGAAATCGGACGGGGCCGGAACGAACGCAGCCGTAACCCCGCCCTCCTTGACCAGCGTGCGGGTGAAGGCCGTGCGGAGGTAATCGAAGCTGTGCCAGCGGTCGCCGATCACGGCCAGGACGTCGGACTTGGCCGGCCCGGGCGGGGCCCCGGCGGCCGGAAATCCCGGCCCCAAAGCCGCGCCGGCGCCGATGACGCCGAGACTCCGGAGGGCCGTCCGCCGCGATAAAATTCTTTTTGCGCTCATGATCGCTCCTTCCCCGCCTCAGGCGGGTTTCTCTCCGCTCACGGGCCGCCGCCGCCACCAGCCGGCCAGCAGCGATCCCGAGATGTTCATCCAGGGGCCGAAGATGGCCGGGGCCAGGGCCGCGCCGGCGCTTTTCAGCACGTCCATGGCGATGCCCGAGGCCATGCCCCCGTTCTGCATCCCGACTTCGATGGCCACGGTGCGGCAATCGCGCTCGCTCAGTCGGGCCAATCGGGCGCCCAGGTAGCCGAACGTGTAGCCGGCCAGGTTGTGAAGCATCGCCGCTCCGATGAGAAGCAGGCCGGTATGAAGGAGAAGGTCGCGGGAGCGGGCGGTGATGATGGCGATGATGAAGCAGATCCCGCCCATCGAAACGAGGGGCAGGGCCTTGTCCATCCATCGCGAGGCGCTGTTCCGTCCGACGTTGATGATGAGCTTGGCCAGGGTGACGACGGCGATCAGGCCGAAGCCCAGGACGACCCCGCCCTTGATCCTGGCCAGGGGGCCGAGAAAGCCGAAATCGAGGACGGCCGCGGCCGCGGCTCCGGCGGCGCAGGCCGCGGCGATCCCGGCCAGGACCGGGCCCGAGCGCGTCCATTTTTTTTGGCCGTACAGGACCGTGTTGGCCGCCAGCCCGGCGAAGATCGGCACGATGATCATGTCGATGATGGAGAACATCATGGCCGCAAAATCGATGGGCACGAGCTTTCCGGCCAGGGTCTTCATCCAGAAGGGCGTCATGACCGGCGAGGCCAGCGTGGAGCAGGCGGTCATGGTCACCGACAGGGCGACGTTGCCGCGGGCCAGGTACGAGATCAGGTTGGAGGCCACGCCGGCGGAGACCGAGCCGATCAGGATGACCCCCGCCGCCACCTCGGGCGTGAAGCCGAAGAGCATGGCGATGGAATATCCGACCAGGGGCATGATCAGGAAATGCAGAACGAGCCCGATCAGCACCGGCCAGGGCATCTTGAAGACGCGCCCGAAGTCCTTGGCGCAGAGCGTCGTGCCCATGCCGAAGGTGATGATCTGGATGAGGGGGACGATGAAGATCTTGAGGTCGGCGCCGAACCAAACGCCGAAGGCCTGCGGCCAAGCGATGGAGGCGGCGACGAAGAGAAGGACGGCGGCCGGAAAGTACAGCGATTTCAAGAACGAGGCGTCCCGGCTCATGTCAGCTTGTACAGCTCGGCCATGCGCGCGTTGGGCTTGTACCTGGTGATGCACTCCTCGACCGGCGCTCCCAAGACTTCGATCCTGGCCGGATCGCCCTGGCCCATCCCGGCCTCGGCCATGGCGTTCAGGTAGTTGACGATCCCGGGGTCGAAGCCCATGATCCGGGTGGCGGTGACGTCCGCGGCCACGGCGTCCCGGCCGGCCAGTGCCACCCGCGAGGCGATGGGCGATCCCCAGGCCGGCCCGTTGCCCTCGATCCCGACGAACCCGTCGATGACGGCCAGGTCGGGGAAGACCTCCTGCCCGATGTGGAACATGTTGTAGTGGAGGAGGTCATGGCGGGCCGGCGCGGCCTGGTGCATGAGGCCCTTGTCGTTGACCTTGTAGTCGTTGAGCGGCGAGGCCATGATCACGTTCTTGATGGACAGGGTGACGAAGACGTAGTTGTGGGTCTTCATCCGGGCCACGGAGATGACATAGAGGTCGGGGTCCAGCAGGGTGTTGATGATGCGGATGCGGGACGGCTTGTTGTCCAGGCCCAGGACATAACGGTACTGGAAGGTGTCCGTGTTGAGGTCCATGAGGCGGGCGTTGTATTCCTTCTCCAGCCGCGGGTAGTTGTTGTAGCGGAACCCTTCCATCGTGTTCTGGACGCTCGACTCGGCGATCAGGATCGGGCCCTTGACGTGCGGGGTGATGAAGTCGAGGACGGCCCGCATGGCGTCGATATGGGTGACGCAGGCGGCGCAGTCGGCCAGGACGATGTTGGGCTTGATCAGGACCTTCCTGCCGCCGATCGAGCCCAGGATCTCGTCCTTGATCAGCTCGAGCGAGCGATAGACGATTTTATAGCGGTTGTCGCCCTTGACCAGCGAAACGCGGGCGGACGGCGCCGCCTGGCCCAGCCGGGCGACGGGAAAACGGACCGGACCGTAGGGATCGTCGGCCGGGGCCGGGGCGCTCGTCCCGGTCATCCCGGCCAGGGGCGTCAAGAGCGTCTTGCCGCCGATGGCCGCCGCGCCGACGGCGCAGCCCATCCGTTTCAGGAATTCCCGGCGCTGAAGGCCGTAGCGATCGGCCATGGGTGTCTCCTTCCGCGCGGGCCTATTTCGGCCCGTACTTCAAGCCTTTGACGTTCGTCTTGATCCTGTAGATCTTGTCGTAGCTGACCATGAACAGCGTCTTCATGTCGTCGCCGCCGAAACAGCAGCTGACCGGATAGGTGGGCGTGTTGACGATGCCCAGGAATTTGCCGCGGGGATCGAACACCTGGACGCCCATATAGGTGGCCACGTAGATGCCGCCGTTTTCGTCGATGGTCATCCCGTCGGCCGCGCTTGACTTTCCCTTGCGATCGACCACTTCGGGGGTCAGGAAAAGCCGGGCGAATTTCCTGGGATTCTTGACCGTTCCGTCGGCGTTGACGTCATACGCCCAAATCCAATTCCCCTTGTCGCTTGTCACGTTCCAGAACGATTCGTTGTCGTAGGTGTTGTTGATGTAGAGCGTTAGGCCGTCCGGGCTGAGGAAGATGCCGTTGGGCATGGCAAAGTCGTCGGGCGGGATGATCCGGATGAGCCCGCCGCCCGGCCTGATATAATAAACGGCCCGGCCCGGCTGGTTCTTTTTCGCGTCCGGCGTAAATTGCGGATCGGTGAAATAGATCCCGCCCTTGGCGTCCAGGACGATGTCGTTGGGGCCGTCGAGGGGCTTGCCCTCGTAGGTCGAGGCCAGCGTCTTGACGATCGTCCCCCGGGTCGTCATTTCGATGACCCGGTGTCCGAACATGTCGCAGGCGGCCAGGTCGCCGTTCGGCATGGGCATCAGTCCGTTGGTCTGGATCCCTTTGGAGATATAGCGATAGGTCCCGCCGGGGTCGACTTCGACCGTGGCGCATTTCGCGGGATTGAAGCTCCACTTCCGGTCGAAGAACATGCTCGAGAGGTAGAGCTTTCCGTTCAGCCACTTCGGCCCCTCGGTGAAGGTCAGGCCGGGCTTTGTCTTGGCCCCGTCCACGAACAGCTCGACCTTGGCCCCGGCCGGGATGACGGCCTGGAAAGCGGCTTCGCCGGCCAGCTTTTTGGCCGTGTAGTCGGGCCGCGGCGGGTAGAAGACGTCCAGGACGTCGCAGCCCCGGTCGCCGACCTTGCCGCCGTGGACCATGGGCGACGGCAGATAGAGGAGATCGCCCGTCTTCATGGGCGCCGAACCGTCCAGGATGAGCTCGTCCATGGATCCCCGCAGGACGCACATCAGCTGTTCCTCGGGATGGACGTGGGCGGCGAAATCCATGCCCGGGTCCATCCGCAAAAAGCTCAGCTGGGCGCCGTGACCGCCGATCAGCCGGGAATTGGCCCCGGGCTGAAGCTCGGTGAACGGGAGGTCGTTCAAGTCATAGACCACTCCCGGCAGCACCGTGGGAGCGACCGGGAATTTCGCCTCGGCCGCCGCGGCGGCGTTTTGAACCCCCGCCTTGGCCAGGTAGTCGGCCCGGGCCGGCCAGTAGACCTCCACGATCTCGGCCCCGCCGGCCGCGGCCTGAAGGGCGCTTTCGGCGCCCTTTTCAAGAAGGACAAAATCGTTTCGGGGCGTCCGGCCGTGGATCCCGTCGGGATCATCGCGCGGAACGGCCCGCAGGATCACGCTCGAGCCGGCCACGAGCTGACTGACCTCGCCCTTCAGGACGACCATAATAAGCTCGGCCGGAAGCGTCTCCCTCGCGAGCGAGGCGCCCGCTTCGAACGTCAGCCGGGCGACGAGATTGCCCTTGCCCCAATACATCCCGGCCTTGACGCCCGGCGCCAGCGTGGCCTCGGGGAGCGAGGCCATGGGCGTCACGACGCCGTCGGCCAGGTTCGGGACGGTCCCTCCGGCGGGGATGTCGTCGCGGGTGCGGACGGCGATCTTCTTGTCGGCGATCAGCTTGTCGTTCTTCTCCGCCCAAGCCGGCTTCTTGGCGCAGGCCGGCAGCGAAGCCAGGACGGCGGCGGCCAGTAAAGCCGCGGCGATCTGAACGTTTCGGCGAATATGGCTCACGCGATGCTCCTTTATCTATTTCGCCTGATCGTGACGATTGCCCATGTACAGCCAGAGCATGGGCTCGTCCGTGGCATTGATAGAGCTGTGCGGGACTTTCCTGTTCGGCGGGATCAGGAAGGCCTCGCCCGGCTCCTGGCGTAGAAGACGGTTGCCGAACAGAAGAAGGCTTGTTCCTTTCAGCTGGCACCAGATCTCTTCGCAGCCGGGGCCGTGGACGTGCGGCTGGGCGATGTCGAATCGGTCGATGGAGACGATGGCGAAGCCCAGGGGGTTGGCGAACTTGGGCGGCGTGTCCCAGCCGAAGCCGCGCCCGATGTGGGCCCAGTGCATGCCGATGTTGGGGACGGAGCTGTGGTAATCCCCCACCGAGATCGTCTTGTTGGGGACGAATCCGGGTGTCGTCCCTTCGACGACCATGATCGTTTCCAGGAAATGCTCGGTCGGATTGAGGAAACGGCATTCGACCCCGGCCGGGATGAAGACGGCCGTGCCGTCGACGATCTCGGCCGATTTTCCGCCCGCTTCGACGCGCCCCGAGCCGCCGCAGACATAAAGGAAAACCTGCTCGTCGACGCTTTTAAAAGGCTGGGTGTTGCAGCGCGGCTCGAGGGCGGCCCGCTTGTAGGCCTTGATGTATTTCAGCACGGCCCCGCGCCGGGGCGGATTGAGCGGATCGCCGGGCGTCAGGATGTCTCGCTCAATGAACCCGCCGTGGCCCTCGTAAGGGACCGAGTTGCGCCAGTGGTTGATATAAAGGAAGACGTCGGTGTCGAGGCCGGGATGGCGGTGGTTGGACAGCGCGTCCTCGGCGAACGACGGGTCGGGCTCCACGGTCAGCTTGGTCTGGACCTGTCCGAAGGCCAGGGCCATCGTCAGCAGGGCCGCCCCGCACAGAACGGGAACGATGCTTTTCATGATGACTCCTCGGGGGCCGCGGGCGTCCGCCCGGCCCTCTATGTCAAATGATAGATTTCCGTCATCTTGGGGCCGGCCTTGAATTTGAAAAGGCACTGCTCGAGGGGCGTCCCGACGATGGGGATCGCCTCCAGGCTCTCGGCGCCCATCCCCGCCTCGGCCATGGCCTTGAGGTAGAGGATGCGCGAAGAATCGAAGCCCATGATCCTCGTCCCGACCAGGTCGGCCGCCAGCGGGTCGCGGCTGGCCAGGGCCAGGCGGGTGTCGAGCGGCGTGCCCCAGGCCGGGCCGCGGCCCTCCATCGACTCGAAGCCGTCGATGACGGCCAGGTCGGGCCAGACCCGGTGGGCCATGTGGAAGAGGTTGAAGTGCATGATGTCGTTGACGGACTTCTCCGCCCCGTGGAGATAGCCCTTGTCGCTCTGTTTGTAATCGTTGACCGGGGCGGCCATGAGGACGTTCTTGAGGGCCAGGGTGACGAGGACGGTGTCGTGCGTCTTCATCCGGGCCAGGGAGATGAGGCAGACGTCCGGATCGACGAAGTCGGCGTAGACGCGCACCGGCTGGGGGACCTGGTCCTTGGTGAAGACGTAATAGGGCTTCCAGACGGGCGAGGCGTTGAGGTCGACGACCGTGACGCCGAACTCCCTTTCCAGGGCGTAATAGCCGTTGGCCTTGAAGCCCGCGGCGGTGTTGAGGACGCCGGATTCGGCCACCATGATCGGCTTGCGGCAGCGGGGCTTGATGAATTCGAGCACCGCGCGCACGGCGTCGACGGGAGTGACGGCCAGGGGGTTGTTGTCCACGGCCATGTTGGGCTTGATGAGCACGCGCTTCTTGCGGTCCATGGCCGCCCGGACGTCGTCCTCGATGAGCTGAAGGGCCTGGTGGATGATTTCACGACGGTCGTTCCCTTTGACCAGGCTGACGCGGGCATTTCCGGCGGGCGCGATCGGCGCGCCGGTCCTGAACGGCAGCGGAGCGGCCGAAGGAGCGGCACCCCCGCCCCGCGTCACCAAACGGCCGAACGCCGTCCTGTTCAAAACGCCCGCACCGAGGGCGCCCAGTCCGGCCGCGCGCAGAAATTCCCGCCGGCCGCAAGGTCCGCCGATTTTCTTCATGAGGGCATCCTTATTGCCGGCAACCGAAATAAAGCCACAACGGGGCCTCTCCGCCGGGATTGATCGAGCTGTGCGGAACTTTATTGTTGGGTGGAACGAGAAAGGCCCATCCCGGCTCGTGGTTGAAAAGACGGTTGCCCAAAAAAAGCAGGCTGCGGCCCTTGAGTTGGAGCCAGATCTCCTCGGTCGCCGCCGGGTGCGTGTGGGGCTGGGCGATGTCGAAATCGTCCATGGAGACGACGATGAAGCCCATGGGATGGGCGAATTTCGGATCGACATCGTAGGTGAAGGGAATTCCCACGTGGGCCCAATGAGCGCCCAGGATCGGCCTGGTGTCCCGGTACCGGCCGACTGAGATTCGCGCAGCAGGCACGAAATCGACGGGCGTCTCTTCGGCGGCCAAGAAAAGCTCCAGCGGGGCGGGGCCCGGATTGTTCAAGCGATAGGAAATTCCGGCTGGGATGACGACGGCCATCCCCTCTTCGAGGGCGACCGCCCGGCCGCCGGCTTCCAGCCGCCCGGCGCCGTTCCAGATATACAGGAAAACCTGTTCCCGGGCGTCGCGGTACTCGCGCGTGCCCTGGCCGGGGCTGAGCTCGGCATGATTATAGGTCTTCAGGTAGCGCAAAACCGCGCCTTTTTCGGCCGGCTTGAACGGATCGCCGCGCTTCAGGATTTCGCGCTCGACGAGACCGCCATGCCCTTGGCGCGGCGGCGAGTTCCGCCAGGTGTTGAAATACAGCTCGACGTCGGTGTCGACGTCGGGATGGCGGCGGTTGGAAAGGGCGTCTTCGCGGTAAGAGGGATCGGGCTCGACGACGATTTGCGGACCGCCGAAGGACAGCGCGGCGATGGCGGCGAACAGGGCCGCGAAGATCCAGAGGCGAGCTGAGCGGGGCACGGCGAATCTTACGAACGGGTTTTATCACATCGAAAAAATGGAAGTCAAACGCCGGCGGAACTTCAGTCTCCTTTGGGATTCACGGTCTTTTGCTCCACCATGAGCACGACGGTCTTTTCCCGCGCCCGGGTGCGGTGCGGGACCCGACGGGGAACGGTGTATCCCTGTTGGGGCCGAAGCTCCAAGGTCCCTGTTTCGAGATCCAGAAGAAGAGCCCCGTCGAGGACGAAAAAGAGCTCGTCCTCGCGCTCATGCTTGTGCCAGTGGAACTCGCCCTCGAGGATTCCCAAACGAACGATGCAGTCGTTGACCTCGGTCAGATTGATGTTGACCCACTTTTCCCGGTTTTCAAGGACGAGACCGGGCACGTCGATGATTTGGGCTTGGCCGAATTTCGCGTTCATTTTTCAACTCCTGGCGGATGGCGGGCCGTTTCCGGGACACGTCCATCATGCTAGGATACAATGCCTGGTTTGGTCGGGAAATTCCAGCCTTTGGGAGGCGCGGATGAAAAAATTCAAGGTCGGAGTGATCGGAACGGGCTACATCGGCATGGTCCATCTGGAGATCCTGCGCCGTATCGTCGAGGCCGACGTCGTGGCCGTGGCCGATCCCAACGCGGCCCTGGCCCGCGCCGCCGCCGAGAAGCTGGAGATCCCCGGGATTTACGTTTCGGCGGACGAGCTGCTGGCCGATCCGGCGATCGAGGTCGTCCATAACTGCGCCCCCAATAACGTCCATTTCGACATCAACAAGAAGGCCATGGCCGCGGGCAAGCAGGTCCTTTCCGAAAAGCCCCTGTCCCTCGATTCCCGCGAATCGGCCGAGCTCGTCCGGCTGGCCGAACGCCATAAAACGCTGACGGCCATCGATTTCTGCTACCGCTATTATCCGGTCGTCCAGGAGGCCGCCGCCCGGGTCCGCCGAGGCGACCTGGGGGACGTCCGCGCCGTCGTCGGCCATTTCCTCCAGGACTGGTTGTTCTATGACACCGACTATTCCTGGCGCCTGGACCCCGCCGCGGCCGGCCGGGCCAACGTCATCGCCGACCTCGGCAGCCACTGGTGCGATCTCGTCCAGTTCATCACCGGGCAGAAGATCGTCGAAGTCATGGGCGATCTCCATACCTGCATCCCCCGGCGCAAAAAACCCAAGGCCGGCCCGCTCTCCTTCAGCAACCGGCGCGATTTCGAATACGACGAGGTCGATATCGAGCTGGACGACTACGCCGCCCTGTTCCTGAAGCTTGAAAACGGCGCCCACGGCAATTTCACGACCTGCCAGGTCTGCGCCGGCAGGAAGGTCGATCTCGAGCTGCAGATCTTCGGGTCCAAGGAATCATACGCCTGGAGCCACGTCCACCCCAACGCCCTCTGGGTCGGTCACCGCGAACGGGGCAATGAGACGTTCTACGAATCGTCCCAGCTCCAGGCCGCGGAAACCCGAAAATACGCCGCCCTGCCTACGGGGCATCCGATGGGGTATCACGACGCGGTCTACAATCTCTTCCGGGATTATTACGCGGCGCTGGCGGCCAGGCGGGACGGCCGGCGATACGACGTCGCTTTTCCTGATTTTCACACCGGCCACGAAGAGATGTGCGTCATCGATGCCGCCGTCGAATCGGCCAAGGCCGGACAGTGGGTCAAAGTAAAAGCGTGAGAGCCCGGGCTATTCTATTAATTTCGAGATCGTTAGGAGCGTATCTTTGTTGAGCGCACCCGTTTTCAGGTCCATCCAGGGGTTCTGGACTGTGACGTTGACCCGGTCTTTTTTGAGCATTCCGCCCTTCTCGTCTCCGCCGAGGTATCTGAAACCGGGCTGCTTCTTGTAGAATTCGACGACTTTGGCCGCGCCGTCGGCCGTCCGATAGCAATAGCCTTCGACATTCATGGCGTCCGACACGACTTTTGAAACATCGGCGTCGAACTTCGCGCCGGGATAGACTTGGATTCCGAGCCTTTCCTCCGCCCCGGCCCATCCCAGCCCCAGACAAACGACGAGGGCAAGAAACAACCAAAGGAACTTCGTTTTCATGACAGATCTCCTTTTTTATTTTTCTGCCGTGTTGTCGAAGAGAATAGGAAAAAAGGGAAGCGAAGTCAAGGAGGACTCAAGGAAATCGTCGGCGGGTCATTCCTCCAAGAGATTCACCTGGCGCGGGGGGTTGGCTTTGTCCAAAGGGATCCGATACGTTCGAATCTCGTTGGGGCGGAGGCGGAAGGCGATCGGCTTATCCAGGCCCGCCAGACGAACCGTCCCCTCGACGGCCCGGCCTTGGAGCTCGACCAGACGCAGGATGAGCGCCGAATCGCGCTCGGCCATCTTGAGGACGGTGACCGCCGCGTCGGGCGTGGATACGACCGCGAACGAAGGCGCGCTCTTAAGGGCTCCCTTGTGCCGGTCGGTCAGGGCGACGAGCGGGGCCGTTCCGAAAGCCTCGGCCCGGCGGGCGATGCCCGCCTCTCTCCAATCGCCGGCATGGGGGACCAGGGCATAGGAAAATTCGTGGATGCCCGTGTCGATCATTCTGTAGCCCTCGCTCAAGTCGAGCTTGACGGGCATGTGGTGCGACCAGGCCGTGCTGTGAAGGACGGTCAGGCGGATCTCGCCGTCCTTGACGTCGACGCCGCACTTGGAGTCATTGAACAGGGCCAGGCCGAAGGCGCCTTTGCCGTCCGCGCCGCCGACGTCCAGCCAGGTCTGGACGGGCTCCTCTTCGCCTTTCATGGGGCGTTTGATGAATCCGTAAGGAATGGAATAGGTCGATTCGCCCTTGGCCAGCACGGTGGGAAAGCCGAGCTTGAGGACCTGATACGATTCATGCCAATCGACGCTCACCCGGACATAGACCTCGGGACGGTCCCGATAGAGTGCGAAGTCCTGGGTGACGGCCGAATGCCCATAAACGGTCCTGACCTGGATGCGTCCCCGCTCCGGCCCTTCCTCGAAAGAGCGGATCTCGGCCCGGCCGAAGCGGCCGAGCTCCTTGTTGTAAGACGTCGTGTGGTGGCCCCAGGTGTCGTCTTCGTCCGCCAGGGCGATCGGGACCGCCGCCGGGGCCCGCAGATATTCCCGCCCCGTTTTTTTGTCAAAATAGGATGTGATCGAGCCGGACGCGGGATCGAACGTCAACCGGACGAGCGCGTTCTCCAGCGTCCAGCGACCGACCTTGACTCCTTCCGGCCGCGGATCGTCCGGCTTGGAAACCGGCCCGGGCGAGTTGAAATCCAGGGCGTAAAGCGCGCACCCGAGCGGCGGATATTCGTCCTGGAAGGCGATCCGAATTCGGTCGCCGACTTTGACCCCGGCCGTCCGCAATTCCTGGAAGGCGATTTCTTTGCCGTCGGCGCGGCGGAGGATGGGCCGGCCGCCCCCGGTGCGCTGCATCTCGACTTCGACGGGGACGGACGCCGGCCAGGAATGGGGATTGAAAACAAGAAAAGGCGCGCTTCCCGCCCCCGTTCCGGCTTCGGTATCGAGGTTCCGGGCGACTTGCTGCAAAGCGCCGGAGCCGATGTCCTTGGCTTCCGAAATGGCGAAGCCGAAATCGTTGCGCGCGTCGACATAGGCCTGTTCGATGGCCGAGCCGGCCAGGATGTCGTGAAACTGGTTGAAGAGGACCTTTTCCCAGGCCCGCCGGAAGCGTTCGGCCGGATAGGACCCGCCGAACAAAGCCGCGGCATAGGCGGCCGCCTTCTCCGCGGAGAGGAGCGCCCACTCGGCGGCGCGGCTCCATTTCTTGACTTCGGCCGTCGCGGAATAACAGCCCCGGGCGTGGTGCTGGAGCTCATCCGCCACGACCGGCCAGCCCCGGCTGCCGGCTTGGACGGCCGACACGTACTGGTCGAGGGAGGCGAAGCGCATTCCAGGGAAAGCCGATTTCCGGAGGGCCCGGATCTTCTCGATGGCCGCGATCGTCGGGCCGCCGCCGTGATTACCGACGCCGTAAAAGACGGCCCAATCGGCGACGCCGGGCAGGGTTTCACCGAAGCGCTTCCGGTAGGTTTGAATCTGGTTTTCGATGTCGGATTCCGTCCCATTGTAGGAGCCCAGGATCTGGATGGCCGGAATTCTCGTCCCGTCCGGCGCCTGCCACATGAAGAGCGGCGCCTTGAGATCGGGCTTCTCCGCGGGCGACGGACGCATGTAGACATAAGCCGAAAGCTCCTGTCCGGCCAGGATCTGCGGCAGGGTCCAGGGGTGGCCGAAGGAATCGGGATTGAAACCGACGCGGGCCTTGACCCCGAGGTTCTTCTCCAGGAAAAGCTGGCCGTAGAGGCCCTGCCGGACCAGCGATTCACCGAGCGGACAATTCAGGTCGGGCTCGACCCACCAGCCCCCGACGATGTTCCAGCGGCCTTCCTCGACCCGTTTGCGGATCTCGGCGAACATCGACGGGTCGGTCTCCTGGACCCATTTGTAGAACTGGGCCGAACTGGAAACGAAGACGACGTCGGGGTATTCGCGCATCCGGGCCAGCGCCGAGCGGAAGGTGGCCATCACTTCGGCCTGGCCCTCGTCCTTGGTCCAGCGCCAGACGGGATCGATGTGGGCGTGCCCGATCATGAAAATGCGCGGAGTTTGTTCGGCCATGGCGGCTCCTTCTTGACCCGGCGCGGCGGAGGCCAGGACGCAGGATAGAAAGCCGATCAACGGGAGAGCGGCGCGGAACGATCTCATGGGGCCCCGCATCACCGGAAATGCCAGAAATCGATGAGCCCGTCGTCCACCTGGAGCGGCGCCGGCTCGGGGACGACGGCCTCGAGCATGGGCCCGCGCTGATAGAGCGGCCCCGGGCCTTCCTTCCCGTAGAAGATCGGGACCTGGCGCTCGTCGAAATCCGACCAGCCGGTCTTGTCTTCGTCGCCCAGGGGTTCCATGCGGACGACCGTGTCTCCTTTCCAGGTGACCCGGTAGCGGTAGGATTTGAAGCCGGGATTGCCGATGGCGGCCTCCTCGCTCCGGACGGGGACCGGATAGGAAATCCGGATGACCTCGCCGGCCCGGCCGTTCTCGAGCTCCAGATAGTTGCCGATGACCTTGCCTTCGATTTTCCGGCCGCCTCCGCCCGCCTGCCAGGTCATCTCCTCCGGCTTGATGAAGGACGGGACGCGCACCCGCACCGCGGCGTCCTTTTTGAGCTGCACGGTCAGCAGGCCTTCGTACGGCTGGCGGCAGCGGATCTCGGCCTCGGGCAGGAGCTTGTCGATGTGGAGATGGACGCTCAGGCGGCCGCTTTCGAAACGGGCGGCGTTCTTCCAGACGATGTAGAGGGCGTGCGTGCCCGACCCGGCGCAGCAGTTCTGGAAGACGCGCGTCTTGTCGTGCAGCTCCGGTCCTCCCCAATGATGATTGAGCGTTTCGCGGGCGGCCAGGAAATGCGTCGGCGAACTCCAGCCGGCGTAGGCGCCGATCATCCGGGCGCCGACCTCGCGGCGGGTGAACTGTTCGGTGTCGTCCGGGGCGTGGCCGCCCGGCCCGCCGTCCAGCCAGGAGGAATCGGCGAATTGGCTTTCCACGAGCTGGTTGCGGGCCATGCGCTCGACGTCGTCCCAATATTCGGGGTGGCCGTGGTTGGCCAGCGTCGAGGCCAGGCCGAGAAAGTCCATCAGGGCGCAGGTCTCGCAGAGCACGATGTCGCCCCGGCGCCCGATCTGCTCGGGCAGGAAGCCGAAGCGCGTCGATTCGGAGCGCGCGTAGCGGTAGATGGCGTCGACGCGGCTGTAGAGCTCGGGGTCGCGGGCGCGCAGGGCGTAATCGGCGGCGCCGACCAGGGTCCGCAGGTTGCCGTGCATGTGCCCGCCTTGGCGGAAATGGTTGTCGGGGGCGAAGGTGTCCGTCTGCTTGAAGACGAAGCGGGTGATCGATCCGGCCAGATTGAAGGCCTCGTCGTCTTCGAGCACGCGGGCCGCGGCCATGACGCTCTTGATGAGGAAACCGTTCAGGTAGGGCGACTTGGCCCCCTGCGCGGCCGCGTCGCGCCGGATGCCGGAGATGATTTTCCGGATGGCGCCCTTGATCGCCGCATCCCCGTTGTCCAGGTAGACGGTGACCAGGGCGTAGAGCGTCAGGGCCTGATCGCCCGGGTCGATGGCCGAGGCGCTATAGGACGTTTTGGGACGCCGCAGCAGTCCGGACGCCGGATCCAGATAGCCGAGGATCTTCCCGACCCACTTCCCTTCCCAAACGGCCTCCCGCCCGGACATATGGCGGGCCATGACCGCGCCCTGGAGCTGGCGGGACAGGACGTCCCCGAAATCGGGCCAATCGTGGGCGGCCTCCGCGGGCTGCGTCCAGAAGACGTTGAAATAGGGCAGGCCGTCCTTGTCGACCATCCGGTCGAGATAGTTGAACGCCCGGCGGGCGTAGGTCTCCATGGCCAGCGTCTGGACCGGCGTCGGCGCATCTCCGTTCGGCGCGGCGGCCGGGGCCGGGCGTGTTGCCCCCCGGACCGCGGACAGAAGCGCTAAATTCCCGCCCGCGACGAGCCCCGATTCGAGAAACTGGCGGCGGTTGATTCGTCTCATGCGTCCCTCCCCGAGGATTCCGATCCGAACGTCCGATCCTTCGTCCTCACCACGTTTTCATGATATCGGCGAAACAGGCCAAGCCGCTGGGTATGACCCCGCCGTAGCCGCCGCCGGGGCTGGTCCAAGCGCCGGACAGATAGAGGTTCTTGATGGGCGTCTTCGCGGCCAATCGGCTGGGCCCGGAATTGTCCATGGTCTGGTCCCAGCCGTAGACGGCGCCCCGGTAGTTTCGGGTGTAGCGCCAATTGGTCAGCGGCGTCGCCGCCTCCCGGACCTCGATGGCCTTGGACAAGCCCGGCAGGAGCTTCTCCTCGGCCCGCCGGATGAGCGCGTCGGCGATGCGTTCCTTGTCCTTTCGATAAGCGGCCTTGTCGCCCCGCTTGTAGGCCTCTTCATGGCGGGCCCAATAATCGTAGCTCTGCCCCACGGTGATCGAGAGCGTGTTCTTGCCCGCGGGCGAACAGCCCGGGACGACATTGTCGTAGCAGGTGAGGCCGTACCCGCACGTTTCGGGATCGGCTTCGTCCATCTTGGCGAAATCCGCCTCGATATCGTAGCCCGGCGCGACGGAGATCTCGGAATCGGTCAGGCCGGACTCCCGGACCAGGTCCCTCTTCAAGCCGAGAAAGACTTGGTAGATCGAGAAGCTGACCTTGTAGCGGTCCAGGCGGGCCAAATAATCTTTCAGGAAACCGGCTTCGCCCGGCATCATCCGATGGCAGGTGTCATAGGCGTTGGCGTTGGAAACGACGACGCGCCCCTTATAGACCTTCCCATCGTCCGTCTTCACGCCGACCGCGGAATGGTTTTCGACGACGATGCCGTCGACGCTTGTCTTGAGCAGGACCTTTCCGCCGCGCGTTTCGATGAATTTCACCAGGGCGTCGCTGATGGCCTGGGACCTTCCTGTCGGATAATAGCCGCCCTGGGTCAAATACCCGTACGTGGGGACCGAATAGTAAAAACAAGCGAGCTTGGACGGCGGGAGCCCGTAATATCCGGCGCAAAAGGAGACCAGCGATTTGGCTTTGGCGTCCTTCAGCCGCGCATCGACGACCTGGCCCCAGGTCTTGCTGAATGTCCGGAAGAGATGGGGATAATCCTTGGAAAACGCGGCCATGTTGACCGGACCGCCCGCCGATTGGAGGCGGTTGATATTTTCGGACACCCCTTTCATGTCGTCGAACAGCGCGGTCAGCCCCTCTTTTTCCGAGGGGAAGAATCCGCACAGCGTGTCGAGAAACGCCTGCGGATTTTTCTGGGCGATGCGGAAATCGTAATCGGGGTAGATCAAGCGGAACAGGCTGGGATGAAGCCTGAACTTCACGTCTTCGATTTCGGGGAAGCCCGGGATGAGGTTGGCCAGGCCGTTCCGCTCGCCCACGCTGGTCGAATGGAGGGAGGCGTCGAAGACGAAGCCTCCGGGGCGTTTGAACGTCGTAGCGTATCCTCCGGCCTTGGAATGCTGCTCCAGGACGATCGGCTTGAAGCCCTGCCGGGCGAACGCGGCGGCGCAGCTCAGCCCGCCCAGGCCCGCGCCGATGATGACCGCGTCATAGGCGCCCCCGGCCCTGTCCCCGCCCTTCCCGCGCGGAAAGGCCTCCCAATCGAGCGAAACGAGCGGAATCCCGGCCAGGGCCGATTTCAAAAAATCCCGGCGCAAAATTTTCTTATCAAGCATGGCTCCTCCTTCTATCCGCTGCGTTTTCTCCAGGCGGCGGCCAGGTTGATGAAGCGGTTATAGCTTTTCATCCCCTCCCCGATGCCCTGGGTCTTGAGGTATTTTTCGTAGACTTTGCGGCTGATCTTTTCGAGCGGGCCGCGGTATCGGTCCCAGTTCGCCTGCATGGCCCGGACGTCGGCCTTCATCCCTTCGGGGACGCCGGCCCAGAGGGCCCTGAAACGGCGGGGGGCCGATCGGGCCAGTTCGCCGGCCGCGTAGTCCCAATAGGACAAAAAACCCGAATAGCGGACGGACGGATCGGTCGACGCCCGGCAGGCCAGAAGCGCCAGGAAGTTGGCCTCTCCCTCGTCCGTGATGCCGTAGCCGTGGGCCATTTCGTGGGCCATGGTAAAGGGCATTTCGAACGGCAGGATCCTGCCGGCCGCGTACCCTTCACCGAAGAAAGGGATGTAGATCCCGGAGCCTGAAAAGCGCATCATCCAGCCGCCGGGAACGAAGATCCGGACCCGGACCCGGCCCGGGACCGGATACCCGGCTTGGCCCAAGACACGGGTGAGGCCGGCCCGCAATCCGGCTTCAAGATCCGCCGGCAGGGCCCCCGGACCGAAGGCGGCCGCGGACGCGCCCGCGATCAAACCGCGCGATTCCGCCGCCGATCGCGCCGCCCAGTCCGTCTCGGCGGCCAGCTGGGCGATATCGAGGGGCGCGGCGTCCAATCCCATCTGCCTTTCGAGCCCGATCCGGTTGTAGTTGAAGCCCCAAAGCGCGTAAAAGAAAAAAACCAGCGCCCCGATCCAGCCCGCCGCGGCCAGGACGAAACGTCCGCAGCTTTTGAGCAGGGACCGGCGCCGGGCGGCCCGCGGCCTGTTGAAGAGGGGAAGAATCCTGACGGCCGCCGCGATGACCGCCGCCGCCGCGGCCAAATAAATGATCGGAACGGGAGACCATCCCAAGGTGTAATCCCAGATCCAGCGCAGGCCGATGAAAAAGCCGCGGGCGTAGAATTTTTCAGCCAGGGCGGAATCGTTTCCCAGCCAAAGATGGAGGCCGAAGGCCGCGGCCCCCCCGAAGATCCACAGCCCGGCCGTCCTTGGTTTCATGGTCTATCGGAAGCGGTAATCGTCCACCGCGTGCAGAAACGCCAGGATGTTCTCCCAGGGAACGTCCGGTTCGAGGACGTGCGTCGGGCAGGGGAAATACCCGGTCGGCCCGAGGATGTCGATCGTCCCCTGGACGGTCTTATAGACGTCCTCCGGCGAGGCGAAGGGCATCGTCCTCTGGGTCCCGACGCCGCCCCAAAACGCGAGCCGGCCGCCGAAATCCTTTTTGAGCCCGGCGAGGTCCAGACATTCCGGCTGGACCGGGTTCAGGACGGTCACTCCGGCTTCGATCAGGTCCGGGATGATCTCCCGGCAGTTGCCGTCGCTGTGATAGCAGAACGGGATGTCCGGCCGGACCTCGCGGGCGGCGCGGATGACGGCGGCATGGCGCGGCTTGAACCATTTCCGGTACATGGCCGGACTCATGAGCATCCCGAACTGGACGCCCACGTCGTCCCCGATCTTGATCATGTCCACTCCGGCCTCGGCGAACCGCCGCGATTGGAAACAGCGGACGGCCGTGATCCGATCGAGAAGATGCGCGGCGAACTCCCGGTTGAAGGACAGGTCGGTGAACAGCTCGGTCATGCCCCGCAGGTGCCAGGCGATCTCGAAGATCGTCCACTCCATGAAGCCGATGGCGAACAGCCCGCGGTCATGGAGCGCCTTGACCTGCCCTTCCAGGTGGCGGTGCCGCTCGGGCGGGGTCAGGTCGGGGAACGGATAGCGCTCCAGCTCTTCGACCTTGGACAGACCGAGCATGGGATGTTCGATATGGACGAAATGGTACATCGACCCGCCTGTGACGCCGACCCCCCACTCGCCCACTTCCCAGCCTTCCGGATTCCACAGGCGCGGCAGGCCGCCCGGATAATAGGCGCTGAAATCGGGGAGCGTCTTCGCCGGGGCGAAGAAGACGTCGCGGACGTCCAAATCGAAATACGCGGACGGATCGTCCGATCCGGTTTTCTCCTTGAAGACCTCGAGGAGAGGCGGCGTCAATTTCAATTCGCGCGGCAGGCGGTCGGGCCGTTCCTTGGCCAGCACCGCCAGGGTGCGCTGGCGCGCGTTCACGGCGTCCCCCGTTCGAGCAGCCGGGCCACGTCGTCGAAGCACCCGATCCCGCGATGGCTGATCTGCGTCGTGCACAGGGCGCCGGCGGCGTTGCCCAGGCGGACGGATTCCTCGAGCGGCCGGCCGGCGCAGACGCCGCGCAGAAACCCCGCGGCGAACGAGTCGCCGGCGCAGGTCGTATCGCGGACCGCCGCTTGATAAGCCGGGAAATCCCTGGCCCCCGAGCCGGTCAACAGCACGGCCCCGCGCTGGCCCCGCTTGATCAGGACGACGCGCGGCCCGAGGGCCAGAAGGGCCCGCCCCGCGGCCAGAGGATCGGCGAGTCCCGTCAGCATGGCCGCCTCTTCCGCGTTGGTCATGAAGAAATCGATCGCCGGCAGGGCGCCCTGGAGCGTCTTCATCCAGCGGCCGTAGGTGTCCCAATCGGTGTCCAGGGAAGTGAGCGCGCCGTGCGACTTGGCTTTCTTCATCAGCGCGGCGATATCGAGCTCCAAAAGCTTCATGGCCCCGCCGACGTGGACGATCCGGGCCGCCCTGAAAAGGTCATCGTGCACGTGGCCGTTGGTCAGGCGCTCGTTTCCGCCGCCGCGATACAAAAACGAGCGCTGGCCCTCCCCGTCCACGAGGACGATGGCCGCGGACGTCGGTGATTCCGGATCGCGGCGCACGGCCTCGACATTGACGCCGGCGGCCGCCAGGTCGGCCAGCGCGGCATCGCCCAGCGCGTCCCTCCCGATGACCGAGACGAGCCGCGTCTCGACGCCGAGCTTGGCCAGGACGGCCGCCGTGTTGGCGGCGCAGCCGCCCGAAAGAAGCTGGACGTCCTCGACCATCTCGGCCCGGCCCGGATCCGGGAAGCGCACGACCGGGCGGACGACCACGTCGGCTACGAGCTGGCCGACGCAGAGGACCGGCCAAAGGCCGATCCGGTCGGACGCGGGTTCGCTCATGGCTTACGGCGTCCCGCCCCGCAGCGACGCATCGTACATGGCCAGGATGTTTTCCGCCGGCGTGTCCGAGCTGATGTCATGGCTCGAGGCCAGGATGTAGCCGCCGCCCGCTCCCAGCGTGGCCACCCGGTCGATGACCGCTTCGCGCACTTCGTCCGGCGTCCCGAAAGGCAGCGTCCGCTGGGTGCAGACGCCGCCGTGGAAGGCCAGCCGGCCGCCGAAGTCGCGCTTCAGCCCGGCCGGCTCCATGCCCGCCGCCGCGACCTGGATGGGGTCCAGAACGTCGACGCCCATGGCGATCAATTCCGGGATGACCGGCCGGATGGCCCCGCAGCTGTGGGCCATGAACTTCACCCCGCCGCCGTGGCAGACGTCGATCAGGCGCTTAAGGTAAGGCGTGATGAAAACCCGGAACATGGGCACGGACATCAGCAGGCCGCGCTGCGTCCCGTAATCGCTCCACTCGCAATAAAGGTCGAAGCCGCCCTTGGTCGCCTCCAGCGCCCGGGTGACGTCTTCACAGTAGAAGTCGGCGAATTTTTCGAACAGGAAATGGGCCATCTCGGGCCGCTCGACCATGTCGACGAGGAGGTTCTCGATGTTGCGCAGAATGCACGGCCGGGTGAAGAGATCGGCCCCCTCGTACATCACCGCGCATCCGCGGGAACATTCGAGCTGATCGCGCATGACCGAATAATCGAAGATGTCCGGCGTCGGCCAGGCATGCTTTTCGAGGTCATTGACATTCTGGGCGTCCCAGAGCGGCGTCCAAACGTGCATGTCGTTGCTGCCGTTGTCCGTCCTGGTCGGCTTGGTCCGGATTCCCCAGTAATCCTCGTAGACGCCTTCCTCGATGACTTTATAGGGCGGGCCGACGTATTTCGGATCGAGCCGCCGGACGTCGATCTGAAGCTTTCGCAGCAGCTCCTCGTAGGTCCCCACCCCCAGGCGCTCCATCATCATCCGGTTGACGTCGGGTTCGGCCTTGTAGTCGGCCGGCGTGCGATCGGCCATGCGCCGCCCGACGGCGGTCAGAATGCGTTCGCGGGACGTCATCATGCCTTGATCCTCAGGCCTCGGGCGAAACATACCGGACGCCCAGGAATTCGCAGAGCATCCGGGCCTCCTCGCGGACGTCGCCCATGGCCATGGCCAGATGGTGCGGGAAGCCGCCATCGAGGACCAGCCGGTTGAGCCTCTTCGGGTCGGCCACGACAATGTCGGCCGCGCTGTAAATCAGTCCCTTGGCGCTTTGCGGGCTGCTTTCGCCGGCGAAGACAAGAAGCTTGAACTCCCCGCCGGGATCGCGGGCCAGGCACAGTCCGGTCTTGGGGCCGTATTGGAATTGGCCGACCAGGACCGGCCCCATGGTCTTTCCTTCCTGGCGGATGACCGGGTGCACGACGACGGCTTCGCCGGGCCGGCCGCCGCATTCGCCCTCGGCCATCTGGCCGCAGATGCCCATGCCGCAGTGGCCGAGCTGGACGACCGTCGACCCGCCGGTGCAGCTGACCCAATCCAGGCAGGCCGCCGGCCGGCCGGCCAGCAGGGTCCCGATCGATTGGGCCACGGCCGTCGGCCAGTCCGATTCGCAGGCCGCCGCGCTGAGCTCGCCGTCGGCCAGGAGAAGCCCCATGGCCAGGCAGGCGCTGATGCCGATGAACGGTTCGTTGTTCTCCGGCCAGCAGCGGAACGCTCCGGACGTATACCCGTTGGCCCGGATGACGGCCCGGTAGGCGTGATAGAGGCGGGCGCCGCGTTCGAGCATGGCCGCGTCCACTTCGACGTTCCGCCCCGAGGCGAGGCGGGCCGCGGTCGTCCGGACGTCGCCGTCCGTGAAAGCGCTCTCGCCCAGATATCCCTTGGTCCGGCCGGTTTTGAAGGCGTCCATGACGGCCGTCAAATCGACGGTCTCGACGCGCGTCCCGAAGACCTTGGCGAAGGCGATTTGATCGCCGGTCGCCGAGTGGAATCCGCTGGGCGCGTCGCCGAAGCGGACCAGCAGATCGCGGCGCAGGAATTTGATGGCCGCGGCCGCCCGCAGAAGCCGTTCGAACCCGCGGTCGAATTCCGCGCCGGCGAACGGCCCGGGCAGGGCGACGATCGGCCGCCCGATCTGCTTGGCGACGTGGTTGTTCATGACGACGCCGCACCAGGCATTTGTGGCCCACTCGTTTCCGGCCGGCTCGGGCTCGGCGATGACCGCCAGCGGCGTTTTGGCCAAGTGCGGGTGGGCGGCCAGGGTCAGGTAGACCTGCCCGTTGGGGAAGGCCACGTTGGCGATGACGACGAGATCCACACGGGCCTCGGCCATTCGGTCGGCCGCGGCCAGGGCCTCGTGGGGGCCGAAGATCCGGTCGGTGACGATCGAGGCCGGGTCGATCCGGCCTTCGTCCGCCAGCCGTCCGAAATAGACGCGGAGGGCCCGCTCGGAGTCGTCCTTGGCCCGGGGATTGAAGGCCCCGATGGAATTGATGACGAGGCCCAGCTTGGGCTTCGCGTATGGAGGGGAAGATGGATTCATGGTCATGGGCTCCGTCGTTCGATTCTGCCAAGCGGCTTCCGCACTGTCAAGCGTTTTCCCCGCCGCCGCGGCAAACCGATCAGGATCCTGCGTAGGATTTCCTGATCGCCGCCAAGTCGATCTTCGCCATTTTCAGCATGGCCGAGAAGGCGCGCTGGGATGCGGCGGCATCGGCGGAATTTAAAAGCTCGGACAGAGCCCGCGGGACGATCTGCCAGGAAACTCCATATTTGTCCGTCAGCCATCCGCATTGCCCCGCCTGTCCTTCGCGAGTCAGCGCGCTCCACAATCGATCGATCTCTTCCTGGGAATCGCAGTTCGCCACGATCGAAATGGCCGGGGAGAATTTAAAGATCGGACCGCCGTTGAGGGCCACGAACTCAGCGGCATCGAGGACGAATTGGACGGTCATCACGGAACCGGCCCGGCCTGGAGATCCTTCTTTATAGCGGCTGGTGTTGAGAATGCGGGAGTTCGGGAAGAGGCTCACATAGAAAGCCGCGGCTTCCTCGGCCTGATCGTTGAACCAAAGGCACGTGCATATTTTTTGCATGTTCGTTTGCTCCTCGGCCTCGTTGAGCCGTTGGGGAATAGGGCATGATTATAGGGCCTCTTGAATTTTAAAGAAACGTTTCGCTCTCGTGGCCGTGTTCTTAGCGGTGTCAGCCGCTTGACGCCTCCCAGGGGCTCAAGATACGACTCGACCATTTTGCACGGATTTGCTATTTAGTCTTGACTATTCGGCAATATCGTGCTATTTGGTCAATATGAACCGCTACCTAAAATCCCAAATCCTCCATGATCTGCCTAAAAAAATGGTTCTGCTCACAGGACCGCGACAAGTCGGGAAGACTTATCTGGCAAAACAGATCATGTCGGAATATAAGAAGCCCCAATATCTGAATTTCGATTCCGTTGAGGACCGATCGATCATCATGTCCCAGCGCTGGCCTCTGGATTCCGACCTGCTCGTTTTCGACGAAATCCACAAATTGAAAAAATGGAAATCCTATCTGAAGGGCGTTTTCGACGGCCGCCCGGAGGGCCAATCCATTCTGGTCACCGGCAGCGCTCGGCTGGAGACATTCCGCCAAAGCGGAGAATCCCTGGCGGGCCGTTATTTCCACTTGAGACTCCATCCCCTCTCCTTGAAAGAGGTCTCAATTTCCGGTCCCGGGACGCTCACTCACCCCGAAATCATCGATCGTCTTCTTCGTTTAGGCGGCTTTCCCGAGCCTTTTCTCGGCGATTCCGAGGAGGAAGCCGCCCGCTGGCGCCATCAATACTCGACTGATCTCGTCCGCGAGGACGTTTTCGACTTGGCCCGGATTCACGATATCCGAACCATGCGAACGCTCTTGGAACTGTTGCGGACCAAGGTCGGTTCGCTCCTCTCCTTCTCCTCCTTGGCCCGCGATCTGCAAATTTCACCCAATACGGTCAAGAAATATATCGACATCTTAGAAGGCCTCTACGTCGTTTTTTTGGTCCGCCCCCACCACCGCCACCTGTCCCGTTCCCTGCTCAAGGAACCGAAGGTCTATTTCTACGATACGGGATTCGTCAAGGGAGACGAGGGCGCGCGGCTCGAGAACGCCGTCGCCGCGGCGCTCTTGAAGCACGTCCATTTTTTGCATGACGCCAAGGGGCGGGAGATTGAGCTGCGGTACGTCCGCACCAAGGACGGACGCGAGGTCGACTTGGCCGTCATCCAGGACGGACGGCCGGTCTGGCTGGTCGAAGTCAAGCACGGAGAGGAAACGCCGGCGCCATCGCTGGCCTACTTTCGGGATGCTCTCAAGCCAGACCGCACGTTTCAAGTTGTTTTGAACCTGCGCCGGGAGACTCATCAAAACGGGATCGAAGTCGTTCGAGCGACGGAGTGGCTGGCCTCGCTCGAAGCTTAACCGTTTTTAGATTAGAATAAGGCCCTCCGATTCAACCATGAAGACTTCCCGGCGCCGTTTCCGGATGCGCGAGCTGACCATCCTGGCGTCGGTCGTCCTGGCCGTCGCCGTCTTCGGCTCGCTCAATCCCCGATTCCTCGGCCTGGAATCGGCCATGGCCATCCTGGAAGGCGCCTCCAGCGACGGCCTGATGGTCATCGGCATGACCATCGTCATCATCTGCGGCGCCTTCGACATGTCCGTCGGCTCGTCGATGGCCTTCTGCGGGCTGGTCGCCGCCATGGCCATGAAAGCGCACATCCCCATCGGCCCCGCGGTCATTGCGGCGCTCCTGGCCGGGACCGTGATCGGCTGGATCAACGGCACCATCGTCACCCGCCTGAAGATCAACCCCTTCATCACGACGCTGGGCATGATGAGCATCCTGCGGGGCCTCGTCCAGGTCATCACCCGGACCGCCCCGCCGACCGGTTTTCCCGAGAGCTTCCTGACGATCGCCTGGGGCCGCATCTTCACTCTCAAGCTGCCCTGGGGCCCGGCCATCGACGTCCGCTTCCCGGTGCTTCTCCTCATCGCGGCCATGGTCGCCGGCGACTTCCTGCTGCGGCGGCTGACCTACCTGCGGCAGGTCTATTTCGTCGGCAGCAACGAGGAAGCGGCCCGGCTGACCGGCATCGCCACCGCCCGGGTCAAGACGTTCGCCTTCATGCTGACCGGTTTTCTGGCCGGGCTGACCGGCGTCATCGTCACCAGCCGGGCCAACGCGATCGACGCCAACGCCGGGACGGGCGCGGAGCTGCGGGTCATCGCGGCCGTCATCGTCGGAGGGGCCAGCCTCTCCGGCGGCCGGGGCACGATCCTGGGCTCGTTCCTGGGCCTTCTCCTGATGCAGATCATCACGACCGGCCTCGTTTTCATCGACGTGGCCGCCGAGGCCCAGCAAATCGCCGTCGGCCTGGTCCTCATCCTGGCCGCGGTCATCGCCCTGACCGGTTCCTCCTTCGGGGCCCGGCTCAAGTCCCTCCTGTTCACGACAAGGAACAAAACCATGGAACGGATCATCATCGTCGTTCTGGTGATCGCCCTCGTCATCGTCGGCGCGGTCAAGTTCGGCGGCCGCGCGCCGGCCGTCGTCGGCCCGGCGGCCCGGGCCGCCTCGGGCCAGCGCTACGTGATGATCTCGGCCGTGACCGGCGGGCCCTACTGGATCGATTCCAAGGCCGGGCTCTACGACAAGGCCGGCGAGCTGGGCGTCAAGGCCGTCTTCACCGGGCCGCCGACCGTGGACGTCAACCAGCAGATCGACGCCGTCGAGCGGGCCATCGCCCAGAGAGTGGACGGCATCATCATGGTCGCCGTGGCCGACGCCGTGACCCCGGCCATCGACAAGGCCATCGAGGCCGGCATCCCCGTCGTCTGCGCCGACGCCGACGCGCCCTCCTCCAAGCGCTATTCGTTCATCGGCACGGGCAACTACAACGCCGGCTACCGCGGCGGCGAGACGCTGGCCAAGCTTCTCAACGGGCGGGGCGAGGTCGCCCTGATGTACATCCCCGGCTGGGACAATCTGATGCAGCGGATCAAGGGCTACCGGGACGCGCTGGCCAAATATCCCGGCATCTCGATCGTCAAGATCGGAAACGACAAGGGCTCACAAACCGAGGCGGAGAAGGAATGCCGGGCCATCCTGCAGGCCTATCCCAACCTGGCCGGGTTCGGCTGCGTCGCCGCCATCGGCGGCCAGGGCGCCGCCGTGGCCGTCAAGCAGGCGGGCAAGACGGGCCGGGTCAGGATCGTGGCCATGGACCGGGACGAGGCGACGCTCCAGTTCATCCAGGAGGGCGTCATCGACGCCTCCATCGCCCAGCGGACCTACATGATGGCCTACCTGGCCCTGCAGATGCTCTACGACCTGCGCAACGACCGGATCAAGTTCACCGACGATTGGAGGAAGGTCCGGGTCAATCCCCTGCCGCCGACCGTGGACACGGGGACGTTCGTCATCGACAGGGACAACGTCGCCTCCTTCCGCCGGAACCAAAAATAAATACGGAGCCGTCCGCCGCCATGAATTCCGTCCTCCTGGAAATGCGATCGATCCGCAAGCGCTTCGGCGAGGCGGAGGTCCTGCGCGGGGTGGACTTCGACGTCCGCGTCGGCGAGGTCCACGCCCTGGTGGGAGAGAACGGGGCGGGCAAGAGCACGCTGATGCGGATCGCCGCCGGCATCGTCCCGGCCGAAGCGGGAAGCATGATGTTCCTGGGATGCGCCTACGCGCCGCATTCGCCGGCCGCGGCGCTTCGGGCCGGGATCGCCATGGTCCACCAGGAATTGAGCCTGGCCCCCGACCTGACCGTGGCCGAGAACATCCTGGCCGGCCGCGAGCCCCGCAAGGGCTGCTTCCTGGACAAGCGGGCGCTCGACAAAAAGGCCGAAGCGATGCTGGCCGAGTTCTGCCCGGCCATCGATCCCCGGGCCCCGGCGGGCGGGCTGGGCATGGGCTACGGGCAGATCGTCGAGGTCGTCAAAGCCCTGGCCTGGGCGCCCAAGGTCATCGTCTTCGACGAGCCGACCTCGGCCCTGGAAGCGCAGGAGACCGAGCTCGTGCTGGCCGCGCTGGCCAAGCTCAAGTCCAGGGGCGTCGGAGTCGTCTATATCAGCCATCGCCTGGACGAAGTCTTCCGGGCCGCCGACCGCGTCACCGTGCTCCGCGACGGCGCCCGCGCGGCCGAGTGGAAGACGGAAGAAACATCCCGCCCGGCCGTCCTGGCGGCGATGGTCGGGCGCGAGCTGACCCAGCTTTACCCGCCCAGGGCGGCCGCCTTGGGCGGCGTTTTCTTCTCTGTCGAAGGTCTGCGCCTTCCCGGCTCGCCCGAGGCGATCGGATTCAACCTGCGCCGGGGCGAGATCCTCGGCTTCTCCGGACTTCTCGGAGCGGGCCGCACGGAGCTCATGCGGGCGATCTTCGGGGCCGACCCGCGCTCCTCGGGAACGATTTCTCTCGACGGGAGGAGGCTGCACATCCGCTCCATCCCCGACGCCGTCGCGGCCGGCATCGCTTACGTCCCCGAGGACCGCAAGACGCAGGGCTTGTTCCTGGACCAGAGCGTGCAGGATAATATCCTCTGCGGCCGGTTCGACCGCTGCTCGCGCGGGGGCTTCGTCCGCGGCGCTCTCTGCCGCGATCTGGCCGAGCGCTACCGCCTTGCCCTGGACATCAAGCTCCGGGACATCGGACAGGAGATGCGCGGCCTCTCGGGCGGCAACCAGCAGAAGACGCTCCTGGCCCGCTGGCTGGCGGCGGAACCCGCCGTGCTCATCGTCGACGAGCCGACGCGGGGCATCGACATCGGGGCCAAGGTCGAGATCCACCGGCTGCTCCGCGAATACGCCGCGGCCGGGCACGGCGTCGTCGTCGTCTCGTCGGAGATGCCCGAGCTCATCGGCCTGTGCGACCGGATCATCGTCCTGCGCGAAGGCCGGATGACGGGCGAGGCGGCCGGTGCGGCCGCCACGGAACAGGCGCTGCTGGCCCTGGCCCTCGGGTCCGAGGCCGCGGACGGCCGGTAATTTAAAAAGAAAAAAGGATCAATGCCATGGTCGAAACCAGCATCGGAAAGCAATTGCGGCTGCGCCGCGTTTTCCGCGACGGAAAAGTCCTCGTCCTGCCCTTCGATCATCCCATCTATTTCGGCCCCGTTCCCGGCGCCGAGGACCCGGCCCGCCTCGCGGCCCTGGCCCGCGAACAAGGCGCCACGGCGGTCCTCCTCACGGCCGGGGCGCTCCGCGCCGCGGTCCGCGAGGTCGGCGGCCTGGGAATCATCATGCGCGTCGATACGACCATCACCGAGATCGGCGGACCGGACACGGTCATGCACCTCCTCCACTCGGCCGAGGAGGCGGCGGCCCTGGGGGCCGACATGGTCGTCGTCAACTGCTACATCGGGATTGGGGACGCGGCCGCGGAATCGGCGCTTCTGGAGAAGATGGCCGACGTCTCGGCGGAATGCGAGCGGATCGGCATGCCTTTTTGCGGAGAGATCATTCCCCGGGTGACTTACAAGGACCCGGCCCGGACCATGCCCACGTCCGCCGACCTGGCCATGGCCATCCGGCTGGGCCTGGAATACGGCTGCGACCTGGTCAAGACCGTCTACAACGGCGACCCCGAGGGCTACGCCAAAGCGGTCGCCGCGGGCCTATTGCCCGTCATCATGGCCGGCGGGCCGAAGAGCAGCGACGAGCTGGCCATCTTCCGCCAGGTCCATGAGGCCCTGACCCACGGCGCCTGCGGTGTCGCCGTCGGCCGGCGTGTCTGGGGCAGCTCCAAGCCGGAGTCCACGCTGAAGGCCCTCCATGCTCTCGTCTTCGAGGGCGCTTCGGCCGACGAGGCCATCGCCATCTACATCCAGGGCCGGAACTGACCGGCTTCTCCTCGGGCTAGGCGATGTAGCCGGCGATGGCGATGTAATGCGACAGCGCGGCCAGGATGACGAACACGTGCCACAGCTCGTGGAAGCCGAATACGCCGGGAATCAAGTCGGGTTTTTTTAGGATATAAATCACCGCTCCAAGAGTATAGATGATCCCTCCGGCCGCCAGCCAGAACAGCGCTCCGGACGAAAGCGCGGCCAGGACGGGCCTGACGGCCAACACGGCCAGCCAGCCCATGCCGACATAGACGCCGGCCGTCAGCCAGCGGGGCGCGCTGATGATGAAAATCTTCACGCCGATGCCGATGAACGCCAGCGACCAGATGACGGCCAGAAGGCCCCATTTCCAGAAGCCCGAGAGCCGGAGCCAGCAGATGGGGGTATAGCTCCCGGCGATGAGAAGATAGATGGCCGAATGGTCGAGCTTGCGCAAAAGAACCAGGCCCTTGGGGCCGGCCTTGATCAGGTGATAAGCGGCGCTGCAGCCGAACATGAGAACCAGGCTGAGCCCATAAACGGAGA
Source organism: Candidatus Aminicenantota bacterium (assembly GCA_963729855.1). GTDB lineage: Bacteria > Acidobacteriota > Aminicenantia > Aminicenantales > UBA4085 > UBA4085. Next base: position 103,553 of record CAVSPT010000004.1, on the reverse strand, counting down.
GGGCCGCGGTTTTCCCCGGCTCGCCGCCGCTTCTTCCCAGCAGGGCGATCCAGCCGCCGAAAGCGGCGCCGGCGGTGAAGAGATGCGTCAGGCCGCTGACGGGTTGGCGGAACCGGGCGCTCAGCTTCATCATCTCGCTCACAGCGGCTTCATCCGGAATATATCGCCCGCCCCGTGGATAATCAAGCTTTCGATCCTTGTCCGCCGGAGGACAAAAGCCATAGAATAGGGATCGCCTATTCATTGAGCCGGAGGTCGTCCATGACGAAGAAGATTCTGACCGGTGTTTTTCTGGCGCTTGCGCTCGGACTGTCCGTGTTCGCCGCCGTCAACCCGGACCGCGATACCAACTGCTACACGGTCGTCGTCGGCAGGAAAGCCAGCCTGGACGGCTCGGTCATCGTCGCCCACAACGAGGACGATTCGGGCGACATCATCGTCAGTCTCCGCAAGATCCAGGCCCGCGATTACGGCTCTCCGCAGAAGGTCGCCCTCGGGCATGGGGCCGCCTGCGAAACGGACGGCAAGACCAGCGCCTTCCTGTGGATCGAGGCGACGACCCAGGAGTTCGCGGACAGCTTCATCAATCAGTACGGCGTCCTGCTCACCTCGGACAGCTGCCCGTCCAGGGAGCAGAAAGAGGACGTCACGGACGGCGGGATCGGCTACATGCTCCGCCGCCTCGTCGCCGAGAAAGCGAAATCCGCGCGCGAAGCGGTGACGATCGCCGGCGCCCTGGTCGAGAAATTCGGCTACACCGGCTCGGGCCGGACCTACACCCTGGCCGACAAGAACGAGGCCTGGATGATGGCCGTCGTCAAGGGCCGCCATTGGGTGGCCCAGAGGGTCCCTGACGACGAAGTCGCCGTCATCCCCAATCATTACAACATCCGGACCATCGACCTGAACGATCCGTCGCGCTTCCTGGGCGGCCGCGGCGTCGTCGAATACGCCAAGGCCAACGGCTGGTATGACGAGGCCAAGGACGGCCCCTTCGATTTCAAGAAGGCCTTCGTCCGCCCGTCCACGCGCGAGCTCGTCTTCGACGGCAACACCCTGCGGCACTGGCGGGGCCTGAATTATTTCAGCGCCAGGAAGTGGGACATCAGCAACGCCTATCCCTTCTCCTTCAAACCCGCCGGGAAAGTGGCGGCGGAATCGATCATGCCGCTCCTTCGGGACCATTACGAGGGGACGGAATACGACGCCACCGACGGCTACAAGACCGGAACGCCGAACAAGACGAAATACCGGACGATCTGCACGGCGACCACGATCACCGCCTTCATCGCTTCGCTGAACGCGGCCCGACCCGATCCGCTCTCTGTTTCCCTGTGGATCGCCCTGGGCCGGCCCGACACGACCGTTTTTCTGCCCCTCTATTTCGGAGTCGAGTCCCTGCCGCCCGACGCTGGGCTGGGGACGGGGGCCCATGATTACGCGCTCTTTTACAAACAGCACTTCGAGGACGCCGAATGGAAAGCCCGGCGGGCCCCGCTTCTGAACACGAAGGTCCTGCGCCTGCAAAAGATCGCCGAGGCGAATTACGGCCCGATGCGCGGGACGATCGCCCGCGAGCTGGCGCCCGCGGAAAAACAGTTCGTCGAGAACCGGAAGAAATTCGAGGCCGAAACCGCCGCGCTCTGCGCGAAGGATAAAGACGCGGCGATCAAGAAGCTGACCGCTTACGTCGCGGACGCCTTTGCCAAAATCGACGCGATCTACGAAGCGCTCCTCAACGAATATCCCCGCGACTGAGAAACTCGATTTGACGCCTCTTCTAGGAGGAGAACATGAAAAAGCCGAGCGCGAGCCAGGGCCAGTCGGCATCGGAGCTCATCTCGAAAAGAATCGCCGGACTCGGGGACTGGCGCGGGGAAACCCTCAGCAGAATGCGCAAGCTCATCGAGGAAGCAGACCCGGACGTCGTCGAGGAGTGGAAGTGGATGGGCACTCCGGTCTGGTCGCACGACGGCATCATCTGCACCGGCGAATCCTACAAGAATGTCGTGAAGCTTACCTTCTCCAAAGGCGCGTCTCTGGAGGATCCGGCCCGTCTCTTCAACTCGAGTCTCGACGGAAACGTCCGCCGCGCGATCGACATCCACGAAGGAGAAGAAGTTGACGGGTCCTCCTTCAAGGCGCTCGTCCGCCAAGCGGTCGCCCTCAACAGTTCCGGCAAGTCGAAACCTTCGAAGAAAGCAAAGTCCTTGTGAGAAAAGTCTGAATGATTTAATTCCCGCCATAGGTTGATCGTCTCAAAGTCGCTATACACGGGAGGAAGGCCGATTCCGGGCATTCCCAGGTCAATATTTCCGCCAATTCTCCTATGACTTGATCTTCGATCGGTCCATCCAATCCGAGAAGCTCCCGGAATTGAAGGAGTGCGATCCATTCGTTTTCTCTCGCCTCTCGATCGTAAAGGTCGCAGGCCGCCGTCAAATATTCGCGTTCTTTGCTTCGGATTAACTGGATTTTGTCCCGATAGCTCATTTTTGCTCCCGCTTCTTTACTCCCACCTCGAGGGGTTCCGGACAGCCCGGAACCCCTCGACGGCGGCCGGGACCCCGGGATTTACGCCGAGTGTCCGGTTCCGCCGTACTCGCCTGTGCAATAAAGCCGTGGGCGAGTTTCCGTTTTTCAACCCCTCTGTCTCTCCATCAAACCCGGAACGACCGGCGCCGGTTCATCCCGGCCATGTTGCCGGCCCGTTCGGATTCGGTCACCCGGAAGAAGGCCATGTGGATGACCGCGTCCTCGACCGCCAGGGCCGATCCGACCAGATGCGGCCCGGTGTATCGATAGTCCTTGCCCAAACCGACGGAATCGTAGATCTTCTCTTCGCAGGTCGCCGCTTCCTTTAAAAATGCCTTGGCGGCGGCGACCCCGCCTTCCGCTCCCTCGGCCTTCCCTTTCTTGCGGCTCGCCAGCCAGGCCTCCATGGCGTAGCTCTTGACCAGCTTGGGAAAGAGAATTGTGAAGGCCTTGTCACGGGACAGGCAGTCGAATCCGGACACCCCGCCGCCGATGAACACGATCAGCCCCTTCTGGGCCGGCAGGCAGGTGAAGGCCTTGATATAATCGTCCAGTTCCCCGGCCCGCTTCTCGAAGACGTCCCGCATGGCCCCTGTCTGGGAAGGCGCGCCGGCGTCCCGGGACATCTCGTGGATCCCGTTCCAGACCGCGCTTTGGTCCGAGCGAGCCACGTTCGCCGCCGCATACGACACGTTGACGCTCCGGTTCTTCATCATCCGGAGGTTGGCCGACATGAGGTTGTCCGACTCAATGAATTCCCGGGAGGTGTAGGTCCAGCGCCCCTGCTCGGTGCAGCTCACCGGGATGACGACCTCGCTCTTGCCCCCGACCAGGATGGTCGTGTTGAGGACTCGGTTCTGCTTGGCCCCGGCCACTTCCTCGCCGTCAAGAAGGAGAATGGGCTTGTCCCCTTTATTGGCCACCTTCAGGTTCGGCACCGAGCCGCCCTCGCTGACCTCGGTCACGACGAGCACGGCCTTCTCCAGGGCTTCCTTCATGGTCAGGTAATCCGGGCCGCCGGACTGCGGCCATAAAACCGGCACCAGGACCATATTGGCGTGGCTTTGCGCCTCGCCGAGTTCAAAAGCGGACAGACTTCGAACGATGTTTTCGTGCATAGTACCCCCTGCGAAAATTGAATTTATTGTCGGCCGCGAATAAGCTCTCTACTTCTTATTGCGGAACAATTTCATGAGTTCCTTGAACGCTTCCGGATCGGGCTTCTCCCCCCGCGCCGTACGGAAATACATCGGCATCCTCTCCGCCACGCTCTGGCTGTTCCAAAGCTCCTTCGGCACGTGGCCGATCGCGGCCAGATCGAGAAGCGTGTTCCATTTCTCGGATTCCTTGGGAATGCTCAGGATGCTGGCGATGTCGTTGATCTGCTGCCGGCTCTTGGGCGGAGGGAGCCGATCGCGCTCGATCTTGCTCCAGTTGCTGGCGTCCAGGTCGGCCAACCGGCAAAACTGTCTCAAGGATAACCCGCTCTTCTCCCGTAGGTCTTTGACATACTGACCGAAGGTCATGATTTGTGGTTAGAATATACCACGCGAAGAAGGATTTGTCAAGAGGTTCGTTCTCTTTTATCTTTTGTTTAGCGGAACCAGCGCCCCGATGAGCGGAAAGTGGATATACATCCCTAAAATTGGCTTGCCGGTGGCCAAAGCCGCTGTGTCGGCGTAAACCTGGACCTGGGGAGCATCCTCCACGGCATACTCGGCCGCGTCTCCAGGGACGCCCGGATAAGACTTATGGTCGATGATGACCAGCCCGTCCGGAGTTTCCAGGATCAAGTCCGCTATACCATTGGTGATGGATCCCGTCTCGAGCCTCTGGCAGATCGGCCATTCTCGATGCCACTTGGCTTTCGGCCATTTGGCTTGCGCCCATTTGCGCAATCGGTCGCTTATTTCAACCAGATCGGCCGGAGTCAGCGCCCCTGCGACTTTCCAGCGCGCCAATAGCTCTTCGGCCATCTTCAGCCGCTCGGCCGCCTCATATTCAGGGCTGTCGGCCGCGATGAACCCGTGCACCGAGCTTCCCATGTCCATCGGTTCGAACGGCGCATCGGCCGCCCTACGCGCCGGCTTTAGCGCGTTCGGAGCACCAATGATCTCGGGCTCGCCGGCCTTCCATTCCACGCCCGTCAAATCCGGCCAGGCCGAAGCGGGCGCGATTTCCTTTGGCCCTTCCGCAATAAACGTCGCCTCCGCCCCAATTTTGAGCGGCTCGGCTTCGGCAGCCGAAGGCTCTCGGACAATCACTTCGAGCTTGGTGCCGCCCCATTCGGCCATTCCTTCTTCCGGCTCCGATAGAAGCGGCGCCCCGGCCGGTGCGTCTTCTTGCGCCCCCTCGGCCGCGCCCTCCATCACCATCTCCGGCACTCTCGCTGACGACGCCGCACTTTTCCCCGCGCTTTTGCTCTTGCCTTGGCTTTTCCCTCCGACTTTGCTTTTTTCTTTGGCCTCTACTCCCCCACCCTTCGCGTCCTCCCTAAACTCGCCCAGCATGCCTTCGCCGAGCTTGCCTTTCGGAGAGGTCAAAACGACCCGGTCCCGGGCCCGTGTCCAGCCCACATACAACAGCCGCAGGCTCTCCCGTTTCTCGACCCCCTCCGCCTCGACGATGGCCGGATGCCCTTCCAGGAGCTCGTGATAGGCCGTCTTCGAGGTGAAGAAATAAGGATTCGGCCAGTATCTGATCCACCGCTCGGCCAGCGGGCTGTCGAGATCGATCCGCTTCCTGTCCGAGGCGATATGGATATCGGGAACGTATCGCTTGAACGTCCAATCCAGCTCATAAAGGATGACGATCGGCCATTCCAGGCCCTTGGCCCCGTGCCAGGTGCTGATGACCACGGCGTCCGCGTCCGGGCTGTAGGCCCGCTCGTCGCTGGTCCCGTCGTCCAATCCGTCCAGGAACGTGGCCAATCCGGCCGGGGTCATGCCCGCCCCGGCGTCGGCCGCAAGCCGGACATATTGCACGGCATAGGCCCGCAGCACGTTGAGGTTGGCCAGCCGCTCCGGCGCGTTTCCCCAGCGCCGGCACAGATCGCGAATCCCGAGAATCTCCAGGACCCTATCAAACGACGCCAAAACGCCGCGCTTCGACCGTTCTTCCGTACACGCCTCCCGGATTGCCCGGATGGCCGGAACGTCCTTAAAACATTCGAATCCTGGGTTTTCCAGAAGCTTCCCCAGCCAGCGGTCCGGATCCTCCGGATGGTCGAGAATCCGGGCCATCTCGGCCGCCGACAGCGCATCCCCCGGGTCCGACCACAGATGCAGCGCCGCCAGGACCAGCTTGGCTTCAGGCGTTTTCATCAATCCCGCCCGCGAAACCGCGCTTTCGATGCCGATCTGGGCCAGGGCGTCCGCGATCAAAGCGCCGGTGCTGTGCATGCGGCAAAGCACGGCGATGTCGCGCGCCGCCACAGCCCTGGCCTCGCCCGTGACCCGGTCCCTCACCCGCAGATTCGGATCGCCGAGAAGGTCTTTGATTCCTGCCGCAAGGGCGGCTGTTTTATCCGATTTCTTCCGCCCCGCGGGAATCGGCCGCCACCGCTCCACGACCGGTCCCAACCCGACCGACTCCTCATCCTTGGCCGGTTCGAGCCTGACCCGCTCGGCCGGGATCCCATGCTTCGGAAAGGCCCGCGCAAACAGATCCGACGTCAGCCGCACCAGCGCCGGCCGGCTTCGCCATGACTTGCCCAGCGTCTTCGGCTTTCGCCCGCCCAAAATGGTGTCTATGGCCGCGTTCATGAGCTCCGGGTCCGAGCCCCGGAACCCGAAGATGGATTGCTTCTGGTCTCCGACCCAGACGCTCCTCTTGGCGATCTCCGCCAGCTTCAGGAAAATGGCCAATTGGATGGGGCTCGTGTCCTGGAATTCATCCACCAGGACCAGATCGAAGACGCCTTCCAGCCGGGCCCGCACCTCAGGCTTGTCCAACAGTTGCAGAGCCAGGCATTCCTGGTCCACGAAATCGATGAAGCCGTGCTCTTCCTTATATTCGCGGTACGTCTCCAAAGCCTGCCCGGCAAGATCGAATACCGTTTTGACGGCCGCTTCGATGTCCTCCCGAAACTGCGGCAACTTGATATGTTCAGCGGCTAGCGCGTTGATGGGCTCGATGAGGGCCGTGGATTTCTTGGCCGCGCCCAGCTTGGCCATCTTGGCCCAATCCTGCCAACGCAAAGTCCGCCCCGAACGCATATCCTTGAGGAATTGCCGCGCTATCTCGGCCGCGTCCCCGGTCGTCTTCGTCGTATCACCGAGGCCCGCATATCCGCCCAAGAAAGCCTCTATCGCCGCTGATATGTGCTTCTCCAGCCCAGCGCCTCCATCGAGAGGTTTGCCTAGCAATTCTCCAAGCTCCGCCAGGTTGCGGTCCCTCGACGCCGCCAAATCCTCCGCGCCCAGCCCGTTGGCCCGGGCCAGCTCCAGCACACGAGAAACCATCTTTTCCAGGTCCCACTCGCAAAACGTCGATTGGATCCGGGCGACATTCTCGTCCATTTCCTGGCCCAGCACCCCGAAAAGAGCGCGCCTCAGAACCGGAGCGGCCATCTCCTCGTCCAGGACGCGGAGCTCCGGCGAGATGCCCAGATCGAAGGCGAAATCGCCGACCAGCCGCCCGCAGACGGAATTGACCGTGCCCATCAGCGCGGCGTTCAGCTGCTGGGCCTCTTCGGCCATCCCCGCTCCGAGAAGCCTCCGCCGAACGCGCTCGCGCAGCTCGGCCGCCGCCTTGCGGGTGAAGGTCGTGGCGATGACGGCCTGGGGCCGCACCGACTTGTCCCGGATGGCCTCTTCGAGGATCCGGGCCAGCTCGTAGGTCTTGCCGCTGCCGGCGCTGGCGGAGATGATCTCAATGGCGCTCATCGCCCGGCCTCCCACTCGATTCCGCAGAGAAAGCCGAACGAACAGAATTTACAAGGCGCAGTGAGATCGATCCGCGTCACGTCCAGCCGATCCTCCTTCAGGACGCCCGTCTCCTCCGAATCCTTACCAAGCGGAACGGCCGGCGCCTCCATGCGCCCCTCCCTCAGCTCCGCCAGTCGCCTATCCGAGGTCTCCTCGACCGCGGCCCACGTCTCGGCGAGCGGCGGCCCGTCGATCGCGTCCTGCCCCTTGAACGGGGATTTCTTGGGGACGATCAGCCGCTGGCTTTTGATGATGAAATAGGCCGCCGGAATCATCTTCTCCTCGCCCCCCAGCATTCGCGAATAGGCCGCCAACTGCAGGGCCGTCCCGTTCTTCAGTTGGTCCCACCGATAAGAGTAGCCGCCCCATTTGAGGTCGATGACGACCGGCGGCTCCCCCGCGACGAGATCGATCCGGCCCACAAGATTCATCTTCTTCGTCTTGGCTTCGACCGACGTTTCCACCTTCATGACCCGGAGCTTCGCGCCCCTCAAGATCTCGACCAGTTCATAAGCGGAATCCGCCGTGGCCTTCCGCGCGGTCGCCAGTTGGATGGGAGCCCCGGGCAGGAAAAGCGGGGCCGCCAAGCTGGGCCCCAGCGTTTCAAAAAGCGAATCGGCCCGGGCCCGGGCTTTCTCGCCTCCCGCAGGATTCTCCCCCAATACTCTGGCCAGGATTTCGTGCGACAAGCTGCCGATCAGGGTCACGCTGTCGGTCAGCGCGGCGGATTCCGGATCGCGCAAGCGGCCGATATATTTGAGCGTCCACCGGAAAGGGCAGCCGATCAGATCCTGCAGGCCGGTCGGGGAATGCCTTTCGGGCAATTTGATGACCGCCGGCTCCACCTTCCAGGCCCGGCGCGCATTCGGCGCGGGCAGAAACTTATCTTTGCGCATGGCGGTAGGCCGCCGCAAGTTCAGCTCCCTCGTCTCGATTTTGGCCGCTCCGCCCTCTTCCCGGATCCCCGCCAGGACTTCGTCCCAGAGCGGATGATGATGCCGCTCTTCCCCGTCCGCGCCGAAGATCGGACAGACAAGCATAAGCATCTCGGATGCCCGCAGAAACGGGCGTCGCCGCCGTCTTGCCTGATCCTCGGCAAGCTTCGTAGCCGGCGCAAGTTTCACGCCGACGGATTCGAGCCCGGCTAGCTCCGCCCGCGATAAGGGCAGAGAAAAAGGCTCCTGCGCCGACTCCATCGTAAAATCCCACCAGACGACGACGCGGGCCGGGCCGGCCACCGCCTCGGGCGAAGCGACCGAAGCCAGACCCGTCTGGGCGTCGTAGCGCCGGTTGGACCGGTTGGCCTCGGACGCCTGGGCGGTCAGCTTCAAAAGCTGCGGCTCCGAAAGCGAAGCCGCGGCGTTCAGATCGACGAGCGTTTCGAACAAGGAACACTGCCTGATCACCGAATCCAGCCCGGCGGCCAGCTCTTCCTCAGGCTCAGGCTTTATATTGCGCCGCGAGGCGGCCCATTTTCGGACGGCTGCGGCCTTCGATTTGAGGGAGGCCGCCGGATAGGCCTTCCCAACCTCCGCCTGGGCATTGAATATCGCCTCCAGCTTATCCTGGATGGATTGCCGATAGCCCTGATCCTTGATCGCCTCTAATTCGTCCTTGATAACTTTCTTCCAATCCGGGCTTCCCACGGAAGGCCACTGCTGAAGGGCGTTGCGTAAGCGGCGGGCGATTTTTCCGGGCACCGGGCCGTCAGGCAAAAGCAGAAGCTCCAGCGCCCGCTGCGGATCCGGCGGATTCCAGCCCATGGCCAGCACGAGCGGCAGGATCTGAAGCCAGGGATCGTCGCTGACATTCTCGCGTGCGCCAGTCACCGGAAGCCCGAAGCGGCGCAGACCTTCGTCGAGCGCCGCGTCGGGAGAAACGATGACGATGCCGTTAAGATCATCGAGAGAGGACAACCAGACCGCGACGCTTTCGGCGGCGTCTAGCGGATTATACGGGCGGAAGAAAACCAGCGAGCCGTCCCCTTTGGGAGAGAAGCCGCTACGCAGGGCTCCGTTGAGATCCGACTTAATGGGAGCTGAGGCTTCAGGTTCGGGAAGTGTCCGGATGGAAACGCCCTGTCCTTCCAGCTTGGCGAATATGGTGTACCACAGCGGAACGAGGCGTTCGATCGGCTCGTGGCTCGTTATCGACTCGATATCTGCGTGCCTTTTATTCAGCGCCGCAGCGATCGCCGCCAGGCGATCCGATCCGCCTGGAAGCACTTGCGGCAGGAGTTTCGCTAGATCCGCCAGCCGGCCCGCTGCCTTAATCGTCTTCGGCGCCTGACCTGTCCATCGATGTACTCCAAGCCAATCGATCCAGCGGAGAAGAGTCTTGGCGACGCCAACGGGATCTTTTTGAGCCGATACGTTCCAAAATCCTTTAATAGATCGAACAGTCCCCGCGAGTGACGCGACACGTTCAGCGGTTGATGGATAGATGCCGCTAAGTCCAAGCGTGCTTTCGAGATGCCCGCGCAATCTGATCGGGCCTGTCCAAGGCTCGCCGATGACCGCCTTTTTCGGGGGATCTTCTCCCAGCGACCCCGGCCAAGCCCCTAGATCAAAGGCGGGATCGAAGGTTATGTGCATGGTTCCACTGCCCTCCGCCACATTGTCGACTTGGACCAGCAACCCTTTATTAATCTAGAGAGATTCTGCATGAAATATGTATCCGCTCCGGTCATTAAGCTTTCTCCAGTTTAAGCTTACCTGGATTCGCAAGTAATTGGCCGGCGATTAATTCACCTCAAGCCTGAAAGCGAGTTCGCGGGCGATCGATTCGGGCAAAGGAATCCTTTTTGCCAATTTTTCGGTTCCCAACTCGCTCAGGTCAAACTTCTCGCCCATGACGACACTAAACCAGCGCTCTCGATCCATAACGACTTTATACATTTTCTCGTCTTGCGTCTCATTGATGTATGGTAAGTAAACAAGAATAGACTGGCCGCAACGTTCGGCCTTTGCCCCGACTCTATCTATGCGTCCCGTCCGCTGTTCAAGAGTGCTTGGGCTCCAAGAAAGATCATGGTGAATAACCTGGCGGCAATTCAGCTGCAAATCTACTCCCTCAGCCAACACACTACTGGCTATCAAAACTTCAGGAAAAAATGGCGTATTGAATGCTAACATTAAACGTTGCCGCGTAAGTTGATTGGTCGTTCCATTAGCCAATCGAATATTAGGGAGTAATCTTTTCAAGTCTTCACCTTGAAGTTCATCATCCGAATATGATTCATCTAAAGTCCGCCCAATATAGAAACCGGTCTGAATGCTGCCGATGGCTTCGATAAATCCAGCTCGGCCTTTTTCATCACATCGATTTTGAAGAAAATCGAAGAATCCTTTTAGCAACTCATGGAGCGTCATTCCCGATTGATCGGGTTTTTTAAGAGCCGCTAGCATATCGTTTCTGCGTAAGCGCCCTCCTTTTAGTGGAAAAAATCGGACAAGAAAAGATGGCGTACGAACAATCCGACGAACTGCAGTTCCGAGCGCATCGTAGTGATCAATGAGCCCGGGATACAGCCGGAGTATCTTTTCAACTTCCAAGTCACAAGAACGACGAATCGGAGAATCCTCATCGAAAAATCGTTTGCCTAATTTATCCAATTCTTTAAAGATTTCTTTCCGTGGGCAACCTATCTTCTTGGCTCCGAGCTTCTCAATTTCCTCTCGAATAGCATGAGAGATTGCCGCCCGAAGGGCACGGCCGGTCGCTATGAAATGACAAAATACAAGAATTTTTTCGCCTTGGCTCCAAGTTTCTACAACACGACTTACCGTTGCAGCGATCTTCGGATGAGACGCAGATAGCCTAGGATCGTTCCGGGGTACAAAAGCATCGAGCTGTGTAAGATACCAGAGCAACTCTTCAGTGCACGGCTCTTCAATCGGACCGTCATCGTCATTGTCCGTTGCCCGAACTTTTTGGTGCTTTGCGTTTGTTTCGCGCGTGTGAAGAAAGGCTTCATAGCTAGATGCCAATCCCTCTGCGAATAAGGAACGAGATTGAGACGAACAAGTTGTTGCTCGAGCTGCTAAAAGAAATGGAACCAAGGCTTCCCCTTCAACATCCAACCCTTGTATGCCAGGTACTCCGTCACTGCATAATACGGCTCGGCCTGGTAGCCTTAGACGCCTAAAAACAGATTGATTTGGCGCGGGTAATCGCCGAGGTTTCAAGTGGCGAATCACCCACGGCTTTAAGAGTTTTTCAGCTTCTCGCATTTTATCGTGTAACGCTTTATATCCTTTTATAACGCGCTCGACCTCGGGCACGTTTTCACTCCTTTTATTTATTGTTTGCCACCATTTCTCAAGGTCATCAATTTTCTTGCCACCGACAAAGAGATGCTCGGGCCGAAGGCGACCCCAAGATTCATCGAGCCGTATTGCCGATTCCTGGGCTGCATCCAAGGACTTACGTAAAACCGCAATACTTTCGTCAAAGCCCTCCTTCCCGCTTCTCGGTGAAAACCTACCTTTCCAAGCTATGCCATTGAAACGATCCAGTACTGAATAAAGTTCATTATGACCTAATTGAAAAGGTGTTGCCGTCAGAAAGAGCATCCTTTCAAACACACCGCTTAAAGCCCCGCGATTAACTTCATCTATATCGGCAGCCGCCTCTTGGCATCTAAACAGAGATGCCAATATCGTATTCTCATTCTTCAGGTGATGCGCTTCATCGAGAATAAGTAAAGGCAAACGTAGCTTCAACTGTTGGATGCACTCCTCCCAAACCGAACGCAACGCCTTTTGGATTGCCTGACGTGTTATATAAATACGTTGATCGAAATTATCGCTATGTCGTCGAGGGATTCTTTTTAGTGCTTCAAATAACTCATCTGTTTTCAATTTTCTAAGAACATCACACACAGCGCGAGGAACCGGATCATCATTTGGGATCGAATCCGCATTTTCTTCTAGATCGACATTCCACTTTTTTAATACTCGGATCCAATTGTTTGGTTGTTCTCTTAGCAGATCTGCCCAAAGTTCAGGACCGAATTTTGTATCCATCCAATTTGACCTTAGAATATTCCCAAGGATCTTACAAACATCTCGCTTCAATTCGTCAATCCCATAACGGTGAAATAGCGCTTGCCGAATCAAAGCCAGCTTAACCCATTTGTCGGAAAGGCCTCGACTCATAGCCCCATGGGTAACAAAAATGATAGAGTGACGCCTTTCGAGAGGATCATCAAGCATCTTTAAAATTTCTTCGGCCCGATTTGCTTTGCCGTATCGAATTCGACTTTGAACGTCGCCACTAAGGCATTTTGAAACAAAAAGAGAAAAGTCATTAGGCCATTTTTCCTGAAGAGACGGCGGGACCATCACCACGACAGGGCGTCGTTTGTGATTCGAAACTGCGACCGAAACTGCAACCGCCAGTGCAACAAAAGTTTTGCCCATTCCCACCTCATCGGCAAGAACGACGCCAGGTTGATTCTTTAGCCTAGCGAGAATCTCCTTGGCCGTGACCTCTTGCCGCTTAGCGTCTTCAAACGAGATCCTGCCTTTCACATAAGGGAGTGTCAGATATTCTGTGTAAACCTCTTTTTTGCATTTAAGCCCGTTCACCCATTCGGTCGCCAAAATAAATCATCAGTTGGGAGTATATCATGGCCCAGTCCCTGTGGCGGAAGGTCCATTTATTCGCCGCTTCCTCAACGGCCAGGTAGACCTGCTTGAGAAGAGCCTGGTCGTTGGGGAAGGCCGATTTGTTCTTGGCGACTTTCTTGATCTTCCGGTTCAGACTCTCGATGGGATTCGTCGTATAAACCAGGGTCCGGATTTCCGGAGGATATTTGAAAAAGGTGATGATCTCGTCCCAGTTATTCCGCCAGGAGGCGGAGATGTGAGGATAGCGTTTGTCCCACTTTTCCGAGAACTCCTCCAGCGCCGCCGCCCCCTCTTTTTCAGTGGCCGCCTCGTAGATACTCCGCAGGTCCTTGGCCATTGGTTTCCGTTCCTTCCAGGACACATACCGCAGTGAGTTGCGGATCTGGTGGACGACGCATTTTTGGACTTCGGCCCGGGGAAAGACGGCCTCGATCGCCTCAGAGATCCCCTTGAGATTGTCGACCGTAAAGATCAGAACATCAACGACTCCCCGGTTCTTCAACTCGCTGAGGACGGAGAGCCAGTACTTGGCCGATTCCGTTTCGGAGATCCATAGCCCCAGGCATTCCTTCTGGCCGTCCAAGTTGATCCCGATGATTGTGTACAGAGCGACGTTCCGGACATGGCCTTCCACCCTCATCTTCAGGAATACGGCATCCATGTAGATCAGGGCATAGATCGATTCCAGCGGCCGGCTCTGCCATTCCCGTGCCCGCTCCATGACTTTGTCCGTGATGGAGCTTACCGTCTCGGGCGAGATCTCGTAGCCGTAAAGGTCCTTGATATGGGCCTGGATGTCCCGGGTCGTCATCCCCTTGGCGTACATAGAGATGATTCTCTCTTCCAAACCCGAGATATCTTTCTGACGTTTCTTGACGATCTGGGGCTCAAAATCGGATTTCCTGTCCCGGGGAACATCCAAGTCGATCTCGCCGAACTTGGACTTGACGGTCTTGGGAGTGTAGCCGTTCCTGGTGTTGTCTGTGGCCTTGGCTTTCTGGTCGTGTTTTTCGAAGCCCAAATGATCGGTCAGCTCGCCCTCGAGGAGCGTTTCGACGACCTCCTTGCTGACCTCCCGCATGAAGGTGTTAAAATCATCCAGGGATTTAACGTCCTTCTCCTTAAGCAGCTTTTTCAGTTCGTCTCGGTCAAGAGCCATTAGAACCTCCTTGATTCATTCTACTTGTTCAAGGAGGTTTACACAGTTTTCCTTACACTCCCTTCGATGAATTCTCTGTACTCCTCAAAGTTTGGCGGCTCTTTCATCATCGCCAAGAAATCTTTCAATAGCGGATCGAAAACTCCGGCCAGCCCGCCCATGAGCTTAAGCCGCAAGGGTTCAAGCGCCGCAGCCGGGTCCGTGATCGGTCCGCTTGTGGGCTCGAAGGCGAGAATATTCTTCTTCGCCACGATGTCCTCCACCCAGGCATGGAATTGAATCGTCTCCCCTTGGACGTAAAAGTCGCCATGGGCGATTTTTCCGGCTTTTGTCGCTTCGGCAAGGGCGCGGAGCCTTTCTTTTCCTGAGGCGGCGGACAAGAGAAGATCGGTTGACGGCATCGGAGCGACGGAAAACAGGCCGACTTGGGTCAGCCCCTGCATGATCCGCTCCGCGGCCAGGTTGCCGATGTTGTCGAGCTTGGGGTCGCCGGTCTTGTTCTCGAAAACGGCGACGGCGACCAACTTCGGGTCCAGGTTCGAGGCTTTTTTCGGCCAAAAGATTATCGCGGCGGCGATGACCGCGACGACGGCCAGCGCCGGGATGACGAGCTTCTTCGGCTGGAACTTGACGGTGATTTCTTTCGAGGCCGACGGCTTGCGAGTGGGGGTAACACGCTCGGGCGCGACGCGCTCAGTCGTCGGCAAGCCCTTTTCGATCCGCTCGAGCTCGGCCCGCACATCCCCGGCCGCTTGATAGCGCTTCGATGGATCCTTCTCCAGACATTTCAGGATCACCGCGCTTAGGTCGGCCGGAATGTTCGGATTGAGCGATTTCGGATTGTTCGGCGTTTCGCTTTTCTGCTTCATGACGACGCTGAGGGCGGTCTCCCCCGTAAAAGGAACGCCGCCCGTCGCCATCTCATAGAGGATGATCCCCAGCGAATAGATGTCCGAGCGGGCGTCCACCTCCTTCGCTTCGGCCTGCTCGGGCGACAGATACTCCGGCGTCCCGATCATGACCCCCGCCCCGGTGATCCCTTTTTCCTTCACCGATCGGGCGATCCCGAAATCCATGATCTTCACATTCCCGTGTTTGTCGATCATGATGTTCTGGGGTTTGAGGTCGCGATGAACGATCCCCAGGCTATTGGCCTCGGACAGCCCGTCCGCAATCTGCTTGCCGATGCTCAGGACGGCTCCAAGGCTCAACGTCCCGGACATCCGGATCATGGTCTTGAGGTCCTCACCCGAGACGTACTCCATCGTCAGGAAGTGGACCCCGTCCGCTTCTCCCAAATCGAACATCCGGCAGACGTTCCGATGGCCGATCTTGCGGGCCAGCTTCATCTCGTGGTTGAAGCGCTCGAGAGCGTCGGCCTCGAGGGAAAGCTCGGGCCGGATGAGCTTGAGGGCGATTTTCTCCTTGATCTTGGTGTCGAAGACCTTGTAGACCTTCCCCATCCCGCCTTGGCCGAGCTCCTCGATAATCTGATAGCGGCCGGCGAAAGTAGAGCCCGTGATGAGTTCGCAGAGGGGGGGTTGAATAATTTTCGTTACAACTGGAGGATAGTCACTGGGCGAAGGTAGATGAGAGCCGCACTTCCCGCAATAAATCGTATCAACGGGGTTGTCAGAATTGCAGGTCGGGCACTTATTGGCCACCCCTATCTCCCTATTTTTGCTGGCCAAACAATAACAACCAACAGGCGAGAAGTCAATCGGGGCTGCAGGTTGCTAGATCCTCACAAAAGTGGATACGCCACGACACAAAATCTACGGCATTTTATTGTGAAAAAGAATTCCGAAGACTTTTGCCGCACCATTTCTATATAGCCCACGGCAAGTGGAGATTATTCGGTATTATAGAAAATTTTAAAATATCTGCTTTGACTTGGTCATAATTTTACAGGGAAAGCCAATTTTTCCGGATGATAAATATAGAATATTAAATATTTTATATAATTAAAATTTCCCAGGTTGAGATCCAGCCTTTCAATACAGCTAAGAGAGGAATCCCAATTGATCGAGATATTTTAGTCCGAGCTATCCATTTGCATCTACAAGACGATCAACATCCCGGGCAACTCATCGAGGAGAAAAGAAATCGGCCCAGGCACAATGAGAGGAAAGAAACGAAATCCAACTTGCAGGAGAGTGTGACTTCGGTCGATTCTATTTATTTCTTCCAGTTCTTGAATCCGAAATCGGTTAGCACCCAGGTTTCGGAGATCTTTTGCGGATCTACGTCAGGTGTCATCCGCGATTCGTAGAGATTCTCGATCCTGACGATACCTCCGACCGGAATATCTGGGCAGACCCAGATCGTCGACGTGCCGTTCCATCCCGTCTGGCCCTTCATGATGTCGGCCGCTTGGGCGACTTTGCGAACGATTTTTGTGCAAGCATAGGCCTTGCCGTTGACGGTTAAGTTATCTGGCGACGAGGAAACGACGTCGATCTTGGCTTCCGCTCCGAGGCCCGGGACGGGCTCATACGGCTTGCTGAGGTCAACACGGTCTCCTAGCGGTCCCATCCTCTTACCAGCCATCGTGAAGTACTCTTGGAGGCCAACGCTGTCCTTTGAGACGAAGAGGATGACGCGCCAGTGCTGCTGGTCCCTGACGCTCATCATGGGCACGGTTTCATTCTGGCTGTTTAATAGGAACTGAGCCCAGTCCCCCACCTGGGCCTTGGCCATGAGATTCGTCCCCGTTTGCGCCCATGTGGAGCTCATGGTGACGAGCAACGCACTAAAGACCACTCCGAAGATTCTCGCTTTGCTCATAGCTCAGATGATAGACCTTGCCTCATACGAGAGTCAAGAACGGGAAGGTGTTCGATACGGTGCTTGAAGCGAGGGTGATAACGGAAGCCTGGCGAGCCACTTTTAGCTCGTTCTGGAAGCGCTCCAGGGTGCCCTTGTCCAGGGCAATCTCGGGTTTGATGAGCTTGAGAGCGACTTCCTCGTTCAGCTTCTTGTCCAAGGCCCGATAGACCTTGCCCATTCCGCCATGACCTAGCTCTTCGATGATCTGGTATACCCGACTCATCGGCCCCGACAAAGAGGACCTCATCCCTGAAAAATGGTCCAGCGACAATATGAGTTTTTCGGATTCTAAGCTGGGATGGCCAATCGCAGTTGGTGCAGACGATTATTCAGACTTTCTTTATCTTCGGTAGTTCCCGAGGATAAGGCCCAGCCAACACCTGATTGAGCCCCCAAAGCGGTCACGAATGGACTTGCATATTAAAAAAGATGCTGACAAAATGGGCGGGGAACGGGGTTCGGGTCAATAGGAGAATCCAATCTGGTGAGGAGGAAGCAAATGGCTTCGATCGGTTATATGGGGAATCTTGGTTTAAAGTACTATACGAATTCAGAAAATAGGAGATCATCATGAGACGGGTTTCTTTCATTTCGCCTCTCATGCTCGTTATTTCACTGGTCGTCTTGATGACGGGCCTCTCCCATGCGGCGACTGGAGTTGCCCTAAGTGCTGATCCGTCCCTTGAGTCAAAGGTCGACGCCCTATTCAGCAAGTGGAATACGCTGGATTCTCCTGGAACAGCCGTCGCCGTCATCAAAGACGGGATCGTTATCTACCGGAAGGGTTTCGGATGCGCCCAGTTGGAATACGGCATCCCCATTACACCGTCGACGGTGTTCCACGTCGCTTCAGTTTCCAAGCAATTCACGGCGATGGCGATCACGATGCTGGAAGTGGCGGGCAAACTGTCCGTGGATGACGATATCCGTAAATATGTGCCCGAACTGGCCGATTTCGGGAAGACGATCACTATACGGCATCTCCTTCACCATACCAGCGGGCTTCGGGACCAATGGGAGCTGCTGGTTCTGTCGGGATACCGGATGGATGACGTCATAACTCAGGCCGACATCATGGACCGCCTCAAGCGCCAGCGAGAGCTGAATTTCGCCCCCGGCGAGCGATACTTATACTGCAACTCCGGATTCACCCTTCTGGCCGAAATCGTGGCCCGGGTAAGCGGTCAGCCATTCACCCAATGGACCCAGGAGAACATCTTCAGGCCGCTGGGGATGACGTCGACCCACTTCCATATCGACCACAAGGAAATCATCAAGAACCGGGCTTATTCCTACGAAGGCGATATGGAGAAGGGATTCAGACAGAGTGTGCTCAACTACGCCAACGTCGGGGCCACCAGCCTTTTCACCACGGTGGAAGACATGGCCAACTGGATGCGCAACTTCGAAGACAAGCGGGTCGGCGGCGCTGCCGTGATGGATAAGATGCTGACCAAGGGTGTTCTCGCCAGCGGGTACGAGATCCCCTACGGCCGCGGCATCGAGCTTAATGAATACAAGGGACTGAACTGGATCGGTCATAGCGGCGGGGATGCGGGATTCCGTAGCAACGTCATGTACTTCCCGGGCGAGAGATTCGGCGTGGCGATCTTCTCGAACCTCGCGTCGTTCGATCCGGGAGCTATGTCCCGCCAGATTGCCGATATCTACCTGGCTTCGCAGCTCAAGAAACAAGAACCCGGCCCCAGGGGCGCCACGCTGCTTTCGGGAAAACCGACGCCGAAACCGTTCAGCCTGCCGGCGAAGAGCCTGGAGGCCTTTCAGGGAACGTACTGGATCGAGGCCACTCAGGCCTTGCGGAAGATCGTCTTGGACAAGGACAAGCTGATCTACGTTCGATCCGGGGACAACAAATCGGAGTTGGCCCCCGTCTCCGCGACGGAATTCACGATGAAAGAAACGCCGATCAGCGCACGGGTCACCTTTTCAGACAAGGCGGGGACGCATTACGAGAACATGACCGTTGTCGTCGCGAACGAGCCCACGTTCGTCGGAAAATGGATGGAACCCTTTTCTCCGACAGAGGGTATGCTTAGAGAGTATGTGGGACCGTATTACTCCGAGGAATTGGATGCCCGCTACGACATCGTTATCAAATCCGGAGCGCTTTCCGTTCGTGACAGGCGTGGCGAGGATACCCCGGCCGTGGCCCAGAAGAAGGACCTTTTCTCGGCCGGGGGCATTGCGATGATCCAATTCCAGAGGGATGCGAGCGGCGCGATCACTGGATTCAGGATTTCGACGCAGAGGGTCTTGAACCTCAAGTTCGCTAAAATGAAGCCCTGAATATTCATGATCTCATCCGGTCGTCGCCTACATGGTGAAAAAGGCCTAATTTTTAAAAAGGGTATGAAGAATCGAAGACGAAGAAGAGATAAGAAGTACCTTGGCGGCTAAAAATACTGTGTCGTAAATGTGCCGTCGTTTTTTGCGGTCGTGTCAACTGACATTCGCAACTTTGGGGCAATCGTAAGCCTCTTCAGTTAGCCGCTTGAACCATCGGCTCGTGAAGCGGATCCAGAGAATCGAGGATAATAACCTGACCTGCCCCCCTTAAATCGATCCGAACGAGCTTTCCCCCCTACTCTCTTCCTTCTAAGCTAGGATGGCCGATCGCAGTTGACGCAGACGATTATTCAGACTTTCTTTATCCTCGGGACCTACCGAGGATAAGGCTAAATCAACGCCTGGTCGAGATCTCTATTGGGCCAATAACGGGCTTGGATATGACCTGAACCCCGGATCTTGATCCAAAGCGGGTATGAGGTTTTTATTAAGAAACTAACATTTTGTCCGAACCATTTTTCAGGGATGCGGTCCCTCAAGCGCAGTCGATTCGAGAATTTCCAAACCCCGGAAAGCAAAGTTCGGCAAGAATGCGTCCTTGACAAGGCACTTCGGCGGACATAATATTTTTTTAAAGGGGGGGATCGTCATGGGTTCATTCCTCCGAATATCATTCCTCGCCAAGCTTCGATTTCCGATCTTGGTCCTCGCCGTTTTGTCCGGAGCTCTTCTCCTGACGGGCTTCCCCGCCGCCGCGAAAACAAGCGAACCCCCGAGTTTTCTCGATCGGCCGCAAAATCCGAGCCGCGGTCTGGGGAAAGCGGAGAACTTGGGCGGAATCGGCCCTCTCCGCGTTGGGCCCCAAGAGTTCAGAGCCTCTGGCTCCGATTCATGCCCCAAAAAGATTGATTTCAGTAACTTGCCCGCGGGTCCCCCATCGACCGCCGAATATTTGAAACTGCTCGACGATCTGATCCGCGATTATGGAACCAAGGCCGCCAAAGCCAGGCCGGGATTGGAAGCGGGCTTCGTCAAGTCCGACAAGCCGGAGGAGCTCGTCGGTTGCGGCGCGCTCCTGCATGCGATGGGCGCAGGTCCGGCCTCGATCTTCGTCACCGCCCAAGGCGTCAAACGCCAGCCCGAAGACGCCCTGGCCGCCAACAACCTCGGCGTCGAACTTATAGAAACGGAGGATTTTCCCCGGGCTATGGCCTTTCTCCTCTACGCAGAAAAGCTTCGGCCCTTGGCTTCCCTCACGATTCTCAACCTGGGCTGGCTCCATTACCATATCGGCGATCTGGACAAGGCGAAGGAATATTTCGAGAAGGCCGAAGGCCTGGCTCCCACCTTCGCCGGCCCCAAGCTCGGCCTAGGGATGATCGCCAAATGCCGGAAAGAATTGGCCCCGGCGGCGAAATATTTGCGCAGCTCGCTCCGCCTCCGTTTTTCTCCGGTCGGAGCCCGCGCTCTCCAGGACAGCGAACAGGCCATTCTGGATTCGGGGCAATCGCTTCCCGACCCGAAGCCAGTCAACCAGGAACCGGAGGAACCTTGTCAATTGAAAATCCCCGATCTGCCCGTATTCGAGAAGCCCGCCGAAACGGCCGCGGCGGCATCCAAGATCGATGAACTCGCGGAAAAAGTCGGGGCCGTTCTCGAATCGCTGACACAAGACATGGCCCGGCTGGGCCCTGCCGCGGCCAGCGACTCCCAGCCTTCCGTGGAACGGACGCCGAGCTCGATCTCCGTCAGGCGCACCTACGATAAAGAACGGTTCATGCTGGAGGATATCCGGAACATGCTGATCGGCGCCCAAGGTTTTGACGGGAAATACAAGGGGGCCTTGAATGTTTGGAACACCGCCGCCCAGGCCCAGGCCCAGAAAATGCTTCAGCGGCAAATGGTGAATGTGAACCGGCTCCAGGCCCTCGACAAAGAGCTCCTGAACTGCGGCGACAACGACGCCTGTCAAAAACAGGTCCTGCACAAGATCGACGAGGAGAACTTCCGCTATTGCCAGGAGAAGAAGAAGGACATGGAGGAGTTTTACTCGACCTACTATAAAATGTATACGGAATCCTGGCGTGCTTTCAAGGCGGCGGCCGAGGATTACCTCTGTTTCACAGATCCCATCCTGGACCGGATCGATCTCCCGTCTCTCAACACTTGGGAGAATCTCGTACGCCGGCTCTCTCTGTTCAGAATCTACCAGCAATGCCTGGGTTGGGCCGTACGCCTTGAGGCCGTGGCGAACGGTATCGTGAACCTCGAATGCACGCCGCCGGCTCCCCTTGAGCCCCTTCTCGGGGCCTCCGAATTGGAGGTGGGAAACAAACCGCCGAACTGCCCCTTCAAGTTTTCGATCAAGGCCTGGATCTTTTCCATGAGCGTGGATTGCCGGACGGTCAAGTTCGAGGGCGGAGAATTTGCCCTGGGTTCGATCGAATACAATTATCTCAAGCACGAGACAACCCTCTGGGGAGGCATGGGCATTATCGACCCCGTTTCTCCCCTTAGCGCCCGGCTTAAGTTAGGGGCCTTCGTGACGTTCGACCGCAATGGGTTCCAGGACGTCGGCATGTCCTCCGCGGCGACTCTCAAGGCAGGGTTCGGCGACGCCGGCGTGCAAGCCGGGTTTCAGGCCAGGATCGGCCTGGAAAGTGGCCTGACTTTCTAGGGAGGTGGCCTCATGAAGATGACCTGCACCCCGTCTTCTAAGCAGGGATGGCCGATCGTAGTTGTCTTAATTGATTATACAAACTCACGCTCACAAAAATAGTTCGAAGCTCATATATTACGGTACCCCATCATATTTACCCCATATCCGCCTTATAAATCAGGCAGTTATGTGGGTCTGCCGGTCAATTTTAATTCCGGTGCTTTCCGTCCAATTTCCCCCTATTCCGCCCCAAACACGTCGTAAAAGTCGACACTCGAATCTTCGGCTTACTACGGCTTCGGAGTATGGAACCCAATTGACATATTTAAAGGCTATTCGGTTCTGTTTTTCCAAACGCAGTCCCGGGACGGCCCAGAATCGCGTCCGAAAGCTCAAAATCCAAAAAAATACACTTTTGGCTGGACCATTTTTCAGGGATAAAGTCCCGGCAACTTTTTCCTTCCGTGGCACGTATTTCTAAACGTAAGATAGCACACTCAGCGGTTTTGCCTCCCATAACAAACCCGGCGGCAAAAACAGGAGTTGGACGATGAACAAGACGGCCTTAGCCGCTCCGTTTTCGTTCATCAATTCCGACTTCAAAAGGAGTTCATTATGAAGAGAAACACAGCCTTCGGAACGATTTTCGTCTTTTTAGCTGTCTTGGCCGGTCTCCAAGTCTATGCCGCGGCCCCGGATATCACCGGAACCTGGATCGGTAAGACGGAAGTCGCCGACGTGGGAAATGACGAATTGACGTTGATCATCCAGAAAACCCCGACCGGTTTTACAGGGACGTTCAACGACACGCTAGGCCAATTGAACAAAGATTCCGAAATCACTGCAGTCAAGCTCGAGGGCGACGAATTGTCCTTCAACTTCCCCCTGGCCAACGGAAACCCGATGACCGCTAAGCTAAAAGTCGGCGGCGACCAGATGACGGGCACGTGGGAGCACCCCGAAGGTGAAGTGGGGGTCATGACCTTCGAAAGGAAAAAATAGCGACCGGACCTAGAACGTTCACTTCACAGGAAGCACCCTAGATGGGGCGGGTCACGTTGGACCATTATTCAGGGATGAGGGCCCGATCGAAATCTCGAAGAGGTCACAACTGGACTTGCATATTAAAAAAGTCGTTGACAAAATGGGCGGGAAACGGGGCGCAGGTCACTTTCGTGGAGCTTCCACCATCACAGATGGTACAATGAGTCGGCGCAGGTCAGATTGTCGATTTGGTAGTTTCCTGGAGATCACATGAAAAGCATAGGCAGGGTTTCGTGGTTTTGCCTTTGCATTCTTGTCGGGCCGACCGCCATGGCAAGTGGTCCCACTCCCGCTCGGGTTGAGATTGTCAGTCCCGTCATTGACGTTCAAGGCCACATCGTGGAGGCTGCAGCTCCTGACGGAAAGCGGTATCCCCTCTTTCGTCAACCGCCCGAATCCCCCTTGGTCAGCCAGCTACGCGAAGTTCTGCATTCCGGCCCGGCTCAACAGGCGCTGGTACTCGAACGCTTTGCACGCACTTTACGCTGCCAAGAGAGGAACGTAGCCACCGGCGAACCGGGACCGGCTGCTCTTAAGCCCATGTACCTGTTGTTATCCAACGAGGAAGGTGGATTTGCTCGTTACGGCTTCTGGATGGAGCGTGCGAATGGCCGAAGAGAATTGGTCATGACTGGGTATGTCGATTTGGTCGTGGACCAGCGTAGTGTCACGAGCGGAGACTTCGAGGAAACCTTCTGTCATGAGCTCGGGCACCTCATCTTGCGATCGCTCCTCGGTGATCTGAGTCATGGACCGTCACGGAAAATGCATCAGAGTATGACCGTGACGGACTACCCAACCGCTTTCGACGAGGGCTACGCTGAGCACTTTCAACCCCTGGCACGGGACGGGACCATGAACTCGACCTTGCGGAAAATCCAATCCGGGACGGGCACGATGGACCTGGATTTGCTTTGGTTGAGCAATCTGGACACCCAATTGCGAACCGACGGGGTGAAGCGGAATCTTTTCGTGCACCGCAAGGCACCGCCCGCAGCGAAATCGGGGAAAGGCACGGACGCCTATCGTATGTTCTTGGATGGAGAGACCTCAATCGCGTTCCTACCAAAAACCCTCAAGAACGCTCAGGAAATGATGGCGAGCGAGGGTGTAATCGCTACGCTGTTCTATCGTTTTGTGAACCGTGAAAGCCTGCGCAACGAGTATCGTGAGCCAGCTTTTTATCGTCAGTTTCTGGAAGAAACGACTGAGAAGGGCGTAGACCCCCAGAAGGAAATTTCTCCATACGAAAATGTAAATCTAAAACTCTTTGCTGCCATGCGGCAGATTGCTCCTCAGGCAGGCGATGCCAGTCGTCCGCTTGCGATCATGCTCATCGAAGCTTACGCCAAGCTATTCCCGGAAGAAGCCAAAATTGCGTATGACCTCTTCGTGTCCACGACGTATGGTGTAACAGTATCGCAAGAAGCCGCAATTGCGTTCGAGCGCGCCGTGGTGACGGGGCAGGTTGGTGATATTGACTCATTCCGCCAGGACTCCCGTACTGCGTTCTCGCTCCTCGACCAGATCACGAACCGCGCGGCCGAGGGGAGCCTTCCTTTGGACGCCAATCTCGGGCCAGAACTCTGGCTGCTGAACGACGATTTCATGATTGCGCCTGCCGTGTGGCAGCGCGAGCGGACCCTGCCACTCTCCATCAATCTCAACACTGCGTCGGAGGCCGAGTTGATGACGCTGCCGGATGTCGACTCGGCGCTCGCCGCCCGCATTGTGGCCATTCGGCATTCTCGTGGCTACTTTCGCAGCCTGGACGAAGTGGGATTGGTTGAAGGTGTTTCACCTCTTCTCGTACAAACTATGATGGAGATGGCCGAAAAGATGAGCAAAGCGGGGAAGCACACTCGACAGTAGCAGGTAGCTTCTATCCTTTGTTGTGGGAGGTTCTTCTCTCCTGAAGATACGCCTCCGATCCTCGGTTCGTTCGGTCTAATGCCCCGCTCGCGGAGACGCTCCAGTCCATAGCAGCCGTGTTCCAAAAAGAAAAGAACAGAATATCATGATATTTTGCCGGAAAACTCACTTTATCGCTGGACCATTTTTCCGGGACGAGGTCCGCTTTGCAGGGCGACGTGGAGTAGGGGCGCTAGACCGCTTGATCTATTTTCTTTCCACCAATTCGTAAGTCCAGGTATCGTTGGCGGCGGGAACTTCAGCATACAGGGGAAGAGGGAGATCAGGATTCACGCCATAAGTGCTCTTCTGAACCTTTCCAAAGACTTTGTAGCTGTAAATGACGAGCAGCCCTTTGATTCCGGCACATTCCTTCTCGCCTTTGACTTCAATTGATTGGTCGCCCTTCGCCCAGTGAAAACCATCTTTCCATGTTGTATTGTCAATGACGGCGGCATCGATATTGAGAAGGCTGCCCGAGGCATTCGAGATGTCAGCGTTCTTGAAGGCATAGACGAGATCAAAAGGCGACATCCCCGGTTTTAGCTTGGCGGTTTCCGAAAACTCTTCCGTCCATTTTCCGACCAGAGTCACATTGAGAACCGCATTGCTTCCATCTTCGATCTTAACGCTTAGCCAGCCTTTGAGGCCCCTTGCCGACTTCATCTCATATCGAAAAAACTGTCCGGATTTGAACTTGAAATAAGGCCATTTTCCCGAGGTATTTTGCACTCCGGCGCCGCTGAGGCCATTTCCAACCATAAAAGCCAGCAAGAGCACGAATGTGAAAGACCGGAAATTGACCCTTTGAAAAAATCCCATAGCGGCCTCCTTTTAGATATTGACGGTAGTCACTGCTTTGCCTTAAGCCTCTAGCCGACAACGAGCATTCAAGTGCATTTGATTCTAGCCATTTCGGGAATGAATTACAAATGGGCTTCACCCTTAAAATGATCCATTCAAAATATGAGGTTTTTTGCAAATAGACCGCACCCCTTTATGATGGTCCAGCGATTCGGGAGTTTCTCAGGTAACCCGTTCACTTAGAATCAATTCAGCCTCGCAGCGCAATTCTCCCCTTCCCTCTTTTTTTAAGCTGGGATGTCCAACCACAGTTGGTGCAGCCGATTATTCAGACTTTCCTAATCCTCGGAAGGTCCCGAGGATAAGGCCCAGCCAACGCCTGTTCGAGATCTCAAGGTGGTCAACGATGGAATTGCATATTCAAAAGTTGCTGACAAAATAGCCGGGAATCGGGGTGCGTATCATCAGAATATTCACATTTTATTTGGACCATTTTTACGGGATGAGGTTCAACGTCTGGCGCGGAGACGCCCCCATCGCCCATGATAATAGGCGATGCACTCCAGCTCCAGAGGTATTAGAGACTATAACTTTTACTTCGCAGGTGGTATACTAAAAAGATTCAGGTCAAAGCATATTTTCTTTGAGAGGCAAAACGAAGCGGAGAGGAGTGTTATGTGGCGGCCAATACTAAACTTCCCAAAGACGAGATCTCGGTGCTCATCTCCAAGGGCCGCAAGCAGGGGTATCTTCTTTTTGAGGATATCGAAAAGACCTTCAGGGACGCGCGTGACACGAAGGGGAATTTCGACAATTTCTTCACTTTGATTAACGGCGAAGGGATCAAAATCCTCGCCCAGAAACAAGGGGTCGTCGTGTCCCGCAGGCGCAAGAATGAGCTGCTGACGACCCAGAGGTTGGAGCTGACGACCGACCCGGTCAAACTCTACTTCCAGGAGATGGGCAATATCAGCCTGCTGACCCGGGAAGGCGAGCTCTCTATCGCCCGCGAAATCGAGCGCGGCGAAAAAACCATGATCAAGGCCCTCAGCAAGACCCGTTTGGTCCTCAACGAAGTCCTGTCCTTGGAAGAACGCATTGAAGCTAACCCGATGATCATCCAGGAGATGTTCAACTTTTCCGAAAACGACATCGCCGAGGGCAAACTCGAGGAAAAGAAAAACCAGATCCTGGCCATGGTCCGAAAGATCCACAACCTGAGCCGGAAGTTGGACAAGATCCCTAACAACCGGAAGAAGGTGCTCTCTCGAAGCCGCGTCATCGTCGAGATGTCGAAATCCATCCGGGATCTCAACTTCCGTTCGAGCCAGACGGATAGGATTATCGAAACCCTCCGCAGCAGACTCCACGCTATCAACCAACTGGAGAAGAAAAAAGAGGAAATCGGACTTCTCCTGGCCAAGAACCGGAGAAAGAAAGACGGTAAAGACTTGGTCTATAAATTCCGGGAACTACAGAAGCAAATCCGGATCGTTGAGAAGGACGTCGGGCTGGATACGCCCAACTTGCGCAAGATCAACCGCTCCATCACCACCGCGAAGAAGATCAGCGCCCAGGGTAAGAATGAACTCATCGCCGCCAACCTTCGGCTGGTCATCTCCATCGCCAAGAAATATTCCAGCCGCGGCTTACAGTTCCTGGACCTCATTCAGGAAGGCAACATGGGCCTCATGAAGGCCGTTGACAAGTTCGAATACCGCCGTGGATTTAAGTTTTCGACTTACGCTACATGGTGGATCCGCCAGGCCATCACCCGGGCCATCGCCGACCAGGCCCGCACGATCCGAGTCCCCGTCCATATGATCGATACCATCAACAAGTTCATCCGGGTCAGCCGCCAGCTCGTCCAGGAGATCGGCCGCGAGCCGACCAATGAGGAAATCGCCCAAAAAATGGACTTGCCCGTGAGCAAGGTCGGCAAAATCATCAAGATCGCTCAGCAGCCCATCTCCCTCGAAACTCCCATCGGTGAGGAAGAGGACAGCCACATTAGCGACTTTATCGAAGACAAGGTCATTCCTTCACCTCCCGAAACCGTTATCCGAATCAATCTGCGCATGAAGATCGAGGAGGCCCTCAAAAGCTTGACTGAGCGCGAAGCGAAGATTCTCAATTTACGCTTCGGTCTGGGTGATGCACACGAGCACACCCTAGAGGAAGTCGGTCAGCAGTTCAAGGTCACCCGCGAGCGCATCCGTCAGATCGAGGCCAAAGCTTTGCGCAAGCTCAAACACCCCAGCCGGTCGAAGACGCTTAAAAGCTTCGCCAACGGATTGTGACCTGTTCCCCGCATCTTGGCCCAGACCGGGAGATAGGTTTTTTGCCAGAAAATTCACATCATCACTAGACCATTTTTCAGGGATGAGGTCCATCAAAGCCTGACTCGTGAGGAAGTCGCTGCCGTCGTCGAACGGCTGGGAACGTAGCAGAGTGCCCCGGAACGCAACCAAAGTGACAACGGAATTCGGACAGAAATTGTTTCCTTCTGACCGGGGAACAGGGACGATCACCGGAATCCATTGTCCAGGAGATCCCGCCTTGGAACCTTTTTGCCGAACTGAAGTATTATCTCCTAGAGTTGCGAAGGAATCCGACTCCAATCGAAGATTGGGACATAAAGATCTGTTGCGCAGGAGTTTCCCATGAGAATGAAATCGGCATTCGTTTCATTGGGCCTTCTGTTGGCAGCTGTTTTTGCGCTCGGCGCGCTTATGCGCGGCGCTTTTGGACAGCAGGAAGGTTTCGCCGCTCTTCAACCTCCCCAGACCGCTCTGTACCACATCGACTTCGCCCACCATTATTTTGTCGACCCCCTGGCGGAGAAATCGGATCGAGCCGAGCTTTTTGCGATCATCAAGGCTCTGGAAAAGCTGAAGGGGAAGATCCCCCAATCTGCCGAATATCTGATACTGGCGCTTGAAACCTACGATAAGATCCAGATGAAGTTTTTCCGGCATTATGATTATCTGACGTTGCAGTACGCCGTCAACACCAAAGACGAAGCCAGCCGCGACGAGGCCTATGACCTTGATGACGAGGTCAAAACGCGGACGGCTTTTCTCCATCAAGAACTTCTACAGATCGATGAGAAATCGCTGTCTGTCTTCCTCTCCCACGTGCCGGCTCTCAAGAAGTATCTTTTCGCCATCGACCGTTCGCGCCGTTACGGCCCCTATACGCGTTCGCTCCAAGAAGAAGAAATTCTCGGCCAAACGTCCGCACTTGTTTTGGACTGGCCTTTCGAGCTCTACGATGGGCTGATCGCCCGCACTCCTTTCGGGACCATCCGGACTGACAACGGCAAATTCGATGTCTGGAAAGAAAGAAACTCGCTCGCCATCAGCTCTGATCGGACCGCCCGCGAAGAGGGATTCAGAAAAAGACTCGCCGGATTCGCTTCTCAGCGGGACCTCTATGCGTTCACTCTGATCCGGCTGGCCAGAGCGCGTAATCGCTTGGCCCGCATGCGGCACTTCCAAGACGCGGCTGATGAAGCCTATTTCGGCCGCTATTGGAACAAGAAAGAGGTCAATGATCTCCTGGAGCAGATCACCGAGCAGTCCGATACATATAAGCGGTACCAACGCCTCCGTGTGGACTACATCAAGAAGATTTCCGGCTACAAGGAGGTCAAAGTTTGGGACTTATCGTATCGCCCGGCCGAGGCCGCTGTCCCGCGTTTTACGATCGACCAGGCCAGCGTCATTATCCGTAATGCCGTGGCGATGTTCGGGAAAGAATACGGGGAGGAGCTCGCCGCGCTTCTGAACCCGGCTAACGGCAGGATGGACATCGTTCCAGGTCCCGACCGGAAGTCCGGAGGATTCTCCAAAGGCTTTGCCGGGACAGACAGCGTTTTTTTCAGTTCAGGTTTCGCCGGCTATTACAACGACATGCGCATCCTGATGCACGAATCCACCCACGCCGTGCAGCGTCAACTCATGAATCGTCGCGGAGTGCCGGCGGCGAATTTCGATGCTCCCAGCTACTTTTTCGAGTCGTTCGCCATTTTCAACGAGCTCCTGCTTCCGGATTATCTGGCTGGACGGGAAAGCGACCCGTTCCGCCGAAGGTACTTTCTTGAACAATTTTTTGAAGGCAAAGGGATGGAGATGTTCGTCGTGGCGCCGGAGGCCGTTTTCGAACAAGCGCTCTACGACGGAGTCGAAAGCGGCCGCGTTAACGACGCGGACGATCTCGATGCGCTGGCTCAAAGGATATTTTCCCGGTTTTCGATCTGGCCGGAAAAACAACCGGAGCTCAAAGGCCAGTGGATGAACATCCCCCTAATGTACGAGGATCCGTTTTACGATATCAACTACGTCTACGGAGCGATGCTCGCTCTCAAGTATTATGCGAAGTGCGCCCAATCCCCCGAAATATTTTATCCGCGCTATCTCGCCTTGATGTGCAACGGATTCGACGCCTCGCCGGAAAGCCTCCTGAAGCGATTCCTGGATATCGACTTGAATGACTCGCACCTGGTTGCCGATGCAATCGAAATTCTGGCGAAAAAGCTCCAAGACCTTGAGGCCGAATATCAAATGTTTACATCGGTCCGCTGAAAAATCTCGGCTCTGACCTGCCCCCCATCAAATCGATCCGAACGAGCATCATAATTACCCCTTTTTCTCGCTTTTAGGCCGGGATAGCCAATCGCAGTTGGAGCAGATGATTATTCAGACTTTCTTTATCCTCGGTAGGTCCCGAGGATAAGGCCCAGCCAATACCTGATCGAGCCCCCGAAGCGGTCACGAATGGACTTGCATATTAAAAAAGTTGCTGACAAAATGGGCGGGAAACGGGGTGCGGGGACTATTTCTTCAACATCTTCGAGCTGAAATCCGCAACGCACTCCCAATGGCCGTCTATCTTGACCCAAGTATCCGTCCATAGATACTGCCCACTGATATCCGCGCCTTTAGATTTCCCTTTTAGCGTCTCCCGGCCAAAAACAACTGCCGTATCTCCGTAAAGGTGGACTCTGATGTTGTCGCTAGCTATGGACGTGAAGACAGACTCGCCAGACTTAAGATTGGCTATATACTGACCTTTCGTCAAAACGACACCATCAGGATCCAACATGATAAAGTCGTCTGCGAGAATCCGCTCAAAGAAGGCCAAATCGGTCTTGAGTTCTGCGTCGCACCACTCGTTCTCCAGCTTCAGCAGTTCCATTGCCGCACTCCCGCTCTTTGGCTTTGCCCCTGTCTGTGCCCCGGCGGCGACCGCTAAGACCAAGACAGCTACGCAGACCGCGATGGCAATGCGTTTCATGTCCCCTCCTTTGAAGTGATTCGGAGGCGGGCGGACGTGACCTGCCCCTTTTTAGTGTACCACCCGTGCAATGAAAGTTCGAGGCTCTCTCAAATTATGTCTGGACCATTCTTAAGGGATGGGGTCCCCATTGGCGCCCGCGGTCAGCTTGCGAAGCTTTTTAATCTTGCTCCGTTTCTGAGCGGCCCAGAAGACGAGTGCAACGCCAATATAGACTATTCCCAAATAGACTCCCGTCTCAGACACCCACAGCCTGGCTGTTCCCTTGTCCAGAGTCATTTCATTAAAGATGCCCATGAGAATAACATTGTGGCTGGCGTGGAGAACGACCCCCGGCCAAAAGCTTTTCGATTTATCGATTAAAACCGTGCGAATCAATGAGGCGCCAACCAAGACCAGCGTAAAACCCGGCAGAGCCCATCCTAGGGGTGTGCCGTATCCGTACAATCCTCCGACGATGGCCGGAAAATGCCACACGGCCCAGCAAACACCCACCAGCAATGACGTTATGGGGACGGAAAACAACGTCCTCAGCTTGGGGGTCAAGAAACCGCTCCATCCCGCTTCCTCCCCTAAAGTAAAAAATAGCGTTAGAAGGAAAGCTAATATCATTTTCGAAAGGAGGCCGACCAGGAACGGCACGGGAAGGCTGAATCCGAGCATTTTGGCCCATCGATAGTTGATAACCTGTTTGGCCGTAATATCGGCCAACGGGCTCAACCAAACGGGCCCATATCCCAGAATGGAGACAACGAAAGGCAGGAGATAACCATAAGCCAGGAAACGGAATCTCCCGGGCCTCCATCCGAAATCGCCGATCTTGCTCTTGAAAATGAGGGACGTCATGATCGCCGAGAGGCCCGGGACATACATCATCAGCAAAACCGCGGGCATGCTGTTTCTGGCCCCATGGAACATCCAGACAAAGACTCCCACTGAGATAAGACTCGTCAGAAATAGAAAGCATAGGATTTGTTTTATTATCTCTTGTTTCTTCTCCATGGGTCACTCCCTCTTCCTATATTCAAATATGGCCATCCGAATGTTACCCCTAACCGGCATCTCTTGCTAATTGGGGAACGACTGAGCAGCGGGCCTGACCTGCCCCCCTTAAATCGATCCGAACGAGCTTTCCCCCCTATCCCCTTTCTTCTAAGCCTGGATCGCCGATCGTAGTTGGTGCAGACGATTATTCAGACTTTCTTTATCCTCGGTAGTTCCCGAGGATAAGAGCCCGGAAGCTAAATCCGCTATTATTTACTTCGTATCAAAGGAATTCGCGGCTCAAGACTCTCGTTTCAGAGCTTGAAGAGAATTCCCACGACGAACTGCCCGCCGTTGAAATTCACCGTGGCCTCACGGACATTGAATAAGCCCTGCCCGCTCGGTGGCGTCGCCAAAACAAGAATCATAGGATACAGTTGTGGACCCATCGATTGTCGCTCGTAGTAATAAAGCGTACCGTTTTCATTGTATGAGCCGAGCGAAGTCGACCCTGTCGATGTTCCTTTAAAACCTCCAAAATTGGCGATCTGTCCCTCGGCTTCAATAAATAGAAAAACATTCGAGGTGACTCGAAAATCGAACCCGATTCCGCCTTGGAACCCGAAACCGTCGGCTTTGGCGTTATTATCGAGCTCTACATAATTCGATCCCAAGCCATAACGAAACATCGAGGTCATTTCGGCGATATAATAACCGCCCCCGACATTGAAATGAATGTTCACGCCCCGGCCCAAAGGAAAGGTGAAAAAGGCGCCGAGCTTGATGGGCAGGGCGTTGAAAGAAGGCTTGCCGTCGAATGTGAGCAGAGAATTCACACTCGTAGTCATGGAGCTTCGCTTAGACGCTTGGAGATAGCCGGCTCCCACTCCGATTCCGAAGTTGGGTGTGATCTGGAAGATGACGTCGCCGCCGAAGCTCATTCCCAGGTGCGCTGCATTAAAGCCGCCGTTGACCGTATAGCCGGTCGCGGAAGCCAAATCCCAGTTGACTTGAAATAATCCGCCAACACCGTCATTGACGTCACCGCCGGAAAGATAGGACAGCCCGCCGTACAAGCGGATTTGGAATTTTGAGGCGGATCCATCGTCGCCACGCAAGGGAGCCACGGCCGCCAAGAAACCGAGGGAAAACACCACGACCAGGATTCTTTTCGTTGTCATCTTCCCCTCCTCTTTAAGGTTGAATTGGAGCGAAGAGGGATTTGCGTTTTCGCGTCGTGTGATCTCTCCTCCGTCCCAGCTCGGGATCGATAAGTACTTCCCTGAAAAGCAGAATAATTCCGGCCACAGCCAGGTGTCAATAACTCAAAATGATGATCGAGCTCCAGCGGGCAGATTGTACGTCCGGGCAGCCGAGTAAGCTGCCAAACGGAGTTACGCCCTTCCTCTCACTAACCTGCCTCCCTTAAATCGGTTCAACCTCGCCTCGCACCCGCTCCCCTCTTTCTTCTAAGCCGCGATGGCCAATCGCAGTTGTCTTAATTGATTATACAAACTCACGCTCACAAAAATAGTTCGAAGCTCATATATTACGGTACCCCTTCTAAGCCGCGATGGCCGATCGCAGTTGACGCAGACGATTATTCAGACTTTCTTTATCCTCGGGACCTACCGAGGATAAGGCCAACTCAACACTTGATTGAGATCTCGAGGCGTCCAATACTGGACTTACTTATTTAATAAATTGCTGACAGAATAGGCGGGAAACGGGGTGCGGGTCACCTTTGGACCCGTAGCCTATGTATCGATGGTTTAAATCGGACCTGGGAGCGAAGTGGGTTTTATCTCAGCCCTTCGACTAGCCAAAGTTCTGACAGCAGTCGCTTATACCAGTATGCATAGGAGCGCCCATTGGGGGTTAGGCATACCGCAAATGCATCGTGATCGATGACTCCGGCCTGGTCGGGCGGCGCCAACTCTAGCCAGAGTTCTCTTCTGCCGGTCGCGAGGTCGAGCTTCAGAATACGTCTCGGAAATGGACTCGTAAACGCTCCTGTCACAAAAAGCGATTTGCTATCATCGCTAAAAATAATGGGCGACTCGTCGGCTCTAAGGAACGGGATCTGACGCACCTCGCCACCGTCGATCGGGAAGAAAGTTACAGGAACACCCCCTTTCGGCCTTGCCCCGATGAAATGCCCGTCAGGCGAAAAGAGAGGTAGCCACACATCTTCATTGCCCAAGCGCTCCAACCGAGCGAAGGGATGCGGCAAGCCGCCGGGGACGTCCTGAACGAAGAACCGCTTCTGTCCCTCGGCATCCGAGCCGAGGATGACGATTCGCTTGCCGTCAGGATGCCACCAACCCCATTGGTAGCTGTGAACCGGCCCACGGGGGAGAGTCCTCGTCTCGCCCGCGCCGATCGGAACGAGCTTCAGTTCTGAATTTACACCGAGTCCGACCGCGACAAGGACGGTCGTCCAATCCGGCGAGACGTCCCAGGGTACGCCTTCGTCCAGTCGAACGGGCGTTGAGCCGTCCATCCGCTGGTAATAAGTGGAGGATTCGAGGCCTCCCCCGTCACCCCATTCCTGAAATACTATCCGCGTTCCGTCCGGGGAGAAGACCGGCGTGATCGTACCGTCGAGCCAGGATAAATCGCGCTCGGCGGCATCACCTGCCATCCGTCCCCACAGCTCTTTGGGTTATCGGCCGCCGGCTCCGGAGGCTGTTGAGCCGAGATTTTTCACTTCACAGGTGGTACACTAAGTGGGGGCGGGTCACGCTGAAATGTCGCTAAGACCTGGCCGAAACGATTCCTGCCCCTGCGGCAGCGGGAAGAAATACAAAAAGTGCTGCGCCGGACGTGAACTGGAAGCGCTTCGGATGTCCGGGCGGCGGATTGGGCCTTGAAGCAGATCAATTAAGCCGCGCTCGCTGGAAGCCTTCGCCTCGCGCGGGGCGGGTGGAAGGTGACCGATGATCAGATACCTCGCCGTATTCGCTCTCCTGGCCGCCGGTGCGGCCGCGGGGCTTGCCTTTGGCATCTCCTTTCCGGATCTGAGTGCGCAAGCGCGATCAGCCTCCAACCCGAAAGCTGTCAAGGAGGGAGTGTATATCCTGATCGGAGGCATTGAACAGTGGATCACGATCAAGGGGGATGACCGGAGTAATCCGGGAGTGCTCTTCCTGCACGGGGGGCCAGGGGACGCTTGGAGTCCTTTCGCCGATGCCATGTTCGCAGGGTGGGAGAAGAATTTCACGCTCGTTCAATGGGACCAGCGCGGCGCCGGCCGGACGTGTGGAAAGACCGGTCCGTCCATCGAGCCGACCTTGACTGTCGAGCGCATGGCGCAGGACGGCATCGAGGTGGCCGAGTTTCTAACTAAGCATCTCAACAAGAAAAAGAGCCTCATTCTGGGCGGTTCCTGGGGTTCGATTCTCGGGATCTATATGGCGCATGCCAGACCAAACTTATTCTATGCATACATTGGCATCGCCCAGTTGATGAACACGCGCAAGGAGCAATCGGTGAGCTATGCTCGCGTGCTTGACTCAGCGCGCGCCGCTAGCGACCAGCAGGCGATTTCTGACGTGACGAAAATCGGTCCCCCGCCCTGGGGTTCGCTAAAGAAGTGGCCTGTTTTCAGAAAATGGAAACTCCTCTACCAAGCCAAGAGAGTCACGGCACCGGTGGCTCATGCAGAACTCAGTCTCGACTATGCTTCACTTAAGGAACAAGCGCAAAATGCCGCAGCAGACGATCTATGTTTTACGCACTTTTGGGGGCTTGCCATGTCGGGACCGCTTGAGTCCGTTGACCTCCAAGCCTTGGGGACGGAACTGACGATTCCAATATTAATTTTGCAAGGCACGGAAGACCTAACAGCCCCCCCCGAAATCGCCAAGGCCTACTTCGATAGCATCAAAGCGCCGGCTAAGCAATTCTACCTAGTGCCTGGCACCGGCCACGAGTTCACAGCCCCCGAACTTGACATGGCGTTGAAAACCCTCATGGAGCAGGTGCGGCCTCTGACACTTGGCCATTAACCGGGGTTTGTTGCAGTAAGGTGCGGCGCGAAGCAGAAAGCGGGAAGGGCGAGTCGTCAGCCGCGGGGACACGTACCCGAGGTACATGTCCCCGTTCACCGATCGGGGTCCGGCCTAGCGGCCCGAGCCGCGAGGGCGGCTCCGGCCCTCGGCGCGGTAACGGACGAGCAGGTCGATGAGGGCCCGGCCGGTCTCCGCGTGCGCCGCCCACACGTCGCTCTTCTCGCCCGGGTCCGATTCGAGATCGTAGAGTTGACCCGGTTTGCCGCCCGAGGCGACCGCCTTGAGGTTTGCCAAGTCGCCGGCGACGGCTTTCCAGCGCCCTTGGCGGATCGCGAATTCCCCGTTCCCCGAATCGAAGATCCTGGCCTCGGGCGAGGGGCGGGCGGCGCCGCTGCCTATGATCGCGGGCAGGACGTCGCTGCTGTCCTCGGCGGCGCCCTCCGGCAACGTCGCGCCGGTCAAGGCCGCGAACGTGGCGAAGAAGTCGACCAGGGAGATCGTCGCGGCCGACGTCGTCCCCGGCCGGACGACGCCCGGCCAGCGAACGATGAACGGAACGCGGGTCCCGCCCTCCCAGACCTGGGCCTTGTAGCCCCGGAAACCGGCTTCCGAGGCATGGCCGTTCTCGCCGGATACGGCCCCGTTGTCGCTCGTGACGATGAGCAGCGTGTCGCCGGCCAGCCCGAGCTTGGCCAGGTGGTCGGCGATCCGGCCGACGGCCCAGTCGACCAACATGACAAGATCCCCCCGCGCACCCGCCCCGCTCCTTTCCTTCGTCTCGGCCGGGGGCAGGAAGGGATTGTGGGGGGAGGATAGGGCGTGGATCAGGAAGAACGGCCGGCCGGGATGCCGGCGGACATGGCCGTCGATGAAATCGATCGCCTTCGCCGTCAGCGTGTAGTCGCAATCCTCCTCGGACCAGTCGTCGGCCATCGGGCCGGGCAGGAAACCCGGCAGCCCCTGCCACTCGGCCCGGCTCATGCGCGTCGGGACGACCACGGTCCGGTCGTTCTCGATGAAGCAGTAGGGCGGATCGGAGGTGCAGCAGCCCGCCGTTCCGAAGAAATAATCGAAGCCGAGCTCCCGCGGGCCGCCGCCTAAGGGCTTGGCGAAATCGATGTTCCACTGGCGCTGCCAATCCGACTTGTGCCAGTCGTCATGGTCGATGACGGACTCGGCCGGCGTCCCGTCCTTGGTCGTCCATTGCAGCCCGACGTGCCACTTGCCGATGTAGGCGGTCTCGTAGCCCGCGTTTTTCAAAAGGGACCCGACCGTCATCCGGCGGGGCTCGATGAGCGGAGGCTCATAGGGCATCAGGACGAACTTCTGGAGGCGCGTTCGCCAGGCGTAGCGGCCGGTGAGGAGCCCGTAGCGCGTCGGCGAACAGAGCGCGGACGGCGAATGGGCGTCGGTGAAACGCACACCCTCGCCGGCCAGGCGGTCCATCCGGGGCGTCGGGATCTTCGAGGCGGGATTGTAGCAGCCAGGGTCGCCGAAGCCCATGTCGTCGGCCAGGATGATCAGGATGTTAGGGAGCTTCCGCGACGTCGCGGGTTGCGCCAGTGTCGCGCGGCCGCCGGCCGGAAGGGCCAGAGCGGGCGCTCCGAGGCCGAGGGCTTTCAGGAAATCGCGTCGGTCCACGGAGCCTCCTTGGGGGCGGCCGGGGCTAATGGAGCTCTTGGAGGGCCCAATCGGCCGATAAAAATGTCTACGACATTCGAAATGCCAGAAAGCCCCAGGAAAATCAACTGGCTGGGGGATATCAAGGGCTCGACTTTTATATAGGGTGCATATGATACGGACTGAATGGCAAGGACCTCATTGTATTTCACAGAATGTTGATGGGCATCGAGGCGCATGACTCACCTTTTTTCAATCTCAAAACTCTGTGGGGACGTTGCCGACAAACCAACCCAGACGATTAAGGTATAAGTCCCATCGCTATCAATATTGACGCCCTGGCGGAAGTCTGGCCGGGCCGCCTGGGCGACCCCGTTGATCTCTAACTTTGCTCGGGTCATACGCCCCGGCCAGTTCTTGACCTCAAAGCACAAGTTATGAATGGGATGGAGCGCGTCGGCGGCAATTTGAAAACGCAGCGGCGCCTGTTCCCATCGGAAGGCATAAGCCCGGCGGGACTGATTGTAACCCTGACTGGTCCCTCCGGAAACATGGGCGACCGGCGGGGCGCTTAACCATGACCTGGCCAGACTTACCAGCGAGATTGCCCGTTGATCGGTCATGCCTTCCATCAAGACCTTCTCCTGGAAGGGGACTTTTCCCCGCTGCTGCAAACTCAACGGCAGGAAAAAATGAGAAATGGAACAATGCGCCGCCCGGTCCGGAAAACTCGCATTCCGACCGGACGAATCAATCTGCGATGTCGGCCAGTGGTTCCACGTAGGAAACACCGAGTACCAGGTGCGTTCGGTCTCAATGACATCGCCGTCATCAAAGTTCTGAATGGCGAAGGGATCATACTGCCCCGTGAACCATATTTTCTGGATCACCTGCCCTTGGTATCGGGGTTTGGGCGGATTCAGGTTCCAATTGTAATCGGTGGCTTTGCCGGAGATGTCCACCAAGGTCATGACGGGTGACCTTCTCAGCACGCTTTCGGGGTGCTGGCCTTCGCTCAAAATGGTTATCTGCTCGTCCCATTCATACCAGGCATCAGGCGTTGAGGAATAGCATCGCATGAGCTTGGAAGCCACCCCGTCGGGATAGATGTAATAATACCAATCAGCGATGTCACCCCAGCCGTTGGGATCATAATTAGCCCAGTGATGGTCGGGGTTTTCCAGCCGGTAGCGCCAATGGACAACCACCCGGGCCCCGCTGTTTTCAATGACCCTGACATGAGAGTCCCAGCAGGCCTTGTCCGACATCGGTTCATTATCTCCCGGCGCAGTGGCCGTCCAGCCGGTCTCATTGAATTCCTCGGTGAACCATTGATTGGACTCGTTCACCATCATGGGGACATAACTGACGCCCCGCCAGAAAACAAACGTTGCCGGGGACTGATCAAATCCAACCACGACGTCCGCATCATCGCCAACCCGCCAAAGGTCATCCCAGGTCTCGTAATACGGCAAATGCGTGTAGGTCGCCCCGAACTTCCCCGCGGTTGCGGGAACGGGAAAGTGGCGCGTCTGCATATC
This sequence comes from Candidatus Aminicenantota bacterium, assembly GCA_963729855.1. Taxonomy (GTDB): domain Bacteria; phylum Acidobacteriota; class Aminicenantia; order Aminicenantales; family UBA4085; genus UBA4085. Next base: position 64,288 of record CAVSPT010000004.1, on the reverse strand, counting down.
GGGCGCAGAGATGAAAGCTGGCCCCGGATGTTCATTGGCGTAGGATTTGGAAATCTGGCTGTCGGTCAAAGCCACGCTGTAGATCTTGACTTCATCAATCAGCCCGTCGATGCCGAATTCACTGGGATACGTGTCATGGATGGCTTCGGTCGGCAATCTCCGCACGCCGGCCTTCCCCACCCTGACATCGGCGAGGACTGTCTGTAGCCCGCCTCTCCCGATTGATTTGGCAGCGATCTCCTTCCCGTCGATGTATAGCCGCATCAGGCCATCGTTTTTGTTGTATGCGCCCACCGCATTATACCATCGGAACAGCGACAGATGGTTGGCGTCGGCATAGGGAGGTTTATTGGAGACGCTGAGCTGTTGCCAGGCACCGTCAACTTTCACCATAAACCCAGGATAGCCATGGCTATCCACGCCGAGGAAATAACCGTCATTGTCGCCTTGTTGGACAATGGGGGCCCAGTTCCAGGGATAAGCACCCAGGGCAAACCAGGCCTCCAGCGTCAGACTGCCTCCGGAAACAGCCGGTGCCTGGGCGGCTGGAATCGCAACTGAGGTGTTATAGCCGTCGAACTCCAGCGCCGTGCCGGAAACGCCTTTCTTCCAAAATGTTTTTTGGCCCGCAACCGGTGCCCAGGTCTTGGTGACCGTTTCCTGTGTTTCATCGCCCCGGCCCTCGTCGAATTTAAACCATAAGACCGGCTCGACGGCGCCAGCTTTTTTGACGGGCGCACCCTCGACTCGCTTGGTCACGACAGAATGCTGCGGACCGGCAAGGCTGACTTGGACCACTCCTCGAGCGCTCAACTGCAGCACCTGCGTCGTCCGGTTCAATGGATCAATCCAGTCATCGAATCGCCTGGTTCCCTGTCTGACTTCCCGCTGCACCAGCCCGCCGGGTGTGATGGTGAACAATTCTTCGACGAAGCTATCCGGGGTCACCTGCCCGTTCGGGTTGCCGGCGGTGAAACGAGGGCAATAACGCCAGTGTATCTTCACCACTGTCGGTGTGTTCTCAATGATCTCAGCATGGGAATAGGCATTGACCCGGTCCGGCATGGACTTGGTGCCATCGCCGCTCCGCGGGACGATTTCAGTCAGGTCCCACTTGACTTGACCGGTTTTCCAATATGGCAAGTAACTGTTGCCCCGCCAGAAAACCAGCTCGCCCCCGGCTTGCGGAACCCGCGTGACAATATCGGCATATTGGCCAGTGCGTGAATGCGATTCCCACGGTTGACCCGTTTTCAAGGCGGTGTAATAGGCCCCAAATTCACCCTGCCCGCTGCCCAGGTTAATGGTGAGAACAAAAGGCAGGATTGCAGAAAACCTTCGGAGCCTTTTATTGATAGGAAATTCCTTTTTTCGCTCGGCCCGGAACGGAACGGCCGGCGTTCCGCTTAAAATCAAATCCTCCCGCCACAAAGAGAGGCTAATCCAGCCGTGGCCAACTGTCAAGAACCCGAAATCGGGGGCCATTTGTTACTCAAAAGCTCACCGGATAAAGGTCGGAGGGGCACGGGCCCCATCAGTCGGTCGGTCATCCTCCTCTAAAGTGAGGTTTTCAAGCATGCTGGCCTCTGGCGCCGGATCGCTGCTACCCTGAAGGCATCGGTGACCCGCCCCCATTCAGCGTACCAACTGTGAAGTGAAAGTTTCTCACATTGAATGTCTGACACTCTCAATATAGAATCATGAAATGACTGATGAAAGCATGAAATATACGATCGCGTTAATCCTGGTGCTGGTCCTTCTTGGAATGTCGCAGGGACAAAGAACGGGTTCCCAGAGCACCCCCGCTGCCCCCCAGGACAAGGCCGCCCCGCCCGCTGGCCCGAAGACGTTCGAACCGACCTGGGAATCCCTGGCCCAGTGGGAGATGCCCCAATGGTACGAGGATGCGGTCTTCGGGATCTATTGGCATTGGGGGCCGTATTCCGTGGCCGGGTATGGATATAGCTGCTGGTACGGGAGCAGTATGTACGACCCGGACGCAGGGCCCGACTACCGGGGCGGAGACTGCTACAAATACCATGTCGCCACCTACGGCGATCCGTTCATCAAGTTCGGCTACAAGGATTTCATCCCGCTCCTGACCGCGGCGAAATGGGACCCGGACGGATGGGTCAAGCTCTTCATCGAAAGCGGAGCGGACTTCGCCGGTCCATGCGCCGAGCACCACGACAACTTCGCCATGTGGGATTCCAAGGTCACGATCTGGAACTCCATGCAGATGGGCCCGCATCGGGACATCACGGGTGACATCGCCGCCTCCCTGAAGGCCAAGAACATGCGGTTCGTCGTGACCTTCCACAACAACGGCTGCAACAACTGGAACTACTTCAACGGCGCGCGCCGGGGCTGCCCCGAAGGCGTCGAGGCCAACAATGTCGATTACTACGGCCTCTACGGCGAGCCACATGACTCCCCCGGCGCGAAGCACCGGATGTGCCTCAAGTTCTACCAGAAGGCCATGGAGGTCATCGACAAGTACAACCCCCAGATGATCTGGCTCGAGGGCTGCATGGACAAGGAGATCATCTCGGACTACATGCCGAAGCTGATGTCCTATTACTTCAACAAGAACGCCAAGCTGGGTCAGGGCGTCGTCGTGACCCACAAGGGCAAGGATCTACCGCTCGAATGCTCGCCCCTCGATTTCGAGGGCGGCGGCATGAAAGAGCCCGACCCGCGCCGGTGGCAGACCGACGAGCCCCTCCCCGGCTGCTCGTGGGCCTACGAATGGACCATCAAGATGACGCCCGAGGACATCGAGAAGAACACGGATACGCTCGTGGATCGCATCGTCGACCGGGCCGCTAAGAACGGGGTTACGTTCCTGAGCATCAGCCCCCGGGCCGACGGCACGATTCCCGAGTACCAGGTCGAGATGCTGAAGAAGCTGGGTGCCTGGATGAAGATTAACAAAGAAGCCCTGGCCGGAGCTAAGCCGGCGTCCTTGGTCCCTGGCGGCGTGGACGTTTGGAAGGCGGGGACGATCCGGTTCCTCGAGAAAGGGGATTATCTCTACGCCGTCGAGCTGAACATGCCCACGGCCCACGAGGTGATTCCGGGCCTCAAGCTGGCTCCGGGCGCGGAGGTCAGGATGCTCGGCCTCGCAAAGTCCATCCCCTGGCGCCAAGACGGCGGCGACGTGGTGATCGACCCCATCCCCGACAAGCTGCCATGCGACTACGCCTGGACATTCAAGATCAAAAAGGCCGATATCGTGGATCGATAAAGATTGCCCATGGATGAAAGGCGGGCGGTCTACTGCCCGAGCTCAGGGTCGTTGGGCAGGTCGTCGATCCCCGGTCGGACAGGAGAATCCGGATCGCCGCCTTCAACGCACCATGAGGAGTCGGGGCCGGGCCTCGTCGAACCGTCCATAGGACAAGAGAATGGAGGCTTTGGCGGCCAGGGCCATCACATGGCCGGGACGCAGCTTCAGCGCCGCATCGCCAGCTCCATGACCCGGGCGATTTCCACGTCGCGGGCCTTGAACTTCTGCCGCCGGTCGGGTTGTTTGAAGCCGCAGGCCCCCGAGCCGGGAGAAGCGTTTTCACGGCTTCGGCCCAGCTCCTTCGGCTGCTCTCCCCATCGACTCGAGCACCTGTCGAGTGCTCATTTTTTTGCCCCGGCCTACTTCAGCAAGCCGGAAAGCCCGGAGTCGCGATCTTCTTCGGCGAGGGACAGCGCCGTCAGGCCGAACTCTTATACGAGCTTCCAGCCGGTCCGATAATTCTTGGTTAAATATTGGTCCGCCGCCGGCACGTTCGGGAAGCGCATGTTTGCGGCGTCCCAATCCAGCTTCTCGCCGGCCCGCACGGCCGCGCAACCGAGGAGGACGATCTCGGTCAGGGGCGCGGCGTAATCGAAGTTCGAACCTGCGGGCGGGCCGCCTTTGCAGGCCGCGATCCATTCCTCGTAATGCCCGATCGAACGGGGAAGGGTCTTCGGCGGGCGCTGGTAAGCCTTCATCTTTTCTTCGGGGAGGATGCGGAGACCGTTGGCCCCGTGGGAGCCGGTAAGGATCTTGCCCTTGTCGCCGATGTAGAGCGCCCCGCCGTAGGTGTCGCCCATTTTTATGGCCGGCGCAAGCTCTTCGGGCCGGGCAGGCATGAGGCCGCCGTCGTACCAGGTGAGGGTCAGCGGCGGGAAGCTCTCCCGCGCCGGGAATTTATACGTCACGATCGACGCCTGGGGATAGGTTTCCGTATTCTTGGGCTTTTCCCAATCCATGGTCCCCGGGACGAAAATAGAGAAGCTGGCCTCGACGCTTTTCGGCGCGCCCAGCTTGAGGGACCAAAAGATATGGTCGAAAATGTGACAGCCCATGTCGCCCAATCCGCCGATCCCGAAATCCTGCCAACCGCGCCAGCGGGACGGAAGGTAGGCGGGATGATAGGGCCGGAAGGGCGCCGGTCCCAACCATGTGTCCCAATCGAGCGTCGCCGGGACCGGAGGCGTTTCCAGGGGCCGATTCAGGCCTTGCGGCCACACCGGATGGGGCGTCCAGGCTTGGACTTCCGTCACCTGACCGATGGCCCCATCCCAGATCCATTCACATAGGAGGCGGATGCTCTCCATGGCATGCCCCTGGTTGCCCATCTGGGTGGCGACCTTGGTCTCCCGGGCGGCCTTGGCCAGCACTCGGGCTTCTTGGATCGTGTGAGTCAGCGGCTTTTCGACGAAGACATGTTTGCCCAGCTGGATGGCGGCCAGCGCGGCTACGGCGTGGAAATGGTCGGGCGTTCCGACAGTCACGGCGTCGATGTCCTTCTGCTTTTCGAGCATGACCCGGAAATCCTTGTAGTGCGGGACCGCGGGATACTTAGCGAAGGTTTTGGCCGCCCGGTCCCAATCGACGTCGCAGAGGGCCACGATGTTTTCCTTGTCCATCCGGCCCAGGTCGCCGCCGCCCTGCCCGCCGCAACCGATCCCGGCGATGTTGAGCTTGTCGCTCGGGGCGACGAAGCCCGGACCTCCGAGCACATGGCGCGGGACGATAGTCGCTCCGGTGGCGACCGCGGCGGTCCGCAGGAATTGTCTTCGATTCATGGGTGTCACGATTCCCTCCTTATAGGACTTTGTTCGTCCGTCCGGGGATCAGGTCCCGGATTGTCCACTCCGCTCCATAGGGAAAAAAATATTCAGGGGGCCGCCGTTCTTGACGAGGCCCGTGTCGTTCCTCCGCCGCGAAGCCCTCGGCCCGGGCCTTCTTCAGCAGGTCGAACGTGATCTGGAGCATCTCGCCGATCTTGTTCTGTTCGAACTGATCAGTGCTGTGCGTTTCCGTTTCCTGCCTCCAGCCGGTAGACTCCTCCTGGCGCCAGTTTCACTGGTCCGGTCCATAACGGTGTGACACCGTCCTCGTAAAAACACGGTGAGCGTACCTTCGAAGGGCTGGCCGAGCGGAAGCTTGATCCACTGCCGGTCCGGGCCTAGAGCGCCTTGTGCTTCATATTCTGACCCGCCTCCACTTAGTGTACCACCTGTGAAGTGAAAAATCTCGGCTCAACAGCCTCCGGAGCCGGCGGCCGATAACCCAAAGAGCCGTGGGGATGGAAGCGATTATAGGCCCGCCTCCAGTTCTCTATAACCACCCGAGCTTCGAGTAACGTATCGAAAATCTCGCCGTTGAGGAGTTCATCCCGCATTTTTCCATTGAATGACTCCACATACCCATTCTCCCACGGACTCCCTTGCTCGATAAACAGCGTCCTGACGTTAACGTGGGACAGCCATTCCCGGACGGCCTTGGCCGTGAACTCCGAACCGTTATCCGACTTCTTCAATCGGGCATTTTCGGCTTCCAGTCCCTTCAGCCGCCGAGCCTGGTCGACTCTCATCCCGCCGTATTCTTTCCTCCAGCGGTAATACGTCTGTTCGGAAATGGCGATTATTCGACAGACCTCTCCAATCGCCAAGCCTTGCCCAAGGAGGACTTCGGCCTCACGAAGCTTGCCAATGATTTGTTTCGGCATAAACCGTACCCTGCCCATAATGACTCCTTCCTTTCAGGTATTTTCTCTCAGTATACCTGGATCCTTTTAAGGGGGGCAGGTCACCTCCGACTATCCCAATAGAGCGGGTTCCATGCTATTCAATATGTTTATATTTTCTGTCGGCCAAAAGGAGGACAAAATCAAGGAGTCTATGGAGCTCGCATTGACTCAAACGGCTATCTGAAGAGGGCTCCGAAGTCGCGAACTTATCTTGACGTGACCTTTGCTTGACACGTTATGCTTTATTGATTAAGATTTTTCAAATTTAATGAAAGGAGATTGAAATGAAATCATCGTTCCCCAAAAAGCTTTCCGCTAGCTTCGTCGTTATCGTGTTTCTGTTCGTCGTCGCTGTTTATGCTCAAAACGTAAGCCGCCAGCGTCACCCGAATCTATGGGCAGCTCAAACGTTTATAGAAAAAGCCATTCAAAAAGTAACGGCAGCGCAGGTGGCAAATGAATATGACATGGACGGCCATGCAGCAAAGGCCAAAATACTTCTCGATCAGGCTTACGCTGAGATCAAATTGGCAGCCTTGGCGGCGAACGCCAACAAGTAAGCATACGGAGCGATAATGAAATCTCCATTTTTAAGAAATCTCATTATCTGCTGTGCCCTAGTTGGATTTTTTTCTAGTTGTGCCTCGGCTCCTGCTAACCGGAGAGTAGACTATAGGCGCCACCCGAATCTTGCGGAAGCTCAAACGTTCATTGAAAAAGCCATGGACAAGATATCGGCGGCGCAAGAGGCAAATGATTTCGATATGGACGGCCACGCTGCCAAAGCAAAAAAACTTCTCGACCAGGCTTATACCGAAATCAAGTTGGCGGCTTTAGCGGCAAACGCCAAGAGGTAATTAAGACCGCGAACCGAGGGTGAAAGGACTGTTCGCCCTCCAAACCTGAAAAAGGCGGGATCATTTCTGCTTTTTTTTAAAGCGTCCGGTTATCCGAAACTGCCCGGCCCGCATATGAGGATCAAATGTTCAGCCGGACCCGCCGTTCGCTCAAACGTTCTCTTATAGTCCTGCTCTCGCTGCCCATGGCGGCCGCCCTTCTCGAGGGCCAAACGTCCCCCAGCGGAGCCAAGAAAATCGATGCTTGTTCCTTCTTGACCAAGGCCGAAATCCAGGAAGTTCTTGGAAATCCGGTCAAAGACGGCAAATCGCGAAACTCCACCAATCCTGCACCGGAGACTTTTGTGCATACGTTGTCGGGAATAGCGGATCGTTCAGCCTCCTGATCAAGCCGCTCGGCCCGGGCGAGACGCAGACTGCTTGACGTCAGCGGAATTCGGACATAGATTGCTTTCTCCTAAGCTATGGTTTCCAATAAAAAAACCAAGTTAGGAGGGATGAATGACAGGGAAGTGGCAGATTGAACGCAGAACTCGCGAGAAACGAGAGAAGGCAAAATCGACGACCCGATACGCCCCAGGGTCGCCAGCATCGTCCAGGACGGAGGATTGGCGGAAGGGATGGAGAAAGGGGGACGGATCAGTAAACGTGCTTAAATGCGAAAAAGAGGCTTACACAGAATATCTGACATTCCCCGCTAGACCGGGAGTTTACGGTTTTCTCGTGAACCTGAAGATGCACGTCAAGCACTCGGGGTCCTCATACTTGATCTCGAGCGTCCAGCCGGCGGCCGTAGCGCGGTCTCGCCAAATCGTCTCGAAAATCCTGCGATAGTCCTCGAAGGCGATCTGCCCCTTGAGATGTCCGGTCCGCTGATAGAGGGCAAAAAACTGAGGTTTGATTCGGACCGTCGCTTCCCGATCGGTCAGCGTCTCGAGCGTGACGGGGTTCCCCCTCAGCCGGTTCTGCTCCCAGCACGCGTACAGAATAAATGCCCGCTCGGTCGGAACGAACGGGATCCAGACTCTGGCCGCAAGAAAATACCCTGCCCCGTCCCTCAGCAAATTGGGCAAATAATCCTTCCGTTTATCCTTGGCCAGGACGTTGTAGAAGTAAACCATCTGGGTCCAGTAACTCTCCTCACGCTGCCAGGCCTTCGTTTCCGCGGGCAGGTCCGGGAACTCAGACGCCGGAAACTTATTCACCCGGTCCAGGCGGATGAAGATGTTTTCGACGTGCTGGAAATACCAGAGGCCTCCCTCCTTGAGCAATGTGAAACAGAAATCGCTTTTGGTTTGTCCTCCCCATGTGAAGGTCACAATGTAATGAACCTGGTTGCCGACGGAGAAGGCCTCCGGGTTATCCCATTCTCTCCAGGAGTTGAATTTGTCGTGGTAGCCCTTGAAATCCGCGAGGAATTTAAGCAGTACGTCTTTGGAATGCCCCTCATAGGGCTGGACCATATCCTTAGTCATCTTCCCGCTCTTAACCGCGGCCACGAAATCCTTCCACATTATGATGTTGTCCTGGCCGTACACAGCACGCAATCCAATCGACGCCGAAAGCGCAATGATCGGCAATAACGATCTCGTACGTATCATCGGACATTTCCTCTTTAGACCTTAGAGGGATATTAATCCGGAGGTATTGATTATGGCAACCTCATCTTGGAGGCCCTTTTCGCTTTTGCTAGTCGATTTCGGGCCGAGCAGAGTTGACCTCAACCTCGCTTCGCAACCCCCCTACTCTCGTTCTTCTAAGCTGTGACGGCCAACCGCAGTTGTCTCAGTTGAATATTCAAACTGTTCTATTTGTTTCTTATCCTCGGTAGGTCCCGAGGATAAGGCCCAGCCAACGCCCGCTCGAGATCTCGAGGCGGTCAATAACGGGCTCGCATATTAAAAAAATCGCTGACAAAATGGGCGGGAAATGAGGAGCGGTTCAGTGGCCTCGGCCGCTGCCTTATCAGCGACAATGGGACAAATCGCCTTCGCTAAGCGCGGGGTTCACAACCAACAATAAATGCGGTCTAGATGTAATGGTAACGCAGAATGCAATGAGATTTGCCCTCCATCAGGGTGCCCTCGAGATCCATCTTGATTTTGGGGTTGATAAACGTGGCGTAGGGGCTGTCGCCGGCGCATACGGCCGCGAAGCCAAGATCGGCCGCGCCAGCATCGATCCAGACCTTTGCCCAAAGACACTCGGTGATCTTAATGGCCCAGACTTTATCCGTGTCCTCCAAGACCTCGGTGGTCAGCTGAGGCGTTTGAGGGTTGTAATCTTCCTTGAAAATCGAAAGGTCGTTTTTCCCGCGCGTCTTGACCGTCTCCCTCGCTCCTGTCTCAGCTTCCCAGAGAGTAAATTTTTTCAGGGCGGTGATAACGTTGTCATGATCGATTTCTTTTTCGAGAATGCGTAGGAAGGGGATGAAATGGGAAGCGTACTCTGTGGTCATGAATTGCCTATAGCTCAGGAGATGCCTCATTGTACGGTCGAACTTATGGGCGGGGCTGATTTTCTGTTCCTCCTTTGGTGCGGGCTGGGCGCTGAGCGACTGATCTTTCAGCGCCAAGCAGCCCGCCGCACACAACGGCAGCACTCCCTTGACGAAGTTTCTCCGATTGACGTGCCCCATGCAATGAATCTCCTTAATATCATTTGGTCCGCCCTCCGCTCTGAAGGAACGAGGCAGAACCTTCAATCAAGGCCGCTTATCGGACGAACCCAACCATGTGATGTTCCGCCGCTGACCCGCCTCCACTTAGTGTACCATCTGTGTACTGAAAGTTCTACGCGCGAGAACCTCACCCATAATCTAGTCCAGCCAAAAATTGAGTTTTTTGGCTTTGCCCTGCTCGAACAAACTGCTTTGAACCGGCTTCGCTACCTCCTAATCTCTTTGCTGGGATGGCCAATCGCATTTGTCTCAGTTGAATATTCATACTGTTCTATTTGTTTCTTATCCTCGGTAGTTCCCGAGGATAAGGCCCAGCCAACGCCGGATCGAGATCTCTAGGCGGTCAATAATGGACTTGCATATTAAAATAGTTGCTGACAGAATGGGCGGGAAACGAGGTCGGGTCAGTTTCGGTTATACTCACATTTTAGGTGGGCCATTTTTCAGGGATGAGGTCCCGCTCCGGGACAAGCAACACATTACCACGGGAGGACCATCGCATGAGAAAGAAACTGTCCGTCTTTTTATTGCTGTGTTTTGTGTTTCTGGCGGCAACACTGACCGCGCAGGCGCCCCCGCAAGATAAGCCCGCGTCTCCAGTCCAAGGGGCGCAGTCAACGCCTCTGCCGCTCGTCGTTCCAACGGCTCCATCAGTCACTCAGCACACGATCAAGGTCGGCGGCAAGGTTCTGAACTACACGGCGACCGCAGCCGTGATGCCGATGAAGGATGAAAACGGCAAGCTCTTGGCCAACATGTTCTACATTGCTTATACCCTTAACGGAGTTCCAGACAGGACCAAGCGGCCGCTTCTCTTTTCCTTCAACGGCGGTCCCGGTTCGGCGTCAGTCTGGTTGCATATGGGGTTCCTCGGCCCGCGGAAAGTTGTCTACAGCGACGAGGGCTGGGCTCTTCAGCCTCCCTACAAGCTCGAGGACAATGAGTATTCAATCCTCGACGAGGCCGACATCGTTTTCATCGATCCTATCGCGACCGGCTACAGCCGAATGGCTCCCGGCGAAGAACCGCACAAGTACCATGGGGTCATGGAAGATCTCGACTCGGTCGGGCAGTTCATCCGGCTTTACATCACAAAAAACGGCCGTTGGGACTCCCCGAAGTTCATCATCGGTGAAAGCTACGGGACGACGCGGGCCGCCGGACTGACCGGCTACCTGATGAGCAAATACAATATCTATCTCAACGGAACCATTCTTGTCTCGTCCATGACACTGGGCGTGCGTCTCGGGTCCGACATGGAAACCGCTCTCATTCTGCCTCACTGTACGGCCACGGCCTGGTATCACAAGAAGCTTCCTGCCGACCTGTTGGCTAAACCCCTCCGGACGGTCCTCGACGAATCCGAAAAGTTCGCCCTGGGAGAATTTCTGGGCGCTCTGGTCAAAGGCAATACGCTCACCGTTCAGGAAAAAGACGACATCGCGGCCAAGCTCGCCCGTTTCTCCGGGCTCTCGGCCGAGTATCTCAAGCGTAACAACCTGCGAGTTAACGCCATGCAGTTCTGCAAAGAGCTTCTCCGGGACAAGGGATTGGTCGTCGGGCAACTCGATAGCCGCTACACGGGAGTCGACAAGAGCTCCGCAGGAGAGTATCCCGAAGGTGATCCGGCCGATTCCGACCTTAACGGCGGCTTCGCCGGCGCCATCAACCAGTATTTAAAGAACGAGCTGAAGTACGAGACCGATCTTAGCTACAACATCTCCGGCGACGTGGGGCCCTGGCGAGGGATGAGCGAAATGCAAGGGCCCGGTGGAGAGATGTTCGGCCGGATAGAAGGCGTCGGCGAGATGCTCCGGCAGGCCATGGTCCAGAACCGCTTCCAGAAGGTTCTCGTCCTGGCTGGCTATTATGACGGGGTCTGTAATTACTTCAGCGCCGAATACGCTTTCTCCCACTTGGACCCGGCCGGCACGGCGAAGGACCGGGTCAAGTTCACTTTTTTTGAATGCGGCCATATGATGTATGTCCGCAAGGCTGACCTCGCCAAAGCCAAAGGTGATCTGGCCGTATTTATCCAATCCTGTCTGTCCAAATAAGAACGAGATAAGATTACGCATCTTATGAGCCCGTCCTCCGGCAGCCATCGCCGGGGAGACAGCTGCTAGCCCTCAAAAAGAGTTCAGGACTACTTTTTCGTTGAAAAGCGGGCGGAAACGATCCTGATCCCTTTTGCCTTTTCTCACGCCCGGCCCTTGGATCTTAAATGACCTGCCTCCCCTCAAATAGACAGCATCGCAATCCCTTATTTTATTTTAGGCCGGGATGGCTGATCGCAGTTGTTGCAAACTATGATTCAAACTCGCATTCATGAAAAAAAGTTCGAAGCTTAAGTATTACAGCACCCTGCCGGCATTACAAGTTGGCCATTCTGATTGACTAGGACGAGAAACCGGAATATTGTAGGATCATCAACATAACGCCAGAGGAAGAGGCAGATTCCTGGGCAGGCGATCCCTATGGAAATCAAAAGGTTCCTTGACCTTGGCGCCGATCTAGCGACTCAGATTTCCGACCTTTATCATAAGATCGCGACACTTACCCACGACGATTCGACAGCAAAGAAGCTCATTGATATCTCAAACAAGAAGCTCGATAATGCCTCCGCCCTTAAAATGAGCAAGAACTTTCTGAAAGAAGCCGCGAAGATTTCCCTGGGGGCGGGCATTTGCGAAGAAGATTTGAATGGTGCTCTCTATGAATGCTGGGCGTTGAATGATCGTTTCAAACGAAACTTCGACTTCCTCCCGAGTTTGATATGGCTCCTAAGCCTAGAAAACCAATTAATGAAGATTTATATTGAGGTGTCTGTCTCTATCTCCGACGCCCAGCTTATGAATCTCTTCCATACCCTGGTAAAGAGCGATCAGAACCACATCGATACGTTATACGAGATAATCTCCGTTTTACAGGCTCAAAAAAACACAATATAAGCTGACCTGCACCCATCATATCAATCCAAACAGATCTCACAATCCCCTATTCTCGTTTTTCTAAGCAGGGATAGCTGATCGTAGTTGGAGCAGACGATTATATAGACTTTCTTTATCCTCGGTAGTTCCCGAGGATAAGGCCCAGCCAACGCCCGCTCGAGCTCTCGAGGCGTTCAATAATGAGCTTTCATATTCAAAAAGTTGCTGGCAAAATGGGCGGGAGATGGGCTGCAGGTCAAATGACTGGAAAATTCACCTTATGGGTGGACCATTTTTCAGGGATGAGGCCCTTATAGCTTAGGAGAAAGGATTCCCTGTCTGAATTTCGCTGACGTCGGACACATCGCAACCCATCACCCTCTCTTGCGATCCGGGAGCTAAAATGCAACCGCCGCGCTGTTGTTGCGGTTATGGGAAGCGGCCTGAAGCTCGCCTGTTCTTGGATCACGGCTGATCGCTACCCACAAGCCTTCGCCGCCAAAGCGATCCTTGCTGCCATCGATCTCTTCATAGGCATAGCCCATCTCTGCCAGGACGGCCGCGGGAAAGCGACCTTTGGGCACATTGACTGTCGACATGCCGGTCTTCGAATCCGTGAAGGGCAGAAAAAAATCGGCCGCATTGATCGCCTGGTCGACGGTCATGCCGAACCTGGTGATATTCAGCAGGCACTGGAACGTGCGTTGATGCAATCCTGATCCCATCGAGGCAAATCCCAAAATAGGTTTGCCGTTTTGAAACAGGATACCGGTCTCGGTCGGGGCCGGCAATCGATCGCCGGGCTTTATCTTTGCGATCTGCGCTTGTTGGAACGATGCCGGATCTCCGATGGAGATGCCGTCCACGTTGATCGCGGTCTTTCCCCAATCCACACAATTGATGCTGTGAGTGATGGCGGCAATGTCGCCCGCTTTGTCGACGGCGACGACATCATCCGAATGTTGCAGCCTCTTGGCCATTTGGAACGGTTTCGCGCCGGCCTGGACGCGGGCCCACAAGTCCGCCGCATGCGGCATCGTTAGGCGGGCCGCGGGCGAAAAATCCATGCCCGGATAAATCTGCTTCAACAGCGAATCGGGCAAATAGTTGAGGGCGAGCATCTGGGTTATGTCTATAGCCTTGCGCAGCGCAACTCCTGATTTGCTCCAGTGGCCGTCCTTTACAAGCCCGGCAGCTTCCGACAGGTTCAGGGCTTCGACCATTGCCACACCCCCCAGATTCGGCGGGCGATTTGTATAGAGTTGATACCCGCCGATGTCGGCGACCAGCGGATCGTCCCAGATCACTTCGTAACCGGCCAGATCGTCCAGCGTCATCTTCCCGCCATCGGCCTGGACAGCGGCTACCAACTTCTTCGCCCAAGGCCCCTTATACATGTAATCCGTTCCTTGCGAGGCGATCGCTCGAAGCGTCTTGGCCAGCGCCGGCTGGCGGAAAATCTCACCTTTGGCAGGGAAGGTGCCGTCGGGCTTCGTAAAAACCGCGCGCGTTTCCGGCCGCCGTTTCAGGTCGTCGCCGCGCATCCGGAACTTCTCCGCCAAACCTCTGGTGACGGGCATGCCGTTTTCTGCAATAGAAATGGATGGCTCGAATAAGTGCTTGAACGGCAGCTTGCCGAAACGCGCGTGCGCGGCTCCCACGCCTTTCATGAAGCCCCCGACTAAAGCGGTCCGTCCGCTCACGGCCGTGCCGCGTAATCCGGCCTCGGAGGCAAAGCTTACCGCGCCCGGTATCGAAGCCGGATCGGTTTCGCCTCGAACCGTGTTCCACTCGGCATTCATCGTGTAGACCTTGTCCGTGGCCGCGTCGTAATAAACCAAGGACATGATGCCGAAGTAGCTGATCGGCGCCCCCGCGGTCAACGTGACCTGCGTGAGTGCCGCAGTCAGAGCCGCATCGATGGCGTTGCCGCCCTGCTTAAGCGCTTCCAGGCCGGCGCGAGCGGCCAATCCATTATAGGCTACGGTAACCGCGCCGTTGCTCCCGATCGCGCTCCCTGCTTCAGTCCGATCGATATCCTGCGCCTTGATAAAGCGATCATATTCGCCCTTGGGCCAGGAAATCGGGGAGAGGTCAACCGGCGGATTCCCAGGCGCTGCGAACTTCATGGCCTGTAAAACCAATGCGGCTCCAAACAGGATTCTAAACCGTGTCTGTCTTCGTCTCATGTGGCTCCTTTTGCCATCATACAATCTGAAGTTAAGCGGAATTGGTTGGTCTCGGCATCAGATTTTCCCGCAACGTCCTGCCCCGAGGGAAAGGTCTCGCTCCACTTGGTGGCCATATTGGCTCGCTCCTGATCAATATACCCCGCCCTTGAGTGAATTTTCCAGCACCAAAACACCTTTCGTGTTACCTTTCGTGTTGAGAGCGTAAAACGGCCCTTTTTGGGACATTTTGACTCTTTTGAAAACGGGCCAAACTCGGGCATAAACAGGCTGAGACACGGAAATGCTTCGGCCCGGAGCCGTCTCCAGTAGGGCCTTCCGAGACGAGAGTGGGACGGATGAACCCTGACCCGGCCCCACTTCGGGACCGCTGTTCGGCCGTAAACTTAAGACCTCCGATCCCGTATACCTCATTTATAATGAAAAAAGAGGAGATTTAGAACCATGGGCACCAAATCGAGGTCCTTCTATGTGTTAACCTTTATCTTGTTATCCATATCCCTGTCTGTTCTGCCAAGCATCGGGTCCCAAACCCAACCGCCGTTCGTCGAAAAAATATCGCGCTTCGGCGAATACCGCGGCTACTCCGCGGACGTCTACGATACCTGGGTCCGGACGTCGCGCTATCTCACCATGAGGGACGGCGTCCGGCTGGCGGCCGATATCATCCGGCCGGCCGTGAAGGGCAAAGTCGAGGAGAAACCGCTTCCTGTCATTTTCACCCATACGCGTTACCGACGGGCCGAAATTCAGAACGGGAAGGTCGAGAGCGAGGCCGATTCGCCCCTCTCCCAGGTCTTCCTAAAACACGGCTACAGCCTGCTCGTCGTGGATGTGCGGGGCTCAGGCGCGTCGTTCGGGGTTTGGCGCGGCATGTTCGACCAGGACGAAACGCGCGACGCCTACGAGATCATCGAGTGGCTGGCCGGCCAATCCTGGTGCAACGGCAAGATCGGGATGTTCGGGGCATCCTACCTGGGAGCAACCCAGCTCATGGCGGCCTCGACCAAACCTCCCCATCTTGCGGCGCTCTTCCCCGTCGTGCCTCTCTTTGACATTTATGACATCGCGTATCATGGCGGCGTGTTCTTCGAGGACCTGGTCAAAACCTGGAGCGATCTCACTGGGATGATCGACACGCGAGTCCCGGCGGCGGCCGTGGATGACGACCACGGCGGGGACCTCCTCAAACAGGCCCTCGAGGGTCACGCAGCCAATCGCCCGGTGATCACGATCTTCAGCGCCCTCCGCTTCCGCGACGGGCGCGACCAGATCACCGGATCGCTGGCCTACCAGGATTGGGGCGCGGCCGGAAAAGTGAAGCAGATCACGGAGTCCAAGGTGCCGATGTACATCTGGGGCGGATGGTTCGATGCCTTCGCCCGGGACGTATTTATCATGCAGAAGAACCTCAATGTCCCTAGAAAGCTGGTCGTGGGCGCCTGGTCGCATTCGCCCAAGGACCCGGCCATCTTAAGGGAAGAACTCAAGGTGGCGATCGCCGAGGCCGAGCGCTGGTTCGATTATTGGCTCAAGGGCATCGACAACGGCGTCATGGCCGGGCCGGACATCCACTACCAGGTGATGAAAGCCCCGAAGGTGAACGAGTGGCGGAGCGCGACAGCCTGGCCGATCCCCGAAGCCAAGCCCCGGGATTATTATTTCCAGACCGGGCCCTCGGGCAGTGTGGCCTCGACCAACGACGGGCTGCTTTCTACGGTCAAGCCTTCAAGCAGGGACGGACGCGACGCATATGGCGTGGACTACACGACCACGACCGGGACCTCCACGCGCTGGGACAACGCCGTAGGCGGAGGCTTCGGCTATCCAGACATGATCGCCAACGATATAAAAGGGCTGACCTATACAACCGCCCCGCTGGACAAGGATGTGGAGGTCACCGGCCATCCGGTCGTTCACCTTTGGGTGAGTTCAACGGCTGCGGACGACGATTTCTTCGTCTATCTTGAGGAAATCGATCCGTCGGGATCGTCCCGGTACATCACCGAGGGCGCCCTCAAGGCTTCGCACCGAGCTTTGGGCAAGCCGCCTTACGATTACCTGGGGCTTCCCTACCACCGGAACTATGCCCGGGACGCCGAGCCCCTCAAGCCGGGCGAAGCGGCCGAGCTGGCGTTTGACCTGGAGCCGACATCAAACATTTTCGAGGCCGGGAACCGGATCCGGGTGACAATCGTCTGCGCCGACAAGGACAACGCGGAGACGCGGCCCTTGACGCCGCCGCCGACGATAACGGTTTACAGGGACTCGGCGCGGAGTTCCAGGGTTGCCCTGCCTATCGTGGCCGCGAAGTAGAGGATATTCCACCCGTGAAGTGAAAGTTCGAGGCAAAACTGTCTGACGACGTACAGCGGCCAATAATGGACTTGCATATTAAAAAAATCGCTGACAAAATGGGTGGGAAATGCGGTGCGGGTCAGTTTCGGTTATACTCACATTATGGTGGGACCATTTTTCAGGGATGAGGTCCCGCCAGAATGTCTTCAAACAGTTCATGGTTTCACGGGTGATTTTCCACACATCTTTTTGACATCCTGTTGAAGCCGATCCAGGTCAGCCCGGTTGAAATAGCGACCGCGAAAGAGCACCCCTTCGATCTGGTCGGTATTTCGAATGTCTTCGAGTGGATTGGATCGCAATAGAACCAACGAAGCCGTTTTCCCCTCGGCAATAGTGCCAAGACGACTTTCCAACCCCATGAACTTTGCAGGGACAATGGTAGTACTGCGCAGAATTTGCGATGGAGAAATGCCTGCCTCCTGCCAGAGCGCCATCTCTTCATGCACCGAATATCCCGGGATGACTCCGGGACAGAGTAGATCTGTCCCAACCATAAGCGGGATGCCGCTCATTTGCAGTTCCTTGACGACTTGCTGCATTGAAGGCAGAAGTCTGGTGACCAGTTCATTTGCCGGTTGGTTGCCCCAAAGTGTTTTCCACATGCCCTTCGTCATTGGCGATGCGTATTCCAGCATTGGATAATCGTCTGCAAATATCTCCCTCAGGTGAGCGCCATGCTTGAAGACAACAAGAGTGGGGCAGACATGCATTCCCGTGGCGCTAATCCTCTTTAGTGCCTTCCGAAATTCCGCACGGTTGACCTCGTTGAACCTTAGAAAATATGGCGCATCCGTCCCCATGCCTCCGGTTGACAGCCTGACTGGTTCGCCGAGCAGTTTTGCGATGATTTTTCCAAAGCCAAATGGATGTTCGGAGCTTCTTAATCCAGCGTTGGCTGCATCTTCGATATAGATCGATTCGGGTGTGTGGCCGACCGGCTTGACTCCGAGTTTGTTGGCCTCTTCTGCTATGGCAAGGAAGACGTCTTTTTTCAGGCCACTGTACACCTTGATTTCATCCACTCCGGCTGCAACCTGTTTGCGCACCGCCTCCCTTCCCGCTTCGGGAGTCCCACATGGTATGGAAATTTGCGGAAGTATGGGCGGATCGCCGTCGAGAATTGATCCGGTGGTTATCATCTCCGGGCCGAAAATTTCCCCGGTCTTTAGTTTGTCGCGCAGGGCAACCGATTCCTTCGTGGGACCGCCCATGTCCCGAACAAAGAGAACACCATTGGCAACCATCATAGGTCCGAATGTGGCCGGGTCAATGTAGTGAACATGCGCATCAATCAGACCCGGCACCAGGAACAATCCCCGGCCATCGATGATCCGGGCTGGACTCTCGGGCACATCGGCGTTGCCCTGCTTCGAGATCCGTTGAATCTTGTCACCGGCAACGATAACCGTGCAGTTTGTCTGGAGAGTTCCGTGTTCAACATCCACGATCGCGACCCCGTTTATAACAAGGGTTGATTGTGAGGATTGCTCCTCTTGGCTGGATGCAGCAACCAGCAGGAGAATATTCGAGAGAGATATTAATGCTAAAATCATCATGTATTTTTTCATGTGGGGGATTGCCTTTCTTGATAATTGCGGATTTATGATTTGAATCAACTGTTAATCGCCAAGGATTTCTAACGGAGGGGATTGACCTCAAAAAATCCCAGGGACTTCAGGAATTCGTCTATCTTCTCGTCGATGACGGCCCAGTCGGCCGCGCTCCGGAAATGCCCGCCTTTGAACGTGGACAGCTCGCAGCGGTTGCCGGCCGTTTTCATATTTTTACAAAAGGCCTCCGTCAGGGAGAAACCGCACAGGGGGTCTTCGAGGCCATGGAAAACGAGCGTGGGCGGCAGGCCTGCCCGGACATGCTGAGCTGGAGAGCAGTCCGCCGGATCCCCGTGCCCGGCAAGCATCTCCCGGACGTAGGAATCGACGGTCACGTCGACGGCGGCCGACATCAGGATCATGGCGTTGGGGACGGCGCTCACGGCCTTGTCGTCTCCGGGATCATCGCAACCCGACAGAATGCCGGTGACGGCGGCCAAGTGCCCACCCGCGGAAAATCCTGCTACCGCGATCCGGTCCGGATCGACGCCCAACTCCCCGGCGTGGGCCCGCACCCAGCGCACTGCGGACTTCGCGTCCGCCGCGCACTCGAGCGGAGTGGCTCCATGGCGCCACCGCGTCCGGTATTCAAACGAGATGCCCACCAAGCCTTTTTCGGCATAACGCCTGCACTGCCGGTAGCCCCATTCGGGCATCCCGATCGCCCAGCCGCCGCCGTGGAAAAAGAGGAATGCCGTCCGCTTCTCGCCCGACTTTGCGCCGGCCGCCGGAAAAATGTGCGCGTCGAGAGTGGTCGTGCCCGCCGTCTTATAGACCCGGATCACGGGGGCGTTCCGGCCGTCCCGGCACTGGCGATAACGCCGGTCGATGTCCTCGCGAAGGGCTTCGTCTGTGCAATCCCGGTCGAAGCGGGCCATGAGTCCCTCAATCCCCTTGCACCCCAAAGGCCCCCAATCCATATTCGGATCTCCGGCGAGCTGGATCAGGAGGATTTTATACAGCACCGCATTCCGGACGACCGGACTCGTGAAGGTTTTCATGGCGACGGCATACTGGGCTTCGGTATGAAGGTTGACCGAGGTTTTGAGCGCGGGATCGGAGCCGATCCGCTCTTTGCCCTTGATCATGACATACCAGTGCAGAAAGTCGGAATACGCGTCGAAGTCGAGGAGGCTCGGATCGTTCAAATCCAACCCCGACGCATAAGCCTCCCAATCCCCCCCGAACCCCAGCCGCCATAACCGGACTCCCGCTCCCCAATACGTGATCCGGGCCTTTTCCATCTTCAGAAAATACGGGTCCAGGCCGGAATGACTTCGGGAGTAGTCGGATAATACCATCTCCAGTTTCCTCTGATGGGATCGGAGGGATTCGAGGAAGTCGGCCGGATTCGACGCCTTCAACTGCCCGTAGTCGACCTGATTGAAACGAGCTTGCAGCAGAATGAGCCCGTTGTTCTCGGCGGCCGCGCCTCCCGTAAATCGCGCTTTTCCCCAGAGATCGGCGGCGTCGCAGGTCAAAGAGAGGGTTTGGCCGGGCAGGAGGTAAACCTTCATCTGCGCATTATTGAGGAACTCGAATCCCAATTCGACATAGGCCGGAGCTTGAAGCTCCAGCGAACATGAGAAAGCCCCGTTTGCGTCAAGGGCGACCTTCCGCCGGTCGTTTCCATGAATGAGGACCAGCTCCTTGGATTGAGCATTGGCAACGGTCCCTTTGAGAATAGTCGCGCTCGTAGCCGCTTCCGCGAGGAGAGCCGCTCCAGTATCAATATTTACAAGATGCTCTCGCGCCCCGCCGAACCCCAATAACGCCGTTGCAGACGCCAGCATGATCGTTCGGAAGAAACCGTGGAACTTACTAAAAGATATTGGCATCTGATTCTCCTTGCTTACTCATTCCGGGCGGAACCTGTTCTTATCACTTTCTATACATAACGAATTAATTCAACCAAAGGTCGACCATGGCGTCAAACATAATTCCGTTCTTTATCATTGAAACCCAGGGCGACTGACCTGCCCCCCTTAAATCAATTCAGCCTCGCCGCGCAACCCTCCTATCCCCTTTCTTCTAAGCTGGGATGGCTAACCGCAGTTGGTGCAATTGACTATTCGGCGTTTCTTTATCCTCGGGAAGTACCGAGGATAAGGCCAAATCAACGCCTGATCGAGATCTCGAGACGGCCAATAATGGGCTTGCAAATTCAAAAAGTTGCCGACAAAATAGGCCAGAAACGGGGTACGGGTCACAAAACTAGGGAGAAAGATATGCCAAAACCGAGAATATCAAAACAGACCAAGGTATAACAGGTGAGTTCAACACTCAAATGTATATCATCATGATGCGTAACATGCGCGCCAACGGCCGCTGGGAGCGCGATGAGAGCCGCGTTTCGCACACACGCCTGACTCTCAGAAATGGAAGCCCAGTTTCACGCCAACCTCATCGGTGACGTTCCTAGGCTCGTAGAATCCCATCTGCTCATAGGCGGTCACGTTGTTGACCGTAAACGCCGCGGTTTCATAGCTCACCGGCGAGGCGTTCACGTCCCAGCGGACATAGTAGGGCTCCACCGACCAGCGCCGGGTGAACTGATACTTCGCGCTGGCGCGCAGCGCCCATCCTCCATGCTGAGCGAACGAGACATCGGTAAAGCCATTGATGGTGAACCCAGGCGCTGTCGTCGTCGGTGGAACATCTCCACCACCCAACTCCGAGTCGCGGGTAGTTTGCCAACCATGGATCAGGCCGTCGAATTCCAGGTTGAAGCTCAGCGCGCTGTGGGAACCAACCGTGGTGCGTGCCGTTAAGCCGAGAGGCAGATAGATATACTGATCCGTGCGGTACCCCGCTACACCGTCCGTGCCATTCGACAAGTAACGGAAACCCACGCCGGCATAGAGCGACAAGGCCCATCTTTTGTCGATGAGGTCCTTTCCGACCAGGCCGCGGGCTTCCACATACCAGTCCTTGTTGCCACTATCGCTGCACGGTGAAAAATCGCCCACATCCAACTCATAGCCATTTGGCGAGGTGCTATTGGGCTTGATCAGGAACGGTGAGCACCAGCCGTCATATCTGACATTGCCAGTGATTCCCCGCACGTCGACCTGGACAAACCAGTGCCGGAGCTCGTTGAGCGACAGCGTACCGATGTATTCGACCCCGAGCTTGGTGCCGTGGATCGATATGCTCGTCGCGCCCGGCTCGTTGTACCTGTAATTGCCGAGGGTGAATTCCACTTCATGCCCCGTTGGAGTGGCCAAGCTCGCCGCCGGGTCATGCCGTTGGTCGGGTGGGGCGGCGTCAGGCGTCTGGGCGAAAACCTGGGACGACATGAGCGCCATCACACCGGCAAGAGCGAGTGCTTTCATACGGACCCCGGCGGGCAGGGAAAACGCGGCCAATCGCCGACCTCCGAAAACCGGTCACGACGGATGCAGCGATCCGCGTGGCCGATGACGGCAGGGACGACGATTATGCACCATGCAGGCTGCCAAGGCCATCCGCAGGGACAGACTTCACGCCGCAAGCACCATTCCGACACCGGCGAGGGCCGTGCGCAAGCACGGACCGTGGCAGGACGGCGGGGCGACGTCGATGTCATGCGTCTGCCGAACCTCACTGACAGTTTCGGCGCTAACGATAGGGCTTTGCTTTTTCGCATCGCGCCTTCTTTTAGCTCGGAACCGATACCACGCTTCATGTGAAAAGGATAAATCCGGCAGCGGGTCGATGTCAACAAAGCGAATATTCCTACGAAGGAGGGGACCTTATCCCTGAAAAATGGTCCACCCATAGAGTGAGCCTCGAACTTTCAGGTACACTAAGTGGGGGCGGGTCAGTTAAGATTGTCGTCGCCCAAATAAGCGCGCTCAGTTAATTTATTTTCATAAATATGATACACTTTTTTGTTCTACCTTAAATTTATTCAAGTGATTTACGGATATGCTCATGATGAAGGCTGAAGAATATTTTCGCCCCACTCAGATAAGAGACCATGGATAAATCGAGCCTTACCGAGTCTACGAAAAGGGTATCGGAAAATGCCCAGACTTTAATTCAAACCGCCGTGCTCGGCAGCGCGGCGGCTCTGTCCGCCGTGGCGTTCCTTTTTTGTACGAATTTCCTCTTTGCCAAGACCTTTTTAGCGTTTGCCGCGCACTCCCGCCTTTTTTTCTTGATCTCGAGTTTCCTAGTCATCATGGTTTTTTCGGTTCTCGTCGCTCTTCTCCTCCGCTATGTCTCTCCGAACGCAGCCGGGAGCGGCATCCCCCAGCTGAAAGCGGCCTACTGGAAGGAAATGGGCTATGTCGAGCCCCGCGGAGTGGCGATCAAATTCGTGGCTGGAGTTCTGAGCATTGCCGGAGGCAACAGTCTTGGCCGTGAGGGGCCCTCGGTTTATGTGGGCGGAGGGGTGGCCTCAAACCTGTCCGGCGTTTTCGGCATATCGCGCCGCGAACGTCGGGGCGCTGTCGGCATCGGCGCTGCGGCTTCTCTCGCGGCGGCCTTCAATACGCCTTTGGCGGCGATCACCTTCGTCATCGAAGAGATTATCGGCGATTTCAATAGCCGTTATTTGGGCCGCGTCCTTCTCGCTGCCGTTTTGGGCGCCTTCGTCGTCCATGCTTTGATCGGGGGGCAACCGTCCTTCTCTCTTCCGACCGTCGAAAGCGTCGGCTGGGGTATGTATCTCGTCGTTCCCTTTGCAGCCGCGTTGGCGGCGCTGAGCGGTGTGGTCTTTCAAAAAGGGACTCTATCCTTGCGCTCGGCCTTGCGCGGACAAAGAATATTTCCGCGATGGTCGCTCCCCATCGCAGGCGGTTTCTTGACCTGGACGATCGGCATCGTCGTTTTCTTGGCCAGCGGCAAAATCGGAGTTTTTGGTCTCGGCTATCAGGACCTCTCGGCCGCGCTGAACAACAATTTTCCATGGAAAATCGCCGGAGTCATGGCTGTAGCCAAGCTGGCCGCGACAATTATCGGGTACGCTTTCGGAGGATCGGGAGGGATCTTCGCTCCTTCCTTGTTCATTGGAGGGATGGCCGGTTTTTTTACGGCGGGCCTGGCCAACCTGTGGATCCCGCTTTCTGGGTCCCAAATGATCGTCTTGGCCGCCATCGGCATGAGTTGCTGCTTGGGGGCGATCGTCCGAGCGCCGCTCACTTCACTCTTGATCGTATTTGAAATGACCCATCAGTTCGAACTGATCCCGGGACTCTTGATCGGCTTGATCATCAGCCAAGCCGTGGCCCGGGCGGCCGGCCATCTGAATTTCTATGATGCCTTGCTTATCCAGGATGGCCACGAATTGCACAAGATCCGTCCTCCTTTGGATTTGGCCGGGTGGCAGAATTTGCCGGTCGCGGCGGTCGCTAATCCCAAACCCATCTCCCTCACGAGTCTCGATCCTAAGGCCATGCGCGTTCTCCTCGATCTCTATCCGTACGCTAATTTTCCCGTCATCCTCGAAAACAAGCTGCGCGGTCTTCTCTCTCGAAGAGAAATCGAGGAATCGATTCTTTCGGGAGAGCCGCCCGAACTCCATCCCGCAGGAATATGTCATCCCGATCAGACGATTCAAGCCATCGGCAAAGCGTTTATTGAATCTCCGGTTCCAGTCTTGATAGTTGTTGACCGGGACGATGGTGCGGTTCAAGGGATCATCACGCTCCATGATTTGATTCGTGCTCAAGCCGCTGTTCAACAATAATGGGAGAGGTTCCACTCCATGGACCTCATCCCTGAAAAATGGTCCACCCATAATGTGAGTTTTTCGGCTTCTAAGCTGGGATGGCCAACCGCAGTTGGAGCAGACGATTATTCAGACTTTCTTTATCCACGGGACCTGCCGAGGTAAGGCCCAGCCAACGCCTGATCGAAATCTCGAGGCGGTCACGAATGAACTTGCATGTTCAAAAAGTTGCTAACAGAATGGGCGGGAAACGGGGTGCTCCAACGGTTATCGAAGCGACGAACCTTCAGCTGGCGGGGGCTGGGACTATTTCTGGGCTATCCTCGAGCTGTGAGTCGCAACGCACTGCCAGCGGCCGGCCTCTTTGATCCAAGTATTGGTGATCCGACATACGTCGCTGATTTCCGCCCCTTTATATGTTTCTTTGATCGTGGCGCACAGGGTTACCACCGCCGCGTCTCCATAGACTCGGACCTTCATGTCGTCTGTCACTAGGGTCAATATCTTATCCTCACCGGATCTCATGAATTCCCCACACTGAGCTTTGGTGGAGACTTCACCATCCCTGTCCGTAAGGACATAGTCATCCGCCAGAATCCGGTCCATTGTGACCCAATCGTACTTGAGATCTGCGTTCGTCCACTCTTGCTCGAGCTTCAACAGCTCTTGTTCGGCCGTCTGCCCTTTTGGTTTTGCCCCTGTCTGTGCCAGGATATCGACTGCGAAAACCAGGACAACCAAGCCGACCAAGAAAACCATGCGTTTCATGTCCCCTCCTTCTTGGACTGAAAACCTATATTAAGGCCTTCAACCCTAAAGACCGGCTAGCCTCAGCTTAGTATCCTCAATCTCGGGCAGGCCGGGGTCGGCGTCCTTCCAGAGGTCGAGGAACTTGCGATAGTTTCCGCGTGCTCGAACTTTATCCCCTTGCTGCTCGGCGATCTTCCCCAGCATGTAGAACGCCTTGGCGTAGAGATCTCCGTCCCTGAGTCGGCCAACCGTAAGTAAGGTGATTTTTTCGTATTCTTTCCGAGCTTTTTCGAGATCTCCCGACTCATAAAGGACCCAGGCCAAGCCATCGAAGTACATCGGGTCGTCTTCTGTTACGATAATGTTATCGTTTTCGAAATCAAGGCGGCCGCATGCTCTGCTAAAGAGATCTGCGGCCTCGCGATAGTTCTTCTTTTCAATTTCGATCAGCCCGAGGATGTATTCGTACCACCGAAGCAGATGGTGCTCTGCGATCGTCTTTATCGATGTGGCCAAATTATCGAAGCTCCGCCCGTTCCGTTCTCGTCATAGAGAATGAACGGCTCAGAAATAAACCGTCACCCGCAACGCCAAAGCGCCCAGGGTCCAGTTTGTCTGGGACGTCTTCTGATCGACTACAACCATCGTTTGCGTGAGGGGATCGGGTGATTCCGAATGGTCCGTCCCCCACTGGTAATCCACGCCTAACCGATAACAGCCGGAAAACGAGAGATGGTCGCCAAGGAATAGCTCCACCCCAAAAAAGATCCGGGGCTCGATATAAAGGAAGCTATCGGAATTGTAGCTGGAGAGTTGGCCGTAAATCGGGGGCGGGAAATATGTCGAATCCAAAGCATATCTCCCAAAGCTCAGGGAGACGCCCCAGTACGGCGAAATCGTCCGGCTTACCTTGAGATGGTGTTCAAGCGCGGCGAAGATCCCGTATTCGGACGATGTCGTTTGGTAACCTGAGATATTAGCCACCGCGTCCGCGTTGGTCTGACCGTGATAATATTCGAGTCCGCCGACGAGAGCCAGTGAGGATGACAGCCAAGTCTTGACGCCCACTCCCCCCTCGAAACCGGCCAGGTTCAACCCATTGAAATCGAAGATGAGTCCGGTGCGGCCGTTCATGTCACGGGGGGTGGACGTATCCATTGCCAGCACAGGAACAGCCAGGGCCGCGACCAGGACCAGAATCGTTGTTGTTTTCATTCTGCACCTCGTTTCAGTCTCATTTTGATACGGCGGCCGTTCCGTATCCAAGCGGAATCAGCTAGAGGCGTTTCCCAAATATTTATCTCCCGTCCTCTTCCGGATCCGGGTCCTCCGCGGCCTCCAAGTCGGCAAAGGTCCGCCCGCAATCTATACAGGGGAGTGTCAGATATTCTGTGTAAACCTCTTTTTTGCATTTAAGCCCGTTCACCCATTCGGTCGCCAAAATAAATCATCAGTTGGGAGTATATCACGTCCCCTTAATCAGAGCGCGCGGAGAGCCGAAGCGACCGGCCGCCGCACCGCCCGCACCGCCGGCGGAAGCCCGCCGATGAGGCCCATCAGGAGCGCAAAGGCGAGACCGGCGCCCATGAGGTCAGGCGTGACCTTAAAGGCGAAGGCCAAATGGGAGAAGGTCTGGAAATTGATCGTTCCCGTAGTCCAGCCGTTGATCGGGAGTACAACCGCACAGCCGATAAGGCCGCCCATTCCGGCGATGAAGAGCGACTCGAATACAAACGAAGTCACCACACTCCCCCCGCCGAAGCCGAGGGCTCGCATGGTGGCGATTTCGCGCGTCCGCTCCGAGATTGCCGAGTACATCGTATTGAGCGCCCCGAAGACCGCCCCGATGCCCATGATGAACGCGACCAGCGAGCCCAGGACCTTGATCATCGTCGTGAGGGTCTGGGAGTTTTTCTCGTAATACGTCCGCTCCCGCTCCGCTTCGACCGTGAGGCGGGGGTCCGACGTTAGCGAGTCCTTGAACTTCGGGAAAGCGTCGGCGGAGGTCAGGTGGACCGTGGCCGACTGGAAGACGATCGTGGGCCTCTTGTAAACCTGGTTCAGGACGAGCGCGTCGCACCAGAGCTCCGAGTCGAAGGCGCTCCCGCCCGCGTCGAAGATCCCAACGATCTTCCACGTCCCGCCGCCGAACTTGATTGTGCTGTCAAGTTCGAAGCCGGCGTACGTGCCGGCGACGTTTCGCCCCATAACGAGCTCGTTCAGGCCGGCCTGGAACATCCTCCCCCGGGTGATTTTCGTCTTGTCCCGAACCGCCAGCACCCGCGGCGACACGCCGCGCACTTGGACGTTGGCGTCCGTCCCCGTTCTTTTAAGCGGGAAAGCGGCGATGACGACGACCTCGGGGCTGATGAGCAGGCGTTCTTCGTCGCGCATCACGCCGGGAGCGTCCCCGATCGTCTGGATGTCGGTGTTCATAAGGATGCTGACCATCTCGGACGAGGCGCCGGCCCGCATGACGATGGCGTTGCTCGGGGATCCGGAGGCCACCAGCGTGGCCTTGAACCCCTTGGCCATCGAGAGCATGGCCACGAAGACCCCGACCGTCCCGGCGATGCCAAGGACCGCGCCGATCGTCGAGGTCCAGCGCTGCCGGATGCTGCGCACGTTGTAAATGATGGGGATGGCCATGCTCACACCCTCCTCAGCGCGTCGACGACCTTGAGGCGCATCGCCGCCAGGGCCGGCAGCGCCCCGGCCAGCGCCCCGGCAACGAGGGCCAGGACGACCCCGAAGGCCAGGTCTTTAGAAGCCAGGTAGACCCTGGCCCCGTACATGAACCTGGAGAGCGCGGGCGCCGCGGCCTTGGCCGCCAGGATTCCCAGCGTCCCTCCGACGAGGGCCAGCAGCAGCGCTTCGGCCAGGATCAGCCAGAGGACTAGGCCGTCCTGGAACCCGACGGTTTTAAGCACGGCCAGCTCGCCGGTCCGTTCGCGCACGGCGATGGCCATGGTGTTGCCCGTGACGAGGAGCAGGGTGAAGAACACGACCGCCCCTATCGTAAGGATGAGGAATTCGATATTGCCGATTTGCTTCACGAACGACGCGGCGAAGGACCTCTCGGTCTCGGTCTTCGTCTCATAGGGGGAGTTGGAGAAGCGTTCGTCGATCGCGGAGACGACGCTGGGCGTTTCGTCCGGGTTGGCCACCTTGACGATGTACCAACCGACCAGCCCTTTCCAATAGGCCGGGCCGTTCTCCTCGAGGTAATCGCGGCGGATCCAGAACAGAGTCGTGTCATCGTCCTCCCGCGCGCCCTTGTAAATGCCGACCAGGTTGAACTGCCACACGCCCGGGAGATAAGTGCCCCTAAGCGGAATGCGGTCCCCGATCTTCCAGCCAAAGCGCTTGGCCGTCGATTCCCCGACGATGCTGGCCTGGCGGTCTTTCAGGAAGGCGCCCCACTCGGCGTCGCCGATCTTGTACTCGGGATACATCGTGCGCCAGCTATCGGGCTCGATGACGTATTGGGGGAAGAAATTCTTCTCGTCCTGGTAGACGCCCGCGAAAAACACAGCGTCCGTCACGGCTTTCACGCCGGGGACCTGGAGGATCCGTTCGCGGTAGGAGATGGGCAGGGGTTGGATCAGGGACACCCGATTGATCACGATCAAGCGGTCCGCGCCAGCGACGTCGACCCCTGAATTGAAGGAGGCACGGACGGCGATGAGCAGGCCGAACAGGAAGAGGGCCGCCGCGAACGACCCTATGGTCAGCGTCGTGCGGATCTTCTTCCGGCGGAGGTTGGCGAGGACGAGGGCAAAATATTTCATGCCGGGCTCCCCGTCTTCTCGATGAGGGCGCCCTTGTCCAGATGGAGCACGGAGTGGGCCCGCTCGGCTGCCCTGGGATCGTGGGTGACAATCAAGACGGTCTTGCCGTGCTCGCTGACCAGGCGGTTGATGAGGTCCATGATCTCGTCCGCGCTCTTCCTATCGAGGTCGCCCGTCGGCTCGTCGCAGAGGAGAAAGGTCGGGTCGGTGACGACGGCCCGAGCGATGGCCACTCGCTGCTCCTCGCCGCCCGAGAGCTGGCGCGGGAAATGTCCGGCTCGGCCGGTCAGCCCCACGAGCGTCAGAGCCGTCTCGACGTGCTTTCGCCGCTGGCTCTTGGAGAGCTTCGTAAGCAGCAGAGGCAGCTCGACGTTCTGGAACGCGGTGAGGACGGGAATGAGGTTATACATCTGGAAGACAAAACCAACATGGCGAGCTCGCCACTCGGTGAGAAGATGGGCGGAAAGCGACGTGATCTCCTGCCCAGCCACGGAAACGCTGCCCTCGGTCGGGACGTCGAGCCCGCCGAGCAGGTTCAGGAGGGTCGTCTTGCCCGAACCAGAGGGGCCCATGAACGCCACAAAATCCCCCTTCTCGATATCGAGGTTCAAGCCCTGCAGAATGCGCAGCTTCTGTTCCCCGCGCTCGTAAGTCTTGCCCAGGTTCCGGACCTTGATGAGGCTGTTGCCATTCGATATTCCGTCGATCTTGACCATGTTTTCTGTCCTTCGCTCACTTGACCTTGACACGCCCGCCATCGCGGAGGCCTTCCGGCCCCCCCACGACGACAGCGTCGCCTTCGCGGACCCCGGCCATGATTTCGATGTCAGATCCGCGAATCTCCCCTACAGTCACCGCCCGCCGCTCAAGCAGGCCCTTGTTGACTAGAATAACGAACTTCTGTCCGCTGGCCTCGCGCACGGCCGCCTGGGGAATGAGGGCTTTGGGGACAACCGTCGCTCCGGCGCGCTTTTCATCCGCCAGAAATGCCACTTTGACCCCCATATCCGGCAGGATGCGGGGATCGAGCTTGTCAAACGAGATGCGGACCTTGACCGTCGCCTTCTGCCGGTCGGCCGTAGGAATGACCGTCCGGACTTTGCACGGGATCCGCCAATCCGGATAGGCGTCGAGGACGGCCTCCACCTTCTGGTCCGGCTGGACCCTAGCGATATAGGACTCATTGACGTCGACTTCGATCTCGAGCGAGGCCATGTCTACTAGGGTGGCGATGCCAGTGCGGGTGAAGCCGCCGCCCGCCGAGATCGGCGACACCATCTCTCCGATCTGGGCGTCCTTGGAAACGACGACTCCGGCGAAGGGGGCCCGGACGGTGCAATTGTCAAGGTCCTGCTGGGCAACCCCGATCTGGGCTTCGGAGGCCTTGACCTGCTCGCGCGCAGCCGCGATTTGAGCGCGCAGGCTCTCTGCGGCCGTCTGGGCGTTTTCGCGGGTCTGGACGGCGGCGACGCCGGCTTTTTCGAGCTCCTTCTGGCGGTTGAACTCCCGCTCGGCGTTGGCCAGGTTGACCTCGAGGTTGGCGATCAGGGCCGCCATCGCGTCCCTTGACGTCTGCGAGGCCCGGAGACGCCGCTGAGCGTCCGACCCGTCGAGCTGGGCCAGGATCTGGCCCTTGGCGACCGACATGCCTTCGTCGACCATGACGTCAAGAACCCGGGCCGTGATCTTGGCCGCGATCGTGGCCCTCCGCCGCGGCGTCACATAGCCGCTGGCATTTAGCAGAGTAGCGCTTCCGGCCGAGCCGACGGAACGGGCGGAAGCAACTTCGACGACCGGTGTGCTGCCCCGGAGGACAAAAAACACCACTATAATGATGATAAGGGCAAGCGCGATAAGCAAGCTAATGCGCCGCCCGCGCTTCCCCCTTGTATTATTTCGGGCACTTTCGTCGATCCTCAGCTCCGAGAGGTCGACGCCGCCCCCCTGTTTCTGTGCATCCATCGATTCGCTCCTCTAAGAATCCGCCGTGATAAGTCTCACGACTGGCGATCTAAAAATCCCCCGCATTATAAATGAAATGGGAGGTATTTCTAAGAATAATAAAGAACCTGCCCCTATCGCTTAACGGGGCATTATAAGACTCAAAATTCTACCTGCGACCCGCGCGGCTGTCAAATTAAGCCGCACCGCCTCGGCTTTCCTCCATCACTCTTTCACGACTTCTTGACGTCAGCGGAATTCGGACAGAGATTGCTTTCTCCTAAGCTATGGTTTCCAATAAAAAAACCAAGCTAGGAGGAATGAATGACAGGGAAACGAGGAAGCCCGCCTGAATCGATTGTCCGGGAGATCAAGCGTCACACCCGCCGGAAGTCCGGAATGCTCGAAAAGATTGCGGCGGCGGGATACATTCACTTAATATAGACTCATGCGCAGAATATTCTTCTTCATGGCCTTCTTGGCTTCAATCCCCTTACAGGCCCAAACCCTGACCTCAGGCGGCAAGCTGAGGCCCGAACAAGCCATCATGGATATCCGGCATTACGCCATTTCCTTGAATGTCGATTTCGTCCAATGTTCCATTGAAGGCGATACGACTATTGATATCATCATGGCCCGATCGGCTCGTGAGCTTCTCTTTGACCTGCTCGATTCCTTCAGCGTCCATCGTGTATCGGTCAACGGCCGCCCGCAGCCGTTCGATTTTAAAAACAACCTTGTGACCATCCACCTGGATAAGGAATTGCCGCCCGGGAAAGCCCGCGTAAAAGTTTTTTACGGCGGGAAGCCGCATGTGGCCCGCCGCCCGCCCTGGGATGACGGTTTTATCTGGACAAAAGATTCAGCCGGACATCCCTGGATGGCCATCACCGCCGAGGGGACGGGCGGAAAGCTTTATTTCCCGTGCAAGGACCACCCGTCCGACAAACCTGATGAAGGGGTCGACATGTTCATTACGGTTCCCGAAGATCTGGTGGTCGCCGGTCCCGGATTGCTGAAAGACGTGACCCGGCACGGCCGCACCGCCTGCTATCATTGGAAAACGAACTATCCTATCAATAATTACAGCATCATTTTCAATGCCGGTGATTACGAGGTCATCAGTCGGTCTTATACCACGGTGGATCATCATACGGTGCCCCTGCAGTTTTATGTGCTGAAGGAAGATGCCGACAAGGCCGCGCATCACCTGGACATATTTGAAAAAACCATTCGCGAGCAGGAAAAATATTTCGGGGAATACCCCTGGGTGAAGGACAAGATCGGCTTGGTGGAAACCCCGCATTTGGGCATGGAACACCAAACCATGAATGCGTACGGCAACAAGTTCCGTTACACTAAAGTGGGTGGGGAAGATTACGATGGCCTCATGCATCATGAGTTTGGCCATGAATGGTGGGGCAACAAGGTCACGGCCCGGGACTGGGCCGACTATTGGATCCATGAAGGCATTTGCTCATTCGGCGATGCCCTTTATATTCGAGAATTCGAAGGGGAAGCCGCTTATTTGGACGTCTTCAAAACCAAGACATTCTTCGCCATAAAGAACGATTTGCCGGTGGTCATGGGCAAAGATATCGATGAAGAAAAGGCCTACCACGGCGATATCTATTCCAAAGGCGCCTTTTTTATGCACACGCTGGCCTATGTCATGGGCGACAGCCTGTTTTTCCCGACACTGAAAGGCTTCGTGACCGACCCCAAATATACCTACAACAACCTAGTCGGCACGGAGGACGTGGAGCGGTACTTCAGCAAAGCCTACGGCCGCGACTTGAAGACGTTGTTCGATCTATACCTCTTGACGACGGATAAGCTGATTATCCACGTCCAGACACTGCCCGGCGACAGATATCTGGTCCGGCTCGAAAATTTGGAAATGCCCTTGCCGTTCGATATCATTGCCGACGGTCTCACGAAACGCTATACGCTGGACAAGCAAGGGATCACCATCGCCAGCAAAAACATTCCCGTCATCGACCCGGACATGATTTACATCAAAAAAGTGATCATCGAATAGAGCAAACGGAATTAATAACAAGAATCCGGATAGGCCGGCCGCGGCCGCCGACGGGAAGGTCATGCGCTCATTGTCGGCAAAACGCTCTCGAGAATCGAACGGCAGGTTCCATGAAGTCCGCGGCATTCCGATGCTGGATCTATTCCGCCGCGCCCGCTGGATCGTCCTGTTCCTGCTGGCCGTCTACCTGGCTTCCTTCGGAGCCGGGTACGAAGCGGGCAAGCTTCGAATCGTCGATTTGGGCAAAATGCGGGCCTCTTTCGTCTACGAGATCAATCGCAATCTGGATTACTGTCTGACGTCAGCGGAATTCGGACAGGGATTGCTTTCTCTAAAGTTGCGGTTTCCAATAAAAAAACAAGCGAGGAGAAACGAATGCCCGGGAAATGGGGTGCGGGTCAGGAAGGCATATTTTGACTATCATACGATGGACCCCGCGGCGCGTCGCCTTTGCCTTTCACATGGAACCGATCCGGTTGCGGTGCTGGGGAAGTTTCGCCTGCTGGTTTTTGGGCGTTGAGAAGCGAGCGAAAAATCAAACGAAAGGAGGCCAGAAATGAAAGCACTTCTCGGCAATTTTCTTCTCATCTCGTTGACATCGGGGTTGATTCTGTCCCTGCCGTTCTTAATGATGGCCAAGACTCCGAATACAGAAAACGGGCAAGCGGCCGCTCCGATAAGCTCAGCCGATAGGCTTGTCGTTCTCTGGACGAGCGGGGATCGGGACGTCGCGTTGAACATGGTTTTCATGTACACCCTGAACGCCAAGAAGAATCATTGGTGGGCCGACATCACGTTCATTGTTTGGGGCCCTTCGGCCAAGCTCTTGGCTTCGGACCCGGAATTGAAAGAACAGGTCACTAAAATGAAGGAAGCGGGAATTGTTCTGGAAGCCTGCAAGGCTTGCGCGGACCGCTATGGAGTCTCCGGCATGCTTCAAGAGCTGGGGATCGACGTTAAATATATGGGCCAGCCTTTGACACAATATATTAAGGAGGGCCGGCATATCCTGACTTTTTAAAAACGCGGAATGGAATTTCCTGGAATTCAATCGTTTCTGCGGGTAATACCCGTATGTAAAGCGCTGACAAACCCCTGTCTTAATTTGACAGGACCTCATCCTTGAAAAATGGTCCAGACAAAATGGGCGGGAGATGGAGGTGTGGGTCACGGAAGCTAAATAACTCCATTTTAGGCTGGCCCACTTTTAGGGTGAGGCTCCGATGCCCGAGATGCCCTAGCTCAGCCGGAGAAGCCGTCCTAGAACGGGCGCATGGCTCTTTCGGATAGCTCCCTCGGGGCATACCTCTGCGCAGCAATAGCAACGAATGCACTGGCTTAGGGAGAACCGCGGCTTGGCTGGCTCGCCGGCAACCGCGATGGCGTTCGCCGGGCATATCTGTTTGCACTTCTGGCAGGCGCTGCACTTTTCGTGGTCGAGCACCGGGCGATCGAGGATTCGGTTCTTCAGCCACGGGCTGGTTATAAGCCGCCTCGAAAGCGCCGCTTCGCCCTTCGAGCCCGTAGGCGGTCGGAAGTGCACGCCGCTCCAATGCTCCGCCGGGGCACCTACCCACTTGATGCGCGAAAGGTCGCCCTCGCCCATCCCGCGCCTCGCTGCCTCGAGCACAATGACATTGCGCCCGTGGTCCAGCCCGACGAGCGCGCAGGCTACTCGGTCGAGCGCCACCGCGTCAGCGGACGCGAGCAATGCCCCAAGCTCCCTTGGCGTTCCGGCAGCCCCGGGACCTTCGCCTTCCATGGCGCGGATACCGTCGCACAGGTGCAGCATGCGACGCTCGCCCTGAAAGTGGTGCTGCACCGAGCCGTACAGATCTCAGATGCACGATGCAAAGAGCTCGGGCGTCGCCGCCTGGAAGTGCCAACGCGCCTTGGCAGTGCCAGGTATCAGGCCAAAGAGGTTCTTCACGGCGCCGGTCAAGTAGGTCAGTGCATGCGTCTTGACCTTGGGAAGGTTGAGGAGGACGTCCGCGTTGGCGATCGCTTTCGAAACTCGGAAGCTCTTGAATGTGCGCCCACCCGGATTCGCTATCTCCACCGTCTCGGACAAGTCAGGGGCCTCGACCTTCTCCTCCTCGAGCACGGGCAAGATGCCGGCCCTCCCGAGCATGGTCTTCGAGATCTGTAATGCTGGGTTGTCGCTCACCAGCGGCACCGCACCGACTCGTCGGACCTCATGAATGACCGCTCGCACGACCTCCGGGTGGGTGGTGATGGCGTGATCCGGTCGGGCCGGCGAGATCAAAAGGTTTACCTTGCAGAAGACCCGGTTGCCCGGGCGCACAAAGGACTCGAGGCCGCCGATGGCGTTGAAGCAGGCCCGGACTGAGGCCGCGACAGCGGCGCGATCGTAGGAATCGCAGGCCTGGACGGCGACGATGGGCTCGGTTCTCATTCAGCTCTCCTTCCGACGGGCGGCACACTCTCGTTCGCGTTATATTGACGGGCCGCGTCCATGCAGGGCTTCACTGCGAAATCCACCACGAGCCGCTCATGAGTTGGACACGACTGTAGCCCGACCAGGGCTCTCTTCGCACCTTCTTGTCTGTGTTCTGATATAATAGACATGTCCATTATAATAATAGACGGGTCTAGCATTGTCAAGCTCAGCCGCCAGAAGAGAACAGGATGATGAGGTGAAGGGATGGCTCGAAGACGAGATCTAAGCGAGTTCATCGAGTTGTATCGTGCCCTCAAGAGGCGCATGGAGTCGGTCACCGCGCGGGCTTATAGCACGATCGGAATGGGCAGCACTCAAGCCAGATTCTTGAAGCATGTTGGTGAGCACAGTCGGATCTCCCAGGCTGAGTTGGCGCGCGTTACTGGCACCGACCCGGCTCTCACAGGGCGTGTTCTTCACGCGCTGATTCGACGCGACTATGTTCGACGGGGGCGCAGTGAGGAGGACCGCCGCGAGTACGTGCTCGAGCTTGGGCCAGTGGGATGTCGCGCCCAGGATAGAATCGAGCAACTTCGAGCGCGCCTGTACGAGCGCATTCTCGGCGCTTTGGACCAGCGAGACGTCCAGGACTTCGAACGGATCGTTACTAAGATCCTGTCCGCATTGGCAGATTTCAACTTCGCCGAGAGCGCTTCGCTGAGCGATGGAAGTCGGAAACCAACTCGCCGCCGAAGCATGCCTCGTGGGTAAAAGCGTCCGCGGTTTCTCCCCAGTGACCTGAACCCCTCAAAGAGGTCCGAACGAGATTCGCAACTCCCCCTATCCCCTTTCTTCTAAGTTGTGACGGCCAACCGCATTTAGAGTAGACGATTATTCAGACGTTCTTTATCCTCAGGACCTACCGAGGATAAGGTCCAGCCAACGTCTGTTCGAGATCTCGAGGTGGTCAACGATGGACTTGCATATTCAAAAGTTGCTGACAAAATAGGCGGGAAACGGAGTGCAGGTCATAAACCGATGACGTTCAACTCCCCGAGGCCATGAACAGAGGAGATCCGTTCTTCCTTCTCTCGGCCGCGGCTACGGCTCAGTTCCCTCGCTTGATCAAAGGTTCGTTCGGATAGAGCGGCAGGCGGACCGTCTGATATACGTAGTCGTATTGGCCGAATGCCGTTCCCGTCGCGGCCAGGTTTCGGAACAAGACGGCAGCCTCGAAGACAACCGTGTTGCCGGGATATGTCACTTCCACAGCCTTGGCCTGCGCTCCGGCCGCACCTTGAACCATCCCCGAACCCATCAGCCGGTTATGGGTTTGGGCGAGGTCCTGGGCGTTCCCGAAGAGAGGGGAATAGAGTTCCAGGCCCCGCTCCAGGCCGTATTGCCAGACCTGGCGGACGGTAAAGTTGTTTTCATCGACGGCGTATTCGACGGCCCGCGAATAATAGGGCCCACGGTCATTCATAAAAAAGCGATAATACCCGCCATCGTAAACGAGGAGATTCCCGTTGGCCAGAATGACCACGGAGGCCGGGCCCCAGGGCCAATCGAAGTTCGGATCGGCCTGGTATCCTCCCTGGACCATGGGAGGATTGCTCTGGCCGGCGGAATTGAGAGACCGGAGCACGGAGAAGGCCGTGGTCTCGGAATAATTTTCCGGCCAGCCGGGCTCGAACCAGCCACTACTGGCGGCCAGGATCCATCCGAGGTTGTTGTTGCTAAGGACTCGGACGATAGCCTGGTACCTTCCAGAGGTAATGAAGCTGTCGTCGGAGGCTCGATAGGCGATGCCGCTCATATGGAACCAGTCTCCATCCTGTCCGAACCCGATCTGTTCATTGCGGTCGACGTCGAGGATGTTGATGAGACCAATTTCACGGAGGACGGCCTGTGCGGATCGGTCCACTTCGATCATATAATCGCCGCGGCTGGGGATGCGACCCCAGGTATTCCCAACAATGGTTCCCGGCTTGTCCACTCCGGCCAGAAAATTCCCGTTAGGAAGCTCTATGATCTCGTCATGGAGGGTATATCCGGGGACGGTGATTGGAGCCGCCTCTTTCCCCAGGGGGTCGATCTCGTGGATCTCATGGTCGGTGACGAAAACATAATTGCCGTCGACGAGGCGTCGTAGAGGCAGGCAGCGGGTGCCGTAAGCGGACAGGTCCAGGTACCAGCGGACGGCTCCGCTGGAGTCGTACATGAAGGGGTAGGATCGCAACACGCCGCCGCTGCTGTACTGGAAGGTGCTGAGGTTCATCCCCGGCTCCATGAGCCCCGCGTTGGAAGAAGACACCGCGACGGCCGGAAAGAAAGCCGGCAGGGGATCGGTTGTGATGGATAAGGTTTGGGTTTCGGGTTTTCCATGCGAGACCCAGATGGTCAGAACGACCGTGTTGACCCGGCCGGGGTAGAGCCCCAGGATGGGGACCGAATGGGTCTTTCCGAAGGCCGGTTCAATATGCGTGATGGGGACGTCTCCCTGGATATCGACCTGAACGAAGCAATTGAGCTTCGTCGTGAAATTGGCCACCGCAGAAAGCGGGGCGTTGCCGTTAGGATTCAGGGTCACCGTGACGGGCGTGGCCAGGATATCAGCCTCCATCGAAGCCGGGACCGCGAAAAGCCCGGCGATCGTGAGGGCCAGAAGCGCGGTTGTCCGCCCGGAACGGAGCAGGGAAATGAACTGAAGCATTTAGTTCTTCCTTTTCTCATAAGACTATTATTAACATTATGCCGCAACTCCCCGAAAAAAACAACGCGGATAAATACGGTGGAGCTTCGACCCCGGTGACCTGCCCCCACCTCAAAAAGGTCCGAACGAGCTTCGCAACTACCCCTCCCCTCTTTCTTCTAAGCTGGTATGGCCAATCGCAGTAGTCTCAACTGATTATTCAAACTCGCATTCATGAATATAATTCGAAGCTCATATATTACGGTAGCCTGACCTGCCCCCCTTATAGGGATCCAGCCCCTGTGATAAGATTCTGCTGGATTGACTTGCCCCCCTAAATCGGATAGAACCCGCTTCGCAATCCCTTATTCTCTCCCTGCTTAGCTGGGATGGCCAATTGCAGTTGGTGCAAACGATTATTCAGACTTTCTTTATCCTCGGGAACAACCGAGGATAAAGCCAAAGCAACGCCTGGTCGAGATCTCGAGACGGTCAATAACGGACTTGCATATTCAAAAAGTTGCTGACAAAATGGGCGGAAAATGGGGTTCAGGTCAATTTCCAGGGGCCGGAAGCTGCCTTCGACGGCATCGCCCGCAAGGCCTTGCGCGTGAGAATCGGCGACATCAAGGCGGCCTTCGGCGGGAAGCGACCGGAACCGCGACGGCGCCGGAAAACAAAAAATAAAAAGAGGGGAACGGGCCATCGCCCGTTCCCCTCAGCATCGACGGCGGCGGCGTCGAAACGCCTCGTTTTTCGACCGGGCCGGTCGAGCACTCAGAAGGTAAACCGGATGCCCAGCCGCGCTTGGCGCGGATTCACGATGCTGTCGAGCACGTGGCCATCGGTGGATGCGTACGTGGATGTGGGGAAGTAGGTCGCGCCGATGCCCCAGTTTGTGCCCCACCCGTTGATGACGTCCGTGTTGAAGACGTTGAAGACGTCGAAGATCAGCCCCAGCCGGTAGCGGTTGGCGAACGTGAAGACCTTCTCCAGCCGCACGTCCAGCTCGTTGTCCATGGCGTAGTGGTGCGAGCCGCGGGGCTCGACGAAGAAGGTCACCCGCCCCTGGTCCATGAGCGTCGTGTACGTCGTCGTCCAGGAATTGCCGGTGATGCCGTGGAAGTAGACGTTCAACCCGACCTCGATCCCCGGGATCATGTAGGTGCCCTGAACCTTGATCTGGTGGGTCGGGTTGTTGGTCAGGTTGCCGTCGGCGTTGAGATAGAAGTTCGGATCGGCGGGCGTCAGACGGTTGTGGCCTCCGTAGCCGAGGTCCTCGGCCATGTTGTTGTCCATCGTGCCCCAGGCCTTGGAATAGACGTAGGAGACCAGCAGCTGCCAGCGGTCGGCAAAGCGCTTGTTGAATACGAATTCCAAGCCCGAGTATCGGCGGTAGGGCGTAGAGAGGACCCAGGGGTCGCCCTTTTTGAGATTGGTCAGGATGTAGGAATGGGACGATCCCGATGTCAAATCGTAGATCGTGTAGGTCTGTCCATTCTGCGGGATGGTGACGAGGACGGGCGAATACGTGGACAGGGTATCGTAGGGCTCGATGATGTTCTCCCAGTCGCGGTAGATGTAGGTGATGCTGAAGGAGGCGTCCTTGAAGAGCTCCCGCTCCAGGGCCGCCGTGAACTGGTTCATGTAAGGGTGCTTGATGTTGGGATCGAGCTTGTAAAGGTTTTCATGGACGATGTCATACATGACGTCCCAGGAGGTTCCGTTCCAGATGTAGCCGATCTTGTCCGAGTAAGCCGAGGCCGGGTTCAGGCGGTTGAAGATCGTGCCCAGCATGGCCTCCGTGAACTGGCCGTAGTGAATCTTGAAAACGGTCGACTTGTCGCCGAGGATGTCGTAGGTCAGGCCGAGGCGGGGAGCGAGGCGGGTGGTGTTGTAGATGGCCGAATCCGTGCCCTTGACGAAGCCCCAGTTCTGGCTGAAACGAGCCCCGAAGTTGAGGTTCAGCTGGTCGGTGATCTGCCAGGAATCCTGGGCGAAGGCCTCCAAGCGGGTGTAGGTGGCCATGGTATCGTAGCCGGCGTACTGGTAGGCCAGATAGTTCTGCGTGCCCAGGTCGTCGTAGATCGTGTGGTTCGGGCCGGTATAACCATAGCGATTCCGGTCGGTGCTGTGTTCGATCTCGGCTCCGAATTTGAATTCGTGGCTGCCCTTGATAAATTCCTCGGCGTAATGGGTCAGGGTGGCGTTGACCTGGAGCCGGGTCCGATCGGCCTTGTAGAAGTAGCCCGAGCTGTTGGACAGGTAGTCAGAGTTGTTGAGATCGTAATGGGCGATCTGGTCCATGCCCGAGTTGGGGTCGAGGTAGTAGTAGCCCCAGAAATAGGCGGCCTTGACGTCGAAGAAGGTGTTCTTGCTGAGGATCTTGGTCAGGTTGAAGTTGCCGACGATTTCGGGCGAGTCCTCGGAGACCGTGGCGTCCGGGGCCACATAGGCCGCGGCCCCGCGATTGTCACGGGTGTACTTGTCGACCTCCAGCGATCCGGTCATGGTCAGGGTCGCGGACGGGGCGGCCGACAGCTTGCCGAAAAAGTGGGGATCGCGGTGGTCGTCGGCCTTGGGGAATCCCGTGGCGTAGAGCCATTGGTCGTACCATTGGAGGCCCGTGTAGAACCACAACTTGTCCTTAACGATGGGCCCGCCCAGATGGACGCTGGCGTCCAGGAACCGCTGGCTGGGCGGCGTCAGGCTGCCGAAATCGTTGGCGTAGACCGTGCTATTGTTGGCCTGCCAGAACTTGCCGTCGGATTTCCGGCCCTGGTAGTCCGTCTCGATATGCCCGGCGAACTGATTGCCGCCCGACTTGGTGATCAGGTTGAAGATGACGCCGGTGAAGTTGCCGTATTCGGCCGGCAGGCCGACGCCCATGATCTTGGCTTCCTCGATGGTATTGTGGTCAAGAAAGACCCAGGCCGATCCGCCGTCGGGGTCGGCCACGTTGACGCCGTCCATCGTGTAGGCGATGCCGGTGTCTTGGGAGGCGCCGTAGGCGACGTTGTCGTTAACGCCCGGGGCCATGTTGACGATGTCCGCGGTGAACTGCGAGTAGGGGATGTTGCGCAGGACCTCAGCGGAGAGGGTGACCGAGGCCGTCTCCGTGGACTTGACGTCGATCGTCGGCGCCTTGGCCAGGACGGTCACCTGCTCGGCGATGGCCGAGGGAATCATGACCAGATCCAGGGTCAGGCTGACCGTCGTGGTCAGGCGGATGCCCTTCTGTTCGACCGTCCGAAAACCCTGGAGCGCGGCCCGCAGGACATATTCGCCCGGCGGAAGGGCCGGGAAGCGGAACGTGCCCTGGGCGTCCGTGATGAACTCACGGCGGCCCATCAGGTTCTTCCCGGTCAGGAGAACGTTGACGCCGGGGAGCGGGTTTTTCTGATCGTCCATGACCTTGCCCAGAATGGCCCCCGTCTCCCGGGATTGGGAGAAGATCGGGATGGTCAAGACGGCGAGGAGAAAAACGGAGAGAATCATCTTCCTTCTCATGAAACCTCCTCTAGTCCGATGTGGAGCTTAATTCCGAAGAGAAGGAATCGGCCGCCGCCCGGCCCGGCCAAAAAAAAATCGGCCGGTCGCCAAAACGCATATGCAACGGCTCCCACTCCTCTCTTCATTGCCCCCATTATCATCCCAAAGAAAAATAAAAATCAAGATCCGGGGCCCCGCCGGTCTCAGCCGCGGGCGACGCGGGCCAGCGATTTGCCGAAGCGGGCGATTTCGTCCAGGGTGTTGTAATGGACGGCGCCGACGCGGACCATGCCGCCCTTGTCCTCGACGCCGAGCCGGCGGGTAAGCCGCCCTGGTCGCCCATCCCCAGTTCTACGAGGATCTCAGGAAGGATCGGGAGCCGCAGCGGAGGAAGTATGGCCGGAGCAAGGGCCAGGCGACCCGCGGGCTCAGCCACGGCAGTCTCTCGATCGATGTGGATCATCGTTCGCTCGAGGAGTATGAGAAGCTCGCGCAGAGAGGGGTCGCATGGAGCAACTGACCTGCGAACGCCTCCAGGAAAACCTGCAGCGGCTTAAGCTCGTCCGCGCCGCGGAGGTGTCCGACGCCGTCGTGTCCCACGCCGAGGAGGATAAGGCCTCTTACCTCTCGTTCCTGGATCATCTGCTGGAGGAGGAGGTCGCGGCCAAGGAGAAGCGTCGCATCCAGACGGCCCTCAAGATCGTGGGGTTGCCCTTCGCCAAGACGATCGAGGAATACGACTTCCCCTTCCATCCCCAACTGGACAAAAAGGCGGTCATGGCGCTGTTCGACCTGACCTTCCTGACCTCGAACGAGAGCTTCGGAGATTGGCAGGAGCTGTTCGGCGACGCCGTGATCGCTTCGGCCATCCTGACCCGCCTGCTTCATCACTCTCGGGTGATCAACATCAAGGGGCACAGCTATCGGCTGAAGGATCACGGGTTCAACAAGCCGGCTTACGCCCGGCAAGGAGGGGAAGCGAGCATATCCGCATCGCTGTAAAGGCCATGGCAAGGTGGTACACTTTTCAATCCCATAACTGGTACACTTTTGAATGCCCGTTGACAATCGTACCCCACGGTCGCAATCAGGCCCGCTGGGGACACGTAAGAACGGCCACCGGATGCGCCCGTAGCATCGCTAGGATCGTCCAGGACGGGGGATCGGGCAAGAGTTAAGGGCCATAATACCTGACCCCAACTGTGGCCAGGGGGACGCGTCATACGATGCTGTCCCGAGCTTCGAACGTTCACTTCACGGGTGTTTTACACTAAGTGGGGGCGGGTCAGGATTCAGGTCGACGATTTCGGTGCGCCGCACGACGACCAGCGCTTCGTTATGAGTGCCCATGATTTCATGGCTCTCCTTTTTTCATAAATAGGCGTTAATAAGTCTTAACCAAAAGAAAGCTTTCAGCTTAAGATCGCGGTGTTTAATTGGCTCGGCGCCTTACCTTGCCTCATGCAAGCATCCGTTTTCCCAGGATGTTCCAGAGCTAAGTCAGGCCGATGCCGCTGGCCAAAAACCGTTCTTTATTGTCCTGGAGCAGCTTTTGGAGCCAGTCCGTGAACCCACCGTCGACGATGAGATCATAGCCGACGCCGTCGACACGCGCGTCGATCCTGAGACAGATCCCATCATAATAACCGCCCCCTTTCGTCCGCTCCCGATCGATCCCGAAACGAACGCCTAGAAACTCTTCCGGAGCGGGGCACTAGGATGGCGGGCCTTCCTTCGATTAGCGAGACGGGCTGAGCCCGATAATTTGGCCTCACCTATTAGACGAAGCAGCGCCCCCGTTTTTCTCATAGGATTATCACTATCGGGATCACTGGCCAGCGCTTATCCGCGCTCTGCCGCAATCAGGCCCGTTGACGGGATTAAGGACGGCTGCCGGCTGCGTCCCCCGGCGTCGCTAGGATCGTCCAAAACGGACGATTGGCGGCGGGATCGGGAAATGGGGGGGTAATATGCCAGAAAACTCACATTTTGAGTGGACCATTTTTTGGGATGAGGCCCCTGAGCCGAGCATTCAGCTATCACATTAATAAAACGAACGGACTTCTCCCGCGGTTGACGGCAAGCCGCGGGGAGGATGGGGAAAAAGGGCTCCGCGAGCCTCCCCAAGAGGAGCGATCCGCGGAGCCCAGGACTAATCAGTGCCGTTCGGCCGATGCGCTCCCTCCCGGCGAAAGGCGAAGCACAGGCAGGCTCTTGGCCTTTAATCTGTCATTGACCTTGGGCAGGGACTTGGCCGTGAAGGTCTCGAACTCTTGGCTCACATCCTCGAGCTCGCGCTTCAGGGCGTCGATGCTCGCGAGTTGATACTGCGCCGGCCGGCCTTCGTAGGAGAGCATCGCGCCATAGAGGGTATCCATGTGCTCGCGCAGGCGCTCCTCGCCGGTGATGGCCCCGCCCTCCTTAGTCGCGACGATCTCCTTGCGGATGGCGTCGGCCTGGGTCGAGAGAATCTGTAGGTCCAGGCGCAAAGCGTCCTTGTCCGGGAGCTTCGCGGCCGCCTGGTCGGCCTGGACCCGGAGGGAGTTGATCCGGTCGACGAGGTCGGACATGACCCCGAACAGCCCGTGGACCTGCATCACGGCTTCGAACTGGGCCTTGCGGTCGGCCAGGCCAAAGTCCGCCCGGGGGTCCAACCCGATGTCGAGCCTGGTCTCATAGACCTCCTGGCCCTTGGTCAGCCGGACGGCGTACAGGCCCGGCAGGACCCGGGGGCCCTGCATGGAGCTGCCGGCGATAACGGTCGCCCGGGGCACGCGGGGCGGAGCCA
Source organism: Candidatus Aminicenantota bacterium (assembly GCA_963729855.1). GTDB lineage: Bacteria > Acidobacteriota > Aminicenantia > Aminicenantales > UBA4085 > UBA4085. The sequence continues at coordinate 20,095 of CAVSPT010000004.1, read as the reverse complement.
CCCGCATCGACCAGCTCACCCGGTTGATGCCGCGGTGTTTGCTGGCCGGAATGTTGTCCACGACCTTGCCCTCGGGCCCGACGATCTCGATCTTGATCGGGCCGAACAGGTGCCGCGTCCGCTGATAATAGGTAATGACGGCTCCTCCAGAGGGATTCGGGCCGGAGAAGGTCGCGTCGCCTTCGGGATAGCCGCCCTGGCCGGGCAGGCGCTGGACGACCGGCCGCGAGGGGAGGAAGACCGCGGGCTTCTGCAGGACTTCGTCGCTCAAGCCTCGCAGGGGGCTGATATCATCGACGATCCAGATGCCCCGGCCGTGCGTGGCCAGGACGAGGTCGCTCGTCCGCGGATGGACGGCGATGTCCCGGACGGCCACGCTCGGGAAGTTCCCGCCTTTGAACTCGGCCCACTGGCGGCCGCCGTCGATGGAGATCCACAATCCGAATTCCGTACCGACAAAGAGGAGGTCGGGCTTGACCATGTCCTCCTTGACCACGTGGGCCCAGCCGCGCAGGCCCTGCTCCGGGCCGGCCAGCCGGACCCAAATCTTTCCATAGTCCGTGGTCTTGTAGACATAGGGCGTCCAATCGCCGAAGGTGTGCCGGTCGAAGGTCGCGTAGGCCGTGGCCGGGTCGAACCGGCTGGCCTCGACCCAGGAAACCCAGGAAGCGGGGGGTAAGCCCTTAATGTTGCTAACCACGTTCTTCCAGGTCGCTCCCCCGTCCTGGGTCAGCTGGATGTTGCCGTCGTCGGTCCCGACCCAGATGACCCGCCCGTTCTTGGGCGATTCGCTAATGGAATAGATCGTGGTGTGCGTCTCGGCCGAGGAGTTGTCGACGGTAATTCCGCCCGACAGCTCCTGCTTCTGCTTCTCCGGGTCGTTCGTGGTCAGGTCGGGCGAGATGCGCTCCCAGCTCTGGCCGTGGTCCCGCGACCGGAACAGAAACTGGGCGCCGATATAGATCGTGCCCTTCTCGTTGGGGCTCATGTGAACGGGCGTGTTCCAGTTGAAGCGGAGCTTTTCCTTGTAGCCCGGCTTGGGCTGGATGTCGCGGGCCGCGTAGGTCAGCCGGTTGTAGCGGACGATGTTGCCGCCCTGGCTCTCGGAATAGATGAAATTCGGGTCGGACGTATCGGAAAAGACCCAGAAGCCGTCGCCGCCCGGAATGGGCTGCCAGCGCGAGTTGGAGATCCCGCCCGGGTATTCGGAATCGGCGAACCAGTTGCCGTTGTCCTGGAGCCCGCCGTAGACCTGGTAGGGGTTCCGGTCGTCGAGACTGACATGATAGAATTGGGAGACCGGCAGGTTCATGGCCATCCACCACCGACTGGCGCCGTCGTAGGAGATCCACAACCCGCCGTCGTCGCCGCCGACGATGTGCTTGGGATTGGTCGAGTCGATCCAGAGGTCGTGCCAGTCGCCATGGGCCCCGCCGCTCGCGGAGCTGAAGCTCTTCCCGCCGTCCTCGCTCACAATCAGGCCGCCGTTCATCTTGAACAGGCGGTCAGGGTTGATCGGGTCGATCACGAGCCGGGCGAAGTAGAACGGCCGCCAGACCATCATCTGGCTCTTGTCGCGCTTGTCCCAGGTCTTGCCCCCGTCGTCCGACCGGTAAAGGGCCGAGTCCACGCCTTCGATGAAGGCATAGACGACCTGGCCGTTGGACGGAGCGAAGCGGACCTCGATCCGGCCGTAGGGCTTGGCCGGCAGGCCGTTCTTGCTGGGCTCGAGCTCGGTCCAAGTCTTGCCGCCGTCCTCGGAGCGAAAGAGGCCGCTCCCGCTGGCGGCGGTCGGCCCGTTCCCGCCCGAGCGGAACGTCCAGCCCTGGCGGCGGAAGTCCCATAGACCTGCGATCAGGACCTCGGGATTGCGCGGGTCCATGGCCAGGGACGAACATCCGGTCGAGAGGTTAGAGCCCTTGAGGACGAGGCTCCAAGTCTTGCCCCCGTCGACCGTCTTGTACAGGCCGCGCTCGGTCGAGTCGCTCCAGAGCTTGCCGGGAACGCAGGCGTAGACGATGTCCCCGTTCTTGGGATGGACCACGATCTGGCTGATCCTCTCGGACTCGGGAAGGCCCATCTTGGTCCAGGTCTCGCCGCCGTCGACGGACTTGTAGATCCCGTCGCCCACGGACACGGAATTGCGCGTCCAGGATTCCCCCGTGCCGACCCAGACGGTCCTGGGGTTGGAGAGGTCTAGGGCCACGGCGCCTATGGACTGGACGCGGTTGGTGTCGAAGACCGGCTTGAAGCTCGTGCCGTTGTCCTCGGACTTCCACACTCCGCCGCTGGCCGAGCCGACGAAGATGAGGGTCTTGCCGTCGACCGTCGCCGCGGCGATCGAGGAAATGCGGCCGCTCATCCGGGCCGAGCCGATGTTCCGGGCGCCCAGGCCCGAGATCGTAGCGGCGTCAAATCGCGCCGGCGTCGCCGGGACCGGGTTCTTGGCTTGGGTGGCCGCATGTCCCAATGAACACAGGACAACCATCCCCAAAATGAAGATCCAAGTTGTACGTTTCATGCGGATTCTCCTGGGCTATTTGACCGCGGCCGTCGGCGCGGCCGGGAAATGGAAAAGCTTCGGGTCCAGAGGGATATTGACCTCGATCTTCTCCACGATGACCGCGTTCCCCTTGGGCTGTCCCTTGGCCCCGGACTCGATAGAAAAGGGGAACATCACCCCGTTGACCGATTCGAAGTTGCCCCAGTCCGTTTCCGACACGTACTCGGCGCCGCGGATGTGGGCCTGGGTGACCGCGCGGATCTGAAGGAAATAGTCCGGGTCGAGGTAGATGTACTGGATGTCGCCTTCCTTGAGCGTGACCTTGATCTTGTAGGCTTCCGTGCCGTCCACGTCCTCCGTGCCGAGATACTCAACTCGGTTTCCCTTGGCGGCATAGTCCACGAGCGGTCCGTCGAAGTCGGCGGACTGCTTTAGGAACTTTACGTCGTCGGCGGACAGGCGCTCGGGGTCGAGGCGTCCGCTGAACGGCTGGATCTGCCAGCCGACTGCGCCGTCGTAAGCCTGCACCGAGGTCAGGCCTTGCAACTTGGCCTCTTGGCGGTACAGGCCGGGGCGGCTGATCATTTCGACAAAAGCGATGTCGAGGGAGAAGTCGCCCTGGCCAGCATGGACCTTGCCGGTCGTGCGCACGGACTTGATGGTGTGGATGTTGTCCAGCCCTCCCCTGGCCTTGATGTTCTTGGCGATGAGCTCTTCGACGGTGAACGCCTGCGCGCTCGTCGCCGCGAAAATGAGCAGAGCGGCAATGATGAGACTTTTCTTGGCCATATCTTCCTCCTCAAGCCTCGAAAGATGACTTTTCGGGCTTCGAGCTATCTTAATTACGGAAGAAAAGCAAAGTCAAACCGGCCAGGGACCCCTGGAGGCCAGACGATGAAGAAGGATGGAAGGCAAGCTCGGACCATCGCTCCTCACGACACGACCGTGTTCGCCTCACGGCGCCGGGACGATGAAAAGCCGCCATGGTTCGCGTCCTTTCGCGGGTAAGGTCCTTCATCGGCTCTAAATATAATAGGCAACGGATAAGAATGCCTGAAATCTTCCTATCCTAGCATTCATTATTACTTTTCACGGCTGTCTAATCATAAGATGAATAAAGACAATTGGTTAGCATCATCGGCCATCGAATCATGATCGTTCGTTTCGGCATGCCTGAGGACGTCGCGGAGGTGATCGTTCTGCTAGCCTCGAACCAGGCGTACTGGTTAACGGAACAAGTCCTGTACGTCGGCGGAGGCTGGAGGATGCACCAGTAATGGGCCGGAGGCGGCAATTGCAAATCATCTTTAAAATCGGGATCGGTCAGTGGTGACCCGCCCCCACCTAGTGTACCAACTGTGAAGTGAAAAATCTCGGTTCGGAGCCTCACCCTAAAACTGGACCAGCCAAAAAACGCAGTAGCCTTAGCTGATTATTCAAACTCGCATTCATGAAAATAGTTCGAAACTCATATGACCGGATGCGTGAGCGTGCTTAAATGCGAAAAAGAGGTTTACGCAGAATATCTGACACTCCCCGAGAATATGCGGAAAAAGGACTTTTACTTTTAATAATCGCGCTCCGCCCGTCTCTTAATCGAAGGAGGGCCCGCCGTCCTCATCCGGATCCGGGCCTTCCTGAGGCCTGGGTTTGACTTCCCGGCGGTCTCGGATTATGTTTGAAACAAAGGAGGGCCAATGTCGAAAAGAAATTATTTTTCTATTCTCGTCCTTTTCTCTGTGGCCCTATTCGTCTCCGGGTGTGCTTTAGCGGTAAGAGATCCCACGCCCGCCGAACAGACCGCCGCAGATTATGGAATCGCGCCTGAAAATCCCAAAGAACAGGCTATGGCATATCTCAAGGATACGCTTAAAGACCCCATGTCAGCGGTGGTAGAGTGGCAAGGCCTTTGTCTTAAGGGGTGGTGGAGGTGGTCGCAGGATTTATCAAATCCATTATTTATCCCCAAAATTTTCTTTGGATGGAAAATCACCGCAAAGGTGAACGCTAAAAACAGCATGGGGGCCTATACGGGTTTCAGCACCTATACATTCTGTTTCCGGGACGGAAAACTACTTCACGTATTTACTTGACGGCTTGGCGTCCCCCGGCCTCTTCCCCGCTTTTTCTTCTTGTTTTGGGGGCGGCCGGCCCGAAGGAGAGGCCCGCCACTTAATTAGTTTTAATTGAAGACTTATTGCGAGTTTCTGGGGAGGATATTGACCTGCCCCCCTTGAATCGGTTCAAACTTATCTCGGAGCTCTCTTTTTGCCATCTTAAGCAGGGATGGCCAATCGCAGTTGTCTTAATTGATTATAAAAGCTCACACTCATGAATAAAGTTCGAAGCTCATATATTATGGTACCCTATCTTATTTACCCTATTTCGAAGAGTATGTCGAACGGCTTATTTCAATAGATTCTTGTATTTACATCCTCAAGTTCGCAGGCAAATAATTCATGGCAATTTATTGCAATTTAAACAAAAATCTAATAATTTCCTAATTTGATTCTAATAAATCTTCCATCCCCCGATGACATCGACATTTCTTGCCGCCCACCTTTTCCCGCCTTCCGCTCGATATTGATATGCTCGCCGCCCTCGCCTTCGACTCCCAACACGTCGCGATTTGGAGGAGTCCTGCGCAATACCTTGACCGTCAATAGGGAGCACGCCATTTCTTTTTTTAGGAGTCTTTTATGAAAGCCTGGAAATCCGCTCTAATATTTTATGTTTGTGCCTTTGCAGTTATTCATATTAGTGCGACCAAAGCTTCGGCTTCGAATGTCGAACAAAACGTTTCTTCTGTTATGAATCGGGACAGCGGTCAAACTCAGTTGAGCGAGCTATCTTCGCTCCAAGATGTCCAGATGTACAATCGCAGCATTCATATTATGGCGATGTTGCTGGTTGGTTTCGGATTTTTGATGGTGTTTGTTAAGAAATACGGTCGATCCGCGGTAACGGCAACGTATCTCCTCGTGAGTGCGGCCATACCTCTTTATTTTCTGCTCAATGGTCTTGGCCTATTCGGCCCGTCAAAATCATCAGATATAGAAAAGCTCATTTTAGCGGAATTCGCGGCGGCAAGCCTTTTAATATGTGCCGGCGCCGTGCTGGGAAGATTAAAGATGATTCAGTATCTCGCATTAGGCGTTTTTTTTATACTGTGCTACATGCTTAATGAATGGATCGTTTTGGGCGGCGGCCTTGGGCTGCTAAAAAGCGGCTTCGTGGATACAGGCGGTTCGATTGTCATTCATTCGTTCGGCGCGATTTTCGGACTGGGCATTATCATAGCGATTACAACCAGAAAAGAACTCGATGAGCCGATAGAATCCGATGCTGTCAGCGATCGCTTTTCGATGATTGGAAGCATGGTTTTATGGTTGTTCTGGCCGAGTTTCTGCGCGGCTCTTGTATCGCCTCAGCTCATTCCGCATACCGCGGTCAATGTTGTTTTGGCTCTTTGCGGCGCCACGATAGCCACCTATTTTTCTTCTCTATTTTTTAGGAAAGGCAATATTTCCATCGCGGATGTTGCCAACGCTTCTTTGGCCGGCGGCGTGGCCATCGGCTCGACATGCGTTCACGCGAATCATCCGACCGCGTTTGCCATCGGAATATTAAGCGGCGTGCTTTCGGTATTTGGTTTTGCCGTTATCCAGAAAAGGCTCCAGAAAATACTTAAAAGCGTGGATACATGCGGAGTTCTTAACCTGCACGGCTGGCCGGGATTGATGGGCGGCATCGCGGCGATATTTGTTGTCAACGGCATCGACAAGTCCATCCAGTTCAAAGGTATTGGAATATCGATCTTCATAGCGATCGTCGCAGGTTATATCACGGGAAAAATACTGCCCGTTTTCGGCAGAAGAAGAAGCCCTTATCTTGACTCTGAGGAATTTGCCGACGCAGAGGGATAATTGCTGAATAACTGACCTGCCCCCCTTAATTCGGTTCAACCTCGCCTCGCAATCCCCTGCTCTCTTTCTTCTAAGCCGGGATGGCCAACCGCGGTTGGTGCAATTGACTATTCGGCCTTTCTTTATCCTCGGGAACTACCGAGGATAAGGCCAAATCAACGCCTGATCGAGATCTCGAGACGGCTACGAATGGACTTGCATATTAAAAAACTTGCTGACAGAATGGGCGGGAAACGGGGTACAGGTCAAAAGGAGGTTGAGACAATGAAGATACGACAGTTACAAATGTCAGTGTGGATGTTTCCTTTAATTATTGGTCTATTACCGGCCGGTCAGCCTTTGTACGGAGCACGGCTGGCCCCGCAATCGCCCTATGTGGGAGTGTCCTATTATCCGGAAGTTGCCGGCGACGAAATAGATAGGGACATCCGGCAGATGAAGGAGATCGGCGTCAACATGGTCCGCATGGGAGATTTCTCATGGTGCCGCATGGAGCCGGACGAGGGTTCTTACGATTTCAAATGGCTGCACCAGGCGGTCGACAAGTTCACGGCGGCCGGCATTGCCGTGGTTCTGTGCACGCCGACCGCCGCTCCGCCGGTGTGGCTCAGCAGGAAACATCCTGACATCCTGCGAGTCAGCGCGGCAGGGCAGACAATCGGACACGGCGGACGGCGGCAGTACTGCCCGAACTCGCCGGTGTATCAGAAATATGCCGCAGGTATCGCAGAAAAGCTCGCCGCAGAATTCGATAAATCTTCGCCCGTTGTGGCCTGGCAGATTGATAACGAGTTCTGGGAGGAATGTTTCTGCCCCCGTTGCGAAGAGGCTTTCCATGCCTGGCTGAAGAAGCGGTATGGAACGATCGCGGCGTTGAATCAGGCCTGGCTCACGGTTTTGTGGAGCCAGGAGTATCAGTCCTTCGACCAGGTGCCGCTCCCGAATCCGCAACGCGTCGGGGGCCAGCATCACCCGTCCCTGCTGGCGGCCTACCGGCATTTCATGAGCGACAGCTATGTCGCCTTCTGCAATGCCCAGGCCCGGATATTGCGTCTTAAAACCGGCCGCCCGGTGACCACGAATGCGCACAATCCGGTCTACCAGCGTATTGATTACGAGAAACTCTTTGACGAGCTGGATATTGTGGGCACGGACAGTTATGCCGAGGCTGGCAACCTGTTGCGCTATGCTTTTGAGGCCGACTGGATGAGGCCGATGGGAAAGCGGTTCTGGCTTGCGGAAACGGCCGCAACCCACGCCGCCGGAACCTCGGTGGGCGATGGGGATTCGTTTGTCTTTGCGCCAGGCGCACTGCGCGCCAAAATGTGGCTCACCTATGCGCTGGGCGGCGAGGCTGTGAGCTTCTGGCTCTGGAGGGCGCACTGGGCCGGGCAGGAACTGGAGCATGGCAGTGTGGTCTATCCCTGGGGCGACGAATGCGCCAACACCAGAGAAATCCGTACCGTGGCCGGAGAGCTGGCTGCGCATGCCGACTGGTTACGGACGACGCGTCCCAAGCCCGCCGAGGTTGCCTTACATTACGGCGTTCCGATCCAATGGCAGTTTGAGGCAAGTCCCATCGCGGCTGAATTTCGCTATGACTCGGACATCACCGCGTTTCATCGACTTCTCTCTGAAGCAGGGGTTTCACGCGACGTGATAATGCCGGGTGCGGCGGTTGACAAGTACCAGGTTGTGCTTTCACCTTACCTGCCTGCGATCGACGCGGATCTGATGAAACGCATGCGGAACTTTGTCGAACAGGGCGGCCTCTGGATGCTGGGACCGCTATCCGCATGTCGCACGCCGGAAGCCACAGCGCATCGGGATGCCTGTTACGGAGCCGATTTTGAAAAGTGGCTGGGCGTCCATGTGCGGCACAGGTTGACACCGGGCGGAGTTACAAAGCTCAAAGCTGCCGGCGAAACCGTCGGGTGCCGGTTGTGGTGTGATGCCTATGAGTTGCGTCAGACGGATCGCCGCGTGCTGGCCGCTTATTCAGGCGGACCGCTGGACGGTTTTGCGGCGGTGGTGGAGTGCCCCATCGGTAAGGGCCGTGTGATTCTTCTCGGCACTCAACCGGAAGATGCCTGGCTTAAAACATTGATCAGTCACGTGGCACCTCGAACGGGGATTGTATCTAGTCCAGGAGTTGTGGTGGCGGAACGAATAAATATGGAAGGCAAACCGGCCGGCGCCATAATTGTCAATACCAGACGGGATACTGCGACATATCGAAAAGATTCTCAGGCAAAGATTCTGAAAGGCTATGCGGTTGAGATTGTGAAGGATTTATAGTCATCACTCCACAACGCTGATGATTTCAGGGTTGCTTGGGCCGATAAGGCGGATGGCCCGACCGTTTGAACGCCTGCGGGAGCATGGATTTCGTGGTCGACGGCCTCTTCAACGGCCATCGCTTCCGGGCCTTTACAATAGACGATAATTTTTGTCGGGAGTGCCTGGCGATCGAGGCTGGTCAAAGCCTGAGCGGTGCGGAAGTCGCGGCCGTCGTCGAACGCTGGGTGAATGAACGTGGTGCTCCGGATTCGCACCTCCCTATTCTCTTTCTTTTAGGCTGGGATGGCCAATCGTAATTGTCTTAATTGATTATACAAACTTACGCTCATAAAAACAGATCACAAACATCACACTATAGTTGGATTCTATTACGATGAGCCGGATTTTCCTGCCGAAGTTTCCAAGAGAAGAAATTTGGGAAGGAATGTCTTTTAATTGATATACAAAACAGAATTTATTATAGTTCATCTCTGAACAAGCAAGGTCTTATCAATATTGGCCGCAAAAAAGGAGGAATAATAAAAATGCGCTGGAATCATTGCCTCTCTTACTTTTTTGGCGGTGCCTTTCTCGCCAATGCTATTCCGCATTTTGTAAACGGAGTTACGGGGCATCCATTTCAAAGCCCATTTGCCTCTCCGCCGGGCCAAGGGCTGTCTTCTGCGCTGGTGAACGTACTATGGGGCGCCTTTAACCTCATTATCGGTTACTTACTCGTTTGCCGTGTCGGAACCTTCGAGCTGCGCCGGACGATGCATGTCCTTGCTGCGGGATTGGGTGCATTGCTGATGGCATTGATGTTGTCCCAAACGTTTGGGCGGTTCTACGGGGGCATCTAGGAGGGTGGAAACTGTAAGGCCATATTATGGAGGGGGTATCAGCCCTCATGATTTTGATATGGGGACATAAAATCGACGTATAGGGTCTGACGCCTGCCCGGTGCTGGAAGGTTAAGGGGAGCGGTCAGCCGCAAGGCGAAGCTGTGAACCGAAGCCCCAGTAAACGGCGGCCGTAAACTATAACGGTCCTAAGGTAGCGAAAATCCTTGTCGGGTAAGTTCCGACCCGCACGAAAGGCTTAACGACTTGAGTGCTGTCTCAAAGAGGGGCACGGCGAAATTGTGGTACCGGCATCCATCGCTGGATACGGGATTTTGAGTCCCGCGTGTCTGCCAGTTTCAACAACTTCTAATTGATTGATCCTGAGCAGTGAGAGTCTCCGTCTCCCCGTGTTCACGAATTGACATCCAAATCCGCTCCCTGCCGTAAAAGGAAGCGCTGGAGTATGTCGTTGATATTATTGGGCTCGGCTTGACATGTCTTCAAACGCGCTTTATCATCCCGACATCAGGGGGTGAGGTCAACACGGCAACCGATTCCCAGCCTCACCGGGGAGGGACCCATGATGAGATTTCTGGAAAGAATCGTGAACCGGCGCTTCGTCATCAAGACGGGAGCCTCGGCCGCGCTTGGTCTGGCCGGAATGAAACTGGGGGCGCGCGAGCAGAGATCCAGGATCAAATTGCCCATCACGGTACAAATTACCGCCTCCCGCGGTCTTCCTGAAGATATCGTTCCCCCGGTATTTCAGCTCGCCTCTAAACCGCCAAATACGTTCTCTTCGAAACTCCAATGGACTCCTCTCGAAAATGGCGGCTTTGAACAAAAGAACAAATACGGCCAGCGGATGGTCATCGAAAAGGACGGCCTCGCGTCCATATACGACCCTAACGGAAAGCAGGTTTATTCAGCCATATTTCCTCAGGCCGCCGACCTCTATCGGGCGCTCGTCAAATCTCAGGAGATGCTTCAAAAGGTCCGCTGAATCTCTTCGACCGCGGCGGCTCATCGGAAACGGGATTCCCGAGGCGGACCTGCCGGGCACGAAATGTTGATTAGGAAATCGAAGATAAAAGTCTGCCTCGTCAATCTTCCCCGCCGGCCTTCCACGATCGGCGAGGGTCCCTGTCTCCCGCTGGGGCTCCTGCAGCTGGCGGCCTGTCTCCGGGAAACCGGCTGGCCGGCCGTGATCGTTGATTTCGACCTGGATCACTTCCTGGATCGAGGCTCGTCGGAGGACGACTTCCTGGTCCGGGCCGCTCGCCGGATCGAAAAGACCGGATGCCGAATCGTCGGCCTATCCGCGGCCTCGGCGACGCTCCCCTTGGCGGTGCTTCTCGCCCGGCGCCTGAAATCGAGAATCCCCGATGCCTTCGTGATCTTTGGGGGGCCGGGAGTCTTCGCCGTGGAGCGGGCGATCCTGGATGCTTTTCGCGAAGTGGACGCGGTTGTGAGCGGCGAAGGAGAATTGACTCTGCCCGAGCTGGTCCGCGCCTGGGCGAGCCGGAGCGACCTCTCTGCCGTGGCCGGGCTATCCTTCCGCGGGAACGGGACCGTTGTAACGACGGCCAAGAGAGCCTTGGTCGAGAACCTCGACGACCTTCCCGTTCCCCTGTCGGAGCCGTCTTCTCTCTCCGATTACTTGGGGTCGTTCAAGCGCGGCGAAGTCTCTCCCTATCTGCCCATCGAGGTCGGCCGAGGGTGTCCCAAGCTCTGCACGTTCTGCGCGACATCCCGCTTTTGGGGCGGTCGGGCGCGTCAAAAGAGCGTCTTCAGAATCCTCGATGAAATGAAAGAAGCCTCCCATTATGGGATTACGGATTTCCTCCTGCTGCATGACAACATGGGCGCACAACCCGGCTTTCTGGCCGATCTTTGCCGGCATCTGATCCGGATCGGCGCCCCCTATCGGTGGTCCTGTGCCATCAGCGCGGACAGGGTCGACTCCGAGGATATCGACATGCTGACGAGCTCGGGCTGCACGACCGTGCTGATCGGCGTCGAGAGCGGGTCTCCAAAAATTCAAAGGATGATCGGCAAAAGACTGGACCTGAACGGTGCGGATACGGTCATCAAGCGCTGCCTGGAAGCCGGACTCCACACGCAGGTCAGCTTCATCGTCGGGTTCCCGGAGGAGGATGAGGAGGACTTGTCGTTGAGCCTCGATCTCATCTTCACTTACCATCGCCTGGGCGCCGATGTCCGGTTTCAAACTCTTGATCTTTTGCCGGGAACGCCCCTCTGGCAACGCTACAAGTCCAAAGCCGTGCTCGAACCTGCCTCCGAACGCGTGGATCCACGCTGGGTTCAAACCCAGGACGAAGAGGCCCTCATCATCGAGTATCCCGGAGTCTTCCGCTCGTTTTGGGTGCCTTGTCCCGAAGATTACAGGAGCCGAGACGTTCGGGGGGCGAGCCTCTTCTACTGGACTCTTTTCGGCACAATGACACAACCCTTGTGCAACGTCCTCCAAGCCGCACAATCCGTTGGAGATAAGCCCCTGGATGTCTATCGCCACTGGGATTCGTGGCGGCGAACGAACCACCCGGACGCCCCGGTCACGCCCGACCTTATTTATGAGACGTTCAACGATTTTCTTGATTCCTACAGCGAGGATTTCGACCGCCGGCTGAAGTCAAAGAGCCCGAATCCTTCAAAATGAAGAGTCTTGATGCGATAACGAGCGGTAATTTGATCGGTTTCTATACGGATGAAAGCATTACTTAGAGATCTGAAAAAGTCTTATCCGCCGCATCGTATCCTCTCTGCACGATCACCATTCCTTTATGGAATTCCAAGATGCCGAATTCCTCGACTTTCGGAGAGATGAGAATACCGGGCTTAGCTTGCCGCAGGCGCTGAACAATCAGATTGTACGTACTGATGGAAATCGATTGCAAAATCACCTGCACCAGCGTGGGCGATTGGAATGACGGCGTCTTTCGTCCGTCCGTTGCCGCTTTCAAGTCAGTCTTGGGAAACGGAAGCCCTCTTTCCGTAAGGACGTCCGACAACCAGGCCGGTACCAATTTTTCGAGATGCTTTTTTGTCCGGCGCTTCCCATTTTGAATGAGCCGGCTGACGCACTCGGGACTCGGAGTGACATTGACGGCGACGATGGGCGCAGCGGACATTCGTTGGGCGATGCTGACGGGCAGCGGATTGCTCAACCCCCCATCCACAAGATAGCGCCCGTTGTGATAAACGGGCATGAAGAGCGCTGGGATGGCGATGCTGGCCAGGATCGCTTCGGCCAGCGGCCCTTTATCAAAGACGAATTCCTCGCCCGAGATCAAATCCGTGGCCACGGCCCGGAAGGGGATTGGAAGCCTCTCGATGGTCGTCTCTCCGACGAAGGATTTCAGGAATTTTCTCACCCTGTCATTGTCAATGATGCCGGACGAGGAAAAACCCGGCCTTAGTATTTTAGCCACGGTCAGTTTGTCCGTTTTCCGTAGAACGGCTTCCATGTCCGCGACGCTCGTTCCCGAGGCATACAAACCGCCGATCAGGGCCCCGATGCTCGTCCCTACGATGGCATCCATCGGAACGGCTCTATCCTCGAGCCACCGGATCACCCCGATATGCGCGAGTCCCCGGGCGCCGCCTCCGCCCAACACCAAAGCGATGGATTTGTTGACCTTGCGCATGATACTTCATCATACTCGATTCAGTCGGCAATTTCCTCGACAAATAAAAATGTCGAAGCCGGAAGGAAGTCGGGAAAAAGGCCAAAGCAATGCCTAATCGAGATCTCTATCGGGTCAAGAATGGACTTGCATATTAAAAAACTCGCTGACAAAATGGGCAGGGAACGAGGTTTTCGGGAACTCCAACGGTTTGAACCGCGATCAACAACTCAACTCACCGAGCGGACCAGCCAATACCAATGAGACCGGGCGATGCGGCGCCGGCTCTTTCGAGCGTTCTGCAGCACGAAACCGGGGGCAAATATCGCCTTCACTGTTGCTGGCGACAAATGCAGGCAGCTAGGAGACGAATCCAACGCCCAGATCAGGTGGGTGCCTCCCGGCTTGAGAATGCGGAACACTTCCGACACGTAGGCCCGCTGCCCCTGCGGGTCAAGGCAATGAAAGCAGCCGACGTCGAAGGACACGTCAAACGGGCCGCTGAGAGTGTCCAGGTGAGTCACGTCACCCACGAGGAATTCTGGCCGTACGGCGTCGTGGTCGACCCTCTCCCGGGCTTTGGCAATAGCGACTGGCGAGAAGTCGACTCCGGTCGCGCGCAGCCCCTGTTGCGCCATATAGCGTGAGAGCCTCCCGACTCCACACCCGAGCTCCAGAGCGCCGCTCTGGGGAGCTCCCTGCCGAGCCAGCGCTTTGACCTCTCGCGGAATGCGGATGTCACCCCAGCCCGTCATGGGAAAGTGATACGTGCGATCGAAATCGGAGCTCGTCGTGGGTGCTTTCATGATACCTCCATGAGCTTCAGCGAACGCGAGCGCGCGACGTTTATCGCGCTTCTGCGCCGCATGGTGAACAACCTCGACCAAGCCGTGGAAGGCTGAGACCGTCTTTCTTGCACGGTCTCTCCTGCAAGCTGGGGTTGGCGACCTGGCTGCCGCGGAGACTTTGGCCTACAGGCTGCCCCCCGTTCTCACTTTCTTCTCTTTGGAAACGAATCAGCCGGGTCCTTACCTCTTCTTGGCAGGTACAAGCGGCGCCAGGTCCACGACAGGCGTGAGCGTGAACTGGACCGCGACCTTGACGGGACGGTGAGAACCGATGGGCGGCGCCGGGGAGGAGATCACATAGGATCCGTGGATCTCCAGGCCGGAGCTCGGCAGCGGGCCCTCACACGTGTGGGTTTGATTGATATCATCCGACGAGAGGGTGACGAACGCATCGAGATTCAGCGCCCCGCTCACCCTAAGGGGAAACATGCCGCCGAAGTGCAGCCAGTAGCCGGGCGTTTCTTGCCCGATGATTAGAAAGGCGCCGAGGGAGAGAAAGGTGCCTCCGAGGTTGCTTTTATAGTTGTTCCGCCAGCGGCCGTGGCTGTCCGCATCATATCCGTTGAAGCCGCAGTTCCAAGATTGGGCCTGAATGACCTCCCAACGCCCATAGGCATCCTTCTTGTCGCGCTGGTTCATGATGAAGCGAGCCGTCACCGTCATTTCGAGCCGCTCGTTGCAGTCCGCATCTTGGTAAGAATCCTGGGCCGTCCAGGTGACGTCGAGCTGCCACGATGAAACGTCGATGAATTTCTTGAGCGAGATGACGGGGATCTTGTTCGCTTGGGCCGGGCTTGCGGGAGGAAGAGCGAGGATCAGGGTCAGGGCCAAGAGCTTGGAAGTCATGCTCAGCAGACCGTTGCCGCGATTGAATTCCATGGACTTTTCTCCTTGTCCATCCGGCGCCGCCGGCGCGGCGCGGTCAAGGCCTCAGAAGGATAAGAATTTACTTTTTCCCATCCCGCCACAGGCGACAAGAATAAATCCCGGCTCGGGGCATGTCAAGGACGTAAGGAGGGCCATCGAACGGACCTCATCCGGAAGCCAAAAAACCCCATTTTTAGCTGGATCAGATTTTGGGTGAGGCTTGCCCTTTCGCCGCCATCTTCGTTTTCTTGACTTTGATTCGCAGCCGGGATTATCTTCAATAATACTGGGGGAAGTATTCATTCCAAGCTTTGGGGGCTTGAGGAAGGAATTTCGTGGAATGCCTAAAAAGCAAATTCTAATAATTGGGAGCGCCGAAGCCTTTGGTATCCTAAATCTTCGCTAATCCATTCATTTCGGCCGACAGGAGGATGCGATGAACGCGTCGCTGGACAATCCGAGGTCTCGTCTCAAGCGGGCGTGGATGGCAAGGCTGGCGGCGTTCCTTACAGTGCTGGCCCTTGGTGGCCATTTCGCCTATCTACAGGATGTCAAGGAGCCCACATTCACCATCGTGATCGCAACCCAGGGCTACGATTCGCAAATCAGCTACTCGACCAGGGTGGAAGCCAAGTTCCGTTTCTGCTCTCAGTGGGATCGGGGGCTCTATGGCATTACGGTTCCCGCCGGGATGGACGAGCGCGGCACCACGGATGCGGTCCGGGCGATGATTCCCATGGTACAGGCAGCTGCGTCACCGAGGGCTCTGTTCCAGCTTCGCGGCAGCATTCTAGGACTGAAACCGGGGGAGCGTCTGCAGTTCTATGTCCCCGAGGCCAACGGCTCGGGACGAGACAGTCTGGGCACAACGGCCTCCATGATCACAATAGGCGATGGCCTCCGAAAGACCATCGTACAGGGAGGGGAGGAGTATGCTGACGAGCCCGGAGCTCTGCCTCCGAGCGCGACCGCACGGGCGGAAATCATCCGCACAGCTACCGGCGCCCTCCTGGTCTTCCAGGACATCATGATGCGTTTGGCGGGCGAAGGCTACTTCTATTTCATCAATACGGGGGCGGAGGCCCTCACACGCGAAGAGCGAGAAGGTCTTTTCGTCTTCAAGCTCACCGAAGAGGAGCTGAAGGACTGGGATCACATCAGCAAGACAATCCAGCGGACCATTCCCGGCCGGAGCGCGGGGCCAGGGACTGCACTCAAATATTCAGCCACCCTCTCTATGCAAAACCCCGATCTGACGATTGACGCAGTCATCAAACCCGAGGGCGACTACAAGACGTGGTTGCCTTCGGCCAGCACCAAGCAAGGGCAAGCGGGAAACAGCCTTGGATTCTCCGTCGAACTCCAGGACAAGAAGACCGGCGGGCCGCCCAAGGACAAGAGCGCCTGGTTTGAGTGCCAACTCCTGGACACGACGAACGAGCCGGGCTCGTGCATGAACAGCCCCTGGGCCGACACCGAGCCGGACCTGAAGTTCCTGGCTGATGACAACCCGCACTTGACCGACGTCGCCGGGGACGGACAGAGCGGCAAAACAAAGGCTGGGCTGACCCGGTGCGAAGTCTATGTATCGTGCTTCGATGGGGCTGCGTACGGCAGGCTGAAAGTTGTGGCGCATCTGAGTGACGGCACTCCCATCACCGCTCACCTGGCCGAAGGCAGGTCGGAGCAGGTGTCCATACCCTACGACGAGGACGGCAACCACATCGCCGATGCGTGGGAGAAGGACAATAACGTCGTGGGCAAGGACCCAAGCAGCGATGACGATGATCAGCCCGCGGGCAACCGCTTCAACGGAGACGGGCTGACGATCTGGGAGGAGTACCGAGGGTTCCTGGAGGACGGGAAGCACATTCGCACCGACCCCCACAAGAAGGACCTGTTCATCTGTGACACGATAGGCGGCCGAGTGAAGCCTGGCATAGACCGCTTCGCCGCGCTGACAACGATGGCGGTGCACGCACGTCTGACGAGGGACGAGCTAAGTGATGGACGAGTAATCAACCGCAACCACTCAAAAGGCCCTCACATCGTGGACCAGCACGGCTTGCTGACCTGGCCTTCCACGGGAAGCAGCAGCAACCAGGCCGTGGGGGGGCCGGGTACGCCGAAGAGCTGCCGCGAAGTGCGCCTGGATACCACGTTCCCCGACACGATACAGAGCAAGGGTGCTGACGGGGTGAAGACGTACGCACGTTTCGTGCCATCGGTGGTGCACGAACTGCTCCATTGTTGCAGCGTCTGGCATCATGGAGAAAGCGACGAAACGGTGTGGTGGCACGCCGAGACCGTGGGCGGCACGACGCGCATCTATGAGTACGGAAGCGAGGATGGCGTCGGTCACCCGGACAAGGGGGTCCCCCGGGTGGTGTACAACGAGGAGAAGCCGGACGAGGCCTATGTCCCCTCCGACCCGTTCTGGGCAACCCCGCACGAGATCGGGCTGGGCAATAAGCAGGGCCAACACAGTGGCTATGAGGACTGTGTGATGCGCTATAGCCGCGCGGACGCTTACACGGTCGGCGACGAAAGGTACTGCTTAATATGGTTCGGTGGCGAGCGAGCGGGACAGAACGTCTGCACCAGCCCGGCCGGCACGGGGGTGAACGCCCCCGACCATCGCCCACGTTGTCGCTATGGCGATGCCGCGGACGGGCGCGGCGACTGCATCGACAAGATTTGCGTCAACGATCTTTACGAGCCCGTCCCGGGAGGAACAGGCCATGAGGAAGGTCGGCCGATGATCGTAACACGCGGCATGAAGGCAGGCTGGTGGGCGGCCGGTTTACTGGTGCTCGCTGCCGGTGGGGGCAGCGGGCAAGCCCCGACCTCCCCGATGGTGGACACGCCGAAGCAATCCCCCGCCGCTGCGCTTGTCCTGTCGCCGGGGGCGTTAGGCGGGGGGCAGCTCTACCAGTCTTGGCCGCTCATCTTCTCGGTAAGCGTATGGCCGGAGGTGCCCGCGGGCGCCGCGGCGCCGTTTTCGCTCAAGGCCAAGCAGGGCGCCTGGTGCGAGGCGCTGGTGGTCACGGTCAAGGATACGGCCGGCGCACTAGCAAAGTGGCCTCTGCACCTGGTGAAACAGGATGCGGCGGAGCTGGCGCTGGAAGCCGGAGGCGGCGCCACGGTCGAGTGGTGGCTGGCGCCGGAGGAGACAAAGGCGCTGGCCGCGGGCGAGTATACGATCACCGTAGCCTTCGACCCGCAAAAGGTGGACGGACTGCCGACCGATGTAAGCGCAGTTAAAGCCGACAGCTTCCACATCCAGGTCGCCAGGGAACCGGCCCCGCTGGACCCTGAGTTGCAGCAGGAAAAGCCTTACCAATTGGCTCGGCTGTGCATCTTGCGGGGTGATACCGCAGGTGCGTCGGACCTTGCTGCAAAGATCCTGGCGTTCGATCCCAAGAGCATCGGAGGCCGACGCCTTAAGGCGGCGTCGCTCGTTCGCCAGGGCAAGGCGTCGGAGGCTCTGCTGCAGTTGGACGAGGCGTTGGACATCTATACCCGCAAGTTCCCCAAAGCCTGTCCGCCGGGCGGGCTGCTGGGCGAGCGCGACCAAATTCTTAGCACGCTGAAGCCGCCGGCGACGGTGAAGCGCGACAAGACGCACTAAGAGATTGATCGGGAGCGAGTCTCCAGCCTTTTCCTGGCGTCCTCGACCTCGGGCAGGCCGAAGTCGGCGTCCTTCCAGAGGTCGGGCATTGTCAGTTCCCGAACCTCACATTCCTATCCGCAGCCATCGGCCATTGACCTGACCCCCTTAAATCGATTTAGCTTCCGCTCCTCAACTCCCCCTTTTCTCGCTTTTACGCTGGGATGGCCGATCGCAGTCGCTTCAGTTGATTATACAAACTCACACTCGTGGAAAAAGTTCGAAGCTCATATATTACGGTACCCCGCTTGACAACCCCCCTTCCTTGAAATAGATTTTCAAATAAGGGCAAGGGAGGGAATTATGGGGACTGGGCCCTCATCCGAAACCGAACGAAAGCCGGTCTCGAAATCCACGATCTTCCGTTCCAGCCATATTTTTTAGTCTCCGGCAGGGGCGGACGATTCCACCGGAGAAGGAGGCGATCATGAATGGGAGTGTCAGATATTCTGTGTAAACCTCTTTTTTGCATTTAAGCCCGTTCACCCATTCGGTCGCCAAAATAAATCATCAGTTGGGAGTATATCATGGCCCAGTCCCTGTGGCGGAAGGTCCATTTATTCGCCGCTTCCTCAACGGCCAGGTAGACCTGCTTGAGAAGAGCCTGGTCGTTGGGGAAGGCCGATTTGTTCTTGGCGACTTTCTTGATCTTCCGGTTCAGACTCTCGATGGGATTCGTCGTATAAACCAGGGTCCGGATTTCCGGAGGATATTTGAAAAAGGTGATGATCTCGTCCCAGTTATTCCGCCAGGAGGCGGAGATGTGAGGATAGCGTTTGTCCCACTTTTCCGAGAACTCCTCCAGCGCCGCCGCCCCCTCTTTTTCAGTGGCCGCCTCGTAGATACTCCGCAGGTCCTTGGCCATTGGTTTCCGTTCCTTCCAGGACACATACCGCAGTGAGTTGCGGATCTGGTGGACGACGCATTTTTGGACTTCGGCCCGGGGAAAGACGGCCTCGATCGCCTCAGAGATCCCCTTGAGATTGTCGACCGTAAAGATCAGAACATCAACGACTCCCCGGTTCTTCAACTCGCTGAGGACGGAGAGCCAGTACTTGGCCGATTCCGTTTCGGAGATCCATAGCCCCAGGCATTCCTTCTGGCCGTCCAAGTTGATCCCGATGATTGTGTACAGAGCGACGTTCCGGACATGGCCTTCCACCCTCATCTTCAGGAATACGGCATCCATGTAGATCAGGGCATAGATCGATTCCAGCGGCCGGCTCTGCCATTCCCGTGCCCGCTCCATGACTTTGTCCGTGATGGAGCTTACCGTCTCGGGCGAGATCTCGTAGCCGTAAAGGTCCTTGATATGGGCCTGGATGTCCCGGGTCGTCATCCCCTTGGCGTACATAGAGATGATTCTCTCTTCCAAACCCGAGATATCTTTCTGACGTTTCTTGACGATCTGGGGCTCAAAATCGGATTTCCTGTCCCGGGGAACATCCAAGTCGATCTCGCCGAACTTGGACTTGACGGTCTTGGGAGTGTAGCCGTTCCTGGTGTTGTCTG
>CAVSPT010000003.1:0-120717 GCA_963729855.1 Candidatus Aminicenantota bacterium | reverse complement strand
GTCGTGTTTTTCGAAGCCCAAATGATCGGTCAGCTCGCCCTCGAGGAGCGTTTCGACGACCTCCTTGCTGACCTCCCGCATGAAGGTGTTAAAATCATCCAGGGATTTAACGTCCTTCTCCTTAAGCAGCTTTTTCAGTTCGTCTCGGTCAAGAGCCATTAGAACCTCCTTGATTCATTCTACTTGTTCAAGGAGGTTTACACAGTTTTCCTTACACTCCCCATAAATCAACAACCGCGCTATTTTTCTAGTACTTAAGGGGCCAGTCGGATCCCTATGCCCCGCCTCAAATATTCGTTTTAGGGTAAATCTTTTTTAGAAAGTCGTCGAACTTCTTCATTTTGGCCAGAATCCGGCTATCATCATAAACAATGACGCGGCCGAAATTTGGGATATGCTCTTCGTGTTCATTAAGGGGGATAATTCCTCCAACTTTTATTCCATTTTCTTTCAACCTGCGAAGTTCATAATCAGCGATCGTATATCCTGGCGGATCGGCCGCCGGGTTCTTATTGTCAATTTTTAAATATAGCAATCCTTTTGCCAGGGGCCCATAGGCCCTGACGCTTGCCCTCCAAATCTCCTCAATGGTCGTTATTTCCTCCCACCTCGATCGTGGTCTTCCCGACTCGGCAGCTTCACCCTTCTTTCCTAAGGCAATAACCTTTCTTCCGGATGAGCCGAACGCAGGCGTCAACTGTGGCAGGATCAAAAAAGACGCCCCGATTTTCTTCGATATGCTTCAGAGTTGCGTCGATACTCCAAGCCGGCCGATAAGGTCGTGTCGCAGACATGGCCTCGACGACTTCCGCAACGGCCAGGATCTTCGACTCGATCAATATGTCCGACGCCCTCAGCCCACGGGGGTAGCCCGAGCCGTTTAAGCGTTCATGGTGCTGGTAGACGATTTCGGCGAGTGGAAAGGGGAAGGGGATGTTCTTTAAAATATCGTATCCTTTCTGGGGGTGGCCCTTTATTAATTCGTACTCGAGCGGGACAAGCGGGCCGGACCGCATGAGAATCTCAGCAGGAACACCGATCTTGCCGAGGTCATGTATCAACGCTGCGATTCGAAGGCCCTCGATCAGATGGGGATTCAACCCCATTTCCTCGGCGATCGCTACTGCAAGACGGGAGACTTCTTGTTGATGCTCACCCTGGTAAGGGTCTCTTTCTGAAATGATCGTCTGCATGATCTGGATGGTACCGTTGGCAAGGAGCTCGTGTCTGCGTATCGAGACGTCTCTTTCACGCTCAATGTTCTTTCTGTCCGTGACGTCGGTGACGACTAGGAGGAAGAGATGGAGCCCTTCGTCAGTGAGGAAAGAGAGAGGAAATACGAACGCGTGAAGCCATCGTTTAGATTCCTGATCGAAGTACTCGCTTTCCTGGGGGGATAATTGAGCACTCGCTTTATCGAGAGGACAGCGCACACAAACTTCGTCGGGGCAGAAAAAGGAACATTTATTACCAATGATATTGCCGGGAGCGACAGAGAAATTCTTGACGGTGCTTTCATTGAGCAAATGAACCGTGTGGTTCGAATCAAGTATGACGACAGGAAAACTTATAGCGTCGATGATGGTCTGGGCGAAGGAGGAGTCAAAGCTGGAGAAGCGGGTGGGCTTTGAGCGGTCTTTGGGTTTGCCGGGAGGATTCGTCATTTTAGGATATCCTCTAGCATTTAAAAATTACCTAATCTTTAGTCGCTGTAGGATAAGGATAATTGAATATTATTCTTCCTCCTTATCAGGACTCCGGGCGACAGAGCCTCGTTTTATGGCACCTGTAAGACAGAAATAATCTCGTATAACGTATCGACGTGGGCCTGACCGCTCTCGGCCAGGGTATGAAAAAGCTTCATAAGTTGGGGGTCGGAGATAAAGGTGGACGCCTCAACATAGATCCTCTTAAATCGGTTTTCAATGCCGAGAAGCCATATCAGACTCGGGAGGAAGTCGTAGTTTTGTTTGAACCGATCTTTCAATGCGCGGCATTCATAGAAAACTTCTTTCAAACCCTCTTCGTGGATGCCCACCTCAAGCGAAATATTTGGGGTTTCTCTCGGAGAGTCCTTGCTCATTTTAAGGGCCGAAGCATGATCGATTTTTTGGCGTGAAATATCGTTGAGCCTTTTTGCTGTCGACTCGTCTTGGGTAAGTGTTGCGATCTTCAGGTAGAGATCGGATATCTTAGTCTCGAGATCAGCACCGAGGTCAAGGAACTTCTCTATTTCCACGGGGCCTCCTTCGAGCCCCCCCTATTGCGTTTATAAGTCAGAGATCATCGTTTCTAACGTTTTGATATGGTTCTGGTCACCCTTGGCCAGGGCTTGGAAAAGCTGCTTGAGATGTGCATCGGAGATCGCGACGGCTGCTCCGATGTGAACCATTTCGAACCTCTTCTCCAAACGGAGGAGCCATTTCAGGCTTGGGAGTAGGCCGAAGTTATTTTGGAGCTGCTCCTGAAATTCCCGACATTCTTTGATACCGGTATTTAAGTCTTCTTCTTCGAAGTTCACGCCGAGGAAGATGTCGGGGGCTTCTTTCAGATAGTTCTTACCCATCTTGAGGGCTGCGGCATGGTTGAGTTCTTCGCGGGAGATCTTGATAAGCGTTTTTGAGATATTGTCGTCGTGTGTGATCGTTGCGATCTTCGCGTAGAGTCCGGAGATTTGAGTCTCGATCTCGGCGCCGAGGTCGAAAAACCTTTCAATTTCCATGGAGTCTCCTTTCTCAGGAATCTGCTTCTGCGTCTTCCTCGATCCTGATGTTAATAATCCTACAATACTCCGGTTTCTTGTCGTAGTCGATCATACAACTCATGTTGTAGCGCCGGCAGTGGATCATTCCCCTCCGGGTCTCGCCAAAGGGGCAGCCGGGGCAGTCGTGGGGGTGGATCGTTGTCGCGGGCATCAACTTCATTCCAAAGGACCAGAAGTCGTAAATCTCGCTCTATAATACGGGTCGTCTAGTATTGCGTCTCCGAGAATTATTATCCCTTCTCTGCCGTCATCCAGGTGCATTTTTAGTTCATTCCCCTCGGACATAACAAGGCTAAATAGGCTTTTTTGGGAAAATAAATAGCCCTCATAATAAAATGCGCCGGAGGACTTTTCAAAAGAACACATGGCTTGATCATCAAATAGCATATTATTTAAAAATAAGCTGCATTTATGGGATTCCATTTTCATCTCCCTATTTGGGTTCAATTTCCAGCTGTTTGCCCGGTCTGCTTCAACACCCGCCGTAGTTCGACGAGCCGTGGCGCCATCATCACCAGGTAGGTCATCATGTCGCAGGGCCCCAAGAACGTCCGGAAAGACTGGAGACAGTCGGCGACTTTCCCGCCCTTGGTCACGAGTTCGGCGAAGATCTTCTCGTCGTCTTTACTCCAGAACCAGGTGTCCTCAAAGGCTCGGATCTGCGAGGCGGCCCGGGTTCCGTCCTGTTCTTTATAAAGGACGTTGTAGTTCTGGTTACTCTTAAACGGCGGGTCCAGATAAACGAGGTCTATAGTTTCGTCGGAAATGTACCGTTGAAGAATATCCAGGTTATCGCCGTAGTAGAGGATGTTATCCATATCTGTTCCCCATTAAATATTAAAGGAATACTACAGTCTTTCGATTCGGTCAAATGGAGATAACCAAGGAATGCAAGGTGGACCCCATTATGCCTGGGTCGATTTTAGAGACAGGTCCATGCAGAGATTATTTGCTATTATAGAAAATTTTGATTTATTTTTCGGAATTCAATCAATAATTCAAAGCGAAAGGGCATTTTTTCTAGTGATAAGTATGGAAAATATATTATTTCATATAATCGCTTCAGCCCCCATAGCTTTTTGGGTTATCGGCCGCCGGCTCCAGAGATCTTGGAGGCTCGAACTTTCACTTTACAGGTGGTACACTAAGTGGGGGCGGGTCAGTCGTGCTAGCTTTATTAGCGCTTTGATTATTAAACAAGATCATTGATAGAATCGTAATGCAATTGGGAGGCAAAACGGGATGATAGAATCGTTTTCCCGATACCTTGCGGCCAGCGGATTTGTTCTTTTGGCTTTACCGTTTTTTGCTTCAGCGCAGGCTACTTTGCACGTTCATTTTTTCATGGGCCAATGGGAAAAAGAACACGACTATCTGCAAGAAGTCTCGGTTCTCAAGGCAGCGACTCACTCCGCACTTGCCGATCTCAAATCGAAAGCGGCAGCGCCGGCGGCTGAACGTACGGCCGCCGCCCTGGATGCCATCCTTGCTTCATTTGAACTGAAATCCGTCGATGATCTCTTTGAATTTGCCTTGGCCTGGGAAAGGGATGGACAAGTCGTCAGCAAGGATATCGGGCATAAACTCGCGGCTTTTCGATTTGTTTTTACCCTTCACTCTAAATCCGCCGGTCGTATCGGTCTGTCGGTATCGAAGGATTCGAGAAGGACCCGGCGAGCGGGGACAACATGTGCGACGTATTCTCTCCGGCCGGCGTCCGGTTTGCGCGTGCGGCCTTGGGCCGGCATGAGATCCTGAGGGCGGTCTTTGAATTGCAGCCGTTCGACATCGTCATCAAGAAAGACCACTGCTATTGCCTCCGCGAGAAGGCGGACGGCTTCAAGGAAGTTGTTGTTTACTCGATGATCTGGCGATAACGGATTTTATTTCTATCCTCAATGATACATTTAGAGAAAGAAGCCATAAGGCAACCGCCTCCGGCGATCAAATTAATTTCCCGAAAAGGAAACGGAATAGCCCATCCGCTTGAGGGATTCGTTTCCTGACGAATCCGTCTCGACATAATATAGGGATTTCCCGGAGATGAAGAGCGGGACCTGACGGAAAGACGTAGAGCCCAAGAATTCACCTCGAAGAGAGAAGACATCGACGGGGACGGCGTCGTCTTCACGGGTGATATCCGGAGTGATGCGGAAAACAAAAACAAACTGAGGCGAGACCCGGACGGCGCGAATAATGGCTTTGAAGCCGGGTATTTTCTTGCCAAGTTCCCGGGCGACATGGCCCGGCCAATGGCGGGCCTCTGAAAATGCCCGGATTTCCTGTTCCAGGCGGGTTCTCTCCCGGCTTGTGATCTTCGCCGGTTGAAGGTCTCTATGAACCGATCCGATGACGCGTCCGTTTTCGTCGAGAAGAGCAAGATCATAAAGGGTACTCAGTCCCGCCAGTCCCACGCTTCCGCCCTGGCCGAATATCAACTCCGGGACATAGACTTCCGATGAATAATTGAACCCGACCGCGCGACCTGTTTCATCGACAAGTGATGTCGAGAATGATTCTCTCGGCTGCGTATGGAACACGGCCTTGATATTGTTATGTCCATCCAATAGAACCTGCTGCCGGCCGGCGGGCTGCCAGATCCAGCCTAGAAACCGATCTGGACCAATATAAGAGAGGCCGAGACGATCGCTTAAATTGAGGCGCCGAACAAAGCTCCCGTTGGTTTTAAAGACGGAAACAAAGAAATCTTCAAGGACCATCACCTCGGCCTGCGGCGTAAAAGCGATCCCATGCGGGGATTGGAAATCGCCCGGTCCCTGTCCTTTCCCTCCAAACGTCAGGAGCAAGCGGCATTCAGACGAAAACTTGGAAACCTTGAACTCCATCCCGTCTAGAACAAAAAAATTCCCTTCTGGATCTTCGCAGATGGAGGTGAAGGAGCTGAACAGGAGATCTTGGCGGCCAATTTCAATCGAATCGCCGAATTTGATATCGATCCGTTTTTCAGCATGGACGAGAACGATCGTCGGAAAAAGAAGCAAGATTATAACGACGCCGAACCGGAAATTAAAAATGGCCGGCTTTGTCAGGTCGCCAGAATAAATCATCTGCTGGGAGTATATCATGGCCCAGTTCCGGTGGCGGAAGGTCCATTTTCTCGCCGCTTCTTCAACGGCCAGGTAGACCTGCTTGAGGAGAGCCTGTGATCTGCCGCTTTTCCTCGTCTATTCTATCAACGACTCTTTTTGAATATATGACCTTCTCCCCAGCATCGCCAGGATCGTCCAGGACGGGCTTTTGGCAGGGAGGGGGGCCAACTTCATATGCGACCGGGGCAGATAAACCGAGAGCGGGGCATTTGCTTTCGCGCTTTATTGACAATAAGGGAGATTGCTTTTAATCTATCTATGCAGAAATTCGGGGGCAAAGATGATCGTCCACAACAAGCATAAAAGAACAAGACAATGGATAGCAGCGCGTTAGTTGTCTGTAAATTATGTGGGCAGCTTAAGCCTCTTCAAGATTCTCATATTATGCCGGAGTTCGTTTTTCGTCCGGCATACGATGCTACCCATACTGCCATTAAAATCGATATGGAGCGCGAAAAGAAAGCTAAGCAACAAAAGGGTTTTACTGAACGACTATTATGCAAAAGTTGCGAGGGCATTTTCAGCAAATGGGAGAATTATTTTTCACGCATATGGTTTCATAAAATCCAGCGTTTACGTCCAGTTCATTTGAATGATGAAATTATCAGAATTCCAGGAATCGATTATGTAGCGTTCAAGCTATTTCATCTTTCGATTATATGGCGTTCAGGGATATCCTCACGATCTGAGTTTAAGAATGTAAGGCTAGGTACACAAGAGATTAGACTTCGTAAACTCTTAAAAGCCCAGGACCCCGGAGATCCGGATGAATATCCAATGATGGGCCTTGCATTACGTGAACCAGATACGAAAACGTTTTATGATAGATTATTAAGGGCGCCGGAAGTTAGCCGCTATAATGGATATCATGTCTATAGTTATTTATTTGGGGGAGTGACATGGGCCTATTTCATATCGGGCAATCGAATAGAGAGTATTCTAAATTTAAATTGCATTAGAAGAGATGGAGTTCTTACGCTTGCTGTTCAAGATTGGAATAAAAATCCGTCCATTCAAGAGTTGGCAGGGTATGTTCAGAAAAATCGAGCTAAATTCTTATAGTCAATAACAACGAAAATCCGGGGCCGCAAAAAACGGCTGGGCCTTCCTGCGATTAAACGGGAACAGGCTAAGCCCGAGTTTAAGGCATCATAGAGATATAGACGCCGGGCCGGTCCGTGATTTCTAAAAGGATCCGAACAATTTCGGCTAAAACCGATTGATCTGCTCGAAAAGAGCAGCTGTAATAGCACAGAATCGGGAGAGGCGATTATCATCCTTTCTATAGAAAGCAACTGGACCCAATCCGAAAAGCCTCCGGCCGTCGAGGATGGATACCTGAGTCTTGTTTCAAGCGAAAATGAATATTTCCAATTAACTCCGATATATTTCCGAAAAATATGACATTCCCGTGACAAAAGGGCGGTGGCCGGCGTGATAGAATATTTCCGGGGAACGAAGATCGCTTATGACGATTCGAGGCCGGCGGACGAAAATCCTCTTTTATCTGGTCAGCATCGTTCTCCCCAGCCTGCTCCTCGTCGTTTTCACTTTGCGGCTGGTCAGCCAGGATCGGGAGCTGGCCCAGAAGCGCGTCGCCAAAGACCGCCAGAAATTCGCCTTAGATGTAGGACGCAGCCTCCTATCCGTGCTCGACAAAGCGAAAAATTTGCCCGGTGAAGCGGCCGTTAATCCAAGCGCCAAACCGGATGCTCCGTCGGCGGGTTCGCTCCTCGTCTGGGTTTGCGAGCTGCGCGGAACGGATTTGATCCTCCCTTGGGAGGACGATCCCCAATCCATTCCGAAGAAAGAGAGGCTCGGCGAAATGACATTCCTGGTGAGCTTGGGCGTGATCGAGAAAGCCGAGTTCGAGGAGAACAACCCGGCCAAGGCGGCCGAGCTCTGCCGAGCCCTGCTCAAGGCGAATTTAGGCCCCGGTCAAGCGGCCTTGATCCGCTTGTCTTTAGCCCGTTCTCTCCATAGAGCTGGCCATGCCGATGAAGCGAGAGGAATTGATCGATCCCTTCTCTCTCTTTCCGCCGACGTGCGAGACGAATACCAGATTCCTTTCTCCCTTTATGCCGCCGAGCGATTGACGGACTCGGATTCTGATCTCCTGGCGATCCTTTCGGCGCTCGATCCCGCCGTCTTTCCGTGGAAACGTTTGACGCCGGGCGCCTTTTTCCATGGCCGGGATATTTTTTCGAAGCTGGAAAAATCCGCGAATTCCTCAGTTCGAAGCCGGGCTTCCAGAGCGCTGACGGCCATCACGGAAATTTCGAAAAGCCAAGAACAAGCCATATCTCTTAAAAACGAGCTTCCTGTTTTAGGAATATCGATGACTCAAGACGAAAAGGGCAAGGCCGCCGAAGAGACCTGGACTCTCTTCGGCCCAATTCCCTGGTTCGTAAGCGCGGCCGAAATGTCAGGCCGGGCGTTTCTTGTGGCTTGCGATACCCGGATCGCGCTCAAGGAAGCGCTGGATATCATCGGAGAAGCCAGCGTCAAGACGGCCGGAACGACGATCGAGGGGATTCGGAACCCGAATGGTCTTGCCATCGGATCGGCATTCCCAAATGCGCGCATCGTTCTTCCCCCTGCTTTGGTTTTTCCCCATCCGGATTCGTCAAGCTCTCGGACCGCGCTCTACCTCCTTATGGTTACTCTCGCCCTGGGCCTGGCGATTATCGGCTCCGTTCTTTTCTGGAGGGACGTCCGGCAGGAATTGGAAACGGCCGAATTAAGATCTCAATTTGTCGCGTCTGTTTCACACGAGCTCAAAACGCCCCTGGCCGCCATTCGGATGTTCGCCGATACCCTGCGACTGGGCCGGCTTAGCGGACCGGAAAAGCGAGACGAATATCTTGAAACGATCGCTAACGAAAGCCAGCGTCTCGACCGTTTAATCGCCAACGTCCTTGATTTTTCGAAAATTGAGAGGGGAAGCCGGGTTTATCGGCTTGAGAAAACATCCGCCAAGGAAGTGCTCGAATCGGCCGTCCGGATTATGGACTATCCCTTGGGCCAGAGGGGATTCAAGCTGAAGCTCGATATTGCGGACGACGTTCCCGAGATCAATGCCGATCGCAACGCTCTCCTCCAAGCTGTTCTAAATCTTCTCGATAACGCCATGAAATATTCGGGCGATGCCCGGGATATCGGGCTTTCTTTGGGAAAAATCGGAGAATCAGCAGTGATCCGAATCGAGGATCGAGGGATAGGCATTCCCGAAAACGAGCGAAAGCGCATTTTCGAGAAATTCCATCGCGTTTCCGACCCGAGGAATGAAGGTGTCGTCGGAGCGGGTTTGGGACTGGCCTTGGCCGCGCATATCGTCGAAGCCCACGGCGGATGGATCGATGTCCAGAGTCGGCCCGGCGAAGGGAGCATCTTTTCGATCGTCCTTCCTTTGGAGAATGCCGGATGAAGCGGATCCTGATCGTCGAAGACGAAATCGCTCTTCTCAAGGGCCTTAGGGATAATCTTGAGTATGAAAACTATGAAGTCCTGACGGCGTCAAACGGGGAAACCGGGCTCGCGCTAATCCGCGAGAAGAGACCTGATTTGGTCGTCCTCGATATCATCCTGCCCAAAGTGAACGGATTCGAAGTCTGCCGCAGGGTCCGCCGCGAAGGAATCCGGGTTCCGATCCTCATGCTCACGGCCAGAAGCGAAGAAGGCGACCGGGTCAGAGGATTCGACTGCGGGACGGACGACTATCTGACCAAGCCGTTTTCCGTTCCCGAGCTTTTAGGCCGAATCCGGGCCATCTTGAGACGGACGGAGAGCGGGCGAGAACAAAGCCCGCTTGAGCGAATCATGATAGGCGGGGTGGAAATTGACTTCAAGCGGTTCGAAGCCAAGCGGAACGGCGGTCGCATTGAGATGTCCCGGAAGGAATTCGGGATTTTGCGCCATCTGGCGATGCGGAAAAACGAAGTCGTCGGCCGCGATGAATTGCTGGACAGAGTGTGGGGATATGATCGCTACCCCACGACCCGGACGGTAGATAATCACATCGCCCTGCTCCGGGCCAAGATCGAACCGGATCCCTCTCATCCCCGATATCTGCTGACATTTCGCGGCGTGGGCTACAAGCTGGCTCTTGAAGAATGATACGTATTTTAGGGATGCAAAAATATTACATTCTCTGGACATTGACATGACAAGGCCGATCGGCCGAGAGGCTATATTGCGGGCGTGAACCGGAATCGAAGGAGGAAAACATGAAAGCCCGAACCATGATCGGCTTCGCGCTTGTATGCGTTTTGAGCCTTGCCGGCTTTCAAACCGGCCAGGAATACTTCCAGAAGGCGCTCAGCAAGGAAAGGGCGGAAGGAAATCTCCAAGAGGCGATCACCCTTTATCAGAAAGCGATCGAAGCTTCGAGGGACGAGGCTCTCTCTGCGAAAGCCCAGCTTCGGATCGGTTTGTGCTACGAAAAACTGGGCTTGCGGGAAGCCGAAAAAGCGTTTCGACTGGTGGTCGAGAGATATCCCAATCAAAATGATGCGGTCAGCCACGCCAAGGAACGATTGGATCGCCTAGCTTCGATATCGCAAACGCCGGTCGCGATTTCTGGCGGGATCAGCCTTCGCAAGCTCGACATCCCTATCGGCGTTCCATCGCCGGACGGGAAATATATTGCCGCGAATGAAAATGATAGCGACCTCTTTCTTTACGAAATAGAGAGTAAAAGAAAAAACGTTATCAAAGTCTCTTCCCTCGAAACCGGATTCCTCCAATATGGCGTATCATGGTCCCCGGACAGCCGACAATTCGCCTACGTTTGGAGATCTCCCCAACATTTTAGCGAGCTTTATATATGGCAGATTGGAGCATCAGAACCTCGCCTCGTTTACGGCGCTGACCGCAATATCGACCTCGGAAATATCGCCGGTTGGCCCCCGGATATGAATTGGATTTATATCCAATATCGTCAACGCGTGGACATGATGAAAACGCTCGGCCGAATTTCAACTAAATCGGGTGAGCTCACGAAAATCTGTGCGATCGACAAGAGTCAGTTCAATATGAGGCTATCCCCCGACGGGAAATATCTCGCGTTCAATACGGACGCAACCCCCCAGGATCATGACATCCGGATCATGACCGTCGATGGACGGACGCAGACTGTTCTTTTCAAACACCAGGGAATGGAAAATTTCCTGAATTGGACCCCGGACGGGAAATACATCATTTATACGAGCCGTTCCATCAGCCCGAGAGGACTTTGGCTTCTCAGTATTGAAAACGGGCATGCTTTCGGAGCGCCCATCGAAGTCCATCTATTCGGGGAGTATGTGGAAATGGTGGGAGCGACCAATGTCGGAGCCTATTACGTAAAGACCGCGCTTTCGGGCATGGATGCGTGTACGGCCCAGATCGATTTAAAAACCGGAGAAACGGTCCGACCTATTCAATTGATCGAGCCGGGGACGATCGGATGGACATCGACGCCGTTTTGGTCCGCTGATGGCGGATCGCTGGCCTATTTCTATCAAAAAAAGGCTGATTTGACGACGCGCTTTCATTTCGACACCCTGAAAATCAAATCGATGAAGACCGGCATCATCAAGGAGTATGCCCTGGATTTCCTGGCCGATTCGCAAAGCGGTCCGCTCCCTCGCTGGTCTTCAGACGGAGACTCTATTCTTGTATTGGGGAGCAAAGGCGACGTCAATGGTCTCTTCAAATTCGATTTGGATAAAAAGGCAAGCACGATTCTCTCGAATGACAGGGATATTTGCGCGTTCTCGGCCGACGGAGAAATTGTTTATTTGGATCGGATGACAAGAAATAGCCCGTCCCAAAGGGCTCAAACTCTAATCCGGAAAAATCCATCGACAGGAAAAGAGACGATTATTTACTCTGGGGGGGAAGGCGAAGGAATCGGCCGGATCAGCCTTTCTCCCGATGATTCGATGATCGGTTTTTACTCCGCCCAATTCTCGATGGAAATGGAAAAAGGGGGGATTTTTGTCTTTTCGGCCAATCCGGGAAAAATACTATCAAAACAGGATGCCCGGTTTTTTCCGGGTATTATCTTTTTTGATTGGGGGCCTTCCGGAAACGGACTTCTGGTCCGCCGCCTGGGGGTGATCGAAAATAGATCGATGCTTCAGACTTTCTATTATCCGACAATCGATCCGAGCATTGATCCGACCCTTGTTCAACTGAGCATTCGAGGCGCTTTCGCTTTTCACCCCGACGGAAAAACCGTCGCCTTCACCCAATCAACGAATCGTGGCGAATTCTGGATCTTGGAAAACATATTGCCGAAGAAATAAAGGCACGGAGAAGTTAGATGAATCAAAAGGCTTCTCTTGCAATCCTGCTCCTCTCAATCGTATCGGTGGGTCTTGCGAACGCGCAATCCCTGAAGGCGCCGGAGGTCATACGCGTGAAGCTGGCGCTTAACGAGAAAGAACCGATGTGGTCTGCGTGGATGGTCAATTTTGACCAGGCAAAGGTCCAGGAAGTCCTGAAAAGCCGTAGAATCAAACTCCCTCCGGAGCTTTCACCCGAAGCAAAGATCGGCCTAACCTTGGATAAAGATGCGGTAGTCTTGATCTTCGAGATGCTCAAAGGCGGGAAAACAATTCGCGTGACGGCGGATACGAATCAAAATAACGATTTGACGGATGAGAAATCCATCGAATTCGCTGTAGACAGGAAGAAAGATGATTACCAACCATTGCTGAGAATTGAGCGTTATATCGGACTAAACAAGACGCCCCCCATTTGGCTGCCATACTATTTTCAATATTGGGAATCGACGGAGAAAGACGGATCAAAAAGACAGGTTTTCACTTATTCCGGCCACTACTGTATGGATGGAAATTTGGAAGTAAATTCAAAAAAGTACATGGTTCGATTGTGGGATCTCACGATGGACGGGAAATTCGACCGGAATGACCTAAAGGCTGGGACCGCCATCGGGATTGACTTGAATCGGGACGGAAAAATCTTCGGAAGGGAAGAATTTTTTGAAGAAGGGCAGCTGATTCCCCTGGCTGGGACATATTACCTGACTGAGAGCATTGCCGAGGATGGAACAGAAATCGTATTCCGGAAGAGTGCCCTCATTCCTCTCAAGGTCGGCGATCCCGCTCCGAACTTCCCGCTGACTGACAGCGGAGGCAAGACCTTTTGGCTGAGTGATTATAAGGGTCGCGTCGTACTTCTGGATTTCTGGGCTTCTTGGTGCCATTTTTGCATCGAGGCTTTCCCGGCCGTGAATGATTTCGCCAGAAAAAGCGCAGGGAAACGCTTCGATGTCGTCGGAATCAACGTGGACGACGCGAAATTCCTTGATAAAGCTCGGAAGCTAATTGAACAGCACGGGCTCGCTTGGCGGCAGGTCATGGAAGGCAAGGGGATTTCCCTCCCGATTATGGACGCCTTCGGAACCAAATCGGAATTTGGCGTGTCGGTCCCTCTCTATATCGTCATTGACGAGAAAGGGATCGTTCGCGCCGGCTCGGCCAAGTTCGACGATGTCCGGAAGGTCCTCGATGGACTTGTTGGGAAGTAAATAATGATGCGCTTTGTGGATGGATGACGCGATCTTATCTCTAGTCAGTACGCGTAGAATAACGAACAGATCGTTTTGAACTTGTAGTCGTTACAAGTGTGCAAGTCGGGCCGGCCCCCGAAATTCCAACTCCTGACGATGAATCTCCCCTCTTTAGCATTTCGGCAATATATCGTCGGCCCCCTCGGCGCTGTCTAACACGAAACGCTTGCCCGCTTATGTACCGAAGACGGCTACCGGACGCCCCCCGAACGCGCTGGGAGCGTCCAGGACGCGGGTTCGGCGGAAGAGATGGGGAAAAGGGGGGGGCGGATCAGCGAACGGGCTTAAATGCGAAAAAGAGGTTTACACAGAATATTTGACACTCCCGGTTTTGATCAGTCATATGGGAAGTCTCGGTTTATGCGATGGCCGAAAAAAGGGGAGCAAAAGAACCGTCCCTGCAACTGATGAAATTCAAATGATCCGGACTAAAGCTGTGGAATGAACCTATTCAAGAAGTGCCGGCAAAGAATTTGTTGATGCGGCGAGGCGGATGCAACGAAATCCCAATCAAAAGCATTATTTCCATGAAGGGAATCAGCTCTACGCCCGTGAAAGGAGAAGAACGGTGAAAAGCAAGGGAATCCAAATTATATCGCGTTTTGCACGAGTTTTACGGATAACTATAATCGCGGGCGGCCTTTCGGTCGTCGTTGCCGCCCCTCTACCGGAGAACAATCCCGGCCTCAAAACCCCGCAATCCAAGACTCCCGAGGTCGTCCGATTGGTCGCCAATCCGATTCAGCCCCGCGACGGCGTCCAAAAGTTGAAATACGCCTTGGAATGGTCGGTCGGGGGAGAGAACGATCCCCAGGGCGAACTGATCAATAGGCCCTTCGATGTTCGCCTAGGCAAGGACGGATCCGTTTATGTCCTGGATTGGGGCAACACCTGCCTCCGTCAATTCGACGCTAAAGGCAAGTTCGTCCGTCAGATCGGCCGGAAGGGGCAGGGACCGGGGGAGTACGACGTCCCCGCTTTCTTCGATATCGATGCGGTGGACAACATTTTCCTGGTCGACGGCAGCAGTCTCCGAGTCACCCGGTTCGACAAGGCGGGAAAGCCGATAGGCAATTTCCGCACCGAGAAATTCTGCACCCAGATTCGGGTGGACGCTCACGGACGCCTTTTCCTGGGCGAAACCTCGTTGGTGGAATCCGCCGCCCTCTCCTCCGAATTCAAGGAGATGGTTCAGAAATTGACGATCCTGCGCACCGGCCCGGACGGCGGGAATCCTCTGCGCATCGGTCCTTTTACCGGCCAGAAATTCATGATCAAAGCGCAAGGCCAAGGCGCCATCTCCACCAGTTCGCGCTATTCCCCAATGACGGGTTGGGACGTCGCGCCGGACGGCCGTCTCTACGTCGGTTATAACGGCGCATACGAAATTTCCGTTTGCGATCCGGAAGGAAAAATCCTTTTTCGATTCGGCCGGGAATTCAAGCCGCTTAAAATAAAAAGCTCCCAACCGGGGGCCAAAGGACCGGATTATTTTCCGGCTTTTTCCACCGATTTCTTCTTCGATGATTCCGGAAATATCTGGTTCCGCCTGTTCAAGGATGAAGACGATAAGGACTTCCTTTACGATGTTTTTTCACCGGGTGGGATTTACCTCAAGCAGATCATGGCGCCGTTCCGTATCTATCAGATTCGCAACGGAAGGGCCTATGCCATTGTTGAAACGGACGAGGGGTTCAAAACGCTGCGCTGTTTTCGCCTGGATTGACGAAACGGATTAAGAAATAAATCGGCAATTTGAAATTAAATAGCATTATTGACCAAAGATAGTTTCCGTGTTAGGAATCGATAAAATGGATCTTATCCCTTAAAACTGGTCCACCCATAATATGAGTTTTCTGGCAAAATCTCTGGGAGGAGGTTTTGTCGATGAGAACATCGATGTTCATTGAAACGCAGATCATCTTTGCTCTGCGAAAAGCCGTCTGGAGAAAAGCGGCGCCGGCGGCTTAAATAGAGAGTTCTGGATATTATTCTAGGACACCTAGGGCGGGGAAGAGATAGGGCAAGTTACGGTGCCGATCAAAGAGAGCCATTTGTTGAAGAGGAAACTCCTGTCCCGTTCGCCCCTTGAATCGAGAGAGCTCTAAAGGTATCCTCACCCTAAAATGTCCCAGAAACCCGGCCGAAACGACCCTTGCCCATGCGGCAGCGGGAAGAAGTATAAAAAGTGCTGCGGTCTAAACGAGCTGTCCACACCGATCATCCCCGAATCCGAACGCACCGGGACTCCTTATGACGATTACATGGAAGTTCTTTCTTTGCTCGCGTTATATGGCCAGAAGATCATTCGGTTCGATGAGGACGGCCGGGAGCTGAAAAAGGCCGTTTCCGATTTCGAGAAACGTTTCCGCCCCGGCAAGCCCGACGGACTCACGGACAGCCTCTTTATGAGCTGGATGCACTTCGACTTGAGGTTCGGCCCGAGCCGTAAAACGATCGCCGAGCGATCCCTAAGTGACCCGCTTACCGGACGTCTCGTCGAGCCCGGACCTACCCTGATACGCCGCATGGCCGAGAGCTATCTTACTTTCTACGAGGTTATTGAGTCCAAAGACAACGCCGTCGTCGTCGAGGAGCTCGGCACGGATAGATGTTGGACCGTTTTTTACGTCCGCGAACTTTGCGAAATCGAAGCCGTCCGCGGAGAGATCTGGTACACCCGTCTCATCGGCCCCGACAAGGAGGCCATCTCCTACACGTCACCCTACATTTTTGATCCGGGAAGCAAAGCCCAATTCAAGCAGGCCGTCCTTATCCAGGAAAAGGACTTCAACGCGGGACCCCGGGCCCATCTTTTTCCACGCGAACGGCATTTCGTGGAATCCCAGAAAGAAGCCGTTCTTTTTTGGGCCGAATTCATCCTCCGCGGTCTAACGACTGACCTCCCGGAGCTCAGCGAACTCCCTCACCGGATCGATATCGACAACATCCCCGCGGCCTCCTTCCCCTTCCTCATCAACACCGGCCGAGAAGAAGTCGTTTTCGCCGAAGTGAAATTTCACGTCAAGGACGAAGCGGCGTTGCGAAAGAGGCTGGCCGCGCTCAAGAGCTTCGAGTACGACGCAAAGGACGATTCCTGGTCTTGGTTTAAGGTCAGAGGCAGGAAAGACCCCGAAGACGTTCGCACGGTTTACGGCACGTTCCAGGTCAAAGACAGGTTCCTGATTGCGGAGACGAACTCACGCGAACGGGCGACCCGCCTTAAGGCGAAGCTTGAGAAGCTCCTCGACGGCCTCATCGCCTACGATGGAACCCGCTGGAGGGACCAGAAAGACCTACCGGAGCTCTCTGAGGGGGAGCGAGAAGCCTCTCGGAGAGAGAACCAGGAACTTAACGCCAGGCCGGAAGTTCGGGAAGCGCTCCAGAAACACCTTGAACACTACTACTTTGAGAAGTGGCCCCATCAAGAAATCCCGGCTTTAGGCGGGCTTACGCCGATCCAGGCGGCTAAAACAGAAGCGGGCCGCCGGAAGCTCAAAGAATTGATCGAGTTTTACGAACAAACCCAAAACGCGGGTTGCGATGAGGCTCCACGGCTCGACTTCGATCGCCTCCGCCTTATTCTACACATCCCGCCCAAAGCCAACTAACGGGACCGGCGCTACTTTTTTAAGCTCTTTCCTTTGACGATCTGATTCTTGTGTGCACCCTTCGTGGTGTGAATAAGAAATCCGTCAGGCCCGCGATCCTGACGGCGCGGGGGATCAAGGAATACCGTATATTCAACGGCTACATCGAGGGCGAAGCTTGGCAGGATATCACGCAGGCCAAATGGCCCGAGCAGCGGGCTCTGGCGGGGAAATAGACTATGCCGGATGAAATCGTGCGAATTGAGAATACTTAAGCTGATTTAGCTATTCTTTCTCAAGAGTTCTCTTCTTAACGATTATGAAGCGCGCTCTAATCTTATTGAGTTTAACGTTCTTTATGTTGTGGTATATATGATGGAGAAGGGCCTCTAGGTCTGAGGTGTAGGATTTTTTAGTAATGAACCAAGTAAAAGAATCCCATTTTGTCTTAAGGGCACCTTTAGTATGCTGTCCCAATCTTCTTATCAGATCATCGCTTTTCCCAATATAGACAATCTTTTTTTTGCTATATAAAATATATAGGCCCCCTCGTTTCCCGCGGATTTTTGGGATATCAGAAAAATTCTTCTTTTCCTGCGTACTTCTTTTCCAATTTCTTCCATAGCCTACGACAACTCCCCTCTTAGCATTCTTTTTTTTGGGCATCTTTTTCTCCTGATGAGTTACGGTATTATCGAGATTTGACCCGCCTCCACGTAGTGTCCGATCTATGAAGTGAGATTTACAGGGAACCCTTGCCTCATCCTCTCAATTGGCGAAATAACCGGCCCGGCTGGTGACCCGGTATCTTTTCTCTTTGAGGACGACCTTGATCTCCTTGAACTTCCCGTCGGCTTGATAGCCTTGGGGGACATAATACAGGAGATAATAGTTCTCCGTCGCCGTGGCGGCTTTCCGGAACGCGGCGAAGGGATTCCCTGAAGCCTCGGAGACCCCTCCGGTGGTCCGGGCCATCTCATTGAAAGTTTCATAGATCTGAGCGGACATGTCCTTTTGCGTCGCACGGCCGCCCGTCTGGGCTTCGACGTCCACGCCCGCGGCGTTCATCTTGGACTGTGTGAGATAAATAAAATGGGCTGTGACTGAGGCGTCGGAGAAGATCTGTTCGATAATCTTGGGGGTGACGTCCGGACTCCTGTTGATTTCCGTGGCCGCCATATCCGTCAGATTGCGCTCTTCCGCCGGCAAGGATTCGTCACCGAAATTGCCGAACAGCAACGACGGGTCGTTGATGAGCTCTCTTTCGTAGAACAGGAAGACGTATTTCTGCCCCTCCAGAGCCTTCAGAGTCTGGGCCAGATGGCGAAGCGACGCCGGGTCGATCCTGATCCGGTCCCTCAGCTGGCGGATAACCTCACTGAGCATCATCAACTTTTGGTCGGGATCAACGGGCATTTTAAGTACGTCTTTGATCTCTCCTAGGAGTCTATGATATTCCGTGGCCCCTGCGATTATGTCCTTCCGCAGCTTGGCCTTAAGCTGGCGGGCAATTTCTTGCCGTGGCAGGCGGGCCAAGGCCTCCGGCTTAAAGCGGTACGTCGCCTGGGGGGTGATGACGGTCAGCGAATCCTCCGGCTGAACCACCTCGGCAAAGAAAAAGTCCACGGTATCGTCCAGCTTTGGCATAGGGTCCAGGACCTCAAATTGCATGACGATCGTCCGCCCCGTTTTCGGAGCGGGCTTGGCGGCCGCGGGCCCCTGCGTTTCCTCTTTTTGGACGTTCGTCTTCCGGATCAGGTAAAGGGCGACGATTTTCTGGGGGGTTCCGTTTTCGAAGACTTCGAAGTCCTTGAGGGTCAGGTTGTCGACGAATCTCTCCCCGTCGAAGACCCGGACCGGGACCTCGACATTGACGACTCCAACGACGTGGCGAAGTTCCTGGGGATGGAGCGACAGGACGAAGAAACCGCACGAGGCCATAAGAGCTAATTTTCCGACGTGCCGCGTCCCCCGTATAAGCCGAACAGCGCAGGCGTTAGGGATTCGATTTTTTAAGACGCCCATCTCTCCGCTCCCTCGTAGAGAACGATTCCTTTTCCCGGTACTCTTCGATCCAATTATAATCACGAAAGGTTAGGATTGCGCCCATCCTTTTCTGCTAACGGACAACGAGCCCTTTTCGAATCGAGGCCCGTCGATCCGTCCCGACATCCTCGACCGTGATCTCGAGATCATATCCACCGGCGACGATGCTAGGAAACATGATCTCGGCAACCAGGACGTCGGGACTCCCCTCAAATGTTTTGTAATCACGAACGGTCATTTCGAGCGGCGTTTCGACTCCATCCGCCTGGGAAATGAGTTTTGCTTCAACGGACAGGATCGGTTTGTCCTCCGATCGGGCAAATCGCAGTTCAAACGGCAGGATGACGGTTAACCTCTGCGTTCCGGAATTCATCTCCGCGACGATAGGGTGGTGACCTTTGGGCAGCAAGTGATAAAAGTCGATGAGCGACCGCTCGCCCGGACCTGCCTTCTCCTTTGAGGGCATGGGCAATTTCATGAACACGGCCTCAGCCCCTTTCTCGAAGAGGAGCGGAGAGGACAGGACGATGCCTTCTGGCGGTGTAGCCGCAACGTCGAACCGAGCCCGACCTATGCACGCTTCTCCCGAGTTGAGGTCACGGACGGCCAGGCGCACTTCGCAGGTCCCGGCCGGCACCGGCATAATGAAGTAAGAGAACAAGACTTGTCCGTCATATCGTCCGAGGTCGACGATCCACCGCCGCGAGAGAATCTGTGCCCCTATCTTGTCGCGGACCAGGGCGACAATCTCGGACCTAGAGGCGGGCGGGCCCGTCTTTGCGCCGACTTCCAGGCGGGCCAGGAAGCAAGCTTGGGCGCCAGTCCCGGCGGTCAGCACTAACGGATCGGTCGCGATCGGGAGAGGATTGGAAGCCGGCTGCTCGGACCAGACGAGGTCGAGGAGCTGAAGGTCCTTCTCGAAATCCGCCATCCGGACGAACGGCTTGGCGTCCGTGTACCCGTCCTGAACCAACACCCGGGCGTCGGGCCGGCCGACTTCGACCCGGATTTTATGGTACTTTCCCTCCCAGGACTCCTTCACGTAATAGCCCAGGACATAGAAATTCCCGGTCAGAGCCTGGAGGTCCTGGGCGATCATCGCGACCTGGTTGATGTCCGCGAAATATTTGCCGCCGGACGCCGCTGCCATCTCTTTAAGCGGATGTTCCCACCAGATATGTTTGAGTTTTGCCCCTAACTTGATCCACCAATCCTGGGTGTTAATGGCATAGATG
This sequence comes from Candidatus Aminicenantota bacterium, assembly GCA_963729855.1. Taxonomy (GTDB): domain Bacteria; phylum Acidobacteriota; class Aminicenantia; order Aminicenantales; family UBA4085; genus UBA4085. The sequence continues at coordinate 100,393 of CAVSPT010000003.1, read as the reverse complement.
GCGGTCCCGGTCGCGCCGAATAGCTTCCCGATATCAGGGCCGAGTCGCTGCCACGTGAAGAGGATCAGGTTCTTATTGCCCGGGATCGTCTTGAAGACTTCGGCCACGTCCTTCAGGCGGTCGACAAAGTCTGCCCGGCCGAAAGCCCCGGAGCCGGGGATGATTACCGAGCCGGAGACGTCAAAGCCGGAGATGTCCGGCCCGGCTTTCAGTACGCCAGGGGCGCTGACCCTCGCCGGTACGTCGTTCATCCCATACGTCACCACCTCGTTCGGGCTGGGCGGAGGCTCCGTCAGCGTCGCGATGGCCTTTCGGATCCTGCCGATATCCGTTGTCAGATATTCCCTGATAAAGAAGCCCGACGCCGAATAAAAGCCGAGCAGCCCGACCTCGTCGCCCGGACGGACCTCGCTTTCGAGAAACTGCTGGGCTACGACGACGGCCTTTTGCCTTCCTTCAGGGTCGCTACCTTGGACGTCGAGGAACAGAAAAAACTTCCTATTCATCCCCGAGGCCGGCTTGACTGCCGCAGGCAACTTCGGGGTTGCCTCCGGGCCGGCTTCTGTGATCGTATGAACTTCGAACTCTGTTATCGTTTTTTTCTGTCCATCTTCATAAAGGGCAAAATCCTCTTTCCGAAGATCCATAACGGGGCGGCCGTCCGCCCCGAGGACGCGGACCGGCACGAGCTTGACGATCGCCGCCGCTTCATGACGGAGAGGTCGTTCATGCGGCGGACGATCCTGCGCCCCGCCCGCCGAGCCCGGGGTCGCGATCGATGACGCGCCCAGAATCAGGAATGCCGCGATTCGCCCTTTCATTGTCTTTATCCTCGGTCTTTGGCTTGGCTTTTTAGTATTTCACTTCCGTCTCAACCGTAAAGAACTTATACCGGTCGTAGGCCACGTCGGTCTCAGAATGCTGGAAGCGGCGGCCCATTTTCCCCAAATAGCTCTCCTTTACGGTGTAGCGGCTGGGAAAGCGGATGCCGTTATTCTCGAAAGCATATTCCGAGGTCATGAGGATGTTGGGCTTCATGTTGAGCTTGTGGGCTATAGTTTCGACGCCCGCGTAATTCTCCATGGACGCCGGGTTCCACTGGATCTTGAGGATGCCGGCATCTCTCTTCCGCAGCCAAATCGTCCCGAAAAGATAATCCAACTGGACGCCGGGCTTCGGCGCGGCTTCAATGACCACGGTCGGTTCGCCTCCGATTTTTTCTTCCCGGGTGATCTTGTATTCAAAATCTGCCCGATGATTTCGGCTGAGGAGCCCGAAGGGCCCCATGACAACATAGGCATACTTGAAAACATGAGTCTTGAGAGGAGCGTCCGGAACCTGGACTTTCTTTCCCTGTTCTTCGAGAAGAATTCGGCTTTCCCGAAGGAGTCCGGCGCGGTCCCGGACGAGTTGATAGTCATAGGCGTACTTCCAGCTTTCTTTGCGGTTGTTGATGAAGACTATTCTGGAAAATTCGTTTATGTCATTCGTCTCCACATAAAACCATTCCTCGATCCTCTCTCGGCAGACGAAGTTCAGGACCGTCCGGGAGAGCCTGTCGCAATAATCCGCCGCCCGGCCCAGGAGCGATGGAAGATCAGATTCGTCCGAAGCTAAGGGCCCGGGGCTGGCCTTCACGGCTGGACTCCCCGGATGGCCCGACCAAGACAAAGCCAGAACGGATCCCACGCTCATGAGGAAGATGATGGCCCGGCCCCGGACTATTCGCGGTTTATGAAACATTCGATCCCTCGTTCCCTGTGTTAATCACCGCGACGATATTTTGGCCTCCGAACCTGCCGTTCCTGAGGATTCGAGTTCTCTCCTAATGATTTCGTGATCGGTCTCAACAGTAAAGAAATGGTATTTCTCGTAACGAATATGCAGACGGAGTTTTGTGTCCCTTGGAGGATACACGAGCCCCGTGTATTCCACCCGGATTTCCGACCGGCTTGGGAACAGAATCCCATCCTTCTCGACTTCGTAAGAGTGACGCGATCGAAAATGCGGCGTCAAATAATGCTGCGAGCATTCCTCGTCGATCCATTGGTACCCCGGCATTGCGTCTGACTCCAGTTCCGCTTTAAGAATCCGATAATTACCCTCGTCGACCCAGACCGTTGCTTTTTTCATATTGCTTTTTCGGCCGGGCCGAGGTTTGACCTCTATCACGTAAGACCTCGTTCCGCGAACGGTCTCTTCCCTGGTGAGCGTATAAGAATGAGAGTCCTGGGCCTCGCGGCCGAGGAGCTGGATCGGCACGAGAATCGGTAGGACATCCCCCAATGGCGGCGCCTTTCGGACGGCGGTTTCCGGCCTCATTCGTTTCCCATTTTCTTCGAGCAACAAGCGCCGTTCCTTGATGCGCCCTTCGTCAACGACGAGCTGATAGTCGTTGACATAAGCGGCTTTAAGGGTGCCTTCCAGCACGGGATAAAGATGGCGCGCCGAAGCGACATATTGCTCAAGAACCAAATAGTTAAAGGACATCTCGACTTCGTTAATTTTACGAGCCGACTCGCTGGTTTTTTCCTGGCACGTATAGAAAAGCGCTTCACCGCGAAGCCTTTCGCAATATTCAGCCGCACGGTTGAGGATGTTCCGCAAAGGCCCGGCTGGGGGGTTCTCGGGTCCCGCCTCCTCGGACGGGCCTTGGACTTTGACTCCCGCTCCCCCCGGACTTCCCTCCTTCGCTTTGAAAACGATCGATATGTAGGTTGGGATGGGGATCGGCTGTCCCTGATAAAGATAGGGTTTGAACTTCCATTGCTTGACGGCTTTGAGAGACAATCGATCGAGCTCAGGATGGAGAGGCCGAACGACAAAGCAAACATCGCTGACACGACCTTCATCATCAATGACGGTGCAGATTACGACCTCTCCGGATACGCCATCCTCCTCGAGTTCCGGCGGATAAAGAGGCATCACTGTTTTCACCGGCGTCGGCGCACCGACTTCGAACTTTTTGTCCTGTGGAACCGTGCGGCCGGTCTTGCCTAGGATCACGGACCCGGCGGCCAGCGAAATGACGAACGTCGAGGCTAAAGCAAACGATAAAACGTGATGCTTCTTATATATCTCTCCACATCTCTTTAATTCTGCCAATCTCTTGTCGCCCTGAATCCCGTCGAACATCTTTATCTCCAAGACCCAGGCAGCGCGGCAGCTACCTTCCGGAATCTTTAACGCTATTCCGATTTGGAGGAATTCTCGCGGTGCAGTCTGAAATCCACCATCATGTAGAAGATGGCTTTGATCGTCCTTCCCTTCGAGACGACCGGCTCAAATATCCATTGGCGGATGGCTTCAACGGCCGCCCGCTCAAGCGCAGGCAGGGCCGGGCTTATCACTCGGATATTTTGCACCTTGCCTTTTTTATCAGTGCCGACAAGCAGGGCCACGGTTCCTTCAATATTGGCTTTTTTGCATGCTTCTGGATAGTCGGGCATGACCTGGAGTAACGGTTTGGGAGGGATCAAGAATCCGGCCGAGAAAATATCCTCGGCTTTCAAAGGGGACCCCGCCATCGGTGGAGCAAGAGGATTGGGAGGTCGTTCCTTAACCCGAAGCGCAAGAAAATAGGACTGGTCGTTGAGAGGGAAACCCACGACCACGTTGTCATCGAGGAGGACCACCAGCTCTGTGCTGAGAACCGATTCTCCTTCCCCCCAAAAGGATTCGACTCTCTTCACCTTGGTAAAAATACGTGTTTCAGGCTTTGCCGCCATCTCATCGAGTTCGGGTGAAAGGGATCTCGCGTTTTGGTCGGAATAACGGCTGATCTCGACCTTAAAAGAGACCTTTTGGCCAGGCAGAATTTTCGGATACAGGATGATGGGGTAGAGCTTTCCGTCAATGAAGATCGACTCGCTGACCATTTCTTTTTGGCCGTCCCAGACGATTTCGCCGGAATTGACAGGATCGATATGGTTCATTTGAAAGATCGATGCGAGCTCGGATTGTATTCCCAAAGCCGTATCGCGGCTTGCCTTATCCGCCGGGGATGGTGTTCCCGTGGAAAAAAACAATGAGTCAGAGAAAGATGAAATGGTCACTTTGGCGGCCTGCACGGCTGGCCCAACATTTTTTGCCCCTCTGAACAGCTGGACTCCGATAACATATCTCTCGCTGGCCAGGCCCATCATGGCCCCACCTAAAAGGAAACCGACGATCATAAAATATCTGCAGATCCGCATCTTAGCCTCCATTTTTCTTGGACGGTGCAATCCAGATAAATGACGCCGTCGGCGTCTGATAGATGTAAGATTTCGCCCGCTTGCCCTCAAATTCCGTGTCGAGGACCTGGACCCTTGCTTCGATATCGGCCGGATGTGCCATCAAGAATACGGCGGGCGGAGAGGGTGTCTTTTCAAAAAATCGCAGGCCGATCAGTACAAGGACGCACGAAGCCGCCAAACCCGTAACAAATATGGGCCAGCCCCACTTCCGGACCAAAGAAAGGGAATGGCGCTCCGCGTGCCCGGTTTCTCGGGGTTTTGTCTCGTCGGAAAGAAGGCGGCTCCGGATCCCTGGCCAGAGGTCGGCGTTTTCCCGGATCCATCCAGGATTCAGGAAATCCGAAATGCGAGGGTCATTGAGGTTTTCGCATTCGCGACACCGTGGACATCGTTCGATCTGTCTGACAACGAAGACTTCTCTCATCCTTCTGGAAGGGATAATCACAGCCATCAATCTATGAATTTTACACAAACCGATTCTCCATCAGCCGTTTTTTAAGTTTGCTTTTGGCATGAGATATATGAACCCGGGCGCAGTTTTCCGAACAATCCAGCACCGCAGCAATCTCGGCGGCCGTATAACCCTCGTTCAGAGCTAGGGACAACGCCAGGCGTTCTTTGACGGTCAGCGTCATCCAAATGGGCTTCACGATATCCGATTCTTCGATACCGCAATCTGGCTTGGGCTCCTCCGGATTTCGAAGCATACCTGCAATTATCCCCGATCGATATCTTTTTTCCGTTTTTCTCTTTTTAATCCGATCCAGGCACATATGATAAGCAATAGCATGGAGCCAGCTTTTAATTTCCCGGGAGTAATCGAAAGATCGGAGATTTCCGAAAGCTCGCAAAAATGTCTCTTGAGCCGCATCCTTGGCATCCTCGCGGTTGCCCAAAACACTCCAGGCCACGGACAGAACTCCTGCCTGGTATTTCCTCACAATGGCTTCAAAAGCGCCCACCTCGCCTTCCAGGCAGCGGCTGATGATTCGGTTGTCGTCTGTAGAATCCATCTTCCTCATTAATCTAATACGATTCTGATCCCCGTAACATTAAGTAGTTTATTTCGGACTTTATCCCTGAAAAACGGTCCAGCGATAAGCTGAATTTTCTGGCTTCTTGACCTGCATCCTCTTTCCCCATCCCTCTACCAATCCCTCGTCTTGAGCGCTCCTAGTGCTTCCGGGGGGCATCCGATAGCCGTCTTTATTCCCTCAGCGGGCAGTTTTGCGACCGTGGGGCAATGGCCTTATTTCCACCTTCAAAGTACTTTTCTAGCAAAGTTAAAGAACGTTGGACCATGACGCCAGTAGGGGAGCAGGTTTTTATCCGATGGCTCAAGTCGAGCCCCCGAAAGTAACGCCAGATCTAGATCTCGAGGCGGTTAACGATGGACTTGCATATTCAATAACTTGCTGACAAAATGAACGGGAAACGGCGTGAAAGTCAATAGGAGAATCCAATCTGGTGAGGAGGAATCAAATGGCTTTGATCAGTCATATGGGAAATCTCGGATAAACACTTTAGTTCGGCGCATCGTATTATTGTTGCGTAGAAGGATTCAACCGGGGGATGCGTTGAAAAAGATTTCGCTGATTGTCAGGAAAAAGGAAATCGGAAATGAGCTTCACGAAATTTTTTGTCAGGCGCGGAATTAGCGCAGTTGCCGTTTCGGCGGCGCTTCTGCTGAACGGCATCCTTTTCGCTCAGGATATCATCAATAATCCCACGAAACCCGCGGCCGCGAACGCGGGCCGGATCCTCAAGCTACAGGAGATCTGGCGGGTCACGGACGAGGCCGGAACGTTTTTTTTCAAGTACCCGACTCGATTAAGAATCGCCCCCGACGGCTCGATATTTCTCCAGGATACGGAGGAGCTTTTGAAGTTCTCCGCCGACGGGAAATTCATCCGAAATCTCTTCAAGAAGGGCGAGGGCCCGGGAGAGATGTCGCCTCAGTTTAATTATCAGATCGACGGCCGGGAACTCATCATTTACGACAGCGGACTGACGCGGTTGTGGCGGGCGGATGAAGACGGAAAATTGCTGGGCGAGATCCCCATGTCAAAGCAGGTCCGGCGGTTTTTTATCGGGGCTTATCGAAATGATCTTATATTTTATCGGCAGGACGCTCCCTCCTCCGGAGCCGGAATTCCCGGATTTGCGGACATCCCGCATATGATCGTTTTGCTTTCGAAAGACGGAAAATCGGAAGCTGATATCCAGCCCTTCTTCTTCAAGCGGTACCTCGTGCCAGGAGGCGGAATGAACTGGGGGAACGCCATAAAAACCACGAGCGATGATGGGCGGTTCGTGTTTGGCTTTCACGGCCGGGACTATTTGATCGAGGTCCTGGATTTGGAGCAGAAGAAAATCGTCCGGCGCTTCAGGCGCGAATATCCCCGGATTCCGAATCCCGAAACCAAGGAGGAGCGGGAATGGCGGGAAAGCGTCAAAATTCCGAAGGCCGAATACAAAACCGACATCATCAGCCTCGTGCCGAACGGTCCGTATATTTGGGTGGAGACTTCGACCGATGATTCGGACAAAGGGGCGCTCTGGGATGTCTTCGATGCGGAGGGAAGATATATCGATTGTTTTTATCTCGGAGCCGGCCGGCGCCTATTGAAGGCGACCGGGGATATTGTCTTCGTCCTGGAACAAAATAAAGACGAGACGTATCGTCTGGTCAAATGTACGATCGAGAACTGATATCCGTTAGAGCCGTCGAGCCCAAATATTCTCCTCGATGTAAAAAAACATCAACAGGGAAATCAATATTAAATACGTTTACTGATCCGCTCTTTTTCCCCATCCCGCCGCCAATCTCTCGTCCTGGACGCTCCCATCGCGTCCGGGGCGTATCGGGTTGCCGATTTTGCCTACTTTCGGTTCTCGGGAGTTATGCGTTCAATCTGCCACTTCCCCGTAATAAGTGTTTCTAGGGCGTCTGTGGGGGGCATCCGGGAGCAAAGTTTATGTCCGCTACTAGCCCTGCTTGCGGTACAGGGCGGCCGTTAGTATTATTGAAGCCAAGATGAAAATCACACTCGAGGAAATACAAAAGATGGGGGAAACTCAGACCATTGAATTCAAGAAATCGTTGAGCCTCCAAAAGGAAGCCTTGGAGACTTTATGCGGCATGATTAATACTGATGACGGCAGAGGCGGGGTCTTATTTGGAATTGAACCTGATGGAAGGATTTGCGGCGTTGAGCCGGGCAACTTGGATAAGGCCCAAATATCCCTCGTTAATCATATTCGCCAGAAAATCCAGCCACCAATAGTATGCAATGTAGAAATACTTGAATTCGAGGAAAAACATCTTATATTGCTTCGAGCCGAGAGAACTTCGGAAATCGTGTACCATGAATACGATGGCAGAGCCTTTATCCGAGTAGGTTCAAGCACCAGACAATTGTCTTTTGAAGAGAAACAAAGATACTCCATGAGACGCAATCGGGACAAACACAATGGCCCGTGGAAATGTAGCCAATGCAATTCGTGGGTGGGGGTGCTAATCAGTATGGACATGAAGGATGGGGCAGTTAAAAAATCTTATAAGTGTCCATGCGGCGGAGAATTCTGGCCGATTTAGAAACGAATATAGTCCCCTTTTGCTCTGCCCACGGCCAATAATCCGTCTGGAACGCTCCCAGCGCGTCTGGGGGGCATCCGGGCGGCCGTCGTTATCCCCTCGAGCTTGAGTGCGATCAAGGCGTAAACGCTTGCCAGTTAATTTGCATGGACTATCTTATCCCAATTCCGGATCCGATACCGCTTGACGTACTCCATCCCTTCCTCTTCATTCACTTCCCAACAGTATAGTCGACCGTCGCGTATAACTCGGGTATTTGCAGGAAGTCGGGTCCGGTACAGGAATCGTCCCGTTGGGTCAAAGACATCGACCTCCTTGTCCCGGACCTCAATATTGACCTTACCGAAAGCCATGTTGCGCTGGACGTAGATCCGGCCGAGGGAATCCGTCAACAGATCGAAGAAATATGGCTTTTTCTCGGGAACGCTTTTGAACCTCCGCCGCTCCTCGGCGGTGAACCTCGGCGGGGCTTCCGGCTTGCTGAAACGGTGGAGGATCTTCCCTCCGCCGTCGATGATGGATATCTCATATTCCCCGGAATACCCGAAGGCAAAGGTCTCCTTTGGCAATTTAACAAGCCTTAAGGCAAGCTCGTAGTTGCTAAATGAGGCATCGATCCCGCCGTTGCCGAGTTTTCTCGCAAATAAAAGGAATGGATATTCGATGATTTTGGAGATGATATGCCCTCCGCCGTCAATGCGACAAAGGGCATGAGTATAGGTCATTTCATTTCCGGACGCGGTCAGGAGGATGGCCAGATAACGCCCGTCCCGGCAGGGGAATATCTTTCGCATATTTCCGACCGTGAGGGACTCCCGGAAACGGCCGTTCAGGTCGAAAATCCTTAAAGAGACCCAACGATCGGTGATCAGCATTCGGCCGGCGTCTTGATCCAGCTGGATGAAGATCGGAAGGTCGAATTCCCCGGGCCCCTGGCCTTTCCTCCCGACCGTGCGAATATAGCGTCCCAAGGAGTCGAAGACCTGGATCCGATAGCTATGCGAATCCACGACGTAAATATTTCCAGCGTCATCCGCGTCTATATCCAAGACGATATTGAAGAGTTTCTGGGGATCGAATTCGGACCCGATCCGCAGATCTTCAGTCAATTCATATTTCAGATCGCCATGAAGGGGTTGTGGGGATGAGATGAAGATTGGGACATCGCTGCCGCTGGAAGCCTTTTTCGGGTCGGTCCGAGACTGGCCGGCGGACTGAGGAATTTCGAGCGGAAGGAATATTAGCAATACGAAAAGACTGACTAGGAATAATACGCTCCTGTGCCGGAGTTCCAGGAGAGAGATTTTTGATCGCGAAACAGCTCTCCAGAGGAGACTTATTTTTATCCCAACAAGTGTCAATAGGAGATAAACTTTGACTTTCATTTTTTGGGAAGGATCAGTTTGTATTTCCCGATAGTATACGTGGGGTCCTTTTCAACGACCGTGTCCTCATCAGATTGGATGAGAAAATACGCGAACCCCTTTTTATCCGAGCATAAGAATTTATAGTCCGACAAGATGCCTGAGGCCACTAGCTCGCCGCCTATTGTCCATAGGTCGATGATGTAAGGCTGTTTACAATCCTTCACCAGCCCATTGGCGGCCAATATAATGAGTATCGTCCGATCATCGACGACGTCCAATCGCATGATTCGGGTCCACGATTTCGAAAGCCGGATCAGCTCGTCGTAGATCTCTTTCTGGGGACGATTTTGATATTTTCGGTCGTCGAGTACGTAGCCCTCGTCGGGGTGGACGAAATAAGCGGAGGGCTTGCAGAATGTTTTAAGCCATTGGCCGTCCGAGTTGAAAAGATCCACCTGGTAGCGATCGATCTGCATGGCGTAGAGAACGTCCCCATGAATATCGAACGTGAAATTGGGATCCATTCGGAAAACCCAGCCGCGGCCCGAAAACTCTTCATAGAATGACCGAGAATACTTTCCTTTATCATCATATTTGACGAGCCAGTTGTCACGACCATGTGGTCCCGCGTGATCAGTCAGGGCCGCCAGAAAACGGTTACCCGCCGAGTCTACCCTCAAAACGAGCGCTTGCGTATGAGGCGAAGAAAACGTGAACGATTTCAAGAAAGTTCCGTCTTCCGAATAGGTGTTGATTCGTCGCATGCGGCTGTCTTCGACATGGATCCGTCCGGCCGGATCGAGGCTCATGGCCAACGGCAGGTTATACTCTCCCGGACCCTGCCTTTGTCGGCCGATCCTCTTCAGGAAATGGCCTTCGTCGTCGAAAACAAGCAATTGGCAGCCCTTGGGATCCAACGCCAGAAGATGCGTTTTCTCGTCAACCAGGAATTGCCAGAAATAACTGACGTCAAGCCCGGTTGTCCGGATAAGGATCTCTTTTTCTTTTTCAAAGTAATCGCCGAACTTCTTTAAGTCCGGCCGCCCATCCTTCGGCCAGGCCAAGCTCGATATCGAAGCAAGGAGAAGGAAAACGTAAACAGCCAAGTTTTTCTTTCCCATATTGCAACCTCCTTTTTATTGTTATAGTCATAACATGCGAGAGGTGGGAAATGTTGCGCATAAGGTCGATATTCTTTTCAAAAGCTTCCATAAAAGGACAGCACATCATCTTATCGGTCCCCTTGTTATTATTCTCCTTTGCGATCGGCAATGCAGAATTCGCTAAGCCGATTTTACGCGCTGAAGCGGCATTCTCATTAAAAGAGCCGCCCGGATTCCACAACATCAGGGCTATTGCCGTCGATGATGCCGGCCGGCTCTGTATCCTGGATCAGGGCCTTAATCGCGTGTATGTCTTTGACAGCCATGGAAAGTTGGTCAAGGAAATCGGAGGCAAAAGTGCTGCCGAACCGTTTAAAACAGCTTCGGGGGTAGCCATAGGGATACATGGGGAAATCGCGGTCAGCGATTACGGCAAGCTCGCTGTTTTGTATTTTTCCAAGGAAGGTGAGTACCTGAGACAATCCTCCAGAGAAGATCTCTGCTTGTATAGCCTGTCGATCCTTAGGGACGGCAAGATCGCTGCCATGACGGTGCCTTTGGACGGCGGTCCGTTTAGAATGGAAGCCAGGATCTTGGATGCGAACCTGGAAGGAATCGCGATACGGGGCTCGGTGTTGAGCCCGCAGCAAGGGGATACGGTCGACCCGTTTTGGATTTCGCCAAAATGGAAGGCCGGAGGGAACGGACTTCTGTATTACAGCCATCCTGTCGATTATAAAATCGAAGTCTTTGATCTTGAAGGTCATGGGGTCAGGGATATTGTCAAGGACATGCAGACCGCAAGAATCACCGAAGCGGAAAAGGAGGAGGCGTCCAAGCAGTTTATCCCGCCGGGATACAAATTCAAATTTTCGGAATGTCATTCAGCTTTTCAGGGCTTTACCGTCGACGATGATGGGCATGTCTTTGTCCGAACGTGGGAGAAATCTCCGGAACCGGGAGGTTTTATGTTCGACGTTTTCGACGATCAAGGCCGGCAGATCGGCCGATTCCCGTTTAACGTCAAGCCATCTCTTTGGAAGAAATGCAAAATGTACGCCATTGAAGGCACCGAGATCGGCGCCCAAATCGTGAGGCGCTATGCTGTCGAATGGGAGAACTGCCCGGGAAAAGCTCCTGAACGCTGACTCGGGTCCTCCTCTCTGCATGCTGCAGAGCAAAGACGATCTGCACTTCCGTGATCTTCGATGTCTTCATCGCTAAAAATCTCCTGCCAGAGATTTTGCTAGTAAAATCACATTTCAGGTGGGCCATTTTTCAGGGATGAGGTCCTTATCCGCCGATTTTCCATGTCACGAGGTAACGCTTGATAATCTGGTAGCCGTCCTCGTCCTCTTCAATGGAATAAAGCCTGCCTTTTTTTATGAGCACAGGAGCATCCGCCAGCGGGATCGACCCCATGTACCGGCCATCGGTATCGAAAACGTCGAAAACATGGCCCTTGGGTATTCTCTTTTTTTCGAACGTTTGAACAAAGAGATGGCCTTCGTCATCAGGATAGAATCTCCGAAAGGCGGCGTGATAATTACTGAATTCCAATTTTATTTGAGGGGGGGTTTTTTTCTTTTGTTCTTCAATTTCTTTCGCGGTCACCGCCACCGGATCGTATTCCTTAAGAATTCGTCTAACGGGTTTATTAGCGGGTCCGATAATCTGGATTTCGTACGCTTTGGGGAAGCCGTAAAGGAAACGATCTTTATAGTCGATATCGAAGTAAGGAAGGGGTCGAAATGGATTGATGGCGCCCGTCTGACCGCTCAGGAAGGGGACTTGAGTTATGATAGCGATCAGCTTCAAATCCGGTGCGAATTTTTTTATTACATATTGTCCCTCTTTTTCGGATGAAGCAACTTCCAAAACATAGATATTTCCAAGCGAATCCTGGCGCATCCTAATTCCCCAGATTCCCTTGAGCAGCATTGTATTTATGAATTTTCCCTGGGGATCAAAACTGGTAATGCGGGACGAATCCAACACGTTAAGGTCACCAGACCGACGTTCGAAAGCAATATCTTGTGGAGTGTCGAGTTCGCCAGGCCCCTGCCCTTTACGGCCGATAGTCCGTAAATATTTTCCGGTTTTATCGAAGACCTTGACATGGGACTCCTTATAATCGAGAACGAAGATATTCTCTTGGGCGTCAACGGCCAGGGTCATGATTCCGTTGAAGGAATAATCACCCTTGGCTTCCGGCCCGCCCAGCCGCAGATCCTCCTTGAGCGAGAGGATATCCCCCCTGTATAAAGGCTCCTTTGGATTCTGAACGATCGTTATGTCACCCTCTTTGATGATCTTGCCCTTCCAGATCTGCGCGTGGACGAAATAAAGAGATCCGAAAACAACTAATAGAAGCCCCGCCGTTAAAATCCGCCTTACCAAAGCTATTATCATAAATTTCCTCCCTAATTAAAATTATAATGGTTTCCCGCTTTTCTCATGCTTTAGTAAGTTGAACGAAAGTTTGTCCGTTCGCGTTGCATAAGTCTTTGCCACCAGGACAGGATCGGGCTGGCTAAGACTTGCCACTGTCTTCCCGTTTTCGGTGGGACCGAATCTCTAAAAAATGGTTCAACGATAATGTGAGTTTTCTGGCATATTATCCCCCTTTTTTTCCCATCCCTTCCGCCGATCCCCCGTCCTGGACGCTCCCAACGCGTCCGGGGGGCAGTGGGCAGCTGGCCGCATGACGGCGGACAGGGCCAAAGGCGCGTCCTGATACGGCGGCTCCTGCGGACCGTCATCACGGACATCTTCGAAGGGAAGAGCTGACCGAGATATTCGGCCTGTCCCAGGCCTCCATCTCCATGATCAAGCGCGAGGCCCCGACGGAGCCCGTGACCGAGGCCCAGGTCGACGAATTGTGGGCGGAAGCCGAGGCAGAACTGGCCAGGCGGGAAGACGAAGTCCGCTGCAGAGCGAGCAAAATCGTTGGAGCCAGAGCGAATAGGGACGTTCGCCGGGACTAAATTGTTACTCCCATCAGAATGCGTTCAAATTCGCTGCGTTTGACTTCCCGCCTATCCCTCTGTTAATTTGAGGCGAAGTTAGAGGAGGCGAGCCCACTTGACCATCAAGTGTCCGAAATGTCACTCCGAAAATCCTGAGACCAAGCAGTTCTGCGCTGATTGTGGGACCTCACTTACTGCTGTCGGGAAGCCAGGCGTGTTCGTGACGCGGACGATCGAAACGACAACCGGCGGACTTATCCGCGGGACGACTTTCGCTGGCCGCTACGAGATTATGGAGGAGCTGGGCCGGGGAGGAATGGGGATTGTTTACAAGGCCAGGGATACCAAGCTCGACCGAATTGTCGCCCTTAAATTCCTTCCCCCCGAATGGACATCCGGTCCCCAGGCTAAAGAACGGTTCATCAGAGAGGCTCGGGCGGCTGCGGCCTTGGATCATCCTAATATATGCGGAGTCTACGAAATTGACGAAGCCGAAGGGCGAATGTTCATCTCCATGGCCTTCGTCGAAGGCGAGAGCCTTAAAGGAAAAACCGAGCGAGGCTTTTTAAAGCTCGAGGAGGCGATGGGCATCGGAATACAGGTGGCCTCGGGCTTAAAAGAAGCCCATCTCAAAGGCATCGTTCACCGGGACATCAAGAGCGCCAACATCATGGTCACGCCGAAGGGTCAGGCCAAGGTCATGGACTTCGGCCTGGCCAAACTGGGGGGCGGTTCGTCTTTGACCAAGAGCCAGACAACCCTGGGCACTGTCGCTTTTATGTCGCCGGAACAGGCGCGCGGCGGTGCCCTGGACCAGCGGACGGACATCTGGTCACTCGGTGTCGTCCTTTATGAGATGCTCACCGGAAAACTGCCGTTCCGGGGAGATCACGATCAGGCGGTGATTTACTCGATCCTCCATGACGAGCCGGAATCCCTGAAAAAGGCCCGCCCCGGTCTGGCCCCCGGGCTGGACCAGGTGGTCAGCCGGGCCCTGGCCAAGAGGCCTGCTGAACGCTACCAGACGATGGAGGAGTTTCGGGAGGACATGGAGGCTGTTGCTGAAGGCCTCAAGCCGCTGACGGCCAAACGCCGGCGGGTCAGAAGGATCTTGGGGATAAGAACCACTTATATTTATTCGACCCTGATCATCATGCTGGCCCTTTTCCTCGGTTTCAATGTCGGCGGACTGAGGAATCGGCTTCTCGGCCGCCCGGCCCCTTCGACGGCCGTCCGGTTGGCTGTCCTCCCCTTCGTCAACTTGTCGGGCGACCCGCAACAGGACTATTTCAGCGACGGGATGACGCAGGAGATGATTGCCCAGCTCGGACGCCTGCATCCCGAAACTCTCAGCGTCATCGCGCGGTCCTCGGTATTGCGCTACAAGCAGACGAATACGCCCGTCGACCAGATCGGCCGCGAGCTCGATGTGGGCTACGTGCTCGAAGGGAGCGCCCAACGGGAGGGAACACGGGTCCGGATCACGGCCGAGCTGATCAAGGTGCAGGGCCAGTCCCAATTATGGTCCGACAGTATTGAACGCGAGATGTCCGGCATCTTGGCGTTGCAGAACGAAGTCTCGCAAAGGGTCGCGGCCGCCCTGGCCTTTAAGCTGCTGCCGTATGAACGGGCGCGTCTGGCCAATGCCCCCATCGTCAACCCCGAGGCCTACGACGCCTGCCTTAGGGGCTATCATTATTACGTTTTTCTGACCAAAGCGGACCTCGATACCGCGGATAAATACTTCCGGCTGGCGCTCACGAAAGATCCGAATTATGCACCGGCCTACGCGGGGATCTCCTTGATCTGGGCCTGCCGTCAGCAGATCGGATACGTGCCGCCGGTCGAAGCCGGCCCCAAAGCCAAGGAAGCCGCCCAAAAAGCCGTGGCTTTGGACGGCAGCTCCGCGGAAGCCCATTTTGCGTTAGCCGACATTATGACTTGGACCACTTGGGACTTGAAGGAGGCGGACGGAGAATGGAAGCGATCGGTCGAGCTCAACCCCAACTATGCCGACAGTGTGGCGACCTATTCCCACTATCTGATGATCATGGGCCGTCCGGAAGAGGCCATGAGGCAGATCGAGCGCGCCGTGAAGCTCGACCCATACAACGTCATGGTCTTAAGCTTCTATGCCGTCGACCTCTATATGGCACGCCGCTATGATGAGGCCGTCGCCCAGGCCCTCAAGGCGCGGGAGCTCCAGCCGGGCAGCCCCATTGCCATTGGGGCACTTCTCTATGCGTATGCGGCCAAGGGAATGGAAAAAGAGACCCTGGCTATGGTCAGAGAATACATCAAGAACTATGGCATCACCGATGTCGATGCCGCTCTGGATCGAGGATTTAAGCAGGGGGGCTTCCAAGGCGCGATGAAAACTTTGGCCGAAAAACTTGCGACACCGGCAAACCAGGGTCTGGTGCTCCCCTCAGATGTGTCCCTCTATTTTCTCATCGCCGGAGACAAGAAGAAGGGCCTAGAGTGGATCGAGCGGGCCTACGAGGTGCATGACCCGAGCGTGCCGTATCTCAGGATGCCGTGTTATGACACGATACGATCCGAGCCTCGTTTTCAGGCGCTCTTTCAACGCCTAGGCCTCCAGGGGGACGAGAAGAAATAGCCGGAGGGAAGCTGACCCGCCCCCACTTAGTGTATCACCTGTGAAGTGTAAAATCTCGGCTCGGAGCCTCACTCCAAAACTGGTCCAGCCAAAAAATGGAGTTTTCTGGCTTTCGAACTGTTCGATGAACTGGCGTGGCGTCAAGTCTCCGAATAAGCCGTGGAGCCTACGTGATATTATGGATTTATAAAATTTAGCCATTTCAGGAAATTTTCTTAAGTATCCGTTTTATCACTATTCCAAAACAATATATCGGGTCCCGCCACGATTTTCCCGAATTCCTTTCGGCAGGACAGACTTCTACCCGTGTGACATCCGTGTGACAAAAACGACTGAAATCGGCTGAAAGATACAGACCAGGACTGAAAATTAACGGAAGACCATTCCCCTGTCTTTACAGGGGAAAATGAATGCCGGGGACGGGAATCGAACCCGTATGCCCCTTACGGGGCGAGGGATTTTAAGTCCCTTGCGTCTGCCGCTTCCGCCACCCCGGCATCAATCGAATCAATGAGTTGCCGCCCTGTTCATTGTCGGGCGGCTTCGGAATCGTGAGCTAGCTTCGTAAGCTTCAAGTTCCTTGTCCCATAATATTTTAGCTCACATCGTTTGGCAAGGCTTCAAACATGGACCTCACCCCTGAAAATAAATAAGAGTGTCTGAGCGAGCACCGGTTCATGAGTCTGGACGATACTCAGGAGAAGATCGAGTCATGGCGGCGGGATTACAACGAAGATCGGCCGCACAGCTCGCTTGGCAACGCGACGCCGGAGGAGTTGGCGGCCCGAGTCGAAGCGCAAAAGGCCGAAGTAAATCGAGAACTTAGAGCGCCCACAAATGGACTTGCATATTAAAAAAGTTGCTGACAAAATGGGCGGGAAATGCGGCGCAGGTCATTGATCTACGGCATAAACGCACTTTGGCCATACGCGAACGACGACGAAGAGGATCGCAACCTGGAGGACGGAGAACCCCATGATAAAATTGCGTAAGAGAAAAACTCTGCACTGGGCGTTCGCGCTCGCTGCGTTTGCCTTAACGGCAGGCGGAACGACGGCAACCGAACGACTCTATCAGCCGACTTGGAATTCGCTGAAGAACTGGCGTATGCCGCAATGGCTGCGCGACGGCAAATTCGGCATCTATACCCACTGGGGAGTGTATTCTGTTCCCGCGCGGGGGCCAAACGCTACGTGGTATGCCAACAAGGTCTATTGGGAAATGAGTTCCCCCGAGCGGAAATACCAGGAACAGACGTACGGCCCGCTCGAAAAATTCGGCTACAAAGATTTTATTCCTATGTTTACCGGCGAGAGGTTCAACGCCGAGGAATGGGCGGACCTGTTCCAAAAGGCCGGCGCCCGTTTCGCCGGCCCCGTCGCGGAGCATCACGATGGTTTCGCCATGTGGGACACCAAATATTCGGTGTGGAACGCGGCCAAAATGGGCCCCAAACGGGACGTCGTGGGCGAACTGTCAAAGGCGATCAAAAAACGCGGCATGAAATTCGTTGCCGCTTTTCATCATGCTGAAAACTGGCTTTACTTCCCGACGTTTGACAAGCGCTACGATTGCGGCGATCCTCGCTATTCCGGCCTCTACGGCTTCATTCATGAAAAGAACGCTCTTCCCACCAAAGCCTTTCTTGACCAGTGGTCGGGCAAGATTATCGAAGTCATCGACAAATATGATCCCGATTTGATCTGGTTCGACAACGGCTTGGAACTGATCACCGATTCCTACAAGAAGGAAATACTGACCTATTATTATAATAAGGCGGCGGCGCGCGGGAAGGAGGTGGTGGTCACCTACAAACGCAATACTCTGCCGCCCGGAACAGGCCTGCTCGATCTGGAAAGGGGGCAGGAAGCCGATTTGACCTATTACGAGTGGATGACCGACTCGACCGTGGATATCGGAAGAGGCTGGGGATATGTTAAAGGTTTGAGTTTCAAGACGGTGGACAATCTCGTTGATAACCTCGTGGACCGTGTCAGCAAAAACGGTTACTTGTTGCTCAACGTCGGGCCAAAGCCCGACGGCAGCATCCCGGACGAGGCCAAAAAGCTGTTGCTGGGCATGGGGAAATGGCTCCAGATCAACGGCGAAGCCATTTACGGAACGACTCCCTGGGTCATCGCCGGAGAGGGCCCGACCCGGCTGACGAAGAGGGGTGATTTCAACGAGATGAACGACATGCGCTACACGGCGCAGGATATCCGTTTCACGGTCAAGGACAATAACCTCTATGCCACCGCCCTCGATTGGCCCGGCGAGAAATTGCTTATTAAGAGCCTGGCTCCGCGATGGGAATCCTGGACCGGATGGACGGGGTTGTACCCATCGGAAATCGTCTCCGTCACCATGCTGGGGGACGGCAAGGAATTGAAATGGGAAGTAACGAAGGACGGTCTTTCCATCGAGACGCCAAAGACCAAGCCCTGCGATTATGCTTTCGTTTTCAAGATCGTGCGTCGGAAACCATTTTGAGCCCATTCCCCGCGTCCGCCTTCCAAGCCATGACAGCGGTGGCCGTCGTTCACAACTCTTGGAGCGGCTCCCCTATGTGAAAGGGGGCCGAAAGAAGCATCCGATCATTTTCAGAATGATTGATCTTCGGCGGCCTGCCATTCCGCGGCCAGCGTCTTGAAGCATGGATCAGCGTGTTCGAAGAATTTTTTGTACCCGGCGCAGAAATGGCTCAGGCCCCGGTCCCGCGGGTCGCGGACGCGGTCCTTGGGGCAGCCGCCCCGGCAGAGCGCGAGCCACCTGCAAGAACAGCACGGTTCTCTGAGATCGGCCTTGGCCCGGCCGAACGCGTTCTGGCGCGCGGAATTCAGCATGTGGTCGAGTCTGCCCTCCATAACGTTGCCCAGCTTCCAGCGTGCTTCGACGAAAAAGTCGCAGGCATAAACGGCACCGTCGTGCTCGACGACAAGATAATTGCCGCATTCCGGGAGGAGCGTACATTCGGGCGGCTCGTGGTCGACGTAGAGGAAAAACAATGAATCGAAGGACCGGACAAACGTCGTCGGAGCTCCGTCCTTAAAGTCGGCCCGCCAGAGATCGAAGAGGGCGATCAGGAAATCTCCGTAGGCCTCCCCGCCGCAAGTGAAATCGGCCGCCCGGGAAAGATCGCCGGGGTCGGTCTCGACGCAGGGAATGAACTGCATGTAATTCAGCCCGAGCGATTTGTGAAAGGCATAGATTTCTTCCGGAAAGCGCACGGAATAATCATTGACCACGCTCAGGGCGTTGGTTTCGACACCGGCGTCCAGGAGCATCTTGGCCCTGTCGACGACCTCGGCCCAGCTGGCTTGCCCTCCGGCCCGGGTCCGATAATGGTCATGGATGGGGCGCGGCCCGTCGAGCGACAGGCCCACCAGGAAGCGATTGCGGCGGAGGAAGGAGGCCCAGACCCGGTCCAGGAGCAGACCGTTCGTCTGCAGGCTGTTGCCGACCGTCCTTCCTTCGCCCAAGCGAGACTGCCAGGAGACGGCCTGCTCGAAGAAAGGCAGGCCCATGAGCGTCGGTTCTCCACCCTGCCAACCGAAGGAGACCGTTGGGACATCCTGATGGAGCGCCTGGCGGACGATTTCCCTCAGAATTTCTTCGCTCATACGATGAGCGGCCGCGCCCGCGAATTCATTCGACTTTTTCCGGTAAAAGCAGTACGAACAGGCTAGGTTGCAGTCGGGACCCGCCGGTTTGATGAGCAGGGAGCCGAGGCGCTTGCGCCGAAACGGCAATTGTCTCTTCATCGACAAGGCCCATTGATTAGCAGATATTGGATGCCCGTCCAAACCTGAAACCCGCGATGATTGTCACTTACGAGATCGATCGCATAGTTCTTTGGCATGTCGGCCTATGGCCCCAAAAACTTTGAATGATCGAACTCTCTCTCGACCGGTGGTACAATCAAGAGAGGAAGATCACATGAAAAAATTTTCTTTCTCATTTTTCATCGTCGTGACTGTCACAGTCATGGCCTTATCCGGACAAACCCTCATCGACCCAGAGAAGGGCTTTTCGCTGCAAAATGACTATGCGCAATATATTTTTGAACCTCGAGGGCTTGGCCTATCCGGAATGATCGATCGGAGAACCGGATTCAACCATATCCGGGAAGTGAAAGGCAAGCACTTGCTGTGGGAGGTGGTTTTTGGGAAAGGGACCATGCACCCGAGGATTGACAACAATTATAAAGCTTGTAATTCCGTCAAACTGTTGAAAAAACCAAACGGAGACCAGATTGTCATCTTAGAATGGAACAATCTGAGATTTTGGGAAGAAGATAACATTGTGACGGTTCACGTGACCATCGAACTGCCGAGAACAGACGGTGTCGCAAAATGGAGAATTTTCGTCGAGAATCTTTCCAATTACTGGGGATTGTGGGAAGTCGCCTGCCCCTCCGTCAATGGATTCCCTTGTGAAGCAGCTTACGACGTGGCCATGCCTGTCACAGGAGCCGGTGGTCAGCTGCTGAAAAACTGGAAAGGATTCTTTAGAACCCGTTCTCCTTCCGGATTTTTCCCCATGCAATTCATGTCCTTTAACTCCGGCCGCAACGGCGTATTTTTCTCGAGTATGGACGGAGAATCCCGGGCCAAAGATTTTTCCGTGGATTCCGGGAAGAGAATTCTATCGCTGATCAGATACCCGGAAAATATGGGCGTTACCGGATCTGATCTTCCGGATCATTACGCAGTAGCGTTTGGACCCTATCAGGGTGGATGGCTGGAGGCGGCTCATCGTTATCGGCCGTGGGCTCTGCAGCAAATCTGGACTCAAAAAGGGCCTATTTCGCAACGACCTGATTTCCCAAAATCGGCCATCAATATCGGTTTCTGGATCCGCGATACCTGGGTCTGGGATCTTCCTCCCGATGTCGATAAAAACACCGGTGATCCTTTCACCTGGACCCGTGATCATCGCGATCCTCATGAGATGAATCTGCCCTTCCTTAAGGTGATGAAGATGATGGGGGTTCCCATCGCTTTTCAGTGGTACGGATGGCACGAAAACCTTTTTGATAATAATTACCCCCACTTTCTCCCTGCCTTGCCGGGATTTAAAGAGCGTGTCAAGGAACTTGTCGATGCCGGAGCTCTGATTGTCCCTTATATCAATGGATTAAGCGCGGACAGCAAAATAGCCGATTGGGATCGGTTCGATCCTTATGCCATTAAGGATGAGGAAGGTGGGTTGCGGCAGAAATTCTATTGGGACGGAGCAGGCCGACTCACTCCCATGTGCCCGAGCCAGGCCTTCTGGCATCATACAATAGCCAATCTGGTCGACAGCATTGTGGGCCAATACGGAGCCAATGGGATTTACATCGACGAAGTGTCCTGCAACTCCCATGAGCTTTGTTTCAATAGAGACCATCGGCATCCTCTTGGCGGGGGCCGCTATTGGGCTGACGGTTGGCGTGATTTCTATCAAAAAATTCTTAATGTCGCTCATCGGAATGGAAGAGATGTCGTGGTTACATCCGAAGCTGCCAACGAGATATTCTTTGATCTCATCACCGCAAATTTGTACACCGAAAGTCCATCGGATTGCGAAATCCCCTTGCAGGAGGTCGTTTATTCAGGCTATACCTTGTTTTATGGCAGTGTTTGCGATTTTAGAAAGAGTAATCAGCTCTTTAATTTTTCCGTGGGGCAGGGGTTTATCGACGGGAAACAGGTCGGCTGGATGGATTTCGATCTTTTCCGGAGGCCGCAGTTTTCCGCGAAAGTCGATTTCCTCCGCCAGTGTGCAAAATTAAGAATGGCAACTCAAAAATTCCATACATTCGGCCGATTATGGGAACCGGTCGCTCCAACGAACTCCATTCCGACTTTTGAGGAGGAATTCAGGGACGGGGGACTGCGTAAGGGCCAACTCCCATCCGTAGAAGCCAGGTTATGGCAGGCCGAAGATGGGCATTTGGCTGTATTTATAGCTAATTATACGGATAAGGAAAGGCCGTTTTCGTATACAATTGATCCTTCCAAATATGGCCTTACAGGCATTCACTATGAGCTGAAAGAGATCCTCCCGGAAGAAGTTTTGCCATTGGCAAAAGAAGACAAGCCGATCAAACGTACTGAAATCATGCCGCCAAATAAAGTGAGAGTGATCGAAATCGTTCCTCTCCGATAAACTCATTCTTGTCAATCGCGGGCTTTCATCTGATCAACGTCTTGTCGGCTGGTCCAAAATCGTTGATAATCGCCTAAACAAACAAAAAATAAGAAGGAGTCATCCGATGAGATTCAAATTCCCTCTTCGGTCGATTATGGGAATCACCGTCATGATATCCGGGATGACTTTTGGGGCGTTCGCCCAGAATTTCGAGGGAACATGGGAATCGCTGGGACAATACAAATGTCCGGAATGGTTTAGGGACGCCAAGCTCGGGATATTCCTGCATTGGGGTCCGAGCTCCGTGGCGGCCGTCGACAGCTGGTATGGCCGAAACATGTACGTCCAGGGGCACCGGGCCTATGAGTATCACGTCAAGACGTTCGGGCATCCCTCTCAATTCGGTTTCAAAGACCTTATCCAACTCTGGAAGGCCGAGAACTTCGATCCCGAGAGACTGGTCAGAATGTTCAAACAGGCCGGCGCGAGATATATCGTCCCTGTGGCCTCCTTCCATGACAACTTCGACCTTTGGGATTCGACTTACCAGCGCTGGAACGCCGTGAAGATGGGCCCCAAAAAAGACATCGTGGCCTTGTGGAAAAAGGCGGCGCTGGCCAACGGGCTGAAGTTCGGCGCCTCCACTCATATGGACCGAACGTTGAGCTGGTTCAACACCAGCAAAGGAAGCGACAACACCGGCCCGCTCGCGGGAATCCCATACGACGGCAGCGACCCCCAATATGCGGACCTCTACGGTCCGAAGAACGACGAGGACCCGGCCTGGCCCTATCTGCCAAAAAACGCCCCCGAATTCTGGAGAAAGACCTGGGCCATCCGCACGCGGGACCTCATCGATCAATACCACCCCGATCTGCTTTATTTCGACGGCGGCATTCCTTACGTCGACGTCGGCTTGCCTCTTGTCGCCCATTTCTACAACGAGAATCAAAAGTGGAACGGCGGTCGACTGGACGCCGTCCTGAACCTCAAGAAGACGAAGGTTTCAGGGGCTTACCGCGAAGGGATGTGCGTCCAGGACCTGGAGCGGAGCAAACTCGAAGGAATCAAGCCCGAGCCGTGGCAGACGGATACATCCATCGGGCCGTGGTTCTATGAACGCGGTGCCCGCTACGAGACGGCGGACGCCATCATCGACATGTTTGTCGATATTGTGTCCAAGAACGGGAACCTGCTTTTAAATATTCCTCTTCGGGCCGACGGCACGCTGGACGCCGAAGAAACGGCTCTCCTCTCCGAGATGGCCGAATGGATGGCCGTCAACGGAGAAGCCATCTTTGGATCACGTCCCTGGATCGTCTACGGCGAAGGCCCGACGTCGGTCAAAGCGGACTATTCCGAAAGAATCGAGGATGTGTTCACGTCGCAGGATTTTCGCTTCACCACCAAGGGCAACGCGATTTACGCCGCCTGTCTGAACTGGCCAAGCGAACGGGTCACGATCAAGTCCCTGAAGGTCCTCCGCCCGGATGAGATCCGTTCCGTCAGGATGCTGGGCGTCGATCAAGATCTGGAATGGGCCTGAAAAGGGAAGGCCTTTCTATAAAAAGACCGTCAAAAAAACCCTGCAACTATGCCTTCGTCTTCAAGATCGTCCGCGGGAACGGCGGCGGCCTTGATCATTGATCGACGACCGATTGATCATCTCAACGAAAGCATTTTCCTATTTGATGATCTCCTGACGCGTGACGATCGGCACATAACCGACTTCAAGACCGGCGGGAGGCGTTACGATGAGAGCCTGATCGAGAGATACGAGCGGCTTCCCATCTCTCGGCGCCGGCATATAGTCCTTGTCGATGGTCCAGTTCTTATGGATTTTTTCGATGATCGATTGCAGCTCCGATTTCATCGAATCGCTCCACACGTTTTTGTACTGCCGCAAAGAGGGCTGATCGATGAAATGATACCAATAATAGGTGACTCTGGAACCATCAGCCAAATCGCAGTAATAGGGTCCATGGACCGGTCCGGGACTTGCCCAAGCGCCGGAAGACGGAGAAGAATAGTTGTTTTTGTTTTTAGCGGGACTGAATTCCTTGGCTCTCAATTGTTCGGGAACCTCTGAAGCGGCTACGGCCGTCCGGTTTGATCCGGTTTCCTTGTAGTACCGGGGGAACTCTCCCTTGGGGCTGATCGGGCTGCTGTTCCATTGCAGGCCGAAGGCATAGGAATCAAACACGGCCGTCTGCACGACCTTGTCAATGCCCGTCAAAGATTTTCTTTCTTTTGTTTGGCGGAAATTAATGGGAGAAGCTTTGATCTCGGCCAGATAGCAGGCATCGGCCGATAGCTCGAAACGTCCGGAACAGACCGCCTTCCCTTTGCGCCATTCTAATAAAACACCGGCCAGGGCTTTATTTGAATAATATCGCACATCCTGCATAAGCACGGTTCTCCCTTTTGCATCGACCGGGTATATGAAATTGGGAACTTTCGAATACGTCGTACCGTGATCGTCTTTGACTTCAAAATAGGGAACGGTATTGAATTCCTGAGCACCCCCTCCCGCAGACCCTTCCTGGGCATCGAGACCGCGGCCGTAGTCGAATAAATAATGGGCCGATATCTTACTCCACGATTCCGGGATGACAAAGGCGACCGGCCCTTTGAAATTGGCCAGGGCCAGAAACAGAGTCCAATGCTGGTTTCCGGTAGGGGGAGGTCCTTTTTTTTCATCAGCCAGAGGCAATGCCATCCAAGAGTATCCGAATAATTCTCCACGGGGGGTATTTTGGAAAGTGAGTCCATCCGGAGGAAGAAGGATCCGATTGCTGAGCTGGGCGATTCCCATTTTGTCATCAGCCGTGGCTGTCGTACCATCGGACCAGCCGGGACTGATGAGATAATTCCCCGAATAGCAATCAGGGACTGCGACGATTTGGAATTTGGGGGGCTTATAAGCGGCACGGAACTGGGTGCTCTCCCATAGACCAAGCCCACCCTCAATGGTCTGAAAGACAGCCCCGAAGGTCGGCGCACGTTCCGGCCAGTTATCCCGGGCATAGGTACCCGGAGGACAAAGTGGTGTATGGGTATTATCGGAATTCTTGGGGACAATCCATGTCGATGCCAGACCGATCTGGAAGCTCTCAATAGGCTCCGGCAGAATCGGGTAAACGGCGACATAAAAGCCGATCCCGGCGCCATAACCGGCGGAAGGCTGCGGTGCTCTTGACGAAATATATCCCATAAGACCATCGCTGGATATTTGGTCCTTTGAATCGGATTCATTTTTAAAAGAGGCCCCGTGATCGTTGGCCGGCTCGGCCGCGCCGAGAAGGACGGCCGCCCCGTCGGGGATCTTGTCCGTCCGCCGGCCGCGGCGGGCGGCGTATTCGGATTTATCAAAAAGAGACGCCGCTGAAAAGGCCGGCACCGCCAGCGCCAGCCCGAGCATGCCCGCGCAAACCCCGCTCCATCGTTTCATTTCCATTTCTCCACGCAGGGGCGCCCTCCGGGCGGGAATCCCCGCGCACCCGAGTATTCTCAATCGAAAATCCGCCTCTCGATCGGACCTTCGTTTCAAGGCCGGCCTGCCGGCGTCACAAGCAGCTGCCGCTACTTTCCGGCCCCCCCATCGGGGGGCGAGACAACGATCCGGACGGGTGTTGCGGATTCCTTGCGGATCCACAACACGAGGTCGTCGCTTTCAAGCCCGTGAACGAATCCGGCCCGGACGTCCGGCCCGAGCGGCGCCGGCCGGCCGTCGATCCCGACGCGGGGCGCCGCGGAGCCCCAGCCGCGGATGAGAAGAACCGGGTTCACGGCCGGAGATTCCGCTGACGCCCCGAGCTCCGCGGACAGGACGGACGACGCGTTCGGGCCGCTCCGGTTCACGACATAAGCGCGCTGCGTCGGATCGTATCCCGCCGCGGAGAAGCCGGCGCCGGAAATCTCGAGCCGCGCGGGCGAGAGCCAAGATTTGGCCAGGGGGAGCAGATCGGCCGCCGGTTTTTCGGTCAGTCCGTTGAGCATGAGCATGGTCACGCCGTCGTCCGTCTCCTCGTAGGGGCGCCACGATTGGATATGGGCCAGCGAACTGTGCGAGACCCGGTCCGGGGCGACCGCCCAGCGGCCGTTGGAGCGGATCTGCTGGGAGACGGGCCAATGGTTCCACCAGGGGAACATGGACCGTTCCCGGATGATCTCCCCGGCGTAGCAATCGATGGCCACGTTTCGGGGATCGACGATGACATACGGGCTGAATCGGGCCTTGAGGTTCACGCGAAGGATATTGCCGCCGCGGGGGCGCGTCAGCCACTTGTGGGCCGCCGTATCCTGGTCGCTGATCCGGTGCAGGACGCTCAGCGTTTCCGGGTCGTAGTCGGCTTCGTACCCCGGCGCCTCGCGGGCCCAGGAATAGGTCCGGGATTCCCCTTTCATGTTGGCCAGGGTCAGGGCCTCGGCGTTGATATTGTCCTCCGGGCGGGTGCCGGGCGGATTGATGATGATGGCCTCGTGATACTGGCGGAAATTCTCCAGCCCCCGGCCCTCGGCCGGCTTGACCTTCGGATCGGAGGACCAGACCCGGATTTTGCGGACGCACGTCCCGTCCGGATAAACGGTGTAGGTCTCCTCGACCCAATCACCCCAGCCGGTCAGCGGATCTACGTAAACGAGATCATAATTGACGCTGACCGGAGCATAGCGCCAAAGCACGACGACGCGGGCCTCGTTGCTCTCCAGGATCCGGGCATGCGAAAAACGGGCCTGTTTGTCGGCCATGGGCTCGGCGCTCGTCTCCATGGCCGGAATCTGCGTTTCATAGAACTCGTTGGTGTACCAGATCCCGTTTTCGGTCACCCAGGCGGGGATGTAGCTGGTGCCCCGCCAGAAGACGAGCCGGTTCGGAGTCTCGTCGAATCGGACGACGACGTCCGCGGAGTCCCCCACGCGCCAGGGGTTCTCCCATTCTTCGGCATAGCGGAGCCGCGTGTAATAGGCCCCGAAGCGGCCCGGCCCTTTCGGGCCGGACGGCAGGACCGGAGGCCGGAGCGGCGCCGGCCCGGAAGGGACCCGGGCGGCATACGAGGCGGCGGGCTCCGCGGCGGCCAGAACGCGGTCGTAGATCCGGACCTCGTCGATGATGCCGTCGAACGAAAATGCCACCGGGGCCACGACCCGGATCTCCTCGGTGAGACCGAGGGCGGTCTGGTTCCGTCCGACCCACACGTCCGCGTCAGGCGCGAAGCGCGGCGTCCCGGCGAACTTCGTTTCGCCGGCCGGTTTCCCGTTCAGGTACAGCTTGATCCCGAAGGCGGGATCGAACGTGCCGACGATATGGTTCCACGCATACAGCGGGAGCTTGGCCGTCGATCGGCTCTCCCGCCAGCGGCCGCCCACGGCCACGTGCAGTCCGAATCGTCCTTCCGGATCGAGGCCGAAAAAATAGCCGGCTTGGCGGTCTTTCTCCTGATTGACGACGGCGCACCACGTCCAGGGCAGCGTCTGCAGGGCGACCCAGGCTTCGACGGAAAACGCGCCGCCGAGGCGGGGCGCCTTGGATGCACTGCGCACCACGACCGTCGTTTGTCCATCGAAGCGCAGGCCTTTCCCGGCGACGCCAGGGACGTATTTTTGAAAGCCGCGCAGGACATCGGCGCCGCCGTCCTGGTCGAAAGACCAGGATGCGACAGGCGGTTTATCCGCCCCAAAAGCCGTTCCGATGACGATGAAAACCAAGATGAAAGCAGCGAATCTTTTCATCGGACCTCCAAGGAGGAGTCTGTCCGGCGGTCGGGCAAAGGGATTTTATTATACAATTTCAGACTTGCCCAGGGTTTATTTTATTCGGTTCGCACCTAAGATTTCCGCGCTTCGTCCCGTCTGTTATACTGTCCTTCGCAGAATGCTCGGAACAAGCGGCAGCGGCCTGATCCGACCGCAAGGAGACCTTCCAATGTCGCGAAAAATGAATGACCGGCAAGTGCTCTTCGGTGCCCTTATCCTGGGTTCCCTGGGATGCTTTTTCGCGGCCGGCGGACCTCCGCCCCCGTCGAAATCCTCCGTCCCGGCCGGCCCGGCGTTCACCGTCGCGGTCTCCGGCGATGACCGCAATCCCGGCACTCAAGCGGCGCCGTTCGCCACGCTGGCCCGGGCCCAGCAGGCGCTGCGTTCCCGGAAAAAGACGGTGTCCGGCCCGGCCGTCGTCGAAGTGCGCCAAGGCACGTACGCCCTCGACCGGCCGCTAGTTTTTTTGCCCGAGGATTCCGGATCGGATGCCTCTCCCGTCATCTTCGCCGCCTTCCCCGGCGAACGCGTGACCGTCACCGGAAGCCGAACCCTGGACTGCCGCTGGAAACCCTACCGCGACGGGATCCTGATGTGCGACATTCCGGCAGTCAAAAAAGGGGAGCTCCGCTTTTCCCAGCTTTTCGTCAACGGCAAGCGCCAGACCCTGGCCCGGTTCCCCAACCGAGATGACGCGAAACCGGGGCGCAGCGGCTATATCCAACCCGAAGGCCCGATCCCGGAGGGACAACCCGATCCCAAACCGGGAGAAAACGACGATATGACCTTCTCCGGCGGCGCCCCGCGGGGCATCCTCTTCGACCCCGCCTCGTTCACATCCAAGCGCTGGGCCCGGCCGGAAGAGGCGGTCATCCACATCTACCAGGGCTGGGAGTGGGGCAACATGCAGTGGCGGCTGAAGGCGATCGATTATGGAAACCGGGCCATCTGGTTCGGCGAGGGCGGGTTCCAGATGGGGGCCAAATGGTTCGAGGACCCGGCCAAGATCGAAAAGGCCTCGCGCTTTTTCGTCGAAAACGTCTTCGAGGAACTGGACGCCCCCGGGGAATGGTATCTGGACGTCAAGGCCGGAATTCTCTACTACATGCCGGAGCAGGGCGTCGATATGGCCGCCGCGCGCGTCGAAGCCCCGCTTCTCCAGCAGCTTGTCCGGTTCGTCGGGACCCAGGACGCGCCCGTCCGCCGCGTCGCCCTGGAAGGCTTCCGCCTGACCCAGACCGCCTCGACCTTCCTGGAGCCGTATGACGTCCCGTCCCTGAGCGACTGGGCCATCCACCGCGGCGGGACCGTGTTCCTGGAGGGGACGCGGGACTGCGCGGTCAGAAATTGCTGGTTCGACGCCGTCGGCGGCAACGCCGTCTTCATCAACAATTTCAACCGCGGCGCCGCCGTAACCGGCTGCAAATTCACGGAAACGGGCGACAGCGCCGTCTGCCTGGTCGGGACCCTGGGGGCGACGAACGGGACCCGCCGGGCCTTCCCTTACGAATGCCTGGTCTCCAATAACTTGATCCACGATTGCGGCGTTTTCGGCAAACAAATCGCCGGCGTCTATATCAGCCGGGCCAAGCGCATCACGGCCGCCCACAACACCATCTACAACATGCCCCGGGCAGGCATCTGCATCGGCGACGGCACATGGGGCGGCCATGTCATCGAGTTCAATCACATCCACGACTGCGTCCGCGAAACGGGCGACCACGGGCCGTTCAACGCCTGGGGACGCGAACGCTTCTGGAGCCTGACCCAATCCCACTCCGACTACAGCAAGAGCCGCAGCCTCGAGGCCGGGGCCGTCAAAATCGACGCCATGGAGCCGGTCATCGTCCGGAACAATCTCTTCGAGGACCATTCCGGCTGGGGGCTGGACCTGGACGACGGCGCCTCGCATTACGAAATCTACAACAATATTTCCAAGGGCATCAGCATC
This sequence comes from Candidatus Aminicenantota bacterium, assembly GCA_963729855.1. GTDB lineage: Bacteria > Acidobacteriota > Aminicenantia > Aminicenantales > UBA4085 > UBA4085. The sequence continues at coordinate 70,658 of CAVSPT010000003.1, read as the reverse complement.
AAGCTGCGCGAGGGGGCCTACCGGACCGTCTTCAACAACATCTGGGTCGGCAGCAACGTCGCGCCCTGCTTCCATGTCGGCAACGAGGACAACCATGACCGCTATTTCCGGAACATCACGGTCATGGCCCGCGACGACGTCTATTCGATCATCGCCCCGCCGGCGCGGGGGCTGTGGCTGGAAGAGATCGACCACAACTGCCTTTTCAGCGCGGCAGGGCGCTTCACCGCCCGCATCAGCCAGATCCGCGGCGAAAACGGACCCGAGCCCGGCTCCCGCCGAGTCGATCTGGAGGAGTGGCGCAAGCTCGGTTTCGACCGCAACTCGGTCTTCGCCGACCCGCTGTTCATCGACCCGGCCGGGAACGATTACCGGGTCAGGCCCGAATCCCCGGCCTTGCGCCTGGGCTTCCAGAACTTCGAGATGGGGCTTTGGGGGATCACCGCGGAATTCCCGCAGGCTCTTCGCTGATCGGCGGCGATTCTTCGTTTTTTCGCCGGCCGGGGCGACGCGGGGCCTCGGGTCTCTTGAAGGGTTTAGTCCGTTTCCGTCACTGGAACAAGAGGACGCCGAACAGCCAGGGGCGATGGAAATCGATCATTTGAACGGGATTCCAGGCATAAAATTTCTGCCGTCCCGGCTCCGCCGCATCGATCCGATAGAGGTTCATCCGCCAGGCATCGCCCGGCCGGGGCGGAATGTGAGGGGCGCCGATCAGCCCGGAAAAGGGGATGGCGTATTCGACCGTCCAGGAGCGGGCCCCTCCTTTTCGATCCGGCTCCCCGTCCACATTGACGCGGGTTTCCAAACCCTCGGGATGATAGTCCTTAAGCCCGACGAATTTGAGCCCGGGATCGGATGGCGTCCGGGGATTGAGGATGCAGGCGTCAAAGACCGTGTTTTTCGGGCTGACGTCGATTTCATAATATTGGTGAGACGCTCCGGAGGGATTGAGGAAGACTTCGACGCATTCCTCCCGATAGATGTCGCTGTCGGGTTCCGTTTTCGTCCCCGAGACGAAATCGTCCCGGCAAACGAATCCGACATATAAGGTCGTCGCGCTGGAGAGAAGGCGCACATCGGTCGATTGATCCGCCGGACCCGCGGAATCCGCGGCCACCAGCCGTACGATCGGCGCCGTTTTCCACAGCGGATCGGAGAGCCGCCCGTCCAGGACGATCTCCCGGGCGATGCGCGGGCAGACGTAGACGGGCAGCGGAGCCTCCGCTCCCGGCCGGATGCCGGCGCCGCAGAGGAAGGCCCCGAAAATCCAGGCCGCCGTCATCATTTTCGTCGCGGCGCGCTGCGGCCGTCTCTTTTGTATTTTTCCAGAAGCGCCGTCAGCCGGGCCACGATTTCGGGCCGCTTCTCCCAAAGATCATGGCTTTCGCCGGGGTCCGCGGCCAGGTTGTACAATTGGCCCGGCGTTCCGGGCAGGGGCGGACGGCCCGCGGGAGCCATCCAGCCGCCCGACGTCTTATTGTCGAGAATGAGCTTCCAGGGGCCCTGGCGGATGGCGAATGTCCCGTCCTCGGAATGGGAGACGAGGGCTTCCCGAATCGGATCCGGCCCTTTTTTGCCGAAAAGGGCGGGTGAAATGTCGTAGCTGTCGGGGCCGGCTTCTTCGGGCAGGCCCGCGCCTGTCAAAGCGGCAAACGTCGCCAGCAGGTCGACAAGGCAGATCGGCTCGTTGCTGACCATCCCCGGCTTGACCCGTTTAGGCCACCGGGCGACAAAAGGAATCCGATGCCCGCCCTCCCAAATCTGGGACTTGAGGCCCCGCCAGGAGCCGGCGGACTGATGGCCGTTCGTCCCGGGATGGGGGCCGTTATCGCTGGTGAAGATCAGGAGCGTGTCCTCGGCCAGGCCCAGCCTGTCCAGGGCCCGGACCATCTCTCCGGTGCAGAGGTCGGCGAGCATGACCATGTCCCCGCGCGGGCCGTCCGCGCTCCGTCCCTTGACCAAGTCGGGGGGCAGCCAAGGCGTATGCGGCGCGGAAAGGCAAAGCGAGATGAAGAAGGGCTTGTCGGGCGTTTTTCGGCGGCTCCATTCCATGAATTCGACGGCCCGTTTCGTGAACTGAAGGTCGACCTCTTCGAGCTTGTATCCGGGGGCGATCCAGCCCGGCCGCGGGCTCCCCTCCTCGCCCTTGGTCATGTCGTAAAAATCGGAGACCGGCTTGTCGGGAATCCCGACGGTCCGATCTTTGTCGATGAAGACGAAGGGCCCGTCGATCGTGGAGCAGGCGGCGGTGAAGAAGGCCTCGTCGAAGCCATGGTCCGCGGGACCTCCCTGGACGGGCTTGCTGAAATCCGCGTTCAGCCCGGTCTTGGGGTCGGCGTCCTGATGGGAACCGGCCAGGAATCTCTCCCCGTCCTTCCAGGTGGGCGTCCATCCGTTGGCCCGCATCCAGCCCAGGCCCAGGTGCCACTTTCCGAAAAACCCGGTGACGTATCCCCGATCCTTGAGCAGGGAGGCCAGCGTCGTCCGGTCCGGCTCTAGGAGAGGAGGGGTATAGCCGCCGACGACCCCATGCTTCAGCCACGTTCGCCAAGCATAGCGTCCGGTCAGGATGCCGTAGCGGGTCGGAGTGCAGACGGCCGAGGGCGAATGGGCATCGGTGAAACGGACGCCGCGCGCTGCAATGCCGTTCACGGTCGGCATCGGAATCTTCGAATCCGGATTGTCGCATCCCGGGTCTCCATAGCCGAGGTCGTCGGCCAGAATGAGGACGATGTTCGGGGACTTTCGCCCGCCGGCCTGGAACGCCGCCGCGGGCCGGGCGGCCGCGGCCGCGGCGCCCAAGGCCATGGTCCCCAGGAACTCTCTCCGTCCGATTTTTTTCATGGCTGCCTCTCCCCGGTGCCCCGCGGGGCAGACGACGGCCGCGGGCCGTCCGCGCTTTTCTTCCCTTCGAACGGCGCCTCGAAGGAATAGCGCCCCGAGCCGATTTCAAACACCGCCGCCCCGGCTTCGACGCGGAGAAATCGAACGCCTTCGGACCTGGCCGCGGGACGACCGCCTTCCCGAACGGCCGACGGCGCGGCTCTCGGGATGAAAACCTCCGCCTTGGTATTGGGAGGGATTCCCGCGTCAAGCCGGAACCGGCCGCCGTCCGTCCGCCATTCGCTGCGGACTTCGCCGCGCGCCGTCAGGACCCTCCCCTTGACCCAGCTCAGGTCCCCGACCGGCTGCGGCCGCAGGAGGATCCGGTCGAACCCCACGGCTGCGGGATCGACCTGGATGCCGGCCAGCCAGGAAAAGAGCCATTCGCTCGCCGATCCGAACATGGGATGATTGTGCGAGTAGGTGTTGTCGCTGAATTCCCAATGCTCCCAGAGCGTGGTCGCTCCGCGCTCGAGCATGTACCCCCAGCCGGGGAAATTCCGGCTGTTGACGAGCTCAAAGGCGAGATCGGCCCTCCCTGCCCTGGACAGGGCGTTCAGGAGGAACCGAGTTCCGAAGATCCCCGTCGTCAGCCGCGGTCCCGCGGCCCCCACCACTTTGCGGACAAGCGCCTCCTCGGCCGCGGCCCGCTCTCCCGCCGGAAGAAGCCCGAGCTCGAGGGCGACGGCCAGCCCGGCCTGGGTCAATGCTTCATAGGCACCCGGCCCGGGGGGGAGGAGGCGTTCCCGATAGGCCTTTCGGACGGCTTCGGCGATTCCCGCGTAGCGGACGGCCTCGTCCGTTCGACCCAATGATTTGGCCAGGAGAGACAGTATTCCGGCGCATTGATGAAAAAACGGGGTCAGCAGCTGCGGCGTTTCGGTGGGGTCCAGGCTTTCATGGTCGGAGAGTCCTTCACGGACGATGAAGTCGGGATTCTCCCGAAGCACGATTTCGAACCAGCGCCGGGCCGTCTCGAACTGCTCCTCGACGAGACGCCGATCGCCGTAATAGCGCAAAAGCTGTGCCTGGAGGAGCGGATGGGCCATGGCCCAAGCCAGGCCGCAATATTGGATCCCGACATACGGCGCGGTGTCCGTCAACATGCCGTCGGGACGAGCGGCATCCGCCCAATCGCCCGCGGCCTTGGCATACAAACCGGCCATGCCGAAGTTCATCAGAAAGGCGTCATTGGTGGCGACGAGGTCTCCCCCATAGCCGAATTTTTCGCGGTGCGGGCAATCCGACTGGACGCTGAAGATATTACTGAGGAAAGTCCGGCGGGTCATCTCCTGGATGCGGTTCAACTGGTCGTTCGAACAGGCGAACGTTCCGGTCTCCGCGACGTCCGAATTCAAACGAAGCCCCTGGAGATCGCTGAGGTCCGGCCGCCGGGACAGCCCCGTGACCTCCACGTAGCGAAATCCGTGAAACGTGTATCGCGGCGTATAGGTTTCTTCGCCGCCGCCCTTGGCGATATAAAGGTCGCCGGCTTCGGCGGCCACGGGCGACCCGGGACCGCCGATGGGAACGCCGTCTTTGTTCAATCCCTTGATCTGGCCGCAGACGCCCGTCAGAGGATTGAGGCTCCCGTCCCCATTCAAAAGCTCACCGAAACGGAGCCGGACCGCCGTTCCCGCAGGCTCCCGGAGACGCAGGCTGGCCCACCCGGCAAAATTGACGCCGAAGTCGCAAATGAATGTCCCCGGTTTTGGCTCGCTGATCCGGACGGGCTTGAAGCGGGCCGTCACTCGAACGGGAGGCTGGGGCTGGGCCTGCAGAGGACCCAAGGAGTCGGCGCAGAGAACGGCGTTCGTCCAATTGGAGGCCTCCCCTCCGATGGTGTCCCAGCCCGGGATTTCCCGACGCGCATCGTAAACTTCGCCAAGATAGACATTATTGCGCAGAATGGGACCACCACGGACCTGCCAAGAAGCGTCCGTGGCGATTGTGACGCGGACGCCGTCGTCGAGCTCGATGGCTAATTGCGCAACGACTCGCGGACGTCCGACCGGGAGGGCCTCGCGGAGATTCAGATTTCCCCACATGCGGAGCGGCAGCGGATTGAACCAGCCGTTGCCGACCCCGATCCCAAACATGTTCCCGCCTTTTAGGAGAAGCCCGGTCACGTCGTAGGTGCTGTAATAGACGCGTTTCCGATAGTTCGTCCAGCCCGGGTCAAGAACCTGATCGCCGACGCGCCGTCCGTTGAGGGACGCTTCATAGTAACCGAGCCCCGTGATGTACAGCCGGGCTTGCTTCACTCCCCGGGGTAGAGAGAAGGCTTTCCGGAAAAGGGGCGCCGGGTCGTCCGCATAGAATTCCTCGTCTTTCCGCGGCGTCGGCTTCCCGTCTTCAATCCAGCGGCCCGCCCAGTCCTTTGGATCGAGGAGGGCCGTCTCCCAGGCCGCCGGGGGGCTCCAGGCCGAAGGATCCTTCCCGCCGTTCCACACCCGGACCTTCCAAAAGCACCGTTGCCCGCTCCGCAGGGGCCGGCCGGCGTAGACGACGGACAGGGATTCCCTGGATTTGACGGGACCGCTGTCCCAGAGATTTCCCTGGTCCGCGAACAGCTTTTCCGGCGAATCGGCGACGAGGACCTGATAGGCGCTTTGAAACTCCCCCCGGCCCGAGGACTCCAGCAACCAGCCCAGCCGCGGATGGGACGTGCCGATGCCCAGGGGATCAATCCGGTATTCGACCGTCAAGCCCGAAGGGACGAGAATCGCCGGAGATACCGGCCCGATGGGAATCGCACATCCGGGGAAAACGGCAAAGGACAGCCCAAAGACCGCGAGGCCCGCGTTCACGGCCAGGCGGCCTTTCTTCATTGTCCGGACCCGCGATCCGTCATTGGAATTTTTTCCTGGCTTCGAGAAGATCCCGGATCCAACGATCGCAGCTCCCGCGCAATTCGGCTAGAACGGCGGCATTTCGCGGGCTGCCGGCCAGATTGCGCTTTTCCTCGGGATCCGCCTGAAGATCAAAGAGCTCCAAATATTCGGGGTGCTTGGGATAGCGGATGAATTTCCAGCGCTCCGTCCGGACGCATTCGCTATGGGGGATCTCCGGGTTGTCCCAAAGCTCTTCGCAAAAGATCTCCGCTCGCCAGGCCGGAGTCCGGCGGCCAAGCAAAGGCCGCAGGCTCATCCCCTGGATCAAGGGGGGCATTCCGACGCCGGCAAAATCCATGATCGTCGGTCCCAGATCGATGTTGAGGGTCAAGTCTTTCTTGACCAGGCCGCGGTCTTCGCAGGGCGCCCGGGGATCGTAGACAATGAGCGGGACCTTGATCGACGGTTCATACATCAGCCACTTGTCGGCGTATCCCCGCTCGCCGAGGAAGTAGCCGTTGTCCGAGGTGTAGATGATGATTGTATTCTCGGCCAGGCCGAGGCGCTCGAGTTCGACCATGATCCGGCCCGCAACAAGATCGATTCCGCTGATCATCCGGTAATATCCCTTAACCATCGTCTGGTATTTCTCGGGGGTGTCGAACCGCCAGGCCCAGCGGGTCCGGCTCATGGTATTCTTCAGAAACTCCGGCTGGGCCTCGTAGTAGGACGGCGCCGCCGTCTCCGGGACGGGAATTTTGACATCACGATACAAACCATCCACGGCCGGCGGCCAGAAGTACTGCTGCGGATTGTCGTCGTCGGCGTGGGGGGCCCACGGGCACCAAGCCAAGCAGAAGGGCTGGCCCGGTTTGACGCCGCGGAGAAATTCCACGACCGCCTCCCCTTCGACCTCCGTCATGTGGCGTTTGACGCCTCCGATCGTCTGAACGTGGGGAAGACTCGTGAATCGGGCCAAGTCGAACATCTCCTTCTCGACGCCGTTCTCGACCGCCACGCCGAGCTTGCCGACGAAGCCGGTGCGGTATCCGGCTCGGCGAAGAACGACGGGGTAGCTGATCGAGGTAAAGGCCCGGGTGAGCGGCGGCTTCGTGAACGTATAGCCGTGCGTCCGTTCGAAGACGCTCGTGAAATTGCTGGCTCGGCTGGCGGCGCAGATGGGTGTCGTGACGAAGCTCCGCTCGAAGCGCACGCCCTCCCGGGCCAGCCGATCGACCTGGGGCGTTTGGATGATCGGATTGCCGGCGCAGCCCAGCGTGTCGAAGCGCTGATCATCGGTCAGGATGAAAAGAATGTTCGGACGCTCCCCCTTCGTCTCCCCGCCGCCGCTGCGCGGGCCGAGGGCCAGGCCGCCGAGTCCGGCCGCCGACGCTTCCAGAAACCGCCGCCGCGAAAGCGTGGCCATGGGCGTCACCCGGCTTTTTGCTTGTCGCTGTAGATTTCCCGGACCCGGTCCACGACGATGGCCAGCAGGATCAGGAGCCCGAGGAACGAGTTGGCATAGTAGGGATTCGCTTTCACCTCGACCAGCCCGTGCTTGATCAGCATGAAGATGGCCGAACCCATGAAGATGCCCAGGGCCGAGATGATTCCGCCGTTGAGCCCGGTCCCGCCGATGATGGCCACGGCGAAGGAAATGATCAGCCAATCGTCGCCGGTCTCGGGCGCGGCCGATCCCAGCTTGGACGCCCAGAGCACCGCGGCCAGCGCGGCGAAGGCGCCGGACAGCACGTGGGCCCCGACGACCATGCGGTCGGTATGGATTCCGGACAGCCGGGCCGCGGCGGCGTTCCCCCCCGTGGCCAGCAGGCGGCGGCCGAAGACGGTATTCCGGTACATGTAGCCGACCAGCCCCAGGAGGACCACGACGAGCAGAAAGACATACGGGACGCCGAACAGGCTCTGCTGCCCGATGAAGCTGAATGAATCGGGAACCTTGTAGGGCGAGCCGCCGGAAATGCCCGAACGCAGTCCCATGAAAATGAACATCATCGACAGCGTGACGATGAACGAATCGATCCTGAGGCGGGTGATGAGCATCCCGTTGAGCGCCCCGGCCAGGACGCCGACCCCGAGGGCCAGGATGACGGCCAGCCAGGACGGCAGGCCCCAATGGGCCAGGCCCAGGCCCAGGACAATGGTCGTGATGCTGCCGATGGCCCCGACGGCCAGGCTCATCTGGCCGACGACCAGGCAGAAGGACTGGGACAGGGCGATGAGGATATAGAAGGCCATCTGACGCGACACCACGAACATGGTGTAGCCGCTGAGAAAGCTCTGCGACAGGAGGGACAAAGCGGCGAAAAGGAGAACCACGGAGATGATCAGCCCCAGGGTCCGTCCGCTGATCCGTTCGCGGCGGTCGCCGGCCCCGGGGGCGGGTGCCCCGCTGCGTTTTGTGCCGTTCGTCGTCATGATCGATCCCTCCCTTGGCGTTCCGGAGTCCGCCGGAGTGTTCCCCGGCTCAATTCAAGTACCGCCCGATCGCCGCGCTGACCTCATCATAAGTCCGGGCCTCGTCGTCCACGCCGATGATCTCGCCCACGACCCGGTGCTCCTTGAAAACGAGAATCCGGGAGGAGATGCGGATGATCTCCGGCATGTCCGACGAGATCAGGATGACGGCCTTGCGGCCGGTTTTGGCCAGGTCCCAAATGAGGCGATGGATCTGGTCCTTGGCCCCGATGTCCACCCCGACGGTCGGCTCGTCGATGATCAGGATGCCGCAGTCCGCGGCCAGCCACTTGGCCAGGCAGATTTTCTGCTGGTTTCCGCCGCTCAAATCCTCCGTCTTCTGGTTCGGACCCGTCGCCTGGATGTTCAGTTTCTGAATCATGCCCCGGGTGATGGCCGCTTCCTTGACCCGGCTGATGACCCGGGTCAGGGCCTGGACGATCCGCGGCCAGACGGCGATGGTGATGTTCGTGCTGACCGGCGATTGGAGGAGCAGGCCCTCCTCCTTGCGGTTTTCCGTGACGTAGCCGATGCCGTAGCGTTCCAGGCTGTCGGCGACGCTGCGGATGGGCGCCTTCTCGCCGCGGACATAAATCGCCCCGGAATCCGGCCGGTCCTCCCCGATCAGGATGCGGGCCAGCTCGGTCCGGCCCGCGCCGACGAGGCCGTAGAATCCCAGGATCTCCCCTTCGCGGACGGCGAAGCTGACGTCCTCGACCTTGTTTCGGCGGAGGATGTGTTCGGCCCGCAGGAGAACCCGTCCCCCGTCCCCATCGAGGCGCCCCAGATGGGTCTGGGTGACTTCGCGTCCGATCATCATCCGGATGAGCTCCGGCTGGGTCAGCCCGCCGATCGGTCTCGTCCCCACGAGACGCCCGTCACGGAGGACGCTGACCTTGTCGCACAGGGCGAAGACTTCCTCGAACTTATGGGAGACGAAGATGATGGTGACGCCCTTGTCCCGCAGGCCGCGCAGGATGGCGAAGAGATTCAGGGCTTCATGCTCCGTCAGTGAGCTTGTCGGCTCGTCCAAAAGGAGGACGCGGGCCTCCGCGGAGAGGGCCTTGGCGATCTGGACCAGCTGCTTGTGGGCGGGGCTCAGGCCCTTGATCACCGTGTTGGCGGGAAGCGCCAGGCCGACCCTTTCCAGATAGGTGCGGGCGACGCGATCGACCGCGGCCCAGTCGACGATCCCCGTCTTGCCCCGGGTCCGCAGCTTGTCGAGCATGATGTTCTCGGCGATGGTGCTTTCCGGGATGACCTGAATCTCCTGGCTGACGATATCGATGCCCTGGGCCAGGCTGTCGCGGTAGCTGCGGAAACGGAGCCGCCGCCCTTCGAAAAAGACTTCGCCTTCGTCGGGCTGGTAGATGCCGGTGATGATCTTGATCAGCGTGCTTTTTCCGGCGCCGTTCTCACCGACCAGGGCATGGATCCCGCCCGGCTCGAAGCGCAGGCTGACGCCGTCCAGGGCCCGGACGCCGGGGAAGCGCTTGCCGATGCCTTTGAGCTCAAGCATGAACGGTCGGCTCCGCGATCATTTCGGGGGATGCAGATAACGGGTCTTCAGCTCGGCGGCGATCCGGTCGGTGATCGTGCGGACCTCGGCGGCATAGGTGTCCACATTGGCCTTGGTGACGATGACGATGCCCGCGTCGATGAACTGATAATCGCTGACCGGCGTCCAGCCGTCCAGAAGGTATTTCAGGAGAAAGCAGGAAATGTATCCGTGGCCGGGAGGATTCTGGGCGATCGTGGCGTCGATGGCCCCGTCCCGGATGGCCCGCAGGACCGTTTCCCCGGTGTCGATGCCGATGAAGCGGATCCTTTTGTGCTTGGGGTCCTTATGCCATTCGGTCAGGACGGAGGCCGCCGCGATGGTCGGATTGTAGCCCGTGGTGATGATTCCGTCGATCTCATCCATCCGGGCGGCCAGGGCGCTCTGGATCTTGACCGTGGCCTCGCTGACCTGGGTCATGTCCGAGATGGTCTGGATGATCTCGACGCCGGGATGGGCGGCCACGACCTCGCGGATGCCGTCGTCGCGCTTCTTGGTGTTGATGTCGGTGACGAGCTCCAGGACGTTCAGGATCCGCCCCTTGCCGCCCATGAACTCAATCAGCTTCTCCGCGGCGGTCTTGGCCGCCGCCTTGATGTCGGTGGCCACGGTGAAGGGGACGGGCGTCGGCAGGCCCGGCTCCGCGCCGTAAGCCACGACGATCTGACCGCGGCTTTTCAATTGGCCGAAAAGGGCGTTGGCCCCCGCCGGATCGCCGGGATAGATGCTGAAGGCCTTGTGGCCTCTCGTCGAAAGGGCCTCGACGTTGACGTTTTCGTTGTCCTGGGTCCATTGCTGGCCGACAACCTTGAGAACCTTGAGGCCGGTTTCCCGCTCGAAGCGTTCGACCCCGCTGCGGACCTCGGTCTTGTAAGGATGGGGCATCATGCCGTACCAGACGATGGGCTCAACGTCGGCCCTTTTCCGGGTCAGATTGACCATGATGACGACGGCCGCCAGGACGAGGACAGCGGCGATAATGGCCATCTTCTTCATTCCTCGATCTCCCTCCCCGGGACTTGCTGGAGCAAGTGCGGGATGTTTCTAACGGTAATTAAGCAACGCATAGAGGATTATATCACGGGCCGACGCCGCTGGATTTGTGGTTTCCGCAATCTCGGCCCGTCTCCATCCGCCCCGGCCGCACCGGCTCATGGGGGCGCCAAAACGAATTTCACCGGCCGCGTCGCTGCGAGCTTGATCCAGACGATGAGATCGGTCCCATCGAGTGATCGCACGGACCCGATTTCGAAATCCCTTCCCCGGACCGCCGTTTTTCCTTCGATCACCAAAGACGCACTCCGATCCCCCCAGCCCTTCACAACGAGGGCCAGGTTCGCCGCCGGAGATTCTACGCTCGCCCGGAGCTCGCCTTCAACCACGGCCGGACCGCCGGCTTCCCGGCAGCGAAGAACATAAGCCCGCTGGGAAAGATCATAACCTTCGGAAACGACGCCGGTTCCTTGAATTGTAAGTCCGGGCGCGTTCGCCCATGAACGCCCCAGCGCGGCCAGACTTCCCAACGGCCCTTCGATAACACCGTAGATCCAGCTGGCCCAGGTCGTCGAGGACGGATTCACGTGCCGCGGAGGGTCGGTGAAGCAGATGGAAAAGTGGGTGACCCGGTCCGGGGCGACGGCGAACCGCCCGTCGGAGGGAAGAAGGGAAACCGGAAAGTGATTGTAGGCCGAGAATTCGGAAACGGCTTTCCGGATCCGGCCGACATAAACGTGCATCCGGCATCCCGGCTCGAAAACGATGAACGGCTTGGATTTCGACTTCAGATTCACGACCTGAATATTCGGATTCTCCGGCTGAAGATTTTTCCAAAGCTCCGGGTCGTTCATCTCGCCCGGCCAGGAGTAGGTCCGGCTCTCTCCCTTCAAATTGAGGATCGTCAGAGCGTCCTGGTTCAATACGTCGTCCGTGTTTTGGCCGGGCTGGCACAAGGGAATTGTCTCCTGGATCTCGGACGGCGATTCCGAACCCAGGAATTCCGTGGGCCAAACGACTTTGCGGACGGCCGTCAAGTCGGGATAAAAATAATAATATTCATCGACCCACAGTCCCCATCCTGATTTCTCGTCGACCCGCCAGAAATGATTGCGCGAGTTCACGGGTGCATAGCGCCAATGGACCACGATCCGAGCTTCGGTCGATTCGAGAATCCTCACCTGCGAGTAGAGGCAGCGGGGATCCTCCATATGCTCATAACAGCCTTCGCTGCCGTCCCAGGTTTCGACGCTCTGGTCGGCCATCCATTGACCGTTTTCCATGACCCAGGCCGGGCCGTAGCGCGTCCCTCTCCAAAAGACGACCCGGATCGGCGAGCGGTCGAACTGGACGACGATGTCGGCGGCCTGACCGACCGGCCACAGCGCGTCCCAGCCGTCGTCGTATTTGAGCCGGGTATAATAGGCGCCGAACCGGCCGGGACCCGGCGGGCCGGACGGCAGGAAACGGGCCGGAAGACCGGGCGCGGGCACCGGGGCCCGCGAATCAAAGGATTGCTTCAGTTCGGCCTCTCCGAGCGGTCGGGTGAAGATTCGGATTTCGTCCATGATTCCGTCAAACGCATACCATCCTTCGATCGTTCCGGCGCCCGTGCCGACGACGCAGGACGGCTTTCGTTTATCGGGATTCATGCCGATCAGGAGATCCGCGTCTCCGGCATAGGCCGGGCTTCCCTGAACCGGCCTCTCGGCGACTTCTTCCCCATCCAGGAAGAGCTTGATCCCCTTTCCGGTTTCAAAAGTCGCGGCGATATGAGCCCATCGCTTCAGGCCGAGGTGAATGGGCGAGAGACATTCCAGCCATTCTCCCCGGACGGAAACCTTGAGCCCGAACTCGCCGTGGGGACCGACGCCGAAGGACACCCCGGTCATCCCGGCTTCTTCCTGGCTCAAGACGGGGCACCAATTCCAGGGCAGGGCGGCCAGGGCGATCCAGGCCTCCATCGTAAAAGAGTCTCCCAGGCGGGGCGCTTGATTCCCTTTGCGGATCACGCGGGTGGTATATCCGTCGAACTGGAGGCCCGATCCCGCGACGCCCGGCACGAATTTGTAATGGCCCGCGATCGTGTCCTTGAAGCCGCTGGCGCTGTCGAGAACGTATGGGCCCGCTCCCTCGTCGAATGTCCATCGGGCGACGGGGCCCCGATCCTGGGCCAAGACGACCGGACTCGCCAGAACCAGCGCTCCGATGAACCGAAAGATCGCGGAGAACGGGATCCGCGCTCCGGATCTCATTTCCGGCCTTCCGATTCGCCGATTTTGAAGCTCTTCCGCAAGATCGTATGGATTTCGTCGCGGTCGGCCACCCGGGGATGGTTCTTGTAATCGGGAAGCACGAGAGATGCTTGGGCCAGGGCTCTCAAGTCCGCTTCGGGAATATCCAGATCGTCCAAGCCGATTCGTAATCCGATATTCTTAAGGAAGGCTTCGATCAAGCCGCCCAGCTTTTCCGCGGCTGCGGCGTCATCGAGCCCGGCGAGCGCTCCATCGAAGATGCGGCCGGCGGCCGCGAACTTCGCGGGGGCCGCCTCCCAGCTATAGCGGATGACGGCCGGATAGACGCTGGCCAAGGCTTCGCCATGGGCAACATGGGGATAAAGCCCGCCCATGGCCATTCCGATGCCGTGCGGCAGGGTCACGCCGGCGTTGGCGATGCAGAGCCCGGCCAGGGTATCGCCCCAGGCCATCCAGGTCCGGGCCTTCAGATCGTCGCCCGCGGACACGGCGCGGGGAAGAAAAGCGACGACGATCCGCAGAGCCTCGAGCGCCAGAAGGTCGGTGTAGGGTGAGCCGTTCGGGTTGATGTAGCTTTCGAAGGCGTGGGCCAGGACGTCAAAGCCCGTCGTCGCGGTCACATGTTTCGGCATGGTGACCATAAGCTGCGGGTCGACGATGCTGACCTTCGGATAGAGCCGCTCGTGGAAGAGGGCCGACTTGTTCTTCTCCCGAGGGTTCGTGACCACCGCCACTTGGGTCACCTGCGACCCGGTCCCGGATGTGGTCGTGACGGCGATGATGGGAAGCGTTTGATCCGTCGGCTGGGTCTTACGAAAGAACAAGTAATCCCAGCAAGTCCCTTCGTGGGTCGATTCCACGGCGATGGCCTTGGCCGTGTCCATGCTCGACCCTCCGCCCAGCCCCAGCACGACATCGGCGCCGAACTCGCGGGCCAGACGCGCCCCTTCCGAGATCACATCGGTCGTCGGATTGGGGACGACCCCGTCGAAATGGGCGAAAGGGATCCCTCGCGCCTTTAAGGCCTGCCTAACCTTCTGATGGAGGGGCGCCACGGCCGGGAAGGCGGGCTCGGTGACGATCAGGCAGCGACGACCGAGGCGGGCGGCGGCCTCGCCGACTTCGACGACCCGTCCGGCACCAAACAGGATTTCCGTGGGTTGGTGGTATTTGAAATCTTTCATCAAAAACTCCTTGCTTTTCTTGTTCAATCCGCCGGCCAGGAGGTCAGATCGGCCGGGATCTGCGGCCAGGCTCCCTTGTGGGAGCAGACAAAGGCCGCGATGCGGTTGGCCTGTTTACTGATGTCATCCCAGTCTTTCTTTTTCAAGAGCCCGACGACTAGGGCGGCCGTGAAAGCGTCGCCCGCTCCCACCGAATCCGCCATTTCGACGGGATACCCGGGATGGAAGGACTCTCGGTTCCGGCCAAAGAGGCGGCTCCCGGACTTTCCTTTCGTCAAGGCGATCAGATCAAGGGGATATTCGCCCAAGAGGCGTTCGAGAATCTCCGTCTCCGATCCGGGCATCGCCAAGAGCCGGGCCGCGGAGCGGAGCTCCTCGTCGTTCAGCTTCAGGACGTTCGATCGCTGGAGCAATGCGCGGATGATCTCCCGGCTGTAATAAGACTGGCGCAGGTTGAGATCAAGAACTCTCAAACAGTCCCCCCGTGCGGCGTCGAGGAAAGCCCGGATCGTCGTCCGTGAGACCTCGGATCGCTGGGCCAGCGTCCCGAAGCAAACGGCATCCGCACGGACCGCCGCTTCCAGCGTTGCGGACGTCCAGGGGAGGAAATCCCAGGCCGCGTTTTTAAGGATGTCGTATGCGGGAATGCCTTGGGCGTCCAGCCGTACCGTGACCGAGCCGGTGGGGACGGAGGCCAAGACCGAAACACGACGGCCGTCGAGGCCTTGGCCCTCGAGCGCCCGGAGGATCTCCCGGCCGGATTCATCGTCGCCGACGGCGCTGACGATGACGCCCTCCGCCCCGAGGGCCATGGCCTGGTAGGCGAAATTCGCCGGCGCCCCTCCCAACTGTTTCCCGGACGGAAGGAGATCCCAAAGGATCTCTCCGATCCCGACGACGATCGGGCGCTCCACCATGTTCGATCAGAGGTCCCTTACAAGTCGATGAAGACCTTCAGGCTTTTATCAGCCTGAGCGTCGACGAACGCGTAGGCCGCGGGATATTCGGAAAATGGAAAATGTTTGGAATCGAGAGGTGGTGTGATGACCGCCCCGATCTTCATCAAGCGGACGGCCTTGACGAAATCCTGATATTGATACATCAGCGTGCCGATCAGGCTCAATTCCCGGTCCTGGACAAAACCCATATTCACCCGGGGATGCTCGCCATAGACGCCGACGACAACGATGGTCCCGCCTTTCTCGATCGAGGAGACGGCCTCGGTGAGAGTCGCTTCGACACCGGCGCAGTCGAAGGCGACGGCAAAGCCTTTTCCGCGGAAAGCCCGCTGGGCGGCTTGGGCCAGGGATTCTTTTCTGGCGTTGGAAACCGCCTTCAGCCCGCAGCGGGCCGCTATTTCCAGCCGGTATTCGCTGATGTCCGTGATCAGGACTTGAGCGCCTTGGGCGCGGGCCACTTGGCCAACGAGATTGCCGATCGGACCCGCGCCTAAAACAGCCACATTGCACCCCGCCAGCCGGCCGGCCCGCGCGACGGAGTGGACCCCGACCGCGACCGGCTCGACCAGTGCCCCCTGTTCGAACGTGAAGGTCGCGGGGAGAGGCACGATCTTGTCGGCCTCCGTCACGAACCATTCCTGGGCGCAGCCGGGCGCCTGAAACCCCCGGACCTTGAGATGATCGCAGATGTGGTAGTCGCCGCGGCGGCAGGGAGCGCAGGTTCCGCAGACTTCCTGAGGGGTCGCCGCTACCAGCCTCCCGGCCCGAAGCTTCGTGACCCCTTTTCCGACGCTTTCAATGACCCCCGAAAACTCATGGCCTTGGACCACAGGATAGGTCGTGAATGGATGTTTGCCGTGATTGACGTGGACATCCGAACCGCAGATTCCGATGCGCCGGACGCGGATGAGAACCTGTTGCCGGCCCGGCGAAGGCTTGGGAATGTCCCGGAACTCGATCGTTCCCGGATCGATCATGACGGCTTGTTTCATTACCTCCTCCCGCCAATTATTCCACCGCTGAAATGAAAGTCCGGCTTTATCACGGGCCGTCCGTTTCTCGTCCATTTTGTCAGCAACTTTTTGAATATGCAAGTCCATTTTTGACCGGCCCGAATTCCCGATCAAGCGTTGCCCGAAAGGATTCAAGCGGAGCCGCGAATTCCTCGGGGTTGCGTCGTCGAGGGTGCCGCTTGACCCGCTTTGGTTGTTTTCCTTTCCCCTGGGATTTTACGGGGCACTTAGAGGAACATAATGCCCAGACCCGGGTGGCTCTCATAAAATAATCGTCGGCTTGTACACCGCGGACGGCCGCAGCCCGGAGAATGGCGTCTCCAAGGCCGACAAACACTTTGAACTCGTTCCAAACCTCCCAGTACCAGCCTGTAAAACCGAGGTCTTTATAATGCAGGACGTAGGTCCGAATGATCCGCTTCCAGTCGTCCCTGCTTTTGGGGACGCTGCTGTCGTCGCCTCCCGCCGGCAGCAGCACATCGGGGCCATACGCAAGGCACATCGGCTCGTGCTCATCAGAACCATGGAAACCGATTTCGTCTTATTTTCCGGGGCCGGCTTCGGGGATCCAGACGTTCATCCAGCCCTGCCCGCGATTGGCCCAGGCATAATAGGGAACGGCCGTAAAATCCGCCTTTCTGCTCCCGCCGGCTGAACCCTGTCCCCGGAGGACCATGACGCCGCCCAGAAGAGACCCGCGGAATTCCGCCTGGATCGGGGAGGCGGCGGGCAGACCGAACTCCTGAACGGAAAAGGGATTGTCCGCGCTTTCGAGACAGTACACGACGGGCCCGCGCATCAGGGCCAGGCGCCCGCGATCAGCCTCGACGGCGGCGTTGGCCCGAACGCGGCGGACGGGCATGGGAAGGTCAAGCTCGACGATATCGCCTTTCTTCCAAGCCCGGCGGATGAGGAGATACCCGTTGTTCATTTCCGGACTGGGGATGGCCCGCCCATTGATGACCGGATTTGGAAGCACTCGTCCGCGCCCTGCCGCGTCGTCAAAAACATAGAGATCGCTCTTGACCGGCCCATCGGCCGCCCAACCGGGAATTCGCAGATGAAGCGTAAACTCCTCCGACGTATCCGGTTCGATGGCCATTCGGACTTTGCCCTCCCACGGATAAAGAGTCGTTTGAACAAGCCGGATGGAACCGCCTTTCCAGGGAACATCGGCTGTGCTGCCGACATACAGGTTCACGTAGATGCCGTCCTGGTCTTTGGCGTACAGATAGCCCCCCACTTGGGGAATCACGCGGACGACATTGCTCGGGCAACAGGCCGGATCGGACCAGGCCTCGCGGCTCGCTTTCCCTGAGCTGGCCAGGGGATTTTCATAGAAAAAAAGGTCCCCGGACAGCGAAACGCCCGACAGAAAGGCGTTGTACAACGAGAGCTCCAAGACATCGACATATTTCGCGTCGGCCCGCAGCAGGTTCATCCGGGCGTTCCAGAAGATATTGGCCGCCGCTGCGCAGGTTTCGCAATAGGCTTTGTCGTTGGGGAGATTGTAGGCCGTGCCGAAGCCCTCGTCGCCGAACTGGGCTGTCCCGACGCCTCCCGTAATGTAGAGTTTGGAGCCCACGACGTTGTCCCAGATGCGGTCGAGCGCCCGGCCGTAGCCGGGACCGGCGACGAGGCCGGATACATCGGCCATGGCCGCGTAGGTATACCCGGCCCGGACGGCGTGCCCGGTCGCCTCGGTTTGTTCCGCCAGGGGCCTATGGTCCTGACGGTATTGGCGGGTCGACCAGAGGGAGCGCCGGTCTCGCGGATCCGCCGTATTTTGCCGGACGGATTCCTCGGGTGTCAGGGCCCGGTGTTCGCGGCCATGAGCGTATCCCCTTTCGGCGAGAAAAAATCCAGCCAGACTCAGGTAGCGTTTCTCTCCGGTGGCTTGCCAAAGCTTGACCAAGGCCAGCTCGATCTCCTGATGGCCCGAAACCTCATAGCGCTTTCCCGGCCCGAAAATGGAGTCGAGGAGATCGGCGAAGCGGACCGCGACGTCCAGGAGCGTGCGCTTGCCCGTCGCATCGCGATAGGCCACCCCGGCTTCGAACAGATGGCCGGCTCAATACAGCTCGTGTTCTGTTGGCGCCATGGTCAATCGAGGGCCATGGTTTGCGGCGGTGAAATACGTGTTGAGGTAGCCATCCTTCTGCTGGGCCGCCGCGATCGCCTCGATGAGGCCGTCGACGAGGGCCTCGAGCTCCGGGTCGGGTTGGATCCTCAAGCTGTAAGCGGCGCCTTCGATGACCTTGTAGACGTCCGAGTCATACGCGTGAGAGCCCTTCTGCTGGCCCTGGATCAGGCCGGCCGCGATCTTGAAATTGGGAATATTGCCCGAGCTTTCACATTCCCTCAGGGCCGCCCGGATACTGACCTTCCGATTGGTGGCGATTTTCGGCGACCAGAACGCGTCCGTGATCCGGACCGCCGAATAGGGGACGGGCATGAGCTTTCTCGAGTCCTGGCCCCGAGCGACGATCAGAATCAGAACAAGCCCCGCGGCAAGGGGCAGAATTTTATTGGCGCTCACATTCATGATCCTTGGACGGTCTCCTCTTACTTTTTCCCTGCCGGGGCCGGCGGAGCGTCAAGGGTTTTAGGGGTGATCCCTGTTTCGCCGCCTTTCTCTCCATACGTTTTGATGATCTGCTTCAAGAGGTGAACCGGAGCGTAGTAATAGCTCATCAGGGTACCCTCGCAGCCGCGGTCCTCCATCATTTGGACATGAAGCTTCATATATTCCGTCTCCAAGGCCAGGGCTTCCGCGGAGACCAAGCCGATCCGCTGGCGCTCCTCGGCCGTGAAATGCTAGGGATCATTAGCGCTGAAGAGCGGCTGGAGTTCGGTCATTTTTAAAAAAGCCCGCAGATGGAACAAGGTGCAGGAGATCCGATTGACGAGAAATTCGAGATAGTGTTTTCCCCCGGCCGTCGGGGTCCCGGAGACGCACCCGAACAGGCCGTCGCGCACGGCTTCGAACTTGCGGCGCGCGGCCTCGATTTTTTCCGGCGTGAACCGACCGTAGTTGGCCAGGTCTTTTGGGGAGGTCCAATACCCTCCGTAGCAGAAGCCGATATTGAACAGATCGTTGCGGGCTTCGGTGTCGGCGTCGTCCAGGGTGCTCATGGCCGCACCATAGGCCTCCAGATCGCCGATTCCGAGGGAGCGGCCATAATCCCGGTAGAAATCGCGGGGCTCGATAGGCCCCTCGATCATGGCCAACGCGGCATAAGCGATCGAAGTCCGGTTTTCCGCAGTACGCCAATGGTTCCAGCTGATACCGTAGAGGGGCGCCCCGCCGGTCAACCGCCGTCCTTCGCCGATCAGCCGCCGGATGCCTTCAACGGGATTCTGCTGCAGATACATCAGCCCGTCGAATTCGACCCAGCTGTAAAACATCGTCCGGTTCACGTCGGCCGCCGTGATGGGAATGGCCTTCAGATTGTCCACGGCTTTGCGCGCGCCGTGGGCCGGCAGGACGGTCAGATGGACGTCCGACGGGACGATCCGGCGCATCAACTCAAATCCGGGCTTCAGGTCCTCGATCCCCGTGTTGTAGATGCCGATGCCGTATTCGAGTTTTCTCCCGAGCGTCTGAGACTCGCGAAGGGTCCGGAGAATTTGGGTGTTGTATTCGATTTCCCGGCCCGGCTTGTCGCTGTCCTCCTGGGTGATCAGCTCGAGCGAGTCAATCCAGCGATATCGATCGAGCACGAATCGGCAGGACGCCAGGGACCGAGCCGGATCCTCGTCCCGGAGCTCCAGCGAGAAATTGACCGTCAGCCCGACGCGCTTGGCTTCGCGGATGACCTCCGCCAGCCAATCCATGGCCCGCCGGCTCTTTTCCTCGGGCTGATCGTAAAAGGGCTCGATGGCCGGTATGCAATAGACCGTTTTATTGCGGACGACGCTCTTCAAGAACGGTTCGTCGGGAATGTCGTGGCGTTGTCCGTAAAAGAAATTGCCCGCCGGCGATGCCCCCGCGCGCAGTAAGACCGGGTACCATTGGCCGGGATAGCTGTGGAAGGTGATGCTGTTCAACCTAAGGCGGGCCAAATTGCGAACGTATTCCTTGGCTTCTTCGAGCGGATAGGACGAGATGTCCATGGCGAAGTTAATATGCTGGCGGATGCCGCGCCGGTTGACCGCGGGCCGGACGATCCGGCTGAATCCGCGGAGGTTTTCGAGTTTAATCACTTCGGGCAGGATCGGACCGGCGACGTCGAAGCGGAGTCCCGCTTTTTCGAGCATCGTGTAGGCCGCGTGCAGAACTCCCGCCGCGGTCGCCCCTCGGAGTTCGATGGTCGCGCCTCCGGCGGCTCCGGCTTGCGCAATGTGCCGGACGGAAAAGGAAAAATCATCCATCGCCTTGTCGACGCCCAGATCGATGATCCAAGCGGCACCGGCGGCAGCGCCGTTGTGGTCCACCGCAAATTCTTTCCCCAGAAAGGCGCCCAGCTCGTCGGCGGCAAAGGCCAGAATGGGATCCGCGGCGTCGCCCCGGATGACAAGACGCTGCGGTCGCGCGGAGGAACATCCGATCAGAATGATGAACAGGGCGCCGAGAGACACCCCGCCGAGAGTTCTTGCTGAAAACCAGACCATCATCGCCTCCTTGCCTTGGTCATCCCGGCCTTCATTCCCCGCCCTCATTCCTTGAAGACGGCGATCTCGGCCAATCCCGCGTTCCGCGTCTCCTTGGACACCGTGTTCACGGCGAACACGATCCAGGAGACCTGTTTGGGCGGAAAAGCGACTTCCTTGGCTGATCGGGCGTCGTTGGGGAGCTCGCCCACCTTAACGGCGCTCCCATCACTGAACAAGAGTACGCCCGAGGTTATATGATCATTCAGGTTCGGCAGGTCGAACAGCCAGACCCGACGAATGGTTTGAGGGGAATCCCAAGTGAGCCGCAGGACGGCGGTTTCCCTCTCTTCGAGACTCACCCAAGCATGGGAGCCGATAGGATTCTTGAGATCGACAATGCCGTCCACCGCGCCTTCTCCGAAATATTGGATCAATTCGGTGAAGGGCTTATTGTTCTTGTTGACCGAGGATACATTGATCCTGGCCCGGAGGGCGAGGTTGGCATCGCTCTTGAGCGGGTCCGCCGCGGCCTTGCCCGCGTATTGAGCAAGGGCGGCCGCCGCAGCCGGGTCCAACAGCTTGATTTCCTGAAGCGTCCAGGCATAGCGGCTCCCGATCGGATCGGCCACGGCCCGATTGCCGAAGTAGCTTTTATGGAAGTTCGCCGAATAGCTGAGCCAGGCTGTTCGGCCGTCGGAGCTGATGAATTTCGACGGGAACATCAGAAAATAGCCTTGACGCCCGAATTTGTTCATGAACGTTATGAGGCGGTAGGGACCGGTTATATCATCGGCTTCCAAAAAATATGAATTCATGTCTTCCACGCCCGGCCAACCGTCGGTGACGCACATCAAAAATTTCTTGAGAGGCGCGTCATAGGTGATGGTCGTACAACCCATGCGGTGACGCCAGGCGGCGAGCGGCTTGATATCGGCAAACTCCCGTGACCAGACGGGTCGTCCGTCCGAGCCGCGGCCGGCATAGAACTCGTAGGCCGCGACGTCGTTGATGGCGCCGGGACTCGGGGTGACACGGGCCAAATAGGCGGCGTCCCCGGCAATCCAGCTGTTTCCGGCGATCCGAGGGGCCGGGTCGTTCTCCAGGAAGCCGTGACCGACGAGATACGCCTTCCCATCCGGTGAATGCTCCATGTTCCGGCCGAAATCAACGAAATGGGGCGTTCCCATTTTCACCTGCCGCCCGCCCTTCCCCGATTCCGGAAAGAGGGGCTTTCCGGGCGAGAGCGGGCTTGGGATCCAGGTCTTGCCGTAATCCTTGGAGATGCGGAATCCCGGCACCGGACCGCAGATGGCCCAACTGTACAGATCGCGGTATTCCGGCCGGGACTGATCAAAATCAACGCAGTACGTCCCATAATACCAGATTCCATCATGAACGAGGTTGGCGCTGGGATAGCGCCCCCCATAGGGCGCGGCTGAAGCCGACTCCGTTCCCAGGGACGAAACCGTCAGGCGGAGCGGATCGTCTCCGACGATCCTGGCATTTCCAGTGTGCGCCTTCGCCCCGTTCGAATTGCAGCTTTCCTCGCCGATTTCTCCGTCGGTCCAACCGCTATACATATTTCCATCGGACGCCCAAGAGGGATACCATGTATCGGCGTCCGTATAGGCGACATAATTCCGGGTAAAGCCAACCGCCGTTATATCCTTTGAGGGCTCGAAGGGGCAACCTTCGGGGACTTCGGATTTCCAAATCGAAGTCGGCCAGTCTTGCGAGGTATAAGGAATGACGGTCTCTTTGATCGGCGGTGAGCAGCG
The DNA here is from genome assembly GCA_963729855.1 of Candidatus Aminicenantota bacterium. GTDB lineage: Bacteria > Acidobacteriota > Aminicenantia > Aminicenantales > UBA4085 > UBA4085. The sequence goes on along the minus strand of CAVSPT010000003.1, from coordinate 48,127 downwards.
GACGATAAAAACAAGAAGCAGGCTCAGGATAAAAGGACGGAAACGGGTTATCATGATGGCTCCTTTTGTGAGGCTCCTCAATTCTGTCATGAGCGTTCGCGTCCCGGCGTGCCTGCGTAGAAGACATATTTGCATTCCGGAAGCTATCGGCCGGGACAACGGAAAACCGGGAAAGCGGAATCTATTTTTAAAAAACGAAACCCGGTGATTTGAGCAACACGATGCATTGAAAGAACGTTGCTAACTCTTAGAAAGTAGCCGATACGACGATTAAGAATCATTGCTTAAAAAAAAATGAGAGTACCCCGTTCTAAGGCCTCGCCAGACCCTCATCATGGTTGAGACTCAAGACTTCATTCAGAACCAAGGAAACGGCGCCCATAACGGCTGTTTTCAAGCCGAACGTCGCCGGCCTTATGGATACATTGGATGAGATCATATTGAGGGATCTCGCATTGATCGTTTTTCGGACCTTTTCAAACAGGATATCCCCTGCCTGGGCTACGCCGCCGCCGATGACGACGGCTTCGGGGCTGAAGAGGTTGACCAAGGCGGCGATGCCGATTCCGAGATACTCCATGGCCCCGTCGAAAATGTTCCATGCCAGGGCATCTCCTTGTTTGGCCGCGTCGGCGACCATTGCGGCGGTCACCTTGTCGATTTCGCCTCCACACCGATCGAAAAGGACGCTGCGTTCTCCTTCGGCCAGGCGTGTTTTCGCTGATCGGGCGATGGCATTGCCGGAAGCGAGAGCTTCCAGACAGCCGAAGTTGCCGCAGTCGCATTGGACAAGGCTGTTCTTGTTCAGGGTGATATGTCCGAATTCGCCTGCCATTCCCAACGGTCCGTACAACGGTTTCCCGTCGATGATGATACCCGCGCCGATGCCGTAGCCCACATTGACGCAAATGAAGTTCTTGAACTGCTTCCCTAAGCCGAACCATCGCTCGCCCATGGCCATGACCCGCGTAACGTTGTCAAAAATAATGGGATAATGATGATCCCGGGACAGGAATTCGACGACATCGACATTGTGCCAATGGAAATCCGGCGAGAATTCAACGATGTTGCGCGTCCGGTTGATGAGGCCGGCCACGGCCATGCCGATTCCGTAGATGCGCTTTTCTTTGACCGAGGGTTCGTTGATCAGACTCCCGATGACATCGGACGTGCGCCGCATGACGCTTGCGAATCCTTCCTCGACGCAGGTCGGCGTGTTGACCTCGGCGATGATCTTGGCTTCGAAATCGGTTAGGACCCCGTAGATGTTCGTAGTCCCCAGATCGATGCCGACGATGAAGTTCTTGCGGTCGGAGAATTTGAGCAAAGTGGGACGCCGCCCTCCCTGCGAAACGCCCTCCCCGATCTCACGGGCCAGGCCTTCCGTTAAAAGGTCATCGACGATCCGGGAGATGGTCGGCGCACTCAATCCGCTGATCTTGGCGATATCCGCCCGGGAGAGGCTTTCGCTGCTCCTGATGATGTTGAGCACCTTGATTTTGTTGAGGCGGTTGATATATCGGGCACCCCCGAGCGGATCGGCAGATTCAAGTGTTCTTTTATTCATGGAGAACCTTTCCGCTTTATTAACATAATTTATTAAGCCCTGTCCAACATCCAAATATTTCGAGGCATCATTGTAACATTTTTCCAAGTGTTTTATTATCGAGCAACGTGGAGAAGTGAATCCGAGGCTTCGCCGGGAGGAAACGTGAAAATCGGCGCATTCACGGGCGGCCGTGCGCGATTCAGGATCGGTCGATCCTGTTTCCTGTTCGGGATCCTGATCGTCACGGTTCGTCCCGCGCTGAACGGCCGGGGCCGGAAAATCGCCGGCCCGCACCTGGACCGGATTTCCCGTGGGAAAAGGATCGATCGATATTTTCCGTGACCGAGGAGTGCGAAAAATGGAAAAGCCATGGCGAGCCTTTTTCGTCCTCGCCGTCCTAGCCTGGACATGGGCCGGGACGGCGCGGCAGAACCCGGAGGCTCAAAAAACAGAATCCGGGAAGGTCGTAGCGAATGATGAAGGCCTGCACGGGTATATCGGATATGACGCGACCCGGCCACCGGCCCGGTCCGCCTATAGCGCGGGCATGGGATTTTATTCCGCCGTTTGGCCGCTGATCGACGAGCCGATCGCCCGTTTCCAGATCGGCCTTGCGGGCGCCTGGATCACGCCGGACAACTCCGACAACAAGGGTACCCCCCTCGCTCCGAAGGGTACGTTGGCCCGGGATCAATGGCCGGAGCGTGGACCGACCTGGGACGCCGTTTTTCAGACTGTGGAGGGCGGCTTGGGCTATTGGGCGGGCAATCACTTCCGCTACGGCCCGCCGAAATTCAGCATGAATGCCACGCCCCAATGCTACGACTATGAGGTCGGATCGCCCGGGTGGTCTTTCTTCTATAGCAATCAAGCCCTTCCGGACAATCAACTGGGTATTGCCCAGCTCAGCAACCGGTTGCTGATTCCGCCAGACGCTCTGCCTTTTCAGGGACATCCCAACGGCAAATTCTTGGGATACACCTATATGGCCCTTCCCTTCACCGAACCCGTCGCCGGGGAGCCGCCCACCGGCGATCAGGCTTGGACCTGTTTTTTAAGCGCGGCCAACTTCAAAGGACCGATCGCTTACTATATCCCGGAAACCTGGAGCAAAATCGGCAAGCTCTTCAATTACCCTTTCATCTACGGACGGGGACTCGATGCCCGGCCGGGAATCATGGGAGGCGGGGCCATGGAGATCAACACGGTGCCGTGTTTCCGTTCCGCAGACGCCCGAGGCGTTTTTTATTCAAAGCTGCCAAAACTGCAGTTCCCGGTTGACGCCCAAGGAAGAACTCTGCTCGTCCAGGACGTGACCTATTACTCCAAGGCCGCGCTCTATGACGCCTTTAAGGCTTGGAGAGACGGCGGCCCCGCCTGTTCCGGCCGGTTCGACGAGAAGGGTGCTTGGACGTCCACGTTGACGACGCGGACGCCGCGTTTCGATCAAGCCGGCAAGAAAATCATCGGCGTGGACAAAATCTTCAACACCAAGGTGTTCGAGGACAATGCCTGGGGGTTGGAATGGTTTGATGGAACCAAGAACTCAATGGGCTGTTTTCCCCGCTATTTCAAAAACGCAGGAGATGAACGCGTGGCCGTCTCCGCCTCGGAAGTGCCCGCCGAAACCCGGCTCAAAGCCCAGGAATTCGAACGGGCCAATCAGGGCGAGCCGTACACATCGCCGAGCGGAGGCGCCTGGACCAAGCCCGGCCCCGTTCAGGGACCGTTCCGGGTCCATCTGATCGACGGCTCGACCGTGACCTACTGCTGGTACCGATTCGTCGACCAGCCGTCTTTTCAGCAGTATGCTTGGAATGAAAATAAGAAGGCGAAGCTACAGGCTTTTATCGAAAAGATTCATATCGAGTGGTCAATCGACAGGGACTATATGGCTCCGCTCCGCCGGGGAAGGCTTGCCTCGCTGGATCCGGCCTTGCTCGTAACGCCGCCCAAAGGGTTGGAGGTCGGCTACGTTCCGATCGTAATCCGGCAGGAGAGCACCGGTGTCCCACCTCGAGGGAAATGACCGAACAAAAAGTTTTTTCCGGAGAAAACGTTATCAAAATCCTAGGACCGGGAGTATCGCGGCGCGCCTTTCTGAAAGCCACGGGCGCAGCAGGCCTGGCGGTGGCTTCCCCGTTCCTTCACCCGTCCCATTCGAGCACGACGCCCGAGAGCCGGGAGACCGGTCTTCAACTGAATTCCGGCGAAAAAGATGAGAAGGATAAACGGACCCCCGCGGCCGCGCTGAGAAGCCTGGCCGCGGGGAAAGGCCTGCTGATCGGCACGGCGTTCAGCAACGATGCGTGCCGGAATGATCCGCTCTATGGCGAAGTCCTGGCCCGGGAGTTCAACGGCCTCGTGGCCGAAAACGCCATGAAGCTCGATGTCATTCAACGCGTACGCGGACAATTCGACTTCCGACAAGCGGAAGAAATGATGACGTTCGCCAAACAGAAGAAAATGAAGGTGCGCGCCGTCCCGTTGGTCTGGCACGATGCGCTGCCGGATTGGGCCCAAAATAAAATATTTACCCGTCAAGAAGCCCTGTCCATCCTCAGGAAACACATCTTTACCGTCATGCGTCATTTTCGCGGACGTGTGTTCGCTTGGGATGTCCTGAACGAAGGCTTGAGCGATAAAGGGCCGGGCTTACGGGAAGAAGGCCCCTGGTTCCATTCCATAGGCCCTGAATATGTCGAACGGATTTACCATTGGGCCCATGAGGCCGACCCAGAAGCCGTCCTTTTTTATAATGAGTACGGCATAGAGGGTCTGTCGGAAAAAGCCGAGAGGTGTTATCGATGGGTCAAGGAGCTTCTCGCCCACGGCGTACCGATCCACGGTGTCGGATTGCAATATCACATTCAAACGGACAATCATCCCGCCCTTCCGGAGGTGACCCGGAACATCAAGCGCTTCAACGACCTCGGGCTGGTCGTCCACATTACCGAGCTGGACGTCTGGCTTCCCAAAAACGCCGCCGCCGCGGACTTCCAGAAACAGGCGTTGATCTACCGGGAGGTCTTCGAAACCGCGCTGGCCGCACCGAATTGTCCGGCCGTTTTCCTATGGGGGTTCACCGACCGCTATTCCTGGGTCCCGGGAATCAGCAGCGGCACATACGATCAGGCCTTGATCTTCGACAGAGGCTACCGCCCCAAGCCGGCCTACGAAGCCATCGCCTCCGTACTGCGTGAAAAGCGAGGATGTTTTACTTCGTGTCCTTGAGAGCGTCCCGCTTTTTCCTGATTTCGGGCTGGTCATGGTTGATTTCGAGCGATTTTTCCCAGACGGATTGCGCATCCTTGGGCCGACCCAGCCGGATGTAGCAATCACCGATCGCGTTCAATAAATTCGGGTTAATGCCGAATTGGGTGACCGCTCGGTCGAGGATACCGAGGGCGCCGGCAAAATCACCGGTCTTCTGGAGCGCCTGTCCGGCGAGAAGGTAGATTTCATATTTCGGCGTCCGGGACGCCTCCAGGAACGGGCTGAGAACGGGGAAGACCTTTTCAGGGTAGCCGAGCGCAACGTTGATCCGGGCCAGCCACAAAGCCGCGGCCTCAGAGCCCGGCATTTGCTGATAAGCCCGCTCGATAAAGCCCCTGGCTTCAGCCAGGCGGCCGAGATTGAACAACTGACTGCCGATCATTATGGCATAGACGGAATCGGAAGCCTCGGGAAGACGTTTCGTATAGTACCACGGCCGCGGGAGGACATCGCGGAAGGATACATCAAACTCTTCCGTCCCCGTCACCAGCTCGCGGCCGTCGGTGACCACGGAGATCTTCAGGGAATAATGGGCCGGGACGAAATCGGCCAGGGAAAATTCGGTCAGGATGTCGGGAAGGTCCGGGCATTCCGCAAGCGGTCGAATCCGGTCGAAGGCCGCCTGCCCGTTCCGAGTGAAGACGAACCGGAGTTGGCCCGCCCGTTTTTGGGCTTCGCTCAGTCCGAACAATTGAAAGACGACGGACAGAGTTTCCTTCCGGGCGAAAACGCGCATCGGCTGTGTCGAAATCTCGAAAGGACCGATTTGGAACGGTTTGAGCGTCTTTTGGGAGGCGTCGACGCGTGCCGCCTTGAATCCCAGAACAGGCGAGGTCATCTGCAGAAGCGGCGCGTCGCCGGGGATCATCAGGGTCTGCTCGAAGGACATGAACTCTTTGGACACTTCGTTCTTCACCAGGACCGAGAGCTTATACGTGCCCGGAAGGAGAGGGAACATGTCGTGGAGATCGAGGGGCTGGACGTCGGCCGTCTTCATCCGGTTCTCATCCAGAGTCAAGGTGATCGGCTTTTCGAATTGATAGACGGTCCTTCCGTCGAGCGTGGTCACCGTTCCATTAACCTTCAGAATCATCGAATAAGAACTCGCCGAGGACTCGACCGAGAGCCTTTTCGGTTCCACCGCGTAGTGGACAAAATACATTCCCGACGGCACCCGCGAGACTTTGGTCAAGTAGTCGCAATCAAGATAGTTCGCCGAATATTCGACCTCGATCGTGTCTTTGTACTCAAAGAATTTCTTGGCATACGTCTCCTCGACCTGGAACCGGGCGGCGTTCTCCACCTTCTGAATGAGCATGTCCGAGACCAAGGACGGCCGGCCGACACTGGACGAGGTTTCGGTCGGAATCAGCGACAGCGAGACGTCGGCCACCGTCGGCTCTATATCGCTGAGGGCCTCGTAGGCAGCCTGGTAATCGATGGGGTCGCCATTGTAGCTGTTCATGAGAGCTTGGGGACCGTCCCGGGATGGGCTATAGAGCCGATAATCGCCGATGGCGCCCCGCTGATAAAAGAGAATATAGAATCCGGTCGGAAGTCCGAAGCTCTCCTTGTTCTGGTAGAACCAGATCTCAATCGGATAGAGGCCGACCTTGTTGTCGAGCTTCTGGACATCATTGGGTTCGCCGAGGATGATATAGATTCGGCCGCGGTCGGTCTGCCAACCCGGAATTGGCGCCGACCGGCCGTAATGATTATTGGCGTAATTGATGCGTCGGTAATGCTCGGTCTTGAACGAGTTTTGCGGACTGTTAGGAGTCGTGTTCCGATGTTTCCAAAAGGCCTCGATGAAAAGATCCCGTTGCCGGTCGGTCTGGAGTTTGAGAAAGACGTCCCGTTCCAGAGGCGTGATGATGTAGACGACCTCTTCGCTCAGCCATTTTTGATAGAAGGCGGGCAGGGCGGGCTTTTGGGCCGCGATATCTCCGGCGAAAACGCTAAGGGCCGTAAAAACAGCGACCGTCGTGAACAAGCGTCTAACCATAGATATTTTCCTTGGCCGTATGAAAAAGACATTTTTAATAATAAACTCTTTCTCGAAGAAATTCAAACGCACCCGCCTGGATCGCAAACCGCATTCCTTGCAAACAGAGAATAACTAATACACACTAACTAAGGCGGGATATCCATGACTTGATCATGTCTGAAAAGATATTGCGTTTCAGCCAAAAAATTCGCCACAATCCTCTCTTCAATCGACTTTTCTTTGCACGTATTTTTAATCTTGACATCGCCCTAGGCTATTAATATTATTATTTTAATTGTTAGGGAGTTTTAATGATACGCCGGAGCACGGTTTAGCTTGGCCATTCAATAGCCGGTTCTGAGGAAAGAGAATGGCTGAATACATTTTAAGTGTGTTTTTTAGGGATGATTTTTACTTAAAGTTAGAAAGAAATTATCGTTTGCTTGTTTCGGCTTATATCACCAAGGTCGTTTTATTTTCTAGGGCATCTGCTTTTTTGGGAAAACGCCTCATCAAAGGAGGTGATAAGAAAAAATAAAACTATCGAACCTCAGAAGAGCTGAGATTCTTTTTTGTTCAATGAAAAGGAGGAGACATGAGTAGAACAAAAGTATTTTTTCTCATCGCAGCCTGCCTGATCTTTTCGTTGGTCTCAAACGCTCAGGAATTGCAGACCGGCTCGATCAGGGGCCGGGTCGTCGAGGACAACGGACAGCCCCTTCCTGGCGTTTCGATTACGATCTCGGGGCCCGCCCTCATCGGCAAGGTCACGACCCTGACTAACGCCGAGGGCCTCTTCCGGGCGCCTAACCTGACGCCGGGAGCAGGCTACCAAATCAAAGCCGAGCTCAACGGTTTTGAAACAAACATCCAAACGGGGATCCTCATCAATCTCGGTAAAACGATCTCCTTCGAAATCAAGATGAAGGCGTCGGTGATCAAGAATGAAGTCACGATCACCGCGCCGACGCCCACGGTCGACATCGTGAGATCGACGACGTCCACCACCGTTACGAGCGACGTCCTGGCATCGCTTCCCTTGTCCCGCGACATCCGCACGGTCCTTCAATTCGTCCCTGGCTCCGTGGGCGGAAGCATCAATGGGGACGGGCGGGGAGAAGGAGGCGCTGTCATGGACGGCATCCAAATGACGGAACCCGATGTCGGGGGAGTCGCTTTCGGATACGATGTCGGAATCGCTTGGGACATGGTCGAGGAAACCGAGGTCGTGACGGGAGGGGCCACGGCCCAGTTCTTCGGCAGCGGGAGCGGTCTCACCAATGTCGTCATGAAATCGGGCGGGAACAGGTTTTCGGGAGAGGCGTCCGTCTACTACACGAACAAAAGCCTATCCCAAATCCACCTGACCCAACCGCAGATTGATGCTCTCAATCTCGCCAAGCCTTCGATTCCGATCTACGCGGTCGATTCGTCATTGGCCCTGGGCGGACCGATCATCCAGGACAAGCTCTGGTTCATGGGAGAATTCCGGTATATCGACAGCGACAATACCGGCGATTTCCGGCCCACCGTCATAAACGGCAAGCAATATAACAACTACGACCGCAACTTTCCCAACTATATTGGTTTTCTGAAGTTGTCAACGCAGTTGTCCGACAATATCCGGGCCTCCGTTATGGGACATTATTCCATGGAAGATGTCCCCTACTACTACACCGGATGGGGTATGACCGACGAAGCCAATCTGCACAACAAGCCCATCCGCTTCAATTACGCCGGCACGATTTCCTGGACCGTCAACAGCACCACGATGCTCGACCTCCGCGTCGGCGGCCTGTATTTCAGCTGGACAGGGCATACCACCGCGCAGGGCAATCCCAACGGGCCTGCGTTCTCCGACGCCTACACCGGTTATACGTGGGGTCAGAACGGCGGCGAACAATACACTTACAAGCCGAAGGTCAATATCTCGCTGACGGCCACCAAGTTCCTGGACGACTTCCTTGGAGGAAACCACGAATTCAAGGCCGGCCTGGAATGGGAGAGGAACCGGGGTGATTGGGGCTTCTATATGAAGCAGCCCCTGTTCTGGACCTACTACAATGGAAGCCCCTATTATTTCGCGGCTCAAAACGGCGGAGTGACGGACCCCGTCTACGGCGATGGCGCTCTCAATTACGCGGCCATCGGATCATCATACGGAGCCAGCGACAGTATCGGCATCACATCCCGGGTGGGCGGCTTCATTCAGGACTCATTCACGGTCAAGCGCTTGACGATCAGCCTGGGGCTGCGGGCCGACCACTTGACGGCCTGGGTCCCGGCCTCGACGAAGGGCGCGACGGCGGACCCCGTGGCCCTGGCCCTTGGTGCCACCTACTTCGAGCCCATCTACGGCTTCAACCCTTATGCCGCGATCTCGTACCCCGCTTGGAACAACGCCTTCCCCTACGGCACTATCTTGTCGCCGCGCGTCGGCCTGACCTACAACCTCTTCGGCGACGGGAAGACGGCTCTGAAGTTCTCGTTCTCCCGCCAGCAGGAAGGATTCCCCACCTCAATCGTATCCAATATGTATCCCCTGAGCTGGTACGGTTACGACTTTTTCTGGTGGGATGACAACCATAACGGCGTTCCCGATGCCCCCGGCCCGGGCGGCGACCATTACCAGGTGGGATACGGGGAGACTCCTTTGAATCAGGTCTCCACGTCTTATCTGAACTCCATCGACCCCAATGTCAAGATGCCGTACATCGTTGAGTACACGGCGGGCATCGAACACGAGCTCGTCAAGGACCTCAACCTAAGCGTCCGCTATATTCATAAGGACCGCAAGGACGTCCTGGCCAGTGTCCTCTGGGACCAGTCGACTGGGCAGTACTGGTACACGCATGACCAAGCCCCCCAGTGGTGGATCCCGTTCACCACGACCGTTCCGGCGTACGGCAGTTTCCCCGCCGAGAAGGTCACCATGTACTTCCTGTCCAACAACGCGCCGGCCGAATACTACCGTCTGACCAACGTCCCCCAAGGCGTCATGAAATACAATGCCGTGGAGGTCAGTTTCGATAAGAGACTCGCCAACGGCTGGCAGCTCGGAGGCTCGGCCACCTTCTCCAAGACCACCGGGAACTATCCCGTGGGCTACGCCTCCTGGGCTTCGTTCTCCAACTTCACCAGTCCGAACTCTTTCGTCAATACGAACGGCGACCTGCCCTACAGCCGGCCCATTCTGATCAAGCTCTACGGAACATTCAACCTGCCCTACGAGTTCCTGTTCTCATTCTTCTACATGCACCTCGACGGCGCACCCTGGGGACGGACCGTTACGGTCCAACCGCCCGCGGACTGGGCCGCCGCCAATAATGCCGCGTCGGGGTCCTACAACATCTATGTCCAACCGCCCGGCAGCGAGTGGAACGAAGCCGCGGACAGCCTCGACCTGAGACTCGAGAAAGACTTTAGGGTCGGTCCCGGCAGCCTTGCGGCTTTCATGGACGTCTTCAACCTTCTCGGCGCCTACACGCTGACCGTCGCTCAGAATCCCGGCGGTACGTGGCGCCCGGCCGACGCGAATACTACGGATGGCACTTACACTCCCGGGTCTCTCGGATTGCGGGGCTTTACAGGCTCCCGGCAGTTCAAGTTCTCCGTCCGCTATAGGTTCTAATTCTAAGCGCGGCCTGATGATTGGGACAGGGGGAAGGGGCTTTGGGGCCCCTCCCCCGAGTCCGCCAGGGAGAGGATGAGCCAGCCGGGAGGGAATTCTCATGAAAAAGACGCTGATCCTCTTCGTCGGAATCGCATCGTTCCTGCTGGCCTGTTCCCGGAGGCCGGCGGAAAAAAAGCCTGAAGGTCCGGCCGAGTCCTCGGCGCGTGCCTTGGCTGGGCGTCTCCTTCCGGGCCATGCCGACAGCTTTGTCTTCGAGAGGATCGATCCCGAGGACGGCCATGACGTCTTCGAGGTTGAGAGCCGTGGAGACCTGATCGTTATCCGGGGACCCAGCGGAGTGGCCATGGCGTCGGGTCTGAATTGGTACCTCAAATCCGTCTGTCGGTGCCAGGTTTCCATTAGCGGCGATCAAGTCGTCCTCCCTCGCGTTCTCCCGCCAGTCCGCGAAAAAATCCGCATCCCGACGCCTTACCCGTTGCGCTATTTTTTCAACTACTGCACGTTCTCCTACACGATGGCCTGGTGGGATTGGGCCCGCTGGGAGCGCATGATCGATTGGCTGGCCTTGAACGGGGTCAATAGGCCGTTGGCCATGACGGGACAAGAAGCCGTTTGGGCCGACGTCTTGAAGGAGCTCGGACTCGGCGAGAAGGAGATTCGGGATTTCATCGTCGGCCCCGCGTATCTCCCATGGGGCTGGATGGGGAACATCGACGGCCTCGGCGGACCCCTCCCCCAAAGCTGGATCGACGGGCACAAGGACCTCGAACGGAAGATCCTGGCCCGGGAGCGGGAGCTGGGGATGAAGCCGATCCTGCAGGGATTCACCGGGCACGTTCCCCTGACGCTGAAGAGCAAGTTCCCGGAGGTCAAGATCAAGCAGACGGGAGACTGGTCGGCGGGATTCTCCGGCACGTATTTTCTCGACCCCATGGACCCTCTCTTCCGCCGGATCGGGAAGCTCTTCATCGAGAAACAGACGGCGCTGTTCGGGACGGACCATCTTTATGCCGCCGATACCTTCAACGAAATGGATCCTCCCTCGGGCGATCCGAAATTCTTAAGCAACATCAGCGCGGCGGTTTATCGATCGATGGCGGACGCGGACCCGGAGGCCGTCTGGGTGCTCCAGGGCTGGTTCCTGTATTATTCACCCGCCCAATTTTGGACCCAGGAGAGAAGCCGGGCGTTTCTGGGCGCGGTCCCGGACGACCGGATGATCGTCCTGGACCTGTTCGGCGATCAGCATCCGATCTGGGACAAATTCCAGGCCTTCTACGGCAAGCCGTGGATCTGGAACGTCGTCCATAATTTCGGAGGCAAGACCAGCCTCAACGGCGATCTTCCCCGCATGGCCGCCAATCTCGCCGCCGCGCTGGGAAGCCCGGCCCGGGGGAAATTCTCGGGCATCGGAATGATGATGGAGGGTTTCGGAGACAACCCGGTCGTTCAGGATTTCATCATGGACATGGTCTGGCGCTCCGGCGTCCCGGAACTCGGTCCCTGGATCCGGGACTTCGCCCGGCGGCGCTACGGCAGCGACGACCCCGCGGTCGCCGACGTCTGGAAGACACTGCTGGAGACGGCTTATCAAACGCCCGTCCAGAGCGGCTCCCTGATTTGCGACCGGCCCGGGCTGTACGATCCCAAGCGGCCCTATCGCAGCGTCCCCAACGTACCTTACGATCCGCTCGCGCTGGCCGCGGCCTGCCGGGAATTTCTGGCCCTCGAAGACAAGCTCGGCATCACCGATACATACCGCCTGGACGCGGTGAACATCACGCGCCAAGTCCTCAGCAATCTCTCGAACGCCTTCGTCCAGGCCGTCGACGCCGCCTATCGGAACAGCGACCTTCGAAAGCTCCGGGCGGAAGGAAAGAAGCTCTTGGACATGATCCGGGACATGGACGAGCTCTTGGCGACGCGGGAGGAATTTCTCCTGGGGACGTGGATCGCCGACGCCAAGCGATGGGCGGCCTCCGACGACGAAAGCCGCCTACTCGAATGGAACGCCCGCAACCTGATCACCCTCTGGGGAACCCAATGTACGGAAGGCCAGTTCGACGATCTCAACGGGTATGCCCTGAAACAATGGGCCGGCCTTTTTTCGGGCTATTACCTTCCCCGTTGGCAGACGTTTCTCGATAAGCTCGAAAAACCCCTCAAGGAAGGCAGAAAGCTGGAGCGGGCGGATTTCCTCAAAGAGATGTGTGCCTGGGAACAGGCTTGGTCCCGGGGCCGGGAGATCTATCCGCATGTTGCGAAAGGCGACCCGTTGACCGTCGCGAAGAAGCTCATGAATAAATACGAGACGGATATCTTAGGCCGAACCAAGGGCGGACGATAAAGGCGGAAAGGATCAACGGCTAGTTGCCCCTGCTTCCCGTGGGGTCCCTCGGCCCGGTGAACATCCGCGGGAAGTGTGATGGATCCGAAACGAATTGATTCCGCAAATGAGCTTGACGACTTTAAAAAGGCCCCGATAGAATAATGGGGATAAATTTCGCTTGGATGATCTCTTAGGAGAAAATATGGACAATAAACCGAGGACTATCTTGTCGAGATCTGCCCTCCTGCTTGTGCTGGTTGTGACCCTGGCCGGCCAGGCGCAGGATTCCAAGAGCCGCGGCGCCGCGCCGCCGGACAAGCCCTTTCAACCGACTTGGAGATCACTCAGAAACAACCGCATTCCCCAATGGCTCCGGGACGGCAAGTTCGGCATCTACACCCACTGGGGCGTTTATGCCGTGCCGGCCATGGGGCCGAACGCGACCTGGTACTCGAACCATCTCTATATGGACGCGAACTCGCAGGAGCGGGCCTACCATGAGATGACCTACGGTCCCCTACGGACGTTCGGCTATAAAGATTTCATTCCGATGTTCAAAGGCGAGAAATTCAACGCCGGGGAATGGGCCGATCTGTTCAAGAGGTCGGGCGCTCGGTTCGCCGGGCCGGTGGCCGAGCATCACGACGGCTTCGCCATGTGGGACAGCGCGCTCACCGAATGGAACGCGGCCAGGATGGGGCCGCGGCGGGACGTGGTCGGAGAATTGGCCCAGGCCATCAAGTCCCGCGGCCTGAAATTCGTCACAGCTTTCCACCACGCCGAAAACTGGTTCTTCTTCCCGGTCTGGGACAAGACCCTCGACTGCGGCGATCCGCGGTATTCGGGGTTATACGGCCCCATCCACGAGAAAGGGGCCCAGCCGAGCAAGGCTTTCTTCGACGACTGGAAGGGCAAAGTCGTAGAGGTCATCGACAAATACGGCCCCGATTTCTTGTGGTTCGATTTTGGGCTGGGGTTCGTCCCGGAGTCGTACAAGCGCGAGCTTCTAGCCTATTACTATAATCAGGCCGCCGCCCGAAACAAGGAAGTCATCGTGACTTACAAGGACCACGATCTTCCCGTGGGGATCGGCATGAACGATCTGGAACTCGGGCAGGAAAACGACCTGACCTACCACGAATGGATCACCGATTCGTCGATCGACAATCAGGGAGCCTGGGGATACGTCCGAGGCGCCGGCTTCAAGACGGTCGAAAACCTGGTCCATAACCTCGTCGACCGTGCCAGCAAAAACGGCTATCTCCTCCTGAACGTCGGCCCCAAGGCCGACGGCAGCATCCCCGAGGAGGTCCAGGAGCGTTTGCTCGGGCTGGGCCGGTGGCTCGAGGTCAACGGAGAAGCGATCTACGGAACCATGCCCTGGATCATCCCCGGGGAAGGGCCGACCAAGCTCGAAAATAAGGGCCCCTTCAACGAGAGCGACGCACTCCGATATACGGCCCAGGATGTCCGCTTCACGGCCAAGGGCGAAGTCCTCTATGCCACCGTCCTCGGCTGGCCGGGGGAGAAAATCCTCATCCGGAGCCTGTCCGGCGGACCGGATCCCCGGCACAATTTCCGGAACGGCTGGTACCCCTCCGAAATCTCGTCCATCACCATGCTTGGCGACGGCAAACCGCTGCGCTGGGAAATGAACGCCGAGGGCTTGTCGATCGAAACGCCTAAAACGAAGCCGTGCGCCTATGCCTACGTCTTCAAGATCGAACGCCGAAGTGCGTTATAAGCGCGGCTTGGGCTTCACGAGAACGGCCAGCAGAGGCGCGGAGAGTGCGGCGGGCTGTTGTCGGTCGACCGGGCGATCGGCGGCGGAAAGAAATCGTGAAGCTACCTTGACGTCCCTCCGACATCGTCCGCAACCTCGAGGTCGACGTCGTAATAGACGGTGGACATCGGTCTGCCCGAGAGAGGGTCCGCATTGTCGAGCCTCACGACGGCGTGATAGAGGCCTTTTTTCAAACCGGCCGTGACGATCGAGTTGGTGATCGTCTGGCTCTTCCCGTTCTTGGCCACAGACACGGACAGCCAGGCCGGCAGATCCCGGCGCGCTCTCCACAGGGGCAATTCGGCGGACCCTTGATTCCTGAGCGTCAGGGTCCCGATGAGCTTCTGGGGGGACACGCCGCCCGCCCGCAGCGAGACAAGATAAGTATCAGCGACGATGACGGGCGGCAGCGGAAAGTCCCGTTGCTTTGAGATGCGGTACATCCGGATGTCATGCGGGGGAACAATGACGGTCAAAACGCCGTAGGCGCGGACCGCCGGACCGGACGTCGAATGTTGCCAGATATCTCGTATCGAGAGAGCCGCCTTCGGGTCGATTCCGAGCTCCGAGAGATTGAGGATCACGGTTTCTGAAGCCGCTCCCTGGTTGAAAAAGAGGACCGCCTGGCTGCCGTCGAACAATGGCTTGCCGGCCCAGATGCTGACCTTGCCGTCCGTGCGGATGATGTGGCCCTGCAGACCCAACGGGTCTTGGTCGACCGCGATCGCTTCCGGGTTGGTCAGGATGCGGATCGTCGATTCCGACATATCCCTGAGGTCGTTTCCGGCCATGAGCGGCGCGGCCATCATGCACCACAGGCTGAAGAACGTCCGGTTCTGGGCCTCGCTCAGCCCCGGCATCCCGGCGATCATCATGTCGGGATCGTTCCAGTGGCCGGGTCCGGCATACGGGGACAATTTCTGGTTGTCCGCAGCGATCTTCATGGCCAGCTCCCAGTTGACCTTGCCCGGCGCGCAGATGTCCGTGTTCGTCCGCCAGAGGTGGCCGACCGAGGCGGCCCACGTCCATGGCTCTCCGTCGCCCCATGAGCAGAGGCTGTGGACGATGGGACGGCCGGCGGCGTGCTGGGCGTCGCAGAGCCGCGTGTAGGTCTTGACGATGTCCTGTCCTTCTGTGTTGCACCAGTCGATCTTGATATAGTCTGCCCGCCACGCGGCGAATTGGCCCATATCCTCGAACTCATGCCCTTTCGTGCCCGGCATGGCCCCGCTGCACGTGCGCGTTCCGGCGTCCGTGTAGAGCGCATACTTAAGGCCTTTTTTGTGGATATCGTCGCCAAGGCCGCGAAGCCCCGAGGGGTAGCGCTCGAGGTTGGGCGTGATCTTCCCGTCTGCCCCGCGCGAGAAGCAGATGCCCTCATCGGGGCCGACATAGGAGTAGCCGGCCTGCTTCAGGCCTCTCGCGACGAGGGCGTCAACGATCTCCCGAATCAGCTTTTCGTTCTGCGGCTCTTGGCCGAAGGTGTTCCAGGGATACCAGCCCATCGGCGGAGTGAGGGCCAGCCCGTCCTCCATGGCCTGGACCCTGGGGGCGGTTTCCTGGGCGTTGGGGGATATCGCGTAGAGGACGATGGCCATTCCCAGGGCCGCGATGGGCAGGATGTTTCTTTTCATCATGAGCCTCGTTTCCTTTATCCGTGGGAGGAAAACGTCGCAATTTCGATATTTGTGTCGCCTATATGCATTATTCCATGCAAACAACACAAACAGCAGGCCGAACGCGCCGGGTTATAATCCATGGAAACCGACTCGGCAACGACCTGGCCGGTCAGACGGCCGCATGTCCCTCCTCCGGGGCCGGTTTCCGGTCGAAAAATTTCCTTAGGGGGGAATCCAGGGGGAGCCTGTCGATCATTTCCCGGGTATATTCGTACCCCGCTTGGGCGGTTTTTCCGAACGCTTTGAAGTCCAGGATTCCGATCCCCTGCACGGGCGGCTCCAGGCTCAGGTCGGCGTCCTCTTTCACCGCGTCGGCGTTTTTCCGGCAGCCGGTCATGATGGTGGCCATCATGATCTCCGCCACGTTGGGGGTCGAAATCGGCTTCTTCCATGGCAAGATCCGGCTCCAGAAGATCTTCGACGGGGAAGGGAACTCGGTGAATCCGGGGCTCATATTCTCCCGGGAATCCACGTCCACGGTGATGACGATCCCGGCCTGCCGTCTCATGATGTCTCCGGGCAGGTTGTTCATGACGCCGCCGTCGACATGGACGACGCCGTCGTGGATGACCGGCACCATGACCCCCGGCAGGGACGAGCTGGTCCGGACGGCCGTCCAGACCGGGCCGTCGACATGCACTTTCAATCCGCAGGTGCTGAGGTTGGAGGACACGCAGAAGAAGCTCCGCCAGAGGTCCTCGATTTGGGCGTCCCCGTAAGCGCGGCGCGCGGCGCGGTCGATCTTGCGGCTGCGTAGAAGGGAGACGATCGGGAAGGCATAGTCGTTGAAGGGGTTGTTCTTCTCGAACGTCTCCCGGCAGAGAAGAGTCAGGCGATCCGCGTCCAGGCCCATGGCGATCCCGGCGCCGATGATGGCGCCGATGCTCGCGCCTCCGACGAGGTCCACGGGAATCCCCCGCTCCTCGAGCGCCCGAAGCACGCCCAGGTGGGCCATCCCGCGCGCTCCGCCGCCGCCCAAAACCAGTCCGACGGAGCGCCGGCTTAAAATCCGGGCCAGGCGGCCGAAGTCCGCTTCACGGTCCCAACGCAGGTGCAGATGGTCCGTCCAACGGCGGGCCGTGAGCCAGGCCATCGTACCGCAAGGCAGCCGGCCGCCGTCCGGGTGGATCAGCACGAGCGTCTGAACGGGCGCCGCGACTCCCGTGATCGGCGGCATTCCTTCCTTCTCGATCCGGGCCGCGCCGGGATCATCACCCGCCCTGGCGACAAAAAGAACCTGGTCGGCCTGCTTGAGGCAGCGCTGCGTCCAGGGGGAGGCCTCCGCGTCCGTTTCATAGAAGACGAAATCATGGTTCGATTCCAGGTCCTCCAGCCAGGCGACGAGTCCGAGATGGAGCGGATCATCGTCCGCGGCCCGGGCCAGGTCGGCGGCCGAGGAGAACTCCGCCTCGAACGTTCGGCTGTTGAGCAGAACGGCCCTATCCGAACCGGACAGCGCCGCGTGGAGTCTTTGGGAAAACTCGGCCAGCGGGACCTGCGGGCCGACGGGCACCAGGGCGATGTTGACCGCGCTTTTCCGTCGGGGCGCCCGATCGCGATCCCTCAGGCGGTCCACGAGGATCCTCAGGATCGTCATGCTGATCGCGGGATAGGACTTGTTGATCTCTTCAAAGTCGGCCTTCGTCAGGCGCACAAGGTCGCTGTCGCGGACCGCACAGACGGTGGCCATCCGCTTCTCTCCGGAAAGAACGGCCATCTCGCCGACGATCTCCCCGCGGAAAACCGCCCCGATGGTCCTGGTCTCTCCCGAAGCGTCCTGGTCGACGACGTGCAGGGAGCCGTGAATCAGGAAATACAAGCCGTCCGCCGCATCGCCCTTGAAGAAAAGCGTCTCGCCGCGGTCCAAGTGGACCCATTCGAAACGGGATTCGATGAGCCCGTATTTTTCCTTGTCGATCTCCCCGAAGTAGGCGGAAAGGATCTTCAACCATTCATTTCTGCGGAGCCTCCGCCGCACGATATCGAGGATGCCGCGCTTGATTTCCGGGTTCCTGGCGACGAGGGCCTGCACATCGGCTGCTCTCAGCCGGGCGAGCTTCGTTTTTTCTTCCGCCACGACCGTCGCATTGCGCCGCCCCCCCAGGAGGAGCGCGATCTCCCCGACCAAGGAACCAGGCCCCAACTCTCCGACCATGATCGAGGCGCGGCTTTCGTCCGCGACATACGCCTGGAGCAGCCCTTCCCGGACCACGTACAGGGCCTCGGCCGCGTCGCCCTGCCGGAACAGGACCTGCCCTTTTTCCAGGTCGATCCCTTCGATGAATGGGGCCATGTCCTCGAGGGCGCGACCGTCCAGTTCCTCAAAGAGCTTGAGGGCTTCCAGGTTCTTGCTCAGAGTTTCGGGCAATGGAGGACGGTCCTTATCGTTCGGAGCTTCCTTTTTCCACGGCTTCGAGCATCCCAGATCGAGGCGCTGAATCAGCCTTGCTCATGAGAGTGGAAAATATCTCACAGGCCGGCGCTGATGTCAAAATCCCCAGCCGTCATGAAATAAGGGCCTCCAACGAACCCGCCCTTGGAACCCGGAATGCCCCGCCGGCGTCCCCCTGCCCCTGTCGCCGACATCGTTCCCCTGCAGCGATCGGTTCATGGCTTGAAAATGTCGATTCAGAGGTGTTAAATGGATCCAGGCGGATCAAAGCCGAGAGGAAATGGCGAAAATGAATGGGCGCAAGGTTTGCCTGGCCTATTCATTTGAAGGAGGACGCTCATGAAAAACGGCCGCTGGATCATTCCCCTGGTTCTTTTGGTCACGACGTGCTGCATCGCGTATTATGGGCCGCCCGGAGCCGGCTATCCCTCCAGCGAGGGAAGCGCGATCGACCCCGGCACCCAAGCCTATGGTCCGGATGCCGATACGTCCTACTTTTATGATCGCATGTCCCCCTATGGAAGCTGGGTCGAATTCAGCCCCTACGGCTACGTTTGGACCCCCAGGCATATGGGTTACCGCTGGCGGCCTTACAGCGACGGACATTGGGTCTGGACCGATTACGGCTGGACCTGGATCGCCAACGAGGAATGGGGAGATATCCCCTTCCACTACGGCCGTTGGGGCTGGGATGACGACCTCGGCTGGTTTTGGGTGCCCGGCACGGTCTGGGGCCCCGCCTGGGTAACCTGGAGGTCGAACGACGAATACCGAGGCTGGGCGCCTTTTCCGCCCGGCTTCGAATTCAGGGCCGGGATGAATTTCGATTCGCTTTCGATCAATATTCCCTTCAATTTCTGGGTCTTCATTCAAGGCCCGCATTTTCTCGACGTGGAACTCAATGCCTCGATCCTTCCGTTTGAACGAAACCAGATGATCGTCAGCTACACATCCATTCACAACAACATCTACGTCCGCAACGAGAGGATCATCAACGAGGGATTCGGAGTCGATGAGGTCCGTCGAATCACCGGGCGGACCGTCCCTCTCTACCGGCTGCAGGATGTCCAGCAGCCGGGACACACGAGGATCGTGGGCCAGCAGATCCAGATTTTCCGGCCGGCCATCAAGCTCAACAGTGCGGCCAAACCCAAAGTCCTTTTGAGCACGATCCAAGCCCGGCACGATCTGGCCTCGGCCAAGGTCTTCGAGTCCCGTGGACAAACGAACATCGCGACGGACACGGCGGCCGTTCAGAGGCGGCATCTCCAGGAAAAGACGCTCTTGGAAAAGAGCCAGGCGCAAGATATCAAAACCATGCAGCTGAAACGCGATACGGAGCTGCGGCGGGTCAACGACGCCGCGATAAAAGCCAAGGTCAATAAAGATTACGAGACCAAGATCACCCAGCTGAAGAATAACCATGCCGTCGAAACGCAGCAATTGACGGTCCGGCACAAGAACGACCTCGCCCAGATCAAAAAGATTACGCAGACCCCGGCGGACAAGAAGAAAAAGATTAATTAGAGGACGATGACAGCTTGAGGAACTCCTCGTAGCGCGTCCCTTTGAGGCGCTCCTTCGGAAGGGATTCGGTGCGGGCCATGAAAGCGACGATGTCCGCGACGATCTCGTCGACGGATGCCTTGAACTGCTCCCGGAACGCATTCTGATAAGATTGGCCTGACCCCACGGCCTCGAAGACCCGTCCCATACGAGGAAGAATGTCGGCCTCGCCTTTCCCCTGATGCCGGAGGCGCAGGTACTCGACGAAAAAGATCCCCATCGACTCCATGATGTCGTCCTTCTTCTTGTCGCCGCTGCCGTAGCTGTCGTCGGTGAGGATGATTTTCGTCTCGTTCGCCGTGAGCTTGGCGATTTGGCGGGCCTTGCGCGCGTCGTAGTCATGATTGGCGACGCGGAGCTGATCCCGATAGGCCAAGCCCATCCTGTTGCCGTGGCCTTCGAGGAAGTAACGCGGCACAAGGCGCTGTTCGGAGCGTTTGCCGAGCGCGCGCTTGGCCTGGATGTGGGCCAGTTCGTGGGCCAGGGTCCCGTTGGCGAAAGGATCGCTCAGAATGCTCAAAGAAACCACGAACAGGTCTCGCCCCTTGGCGAATCCTATCACGCCGGGGTGCTCGGATTTCATCCGATCGACGCTGAGCAGCCGCAGAGTGAGCGGACTCTCCATTTCCGCCGGATGCGCCCAGCGCATCTGATCGGCGTCGAAGTCCCAGGCCGCCTTCGTCTGCTTGGCCACGGCCCGGCACTGCTCCGCGCGCATGGTCACGGCGTCCGGCGAGACGATCTGCAGGAAGCCTACCTTGCAAAGAGGGGCATCCCCGATTTCAGGGCCCGCGGCCATCAGCGCAGGGATCGCCAAGGCCAGCAAAGTCTTTCTCATGATCATCCTCCCATGAAACCATCATATTCAGGGCCTCGAATCGATGTCAAGGAACGCCGAAGAGGGAACTTCGAGGGCGCTCGTCCGGGCGCGGACCCGTGTGCGCCGGGACGCCTAATGATAGGCCGAAAACGCAGGCTCGGCCGGAAGGCGTCCTTGGCAGGGCTCCGGCTCGAACATAAGATTTTTTCCAGAGAGGGCGGTGGGTCCTTGACATGGGGCGGCTCCTGCTTATAATACTTAGACGTTTAATTATTATCGGGAGACCGTTGCGATGCCGAACGCCGGACGAAAGACGCCGAAGCCGATCGACGGCTATGTCGGCATCGCCCTCATCCGGGCCCACCGGGCCTTCCGGCAGAGCGGCGAATGGAAGCTGGCCCGGCTGGGGTTGAGGCTGGGGCAGGAATTGATCCTCTTCCAGCTCGCGGCCCATGAGGCGATTTCCCAGATCGGGCTGGCCGAGCGGCTCGGCGTCGAACAGGCCACGATCAGCATCATGCTCCGGCGCATGGAAAAGGCGGGATTCGTCCGGCGCCGGACGGACCGCGCGGATGCCCGGGTGACCAGAGTGAGTGCGACCCGAAAGGGCCGTTCCCTGGCCGCGCCGATGCAGCGGCTTTGGCGGGAGCAGGAACGCAATCTGCTCAAAGGATTGACGGACGAGGAGCGGCGGACTCTGGCGAAGCTCTTGACCCGGGTCCGCGACAACATGGAATCGAGGAGAACCGCCCATGACGGAAGAGCTTAAAACGGAGACGGATAAGAAGGACGAAGACATCAGCGAGGTCCCCTTGTACCGCAAAAAACGGGTTCTGATCCCCTTCGTCATGTTTGTCCTGGCCGTCGCTTTCGGGGCCTGGTATTGGTACCATAACCTCCGGGGCTTCGTCTCGACCGACGACGCCTATATGGACGCCGACCGCGTTTCGGTCAGCGCCAAAGTCCTCGGCCGTATCGTCCAGATCACCGCCGACGAAGGCTCCGCCGTGAAAAAAGGGGACGTCCTGGCCCGGCTGGACGATACGGACCTGCGGGCCCAGATGGAGCAGGCCAAGGCCAATCTCGAGCTGGCCCGGGCGAGCCTGCCGCTGGCCAAGGTCAACGTCGACCGGGCGACCGAAGACTACCAACGGGCCGATGTCCAGATCAGGGGCGCCGTGATCACCCAGGAGCAATACAGCCACGCCCAAAAAACCCTGGACGCCGCCCGGGCCGAATACGCCATCGCCCTATCCCGGATCGGCGTCGCCAAGGCGCAGATGGGCGTCGTCGAGGCCCAGCTTCAGAACATGGTTCTCAACGCGCCCTTCGACGGGGTCATCGCCAAGCGTTGGCTGCTCGAAGGCGACATCGTCCAGCCGGGCCAGGCGATCTACTCGGTCTACGACGTCGAGCGGATCTGGGTCACGGCCAACCTGGAAGAGACGAATCTCCAGAACGTGAAGCTCCAGGACGAGGTCGAGGTCCATGTCGACACGTACCCCCGCCGCGTTTTCCGGGCCAAGGTCGGCCTCATCGGAGACTACACCGCCGCCCAGTTCTCCCTCATCCCGCCGAACAACGCCTCGGGAAATTTCACGAAAATCACCCAGCGGGTGCCGCTGCGGATCTATCTGGACGGATTGACGCCCGAAGTCCGGAGCCGGTTCCCGCTCCGGCCCGGGATGTCGGTCGAGGTCAAGATCCGGGTCCGCTAGAAATCGTCCATGGTCCTCAAATTCGCCCGCTCCCTTCAGCGCCAGGCCGTCCTCCAGATCCCGTCGCTCCATCACGAGCACGCGTTTTACCGCTGGTGGGTGCTGATGAACATCATGATCGGGACGTTCATGGCCGTCCTCGATTCGACGATCGTCAACGTCGCCCTGCCCAAGATCATGGGCGTCTTCGGCGTCACCCTCGACCGGGTGGAATGGGTGGTCACGGCCTACATGCTGGTCTTCGCCGTCATGCTCCCGACGTCGGGATGGGTGGCCGACCACATCGGCTTCAAACGGACGTATCTCCTGGCGCTCACCCTGTTCACCGCCGGCTCCTTCCTCTGTTCCTTGTCCTGGAACCTCAACAGCCTGATTTTTTTCCGCGTCATCCAAGGAGGCGGGGCCGGGTTCCTGATGCCGGTCGGGATGGCCATCGTCACCCGGGAATTCCCCGTCGAGGAGCGCGGCCTGGCCCTGGGGTTCTGGGCCATCGCCTCCGCGGCGTCCGTCTCGTTCGGACCGATGATCGGAGGCTATCTGGTCGACCACTTCGCCTGGCACACGATCTTCGACGTCAATGTTCCGGTCGGCCTGATCGGAATCACGGCCACGGTGCTCATCCAGCGGGAATACCGATCGGAACGGATCCGCTCGTTCGACATCCTCGGCTTTCTCTCGGTCGCGGTCTTCTTATCGTTCCTCCTGCTGGCCCTGACGAACGGCACGGCCGCCTGGAACACCGGCGGTTGGCCGTCGACGTTCATTCTGACGTGCTTCGCTCTGGCCGCGGTCGGGCTGGCCGTCTTCCTCATCGTCGAATTCACGGTCAAACACCCGCTGATCGACCTGAGCTTGTTCAAATACCAGAATTTCGGCATGTCCAACCTGGCGCTCTTTGTCTTCGGGCTGGGCATGTTCGGCAGTACGTTTCTGATGCCCCTTTACCTCCAGAACTCGCTCGGCTATACGGCCCTGCAGGCCGGGCTCCTGTTTCTGCCCCTGGGAATCCTCCAGGGCATGGTCGCCCCCGTCGCCGGTTTTCTTTCGGACCGGGTCAACCCCAAAATCCCGGCCTTCATCGGGATCGCCATGATGGCCAGCAGCTTCTATCTGAACCATTTTTTGTCGCTCTATTCCGAGCAGACGCAGATCCTCACGTCCTTCGCCCTCCGCGGAATCGGGATGGGGCTGCTCTTCACTCCCCTCAACACCCTGGCCTTGGCCGCCATTCCTCGCGACAGGATGGCCCAGGCTTCGGGAATGTTCAACGTCATCCGCCAGGTGGGCGGCAGCTTCGGCGTGGCCATCTTCGGGACGCTCATGGCCCAGCGCGCCGTTTTTCATTCGACGATCTTCGGCGGCGCCGTCGACCCCAATTCCCCCGTTTTCAAGAGCGTTCTTTTCCGGCTGCAGACCTTCGCCCAGCGGGCTCTCGGCGGGACGGGGGCCGAAGCCGCCGCGCGGGCCAAGGCCATGGCCTTGTCCCACGTCGGCCAACAGGCCGTGGTCGCCGCCATCAACGATGATTTTCTCATCGCCGCCGGCGTCACCTTTCTCTGTCTGATTTTCCTGTTCCTTCTGAAAGCGCCGAAAATGAAACGGAGGACGGGAAGCGCGCCCTTGGACTAGCTTGATCGAAAGGTGGATCAGGATGAAAAAAAATGCACGTCGTTCGACGAGAGGAGCCGTCGTCGGCCTGTCCCTGGTTCTGTCCGGAATCGGCTGGGCCGACAAGCCGGCGCCCTTGACCGTCCGTGAAACGGTCCAGAAAGTCCTGGCCAGGAACCTGACTCTCCAGGAAGCCGAAGATGCCATCGGCGTCATCAAGGCCCGGGTCGACCAGATGAAAAGCGGCCTCCTGCCGAACGTCGTCGGAGACGCATCTTACAGCCGCATCGGGCCGCTCGAGGAATTGACCTTTCCGGGCCTCGGCACCTTCGGTCTGTATCCGGCCAATAATTATGACGTCCATGCCGGCGTCCGCCAGCTGCTGTACGACGGGAAACGGACCAAGGAATCCATCGCCCTGGCCGAGTCCCATGTCGAGAGCGCCGTGGACCGCCGGGAGCTCCTGAAGCGGGACCTGGCCTTCCAAACCGTCCAGTTCTTCGATTCGATCCTCTTTCTCCGTGAAAGTCTCAGGGTCCAATCCGATCATGTCAAGGCGCTCTCGGATCATCGGGACATCGCCCGCAAAAAAGTCGCCGCCGGAACGGCCACGGAGCTTGATGTCCTCAACACCCAAGTCCGGGTCGTGGCGGCCCAGAATCAGGTCGTGGACCTCCAAAACATGGTCGAGAAACAGACCCTTGGCTTGATGCAGCTGATGAATCTCGAGAACCAGGCCCCGCCCGAATTGAGCGGCGAATTTCGGTATCGGCCGGTTCCGCTCGACGCCGATGAGCTCATCCGGCTCGCCCTGCGGCTGCGGCCGGAGTCACGGTCCATTCAGAACTTGATGGAATCGGCCAAGATCGAGGTGCGTCTGGCGAGCCTGGCCGCCATGCCGATCATCAGCGCCAACGTTCTTTTCGGCGCCAAGAACGGCTATATCCCCACTCTCAACATGATCAAGCTCAATTTCGTCGCGGTCGTTTCGGCGAGCGTTCCGATCTTCGACGGACACCTCGGCCGGGCCCAGAAGATGCAGGCGGCGGCCAATCTTAAGACGTTCCAGGACCGGGACAAGGAGCTCGAGGAGATGATCAATACCGAAGTCCGGCAAGCCATCTCCGATGTCACGGCCAGCGACCGGAAAGCGAAGGCCGTCGAAGTCAATATCGAGCAGGCCAAAAAGGCCATGTCCTACGCCCAAGCCCGGTACGAGGCCGGCACGATCACCAACCTGGACCTGCTTGACACCGCGGACGCCTTGACGGAGGCCGAGTTCGCCAAGCTCCGGGCCCTTTATCAATTCGCTCTCAGCGAACTGACGCTCCGAAGGGCGGTCGGGAACCCGCTCGTCGGCGAATAGCCGTCCGGCCGGCTCAATTCTTCCCCGGGTCCGGGCCGAAGCATTTCCATTCCAGGCTCATGTCCGGGCTGAGCTTCTGCCGGCCCAGGGCCAGCCGCACCAGGGCGATGGGCATGTTCCCCATCCGGATGATGGCGTCATGGAAGGCCTTCTCGGTCATGGCCCCGGAATCAACGAATTCCTTGCGCAGTTCGCGGAACTGGAGCGCCCCGATCAGGTAGGCCGCCTGGTAGAGGGGGCCGTATCCGCCGGCAAAGGAGCGCCGGACCTCGGCCGTGGCGTTCTCCCGCTCGTGGCCGACCGCGTCGACGAGATAATCGATGCATTCCTGCGGCGACCACTGCCCCAGGTGGAACTTCATGGAGAAGACGATGCGGGCGCAGCGGTGCAGGCGCCAGAACAGGGCGCCGATCCGCAGCTCGGGCGTGTCGTCAAAGCCCCGGTCGTACAGAAGAGTCTCCCAGTAAACCGGCCAGCCCTCGACCCAGAAGGCCGTGTTGCCGGTGTTCCCCCGAACGGCCGCGAAGCGCGGCCCGAAGTAGCTCTGCATGTTGTGGCCGGGGATCATTTCATGGAAGGCCGTGGCGTGGGAGAAGGGGATGTTGTTCCCGCGCATGCTTTCCAGCTTCTGGCGGGTGGTCATGGCGCCGGCCGGATAAGAGACGCTGATGAGGTCCCCTCCGGTGAAAAAGGGGTTCACCAGCTGCCGCTGCGGCGACATCATCTCCATGCGCAGGGTCTCGCGCTCGATCTCGGGGACGGTGATCAGGTCGTTGGCGCGCAGATAATCGGCGGCCTGAATCATGAGGTCCCGGACGACGTCGGGCTGTTTGCCCGGCGGGACGTGCATGTCCTTGACCTTCTCGACGGCCTTCTTCCAGTCGTCGCCGAAGCCCATTTCGTTGGAGGCCTTCTTCATCTCGGCCTCGCACCAGGCGAATTCCCTGTTGGCCAGGTCGATGAGCTGCTCCGGCGTATAGGGGATGAGCTCCCCGGCCAAGGCCAGGTTCAAGGCGTCGCGGCCGATGGGCTGCCCGGCGATCCCGCTGGCGTCGGTCTTGCGCGGAACGTCCGCTTGGGGCGGCTGCTCCAGCCGCCGGATCTCGACGTCCAGCATATTCCTCAAGTAGAGGTAATCGATCCGGCCGAATCGGCCGAGCTTGCCGAAATCCATCTTTTTCAGGGCCGCCCGCCAGCCCGCATAATAGTCCTTCGTCGGAGGGACGGCGTTTCCGCGGTTCGGCCCTCCCCGCCCGCCGCGGCTCCCCCGGAACTGCTGCAGGACCGTGCGCATCTCGTCCTGGGGAAAGGCCAGGAGCGTCGAAAGGTCCGGAACCTCGGCGTAAGCGGGCGCCGCGGCCGGGAGGAAATCCACGGGGGCGGCCGCCGGGGCTTTGGCGTCCGGGACCGCGATCGCAGCGCGGTTGCGCAAGAGCGCCTCGTAATCCTCCAGGTCCTTGGCGGCCTGTTTGTAGGGCTGGCCCATCCACCAGGTGAAGAGCGGATCGAAGTCGTTATAGAAATTGAACCACGCTTGGAGGGTGCGGCGCAGATCTTTGACGGTGTCGGCGGCGCGCCCGGCCGCGTCCCGGCCGCCGGCCGGGGCGGCCGGCTTGGACGTGTCGCCCGAAGCGGCCTCGAGCGCGGTCCGAACCAGGCCGATCTTCTCGATGGCCTTGGACAGGACGACGGCCGTCTTTTCCGCGTCCATGGATTCCATCCGCAGACGGGCTTCTTCGAGACGAGCGATCTCCTCGGCGAAGGGAACGAGCGGCCCGATCTGGGCCGCGGCCGCCGCGTCGGCGTCGAGGCGTTTCAAATCGGCCTGGATGTCCTTCTGGAGCGCCAGCCGGTCCTTCCTGGCCTCCGCGCTCAAAGCGCCGGGCTTCAGCTCGTCGAGGGCGGCCGCCCAATCAAGATCGAAGCGTTTCAGCCGGGCGAAGCGCAAGGGCGACGGGACATGGTAATAGCGGGCCAATTGATCCCGGTCGGCCGCGTACCATTGAAGGACGATCTTCATCTCGCTCTGTTTCGGGGCCAGGAGCGGCCGAAGGTCGGAGGGAGCGACGGGAGGCGCCGGTTGAACGGTTTGGGCCGCGGACGCGGCGGCCAGCCCCAGGACCATCAGAAGGGAAATCATTGAATTTCGTTTCATGCTCTCTTTTCCTTTCGGCCCGACGATCGTTTTTCGGCGCCGGCGAATTTTTCGTTCTTCGCGGACGTCGTGTTCTTAGGAAACATGCTCCATAATAATGGACGATGGGATCGGGAAAATTCTTCCCTCCGGTTCTTAAAAATAATCCGGCGCGACCGGAGAATTTCGCGCCGCCTTCCCGCAGGGCGCCGAGTCACTTGAAAAATAGGTAGAGGACCAGTTGCTCCAAACGAACGTCCCGGCTCGCGGAAAAACCGGCCCGCCGGCCGAGTTCATGCACCGCGCTTTCCTCCAGGCGATCAAGCAAGGGAGGGCCGAACGGCTGCTCCTCGCGGCGCCATTCGAGGACGGCCGTGAGGCGTGAACAAACCCGGAACGCCTCCCCCATCGTCGCTTCGGCATTTTCCGTTTCATGGAGGACGAGCCCCATGAAGACGAGATCAAAGATCCGGCCTTCGAAGGGGAGATTTTCCGAAGGAGCGAGGAGAAAGCGGGCGCCGGGCACGTGGCGGCGGGCGCCTTCCAGCATCGATTCCTGGATGTCCACGCCGGTGACCGAAAGGCCTTTCGCGGCGAACGCTTCGGCGAACACCCCGGTCCCCGTCCCCACGTCGAGGACGCTCCGGATCCCGGAATCCTGAAGGCACGCCCCGACCACGCGGTCGATCTCCAGGCGGGCCAGCCGCTCGGGATTGCGGAGGCGGTCGGAATCACGGCAGACGCGGTCATTCATGGTCATCTCTCCATGATCAGCCACACCGGCCCGGGCGGGACGGCCGGGAGCCGGGGTTTCGGCAGGGCTGTTCCATCATACCCGAAATGGAGCG
The DNA here is from genome assembly GCA_963729855.1 of Candidatus Aminicenantota bacterium. Taxonomy (GTDB): domain Bacteria; phylum Acidobacteriota; class Aminicenantia; order Aminicenantales; family UBA4085; genus UBA4085. Next base: position 19,438 of record CAVSPT010000003.1, on the reverse strand, counting down.
GGAACGGGCTATTTCGGCATCACCATCAGCGTCAGGCGGGAGGGATATTTCGTCGAGCGGAAGATCCTCTGCGTCGCCGGACGGTAATCCGAAGCCTTGGCCAGGAAGATGTTGTCGACGTATGTCTGCGGATTGCGGTCGATGAGCGGGAACCACGTGCTCTGGACCTGGACCATGATCCGGTGTCCCTTGAGGAAGCGGTGATCGGTCTGGTGCAGATCGATGGCGTACTCCAAGACTTGGTCGGCCGGAATCGCCTGCGGCTTCTCGAAGCTCCTGCGGAAACGCCCGCGGAAAACGTCCCCGACGATCATCAGCTGATACCCTCCCATTCTCGGCTCGGGTTTGTAATCCTCCGGGTAGACGTCGATGAGCTTGACCACCCAATCGGCATCCGTCCCCGTCGTCGAAGCGAACAGATGCGCGGCGATCGTCCCCGTCAGCACGACGTCCTCATCGAGCGGGTCCGTGGCCCAGCTCAGGACGTCGGGGCGCTGGTGGACGAAGCGCTGGTCCTCGACCTGCCAGGCGGACCAGCCCGATCCTCGGGGATCATAAGTCGGTTCGACCGGGCGCATCCGGTAAGGCACCGGATGGGCGGGGTCGCTGGCGTAGGCATCGGAAGCCTGTTCGGCGGCCGCCGTCGGCGGATCGAAGGACAATTTCCCGTTCTCTCGAAAATAGAGATCCCGGTCCCGGGCTTTTCGGCGGGGCGGCCATTGGTCATAGGACATCCAAACGTTCGATCCCGTCTGGAAGGTCCAGGCCTCGGCCGGGATGAAGGGGCCCTTGTCCTTCAGAAAAAAGGCGAAAAAAGGGGCTTGGATCTTCTCCCGGAAATAGCGGCCCGTATCGTCCCCGAAGGCGATCTTCCCAAGACGGCTGCCGTCGCGCGTCCAGCCGCCGTGGTTCCAGGGCCCGGCGACGAAGAAATTCCGGCCGCCGGAATCATGTTTTTCCAGCTCCGCGTAGATCTTGAGCGGGCCGTAGAAGTCCTCCTGGTCCCACCAGCCGGCCACATTGAGGGTCGGGACGGTGACGCCCTTCACATACGTGGCCACCGCCTGCGCCTTCCAAAAAGCGTCGAAGTTCGGATGGGCCGTGAAATCGTTCCAGGTCGGGATCGACCCGTGGAGATACGTCGTGTTGACGTTGGACAAAGGACCGAGCTTGAGGTACCAATCGAAGGTATCGTACGTATCGAGCGCGAAGTGGGTGTTGACCTTGGAGGTCTCCATCATGGTCGCGTATTCGAACCCGTAGCTCAGACGGAAGGCCCCGTTGTGGAAGAAGTCATCGCCCAGGAACATGCTGGCTGGCGAGGCCTGGGGCGAGGCGGCCTTGAGGGCCGGATGGGGATCGAGCATGGCCATCACCGTCAGCCAGCCGCCGTAGGAAACGCCCAGCATGCCGATGCGTCCGTTGTTTCCGGGAACGTTTTTCAACAGCCATTCGATCGTGTCATAGGTGTCCGAGGCCTCGTCGATCGCCTTGGGCTCGGCCTTGTCGCGCGGCGGACGCTGCATCATGAACCGGCCCTCGGACTTGTAGCGGCCGCGGATGTCCTGGAAAACGAAGAGATAGCCCTCTTCGGCCAGTTCCTTATAGCTGGAGCGAAGGATCGGAAGCCCGCCGGCGCCATAGGGACTCCGTGTGAGAAGAATCGGCAGCGGACCGCCGGCCGATTCCGGAGTGAGGATCACCGTGTGCAGCCGGACCCCATCGCGCATGGCGATCATCGCCTCGGTCCCCTTGTAGGGAGGCGGAGGCGAAGCGCCCGGCGCCGTCTGGATACCCGAAGCGGCCGCGCCGAGAAGACCGATGGCGATCAGGAACCCAACCGTCCGGCGGATCGGCCAAGCAGGCGTCATGGGTTTCTCCCTTCCCCCGTCAGATCTTTTTCAGCTTTTTCAGGAAAGCCGGGTCCACGTCGGCGCCCAAGCCGGGCAATTCGGGCAGTGTGATCCGGCCCGCCGCCACAGACATCCCATCGACGATGGGATCGATGGTCTGCGAATTCATGCCGTCCAGATCGGCGAAGATGATGGTCTGGGGCATGGCCGCGGCGACGTGGGCCGCCGCCGTCAAGCCGAGACGGGTTTCGAGCATGCAGCCGACCATGCAGCGGATATCGGCCGCCTGGGCGATATGGGCGATCTTCATCGAGTTGTGGATTCCGCCGGCTTTTATGATCTTGATGTTGAAGTAATCGCAGCATTCGGCCTTGATGAGCTTGATCGCGTCGGGAGGCAGGAACAGGGCTTCGTCGGCCATGATGGGGATGGGGCTGGCCGTCCGGACGGCCTTCAGCCCGGCCACATCGTCGGCCGGCACCGGCTGTTCGCAGAATTCGATATCATATTTCTCCAGCCGCCGCAGGCTGTCGATGGCCCGGGGCACCGTCCAACCCTGGTTGGCGTCGATGCGGATCCTGGGCGAAAGCCCGACCGCGTCGCGGATGGCCCGCAGGCGGGCCGTGTCGACCTCGGGTCCCTGCCCCACCTTGACCTTGATGGTCATGAAGCCGCGGTCGACGTAGCTCCTGGCGGCCTTGGCCATGACCTCGGGCGCTTCCAGATCGCAGGTCAGGTCGGTCTCGATGGCGTATTCGTCCCCTCCGAGGAGCCGGAAGACCGGGAGCCCGGCGAGCTTTCCCAGGATGTCGTAGAAAGCCATGTCGTAGGCCGCGGCGGCGCCGGGATTGGTGTGGACGAAGCTGCCGAATTCGCGAAGCCTCTCCTCGATGGCCAGGGGATTCTTGCCCACGACCATGTCGCGGAAGCTCCTGGCCGCCACGATGTTCGTGTCCTGCGTCTCCCCCGTGATCGGCTGGAAGGGGCAGGCCTCCCCCAGGCCCACCACCCCGGCGTCGGTCAGGACGCGGACCAGGACGTCGTTGGCGGCGTAAACCGTCCCGATGGAGATCCGGAACGGGGACTTGAGCGGGATGTCGAAATAATAGATCTCGACACCGGTGATCTTCACCTTCCGGGCAGAGGCCCTCGCCGCCCCGGCGGCGTCCCGTCCTCCCAGAAGAAATCCCAATCCACCCAAGCCGACGCTTTGCATGAATCGTTTTCGCGAGATCGCCATGGGCCCTCCATGATCTTCGAACGATCATATTCCGGAATCGATCCTGTCTCAACAGAGATAAAGACCGGCGTTCGACGACCGCTACTTTTTTAGATTCAGGCTGTCGATCTTTTTCCTCACATCGGGCTGCTTGGGATCGATCTTCAATGATTGCTCCCAGGCCGCCAAGGCCTCCTTGACCTGTCCGAGGAGGGCGTGGGCGTCCCCGGCGCCGTTAAGCGTTTCGAGGGTGACGCCGAATTGGGCGATCGTCCTCTCAAAAAGCTCCAAGGCCGCGGCGGCCTGGCCCGTCTTCAGGCGGGAAGCGGCGGCCAGGGCGTAAATTTCGTAGACGGGCGGAACGGGAGGCCGGAGAAAAAGGTCCAGGACGGCCGGTATGAGGGCATCCTCGTTCAAGGCCCGCAGGACGCGGGCCAGGCCCAGGGCGGCGGCCGGCGAATCGGGCTTCGCCCGCCAGCTCTTCTCCAGGAGCGCGCGGGCCTCGGCCAAGCGGCCGGCATTGGCCAGCTGGCCGCCGACCGTCGCATCATAGACGGGATCGGCGATTTCCGGCAGGGTCTTGGAATAGAACCACGGCCGGGGGAGGGCGCTCTGCTGGGAGACGTCGAATTCCTCTTGGGCCGTCACGACGGCCCGGCTATCGAGGAGAGCGCTCACGGCCAGGACATAATGGGCGGGAACGAATTCGTCCAAGGGGAATTCCTCGATCACCTGCGGAAACGCGGCGTACTCGCCCAGGGCCCGCTCCTTGGTCCGGAAGGTCTGCCCGTCCTTGGAGAAAACATAACGGATCCGGCCGCCCTCTTTCTGGACGGCATCGAGGCCCAGCAATTGGAGACCGACGGCCAGCGTTTCCGTGCGGGCGAAGGCCCAGTTGGGCTGGCAATAGAGCTGGACGGCCCCCAGCCGGAACGGCTTCAACCTCTTGGCCCCCTCCTCCGCCTTGGCCGTCTTGTAGGCCAGGATGGGCGAGGTCATCTGGATGGACGGCTTTTCCCCGGGGATGGCCAAGGTCTGCTCGATCGACATGAATTCTTTGGAAGCTTCGTTTTTCATGAGGATGGAAATTTTATACGTCCCCGGAATCAGCGGGAACATGTCATGGAAATCGAATTTCGTCCGGCTCGCGCTCCGGACCTGCTCCTCGGTCATGGAGATCGAGGCCGTCTTGTCGAACTGGAAGATCGGCCGGCCCCCCGGCTCGCTGACGTTTCCGTTGATCTTCAGGGTCGCCAGGTACCTGTCCCCCACCTGTTCGACGGACAGCCGGGCCGGTTCGATGGCGTAATGGACGAAAGCGAGCCCGCCGGGTTCCTTGAGGACTTTGAACAGGGCGTCGCTGTCGAGATAGTTCGCCGAGTACTCCACATCGACGATATCCTTGAACTCCAGGAATTTCTGGGCATACGTTTCCTCGACGAGGCGCCGGGGCGATTCCTCAACTTTTTGCAGGAAAATATCGGACGAAAGAGACGACCGTCCCGTGATCGTGGCCGTCTCGCCGGGAATCAGGGACATCGAAACCGAGGCCAAATCAGGGGATATCTGCTGGAGCGCCTGGTAGGCCTGTCCATAATCGACCGAATCGCCGAAATAATTGGTCATCAGGGCTTGCGGCCCGTCTTTGGCCGGGCTGTAGAGCTTATAATCCCCGGATCCCTGTTCCTGGAAAAAGACGATGGAAAAACCCGCCGGCAATCCCAGCTTTTCCTTGTTTTGGTAGAACCAGACTTCGGTGGGATAGACTTCGGCCTGGGTGTCGTATTTGGTCACGCTGGTCGGTTCGCCCAGGATGATATAGATGCGGCCGCGGTCCGTGCGCCAGCCGGGCAGCGGAGACGTCCGTCCGTAATAGCGGTTGGCGTAGGCGATCCGCCGGTAATGCTCGGCCCGGAAGCTGTTTCCCTTGCCGGCGCCGGCGGCCTCCCGGTGCTTCCAGAAGGCCTCGATGAAGAGGTCCCGCTCCCGATCGGTCCGCAGCTTGTTGAAGACCTCGCGCTCGAGCGGCGTGATGATGTAGACGACCTCTTCATCCAGCCACTTCCGGTAGTTTTGGGCCGCGGCCGGCGCCTGGCCCGCGGCCGGGACCGCCGTCAAGGCGGCGGTGAGAGCCAGCCCGGCCAGGAACCATGCGAAGATCCGCTTTTGGCTGCGCATCGCGATTCTTCCTTTTGCCGACCCGCTTATCGCCCGGCCGGCAGGGTCGCTAAATAGTTCCCGTAACCGACGATGATCGTGGAATAGATCAGGACCCCCAGCCCGACGGCCAGGAGCGTCTTGGTGAATCCGCTGCTTCCCTTCCATTCCTTGAGGGCGATGCCCCACAGCGAGCTGAAGAGGATGATGCTGGCCATGTGGATCGTCCAGCTGGAGAACTTGTACTGGCCCATCTGGGTCTCGCCCATGGTGTAGAAGAAGAACTGCATGTACCAGACCGTTCCGGCCAGGGCGCTGAAGAGGTAATTCGACAGCATCGGCACGCGTTCGCCCGCGACCATCTTCGGCTTGGTCGGGCGCTCCGCGGCCTCTTCGCCGGGCGCGTCGACGGCGGTTTCGATGATCGTCTCCCCGCTCCGGGAAGGAAAGGCCTGGCGGAGGCGGCCGTGAAAATATTGGTACCCCGTTTTATTCCGGCGGTTGAGAATGACGCACCAGATGATATTGGTCGTGAAGCCCCCCAATAAAACGACGCAGAGCTTGGGCAGGCCGACCCACAGGGACGACGTCCCGTGCTCCGCGGAAAGTCTGGCCAGCGGCTCGGCCGCGTCCAGGCCGAAGGCGAAGCAGGCGCTGAATACGCCCGAAAACGTGGCCACCAAGAGGCCTTTGGCGAAATTGAATTCCTTGATCGTGGCCTTCTTCTGCTCCGCGGTCATTTCCCGCTCCTTGGACATGCCGGCCATGCCGGCGATGACGATGCCCAGGACGCAGACCAGGATGCCGATGAGAATGACCAGGCCGGAAGGCGTTCCCAGAACCTTGGAGACGAACTCGCCGTGGATGATCGGCGGCACGATCGTACCGATGACGGCGCAATATCCCAGGGCCACGCCCATGCCCAGGGACATGCCCAGGTAGCGCATGGTCAAGCCGAACGTCAGGCCGCCCACGCCCCACAGGGCCCCGAAAATATAGGCTTTCAGGAGCGCCGGCGAGGGCGCGGCCCGCAGGACGCCCAGCAGGTCGCGGGTCTGGATCGAGGCCAGGATCCAGGGAGCGATGATCCAGCTGAAAAAGCCGCCGACAAGCCAGTACACTTCCCAGGCCCATTTTTTGACGCCCCGGTAGGGAACATAGAAGCTGCCCGAAGCCAGTCCGCCCAGCCAGTGGAAGACGACGCCGCGGAAAGGGTTGGCGATCATGGATTATGAGCCTCCAAATTCGATCATCCCGGAGTCCTTTTTATAATAGTCGGAGCAATTTTTCTATTTCTTTTTGCGGCCCCATCCAGGCCGTCCTTGTCTGAGCGGCAAAAAGCCCGAGAATCTCTTTCCGCTTCGGGGCCGACGGCTGGGCGCCCAGCCGGGTGACCGAGAGGGCCGCGGCCGCGTTGGCGAATCGGACGGCGTCCACCAAGGCCCGGCCTTCGGAAAGCGCTACGGCCAGGGCGCCGTTGAAGACGTCCCCGGCCGCGGTCGTGTCGACGGCGCAGACCTTGAAGCCGGGCACGATCTTTTCGGCGTCCCGCCCGGAAACGAACGCACCGCGCGGGCCGAGCGTGATAATGACCGTCTCGACCCCCCTCTTTTTAAGGGCCTCGGCGGCGGCCCGGGCGCCCCGCTCGCCGGCGACTCGGATCCCCGTCAGGATCTCGGCCTCCGTTTCGTTGGGAGTGAGGATGTCGACGTTCTCAAGGAGCGCGTCCGGCAGCGGCCGGGCGGGGGCTGGGTTCAGAATGACCTGGATTCCCTTCCGCGCGGCCCGCTCGGCGGCCGCCCGCACGGTCTCCAGCGGCGTTTCCAGCTGAGTCAGCAGAAAGCCCGTCCCTTCGAAAGCCGGAGCCGCCTTCCGCACGTCGGCCGGCGAGAGCGCGGCGTTGGCCCCGGAGGCGACGGCGATGCTGTTCTCCCCGTTGCGGGCGACGAAGATGAGGGCCGCTCCGGTCGGCTGGACCTTGTCCCGGAACACGTAATCGACGGCGATGCCTTCCCGGATAAAACCCGCGACCGCCCGCGCGCCGAAAACATCGTCTCCGACGCGGGCGACAAACACGACCCGTCCGCCGGCGCGCGCCGCGCCCACGGCCTGGTTGGCGCCTTTCCCGCCCGCGGCCATGGCGAAGGCGCCTCCAAGGACGGTCTCGCCCGGTTTGGGCAGGCGCTCCATCTTAAGGATCATGTCCGTATTGGCGCTGCCCACGACGATGATCGTACGCTTGGCCATGGCCATCTCCTTGGTCGGGACCGTCAGAAACCAAAATACCGTTGAGCATTGAAACAGCCGATATCGCGGACCAACCCCCCGATCAGCTCCATGTCCCGCGGAATGAAGCCCTTCTCCATATCGTCCCCCAGGATGCCGCAAAGGATCCGGCGGAAATATTCGTGCCGCCGGAAGGACAGGAAGCTTCGGGAATCGGTGGGCATGCCGACAAAGCCGCCCAGCAATCCCAGGCTGGACAAGGTCTCGATATGGCGGGTCAGGCCGTCTTTATGGTCCTGAAACCACCAGGCCGCGCCCCATTGCATCCTGCCCGGGACCGTCCCGTCCTGGAAGGCACCCAACAGGGCGGCGACGGCCTCGTTGTCCCGCGGGTTGAGATTGTAGACGATCGTCTTGGCCAGCTTGTTGTCCGCGTCGAGCCGGTCCAGAAAGCGGGCCAGCGGACGGACCTGCTCGAAATCGCCGATGGCGTCGAATCCGGTGTCAGGACCCAAGGCCCGGCCCAACCGGGAATTGACGTTGCGCAAGGCCCCCAGATGGAATTGCTGGACCCAGCCGCTCTCCCAGTCCATGATCGCGAATTCGTGAAGGAGGGCGGATTTGAACTCCACCGCGAGGGCCGGGGCGATCGGCTTCCCGGCCAAGAGCGCGGCGAACGAGCGCAGGACGTCCGCCTCGGTGTAATCATCGGCGAACAAGGTCTCCAGGCCATGATCGGAAAGACGGCATCCGTGCCTGTGGAAATGATCGTGCCGGCTCCGCAGTGCATCGAGAAAGGCGGGCCAGCCGCCGATCTCGATGTTCGCCGCCTGACCCAGGCGCCTCGCGTAGGCGGCGAAAGCGGCCGGGTCTTCGACGTCCAGGGCCCGGTCGGGACGGAACGCGGGCAGGACTTTGGCCCCGAGGCCCTGGTCGGCCCCCATCGCCGCGTGATATTCGAGCGGCTCCACGGGGTCGTCCGTGGTGCAGAGGACTTCGACATTCATCCGCCGCAGAAGGCCGCGCGCGCTGAACCCCGGCTCGGCCAAGCGGGCGCTGCATTCCTCCCAGATCGCCGGCGCCGTGGACGGATCGAGGAGCCGGCCGGAGATGCCGAAAATCCCTAATTCCAGGCGGGTCCAATGAAAAAGCGGATTCCTCAGGATGAGCGGAACGACTTCCGCCCATTTGAAAAACTTGTCGCGGTCCGGGGCGTTCCCCGTGATGAACCGCTCGTCCACGCCGGCGGCCCGCATGGCCCGCCATTTGTAATGATCGCCGGCCAGCCAGATTTGGGTCAGATTTTCGAATCGGCGGTCCTCGGCGATGTCGCGGGGCAAGAGATGCCCGTGATAGTCGATGATCGGCAGGGTTTCCGAGAAGCGATGGTAAAGCTCCTCGGCGAAGCGGTTTCCCAACAGGAAATTCTCGTCCATGAATGGGTCTGTCATGCCGGCTCCCCCGCCGTGAAGCGCGCCGCGGCCGGCTCTCCGATGGCTGCGCGCTCGGGCCGGAAACCGACCGGACTATAGCGCCCGCTCCCTCGCGGTGTCAAGGAAGCGCCGGGCGCCCAAGAGGCCGGACGCCATAAACTGGTCTGTTGTAATATCGATAATTCTGGCTGTTGCATACAGGCCAGATCGGGAGTACCATGAGCCCGGAACGCGGCCATGGAGAGACGAACATGCTGCTGCTGAAGCTCGACGAACGGAGCCGCCGGCCGTTGTTCCGGCAGATCATCGATCAAATCCGGGGGAAAATCGAAACGCGCGTCCTGCGCCCCGCGGACAAGCTCCCCTCGACCCGCCGGCTGGCCGCCCAGCTGGGCATCCACCGCTCGACCGCGAGTCTGGCCTATCAGGAATTATGGGCCCTGGGATTCCTTGACCTGCGGCCAGGGGCCTGCCCGCGCGTCCGAGAGCGGGCGGTCCTGGCCGGACCGGCCGAGCATTCGGAGTCCCCGCGGGTGGATTGGGCGGCCCTGGCGTCGAAGACCGGCAATGCAGCCCTCCGGGATCATTTCCGCTATAACGCAGCCCGGCCGGCCAGGGACCCGCGGGCGATCGATTTCAGCAGCCTGGAAATGGACCATCGGCTCTTTCCCCTGGAAAGCTTCCGGGGCAGCCTCAACCGGGCCCTGAAAAAGCACGGTGCCGCGCTGTTCCGGTACGGCGAGAGGGCCGGATTCGGTCCCCTTCGGGAGACCCTGGCCCGGCGCATGCAAAGCCACGGCATCGCCGTCCGGCCCGAGGAGATCCTCGTCACCAACGGCTCCCAACAGGGGCTCGATCTCGTCTGCCGGCTGTTCGCGGCTCCGGGAAAGCGGGTCGCCGTCGAATCCCCGACCTACGGGCATATCCTGCCGCTCCTGCGCTGTCACGGCTTGCAGCCGGTCGAGGTCCCCGTCCGGCCGGACGGCCTGGACCTGGCCCGCTTGGGCAGGGTTCTCAAGGACAAGCGTCCGGCCTTCGTTTACACCATGCCCGCGTTCCAGAACCCGAGCGGCGTCACCACGAGCCAGGCCCACCGCGAGCGGCTGCTGTCGCTCTGCGAGCGAGCGGGTGTTCCGCTTCTCGAAGACGGCTACGACGAGGAGATGAAGTATTTCGGCCGGGTCGTCCTGCCGATCAAATCCATGGATCGCCGCGGGCTGGTCATCTATTGCGGGACCTTCTCCAAGATCCTCTTCCCCGGCCTGCGCATCGGCTGGACCGCCGCCGACGCCGGGTGCATCGAGCGGCTGACCGCCCTGCGAACGTTCAGCGAGCATTCGTCCAGCCCGATCCTGCAGGCGGCCGTCCAGGAATTCTGTGAGAACGGCGCCTACGAGCGCCACATCGCCCGGATGCACCGCGTCTTCCGCAAGCGCATGACCGCGGCCCTGCGGGCCCTGCGCCGCCATATCAAGCCGGAGTGGGCGGATTGGAACGAGCCGGCCGGCGGCTATCTCATCTGGCTGGCCATGAAGCCCGGGCCGCCGCCGGGCCTGGATTGGCAGGCCGGCCTGGCGTCTCACGGCGTCCTGGCCTCGCCGGGATGCCTGTTCTTTCCCTCGACTTCGCCGGCGTCCCACCTGCGCCTGTCCATCTCCACCCTCGACGAGGACGAGATCGAGGCGGGCGTCGAGCGGCTGGCCCGGGCCTTCCGGAAGATCTATGCGCGGAGGAATCCATGAGCGACACCCTGCCCTTGAAAGACACGATCATTTACGGCCCCGTGAACTCGCGGCGGTTGGGCCGGTCCCTGGGCATCAACCTTCTGCCGCCGGGGCGAAAGTGGTGCACCTTCGACTGCCTTTATTGCCAATATGGCTGGACTCCCCTGCCGGTAGAATGCGACTCCTCCGCCGGGGTCCCCGCGCCCGAAGACGTCGAACGGGCGGTCGCCGCGGCGCTCTCCGCTCTCGATCCGGCGCCGGCCTATCTGACCTTCTCGGGAAACGGTGAACCGACGCTCCACCCTCGGTTTCCTGAAATCGTGGAGATCGTCCGATTTCTGCGCGACCGAATGGCCCCGCAAGCCAAGGTCGCCCTCCTTTCGAACGCCGCCGGGATCGGCCGGCCTTCGATTCGCGAGGCCCTCGGCCGGATCGAACACCCCATCCTGAAGCTCGACGCGGGGAACGAGCCGATCTTCCGCTCCTACAACCGCCCCGTTCCGGGAATCGCCTATGATGCGGTCGTCCGCGGCCTCCGGGAAACGCCCGGGATCATGATCCAGACGCTTTTCACCGCCGGGCCGAAAGGCAATCTCCAGGCCGCCCATGTTGACGATTGGATCGAGCGGATCAGGGAAATCCGCCCCCTCGATGTCCAGATCTATACGCTGGCCCGGCCCGTCCCCAGCCCCGAAATCGCGCCGGCCCCTCCGACCGCCCTGCTTGAAATACGGGACCGGCTGCGCCGCGAAGGCCAGTCCGGCCGAATCTTCTGAGGGACGGACGTCAAAGCCGGCGGAACGAGGAATCGCGGTAGACGGGCCGTCCCTGAAAGAGCGTAAGAAGGACGCGCGTCCCGGCGATGTCCTCCGGCCGGATCTCGAAGAGGTTCCGGTCGAGGACGATCAGATCGGCCGATTTTCCGGTCTCGATCGATCCGGTGACGTCCTCCAGGAAATTGGCGTAGGCTCCCAGGCGGGTGAAGCTGGCGATCATCTGATCGAGCGTGGCCCTCTCCTCGGGCCACAGGATCTCGCGGGGATCGGCCTCACCCGGCTTGAGATGGGTCACGCCGGCGCGGATGCCCTCCAGCGGATTCGGCGGGACGGTGACCGGATAGTCGCTGGAGGACGCGGCCGGGACGCCGGCCGCGAAAAAACTCTCCATCGGGTACTCGCGGTCGGCCCTCTCTTTTCCGAGATAGGGGACCTGCAGATTGTAATAATAATCGTCCTTGATGAACCAGTAAGGCTGGGGGACCGCGACCGCGCCCAGGTTCTTGAAGCGCAGAATGTCGGCTGGGGCGACCAGTTGAAGGTGCGTCAAGAGGGGCCGCTGGTCCCGGCGGCCCGAGGAGTCCTCGGCAAATTCGACGGCGTCGAGCGCTTCGGCCGTCGCCGCGTCGCCGATGGCGTGGAAATGCAGCTGGAATCCTTGGCCGGCCAGCGCGGCGCACATCGTTTTCAGGGCCGCGGGCTTCCACAGCGGTTCACCCCGGAAATCCGGTCGATGGGCGTACGGCTCGTTGAGATAGGCGGTCACGCCTTCGATGACGCCGTCGATGAAAATTTTGGCGGTATGGGTTTGAAACAGCGGGCCTTTGTTCCTGGCCCGCTCGGCGACAAGAGCGCGGACCTGTTCGGTCCCATGGGCCGGATTGACATAGAGCGAAGCGCGGACCCTCATTTTCAGGCGGCCGGATTGGATCAAGGCCCGGTAGGCGGCCGGTTCGTTGCCTCCGGCGTCGATGGACGCGTCGTGGACGGTGGTGATGCCCAGGGCCAGGGCCATGGTCTGATAGGCTTCCAAGCCCTGCTCGAGCTCCTTTTGGGTGAAACCCGAAAGCAGGCCCCTCACCAGCGAGGCCGCGTTTTCGCGCAGCGTTCCCGAGGGCCGTCCGCTCGCCGGGTCCCGCTCGATGACGCCGCCCGGCGGATTGGGCGTTTTCGCCGTGATCCCGGCCATCTCCAGGGCCTTGGAATTGACCCACTCGGAATGCCCGTCTTCCGAGGACAGGACAACCGGAACATCCCCGGCCACGGCGTCCAGGAGCGCCCGGTCCGGGCCGATTTTGGAGAAAAGGGTATTGCTCCATCCGCCGCCGCGGATCGCGGCGGCGCCGGGGTGGGAATGGGCGAAGGCGCCGACGGCCTTCTGATAGGCTTGGATCGAGGGCAGGCCTTGAAGGGTGACGCCGAACAGGGCCTGGGCGGTCTGGACGGGATGGGCGTGGCTGTCGATGAATCCGGGCAGAACCATGCGTCCGCCCAGGTCCAGGACGCGTGTCGTCGGTCCGGTCCGGAGAGCGGCTCCGGCCGCGCCGCCGACGTAGACGATCGTCCCCCCGCGCACGGCCACCGCTTCGGCCCGCGTCCCTTGGGCGTCCGCCGTGTAGACGAAGGCGTTCGTCAAGACGAGGTCCGCGGCCTGTTCCGTCCTGATTCCGCAAGCGGACCCGGCAAGGACGGCCGCCGCGGCGGCGAACAGGGCGAGGAAGAACCGGCGATTGAGCGGCCGGCGCGCCGCTTCGGATCGATTCATGATGGGCCTCCCGGATTCATGCTCCGACAGATAATGGGCCCGTTTTATCGCAAGAGCGGCCGAAAATCAATGCCCACGCATGGCGACGGAAGGAGCCCGGATTGACCGGGCCTTCCTCCTATGATAATTTTTCCGGCATCTCTCAGGAGGTGTCCGATGCCCCGCCTCAACCGCCGCGAATTCCTGAACACCATGGCCGCCGGCGCCACGATCGCCGCGCTGCCCGCTAAAACGCGCGCCGCCTCCTCCGGTCCGGCCGTCGGCGCGTCTCCGGCGTCCGGACTGGCCGAGCCGAAGTTCCGCCCTCTGCCGCTCGGCGCCATCCGGCCGCAGGGCTGGCTCGGCCGCCAGCTCCGCATCCAGGCCGACGGCCTGAGCGGACACCTCGACGAATTCTGGCCCGACGTCGGACAGAGCCAATGGTTCGGCGGTCAGGCCGAGGGCTGGGAGCGCGCCCCCTACTGGCTCGATGGAGTCATCCCCCTGGCCTGGGTCCTCGACGACGCCCCTCTCAAAGCCCGGATCGCCCGCTACGTCGATGCCATCGTCACCCGCCAGCGGCCGGACGGCTGGTACGGCCCCTATCCGGCGGACGCCGTCACCAAGCGCTACGATCTGTGGGCCATTCTCCTGGCGAATAAAATGCTCGTCCAGTACCACGAGGCGACTGGCGACGAGCGCGTCCTGAAGGCGGTCGGGAAAAGCCTGCGGGCCATGCTCGAAGGGCTGGACCGCACGCCGCTCTACGATTGGGGCCGGTACCGCTGGTTCGAGGGATTGATTTCCATTTTCCATGTGTACGAACGGACCGGCGAACCGTGACTCCTCGATCTCGGCCGCAAGATCCATGCCCAACGCTTCGACTACGATTCATTCTACAGGGGCGAGGACATCACCGTCCCCACGCCTCGGCGGGGGCTATGGAAATGGGCCAAGCACGTGGTCAACACCGGCATGGCCCCCAAGGGCTCGGCCCTGGCCTGGCGCCTCGGCGTCCGCGAGGCCGATCCGTCGTTTCCCGCCCGCATGATCGAGATCCTCGACCGCCATCATGGCCAGGTCACGGGGATGTTCACGGGCGACGAGTGCCTGGCCGGAAGAAACCCCGTCCAGGGGACGGAGCTGTGCGCGGTCGTCGAGTTCATGTATTCGCTGGAAGTCCTCTTGTCCGTCTTCGGCGATCCGGCTTTCGGCGACCGCCTCGAACGGGTCGCCTTCAACGCCCTGCCGGCGGCGCTCACTCCGGAGATGTGGGCCCACCAATACGACCAGCAGGTCAACCAGGCCCAGTGCACGATCAACCCCGACCACATGTGGACGACCAACGGCCCGGAATCCAATCTTTACGGGCTCGAACCGAATTTCGGCTGCTGCACGGCCAACATGCACCAGGGCTGGCCGAAGTTCGCCGCCCATCTGTGGATGAAGACGCCGGACGAGGGCCTGGCCGCGGTCGCCTACGCGCCGAGCGAGGCCCGTTTGACGGCGCACGGCGTCCCGGTCACGGCGGCGCTGGAGACCGATTACCCGTTCCGGGAGGCCCTGAAGATCACCGTCAAGACGGACAAGCCGGCCCGCTTCCCGCTCGTCCTGCGTGTTCCGGCCTGGGCCGAGGGCGCGGCCGTCCGCGTCGGCGGCGGCCGGGAAGAGGCCCTGAAACCCGGGACCTTCCACCGCATCGAGCGCGAATGGAACGGCGCGGTCGAGGTCGCCGTGCGCTTCCCGATGCGTCCCAAAGCGGACATCCGCTATAACGAAGCGGTGTCCATCGAGCGCGGCCCCCTGGTCTACGCGCTCAAGATCGGCGAGAATTGGAGCCGGGTCAACGCCGATAAGCCCCAGCGCGAGCTTCCCCACGGCGATTTCGAGGTCCGCCCGGCGACCCCTTGGAATTACGGCCTGCTCCTCGACGAAAAGAACGTCGAGGCCGGCGTCCGGTTCGAGGAGCGGCCGGTGGGCGACAAGCCGTTCTCGCCGGAGGGCGCGGGGATGGCGGCCGCGGTCAAGGGCCGCAAGGTCAAGGCCTGGAAGATGGCCCACGGTTGGGCCGCCGAAATCGCTCCCGGGCCGGCCGAATCCGACGAGCCGCTCGAGGACCTGACGCTCATCCCCTACAGCTGCACCAACATCCGCATCACGGAGTTCCCCCGGCTGAAGAAATAGAGATTCTCCCGTCCGCCCGATTTCCGGGAATCAGGGGAGGCGGTAGGCCACGGCGTTGATGTTCATGCCCGCGCCGACGGAGGCGAAAAGGATGGCCGAACCGCGGGTCAAGGCCTGGCCTTCGAGGCGGCCCTTGATCATCAAATCGAACAGCGTGGGCAGGGTCGCCACGGAGCTGTTCCCCAGCCAGGAGATGGTCATGGGCATGACGTCGGCGGGCGCCTCGGCGACGCCGCACAGCTTGAACGTCCGCTTCAGGATCGCCTCGTCCATCTTCTCATTGGCCTGATGGATCAGGACTTTGCGGATGTCGCGGATCGAGAGGCCGGCTTTGTCCAGGCATTCCCGGATGACCGGAGGGACGTACTTGAGGGCATATTCATAAAGCTTGTGGCCGTCCATCTTGAGGTACAGTGCTTCGTCTCCGGGATCAGGGTGATACGAACACCCCATCGACAGCAGATAGGCGTGGTCGATCGTATCGGACCGGACCGAATGGGCCAGGATTCCGATGGGATCGGGGCTTTTGACGGCCTCCAGAATGGCCGCGCCGGCCCCGTCGGCGTAGATCATGGAGTCCCGGTCGTGCGGGTCGGAGACGCGGGACAGCGTTTCCGTCCCGATCACCAGGGCCCGCCGGCAATCCCCCGACCGGAGAAAATAGTCGGCTTGAATGACGCCCTGGAGCCAGCCCGGGCATCCGAACGGCAGATCGTAGGCGACCGTGCCGGGGTTGACGATGCCCAGCCGGTGTTTGACGCGGGCGGCCAGGGTGGGTACGAAATCGGAGCGCCGGTTGTCCGCCCGGACATCGCCGAAATCGTGGGCGACGATGAGATAATCGAGGCTTTCGGGGTCGACGCCGGAGGTTGAAAGGGCTTCGCGCGCGGCGAAAGAGGCGATATCGGAGGCCATCAGGTCGTCGGTCACGTATCGCCGCTCCGCGATCCCCGTGATCTCTTCCAGCTTGCGGATCGTCTCTTCGTTGGATTTGGCCAGCCGCGCCCCGGCGGCATCATAGAAGACGTTGTTTAGAAAGGACGAGTTGGGCGCGCGTCTCTCCGGAATATAGCTGCCCGTCCCGACGATGACCGAGTGAAGGTTGTCGTTCACGTTGTCCAGCCTCCCTGGATTTCGACGGATATAATGCCGTAAAAGCCGCCGGACCGCAAGATCGAACATTCGAAATGCCTGAGCCTGTTGGAGTTGGCGCTCCTTCCGCCGGGCTTTCCCCGGGAATATCTTCACCTGCCGTTTGTATTATGAGTGGAAGGACGGAACGATCCTCATGAGGGCCGCCCGCCCTCGTGAGGAGTAAGGAGGCCGAGATGTTCCACGACAGCTTCTTCCCTCGTGACCGCTTCTTTGGAACCGGGACTTGGGCGTTTCCCGCGTCCCTGTTTCTCCACGTGGGGATCGCCTTCCTCTTGGTCGTGCTTCCGCTCAGCCATGCGGGCACCTCTCCCCGCCTGGACAGGATCGCCGACGCTTTCCTGACGGCGCCCGCTCCGCCCACTCCGCCCCCCCCTCCGGCGGCCCGGCGCGCAGCCGGCCATCCCGGACGGATCAGGCCGGTCCAGGCCGCGGCATTCGACGCCGGCCGCTTCGTCGCGCCCGTGGCCATCCCCGAGACCATCACCGAGGAGCCGGCGGAGGGTGACGGACGGGACGGCATCGACGGCGGGATCGAAGGGGGCATTCCGGGCGGCGTGTGGACCGGTGTCGTCGGTCCCATCCTGAACGTTCTGATCGGGGACGTTGAGGCGCCGGTTCGGGCCGCGGGCGACGTACGGGCGCCCAAGCTCATCCGGCGCGTCGATCCGCTCTATCCCGAGATCGCCCGCCAGGCGCGCATCGAGGGCCTGGTCGTCATCGAGGCCGAGACCGATATCTACGGCCGGGTGCGGAACGCCCGCATCCTTGGCTCGATCCCCCTGCTCGACCAGGCCGCCCTGGACGCCGTCCGGCAGTGGGTCTATGAGCCCATGGTGATCAGCGGCCGCCCGAGGGGCGTGCTTTTCACGTTGACCGTCAGGTTCAAGCTGAATTGAGTCGGGAAGAACCGGGGTGCCCGGCGTCGGAAGGCCTCGTCAAAGCGGGCGGGGGCGGGCTATTTTTTCTTCGGTTCGAAGATCGGCCCTTTCTGGTCCCCGTTTTGGCTGTAGCCGCGGCTCTCCCAATATCCCCGGTAGTTCGGATCCGTGGACAGCTCGATCTCCGTCACCCACTTGGCCCATTTATAGCCCCACTTGTCTTCGGCGACGACGAGGAAGGGAAAACCGCGCTCTTCGGGCAGGGGGACGGCGTTCATCCTATAGGCGAGCAGGATATTTTTTCCCCGGACGTAGGACCAAGGCAGGGAGCTCGAATAGCCGTCGGCGGACTTGAAAATGACGGTGACGGCGTCGGAACGGGGCGACGATTCCGCGATCAGATCCTTGAGAAGAGGGCCCTCCCAGAGGACCTTGACGTCCCAGCCCTCGACGCAATGGATCGTCGTGACCTTGGCGAAGGACGGGCGGGCCAGGATGTCCTGATAGCGATAAGAGGCGGTTTTGGCGACCGCCCCGGTCACCTTCAGCCGGTAAGCGGCGATATCGACCCGCTGGGGCCCTTTGATCGAATTTTCTTCGAATTGGGAAATGGAATCCAGTTTTTCCCCTTTATATTCGCGGATTTCGACTGCTTTCAGGGACAGCGGCTTTTTCTCCTGGCCGGCAAGCGGCCCGTTGAGAAAAGCGAACCCCAAGACTCCCGCTAAAAGAAAGGGGTACAATTTTTGTTTCATGGAGGACCATCCTTTCCGAGCAGGCCGATCTCTTCGTTCGGGTTTTGATTTCGCTGCCGTCCAGGAGAGCGTAACGGAAGCGGGGGAAACGTGTCAAGAAGAAGCGGCCGCGGCCGGTTTCATCGGGCCAGGGATAAGGCTGTTGTCGTCAGCCAGTACTTGGCCAGCATGTTCGGCCCTTCCCAATCCGGGAGCCGTCCGGCGCGCAGATAGCGCAGGAACCGCCCTAAAACTTCGCCGAAATGGGCCTCGTGCCCAAGCCGCAGGCGATCGGGAATCTCGATCCGCCAGCCGGTTTTTTCCTCCCTGAGCCCGATCCCGGGAAACTGCGGCTGCAGATCGGCAACCGCTCGTACGAGAGCCGGGCGGACAGCCTCCGCCGGAAGGCTCGGGGCCGCTTCGACGTACAGCTCGGGCTTATAGTTCTGCTCTTTTTCCTGGCGGATGATCAAGCGGGCCTTGGTTCCGCGGATGACCGAGAAATGGGTGTCCTCCCCGCCGGGAGGCGGCTCGAATCCCCATTCGACGCCGATCCGGGCGTGGATGCCCTTGATGGTGTAAAGGATCGTTCCATTGAAGGGGACCGCCAGGCGGCCGGAGCGGACGTGCTTTTTCAGATAGGCAGGGAAATCGTCGAAACCGGTGACCCTGCGGAACTGCTCCCGGGTGAGGATCGCTGGCCGCTTCTCCGCGCGCAGGATGCGGAGGTCGGTTTCGGGCCGGATGATGCGGCCCGGGAAACAGATCCACTGGACCAGGTCGACGAGGTGGGTGCTGACGTCGGTCAACCCTTGGCCCTGCTGGTCCGGATCGAAGAACCAGGCCGGGCGGACAAGCGGCTGGCCGGAGACCGTCTTGAAAAAATAATGCCGGCTGGCCATGATGATGGCCGGATCGGAAGGCGTCCCGGGCGCAAGCTCGCCGAAAAGGCCGCCCCTGGCCATCAACTCCTTCTGCAGGGCGTTGGTGACCTCGCTGCGCTCGGTCATGATATCGTAGAGAAGCGTTTTCTTCGTCTCGGCGGCGGCGAAGGCTTTCTTCAAAAGCGCGTAGCCTTCGGCATCGATGGCCATGGGCTTGTCGGCCAGGACGTTGAATCCCGCTTCCAACGCCCTGGCGATCGATTGGGTTTTTCTGCGGTTGTTCCCGGCCAGGACCACGACCGCGCCGGGCTTTTCCTCGCGGATCATCTTCTCGAAGAAGTCGGCGCCCGTGTAAACCGCTTCGTCCCAGGCCGTGGGATCATCGGGGCGGGCGTTGTACCCCCCGATGCGGGCGAGATGATCGTTCAGTTCCGGGCCGGCCGGCGCATAGACGCGGACGGCCGGCGAGAC
>CAVSPT010000002.1:0-78496 GCA_963729855.1 Candidatus Aminicenantota bacterium | reverse complement strand
AAGGAAATGATAGAAGAGGTAAAAGCAAGGGTATTTATAACTGCAGTAAACAAAAAGCTTCTGAAGAAGAGGATATAGCAAATGAAATAAAAAGCGCCCTTATAAGAATCGGATATGAGCCCTTATATCGCAATTAAGGAACAAATAACGAAGGGGCTAAAAGAGAATATATTTGAGAGATTAGAAAAATCAGAATACATTATCTTTATCGACTTTAAAAGGGAAATTATTGGGGAAAAAATAGTTGACGTAATTTTGCGGAAAAAACAGTACTGTCGGGTTCCCATCGCAAACCAAGAATTAGCAATTGCGTCCTATATTGATTTGCCGATTGTAGCTTTTCAAGAACAGGGCATTAAAAAAAGAGATGGAATATTAGACGTAATACAAGTGAATCCTGAAAGTTTTGCGTCGCGAGCCGGATTAGTGCAGAAGGTTGTATCCCTTGTGGAAGATAAAACATCAAAGGGAGAGTGGAGTCCTAAATGGAGAAATGAATTGTATATTGACCGAGAAGAGAGCGATTTTGAAGACGTTAATTATAACGATAATCCTGGCGATCCCGCTAGGTTTTTTCATATTAGAGTAATCAATAGACATCGCTTGAAAGACGCAAGGCAATGTTTATCTTATATCGAAAATATACGCGATTGTAATGACGATAGGAATATAACGTTTGAAACAATAGAGAACAAATGGAAGGGTACAAGGAATACCGATGTTCAGATTAGCCCGCAAAAGTTCAGGTCATTTGATACACTATTCATTCGGAATAGATCAGAGCCTGGGATAGCGCGAATTGGCTATAATTCTAACATTGTCGATTTTACGGGGTATAGCGAGAAGATGAAATTGTTGATTCCTGGGATCTATGAAATATCTTATGTGATTTTTTCTATTAATTTTTCTCCGGTTAAGGCGAAATATGAATTTCGCCTGGATCGAAACATAGATAATATAAAAATATCGAAGATATCAGATTAAGGCGTATAAGATTAAGTAAAGTCCAGTATCAGGCGGCAAGTGAAGAAGAGAAAAAGGCCAAGAGAGAGGCGGTGGCCCAGGCGATTCTTCAGGCAATGAAGAGGATGGAAGAGAAGAACCAGAAATGCACGATAATAATTCTCATGAAGAACAAAAAGTATTTGGCAAAGATATCAAAGAGTTTCTCAAAGAAGCCGAGGAACATATCAAATCTAGGGATCGAGTTTATATAGATAAAATAAAATCTATTGGGTCAAATCCACTTCTCATATATTCATTTAGTGGATTACTAATAAATGTTGGTGTTCTAGAAAAGGACCAACCATTAGTTAATGAGGGTACGAATTATTTATTTAAGAACTTAAAGGTTTTATCCAAGCAAAAAACTTTAGCGCCTGGAGCCTATTATAATCTCGCAAATGGCTATAATGCGTTGTTTGATTTTAAATTGGGAAAAGATAAATATTACGCCCTCTTCGACAAGACCGAGTTAGAACAAGCGAAACCTAATTATTTGAAAGCGCTTCAATCGCTTCCTCATTCTAAATCGCTTCTGGCTTCGCAGATATGGGTGAATCTCGGCAATCTATATTTCGATATAGGAAGGGTTGTCGATGCCTTGGATTGTTATGATACGGCAATACTATGCAAGCCCGATCATGGTATGGCACATGTCAACAAGGGGAAAGCTATATATTATTTTGCGAAATACTCGGGAAAACAGCGAGCGCCGTTTGCCAGAGAAGCTTATCGATTAATCAAGAAGGGATTGGAGTTTGGAATAAATAAAGAAGCTATTTCGTATTTCAATAAATTATTGACTATCATTGAAAATCATTTTAAAAATAAAGAGTGGTTGAATAAAGAAAAGACCAGCAGTCAGATTGAAATAAAAGCAAAGAACAAGTTTGAACGCTTCCTAATTGAATTTTGTCTGAAGAATAGGCTCTATTTAAATATATGCTCATTTTGCCAAAGGTGCGATCAAGCTATTGGAGACCCGGAAACAATCGAGAAAATGATTGAACCAGTCAAGGAACTCGATAAGATTTCTGACAGCCGAATGTCTTATTTATTTTCTTATATTAATCAAATTAAGCAAGACTTCATTACAGCGAGATTTCTTTTTGTTTTGTCTCAATATAGAGGCATTAATATTAATTTTGTAGATGCGAAGGTTAAGCTAATTGATACGCTGGATTATCAAGAGCACAATATTCGAGTGGAATTACTAAGGAATTCATTCGTCAGCTTTTATAATATTCTCGATAAAATAGCATGCTTTATAAATGACTATTTAGAATTAGATAATGGCTCAAATAAAAACGTATATTTCAGCGATGTATGGTACAAAGAATTAAGAAGTGAAAACGGCGTCCATGAAAAAATATTGAATACAAAAAACTATTTTCTAAACGCACTTTACAATATCCATGGAGACATTGAAAAAGGACCTACTAAGAAGCTGAAAGGGATTCGACATAGGCTTACTCATGGTTTTTTGAGAATATATTGGATGGCCGGAACGGAAGATAAAAAAATGACAGAAAGGAGTCTGTATGAAGATACTCTTTCATTATCAAAGATCGTTAGGAACGCTGTCATATACTTATTGAAATTTGTTCATATTGAAGAAACGAATAAAGAAAAGATCGATAATAGAGTCTCAATACAAATGCCATTAATGGAGATACCAGATAGGCTAAAGGATATTTCGTGAGCAGGAGTTATCATTTATTGGATTTTCAGAAAATCTAATTTCTGCTTCATGGATTTATTTGGCTTATGTTTTCCTCTTTCCCACCCGGCCAGGGTCGTAAAATCCACTCCCAGCTGCTCAGCGAATTTCTTCTGAGAGAGGCCGTTCAGCCTCCGGTATGATCTGAGCTTGTCGCCCAGATTTTCGGACTTTGCCTCGAATGGATCTTGCCCCAAGAACTCAATAATCTTTGGGATCTGGGCCACAGAAGGCCGGACTTTGTTCTTCTCCCAGAGATATATCGTGATGTCTGAAACATTAAGGTTGAGTGAAAGTTGGGCTTTGGTCAGCTTCAAATCGATCCTTCGAGCCTTAATCCAGTCTCCCCACGTTTTGCAAATATCAGGGTATTTCTCCCTGTGAACCGGCTTTCTTCCCTTTAAGGTTAAATGGCAAAAGGGCAACGCAACCCTGCGAGGACGTCCTCAAAGGCCTAGCCCGCCGGGACGACGACTGCACCGAAGCCGAGCGCGGCAAATACTACGCTAAGATCTCCGGACCGCTGCTCGACCGGATCGACATCCAGGTCGAGGTCCCCGGCGTCAAGTTCCACGACATCGTCGGCCGGTCCGAAGGCGAGAGTTCGATGTCCATCCGGGAGCGAGTGGTGCGCGCGAGAAAGATCCAGTTGGCCCGTTTCGAGGCGCGGAAGATCTTCGCCAACGCCCAGATGGGGCCGAGGGAGGTAAAAGCGTTCTGTCGCATCGGGTCGGAAGGGGAGAGGCTCCTCGAGGCGGCGGTTACGAAGCTAGGCTTCAGCGCCCGGGCCTACGACCGGTCGCTCAAGGTGGCCCGGACGATCGCGGACTTAGCGGGGGCGGAAGACATCGGCCCTGCGCATTTAAGCGAGGCGATCCAGTACCGGGCGATGGATAGGTATTATTGAATTCAGTGAAGCCAAAATAGTGAATGAACCTCAATCAACAATATATTAAGACGTATCCTTCATCTGTCTCCGAAAAGAACTTAAAGGCTCTGCGCAAACTCAAGAACCCCAGCCGGTCGAAGAAGCTCAAAAGTTTCGCCCACGGATTGTGAGGTGGACCCCAAAAACTTGACAGGGCAATAAGTTGGGAAACGATCGAGAGGATCAGACAATGGGAATTCTGCTTACCATTGCCCTAACAATTCAGTTTACCATTTCCGACCGAGGAATCCTGTACTCCACCCTGCGACTGGGAGGCTGAAAGACGATATCCTCATACCTGCTTGCTCTCCTGAACCACAGCTTGATTTGTTCCATGAAACCCGTGAATACCAGGAAGATCCCCTTTATGATCACCCTCGGGCCGGATCTGCCAAGGACTTTCTTATACAGTCTCATCGCATTCCAGGCCTTCATCCTGGAAGCCCTGTTGGGTGCGAACAAGAGGGCAGGAAGCAGGACGGGGCGCAAGTTCAAGGCGATCCTCTGGAGACGTCTGATCCTCTGGCGCATGAACACGTCGTCAGCAGGATGGTCACTCTTCTCGTATTGCAGACTCTCGGGGTTCCAGACAAGCGATTCCGCCTCCCTCCGTGTTCTATTGGCCTCGGCCTTCGCATAGCCCCGGATGGCGGTGATGGCCATATTGAGGATGCCGGGGCCGCTGCCCTCGTACTTCCTCCTGAATGCTTCTTTCAGCAGGTTAGCCTGTTCCTTTGGATCAACGATGTACGGGTGATTCCAGTTTAGTTCTCCCGCGCCATGGTGGAAGCGAAAGTGGATGTCCTTGAGCCTTCCCTCCCCGGCGAGCCTTGCATACAAGCCGGTGCATGGGTAGGGTGTGTAGTTCATGAACTGGGTCATGTCGGAACCGAGACCAATGATCCACTCGATATCTTCCCTGATGGTCTCTTGGTCGTGGTGGTCAAGGAAAAGGATGCCGGATGTTATCACCGAGATGCCATTTTCCTGGAGCTGAGCTATCAGGTTGCCGATGTCTATGTCCTTAAGCTTCGCATGGGTGTTCGCCCTCGACTCGACACCGATCCAGATCACGTGTATGCCGAGTCGCACGAGGAAATCGATGCCTACATCGGTGATCACCTCGGCAGAGGAGAATATGTCGAAGACGTAGGCCTTCTCCTGCGCCTCCAACTGGGCAAGAAGTTCCCTGGCCCGTTGGGGCTTCTTGAGGAAATTCTCATCGATAATGGCAAATCCCCTTGAACCCAGTTCCTTTTCGGACTTCAGACAGGCATCGAACACCTGGGCCCCGGTCGACATGAAGGGCACATACTTCTTGCCGAACTTGAAGGAGGTGGCGCAAAACTCGCAGGCATTGTTGCATCCCACCCCGGTGAGCAGGATCGACCCCTTCGTGGGAATCCTTGCCCCATAGATGTACTCGTAGGCTGGGCCGAAAATGGCAGGATGCACGATGGGTGCCGATGGGTCTTCCCCGAAGTACCGCCTCAGCCACTCCACACCCTCGCCGTCGCATACACCGTCGTGGGGAACGATGGTCTCCAGGGCAGGGACCATGGTGCCGAAGCCGCCCAGTATTATCTTCATCTCAGGGTGCTTCGATCTAATGTGCTCGGCCATCCTTCGAGCCTTCAGGACGTTGGGGACGATGAAAGTGATGCCCACGTGAGTGTAACCCTTTTCCAGTTCCCTCGTGAATTCTTCCCAGGCGGGAAAATCGAGAACAGTTGCAGGCACCGAGACATTCTCCGCGAGCAGGTACAGCGGGAAACTCCAGTAGGACTGCCGGGGCGAGTGGACTCCCTGCTGCCTCGTGATCTGGTTGTTGAAGAGTTCCATCTGCATTCCATTTCCCTCAGCGTAATCGTCCCTCACCCCGAAGGGCCCGAAGACAGAAACCAGGAGAAGTTTTATCGAGTTCATGTGAATTCATCCTCGTCATCGACGGATCACTTCGAAAAAGCAATTGACCTATTAAATCATATATCTCATCTTGCTGCGTATAGAAGTAAAGCCGGAAATAAGCATATCCTTTCGATCTCCATTCAGTCCGCTTTGTCCATGACGTCATTGGTGAAGTCGGTTGTCTTCGATTAAGCCTTCGATGATCTCCGAATCGAGTGGAATCCGGTACGAGCCAAGAGAAGCTCGTAATTTTGGAGCCATCGAAGCACTCTTTAACACAAATTCCCGCAGCCTCTGGTTACGGTCGTAAGGAGGATAACGGACGGCTGAGTCGAGTCGCGTGCTGTGGTACAGAACACCGCGCGCGTTTGTGTACGTACGGA
The DNA here is from genome assembly GCA_963729855.1 of Candidatus Aminicenantota bacterium. Classification (GTDB taxonomy): domain Bacteria; phylum Acidobacteriota; class Aminicenantia; order Aminicenantales; family UBA4085; genus UBA4085. The sequence continues at coordinate 72,555 of CAVSPT010000002.1, read as the reverse complement.
ATCCCCACTCGCCGTGATATTTGCCCATTCCGGAGTTGCCGACGCCGCCGAATGGCAAATCATGGAGGATCGGCTGAAGGGTGCAGTCGTTGACGCAGGCATCCCCCGATGTCGTTGAGTTCAGGATCTGCTCGGTTACGGACCGATCGTCAGAGAACAAGTACAGACCGAGAGGGCTCGGCCGCGCGTTGACGAAGTCGATCACTTCCCGAACGTCGGCGACCTCCAGTACCGGTAGGATGGGGCCGAAAATCTCTTCCTGCATTGCGGGCGAGTCCGGCGACACGTTGACCAGCACCGTTGGCGCGATAAAACGGTCCGTCCCGTCGTGCTGCCCACCATGAAAGATCGTCCCGCTGCTGAGCAGCTTCGTCAGACGGTCAAAGTGATGGGAACTGGCGATCCGGCCATAATCCGGGCTTTTCTGCGGATCCTCTCCGTAGAACTGAAGCAACGTTTCTTTCAGGTGTCCTAGAAATGCCTTGGCAACGTCCTTGAACACGAGGACATAGTCCGGCGCCGTGCACGTCTGGCCGGAATTAAACCAGCGCCCGTAAGCGATGCGGTGCGCCGCGACGCGCAGGTTGGCTGAGGAGTGCACGATGGTGGGATTCTTCCCGCCCAGTTCGAGCACGACTGGGGTCAAATGTTTCGCTGCCGCGGTCATGACCACCTTGGCGACGGTCGAGCCACCTGTAAAAAAGATGTGGTCCCATTGCTGCTCCAGTAGTGCCGTAGTCTCGGGTATCGCGCCGAGGACTACTGAAAACGCGTTGCGGTCCAGATACTCGGGGACGAGCCGTGCGATCACTTCGGCGGTGGCTAGAGATACTTCCGATGGCTTGATAACAGCTGCGTTCCCCGCGGAAATCGCCGAGACTAACGGTGACAGTACCATCATCACTGGATAGTTCCACGTGCCGATAATCAGCCCGACCCCGAGAGGATCGAACTGCACCTGCGCGTGGGATGGTGTCAGAACAAGAGGCGTGCTCACCGCTAGCGGCTTCATCCATCGCCGAAGGTGAGCAAGCACGTGGTCGATCTCGCTGGTCATGTACTTCACATCAGTCCAATCCGCGTCGGTCCGGTTGCGGCGGAGGTCCGTCCACAACGCGGCGTAGAACTCCTCGGCGTGGTCCTTCATCATCGACCGCAATGCGATCAACTGGGTTTTTCGCCATTCCGCAGAGCGGGTCGCGCCCGACAAGAAGTAGTTGCGGTGACGGGCGACGAGGGCGCCGAAATCTGGCGTGCTCATGCTTGATGCTGGTTCAACTGCCATTGTTTAATCCTCCATATTTTAACCGGGATTTCCCATATGACCGATCAAAGCCACCTGATTCCTCCATCACAGATTGAATTCTCCCATTGCAGGGCCGGGTCGACTCGCAGCCGCTCGGCGTCATTGGTATCCTCGTATCCGGCCAACCGTCCATATACCGCTTGGCGAAGCAATGCCGTCATCGTGTGCTAGGTATTCTGGCCCGTGCGCGGATCCTGAAGAATTTTCTCGGCCAAAACCGTCAATCCCATCACTTCATCCATCTCTCTGAAAAGCAGCAGACCGCCATCACTGGTTATTTTTGCGCCCTGGAATTCCAGCTTCACACTGGGGTCAAACTGGACCCGCAAGACCTCTTTTTTGCTCTCACCCATCAGGTCTCTCCGTTTTTCTGCTTTAATATCGCCATCAGCCTTTATTCATCAGCCTTTTCAGCTAATATTATAACAAGTTTTGATTTCTATTTGGGAAATATGGGTTCAAATAGCTTCCTTACGTTTAGAAAAGCTTATTGCGGCGATTAGCTTGTTTAGAAGTCTTTTTGACGGTTCATGTATCCCTCTCTCCCACCCGGCCAAGGTTGTAAAATCGACCTTCAGTTGCTCAGCGAATTTCTTTTGAGAAAGCCCCTGCACCCGGCGATAGTTTTTGAGTTTTTCAGCCAGGCTTCCGGCTTCAGCTTCAAACGGATCGCGGCCCAGGAATTCGATAATCTTTGGAATCTGGGCCAAGGACGGCTGGACTTTATTCTTCTCCCAGAGATATATCGTAATGTCCGAAACATTAAGCTTGAGGGAAAGTTGGGCTTTGGTGAGCTTCAAATCGATCCTGCGAGCCCGAATCCAGTCGCCCCACGTCCGACAAATATCAGGGTATTTCTCTCTGTGGACCGGTCTTTTTCCCTTTAAGGTTAAATGGCAAAAGGGCAACGCAACCCTGCGCCAACGTGATGCGGGCGGGGGCGGGCGGACGCGATGACGAGTGCACGGATCATCAGAGAGCCCGCTATTACTCGAAAATCTCGGGCCCTTTGCTCGACCGCATCGATATCCAGGCAAGTCCCCAGCGTGCCGTTCCGGGAGATCGTCTCTAAACAGGAAGGGGAGGGCTCGGCCTCGATCCGGTCGAGAGTCGAGGCGGCCCGGCGGCGACAGATTGAGCGGTTCCAAGGCCGCGGGATCTACGCCAATGCCCAGATGGGGCCGTGCGAAGTGAAGGCGTTCTGCCCCATCGGTCCGGATGGGGAGAAACTCCTGGAGGCGGAGATGAAAATCTCCAAGCTTAAAATCGGCAGCATCACCGCCGACATCCCCATCGTCCAGGGCGGGATGGGCGTGCGGGTCTCGCTCTCTTCCCTGGCCGCGGCCGTCGCCCGGGAAGGGGCCGTTGGCACCATATCCAGCATCGGCCTGGGCGACCCCGAAGCCTCCAAGAACGAATACGAAAAAGCATCCCGGGAAGCCCTGGAATCGGAGATCCGCAAAGCCAAAAGCTCGACGGATGGCAACCTGGCCGTCAATTTTATGGGCGTGCTCAGCAACGTGGACGACCTGATCCTGACCGCGGTTCGGGAAGGCATCAAAATGATCGTGTATGGGGCCGGTCTGCCAGCCAAACTGCCCGGCCTTGTCGAGGACCCATCGGTCAACCTCGTTCCCATTGTTAGCTCTGGACGGGTCGCCGAATTGATCCTGAGATCGTGGGAAAAACGCTTCGCCCGGACGGCCGACGCCCTGATTTTGGAAGGTCCTTTGGCGGGGGGACACTTGGGATTCTCCCTGGAACAGCATTATCAAGAGTCCCGTCGGAATGCCCGGGCGGGCTATCCGGGACAAGTTCCTGAAAAAGCTCGAGGTCGTGGACAAGCTCCAGATCAAGTGTGATTACCGCTGTCTGACTGCCTGTAAGGTCGCCGAGGCCAGATATTGCATCGCCCTGGCCCTCGTCAATTCCTTTATGGGGGATGTCGATAACGGTCTGATCTTCTGCGGCCATAACGCCTACCGGATCAATAAGATCGTGACGGTCAAGGAGCTTATCGCGGAACTCATGTCCGACTCGGATCAGTCTGAAGCGGCCGCGCGTCTCCCCAGGATTTTGGTTTCAGATACCGGTCATTCCAGGTCAGGAAACGCCCCCAGCGATCGCGACCGTTACTGGATCATCCCGATGGGATGCCCCCAGTGCAGGAGGAGGAGGAAGGTCGTCGCTTTCATCACGGGGTATGCCATCGTGGATCGGATCATCGATCATCCGAGGCTGACCTCTGTAGCGGAGAGGTCCCCATCGCCCAAGCCAATAGGCGATGGACTCCAGCTCTAGAGGTATTGGAGCCTATAACTTTCACTTCTCCGGTGGTATACTAAACAAATTCGGGTCAAGGTGTATTTTCTTTGAAGGGCGAAACGTAGCGGTGAGGAGTGCCATGTGCCGGCCGACACTAAACTTCCCAAAAACGGGATATCGGAGCTCATCTCCAAGGGCCGCAAGCAGGGCTATCTTCTTTTTGATGATATCGACAAGGCCTTCCAGGACGCGCGCGAAACGGAGGGGAATTTCGACGATTTCCTCTCTTCGATCGATGGCTACGGGATCAAAATCCTCGACCAGAAACAGCGCAAAGTTGCACCCCGCCAGCGTAAGAACGAGCTGCTGACAACTCAGGAGCTGGAGCGGACGACCGACCCGGTCAAGCTCTACTTCCAGGAGATGGGCAATATCAGCCTGCTGACCCGGGAAGGCGAGATCTCCATCGCCCGCGAAATCGAGCGTGGCGAAAAAACCATCATCAAGGCCCTCAGCAAGACCCGTCTGGTCCTCAACGAAGTCCTGTCCCTTGAAGAACGAATTGAAGCCAATCCGATGATCATCCAGGAGATGTTTGACATTTCCGAAGACGCCATCGCCGAGGGCAAACTCGAGGAAAAGAAAAACCAAATCCTGGCCAAGGTCCGAAAGATCCACAACCTGAGCCGGAAGTTGGACAAGATCCCTAAAAACCGGAAGAAGGCTCTCGCCCGAAGCCGCGTCATCGTCGAGATATCGAGATCCATTCGGCATCTCAAATTTCGAACAATCCAGACGGAAAGGATCATTGAAACCCTCCGCCGCTGGCTCCACGTCGTCAACCAACTGGACGAGAAAAAAGAGGAAATCGAGCTGCTCCTGGCCAAGACCCGGAAAAAGAAGGACGGTGAAGACCTGTCCGAAAAGCTCCAGGAACTGCAGAAGCAAATCCGGACCATACAAACGGACATCGGGCTTGATTTGCCCAATCTACGAAAGATCATCCGCTCCATCACTACCGGGAAGAAGATCAGCGACCAGGGCAAAAAAGAACTCGTCGCCGCCAACCTCCGGCTGGTTGTCTCCATCGCCAAGAAATATTCCAGCCGCGGCTTGCAGTTCCTGGACCTCATCCAGGAGGGCAACATGGGCCTCATGAAGGCTGTCGACAAGTTCGAATACCGCCGTGGATTTAAGTTCGGGACTTACGCCACATGGTGGATCCGCCAGGCCATCACCCGGGCCATCGCCGATCAGGCCCGCACGATCCGCATCCCGGTCCATATGATCGATATCATTAACAAGCTCAACCGGGTCAGCCGCCAGCTCGTTCAGGAGATCGGCCGCGAGCCGACCAGCGAGGAAATTGCCAAGAAAATGGACCTGCCGGCGAGCAAGGTTCGCAAAATCATCAAGACCGTTAAGCAGCCTCTCTCCATCGAAACGCCCATCGGCGAGGAGGGGGACAGCCACCTCGGCGACTTCATCGAAGACAAGGTCATGCTCTCGCCTCCTGACACCGTTATCCATATCAATCTGCGCGAAAAAATCGAGGAGGCTCTAAGAAGCTTGACCGAGCGCGAGGCGAAGATCCTCAAGATGCGCTTCGGCCTGGGCGGCGGGAACGATCATACCCTGGAGGAAGTTGGCCAGCAGTTCAAGCTCACCCGAGAGCGCATTCGTCAGATCGAGGCCAAGGCTCTGCGCCAGCTTAAGCATCCAAGCCGGTCGAAGACGCTCAGAAGCTTCACCAACGGATTGTGAGGTGTCCCCTAACGGTTAGACAGTTTGGGCGGGTTGAAGGTGTATAGCGGGCCCGGCCGGTGACGGCAAGGGTCTTCAAAGGCCTTAAATTCTTGTGTTCCAATCGATTATTGTTATACTGCTATGGTCGCTCGGCCTCGGGGTGCTCCAACAATGATTTGGGAATGCATACGCAAGGTCACGCTGGCCGCATTAGCGGAAGCCCCGAGCTACGGACAAGATATTTTCGTCTATGCGCCGAATAGCCACGGGGCCGAAGATTACCTAAAGCTAAACCGGGAAATTCTAAAGAGGGGGGAATAATGAAAAACGCGCAAAGATATGTAATCGTTTTTTTCTGCTTTCTAGGAGCCTGTCGGATTACCTCATAATTTCGGGTTATTCGTTGCGTAAATCGTTTATTTTCTTCATGCCATTTAAGGGAAAACCCCGGAAATAGGGGGTTTTCCGACAGGCTCCTAGGACTTGCCCTAATCTTAGGGGCAATTCTAGGAGCTAAATATCTTTTTGCTCAGATATATTTGGGGATAATCATATGCGTAACGTCGGCTTTTTTCTTGGCTAAGGGAAGAAAAAACGATTAGGAGAACGTGGGCCCGACTTTAGGATTATTTTTTTCCTTCGGCTTCAACCTCATCGAAATTCCTGCCGCAATCCTAGCAGCGATAGACTTGGCATTTCATTTCTCTAGCTGGGCCGCCTACAGACCGCTTTACAAAGCGGATCGTTAGGACGGCTTCCCATAGCCGTACCTCTGGGCTCGCGCAAAAGCGGCAGCTTAATTTATCGTCCAGACAAGTATTACGGACGGGACCGCGTGATCTTGAAAAAGTGGGAAAATGTCCGCCAGGAGACCATGAAGATGAGGAGGGAGTTGAACCGGATGGCGATTCTTGAAGCCTTGCCAAACGGCGTCAGTTAAAATATTATGAGACCAGGAACCTGTAGCTTAAGAAGTCAGCTCGCGAGTCCGAAACCGCCTGACGACAAACACCTGCCGAAAGATCAACCTGTTTTTTTGACGACCAAAAATTCGATCAAGAAGATGAAAACACTCTGGACCAGGATGACAATGAAGACGACGACGAACTAGGTGCTCGAGAATTTAAATTCGCGATCTGGCATCTCTTTTGTCCTGGGCCCTATTTGTCCTCCTGCTTTTTTTCATAGGTGAAGGCTTTCAAGAGCTCCATGGGGAGAGGAAAGATGATCGTCGAATTTTTTTCCGCGGCAATCTCCGTCAAGGTGCCTAGGAATCGGAGCTGGAGAGCCTGCGGATTTGTAGAAATGATGTTGGCGGCCTGGAGGAGTTTATCGGCGGCCTGGAATTCGCCTTCGGCGTGAATGACCTTGGCCCGGCGTTCCCGTTCAGCCTCGGCTTGTTTGGCGATGGCCCGGACCATGTTCTCCGGAAGGTCCACCTGTTTCATCTCCACGAGCTGGACTTTGATGCCCCAGGGGTCGGTGTGCTGCTCGATGATGGCCTGGATGCGGGTGTTCAATTTATCCCGCTCCGAGAGGAGGTCGTCGAGCGGAACCTGGCCGAGGACGCTGCGCAGGGTCGTCTGTGCCAACTGGGAGGTGGCGTTGAGATAATCCTGCACGTCAATCACGGATTTGAGCGGGTCGATGACCCTGAAGTAGAGAACGGCGTTGACCTTCACCGTGACATTGTCCTTTGTGATGACATCCTGGGGGGGGATGGCCATCGTGATGAGTCGCAGGCTGATTCTCACCATGCGGTCGATCGGGAAGAAGACCAAGATGATGCCGGGCCCTTTGGGCTTAGGCAGGACGCGGCCGAGCCGAAAAATGACTCCGCGCTCGTATTCTCTCAGGATCTTGATCGAACCCAGGATATAAAGGACGATGAGGGCGACGACGATGACCGGGTAACTTTCCATTTTTTTCTCCTTGCCGAGACCGTAAGGCCTCCCATTATCGTATAGGTCAAGCTTTTTTAACCTTGATTTTTAGGGTCTTAAGGACCTCGACGATCCGCACCTTTTCGCCCGCACTAATGGGCTCGACCGCCTCCGCCTCCCAGAGTTCGCCGTGGACGAAAACCTTCCCCTCGGAGGTGAGGTCGGTCCGGGCGGTCCCGATTTCCCCGACCATTCCTTCCTTTCCGGTGAGCGACCGGCGGGCCTGGGCCCGGATGACGAGATAGACGAGGAAGATAAGGATCAGGGAGATGCCAAGCGCTACGGGGATGATGATCCGGAGGCTCGGCCGGAGCTCGGGAATCGGGGCCTTGATGAGCATCATCGAGCCGATGACCAGGGCGATGATGCCACCGATTGAAAAGGCGCCGAAGCTGTGCACCTTGACCTCCAGAATAAACAGGGCCATAGCCAAAAGAATGAGAATCAGGCCGACGTAATTGATAGGCAGGATTTGGAACGAAAAAATGGCCAGGAGAAGCGAGATGCCGCCCAGGATCCCGGGGAGAACGGCGCCGGGATTGGCGAATTCAAAATACAACCCGAGCAGGCCGATCATGAGCAGGATGTAGGCAAGGTTGGGGTTGGAAATCGTCAGAAGAAATTTCTGCCGGGCGGACATGTCCACGCTGATCACCGGCTCTTGTTTGAGACGGAGGACGACGGTGTCGCCATGGAAACGTCCGATGGTCTTTTGATCGAAGGCGTCGATGATTTCCTGCTCATTCTTCGCGATGAAATCGATGAGACCTCCCTGGAGCGCCTCCTTTTCCGTATAGGACAGGCTTTTTCTGACGGCGTCCTCGGCCATCTGGACGTTGCGGCCGCGTTTTTCAGCCAACGTCTTGATGTAAGATGCCGCGTCGTGCGTGACTTTATCCTCCATGGTTTTGTCCATGGACTGTCCCGTAATCGAAACGCCGACGGGATGCGCGGCTCCGGTGTTGGTTCCGGGCGCCATAATGAAAAGGTCGCAGGCGATGCCGATGAAAAATCCGGCGGATGCGGAGCGGCCTCCGCTCGGGCTGACGAAAGCGGCGATGGGCGTTTTGGCCGAAAGAATCTTCTCGATGATCTCCCGCATCGACGAATCCAGGCCGCCGGGCGTGTTGAGCGTCATGATAAGAAGGCCGGCGTTCTCTTTATCGGCGCGGTCGATCGAATCGCGGATATACTCGGATGTCACCGGATGGATGGCCGCGTCAACGGTGATTTTCAGGATGGCGGCGGGAGAAAAAACAGGGAAAAGAACCAGAAAAATTAAAGCGAAATATTTTTCCCTCAAGTTGATTCCATTATAAAAGGAGATTCTGCATCAAGTCAATCTCGAAATTGATGGAAGATTTGAAAGCCCCGCATCCTGACAAGGAAAAAGTCGCATATTACATTATTGATCGGTTTTATAAAAAATAAGTTCTTCTGCTATCAGTTTGCCTTTAATCTTTCCGTTCAGGATCTAATAAACTCGAAGGGCAAAGTTCCACGGGCTCCGATCATAAGGTTCCTGTGTGAATTTTCGGGAAATCGAACAAATTATGAGCACACATATTGCCGGCTGTTGGCAAAAAGGGGGATTGATGGGAGGACTCTCCCCAGCTGACTAACGAGAGCTAGAAATATTTTATCACAAAGAACGAATCCATGACTTCAATCCTTGGAACGCCACAATTTCAATCTCCCCTGATTTCTGCATCTCTTTAAGGACGAGCAAGGCCTTCATATAGCCAGCAATCGTTAGGGCATCCGTTTTAGCAACAAAAAGCAAGTGCAAGTTGGAGAGGCGGGAAAGGGAAGAGGCAATAGCAATCCGCAGCTTTATTGCCTCCATGAAACTTCATCAAGAAGCCTTTTCCGATGCCCCGAATGCAAAAATAATGGAGGAAGACCAGAATCGAGGTTCGATCAATATTAAGGAAGCGCTATTTGGATGGTATTGCAAGATTAGAATTATTTGAGATTATGCTAATAACAGCCTTCCGTCCGACGTCCTGCCCGAGCTGCCCGCCGGGAAAGATCCGGAGGGGGGATGGTCTACTGCCGGTACTACAAGATGGGCACCATGATTGACCACGACGAACGCCCGGAGTACTGTATGATCATTAACATCACGATCGAGGAAGAAGCAGAAGCAACTTCCTGAGAAAGGGGGCCGCGTGGAATTCGAAAAGTTTCTAACCCTCGGCACCGAGATCGAGACTCAAATCTCCGAGCTCTACCGGAAGATCGCTACGCTCACGCATGACGACGCAATTTCAAAGAAGCTTATCAAAATCTCCCACGAAGAACTCAACCACGCCTCAACCCTCAAGATGGGCAAGAATTTTTTGAAAGAGGCCCCGTGTATATTCCTAGGCGTGAACTTCGACGAAGAAGAATTGAATCTCGGCCTCCAAGAATGCCGGGAATTACACGATCGGCTCCAAAAAAATTTTGGCCTTCTCCCCGGCCTGAAATGGCTCCTCAGTCTGGAGAAAAGGTTCGAAAGAATCCACATCGGAGCCTCCCTCGTCGTCTCAGACGCTCATCTCCAGCGGCTTTTCCAGGCCCTCGCCAACGGCGACCAGAACCATATCAAAACGTTAGAAACGCTGATCTCGTCGACCTAGAGAATTCCGCCCGGAGTGCGACCGGGTTGAGATAGTGATTTTTAAGGAAGGGGAAGATGGTAACGAATAATGAGACTCCAAGCAGAGGGCCGCTTGTCTTTACGATTTGGAGGAATGCGGAAACTGAATATGGGACTTCATCAAAAGAACTACTCCAAATTATCATCGAGAATATAAAAACGAACAAAACAAAATATTCCTTCATCGGCCTTCGTGATTTTTTATTCAAACCACCCATTGAGGGTTGAAGATCATCTCGATCAGTTAGGAAAAACAACCGTTAACCAAGGCGCAATTCAAAAGAACGTCTTTGCGGATTTCAAGAGTTTCTGTAAATCGATTAAAGTCGATTTGGAAGAGGCGGGGCCCGAGGGGCCGGGCCCGGATAGCGACGCTGGGTAGCGGGGGTGGCGCCTCATTGATAGATTAGGATTTTTCTTCAATTGAATTTGGGGATCATGCCTTTTCCCGATATAATTCTGCTTACTAGATCGGCGGCAATAGATTTTTGAGTCCACCTGGAGGCTTTTTCTATGGAAAGGATAAAGACGATCGCTCTTGTGGCGCACGATAATCGAAAACCCGATCTCGGAGAATGGGTCGAGTTCAACTATCGAACCTTGGTTCGACATAAATTGGTCTGCACGGGGACCACGGGCCGCTTGGTAGAGGAAATTATCAGTAAAAAATTCGAGCGCGATCATATTAAAAAAGAGCCTTTTGAAATCAACAAATTGAAGTCGGGTCCGCTCGGAGGGGATCAGCAGCTCGGGGGAATGATCGCCGAGGGTCGAATCGATTTCGTCATTTTCTTTTGGGACCCCATGGAACCGCAGCCTCATGATGTAGATGTTAAAGCGCTCCTTCGAATCGCGGTGGTCTATAATATTCCCATCGCCTGCAATCGCTCGACCGCGGATTTCATGATTTCTTCGCCTCTTATGAAGAAAGAATATCACCCAGTCATCAAGGATTACACAAAATACATCCATCGTAAAATATAGCTGATCTAGAGCGCCCTTGATCCTGACTTCCAACCGTAGCTTTTCGCAGTGGAACGAGATCTTCGGCTATCCGGTCATCGCCACAGCCATTTTCTTGTTTTAGAGACGATCACCATCCCGGGCAAGTCGTAGAGAGGAAGAGCGGCGCCGGCGGCTTATCGATTTTATTTCAAGACACTCGGGGAAAAGACGAGAAGGATATTTGGGGAAGGGGGGCAGGTCAGTTCGGCATGGAGGATAAAAAGACCGATTTGATTTTATCAAGCATCTTTTTCGTCGGCCAGTATTCCCCTCTCTCCCATCCGGCCAGAGTCGTAAAATCGACTCCCAGTTGCTCAGCGAATTTCTTTTGAGAAAGCCCCTTCAGCTGGTTTATTAACGTTTGGCATTGAAGGAAAAAGGAAATTTAAATGAGTATGAGGCGAACAGAACCCAAAGCTCTTGGACTCCTGCTTCCCAGCAATAAGAAAAGACAGCGGAGCGAATTAGCGACTCATTCAAAAATAATTAAGCTGCCATAGTTTTTTGAAAATGAAAACCATAAATTGCGAGTGTGATTGCTAAGTGAAAAAAGCGGGGATGCCTTACTAATGTCCAGGAAAAAAGTTTCCAATAGTACAATCTTTCTTTTCCTTTTATCCCCAAAAACCAGATAGATTTGAAGAATGCGTTGATATAACAAAATTTAAAATGGATCTTTTTTCTTATCCGTATTGGTTTATATTCCTTAAAAAATGTTATCACGCGTTTATAATAGTCTCTAGGGGAATAAATCGTATTGAGGATTTTCTTATACCCAGTCATGAGTGCGTCAGCATTCATTTTGGGGATGAAGTTGAGTGAAAAGTCGGTGTTATCACCAGAGGGATCATCCAATAATCTTTCTTCTTTTTTTAGACGCTGAAAAAGCTTTGTCCCCGGCGGTGCATTCAACAACCCAACCATAGCCGTGACTATTCCGCTCTTTTGAATAAAACTTATCTGTCTTTCAAAGATAGAAAGAGGATCATTATCAAAACCTACGATGAATCCCCCCTGAACTTCTAGGCCGGTGTTTTGAATATTTTTTACGCAAGCTATCAGGTTACGATTCTTATTCAGGTATTTATTGCATTCTGTGAGGCTATCTTCATTCGGCGTTTCAATTCCGATAAAAACCCTTTCAAATCCGGCCTTGACCATTAATTGCATTAGCTTCTTATCATCAGATAGATTGATAGATGCTTCTGTGAAAAAATAAAAAGGATATTTTTTCTCTTTCATCCAATCGATGAGAGCGGGAAGAATTTCCGTTTTCAGTCTTTTCGTATTACCTATAAAATTGTCATCGACAAAGAACACCCCGCCTCTCCAGCCTTGTTCGTATAAAACTTCCAGTTCTCCCAAAATCTGGTCTTTACTCTTTGTCCGTGGTTTATGACCATTGAGAACAATAATGTCACAAAATTCACAATTAAAGGGACAGCCTCTGGAATATTGGATGCACATGGAAGCGTATTTTTTCATGTTGATGAGGTCCCATTGTGGACAGGGAGTCCCTTCTAAATCTGGCCACTCTTTAGAGGTATACATATATTGGGCGCATCCATTCTTTAAATCATCCAGAAAAGACGGAAGCGTATTCTCAGCTTCATTAAGAACAAGATGATCGATGCCCTCAAATTCTTCATATCCGGTGGTAAAAAGAGGGCCGCCGGCAACAATTTTGATTCCCAATTTCTTGCATCTTCTAATCACTTCCCTGGCTGAGGTTTTCTGAATGACCATAGCGCTGATAAAGACATAGTCCGCCCATTCGAGATCTTCCTCGGTTAAAACCGAGACGTTCATGTCAATAAGCTTTCTCTCCCATTCTTTGGGGAGCATGGAAGCAACGGTTAATAAGCCCAAAGGGGGGAAAGATGCTTTTTTTGAGATGAATTTCAAAGCATGCTTAAAACTCCAGAATGTGTCTGGATACTTTGGATAAATCAAGAGTATTTTCATCGTCTTAAGTCATGCTTTTAAGGAAATGAAGCCGCGCCCATTGTTTGGACAGTCGAGAAACCTTTGGAAGGTATACTGAAGACCTGCTTGTCTTTAATATTTTATTCCATTGTGAGCCCTAAAGCCATTTTTGCAATGAACGCAGAAAAACGCCTTCTCCAAATGCTTCAAGAACGACGATCTCGAACTAGTCCATGCTATTACCTTTAGCAAAAGCCATCCTCTCGCGCTTCAGACGACAATCAACTCCCGGGCAAGCCGTAGAGAGGAAGAGCGGCGGCGGCGGCTTATCGATTTTATTTCAAGACACTCGGGGAAAAGACGAGAGGGGCATTTGGGGAAGGGGGTCAGGTCAGCTCGGCATGGAGGATAAAAAGACCGATTTGATTTTATCAAGCATCTTTTTCGACGGCCAGTGTTCCCCTCTCTCCCATCCGGCCAGAGTCGTAAAATCGACTCCCAGTTGCTTAGCAAATTTCTTTTGAGAAAGTCCGTTCAGCCGCCGGTATGATCTGAGTTTGTCCCCCAAATTTTCGGAATTTGCTTCGAAGGGATCTCGTCCCAAGAACTCAATAATCTTCGGAATTTGGGTTACAGACGGCTGGACTCGATTATGTTCCCAAAGATATATCGTAATGTCCGAAACATTAAGGTTGAGGGAAAGTTGGGCTTTTGTGAGCTTCAAATCGATTCTCCGAGCTCGAATCCAGTCGCCCCACGTTTTGCAAATATCAGGGTATTTCTCCCTGTGAACCGGCTTATTTCCCTTCAAGATTAAATGACAGTACGGCAACGCAACCCTGCGCCGACGTCCTGAGAGGCCTGGGCGGACGGGACGTCGAGTGCACCGACCACCAGAGAGGACGCTATTATTCCAAAATCTCGGGCCCCCTTCTTGACCGAATCGACATCCAGGCCGAGGTCCCCGCGGTCAAATTCCGGGAGATCGTCTCCAAGCAGGAGGGAGAGGGTTCGGAGGCGGTCCGCGAGCGGGTGAGCGAGGCCCGGGCCCTCCAGGTCGAACGCTATAAAGGACGGGGGATCTTCGCCAACGCCCAGATGGGCCCGGGCGAGGTGAAGAAGTTCTGCCCCATCGGCGCCGAAGAGGAGAAGTTGTTGGAGGCGGCGGTGACCAAACTCGGTTTCAGCGCCCGGGCTTACGACCGCGCGTTGAAGGTGGCCCGGACGATCGCGGACCTGGCGGGGGAGGAGAGGATTGGTCCGGCCCATCTGAGCGAGGCCATCCAGTACCGGGCCATGGACCGCTATTATTGAGCCCCCCTGGCCGACTTCTATGAGAAGCCGCCCGCGGCCTTGAAGATCGTTGGTTTCGTGAAGTCCAGGAAGCCAAGATCATCCGGCTTGAAAATCAGGGGAGGAATCGGGCCGCGACCGGCTTTGCGCGGTCGATTCCCAGGTTCTGAAGGAATGTTTTGCGGCCGGTTTTCTTGACAGATTATTCCCGTATTTGTATATTCAATTCATACGAATGGCAGCCTTAAACACTCACGATCACTGAAGCTTTCGGCCTTGCGCCATGAAAGGAGCGATTCATGAAAAACAGAGTGACTCTCTTGTTCGGATCCGTCCTTGTTCTAGCGTTGGCTATGCTGCTGGCCCGGCCCAGCGCGGCGCAGCGGGGAGCGCAACAGTCCCATAATCGACCGCGCGCGAACCAGGGACATATTCCGCCGGCGCCGCCGGCGAGGACCGATACTCGCGTGCCGCGCCAGGTGGAGCACCTGCGCACCGGCCATGTGAACGACACGCCGCATGTCAACCACGACCAGTGGTTCGGCCACGAACAACCGAATGATGCCCGGTTCCACCTGGATCATCCGTTTTCGAACGGCCGCTTCGCGAATTTCGGGCCGACGTTCCGGTACCAAATCACCCGGATTGACGCCAACCTTCATAGGTTCTGGCTTCCGGACGGCTTCTGTTTTGAATTGGCCGCCTGGGATTGGCCCCTCTTCGAAGATTGGTGCTGGGACTGCGGAGATGACTTCGTCATTTACGAGGACCTGGACCACATCGGTTGGTATTTGCTCTATAACGTACATACCGGAGTCTACGTCCACACGCAATATGTCGGGAGGTAGGGAGCCCTCGGATCAATCGTTGGATTGAGAAGCCTTAGAGACGGCTGAAGGGGATTGAGGTCGATTTGTTCGGCCGCAGGGTCGGACTTTGCGGCTTAAAAAGCGTTTTCGCCCGATAACGTTGGGAATTTTGGGCTCCGGGCGGCCGGTTCACGGACGCTCCCGGAGATCGATCGATGGATCGTCGGCAGAAAGCCGGATAAGCCGACAATGTGGACAACGCGCCCGCGCTTTGTTCAGGCCAGGGCGCATATTATAATAAACCCATGCGCACGATCACTTTGGAAGAACACATCACGACGCCCGAATTTTTGAAAACAACCGGGCAGGCCCATGAGGCCGATGACAAAAGACCAAATCGAATGTCGGAGGTGACCCGCAAACTGTTGGATATCGGAGAAGGACGGATCGCCGACATGGATGCCGACAAGATTGATGTGCAGGTCTTGTCTCTTTCGGCGGCCGGGCTGGACAAGCTGGATCCCCTGACGGCCGGGGCGCTCGCGCACGACACCAATGAAAAACTGGCCGCCGCCGTTTCGGATCATCCGGATCGTTTTGCCGCTTTCGCCACACTGGCTCTTCACGAGCCGGAAAAGGCCGCCATGGAATTCGAGCGGTGCGTCGAAAAGCTCAAATTCAAGGGCGCCATCGTGATGGGCTCCATGAACGGAGTTTTTCTTGACGACCGGCGTTTTACGCCGATCTTCGAGACCGCCCAGGCGTTGGATGTCCCCATCTACGTGCATCCCGGCTTTCCGCCCCGGCCGGTGATGGATGCCTATTATAGCGGCTTGCCGGGCAACCTGGGTTTTGCGCTCTCCATGGCCGGCTGGGGATGGCACGCGGAAACCGGGCTCCATGGTCTCCGTCTTATGCTTTCCGGCGTCTTCGATCGTTTTCCCAAGCTCAAAATCGTCGTCGGACACATGGGAGACCACCTGCCGTTCAATATGGCCCGAGCCGACCGGGTTTTTGGCGAGATGGCCGGCGACGGCGGCCCGCGGCCTTTCAAACGCCGGCTCATGGAATATTTTTGCGAGAATTTTTATATCACGACGAGCGGATACTTCGATATCCAGCCGTTCAATTGCGCTCTTGGAGTCATCGGCGTCGACCACATTCTCTTTTCCGTGGATTATCCCTATTCGTCCAATGCACGCGGCCGTGAATTTCTCGGCAGGCTTCCCGTCGGTCCTGCGGACTTTGAAAAAATCGCTCATGGCAATGCGGAGCGTTTATTGAAGTTGTGAGTCCCGCAGGGCATTGATATAAAGGAAAAAATAGACTTCCGGCGGTCATGACGGCATTTTTCTTTTGGTGGAAATGAGGGCTGAATTCCGCTAATCTAGCGGGCATGGAGAAACAGGGTCAAAACCTCGCCCGCGTGCTCGGACTTTGGGACGTCGTCGGGATCGTCATCGGCGGCGTCATCGGGTCCGGGATCTTCCTCGTCCCCGCCGGCATCGCCGCCGGCGTCAAGGCGCCGCTCCTTATCCTGGCCGTCTGGGTCGTCGGCGGGATGCTGAGCTTCTTCGGCGCCGTATCCTTCGCCGAGCTGGGGGCGGCCATGCCCGAGGCCGGCGGGTCCTACGTCTATTTGCGCGAGGCCTTCGGCCCGCTGCTCTCGTTTCTCTTCGGCTGGACGCTTTTCCTGGTCATCGATTCGGGGGCCATCGCCACGCTGACCGTGGCCTTCACGTCCAAATATCTGACCCATTTCATGGCCCTGACACCCCTGGCCCAGAAGGCCGTCTGCGTCCTCTTCATCCTTTTCCTGACGACCGTCAATTACCTGGGGGCGCGGGCCGGGGCCAACCTGCAGAACGTCCTGACGATCATCAAATTCACCGCCCTCATCGGCATCTGCGCCGTGATCTTCCTTTTCGCCAAGGGCAACCCGGCCCATTTCGTCGAGCCGTCGCCCGCCGGCCTGAGCGGCCTTTTGGGGAGCTTCGGCATCGCCCTGGTGGCCGTTTTCTGGGCCTACAAGGGCTGGGAGTCGACCACGTACAGCGCGGGCGAGACGAAGAATCCCCAGAAAAACCTGCCCCTGGGCCTTTTCATCGGCATGGCCGCCGTCATTCTGCTGTACATTCTGGCCAATCTGGCTTATCTCTACGTCCTCCCGGCCGGGCAGATCGCGGTATCGACCCGCATCGCCGCCGACGCCATGAGCGCGGCCGTCGGCCCGATCGCCGCCTCGATCGTGTCCTTCGTCATCCTGTTCTCCATCATGGGCGCGGCCAACTCCAACGTGCTCTGCTCGCCGCGCGTGTTCTATGCCATGGCCAAAGACGGGGCCTTCTTCAAGCCGCTGGCCGCCGTCCATCCGAAGTACAGGACGCCCCACGTCGCCATCATCGCCATCGGCGTCTGGTCGCTCCTGCTCAGCGTGTCGGGGACGTTCGAACAGCTTCTGGCCTATGTCGTCTTCGGCCAGTGGATCTTCTTCGGCCTGACCGTCTCGGCCGTCTTCATCCTGCGCAAGAAGCGCCCCGACATGCCCCGGCCGTACAGGACCTGGGGTTACCCCGTCACCCCGGTCATTTTCATCGCCGCGGCCCTCTTCGTC
This sequence comes from Candidatus Aminicenantota bacterium, assembly GCA_963729855.1. Lineage (GTDB taxonomy): Bacteria > Acidobacteriota > Aminicenantia > Aminicenantales > UBA4085 > UBA4085. Next base: position 55,004 of record CAVSPT010000002.1, on the reverse strand, counting down.
ACCGTCAACTCGCTCATCAACCAGTTCAAAAACTCGATGATCGGCCTGGCCATCATCCTTGCCGGGCTGCCGTTCTACTGGTTCTGGAAGGTGCGCGGGAAGAGGACGGGTGCGGAGCCCGGTCCGTCGGCCTGACCGGCCATGCGATTCCGCAAAGCCGGCGACGCATATATCGTCCGCCTGGACTTGGGCGAGCGCATCGTCGAAACCCTGACCGCGCTGTGCCTCCGTGAGGAAATCGGGGCCGCCTCGATCACCGGCGTCGGAACGTGCGTCGAGGCCGAGCTGGGCTCGCTGGACTGGGAAACCAAGACCCATCGCCCGCGGAAGTTCGACGGGCACTTTGAAATCGCCGCCCTCGTCGGCAACGTCAGCGTCCAGGACGGCCGGCCGCACGTCCATCTCCACGCCACGCTGGCCGACGCGGAGTGCCGCTCCTTTTCCGGCCATCTCCACGAGGCCGAGATCAAGGCCACGGCCGAGATCGTCATCACGCCGCTGGCCGGCGGGCTGCCCCGGCGAAAAGACCCGGATTCGGGCCTCAACCTCATCGAACCCTGAAAAAAAGGGGCCGCCCCCCGAAAGGGGCGGCCTTGAAGAAATGGGGAATAGGAAATGGGGCTATGAGGAATGGACCATCCGGCCGCCGACGTCATAAACGGGGTGCCCGTCCCTGATGGCCAGGCGACCTTTCTTCAATACGTGGCGGACCGGGTTGACGCCCGGATGATAGGCTAGGAAATAATAATTCGGGATGTCGAAGAGGACGACGTCCATGTTCTTTCCGGGCTCGAGGCTTCCGGCCTCGGCCTGGGCGCGGATGGCGTAGGCCGCGTTGGCCGTGACGGCGTTGATCGCCTCCTCGATGGTCAGCCGCAGGAGAAACACGCCGAGCTGGAGGATCCAGAGCATGTTCTCGGTCATCGAGCTGCCCGGGTTGAAGTCCGAGGCCAGGGCTGTGACCGCGCCCGCCTCGATGAGCCTGCGGGCCGGGGCCTTCTTGTCCTGCATGAGGAAGAAGGGAACGCCCGGCAGGAGAATGGCGGCCGTGTCGCTTCGAGCCAGGGCGGCGATGCCGGCCTCCGTCACCGCGATGAGGTGTTCCGCGGAGACCGCTCCGATGCGCGCGGCCAGCTCCGCGCCGCCGAGGGGGACGAATTCGTCGGCGTGGATCTTGATCCCCAGTCCGGCCGCTGCGGCCGCCGCAGCCAGCCTTTCTGTCTCGTCCACAGAAAACACGCCCTCTTCGCAGAACACGTCGAAGAAACGGGCCAGGCCGCGTTCTCGAACCTGAGGCAGGACCGTGTGAATGAGAAGGTCAATGTAGTCCTCCTTCCGGCCCCGGTATTCGTCGGGGACCTCGTGGGCGCCCATGAAGGTGGGCACGACGTCGATCGGATGGGCCTGGCCGGCCCGGCGCAGGGCCTCCAGCTGCTTGATTTCATCCTCCAGGTTCAGGCCGTAGCCGCTCTTGGCTTCGGCCGTCGTCGTCCCGTGGCGGAGCATGCTGTCCAGCCGCTCCAGGCAGAGGGATTCCAAATCGGCCAGGGAGATCTGGCGCGTCTTGCGGACGGTGGAACGGATGCCCATGCCCTTGGCCGCCAGCTGCTGGTAGGTCCAGCCTTGGATGCGCAGGGCGAATTCCTCCTCACGGGTCCCGCCGAAGGGCAGATGGGTGTGGGCGTCGACGAACCCGGGCAGGGCCACCAGACCGGAGGCGTCCAGGCGGGCGGCGTGCGGTCCGATGCGGACGATCCGATGGAGCTCCTCCTCGGGACCGACGAAGACGATTTTCCCGTCCCGCCCGGCGATGGCCGCGTTCTCCATCAGGCCGACATCGCGGAGCGCGGCCCCGCGCTTGGGGATGGGCCCGGCGCAGGTCAGGACCTGGCGGCACCCGGTGACGACGCTGTCGGCCTGGATCATGACGGATATTTGCGCAGCTGGTTGTGCTTGAGCCGGATATAGGAAGGCTTCTCGTATTCCTCCCACTGCTGCTCCCAGATGGGCTGGTGGAGGGGAGACAGGCGGGCCGGCTTCGGCTCGGGCGACATCTCCGCGGCCGCCGCCGGACGGAGAGGCGTCCGCGGCGTCGGACGAGCCCCCTGGCCCCGGGGTTCGAATTCGAAGGGCGGGGTGTCCGGCCGCACCGGGACCGGCGGAGGCGTCTTGCCGAACGGCCGGGTCGGACGGGCCCGGCTGCCCTCGACGATTTCGTCGATTTCGTCGACGGACTTGGCCGCGCCCCGATCGAATCCGGTGGCGATGACGGTGACCTTGACCTCGTCCTTCATGGCCGGATCGACGACCGTGCCGAAGATGATGTTGGCCTCGGGGTGAGCCAGCTTGTGGACGAGCTGGCTGGCCTTGGAGACTTCGTGCAGGGTCAGGTCCTTGCCTCCGGTGATGTTGATCAGGACGCCGCGGGCGCCCTCGATCGAGGTGTCGATGAGCAGGGGGCTGCAGATGGCCTTGTTGGCCGCCTCGGCCGCCCGGTTCTCGCCCGAGGCGATGCCCATGCCCATGTAGGCCATGCCCATGCCCTTCATGATCGACTTCACGTCGGCGAAATCGAGGTTGATGAGGCCGGGCTTGGTGATCAGGTCCGAGACGCCCTGGACCGCCTGGCGCAGGACGTCATCGGCGACCTTGAACCCGTCCTCGACATAGGTGCCCTGGGCCACCGTTTGGAGGAGCCGCTCGTTGGGTATGGCGATGACCGTGTCGACGGCGGAGCGGAGCTCGTTGAGCCCTTCCTCGGCCTGCTTGGCCCGCATCCGGCCCTCGAAATCGAAGGGCAGGGTGCAGATGGCGATGGCCAGGATGTCGAGCTCGGCGGCCAGGTTGGCCAGGATGGGGGTGGCCCCCGTTCCCGTGCCCCCGCCCAGCCCGGCGGTCAGGAAGACCATGTCCGAGCCCTCGAGGATCTCGATGAGCTTTTCGGTGTCCTCCATGGCCGCCTGTTTGCCGACCTCGGGTTTTCCGCCCGAGCCCAGGCCGCGGGTCGACTGGTTGCCGATCTGGATGCGTGTCGGGGCCTTGCTCCCGTTGAGGGCCTGCATGTCGGTATTGACGGCGATGAAGTCGACGCCGTCGATCCCCGCGGCGATCATGCGGTTCAAGGCGTTGCCGCCGCCTCCGCCGATGCCGATGACGCGGATCTTGGCGCCGAGCGTCTCCTCGACGAGATGGAAGCGCATTTTACCGAGTGAATCATCTTTCATGATCCCTCCTATTCCTCTCTGAACACGTCCTTGAGCCTGCCGAACAGGCCCCGCTTGCGGTCCTTGCTCGGCCCGAGGTCCCGCAGGACCTCGCGCCCGAAGCGGAGCAAGCCGACGGCGGTCGAGTAATCGGGCGTCCGGACGCGGTCCATGAGCCCGCCCAGGCCGGACGGCTCGCCGCGCCGCACGGGCAGATCGAAGATCTCCTCGGCCACTTCCTCCAGCCCTTCCAGCAGGGCCGTGCCGCCGGTCAGCACCAGCCCCGAGTTGAGCGATTTTTCGTAGCCCATCCGCTTGATGTCGGTGTCGACGAGGCGGAAGATCTCCTCCGCCCGGGGCTGGATGATCTCGGCCAGGAGCTGGCGGGAGAGCACCCGAGACTTGCGGCCGCTGACGGACGGCACTTCGACCGTCTCCTGCTCGTCCCCGGCCGGGGCGATGACGCAGCCGAATTTCTTCTTGATCTTCTCGGCGTCGGGGATGGCCGTGCGCAGGCCGACGGCGATGTCGTTGGTGAAATTGTCCCCGCCCAGGGGGATGATCGACGTGTACCACAGGCTGCCGCGCTCGAAGATGGCCACTTCCGTGGTCCCCGCCCCGATGTCGATGAGCCCGACGCCGAGCTCCATCTCGTCGTGGGTCAGGACGGCCTCGGACGTGGCGATCTGGTTGAGGACGATCTTCTCGATCTGGATGCCGGCCCGCTCGACGCAGGTGCGGAGGTTCTGGATGAGCATGATGGCCCCGGTGACGATGTGGACGTTGACCTCCAGCTTGATTCCGTTCATGCCCAGCGGGTCCTTGATGCCGTCCTGCTCGTCGACGACGTATTCCTGGGGGATGACGTGGAGGATCTCGCGGTCGGGGGGGATGCTGACGGCCTTGGACTGCTCGATGGCCCGGCGGATGTCGTCCCGCGAGATGACCCGGTTCTTGCCCGACACGGCGACGACGCCCCTGCTGTTGAAGCTCTTGATGTGGGCCCCGGAGATGCCGATGAAGGCGGCGTTGATCTTGACGCCGGCCATGAGTTCGGCCTCCTCCTGGGCCTTGCGGATGGCCTCCGAGGTGGCGTCGAGATTGACCACGACGCCTTTGCGCAGGCCCTGGGAATCGGCCGTTCCGATGCCGATGACCTCGATCTTGCGCTCGTCGGTGACGGCGCCGATGAGGACGGTCACCTTTTTGGTGCCGATGTCGATGCCGACGATGTGTCCGTTCTTGGGCATTAGTGCGTCTCCTTCGAAGGCTTCGTCCCGCCTGCCGTGGGGGCCGGGGCGGCGGGCGCGGGGGCGAACGGCCGGTAGACGATGCGGTCCTCATGCCAGAGGATGACGTAGTCCAATTCGCCCGCCTCGCGCTCCCAGGCCTGCTCGCGCTCGAGATAATCGGCCACCCGGGCGGCGAACGAGCCGTCGCCCAGGAAGAGCCGGGTCCGGCTGCCGCGGAAGCGCAGGACGACATCGGAGGGGTCGCTGAGATCGAGGGCGTCGATGCGCTCCCGGACGGTCGCGGGCAGGTCGTTGAGGCAGGCGAAGGCCTGCCTGATCTTGGGGCCGTAATCGAGCACGAAGCGTCCGGCGTCCGTGAAGACCGGCAGATTGGGCAGATCGGTCCGCCCGGCCTGTTCGATGACGGCGCCCTCCTCGTCGATGAGGAACAGGCTCTCCTTATCGAGGAGGGCGGCCGGACGGCGGGGGACGACTTCGATGGCCAGGCCGGCGGGGAAGACCTTTCGGGTCCGGGCTTCCTTGACCCAGGGATTGGATTCGAGGTCGCGGCGGGCCCTGTCCAGGTCGAGGAGCAGGATATTGCCCCAGCGGGCGGCCCCCGCCGTCTCCTGGACCATGGAACGGACGGAGGGATCGGAGCAGGCCACCAGGACGTTGGAGACATCGAATTTCGGCCAGGTGATGACGAAGGAGTAAAGCTCGAAAGCGGCGAAGAAGAAGAGCGCCGATCCGCCCAGGAGCAAGAGGATGTGACGGGCGCGCAGGGGGAACTTGCGGACGGGCTTTTTGACCCGGACACGCACGTCGCCGCGCTGGAAACGGACGGAAGCCGGGCTTTGTTGGCGGGTCATGGGCGGGCCTCCAGCCTGCGGAGAACCTCGGGAATGATCCGGTTGATGGTCCCCGCGCCCAGGACGATGACGATGTCGCCGGGCCGAACTATTTTTTCCAGCCGGGCCGGAATGGCCGCCGGATCGGGTTCGAAATGGACGTCCTTGTGGCCGTAGCGGACCACTTCGTCGTAGAGGGCCTTGCCGCTGACGCCGGGAATCGGCGTTTCGCCGGCCGGATAGATCTCGGTCAGGACGAGGACGTCGGCTTGGTTGAACGACCGGGCGAAGTCGTTGATGAGGTGGAAGGTCCGGGTGTAGCGGTGGGGCTGGAAGACGGCCACGAGGCGGCGCTCCCAGCCGCGCTTGGCCCCGTCCAGGGTGGCCTTGATCTCGGTCGGATGGTGGCCGTAGTCCTCGACGACCATGATCCCGCCGGGTTCGCCCTTGAGCTCGAAGCGGCGCCCCGTCCCGGTATAGCTTTCCAGGGCCTTCAGGATCAGGGCGGGCGGGATGTCCAGGTCCAGGCCGACGGCCACGGCGGCCATGGCGTTGGAAACCATGTGCTGGCCGGGGACGTTGAGTTTGAGCTGACCCAGCGTCCGGCCCTTGTAATGGAGCGTCGACCGGCTGGTGAATTGAGAGAAGCCCAGGTCGCGGGCGTAGATGTCGGACTGGGCGGAGAAGCCGTAGGTGATGAGGCGCCGCTCGAGCCGGGGGATGATCCCTTGCAGCTGGGGATCGTCGAGACAAAGGACGATCGGGCAATAGAAGGGGACTTTGTTGGCGAAGGTGACGAAATCCTTCTGGATGTCCTCGACGCCCTTGTACTGGTCGAGATGTTCGGCGTCGATGTTGGTCAGGACGGCGATGAAGGGCGAAAGCAGGAGGAAGGACCGGTCGCTCTCGTCGGCCTCGGCGACGAAGAAGTCGCCGGCGCCCAGCTTGGCGTTGGCCCCGATCGTATTGAGCCGGCCGCCCACGACGATGGTCGGATCGAACCCGGCTTTGTCCAGGAGCACTCCGATCATCGAGGTTGTCGTCGTCTTGCCGTGCGAACCGGCGATGGCGATGCCCATCTTCATGCGCATGAGTTCGGCCAGCATCTCCGCCCGGGGAATGATGGGGATCTTCAGCCGGTGGGCCTCCTGGACCTCGACGTTCTCCTCACGGATGGCCGTGGACGTGACGACCACGTCGGCGCCGCGGACGTTCTCGTCCTGGTGGCCGAGGGCCACCTTGGCCCCCAATCGGATCAGGCGGGCGGTGGCCTCATTCGCGCCTGCGTCCGAGCCGGTGACCTTATAGCCGAGGTTGATGAGCACTTCAGCGATGCCGTTCATGCCCGTACCGCCGATCCCGATCATGTGGATGTGCTTGAGCTTGCGGTACGTGGTCTTGACCATGGGATCACTCCTCTCTTCCGCCCTTCATCAGTGACAGGCAAAGGGCGGCTATTCGGACGGCGGCGGCCGGCGTTTTCAAGGGCTGAAGGGCCTTTTCCATGGCTTTCAGGCGCCCGGGATCGTCCAGAAGCTTCCGGATCGCTCCGGACAGGCTGGAGGACATGAAATCGGCCTCGTCCAGAACCTCGGCCCCGCCCGCTTTGGCCAGGGCCGCGGCGTTCCCGGCCTGGTGTCCCTCGGCCGCTCCGGCGAAGGGGACGAGGATCGAGGCCCGGCCGGCGGCGATGAGTTCGGCGCAGGTTGTGGCCCCCGCCCGGGAGATGACGAGATCGGCCCAGCCGAAGCGGGCCGGCATGTCGTCGAAATAAGACTCGATCACCGCGCCGGCGAATCCCGCCTCGGCGTAGGCGCGGCGGACCGGATGGAGATCGTCGGGGCCGGTCTGGTGGACGAAAGCCAGATGGTCCTTGACCGCGGAGAGGGCCGGAAGGGCGGCCGTCAGGCCCTGGTTGAGGATGTGCGATCCCTGGCTTCCTCCGAAGACGAGGACCCGGAGAACCGGGCCGGGCCGGCGGGGAGGCAGGGCGGCGAATTCGTCCCGAACCGGATTGCCCAAGCGGATGCCCTTGCCCCGGAAGAAAGGCAGGCTTTCGTCGAAAACGACCACGGCCCGCTTGACCCAGCGGGCCAACATCCGGTTGGTGAAGCCCGGCCGGACGTTCTGTTCCATGATCAGGGTCGGCGTCCCCAGCCAAGCGGCGGTCAGAACGACCGGGCCGGAGCTGTAGCCGCCGACGCCCACGACCAGGTCCGGCTTGAGCCGGACGAGGAGCGACAGGGATTTGAGGAAGGCCCCTGGCAGAAGGACCAGGCCGCGGAGACTCTTCAGGCCGCGCCCTTTGAGGCCTTCGATGGACATGGAGATCGAGCGGACGTTCTGGGCGGCCAGGATACGCTGTTCGGCGGCCCGGCGCGAGCCGATGAAGACGATCTCCAGGCCGGGATCGGCCTGCCGGAGCGTCCGGCCGAGGACGAGGGCGGGGTAGATGTGTCCGCCCGTCCCTCCGCCGCTGATGAAGATGCGTCTCGTTTTCATCAGTATTCCCGGACCTCGCCCTTTCTCTGGGAAATATGCAGGAGAACGGCCACCGCCAGGATCGTGCAGACGAGCGAGGAGCGGCCGAAGGAAATCAGGGGCAGGGGGACTCCCTTGGCCGGGCTGAGCCCCAGGACGACGGAAATGTTGATCAGGGTCTGCAGGGCGAGCATAAAGGTCATCCCCGCGGCGGTCAGCTGGGCGGCCATGGAGGTCGCCTTGAGGCTTATCCTCAGGCCGCGCCAGACGATGATGGCGAAGAGGGCCAGCACGGCCAGGGCGCCCAGCAGTCCCAGCTCCTCGGCGATCACGGAAAAAATGAAATCCGTGTGAGGGCAGGGCAGGAAGCCGAGCTTCTGCGTCCCTTCGCCCAGGCTCGTGCCGAGAACGCCCCCGGCGCCCACGGCCAGCTTGGATTGGGCGACCTGGAAGGAGGCCTTGTCCAGGTCCTTGGCGCCGGCGAAAAACTCCAGGACGCGGGTGATGCGGTAATGGGCCATGAAGAGAAAGACGAAGAACGTCGGGACGACGGCCGTGCCCAGATACAGGAAATGACGCAGGCGGGCGCCGCCCAGAAAGAGGACCAGGCCGCCCAGGGCCATGGTCAGCGCGGCCGTCCCGAAATCCGGCTCGAGCAGGATGAGGAGGACGGAGGCGAAGAGCACGGCCGCGGCGGGGAGGAAGATCTTCAGCTCGTTGATCCGGTCCTTGAACCATTGGACATAGTTGGCCAGAAAGAGGATCAGGCTGAGCTTGGCCAGCTCGGAAGGCTGGAAGCGGACGGGCGGGAAGTTCACCCAGCGGTGCGTGTTGGCGACTTCGGGCATGGCGAAGCAGAGGACCAGCAGCACGCCGGTGACCCCCAGCAGGCCGAAGACGAAGACTCGGTTCTCGTAGAAGGGGACCTTGACCGAAACCACGGCGAAGAGCAGGACGATTCCGCCCAGGGCTCCGCCCAGCTGGTTGACCAGAAAATAGAAGGGCTGGTGGGACCGGTTGGCCAAGGCGCCCGAGGCGTCGAAGACCATCAGGACGCCGGCCGCCACCAGGATCAGGGCGATGAGAAAAAGCGCCTTGTCGAAGCCGAAGCGCCGGACCATTTCCATGGCCTATTCTCCCCGCTTCACGGCCGCGTCGGCCAGCCGCCGGACTTCGGTTTTGAACGTTTCGCCCCGCACTTCGAAGCTCGGGAACATGTCCCAGCTTGTGCAGGCCGGAGAAAGCAGAACGACATCGCCGGGCGACGCCTCCGCATAGGCCCGGTCGACGACCTCGACGTAGTCGTGGGCCTCGGTCATCGGCACCCCCGCGCCTTCCAGCGCGGCGCGGATTTTGTCCTTGGCCGCGCCGACCAGGACGATGGACTTGACCCGGCCGGCGACGGCGCCGCGCAGGGGCTGGAAGTCCGAGTCCTTGTCCTTGCCGCCCAGGATCAGGACGAGGGGCCGGTCGAAGCTCTCGATGGCCTTGATCGCGGCGTCCACGGTGGTGGCCTTGGAATCATTGACGAACTCGACGCCGCTCACGACGGCGACGCGTTCGAGGCGGTGTTCGAGGGCCTTGAAGGAACGGATCGATTCGCGCATGCGCGGGGCCGGGACGCCGGCGATCCGCCCGATGAGCGCCGCGGCCATGACGTTGTCCCGGTTGTGGGCCCCGAAGAGGGGGATCTCGGCGGCGGGCATGAGGGCTTCGGGCCTCCCCGTCTCGACGCCCAGGACGATCTGCCCGGACCGCAGGTAGGCGCCCGGCTCGATCGTGCGCGACCGGCTGAAGGCGTAGGTCCGGAAGGGGCCGCTGCCGGCCAGGGCCCAGACTTTTTCGTCGTCTCCGTTCAGAACGGCGAAGTCGCCCCTGACCAGGGCCGAAACGAGCTTCTTCTTGGCCCCCCAGTAGTTCTCAAACGAGCCGTGCCAGTCGATGTGGTTCCGGGAAATATTGAGCACGGCGGCGATGTGGACCTTGAAGCGCTCGATGTATTCCAGCTGGAAGCTGCTTATTTCTATGACGTAGATGTCATCCGGACGGCTGTCCCGGACGAAGGACAGCAGGGGCACGCCGATGTTGCCGGAGAGAAAAGCCCGCCGCCCGCCGTCGGCCAGAATCTTGTGGGTCAAGGTGGCGGTCGTCGATTTGCCGTTCGTGCCGGTGATGCCGATCAGGGTCCCCTTGAGGAACCCGTACGCCAGTTCGATCTCGGACAGGACGGGCACGCCCGCTCTTCGGGCCGCTTCGATTTCGGCCAGCTTGGGGACGCCCGGGCTGGGCACGATCAGATCGGCGGACAGAAACGTCGCCGCGTCGTGGCCGCCGCATTCGACGGCCGCGCCGCGGGCCGTCCAGGCGGCCCGCTCCGGACCGAGGGCTTCGGCCGGCCGCTTTTCGCTGATGGTCAACCGCGCGCCTTCGGCGAGCAGGAACTCGGCCAGGGAATTCCCCGTCCGGGCCAGCCCGACGACGACGACGTGTTTGCCGCGCAATTCCATGATCATCTCAATTTCAGGGTGGTCAGGCTGAACAGGGCGAAGATGATCCCCAGGATCCAGAAGCGCACCACGACCTTCTCCTCGGGCCAGCCGAGGATCTCGAAATGGTGGTGGAGCGGGGCCATCTTGAAGATGCGTTTGCCCTTGGACAAACGGAAATAGGAGACTTGCAGGACGACCGAGATCTCCTCAATGATGAAGACGCCGGCCACGGCGAAAAGCAGGAATTCCTGCTTGATCAGGATGGCCATCACGGCCAGGGTGGCCCCCAGCGAGAGAGCCCCGACGTCGCCCATGAAGATCTGGGCGGGGTGGGAGTTGAACCACAGGAATCCGAGGCAGGCGCCGGTCAGGGCGCCGCCGAAGACGGTCAGCTCGGCCGCCATCGGAACCCGGGCGATATAGAGGTACTTGGAGAACACGGCGTGTCCGGCGATGTAGGTCAGGGCGGTCAGGGCCGTGGCGCTGATGAGCGTCAGGCCGATGGCCAGGCCGTCCAGGCCGTCGGCCAGGTTGACCGCGTTCGTGGAGTTGAGGAGGATGAAGACGATCCAGGGCCAATAGAGCCAGCCCAGGTAGGGGAGCCACTGCTTGAGGATGGGGAAGAAAAGGTGCAGGTCGAAGTGCCCGGCCCGGCCCAGCCAGAGGATGATCCCCCCGCAGATTACGGCCGGACCCAGCTGAAGGACGAGCTTGTAGCGGGCGATCAGGCCGAGGGAGCGCTTCTTTCGGAACTTGAGGTAATCGTCCAGCCAGCCGACCAGCCCGAAGGTCAACATGGTGGCCATGACCAGCCAGATATAGGTGTCGTTGAGATCGCCCCAGAGGAGCGTCGGGACGATGGTCGTCCCGATGATCAGCAGCCCGCCCATCGAGGGCGTGCCCTTCTTGGAGAAATGCGACTGCGGGCCTTCGGCCCGGATCTCCTGCCCGATCTGCCGCTTCTTCAGGCTTCGGATGAGGACGGGCCCGAAGAGAAAGCTCAGGACCAGGGCGGTGATCCCGGCCAGGGCGGTGCGGACGGTGATGTAATGGAAGACGTTGAAGAAGGAGAGCGTGCTTTTGAGCGGAACGAGCAGCCAGGTGAACACGTCAATTCTCCTTGAAAAGGGTCTTGACCGCTTCGACGACGATTTCGGTGCGTACGCCCCTCGATCCCTTGACCAGGACGAGATCGCCGGGGCGAAGCACGGCGGGCAGGGCCGCGGCGGCTTCCTCGCTGGTGTCGAAGGCGGCAATCCGGTCCGCGGCCATTCCGGCGGCGCAGGCCGCCTCGGCCAGCCCGCGGGCCAGAGGACCCACGGCGACGATCACATCCCAGCCCGTCCCGGCCGCGGTCCGGCCGGCCTCCGCATGGAAGCGGGCCTCCTCCGGGCCGAGCTCGAGCATGTCGCCCAGAACGGCGACCCGGCGGCCGGCGGGCAGGTCGCCCAGGCCGCGCAGGGCCGCTTCCAGGGCCTTGGGATTGGAGTTGTACGAATCGTCGACCAGGACGACGCCCCGGCCGAGGATCTTCCAATCGCCCCGTTTCGGGGCCGGGCGCAGGTCGGCGATGGCGGCGGCGATGTCGGGCAGGGGCATGTTGAGGGCATAGGCCACGGTCGCGGCGGCCAGGGCATTGTAAAGGTAGCCTTCCGTCAGGAACCGCAGCCGCGTCCGGACCGTCCGCCCGCCGGCCTGCAGGTCGAAGGCGAAGCCCTCGAAGCCGCGCCGCTCGACGGTCAGGGCCTTCACGTCGCATCCGTCCCCCAGCCCGAAGCGCAAGATCCGGCCGATCCAGCCCTCGGAAACGGCCCGGATTGCGGGGTCGTCCCCGTTGAGAACGGCCGTTCCGCCCGGTTTTAATCCGGCGACGATCTCCCACTTGGCCGCGGCGATGGCTTCGATCGTGCCGAGCGTTTGGAGGTGGGCAGGGCTGACGTTGGTGATGACGGCCACATCGGGCGGGGCGATCGCGGTCAGAACCCGGATCTCGCCCGGTGCGCTCATGCCCATCTCCAGGACGGCCGCCGTGTGGGCGGCTTCGAGCCTCAGAAGGGAGAGGGCCAAGCCGAGATGGTTGTTGAAATTGCCCTCGGACTTGAGGACGGTATAGCGGTCGGCCAGAAGTCCGGCCGTAAAATCCTTGGTCGTGGTCTTGCCCACGCTTCCGGTTATGCCGATGACCCGCCGCAGGCGGATGAGCAGGACGGCCCGGGCCAGCGCCTGCAGGGCGCGGACCGTGTCGGCCGTCCGGATGATGACGAAATCGGGGGGCAGCCCCTCCACCGCCCGGGACACGACCGCCCCTCGCGCGCCCCGTTCGGCGGCGTCGGCGACGAAGGCATGCCCATCGCGGGAGGAGACGATGGCGAAGAAAAGGTCCCCTTCGCCGGTTCGGCGGGAATCGATGGTGAAGGAGCGGAAATGCCGGTCCGACGGGCCCTGGACGAGCACGCCGCCCGCCCGGTCCGCGATCCAGTCCGCGCGCAGCTCGGCCATGGCTATTTCGATCCCAGGGACAGAAGGACCTCGCGGGCCGTTTCGACGTCGCTGAAATGCTCCGTCCGGCCCTTGATCTCCTGGTACGTTTCGTGGCCCTTGCCGGCGATGACGATCAAGTCACCCTTCCGGGCCATGCCCAGGGCCTTGGCGATGGCCTCCCGCCGGTCGGGCACCACGGCGTAGGATTTTTTCCCCGCTTCGAGGAGGCCTTTTTCGATGTCGCGGAGGATGGCTTGGGGGTCTTCGGAGCGAGGATTGTCCGAAGTCAGGATGACCCAATCGGCCAATTCGGACGCGGCCCGCCCCATCGGCGCGCGTTTCATCCGGTCGCGGTCGCCGCCCGCTCCGAACACCACCAGGAGCCGGGCCGGCTTGAGGTCGCGGGCCGTCTCCAAGATGTTGCGCAGGGAATCCTCGGTATGGGCGAAATCGATGAAGACCTGGAATCCCAGCGTATTGGCGACCTTCTCGAATCGTCCCGGGACCTGGGTCAGGAGCGCCAGGCCGTCTCGGATGGTCATGGGCGGGACGTTCAAGGCCAGGGCCACGGCGAACGAGGCCAGGATGTTGTAAAGGTTGTGCCTTCCCGACAGGGTGGAGGTGATGCCGATCTGGCCGCCGGGGTGCTTGATGAGGGCTTCGATGCCCGCGCCGTTCAGCTTGAACCGTTCGGCCCAGACCAGGGCCGCCGGGCTCAGGCCGTAAGTGACCGTGGTCATGGGCAGCTCGGCGATGAGTTTCTGGCCCCAGGGGTCGTCCTGGTTGACGACCGCGGTGCGCTTCTTGGAATTGAGGAAAAAGATCTTTTTCTTGGCCGCGAAGTAGTCCTCCATCGTCAGGTGGTAGTCGAGGTGCTCGTTGCTCAGGTTGGTGAAGACGGCCACATCGAAGGCCACCCCGACGACGCGCTTGCGGTCGAGGGCGTGGGAGGAAACTTCCATGATCCCGTGGGTGGCGCCCCCCTCGGCCATTTCGGCCAGCATGCTCTGGAGATCGGGGGCCTCGGGGGTCGTCCGCTTGGCTTCCCGGACGAACCCGGGGCCGCGGTAATTGATCGTCCCGATCACACCCACGCTGAATCCGGCGTTGCGCAAGATGGCCTCGAGCAGGTAGGTCATCGTCGTTTTGCCTTTGGTCCCGGTGATGCCGACGAGGGTCATCCGCCGCGAAGGATGGCCATAGAAGTTGGCCGAGGCCAGGGCCAACGCCTCGCGGGCATCGAAGACCTGGACCCAGGCCGCGCCGATACCGTCCGGCTTGGGGCGGTCGGACAGGACGGCCGAAGCGCCGCGGGCCAGGGCGTCGCCGATGTAGATGATTCCATCATGAACCTCGCCCTTGAGGGCGGCGAACAGCCCGCCCGGCCGGACATCGGCCGAGGAGTAGGCCAGGGAGGTGATGTCCGTCCGTGGATCACCGGACAGAAGAAGCACGGGAACGCCGCGGAACAGCTCTTCCAGGGTCATGGCCGTCCTTTCTCCGCGCGCTTGCCGGCCTGCAGGGCCGGAATTCTCCGGTCCGGGCGGATTCCGAGGGTCCGCAGGGACCGCAGGGCGATTTCGCGGAATACGGGCGCGGCCAGCTGGCCGCCGTACTGCTCTTCGGTCCGGGGATCGTCCAGAACGACGATGATGGACAGGACCGGCTTGTCGGCGGGGACGAAGCCGACGAAGGATGCGGTGTGGCGCAAGGTTGAATAGGCCTTCAAGGCCGTATCGAATTTCTGGGTCGTTCCGGTCTTCCCGGCCGCGTCGAAGCCTTCCGGCCGGGCCGCTTTGCCCGTGCCTTCGTTCACCGCCCGCTCCAGGATTCCGGCCAGCGTTTCGCTGACGCCGGGGGACAGGACGACGGCCGGCTGCGATTCGGTCGAGCGGAGCCGGCTGCCCTGGATCGACTTGACGATGCGGGGCGGAACGAAGCGGCCGCGGTTGGCCACGATGTTCATGGCCTGAAGGACCTGGATGGGCGTCACCTGGATTTCGTAGCCGATCGAGAGCGACGGCTGGGAGCGGCGGCTCCATTGTCCGAGGGGCGCCAGCCTGCCCGTCGCCTCGGCCGGAAGTTCGATGCCCGTCCGCCGGCCGAACCCGAATACGTTGATCATCCGGAAGAGCTGTTCCTCGCTCAGGCGCTGGCCGATCATGATCGTGCCGATGTTGGAGGAATTGGTGATGACTTCGGCGAACGAGAGCACGCCCATCTGCTGGTGGTCGCGGATGGCCCCTCCGGCCACGTCGATCGAACCTTTGCGGCAATCGAACGTGTCGGCCGGCGTGACGACGCGGTTTTCCAGGGCGGCCGCGGCGGTGACGATCTTGAACGTCGAGCCCGGCTCGTACATATGGCGCACGGCCCGGTTGAAATCGGCTTCGGGCTGGGCTGGGTACTCGTTGGGATCGAAGCCGGGGGATGTGGCCATGGCCAGGATGTCGCCCGTGCCGGGGTCGGAGACGATCGCCGTCCCCCAGGCCGCTCCGGTTTCGGCGACAGCTTTCTGGATGCTGGACTGGGCGTAAAACTGGATGGTCGCATCCAGGGTCAGGACGATGTCCCGGCCGTTCTCCGGCTCCTCGATGACCTCGTAATAGTATTCGTGTTTCAACGCGTCCCGGAAGGCCATGGTCTGGCCTTTTTTCCCCTGCAGCACGGCGTTGAATTTGAGTTCGATCCCGGAGACGCCCTTCTCATCGATGTTGACGCCGCCCAGGACTTGCGCGGCCAGCGTGCCGAGAGGATAGGAGCGCTTGGTTTCTTCCTGATAGACAATGCCCAGCTTCCGATTGAACACGTGGGCGGCGGCGGCGGGTCCGATCTTACGCTTGAGCCAGACGCGGCCGGCGTTCGCCCGGATCTGGCTCTCGATCTTTTCCAGTTCCTTGGCGGTCAAGCCCAGGGCCCCGGCCAGGCGGCGGATGGGCTCGATCCGGGCCGGGATGGGATCGGCCGGGTTGGTTATGTAGTAAACCGAGCGGGCCGGAAGGCTGAGGGCCAGGATCCGGCCCTGGCGGTCATAGATCGTGCCCCGGCGCGGCAGGATGTCCGTCTGGCTCCGGTTCTGTTCGTTCACTCGGGCCTCGGCCCGGGCATGGCCGAAAACCTGGATCTGGACGAGGCGGACGACGATGATCAGGAGCCAGAGCGTGCAGAAAAGGGCCACGATCCGCGTGCGCAGACGGGCCTGTTTGCGGTAGTGATCGTTGAGGAAGTTGGCGACCGGCACGTTCTCAGCGCTCCTCATAGACGATCTGGTCCTGGCGCGGCTCGCCCAGCTTCAACTCGCTTTTGGCGATCTTCTCGACGCGGTCGGGGGCCAGCAGCTGGGCCTTGCGGGCCTGGAGCCTCTCCACCTGCTCGCGTACGGCGATCTTCTCGCTTTCGAGCCTGGCGTTCTCCCAGCCCAGGCGGATGTTCTCGTTGAGATGCCAGAGGTAAAGGGTCAAGACGGCCGCGAAAAGAAGGGCCAGAGCGGTCCAGCCCGCGATCTGCCGGAAGGAGTATTGCCGGCGGACCATCAGACCCTCACCGCCGCCCGCAGCTTGGCCGAGCGGCCGCGGGGATTGCCGGCGATCTCTTCGTCCGAGGGGACCACGGGATGCCTGGTCAGGATCCCGATGATCGGCTCCCCGGTCTCGGGTTTGGCCAGGCGCAGGAACGTGTGCTTGACGATTCGGTCTTCGAGGGAATGGAAGGCGATGACGGCCAGGCGGGCGCCGGGCCGAAGCATCCCGAGCGCCGATTCCAGGAACCCGCCCAGATTGGTCAGCTCATCGTTGACCTCGATGCGAAGGGCCTGGAAGACCTTGGAGGCCGGGTGGATCTTGCCCTTTTGGGGGATCCAGCGGCAGACATCCTCGACGATGAGCCGGAGCTGGGTCGTGCTCTCCAGGGCCTGGACCCGGCGGGCGGAAGCGATCGCCCGGGCCAGCTTGTGGGCCTGCTTGAACTCGCCGTAATCCCGGAAGATCTGGGCCAGCTTGGCCTCCGAGGCTTTCTCCAGGATGCGTGCGGCGGTCGTCTTGTTCCGCATGTCCATGCGCATGTCGAGGGGGCCGTCCGCCTGGTGGCTGAAGCCCCGCTCGGGAGAATCGAGCTGAAACGAAGACATGCCCATATCGATCAGGACGCCTCGCAAGGCCTTGAAATCGATGTCCAGTTCGGGCAGGTTGCGGTAATCCGAGTGATAGAGGGTGACCCGGTCCCCGAACGGGGCCAGGCGCTCCTGGGCGATCTTGAGGGCCGCTTCGTCGAGATCGAGCCCGACGATCCGGGCTTCGGGATTGCGGCCGAGGATCGCCGACGAATGACCGCCCAGTCCGATGGTGCCGTCGACGTAGAGGCCCGGGCGGCCGGCGTCCAAGGCGCTCAGGGTTTCGTCGAGCAGGACGGGGATATGTTCAGGTTGGCTCATTCCGGCTTCCGGACGGGCCCGAGCGAGGCGAATTTCTCGAAATCCTCCGCGGTCAGCGGATTCTGATCGAGTTTCGCCTCCAGGCGGTCCTTGTCCCAGACTTCCAGATGATTGTTCATGCCGACGACTTCGACCTCGCCCCGAAGCCCGTTCTTTTCGCGAAGCCGGGGCGCGATCAGGACGCGGCCTTTCGCGTCGATCTCGCCGGGGCAGCCGCGGCCGTGGGCGCGGAGGAAGAACTCGCGGTAGCTGGGGCGAATGAACGCCATGCTCTGCTCGGAGGTGCCCGTCATTTCTTTCCAGACGGAAAGAGGGAAGATCCGGACGGATTCGTTTTCCAGGGAGGTGATGAACAGTTCGGGGCCGTACCGCGCCTCGATGAGGACCCGGAACCGCTCAGGGATTTTGAGGCGGCCGGCCTTGTCGAGGGTGGCCTGATAGCTTCCGATTAACGATTCTTCGCCCATTTCGTCCCATTTCTTCCCAGTTCGTGTCAAATATAGACTCGGAAAACATAATTGTCAAGCGTTATTAGGTCAGATTACGGCTTATTTTTGGGACGCTTATACGTACATAAACCATAAGTTATGGACAAAAGGGGAAATGGGAGAGGAAAAAATTGGATTACTGGGCTTCTTCCGATGGGGTTTCGGACATTTTCAGGAGCTCTTTGGCCGTTTCGTAGTCCGAGTCCTTGACCATGATGCGGATTTCACCCATGCCGTCCGTCGTAAAGGAATAAATCGAAGGGACGACCAGCCCGTGGTAGATGCAGGCGATGCCGTTGCTTTCCAGGAAGCTCTTGATGATGTCGGCTTCGGCCAGACCCCAGACTCGGTGGACTTCCTTCAGGTTCAGGTCGGCGGTCATTTCATTTTCAGGCCCGTCTTTCCTATCGGCCATGGGATCTTCCTTTCGTCGTCCATCGGGCCGCGCGGTTGGAGGACCGTCGGCGGCGCTTGAAATAGTCGGAGAGGATCAATTCATGATCGAAGGCCAGCGGCTTGGGCAGTGCGGCCCGCGTAAAAACCGCAGCTTCCTGGGCGTCGTCCCGCCCGAGGGGCTTGCCCTTGGCCCTGGCGATGAACACGGTCGTGATGGTGTGCTTGCGCGGGTCGCGGCCGGGCGCGGAATACGTGTGGAGCTGGTCGACGAGCCGGACGCGGAGAGATGTTTCCTCGAATGCTTCCCGTACGGCCGCGTCTTCGCAGGATTCCCCATAGTCGACGAATCCCCCGGGAAGGGCCCAGCCGAAGGGAGGATTTTTCCTTTTAATCAATACGATTCCAGGGCGGCCATGCGGATCTTCGATTTCGATGATCAGGTCCACGGTTGGAGCGGGATTGCGGTAGCGGGGCATCGGGTTGTCCGGATTCCATTCTAGCCGAGGCGCTCCCGGTATTCAAATTGAGCCGGGGTACTGCCCATTCAGGCGACACTCGTCCCCGGCTGAGGACATGATCGCACCCCGGGGGGATGCGATGACGTCCTGGTCCGTCTGGCATATCTCTTGCATATAGAATGATGTATAATCAAAATTGAACAAGGAGAAGGGTGATGAAAAAAGTCTCGTTGGGGATTTTGTTTCTGGCCCTGGCTCTATCTCCTTTGGCGCGTGCGGACGGTCCCTATCAGGTCGTCAACGGCTTGAAGGACTTTTATTACGGGCACATCAGCTTGACCGACGTCCGAAACGACGGCGCCGATCCCGTCGTCCTGCGCAGCGGCGCGGACAAAGGCGAGCCTGCGGCGCTCAATCTTCCGGTCGGACCGGGCGACGTCATCCGCACGACGGGGGAGCGGCGGATCGAGATCCAGTTCGACAGCGCCACCATCGTCCGATTGGACGTCGACAGCGAGCTCAAAATCGAGACGATCATGGCCCAAAGCTTGAGCTCGAGAAGCGAGATTTCCAACCTGGTCCTGCGCCGGGGCCGCTGCTACGTCATGTACAAACAGTTCAATTCCAAGGAGCTTTTCCAGGTCCTGACGCCCCCGGCCGCGGTCAAGCTCAAACACAACAGCGTGGCCATGATCGGTCTTCCGGCGGGCGGTGGTGCGGAGATCCGGGTCAAATACGGCAAGGCCTCCCTGCTCTACGGCCCCGAGGCGAAGGCTTCCAAAGAGCAGGTCGTCAACGCCGGCGAACAGATGACCGTCGCCCCGGACGGAACCCCCTCCGTGCAGGCCTACAAAGCCGATACCGATTTCGAGTCCTGGAACAAGTCGATCAACGACGATTTTCTGGAATTGCACGCGGGCCTGACGCCGCTGCCCAAGCCGGTCCAGAAGTTTTCTTCGGGCATTTTCGAATTCGCCCGGAAGTGGGGCAACCGCTACGGGGAATGGCTCTACGACGATTACGTCGGCTACGTCTGGCGGCCGTATTACAACGACTACTATCCTTGGGGAACCTGGGCTCCCTACTATGCCGGCAGCTGGTCGAACTACAACGGCCAGCTGTTCTGGGTGCCGGCCGAGTCCTGGGGCTGGATCCCCTATCACCTCGGCGTCTGGCAATGGGACGCGAAGAAAGGCTGGTTTTGGATCCCCGGTTCCACGTTCGCCCCGGCCTGGGTGGATTGGGCCTTCTTTGGCGGCTCGTTCTCGGGATGGCGGCCTTGGTCCATGTGGGACTGGGGCTGGTATGAATATCCCGACCTGTTTGCCGATTGGTTCATGGATCCGATGTTCTGGTACTGGGGATGGCAATCGGGTTGGCCTTTCCAGCGGACGGTTCCCAAGGGCCGGCTGAGACCGCTCTCCCGCTCCCCCTTCGACATGCCCCAGGAATTCCGGGCCGGGCTGAAATCCTTGATGGAGGGGCTCCGGCGCCATGATTCCGCCGCGGTCGATTCCATGCTGGCCGTGGGCCGCCAGGCCGTGGTCGTCGACCATCGTCTTCTGAACTCGCCGGACGTCGGAGAGAAATCCGTTCCCCTGGCCGGCTTGTTGGGGGCTGCGCGGATCCTGCCGATTCCCGATGCGGTGAAGGCCTTGTTGTCCGCCCCGCCCATGAGGGCGGACCGGGCCGCCGTTCTGGCATCGCAGCAATTCGCGTTCAACCAACGCCGGCTCGGACAAGCCGAACAGAGCGCCCTCGTCCAGGCCGGGGAGCTCCCGCCGGCCGCCGCTCGCGCCTTCCCCGCCGCTCTCCGCGGCCTCAATTCTCCGGCCCCCGTCCGGCGCCTCGATTGGAACCCGGATATCCGCTTGGCCGTCCGATTGGGCGTCGATGTCGTCTACGCCAGCGCGTCCAACGAGATCTACTCGCCCCAGCTTGCCGTCTCCTCCAGGACCGTGCACGAGCGCGGCCTCGCCGCCGGAGGGATGGGGCGCTCCAGCCGCGGCTCGGCGGCCGCCGGCGGCTCCGGCTACACCGGCGGTTCGGGCGGGGCCGCTTCGGGCGGCGCCGCGGCCGCCGGCACGACCGGATCGGCGTCGACCGGCAGCGCCGGCGGCAGCGGACACATCCGCTGATCAAAACAGGCGGAAAGGCAACCCGAAAAGGAAGCGGTATTTCTCGACTTCGACCCCGAACGCGGCCGTGAATTCTCGGCGCAGGGGTGTCACCGGATCGAAGCGTTTGCCCAAGGGATCGATGAAGGTTCCTCCCTGGAGAATCCGATAATCGAGGTGCGGCCCGGTCGATTCGCCCGTTGATCCCACCCGTCCGATCGTCTGACCCATCTTCACCCGGTCCCCGACGTTGACCAGGATGCGGCTGAGATGGAAGTACATCGTTTCGTAGGAGTTGGCGTGCCGGAGACGGATCATCTGGCCGGCCCCCCCGTTCCACCCGGCGGCCGTGACGACGCCGTCGGCGGTGGCCTGGACGGCCGTGCCGACGGGCGCGCCGTAATCCACGCCGTAGTGAGCCCGGTAGACCTTGAAGATGGGATGAAGCCGGCTGGCGCTGAAGCGCGAGGTGATCGGGGCGAAGGGGATGGGCGCGCGGAGGAATTCCTTGCGCGTCGACCGGCCCTCGGCGTCGAAATGGTCCGATTGCCCCGTGTCCGGATAGACGAACCGGTAGGCTTCGTAAAGGCGGCCCTGACAACGGAATTCGGCGGCCAGGATATCTCCGTAGCCGGCGAATTCACCTTCGCGGAAATTCTTCTCGAAGATCAGGCGGAACGTGTCGCCCGTTCTGAGCTCGGTGTTGAAATCAATGTCCCAAGCCAGGAGATCGGCCAGGGCCAGGGCCAAAACGAGCTTTTCGCCGGCCTTCTCAACGGCGGTGATGAGGATGTCCTCGATGACGCCGGCGGCAAAGGCCGTCCGTCTCTCGAAGCGATGGTTCTCGACGCCGGGCAGAAAGCGCCGGCCGATCCGCTCGATGCGCAGGTAGCGGCGTTCGTCCAGGTCGTATTCGATGGTCTGGACCTTTCCGGCCGCGTCCTTGTAGAGGCGCAGCTCGCGTCCGGCGATGAGCTGCTGCATATCGAAAATGGGCCGGACTTCGCGCCACAGGATATAGGAATCTTCGGCTGAAAATCCATGCCGGCCCAGCAGGGCCGATAGGGTGGCGCCCGGCGGGATGACCTCGATGTCAGGCCGGGGCGGGGGAGGAGAGGTCAAACGGGAGGCGGCCGCGCCCGGCCCGGGTCCGGCCTTTTGCGCGCCGTCCGGGGAGCGGACGATCAACAACCCGGCGATGATCAGGACCGCCGCGGCGCCGACGCCGGCGAGGATGAACCGCCGGAAGCGACGCGGGACGGGCGGCCCGGACCGGATTTCCGGCCTCCTCAGAAATCGCGGTCCGCCGTTCATGCTGCTCCGCCGGGGGCCCGGGACGATTCTTTCATCATTCCAGGTAACGCTCCAGGGGCGGAAAAAGTTTCAGGCCGCCGCGCCGGTCGTCCCGCGCGCGGCCCGGCCATCAGCGATCGGCCCAGTCGAAGCTCGACAGAAAGGCGACCTTGGCGATGTCGGCCATGATCTCGGGATTGATCCGGTAAATGGTGTCACCCACGGCGTGATAGGCCAGGTGCGGACCGTTCGAACCGATCCCCGCCGTGGCCGCGCCCTTCTCGTAAAAAGGGGCGAAATCCGAGCCGCGCACACCCACCGGACCGGACATCCGGCCCAGGCCCCGCAAAATGCCCACGGACTTGTCGGCTTTCTCGATGGCCGCTTTCAGCCCGTCCACCGAGGCCGAGCCCCAGGCGCCGTCGCCCTCGCCGGTCATGTCGAAGTTGAACATGCCGTCGACCTTGGCGAACGGAGCGGGAATGTGTTCGGCGAAGTAGGTCG
The DNA here is from genome assembly GCA_963729855.1 of Candidatus Aminicenantota bacterium. Classification (GTDB taxonomy): domain Bacteria; phylum Acidobacteriota; class Aminicenantia; order Aminicenantales; family UBA4085; genus UBA4085. The sequence continues at coordinate 32,582 of CAVSPT010000002.1, read as the reverse complement.
ATCCCTGCAGGCCCTTCTCCTCGCCGCCGAAGAGGACGACGACAATCGAGCGCTTCGGCTTGCGGGCCAGGACGGAGTAGGCCCGTCCGACCTCCATGACCGTGGCGCTCCCGCTGGCGTTGTCGTTCGCGCCGGGGAAAAGGAAGCCCATGTGGAGGCCGTTGTGGTCGAGATGGCCGCCGATGACGATGACGTCCTTGCGCAGGGCCGGGTCCGAACCCTCGACATAACCGGCCACGTTGTACCCGACGCCGTCGGCATGATGCTCGGATTCGACGGCGTAGCGGACCTTCGATGGGAGGGCGAAGCTGAGGGGCTTCTTGAAAGTCTGGAGAATCTTTTTGAGGTCGGCGCTCGTCGTCCCGGCCTCTTTCAGAATCGTGTCCGCCGCCTTTTCGCTGATCATGGCCGGCAGGAAGCCCTTCAGCCAGTCGCCATTGGGGTTGGAGATCGGTTCGGGATAGATATAGAAGAGGCCGAGGGCGCCCTTCTCCAGGGCGGTTTTCATCCGGGTGCGGTGCTCGTCGTGGCGCTGGAGGCGGGGGTCGCCCAGGGCCGGCTGGCCGCGGAAGCAGAGGACGATCTTGCCCTTGACGTCGAGGCCGGCGTAGTCGTCATAACCCAGGTCGGGGGCGCTGATGCCCCAGCCGGCGAAGACCAGCCCGGCCTCGATCGTTCCGCTGTCGCTGAAGAGAAGGGGCAGGAAATCCTTGTTGGCCTCGAATTTCCTCCCCGTGGAGTCGCCGGGCTGGAACAGAGTCAAGTCGGCGCTCTTGATGATCGTGTAAGGCGAAGGGAAGGGCTGAAGATAGCCGGACTTGGCGTCGATGGGCTTGAGCCCCCACTCTTTGAACAAGCCCGCGGCCCATCGAGCCGCCGCCGTAAAGCCGGGGGAACCGGTCAGGCGGCCGGCGAAAGCCGGAGAAGACAGCTGTTTGACATAACCGTAGGCGGCCGTTCCTTGAATGGCGGCCAACCCTTTGGCCAGGTCGGGCGGGAGGACGGGTTTGTCCTGGGCCGCGGCAGGGATGGCCAGGGCGCAGACGAGGATCAGGGCGGAGAGAGATCGCGTTTTCATGGATCAGGACCTCCTTGAAGGCGGCTGGCCGCGCAGGCGGCGCCGGCGTTCGATTTCCAGGCGGACGGGCTTGTCCAGGACCAGGAAATAATAGATGGTCAATCCGCACAGGATGACCAGGAAGCGCCACGTGTTCCCCTGGACCAGGGACACGACGGCGTAGACGGCGATCGCCGCGACGAGGGCCAGGTGAAAAAGGGCGAACAGCGTGTCGCCCCACCGGCCCGTCTTCGAATCGGTCATTTCGTTGCGGCCCGCCGGATGGACAAGATCGACACGGTCGTGCGCGGGGCGTCCCCGTTGCCCTTGATGGTTGCGGTGGGCGTCTTAGCGATGAGGTCGACGACGTCCATTCCGGCGATGACCCGGCCGAAGACGCAATATCCGAATCCGTCGGCCGAGTTGTCTTTGTGGTCGAGAGAAGCGTTGTCGGCGTGGTTGATGAAGAACTGGCAGGTAGCCGTGTGGGGCTGGTCCGTGCGGGCCATGGCGATCGTCCCGCGCAGGTTTTTCAGGCCGTTGCCGGCTTCGTTCTTGATCGCCGGTTTTTCCGGCTTTTCACCGAAGTCGGGGGTCAGTCCGCCGCCCTGGATCATGAATCCCTTGATGACCCGGTGGAAGATGGTCCCGTCATAAAACTTGGCGTCGACATAGGCCAGGAAGTTCTGGACGGTGAGGGGGGCCTTGTCGGGAAAGAGCTCGATGGTGATGTCGCCCAGGCTCGTCTTGATGACGACCGTGGGATGGACGGCCTCCGCCGCCGGAGCGGCGGCGGCCGCCGCTCCGGCGGCGAGCAGAAACAGGGCGGCCAGCGTCAGCCAAGGGATCGAAACGTTGCGGATCATGGGACCTCCTTCTCCGGGCCCATCGCCGGCCCGAAACGGCAAGATAGCAGAATCGAAGCGTCAATTCAACGAGGACGGGGGACCTCTTCCCTGCGGCCGCCCTCCATCCCTGTCCAACGTCCGGTCGAGGCATCGCTCCCGCTCGCTGTCCGGACGGACGCGTCACGACCGGCGCGGATCGGACCGGGTCGTGGTCAGGCTCGCGAGGCGGGCCCGGGCCGCGGCCCGCTTGCTTTTTATCCGCGCCTGTAATACACATAATCCCATCCGATTCCCGTCCTGGAGGCCCGCATGCGTCACCGCCGAGCCGTTCTTCTTCTGGTGTTCGTTCTGGCCGCGTCCTGGACCCTGGCCGGCGCCCAACCCCGGCCAAGGCCCGTCGTGCCGGCAACCGATGAGCAGAAGCTCCTCGAGGCCATGCATCTCATCTCGAGCGAGACGCTGTTCGGTTATGTCAAGGAGCTCTGTTCCGAAAAATACGGCGGCCGTCTGACCGGCACGCCCGAATTCAACGCCTGCGCCGCCTGGATCTCCTCGCTCCTTAAGTCCTGGGGCGTCCAGCCGGCCGGAGACCGGGGCACCTATCTGCAGGCCTTTCCCAATCCCTATTCGCTCGTCTTCAAGGGCGGCTCGCTGACGATGAACATCCCGGTCAACGACGGAATCATCAAGAAGTCCTATAAATATGAGGACGAGTTCATCCCCGGCGGGACGACCGATTCGGGAGAGGTCACGGCCGAGGTGATCTACGTGGGCTACGGCGTCACCGCTCCCGAGCTGGGATACGACGATTACGCCGGCGTCGACGTCACGGGCAAGATCGTCCTCATGGACCCCGAGGTTCCCGTCCCGCCGACCGCCGAAAGGCTCGAGCTGTTCAAGAAATGGCGGCCGTACTCGTTCCATCAATACAAGCTGGAGAACGCCGTCGCCCATGGGGCCAAAGGCATGATCTACAACTACGGTCCCATCGGCAACCCCAACAACTCGTTCCGCGAAGGCTTCATCTACCATCACGTCGGCGCGGCGGTCGTGGCCGACGTCTTCGCCGGGACCGGAAAGACCTATGCCGAGGTGACGGCCAAAATCAAGAAGGAGCTCAAGCCCCAGTCGTTCGCCACGGGCAAGATCATGACCATCAAGAACGTGGCCGAACGGCATCCCGAGGGCATCGGATACAATGTCCTGGGCGTCATCCCCGGCAGCGACCCGAAGCTCAAGGACGACGTCATCATCGTCGGCGGACACCTCGACCACCTCGGCCGCCTCTGGGAAATGATGCCCGGGGCCAACGACAATGCCACCGCCGTGGCCGTCGGCCTGGGCACCGCCGAAGCGCTGGCCAAGAGCGCGATCAGGCCGCTGCGGACCGTCCTCTTCATTTTCTTCGGCAGCGAGGAGCAGGGCGTGGCCGGCTCGGACTATTATTGCGAGCATCCGGTCTTTCCGCTCGACAAGACCCTGGTCTTCATCAACATGGAAGGGCCCGGGGTGGGGGACAAGATCTCGGCCTCGGGCGGGACCACCTATCCGGCCTTCTGGTCGATCATCGAGAATGTCGACCAGAAGTACATCCACCGCCAGCTTTCGACCGGCCCGGCCTCGTATCCCGCGCGGCCGCGGGAGGATTCGGCCCGCTTTTTCTGGAAGGGCGTTCCCTCCTTGACCTTCGGCTCCTACGGCAAGACCATTCCTTATCCGCACTACCACAATACGAAAGACTCGCTCGATTTGATCACGCCCGAGATCATGGAGGCCACGGCCCAGCTATTTTTCATGGCCATCATGGACATGAACAACAAGCCGACGCTGAATTTCCGGACGAACTGAACAGCCTTCTCGGACTTTTGGGAGGCGCTTCCGGGCGCCGTCCATTAGAGATGGAGCTCGACGACGTCCTGGTCCTGCAGGACCTCGTCGCGGGTGACCATCTGTCCGCTGTAGAGCCCCTCCCGCCAGAGGCGGGCATAGGCCAGCTTCTCGGCGAAATCCTTGTGCACGGAACGGGCGATGTCCAGGACGTTGGCGCCCTTCTTCAAGACATGCGGGTCGGAGTGGTCGATTTTCTTGCCGGGCGGCTTGCTGTAGGCCCGGATGACCTGCAGAAGATCGAATATCCGGCGGCGCAACTCGTCCAACCCTTCGCCCATTTCGGCCGAGATCGAAACCAGGGGAAGCTGGGCTTCGAAGAAAAATTCCAGGGCCTTGCGGTTCTCTCCGGCCGGGTCGAGGTCGGATTTATTGGCCAAAAGGAGGGTCCGCTTATGGAAGATCCGGACGGCTTCGTCGGCCGGCGGTTCGTACGTCTCGGAAACAAACTCCACTTTTTTTTCTTTGAGGCGGGCGAAAAGCGTCTCCAGAAGTTCCGGGGAGTCGGGATCGGCCGCGTCGGCCACGACCAGCGCCGCGTCGGCGATCTTGATCATCTCGACCTGCCAGCTCTCCAGGTATTCGGCCGTGATGGGAGGAAGATCGATGAGCTGGATTTTGACGTTTTCGAATTTCATCATGTAGGGAGCCGGGACCCGGGTGGTGAAGGGATAATCGCCCACTTCAGGTTCAGCGCCAGTTAATTGCTTGATTAAAAAAGACTTGCCTGAATTCGGCGGCCCGACGACCACAACCTGGCCGGCGCCCTGCTTGTCGATGAGATAGGAAACTCCGTGCTTGCCGGAGGCGGACGGCTTCTGCATCTCCTCCTTCAGCTTGGCGATCTTCGTCTTGAGCTGAGCCTGGAGCTTTTCGGTGGCCTTGTGCTTGGGCATCAAGGCCAGCATCTCCTGCATAATTTCGAGACGCTCCTGCGGGATCGTCGCCGAGCGGAGCTTTTTTTCCGCTTCCATGTATTGGGGAGTGAGATTGGCGGCCATGACTTCACCGAGAATGATTATATCAAAAAGCGCGCTCACCGGTCAGGGCTCGGATATTCGGGTCAACTTGCGCCGCGACGCGGCCATGGTCGATGCCCGTTTTGAATGGCGCGACCAAATCCCCTCTCTCCCCAAGTCGTTGCGCCGGAAGAGTTTTCCTCCACAAAATATTGTGGATTTTCCCGTTTTTTTTCTTTGCCTCGAGGGCCGATTTGGGGTATAATTTTATGTCTTGAAAGGGCTTTTTTCCCTGAGAGAATCGCGCATTCATATCGTCTGATATCAATGAGATAGGTGAGCATGGCTGAACAAAAATATACGGCTGAGAGCATCAAGGTCCTCAAGGGTCTGGAAGCGGTCCGAAAACGGCCCGCCATGTACATCGGAAGCACCGGTCCCGAGGGCCTCCACCACCTCGTTTACGAGGTCGTCGACAACTCGATCGACGAGGCCCTGGCCGGGTTCTGCAAGAACATCGAGGTCACGATCCACGTCGACAATTCCGTCACCGTCGTCGACGACGGCCGCGGCATCCCGGTGGGCATGCATAAGACGGAGAAAAAGTCGGCGGCCGAAGTCGTCATGACCATGCTCCACGCCGGCGGCAAGTTCGACAACAAGACCTACAAGGTCTCGGGCGGCCTCCATGGAGTGGGCGTTTCCGTCGTCAACGCGCTGTCCAAACGTCTCGACCTGGAGATCAAGATCGAAGGCGGGATCTACGTCCAGAGCTATGAGCGGGGCGTCCCCCTGGCCAAACTCAAGCAGGTCGGCAAAACCAAAAAGACCGGGACCAAAACCACCTTCTGGCCCGACGACGAGATCTTCGAGACGACCGAATACAGCTTTGAAATCCTGACCCAGCGCATGCGCGAGCTGAGCTTCCTCAACCGCGGCATCCGCATCCTCATCACCGATGAGCGCACCGCCAAATCCAACGAATTTCAATACAAGGGCGGCATCCTGGAATTCGTCCAGTATCTCAACCAGAACAAGGACGTCCTCAACCCCCGGCCCATCCTCTTCGAGTGTACCAAGGACGACATCGTCGTCGAGCTGGCCTTCCAGTACAACTCCGCCTATAGCGAGAACATCTTCACCTTCGTCAACAACATCAACACCCACGAGGGCGGGACCCATCTCATCGGTTTCAAGTCGGCCCTGACCCGCTGCCTCAACTCCTACGCCGAATCGCACAACATGCTCAAGGACTTGGGGTCGAGCGGTTTGTCCGGCGACGACGCCCGCGAAGGCCTGACCGCGGTCCTCAGCATCAAAATGCGCGACCCCCAGTTCGAAGGCCAGACCAAGACCAAGCTGGGCAATTCCGAGGTCAAGGGCATCGTCGAGTCGCTGGTCAACGAGCAGCTGGCCGCCTACCTCGAGGAGAACCCCACCAACGCCAAGCGCATCATCCTCAAGGCCCTGGAGGCCGCCCGGGCCCGCGAAGCGGCCCGCAAGGCTCGGGACATGGCCCGGCGCAAGAGCGTCCTGGAGTCCTCCTCCCTGCCCGGCAAGCTGGCCGACTGCCAGGAGCGTGACCCGGCCCTGGCCGAGCTCTACCTGGTCGAGGGTGATTCCGCCGGCGGCTCGGCCAAACAGGGGCGCGACCGCCGCTTCCAGGCCATCCTGCCCCTGCGGGGCAAGATCCTCAACGTCTGGAAGGCCCGCCAGGATAAGGTCTTCAACAACGAAGAGATCGGGGTCATGGTGGCCGCCCTGGGGGCGTCCATCGGCGAGGCCGAATCCAACCTGGACAAGCTCCGCTACCACAAGGTCATCATCATGACCGACGCCGACGTCGACGGGTCGCACATCCGAACCCTGCTGATGACTTTCTTCTACCGGCACATGAAGTCCCTCATCGAGCAGGGTTTCGTCTACATCGCCCAGCCGCCCCTCTACAAGATCACCCGCGGCCGCGAGATCCTCTACCTCAAAGACGAGCGTGCCTATGAGAGGTGGCTGGTCAAGAAGATCTCCGAGGACTTCAAGGTCCGGGTCAAGGGCCACAAGGAGGTCTTCGAGGGCGAGAAGTTCCGAAAGCTCTTCCTGCGGATCATGCAGAAGAAGAACTACATCCAATTCCTGGAGCGCAAGAACTATCCCTTCTTTCTCATCGAACTTCTCATCCGCGAGGGGGTTTCCAATCTGGAATACCTCCAGGACAAGAAGCGGGTCAAGCGCCTGCAGGGCCTGATCGAGGCCAAGGATCTCAAGGTCGAGATGAGCCAGGACGAGGAGTATGACGCTTTCGAGCTGGCCGTCAAGTTCGGGGTCAACGGCATGTCCGTGACTTGCCGGATCAACCGCGACCTGATCGAGTCCTCCGAGTTCAAGGCCCTGATCAAGATCTACGAGGAGCTCAAGGAATTCGCGCCGCCCTTCGAGGTCTTGAGCGACGGCGAGACCGTCCTGGTCGAGAACGAGACCCGGCTGGTCGATTTCCTGCACGACAAGGGCAAGAAGGGCGTCTCCATCCAGCGCTACAAGGGCTTGGGCGAGATGGCCCCCGAGCAGCTCTGGGAGACGACGATGAACCCGGAGAACCGCTCCCTGCTGCGCGTCTCGATCACCGATGCCGTCACCGCCGACGGTGTCTTCGACGTCCTGATGGGAGACGAAGTGGATAAGCGCAAGAGCTTCATCGAAACCAACGCCCACCTGGCGACCAATCTGGATATCTGAAACATGGCCAAGAAGAAAACCCCCAAACCCCGCGCTCCCAAACCGATCCCCCCCGAAGACCAGGCGCCCGATCCGACCGCTCCTCCGGAGGCCCCTCCGGCGGCCAAGGAGAAGGCCCCCAAGACCCAGCAGCCGCTGTCTCCGACCGCGGCCAGCCTCTCCGACGTAAGCCTCGAGGAGGAGATGAAGCGCTCCTACCTCGACTATGCCATGTCCGTCATCATCGGCCGGGCCATCCCCGACATCAAGGACGGCCTCAAGCCTGTCCACCGGCGCTGCCTGTACTCCATGTACGAGACGGGGACGACTTATAACAAGCCGTACAAGAAATCGGCCCGCATCGTCGGCGACGTTATCGGCAAGTACCATCCCCACGGCGACCAGGCGGCGTACGACACGATCGTCCGGATGGCCCAGGAGTTCAGCATGCGGGCCGTTCTGGTCGACGGCCAGGGCAACTTCGGGAGTATCGACGGCGACCCCCCGGCGGCCATGCGCTACACCGAAGTGCGCATGAGCAAACTGGCCTCGGAGATGCTGGCCGACATCGAGAAGGACACGGTCAATTTCATCCCGAACTACGACGAGAGCCTGACCATGCCGGAGGTCCTGCCGGCCCGGTACCCCAACCTGCTGGTCAACGGCAGCTCGGGCATCGCCGTAGGCATGGCCACCAACATCCCGCCCCACAACCTGGCCGAGGTCTGCGACGCGGTGTCGTACCTGATTGAGCACCCCAACGCCTCGCTGGACAAGATCATGGAGTTCGTACCCGGCCCGGATTTCCCGACGGGCGGCTACATTTTCAACCAGCAGGGCATCCGGGACGCCTACCGCGACGGCCGCGGGAGCATCCAGATCCGGGCCAAGTCGATGATCGAGCGGGGCGACAAGGGCGAACGGGAGCGGATCGTCATCACCGAGATCCCCTACGCCGTTAACAAATCGCGTCTGCTGGAGAACATCGCCGAGCTGGTCAACCAGAAGAAGATCGAGGGCATCGCCGACATCCGCGACGAGTCCGACCGGGAGGGCATCCGGATCGTGATCGAAATCAAGCGGGGCGAGCTGCCCGAGGTCGTCTTGAACAACCTCTTCAAGCACACCCAGCTGCAGACCTCCTTCGGCATCATCATGCTGGCCATCGTGGACAAGCAGCCCAAGGTCCTCGGCTTGATCGACATCATCAAGTACTTCATCGCCCACCGCCAGGACGTCATCCGGCGGCGGACCCGGCACGACCTCAAGAAGGCCGAGGCCCGGGCCCACATCCTGGAGGGCCTGACCATCGCCCTCGACCACCTGGACGCCATCATCAAGCTCATCCGGGCCTCCAAGAACACCGATGAGGCCCGGGCCGGGCTGATGGAGAAGTTCAAGCTGTCCCATCTCCAGGCCCAGGCCATCCTGGAGATGCAGCTGCAGCGGCTGACCAACCTGGAGCGGGAGAAGATCGTCCAGGAGTACCAGGACGTGAAGGCCCTCATCGCCAAGCTGCGCAAGATCCTGTCCAGCGACAAGATGGTCATGGACATCATCGGCCAGGAGCTGCGCGAGGTCAAAGCCTCGTTCGGCGACCCCCGCCGCACGGAGCTGCGCGACGAGGTCGTCGGCGACATCCGCCCCGAGGACCTCATCAAGGAAGAGGACGTCGTCGTGCTCTTCACCCAGTCGGGCTACGTCAAGCGGACCTCGCTGTCGTCCTACCACTTCCAGATCCGCGGCGGCAAGGGCCGCAAGGGCATCAGCATGAAGGCCGAGGACGTGGTCGAGAACCTGTCTGTCTGCTCGACCCACTCCTACCTCATGTTCTTCACCAACATCGGCCGGGTCTACTGGCTGAAGGCCCTGGAGATCCCCGACGTCGGCATCGCCGGCCGGGGCAAGGCCATCGCCAACCTCATCGAGTTCCAGCCCGACGAGCGGGTCACCTCGGTCGTGGCGGTCAAGGACTTCAGCGAGGACCGCTTCATCGTCATGATGACCACGGATGGCCAGATCAAGAAGACCGCCCTGAGCGAGTTCCAGAACATCCGCAAGGGCGGCATCATCGCCATCGGCCTCAAGCCCAAGGCCCAATTGATGTGGACCCGGCTGACCGACGGCAAGCGCGACATCGTCATCGCCACCAAGCTGGGCAAGGCCATTCGCTTCAGCGAGAAGGACGTCCGGTCCATGGGCCGCACGGCCGCCGGAGTCCGGGGCATGACCCTGGGCAAGAAGGACCAGGTCATCGGCATGGTGGCCATCGGCGATTCCGACAAATACATTTTCACCGCGAGCGAGAAAGGCTCCGGCAAGAAGACCGAAATCGCTCTTTATCGAAAGACCCGCCGCGGCGGCAAGGGCATCCTGAACCTAAAGGTCACGCCCCGGATCGGGAACGCCCTGGGCATCCTCGGGGTGGGGGAGGACGACCTCCTCGTCGTGACCGTTTCTGGAAAAGTCATCCGCATCAAGACCTCCCAGGTCCGCGCTTCGGGCCGGGCGACGCAGGGCGTGCGGCTGATCAATCTGGAGGAGAAGGATCATGTCGTGATGGTGGCCAAAGCGGAGGAGAGCGAGTAGAGGGCTCGAAGATTCGGGGCGAAACACGCTCGTTTTCCCCAGCCTGGAAAACGCGCTCCGGCGCTCCGATCCCGCTCTTCCGAACGTAGAACGGCAGTGTTTTTTCGCTATGCGTTGAGCTTGGCCTCCGTTTCTTCCAAACCACGTTATAACGTGATGGCGGTTATTCATTGACAGGCGCTTCCTGAACCCATAAAATTTGGCCAATTTTACAGCTTCGTCCTAGGAGACGCGAATGGTGACGACGCTTCCCGGCCTGTTGCTCAACAGCCTCAGCATCTACCCCAAGCCTCAATTCATGCTGGTCAAGAAAGGGGGCCGCTACGCCCCCATTTCCAGCGCCGAGTTCGGGAAATCCGTCCGTCATTACGCCCTCGGCCTTCAGGCGCTCGGGCAGGGCCGGGGCGACAAGCTCATCATCCTGTCCGAAAACCGGCCCGAATGGGTCATGACCGATTTCGCCAACCTCTGTCTGGGAGGCATCACCGTCCCGGTTTACACGACGCTCGTCTCCGAGCAGATCAAATACTTGATCAACGATTCCGACGCCCGGATCGTCGTCGTCTCCAGCCTCCATCAATGGCGGAAGCTCGAGGCCATCCGGTCCGAGCTGCCCCAAGTCGAGCATTTCGTCATTCTGGAGGCCAAGCCCCCGGCCGAGGGTGTCCTGACCTTGGACGAAGTCCTGGCCGAGGGCCGGACCGTGGACGCCGCCCAACCGGATCTCTTCGAATGCCTGGCCCGGGCCGTCCAGCCCGCGGATGAGGCCTCGATCATCTACACCTCGGGCACCACGGGCTTGCCCAAGGGCGTCGTCCTGACCCACGGCAACTTCGTCAGCAATATCATCAGCGTTTCCTCCATCATCGAATTCTCGGTCAAGGACACCGTCCTGTCCTTTCTGCCGCTCTCCCACGTCCTCGAACGCATGGTCACCTTCACCTACATCTACAAGGGCTGCTCCATCGCCTACGCCGAAAGCATCGAGACCGTCGGCGAAAACCTCCTCGAGGTCCGGCCCCAGATCATGGTCAGCGCGCCCCGCGTCTTCGAGAAGATCTACGCCAAGGTCATGGACACCGTCCTGGCCAGCTCCACGCTGCGAAGAAAGGTCTTCTTTTGGGGACTCAAGGTGGGCAAGGCCTACGGGGCCAAGAAGCTGGCCGGCCGGACGCCCGGCGGTTGGCTCTCTTTCCGCCACGGGCTGGCCCACAAGCTGGTCTTCTCCAAAATCATCGAAAAGACCGGCGGCAAGGTCCGCTTTTTCGTTTCGGGCGGCGCCCCTCTGTCCCGGGACATTGCCGAATTCTTCTATGCCGTCGGCCTGGTCATCCTCGAAGGCTATGGGCTGACCGAGACCTCCCCTTGCGTGGCCGTCAATACCTTCGAGAAGATCAAATTCGGCAGCGTCGGTCCGGTCATGCCCGGCGTCGAGGTCCGGATCGCCGCCGACGGCGAGATCCTCGTCCGCGGGCCCAACGTCATGAAGGGCTATTACAAAAAGCCGGCCGAGACCGCCGAAGTGTTCGTCGACGGCTGGTTCAAGACCGGGGACATCGGCGTCCTGGACGCCGACGGCCTGCTGACCATCACCGACCGCAAGAAGGATCTGATCGTCACCGCCGGCGGAAAGAACGTCGCACCCCAGCCCATCGAGAACATCCTCAAGACCAGTCCCTACATCGCCAACGCCGTGGTCACCGGCGACCGCCGCCGCTTCATCAGCGCGCTCATCGTGCCCAACTTCGAGAAGCTCGAGGAATATGCCCGTTTCTGCAAGATCCCCTTCGCCGATCGGGCCGAGCTGATCCGCCGCGAGCCGGTCGTCAACTTCGTCAAGTCCGAGATCGACCGGGCCACGCCGCATCTGGCCCCCTACGAACGGATCAAGAAGATCGTTCTCTTGGAGCGCGATTTCGAGATCGCTGAAGGCGAGATGACGCCGTCCCTGAAGGTCCGTCGGGCCATCGTCGAAACCAAGTACAAGGCGGTTATCGACGATCTCTACAGGGAATAGGGGAGCCCCGGCGGTCCGGCTTGGTTGGGCGGAGCTTCAGCCTCCTCCGTGGGGATGCCGGGCCCCGATTTGCGACGAATTAATCCCCGCTCCAGGGACCGAAGCTCCCCGGGCGGAAAACGATGGTCCGGCTTGGTTGGGCGGAGCTTCAGTCCGCGGGGTTCGTATCGTCTTTGCGGTTCGGATCGTCGACAGGGGACGGGACCGGCCCATCCTCGTCCTTGGGCGGCTCCCAATAGAGGATGCGGCCGCAGGCCTCGCAGGTGATGATCGATTTCCCGGCGATGATCTCGTCCAACAGCTGCGGCCGGACGCGCATCATGCAGATCGAGCAGAAATCATCGCTGATCCGGGACATGGCCGTCCCGCCCATCTTCCTGTGGATGCGCTCGTAGAGCCTGAGCTGGTCGGCCGGGATCGTCGGCAGGAGCGCAGTCCGCTCGGCCTCGACGGCGGCCTTCTGCTTCTCCAGGTCCGCCTTTTCGGCGGCCACCGCCTCTTTGTCCTTTTTCAGGTGCCCTTCTTCGTCGAGCTGGCGCTTCTGGGCCGCTTTGATTTCCTTCTCGATGTCGTCGGCGGCGATCATCGCGTTGAGGATGGCTTCCTCGATGCCGTCGATGCGGGACTGGGTTTCGGAGATCTCCTTGTTGATGGCGTCGTATTCCTTGTTGGACTTGACGTCGTTCAGCTGGCGCTTGTATTTGGCGATTCCTTCCCGGATGACCTTGACCTCGCCCTCCAGATCGCGGCGCTTCTTCTGGTTGGCGGCCAGGTTTTCCTTGGCCTGGACGACGGCCGCGGTGGTGGACTGGATCTGTTGGTCGATGGCTTCGAAACGGGCCGGAACGGCGTCGACGAGCGATTGGAGACGGGCTATTTCGGAATCGACATATTGAAGCCGGGTCAGTTTCTCGAAGGCGATATCCACAACGTGTCCCTCTGGTCAGATGGGCCTACCAGGATTCGAACCTGGGACCGACCGGTTATGAGCCGGGAGCTCTACCGCTGAGCTATAGGCCCGGATCGGCCCTTTATATCATAGAACGTTCCGGCGCACAACCGTTTCGCGCCGGCCGGCGGGGGGAAATCCGGGGGAATCAGTGCCCGTTGGTGAAGCTCTTCAGCTTCTTCGACCGGCTTGGGTGTTTGAGCTTGCGCAGGGCCTTGGCCTCGATCTGGCGGATGCGCTCGCGGGTGACCTTGAACTGCTGGCCGACCTCCTCCAGGGTGTGTTCATTGCCGTCGCCCAGGCCGAAGCGCATCTTGAGGACCTTGGCCTCGCGCTCGGTCAGGCTCTTGAGGGCCTCCTCGATCTGCTCGCGGAGGTTGATGTGGATGACCGTTTCGGGCGGCGAGGGCATGAGCTTGTCCTCGATGAAGTCCCCCAGGTGGCTGTCCTCCTCCTCCCCGATCGGCGTCTCCAGGGAGATCGGTTCCTGGGCGATCTTGATGATCTTGCGGACCTTGCTCACCGGCATGTCCATCTTCTTGGCGATCTCCTCGTTGCTCGGCTCGCGGCCGATCTCCTGGACAAGCTGGCGGCTGACCCGAATGAGCTTGTTGATCGTCTCGATCATGTGGACCGGGATGCGGATCGTCCGGGCCTGGTCGGCGATGGCCCGGGTGATGGCCTGCCGGATCCACCAGGTGGCGTAGGTCGAGAACTTGTAGCCGCGGCGGTACTCGAACTTGTCGACGGCCTTCATCAGGCCCATGTTGCCCTCCTGGATGAGGTCCAGGAACTGCAGGCCGCGGTTGCTGTATTTCTTGGCGATCGAGACGACCAGACGGAGGTTGGCCGCAACCAGCTCTTTCTTGGCCTGGTCGCTGATCTTTTTGCCGGTGGTGATCGAACGGATGATCTTGCGCAGGTTCTGGGAGTCGAGGCCGACCTCCTTCTGGACGGCCCGGATCTGGCGGGCCAGATCGCGGATTTTGTCGGACAGGTCCTCGCCGTCCTTCTTCTTCTTGGATTTGGCCTGGAGCAGCTCCATCTCCTCCTTCTTCTCCTCGAGCTGGTTGACGAGGTGGAGCTTGGCCCGCAGGATTTCGATGATTTTTTCCTTCTGGGTCGTCCGCAGATTGAGGTCGCGGATGAAGCTGGACATCTGAACGATGATGCGGCTGCGGGTGAAGGCGTTCTTGCGGGTGTTGGCGATCCTGTCCAGCTTGTGGCTGAGGTCCTTGATCCGCTTGATCTTGGCCAGGATCTGTTTCTTCTTCTCCTCCAGCCGGCCCTCGGCGATGTCGTCCTCGGAGACGTCAAACATCTCCTGGATGACCAAAGCGTCGTCCTTGATCCGCTCCTCGATGGTCAGGACCCCGTTCAGGACGAGGCGGGTCTTGCTCAGGGCTTTGACGATGGATTTCTCGCCCCTTTCGATCTCCCGGGCGATGGCGATTTCGCCTTCCCGGGTCAACAGGGAAATGTTGCCCATTTCGCGGAGGTAAAGCTTGACCGGGTCGGTCGTCCGCTCCAGCCCCTGGGTCGTCAGAAGCTCGTTCTTGCGCCGCCGCGGCACAACTTCGCGCTGCTTCTGGTCGAGGATCTTGATCCCATACCCGTCGATCGAGCTGAGGAACTCGTCGAAATTGCCCTCGTGCTCCGGCTCGTCCTGGAACGTCTTGTCGATATCCTCGAACAGCAGGTAGCCCTGCTTGCGGCCCTTGGAGATGAGTTCCGAGATCTCGTCCTTCGGAATTTTATTGTTGGATGGCAAGCGGCTCTCCTTGCGGCGTTCGTCCGTCCCCATGGGGGAATACGTCGCTTCTCATGGTTTGGTTGCTCCCGGGTTCCGGAGGGACAGGACCTGCCGCAGCAGCTCCTGCTTTTCCTTCAACAGGACGGCCAGCGTTCCGTTCCCGTCCTCCTTTTCCTGGCGGGCGATCCGCGCTTGAAGGTCCTTCAGATCGTTCTCCTTGGCCTTCGTTTTCAGGGCGCAGACGCAATCCCGGGCCTCCTCGAGGGTGGCCGGGCTGCCTTTGGCCAAAAGGGCCTGCGATAGGCGGCGGGAAAGAACGGGTCCGATCTCTTTCTGCAAGTCTTGGAAAATGAGGTCCTTTTCCTTCCGGAACAGATCTGATATTATCTTAAAAATGGGCTCGCTGTTCAAGCCCCGGACGTCGGCCTCGCCCAATTCGGCCAAGATGGCCGGCCGGAGGTCCGGATTCTCGAACAGGATCTGGAGAAGCCGGCGCTCGGCCGGCGTGAATTCTCCGCCCGGATCGCCGGCCGGCTCCGAGGGGCGGGGCTGGGACATCCGGCGCAGGACGTTCTCGTCGACTCCCAGGGTCTCCGCCGCGTCGCGAAGATATTCGCTTCGGATGACGGCGTTCGGAATGTTCTCCAGGATGGGCATGAGGCCCTGGAGGATGCGGGCTTTGACCTCCGGGACGGCCAGGCGCTGGCCCCGGGTCGCCTGGTCGAGGAGGAAGCGGATGCCCGTGCCCGCCTTTTCCTCGATCTTTCGGTAGGCGGCGATTCCATATTTCCTGATGTAGCCGTCGGGATCGAGGTCCTCCGGAAGGACGAGGACCCGGGTTTCCAGTCCCTTTTCGAAGCACAGGGGAAGGGCCCGGTAGGCGGCCGTCCGTCCCGCCGCGTCGCCGTCGTAATTGATGACGATTCGGGGCGCGAACCGGGCCGCCAGTCCGACCTGGCCGGCGGTCAGCGCCGTGCCCAGGGAGGCGACGACGTTCTTGATCCCGCCCTGGAAAAGGGCCAGATAATCGGTGTATCCTTCGACGAGGATGACTTCGCCCGCCTGGCGGATGGCGTCCTTGCTGGCATCGAGGCCGTAGAGCAGGTGCCCTTTCGTATAAATCGGCGTGTCGGGCGAGTTCAGATACTTCGGCTCGACGTTGAAAAGCGTCCGGCCGCCGAATCCGACGATCTTGCCGGTCAGCGCGCAGATGGGAAAGATGACCCGTCCCCGGAACCGGTCGTAGACATCGCCCTTTTTCTTGCCCGGAAGGGCCAGTCCGGCCTTCTCCAGAAGCTCGGCCGAGACGCCTTGGGACCGGAAGAACGAGGACAGAGAATCCCAGGAATTCAAGGCGTAACCGATCTTGAATTCGCGGATGGTCTCTTCCTGGAGGGCCCGCTTTTTCAGGTATTCCTGGGCCTTTTTGCCCTCCGCCGTGGAGTGGAAGTTCTTCCGGAAAAAGGCCAGGGCCCGCTCGTTGAGCTTGAGGACCTGCTCTTCGAGCTTCAGGACCTGGGGAGA
Source organism: Candidatus Aminicenantota bacterium (assembly GCA_963729855.1). Lineage (GTDB taxonomy): Bacteria > Acidobacteriota > Aminicenantia > Aminicenantales > UBA4085 > UBA4085. The sequence continues at coordinate 16,290 of CAVSPT010000002.1, read as the reverse complement.
GAGCCGGCGCTGTTCGGGCAGGGGAATGCGGTAACGCTCGGCCAGGAATTTCAACGCCTCGGGGAAGCTGAGGTTCTCCTTTTCCATGACCAGCGAGAAGACGTCGCCGCCGACGCCGCAACCGAAGCAGTGATAGAGCTGCTTGTCGGCGTCGACCGTGAAGGACGGCGTTTTTTCCGAATGGAACGGGCAGAGCCCGACGTGTTTGCGGCCGCGCGCGCGCAAGGCGGTATACTGGGAAGCGATTTCGATGATATTCGCCGCTTGGCGGATCTGTTCGACGATTTCCATTGAGGGTTAGGCTGGCAAAGTTTGAGACAATATAGGTTCCGGAGCGTCAATTGTCAAGGAGAGGTATCGCAAATTGACTTCTCATTAGCCGGTTGGCGGCCGGCTTTGCTCCGCTGGACCGTTCGCGCCTACCGGATTGTCCGGCGATTCGGGCATCACGGGTCAAAACACGCTGATTTTCCCCCGCGAGGAAAATCCGCTCCGACGCTCCTCCTTCGCTCTCCTACTCAGCTGTGGAATTTATTTCTGATGAGTAGGAACTGTGCCCGCTCAGTCGTCGCACGGGTTTTGACCCGTGATGCCCGAACCGCCTCATTCCTAGGCGCGAACGAGGAGGAGAGCGGAATACCTCGCTGGGAAATTCCTCGTGTTTTGCCCACCGCCCCCTGAGCTCGCCGACCTTTTATAAGTGGTTGATGAGGCTCGCCAGGTAGGCGGCGCCGAAGCCGTTGTCGATATTGACGACCCCCACGCCCCCGGGGCAGGAATTGAGCATGGCCAGCAAAGCGGCCACGCCCTTGAAAGAGGCTCCATAGCCGACGCTGGTGGGTACGGCGATGACGGGCACGGAAAACAGGCCGGCCACGACGCTGGGCAGGGCGCCTTCCATGCCGGCGCAGGTGATGATCACCCGGGCGTCCTTGACGCGGTCGTATTCGCTCAGGAGCCGGTGCAGGCCGGCCACTCCGACGTCGTAGGCCCGCTCGACGTCGTTGCCCAGCATAGCGGCGGTGACGAAGGCCTCTTCGGCCACCGGTATGTCGGACGTTCCGGCCGTCAGGATGAAGATCTTGCCCCGGCCGGGAGCGGCCGCTCTTTTTTTGAAAAAGGCAACCTTGCCGGCTTCATTGTATCGGGTTCCGGGCACGGCCCTGCGGAGCTTGATGAAGGTCCCTCCCTCGATGCGGGTCACCAGCAGGCTGCCGCCTTTTTTGACAATGGCCTTGGCGATGCCGACGATTTGATCGTCGGTCTTGCCCAGACCGTAAATGACTTCAGGAAATCCTTTCCGGAGCTCCCGGTGGTGATCGACCTTGGCGAAATCGAGGTCCTGGTAAGGATAGTCCTTGAGGGTCTTCATCGCGTTGCGCGGCGTCAAAATTCCGGAGTGGACGCGGTTCAGGATGTCTTCGATCTGCGATTTCATGTTCGAATTTTAACAGAAATCGCCCGGGCGACCAACCGGCTCGGCGGATGCGCCGGAACATGGTAAGATGGTTGGGCCATGCGACCCCAGAAAACCCTTGCCCGGCCCGTGGAGCTCGAAGGCCGCGGCGTCCATTCCGGACGCCCCGTCCGGCTGGGGCTTCTCCCGTCCCCGTCCGGGGAGATCGTTTTCCGCCGCGTCGACCTGGGCGGCCTGGAGCTGGGCCTCCGCCCGGACCGCGTCGAATCGCGCAATTCGACGACCCTGGTCGGAGACCGTTTCAAGGTCCAGACGGTCGAGCACCTGTTGGCGGCCCTGTATGCCTTCGGCGTCGACAGCCTCCTCGTCTCTCTCGACGCCGATGAAGTCCCCATCATGGACGGCAGCGCTCTTCCTTTCGTCCGGGCCCTGGAAAAGGCCGGCTTTGCCGATCTTCCGGCCCGCCGCCCTGTGCTCAAAGTGAGGAAGACCATGCAGCGGGAGGAAAACGACGCTTGGATACGCCTGGATCCGGCGCCGGACGGGGCGGGGCTGACCCTCGAATACACCATCGTCTACGGCCATCCCGGCATCGGGACGCAGCGTCGAAGCGTGTTCCTGACGCCCGCATTATTCGTCGAAGGAATCGCCCCCGCCCGCACGTTCGGCTTTCTCAAGGACGTCGAGTTCTACCATCAACAGGGGCTGGCGTTAGGCGCCTCTTACGACAATACCGTCGTGCTCGACGAAAGCGCCGTCGTCAATCCGCCCCTTCGTTTCCCGGACGAATTCGTCCGCCACAAGCTGCTCGATCTTACCGGAGACCTGGCGCTTTTGGGGCGCCCTCTTGCGGCCAAGGCCACCGCTTATAAGGCCGGCCATCGGCTCCATCTCGAGGCCGTCCGCTTTTTACTTGCCCATCCGGAAAATTGGACCGAGGAATAAGCGGCCAGTCTGAACGTTCAATAAAATCTTCAAATACATTCGGCAAGTTGAGCCTCAACCCCCACTTGGAGTAAAATAACGGCCATCCTGATCTTGGGAGAAAAACCTTGAAAGACGAACGGACGAAAAAAGACGAATACCAGAAGGCGCTCTCGGCCTACACCGACGCCATGAAGGAATTCCACAAGGGGCGCTTCGAGAAGGCCGCCGAGCTCCTCCGCGGGGTCATCGAAAAACACTCCGCCGAGCGGGAATTCGCCGACCGCGCAAAGATGTACCTGGCGGTTTGCGATGTCCGGCTCAAGGAGTCGCGCGAGGTCCCGGTTCCTAAAAGCTACGAGGACTTCTGCCATTTCGGCGTTTATCAGATGAATCTCGGCCGCTATGACGAGGCCTTGAAGCTGCTGGACAAGGCCCTCAAACTCAAACCCGACGAAGCTATTGCCCATTATCTGACGGCCGCCGCCCTGGCCCGGACCGACAAGCCCGACGAGGCCTTCGAGGCCCTTAAAAGAGCCATTCAAATCGATAAGTTTTATAAGATCCCGGCCCAAAACGAGGCCGATTTCCAGTCTCTCTGGGAGGACAAGAAGTTCAAACTCCTGACCCGGTCGGCATGAGCCGGCGGCTGATCGTCCTCATCCCGGCCGCGGACGGGGGAAAGCGGTTCGGATCGAAGGCAAGCAAGTTTCTCCATCCGCTGTTGGGCAAATCCCTGTTGCTGCGGGCCGTCGAGATCGCCCGCGGTGTTTCCCCGAACCGGATCATCGTGGCCGGCGGCGGGGACGCGGATTTGGCGGGCGCTTCGGCGGGGGATGCCGGGGCCGAATTCATCACCCTGGCCCCTCTCCGGAAGAACGCGTCCGGTTTCGCCGCCGTCCGCGCCGCCCTGTCCGGGGAAGAGGCCGGCGATCTGCTCGTCCTGCCGGCCGACCGGCCTCTCCTCCGGCCGGACACGCTGCGCGAGCTGCTGACCTATCATCGCCGCCGCCGGGCCGATCTGACCCTGATGAGCGCCGTCGTTTCCGATCCGCGCGGCTGCGGCCGGGTCGGCCGCGGCCGGGACGGTTCGATCCGCATCATCGCGGACGCCGAAGCCGGCCCGGCCGACTTGACGATCCCCGAAGTTGACGCCTCCGTCTATGCCGTGCGCCTGGGCGATGTCTTGTCGGCCCTGGCCGCCGCGCGGCATCGGAGAGCGGCCTGCCGCCTGGATGTGGCCGCGGCCTTCGTCCCCGTCTTCCAAGCGGGCGGCCGCGTCGAGGCGTTCATGACGCCCGCCCCGGCCGATATTTTCCGGGTGGACACGCGCGGCGACCTGGCCCGGGCGGGAGCCCGGCTGCGCGACCGGATCAACGCCGCCCTGATGGAGTCCGGAGTCACCCTCGTGGATCCGGCCACCGCCTGGATCGACGAACAGGCCCGCATCGCTCCGGACGCGGTCGTCGCCCCGTTCGTCGTCATCGAGGGGGCCACGACGATCGGTCGCCGGACGAAAATCGGGCCCGGCTGCCATATCATCCGCTGTACGATCGGCGAACAGGCCGTCATCTTGGCCCATACGGTGATGGAAGACGCCGTCGTGGAGAGCCGGGTCACGGTCGGTCCGTTCGCCCGGCTCCGCGCCCGGACCGTTCTGCGGAGCGGGTCGCACGTGGGCAATTTCGTGGAGATGAAGGCCACCGATTTCGGGCCGGGAGCCAAGGCCGGGCACCTGTCGTATCTCGGCGACAGCGAGGTGGGCGGCAGGGTCAACATCGGCGCGGGAACGATCACCTGCAATTACGACGGGATCCGCAAGAACAAGACGCGGATCGGCCCGGGCGCCTTCATCGGATCGGGCTCCGAGCTCGTCGCCCCCGTTTCCGTCGGCCGCGGCGCCTATGTGGCCGCCGGATCGGTCATCACCAAGGACGTTTCGCCCGACGCTCTGGCCGTGGCCCGCGGCCGCCAATACGAAAAGCCGGATTGGGCCAAGATAAGGCGGGAACGGATCGGGCGGGAAAAGAAAACGCCGGCAAAGAACCATCGCTGAGGGAAGGGGGGAGCCATGTGCGGAATCATCGGATACGTGGGACCGAGGCCCGTCATCCACGTCCTGATCGAGGGCCTTAAGCGGCTGGAATACCGGGGTTATGACTCGGCCGGGATCGCCGTGGTCGAGGGCGGGGCCGTCAAGGTCCGCCGGGTCCAGGGTAAAATCAGCGCGCTCGAGGCCTCGCTCCTCAAGGATCCGTTGAGCGGCGTGTACGGCATCGGCCACACCCGCTGGGCCACGCACGGCCGGCCGAGCGAGGAGAATGCCCATCCCCATCGCGATTGTTCGGGCGACATTGTCATCGTCCATAACGGAATCATCGAAAATTATCTGTCGCTCAAGGCGGCCCTCAAGGCCGAAGGCCACGTGTTCACGACCGAGACCGATACCGAAGTCATCGGCCATTTGATTGAGAAGCGTTTCCGGGGGAGCCTGGAGGAGGCCTTCAGGGCCGCCCTGGCCGAGCTTCAGGGGGCCTTCGCCGTGGCCGCCATCTCGGCCAAGGACCCGGGCAGGATTGTCGTGGCCAAGTCCGGGCCGCCCGTGGTCGTCGGCCTGGGCGAGGGCGAAACGTTCGTGTCCTCGGACATCAATCCCATCCTGTCCTATACTCAAAAAATCGTCTTTCTTGAGGACGGCGAAATGGCCGTCCTGGACGGCGCCGGGGCCCGCTTCTTCGATTTCGCCGGCCGCTCCGTGAAGAAGAACGTCGAAACCCTGGCCTGGAATCCGATGATGATCGAGAAGCGCGGCTTCAAGCATTTCATGCTCAAGGAGATCTTCGAGCAGCCCGAGGTCGTCCGCGATACGATCACCGGCCGGACATCCCTCGACTCCGGCGACGTCTCACTCGGCGAGATCGGCATCGCGCCGGACATTCTGAAATCGGTGGACCGGGCCGTCATCATCGCCTGCGGCACGTCCTACCATGCCGGCCTGGCCGGAAAGTACTTCTTTGAATCGCTGGCCCGCGTCCCGACCGATGTCGAATTCGCTTCCGAGTTCCGGTACCGTGATTTCATCCTCAATCCCAGCACCCTGGTGATCGTCGTCTCCCAATCGGGGGAGACGGCCGACACGCTGGCCGCCCTGCGCGCCGTCAAGGACCGCTGCGCCGCTTCGCTGGCCATCACCAATTCCGTCAGTTCCTCGATCGCCCGCGAGGCCCATGGCGTCCTCTATACCCATGCCGGCCCCGAAATCGGCGTCGCCGCGACGAAAACATTCACCGCCCAAATGACCGCCCTGGCCCTGACGGCCCTCTACCTGGGCCAAATCCGGGGGACCATCGACGCAGCGACCCGGGTCGAGCTTATCCAGGAACTGTACCGGATCCCCCACAAAATGGAGCGCGTTTTGGGCCAGGCCAAGTCCGTCGAGGATCTGGCCGCCCGTTTCGTCTCTTATTCCCATTTCCTCTACCTGGGCCGCTGGGTCAACGTCCCCACGGCCATGGAAGGGGCTCTCAAGCTCAAGGAGATCTCCTACATCCACGCCGAAGCCTATCCGGGCGGGGAGATGAAACACGGGCCGATCGCCCTGATCGACGAAAAAATGCCGACCCTGGTCATCGTCCCCAAGGACCGGGTCTACGACAAGATGCTGAGCAACATCGCCGAGATCAAGGCCCGGGCGGGGACGATCCTGGCCGTGGCCACGGAGGACGACCCGCGCATCCGCGATCACGTCGATGTCGTCATCTCGATCCCGGCGGCCCATCCCCTCCTGACGCCGTTCCTGGCCGTCCTGCCCCTGCAGCTGTTTTCCTATTACATCGCGGCCAAGCGGGGCGCGGACGTCGACCAGCCGCGCAACCTGGCCAAGAGCGTGACCGTCGAATAATCGGCCCCTGGGAGCGGATCGCGCCTTATTTCTCCGGATTCCGGGCGTCCGTCCCGCCGGACCGCTCCGCTTTCCGAACGAGGCCAAGACGCTGGACCGCCGTGATGTGGGACGCGGCCGCGGTCAAGGCCAGGACGGCGATCATGGCTTCGTCGTAGACCGGGACGATGCAGGCCGCCAGACAGGCCAGGCCGAGGGTGATGAAGCGCTCGGCCCGCTGCATCAGGCCCTTGCGGCATTCGAATCCCAGTCCTTCGGCGCGGGCCCGCGTATAGCTGACCATGACCGAACCGAGGAAGGCCAGCGCGGCCAGAGCCTCCGGCCAACGGCCCCGGAAGTGATAGGCCAGCCCGCCGTAAAGGGCGAATTCGGCATAGCGGTCGAGGGATGAATCGAGCATCGCCCCGAAGCGCGTCGGTCGGCCGGTCAGGCGGGCCACGCTGCCGTCCATCGTGTCCAGGAACCCGGAGACGACGATCAGGAGGCCGGCTCCCAAGGGACGGCCGCGGGCGAGGAAATATCCCGCGCCGCAGGAGGCGGCCAGGCCCAGCAGGGTGATCGCGTTGGGGGTGAAGCCAAGGGCGATGAGGACGCGGGCCGATCGGCCGGCGATCCAGGCACCGCCTTTCTCAGCCGGGCGGGGAAGGAGCCGGAACGCCGCCGCGCTCACTTTTTTGCCGCGGCTCTCCGTTTGCGGATGTTCTTGCTGCCCGTCTTCTTCAGCGAGGGATAGAGGACGTAGTACAGCCTCGGAAAGGCCATGGCCAGGCGGTAGATCGAGCCGAACCCGCCGGGCACCAGGATCTCGGGCTTGTTCTTGCGGATGGCCCTGCGGATGCCCTTGGCCACCTTTTCCGGCTTCAGGGCCGTCCCGATGAAGGACAGGACGGCCTCGTCGTGCTGGAGCTCGTAGGCCAGCTGGGGTGTATCCACGGAGTCGGGGCAGACGACGGCCACATCGACGGGCGAGTCGTGGAGCTCGGCCGCCAGCGACAGGGTGTAATAGCGGATGGCGGCCTTGGTCGCGCTGTAGATCGCCTCGCCCGACATGGGCACGATGCCGCCCAGCGAGGCCACGTTGACGATCTTGCCCTGGCCGCGCGGCTTCATGACGCGCAGAGCCGCCCGGCAGCCGTTGATCGTTCCCATGAGGTTGACCTGGATCTGCTGCTGGAGCTTGTCCTGGGGCAGATCCTCGGCCGCGCCCGGGTGGACGACACCGGCGTTGTTGATGAGGATGTCGATCGGGCCCAGCTCGGCCTGGACGCGGTCGATCAGGGCCTTCCAGGATTCGGGGTCGCGGACGTCGTGGACGTGCACGAGCGTTTTAGCGCCCGTCGCGGCGAGCTCCCTGCCCAGGGCCTCGAGCCCGTCCTTCTTGATGTCGGTCAGGACGAGAACGGCCCCTTCCCCGGCCAGCAGGCGGGCCGTGGCCGAGCCGATGCCCCCGGCCGCGCCGGTGATGACCACGATCTTATCTTTGATCCCTTTGGCCATGGTCTTTACCTCCGATCCTGAATTCGGCCTTATCCTAGCACAGGGCGGACGCCTCCGGCAATCCGGCCGGAGGGCCGTTGAAGACGGGGCGGACGATGTGCTAAGGTTCCCCCGATGACCGACGCCCAATGGCTGCGCCTGCTCGAGACCCTGGAGGGGCGGGTCACATCTCCGCCCCCGGCCGGGTTCATCATCGATTCGCCCTGGCTCCCCCGCTGGGCGGGCCTGGCCATCCTCGATTATTACGCCGGCGATGAGCTTTGGCTGGAAGCCAATCTGCGGGCCCAGGCGGAGTTCCCGGAGCTTCTCTTTCTGCCCGGTTTCTGGGCCGAATACGGCATGTGCACGGAGCCTTCGGCGTTCGGCGCGCCCTGCAGTTTTCCCCCGGACACGTTTCCTTTCGCCCGACCCGTCCTCCGTTCCGCCGAGGACATCGACGGCCTCAAGCCGCCCGATCCGGCCTCGGACGGCCTGGCCCCTTTCGTCCTTTCGCGGCTCGTCCGGCTCCGGCCGCGAATCGAGGCGGCCGGCCACAAGATCCGTTTTTCCGTCTCCCGGGGACCGCTCAATATCGCCTCCTTTCTCATGGGAGTCGACGGCTTTCTGACCGCCCTCGTCACCGACTCTCCGCGGATCCATCGGCTGTTGGGCCTGGTCACGGATTACCTCGTCCGCTGGCACGCCCTTCAAAGGGCCGCCGTCCCCTCGATCGACGGGATCATGGTCCTGGACGACATCATCGGTTTCGTGGGAGCGGGCCATTTTCGGGAATTCGGACTTCCTTACTTCAAGGAGATCTTCGCCCCGTCCTGCGGAGTCAAATTCCTTCACAACGACGCCGAGGTCCGCCCGTCCGCCCGCTTTCTACGGGAGATGGGAGTGAATCTTTTCAATCCGGGCTTCGAAGTGCCCTTGTCCGAGGTCCGGGCCCTGGCCGGGCCGGAGATCACCCTGCTGGGCAACATCCCGCCCTGCGATATCCTGGCCCAAGGAACGCCCGGCGATGTGCGGGAGGCCGTCCGGGCCCAATGGACGACAATGGGCGATCAGGCGCGGATCATTTTATCCTGCGGCGGCGGGATGCCTCCCGGCGTTTCGACCGTCAATATTCGCGCCTTCATCGACGCGGTCAAGCGATTGACGTAAGATCAGGAAGGAGAGGCGAGATGGGTTCGAACACGATCGACCGGCGCACGTTCCTGAAAACGGCTGCCGCGGCGGCCGTCGGGGGAGCCGCTTTTCCGATGATCGTTCCGGCGGCGGTCGTCGGTCCCAACCCGCCCAGCCGGCGGATCCAGATCGGGGCCATCGGGCTGGGGCGCATCTCGCGCGAACACGATCTCCCGAACATCATCAAGTTCGACTCGGCGCGCGTGGTGGCCGTCTGCGATCTCGACCGCAAGCGGCTCAAACAGGGCAAGGATTTCGTGGAGAAGCTCTACGCCGACCACCCGGGCGGGCCGGCCGTCCCGGACGTCAAGATGTTCGAGGACTTCCGCGACCTGATCGCCCGCCGGGACATCGACGCCGTCGTCATCAGCACGCCCGACCATTGGCACGCCATCCCGGCCGCGGCCGCGGTCCGGGCGGGCAAAGACGTCTACCTGCAGAAACCGGCCTCCCTGACGATCGCCGAGGGGCGCTTCCTGAGCGACGCCGTCCACCGGACCGGCCGCATCCTCCAGATCGGCAGCCAGCAGCGGTCCATGCCCCAGTTCCGTCGGGCCTGCGAGCTCGTCCGCAACGGCCGCATCGGAACCCTGCGCACGATCCGCATCGGCCTGCCCATCGATCCCTCGGGCGACGTCGAGCCGGAGATGCCGGTCCCGCCCAACTTGAATTATGACATGTGGCTGGGCTCGACCCCCCGCGTCTACTACACCGAAAAACGCGTCCATCCCCAAGCCGATTATTCCCGGCCGGGATGGCTGCGCTGTGAGCAGTTCGGCGCGGGCATGATCACGGGCTGGGGGGTCCATCACATCGACATCGCCCATTGGGCCATGGACCTGGAATATTCGGGGCCGGTCGAGGTCGAGGCCAGGGCCGAGTTTCCCAAATCCGGTCTGTGGGACGTCCACGGCAGGTATTTCGTCACCGCCGCGTACGCCAACGGCGTAACCATGCTGGTCAGCGACGAGTTCCCCAACGGCGTCCGTTTCGAGGGCACAAAGGGCTGGATCTTCGTCACCCGGGGCGACTACGCGGCCACGGCCGGCGATCCCGTCGTCCTGGGCGCGAACCGCAAATCGCTCGACGCGGGCGACGCCGGGATCCTGGCTTCGGAGATCGGGCCGGACGAGATCCATCTCTACGACAGCCCGGACCAGCACGGCAACTGGCTGGAATGCATCCGGACCCGGCGCCAGCCGATCGCCCCCGTCGAGGTGGGACACCGGACCTGCTCGGCATGCCTGATCAGCCACATCGCCATGAAGCTGGGCCGCAGGCTGAAGTGGGACCCGGCCGGCGAGCGGTTCATCGGCGATAATGCCGCCAACGGCATGCTGTCGCGGCCGATGCGGGCCCCCTGGATCCTGTGAGCCGGCCGTGAACAGCCCAGGCACCCGGAGAGAATCATGAAAACCGTAATATCGAGAGCCCCGTTCTTGGGCCCGATCGGGGCCCTCGTCCTGGCCGCGGCGGCCGGCTCCGTCCTGGGCGGGCAGGACCCCAGGCCCGTGTGCGTCCTGACGGCCGAAATCCAGGACGATCAGGTCATCGTCCGCATCGATGGGACGACGTTCACCGGCTATCGCTTCGGGCCCGGACAGAAGATGCCCTATTTTTATCCCCTGGCCGGGCCGCTCTCCGGGCTGTCGCTGACCACGGAATCGAGCCTGCCTTATCCCCATCACCGCTCGCTGTGGTTCGGCTGCGATCGCGTCAACGGCGGCGATTACTGGCAGGAAGGCAGCGACCGCGGCCAGATCCTCTCCCGCGGGCCGAAGATCGTCAGCGGCGGGCCGGAAGAGATCCAGATCGCCGATCTCTGCGATTGGAGGCAGCCCGGCCGGGAGCCGATCATCCTCGACCGGCGCGAGATCACGATCACGGCCCCAGCGGACGGCGCGCGGATCATCGATTTCGCCGTGACCCTGACCGCGCTGACCGATATCAGGATCGAACGAACCAACCATTCGCTTTTTGCCGCCCGCGTCGTTCCCGAGCTGTCCGTCGAGAAAGGCGGGACCTTGGTCAACGCCGAGGGTCGATCCGGGGAGAAGGAGACGGCCGGGACGCCCTCGGCTTGGATGGACTCTTCCGGGACGCGCTTCGGATTGACCGAGGGACTGGCCATCTTCGATGCGCCCGGGAATCTCTGGCATCCGGCCCGATGGTTCACCCGCGATTACGGCTTTTTCTCGCCGACCAACCTGAACTGGATCGACGCGAACGGGGTCGTTCTGAAGAAAGGAGAGTCGCTGCCTCTCCGCTACCGCGTCGTCGTCCATGCCGGGAACGCCGTCCAGGCCGGGATCGGAGACCGGTACAGGGCCTGGAAGACCGAACCCGTCCGCCTGGTCACGGTCGACCCGGGCCATTTTCATGCCGCCCTGGTCCAGAAGACCATGCCCTTCGGCGCAAATTCATCTTTTCCAACAGTTGGCACGAAAAACTCTTCTTCATCCTTGGCCGTATAACCAATGCGCGGCAAATTGATGGTGACGACCCCGATGGAGCCGGTCAAAGGTGAGGCCCCGAATAGCCCTCCCCCACGGGTCTTCAATTCACGGTTATCCAGACGTAAACGGCAGCACATACTGCGCGCGTCTTCCGGATTCATGTCTGAATTGATAAAATTGGAAAAATACGGGATCCCGTATTTAGCGGTCATTTTCCATAACAGGTCCAAATTGGGATTGTCCCAATTGAAATCTTTGGTCATATTATAGGTAGGAATGGAAATGTGAACACGCGGCCCTTAGCGTCCCCCTCGAGCATGACTTCCAGAAAAGCTTTATTAAACATATCCAGCTCTTTTTGAAATTCGCCATAGGTCTCTTTTTGGATTTCTCCGCCGCGCACAACGCCCTGGTTTGTAAAATAGGAAGGCACCGTCAAATCGAAGATAATATTAGTAAACGGTGTCTGGAAACCGACACGGGTCGGCACATTCACGTTAAAAACAAATTCCTGCAGGGCTTGTTTGACCTCATCATACGTCAGCTTATCGTAACGGATAAACGGGGCGAGCAGGGTGTCGAAATTAGAAAACGCCTGGGCCCCGGCCGCTTCGCCTTGCAGGGTATAAAAGAAATTCACAATCTGCCCTAAAGCGCTGCGTAAATGTTTAGGCGGCTTACTCTCCATTTTACCGGAAACACCTTTAAACCCGACTGTCAATAAATCATGCAAATCCCAACCCACGCAATAAACACTTAACAGGCCCAAGTCATGGATGTGGAAATCCCCGTTTTGATGCGCATCTTTAATCGTCACGGGATAAATGCGGTTTAGCCAATAGAGTTTGCTCACCTCGGAGGAAATATAATGGTTGAGCCCCTGCAGGGAATAGGCCATGTTGCTGTTTTCGTTCACCCGCCAATCATACTGATTAAGATATTTGTCCACCAAATCGGTATTAAACCGTGAAATAATCTGGCGCATCTCGGCGTGTTGCTGGCGATAAAGGATATAGGCTTTGGCTGTTTTACGGTAAGGGCTTGAAAGCAAAACCTCCTCGACAATGTCCTGAATACCTTCCACGGTAGGATTATCAATAAAAATCTGCTGGGCAATATTGAGGACCCTCACCGTCATCATCTGAGCGGTCTCTGCCCCAAATTCACCGGTCACCTGACCCGCTTTGGTCAAAGCACTGGTGATTTTCTGCGGGTTAAAATCTTCAACTCTACCGTTACGTTTGACGATTGTCGTGAATACCGCTATGGCCATATAATCTCCTCCCCTAATTAGAAAAAGATGTTTTACGAAAATCTCCATGACGGTCCATGGTTGCCTTCTCATCCATGGGTGTATATGTTTTAAGCGGCGTATCATAAACAGAAACGACCGCCATACCCTTAAATAACTTTTTTATGCCTTGTAAACGTCCACGCTCAAGAGGTTTGACCCCACAGGGCCTGAGGGGTGTGTCCAGCTGGATTTCGTCAGCGCCTAAAGACCGGCTGATTTGTGCAATGGCTTTAACATTGTCTATATTCTGGTCCACTAACATGATCTGTAAAGCCAATTTGCCTTTATACTTGGCGCGAAAATCCTTAATCCCCTGAATGATGCCGGCTAAATCCAGCTGCGGGGCCTGACTAATCGTCTCAAAAAATGATTGGTTGCCGGCGTCTAATTTGGCTAACACAAAATCCGCGGCCATCAAATCATCGCGGACCTCCTGAAGATGCATCAGCGATGAGTTAGTAAGCACCGCGACCTTTTCGGGCCTTGTGAATTTGACCTCACGGATCATCTCTCCCAAATTTAAAGCCAAGGTAGGCTCACCGCGCCCCGCAAAAGTAATATAATCCGCCAAATCCAACGGTATATAACGGATTTCATCCATCAACGCCTGAAGGGGCACATAGATTTTGCGTTCATGGGCCAACGACGCGGTTTTCCCTAATTGACAATAAATACAATCCATATTGCAGATTTTATCGGTTGAGGAAAGCGGATCGACGCCTAAGGAATTGCCTAAACGCCAGGAATGCACCGGACCAAAAATATACTGGAAAGAATTCATTGAACTATAATGCCTTAAAATAGAAAGAAAATAAATAGGACGAACTACGCAAACGCCTACGTAGTAACACGTAAATTAATAGGGGACAGCGCCCTATTTTTACAAAAATAGGGCGCTGTCCCCTATTATGTTATTTGACTACAAGAAAAGTCTAAAAACCAAGTCCCCGATCACCTGAATAGTTTTTTGAAACCCAAGCCTGTCCACATTTAAGACCGCGTCATAAAGTAACGGATCATTGATATCTTTGCCGAAATATTTCTTAACATAATTGGCCCGATTATGGTCCTCTCTTAAGATAAACACTTCCGCCTCTTTTTTCGTCAGCTGATGATACTCTTGAATATGCTCGATTCTTTTCTCTAACGGACTCATTAATCGAATGTGCACTGAGCCCGGCCATTTGGCCGTCAAGATATTCGCCCCTCGGCCGACTATAATACAATAGCCTAATTGGGCCAAATGAAGGATGGTCTTACCTGTATTACTAACCAAGGTATTATGGGAAGGATGCAACCCCAAGGCCTCTTCGATCATGTCCTGAATTTCTGACACAGTCGTTTCTGATAAATAAGGAATGACTGTTTCCGGCAGGTTATGTTCTTGGGTTATTTTATCGATAAGCTCCTTATCAAATACTGTCCAGGGACACTGGGCGCGCCGGTCATTCTTTTTGAGATATTCACATAGGGCCAGAGGAATAGTAAAGCTATAGGCCCCGGTTTGGCGGGAAATAGTTACAAACGGATTTTCTGCACGCTTTTCATGATGTATTTTATGCTTTAAAGATTTAACCTGGGAAGTAATGTACGCGCTGTAATGGTTTTCAGATACGTCCATAACTCTGCAACACTTTCATGTAATTGGCTCTTTCAAAAGCCTCGGGATTAGAACAGGATTTCTGGCTCATGCTGCCCTTCATCTGTTGTACCGATACATATTCATGACTCTTCATCCATACTTGCATATCCTCGAGAATAAACTTAGAGATCCCCATGCCCTCTTTTAAAAGCACGGCGCAAAGCATCGTAATGTCCGCTCCTGCCATGACCATTTTAAGGACATCTTCCGCGGTATGGATGCCTCCTGTGGCGGCCAAAGAGCATTTCACATGGCTGTGGAGAATCGCAATCCAACGCATCGGGAGCCTCATATCCTGCGGCGTGCTTAAGTTCAACGTGGGCGTCACTTCCAAATTTTCCAAATCAATATCCGGCTGATAAAACCGGTTAAATAATACTAAGGCATCAGCCCCTACTTTATCCAAACGTTTGGCCATATTCGCCATATTGCTAAAATAGGGGCCCAATTTTACAGCCACGGGTATACGGACCGTTTTTTTGACCGATTGCACAATGTCTAAATAAATCTTCTCGATCGCGGCACTCCCCTGATTGTAATCTATGGGGATCATATAAATATTTAATTCCAACGCGTCGGCTCCTGCCTCTTGGATATACTTGGCATATTTAGTCCACCCGCCCATCGAAGAACCGTTTAAAGAGCCGATAACCGGAATACTCACGGCCTTTTTCATTTTGGTGATGTGGGTCAAATACTCTTCAGGGCCAAACAAAAAACTCTTAGGAGCAGGGAAATAAGATAAGCTTTCCGCAAAACTTTCCGTCCCGCGGGTCAAGTTGTCTTCTAGAGCAATGTTTTCTTGAATAATCTGTTCCTCAAATAAGGAGAAACAAACAATAGCGGCAATCCCGCTATCTTCCAGGCGGCGGCAAACATCAAGGTCCCCTGAAAGCGGCGATGCAGACGCAACCAATGGATTGCGTAACTTCAAACCCAAATATTGTGTTGTCAGATCCATAGCTTTTCATTCCTTGGCTTTAATATAGGGGACAGCGCCCTATTTTCATTTAGTAATTTGTCAAAAAATAGGGCGCTGTCCCCTATTATGACTTGACAGGAACTTTCCAGATATCACTGGCATATTCACGAATTGTGCGGTCAGTAGAGAAATAACCGCTCTTAGAGACATTAATAATGGATTTTTTGATCCATTCATCCCTGTTTAAATAGGCTGTTGAAATTTGGTCCTGGATACGGCAATAACTCTCAAAATCAGCGCAAACTAAAAACGGGTCAAGCACTGTTAAAGACTCGATAATGGGAGAAAATATCCCGGGCGTATGCACAGAGAAGAAATTCTCCCCCATCAGTTTAAAAATTTCCCGCAACAGGCCATTGCGTTGGATATACTCCCCGGGATTATATCCTCTATTTTTCAAATCCTGGACTTCATGGGCTTTCAAACCAAAAATAAAAATATTCTCTTCGCCACGATTTGCGCCATTTCCACATTGGCGCCGTCCAGAGTGCCTACCGTTAAGGCCCCATTGACCATAAATTTCATGTTCCCTGTGCCGGAGGCCTCGGTGCCGGCGGTTGAAATCTGCTCGGACAAATCGCTGGCAGGAAAAATCTTTTCCGCCAGGGAGACCCGGTAATTCTCCAGGAAAATCAGACGGATTTTACGGCTCACCTGTGTATCCTGATTAATCACCTCCGCGATGCTGTTAATGAACTTGATGATCAATTTAGCCATCGTATACGAGGGTGCCGCCTTCCCTCCGACGATAAAAGTGCGCGGATAAATAAACGCTTTCGGGTTGTTCTTAATCTGCAAATATTGGGAAATAATATAAAAAGCAAACAGCAGCTGACGCTTATATTCATGGATACGTTTGACCTGCACATCAAAAATGGATTCAGGATCGACGCTGATATTCATGCTGGATTGGATGAAGGAAGCCAGCATGTTCTTATTTTGTTTTTTAATGTCCGCCCATTGCTCACGAAAAACTTTTTGGGACTTGAAGGCCTCCAGTTTTTCCA
>CAVSPT010000001.1:0-80931 GCA_963729855.1 Candidatus Aminicenantota bacterium | reverse complement strand
GGGTGGGTGAGGGGACTCGAACCCCCAACCTTCGGATCCACAGTCCGATGCTCTAACCATTGAGCTACACCCACCGTCGGGGGGGAAAACGGAGACCGATTTTCGCATGGGGGGGGGCCGAAAGTCAACAAGACCGGGGACGGCGGAACCGATGGAAACGCGGTTTTTCGGGCGAACGCGGGGCGCCTCGGCGCTCCCCGTTCACATTTCCTTCTGACCCTCGATGAGGTCCAGGACATCCGGCGAATCGCGCCAGTTCTCACGGACCTTGACGTGCAGATCCAGATAGACGTGGGAGTCCAGGATCTCCTGGATCTCCCGCCGCGCCTCGATGCCGATGATCTTGATGGTTTGGCCGTGGCGGCCGATGATGATCTTGCGGTGGTTGTCGCGCTCGACGAAGATCGAGGCCTTGATGACGGTCAGCGGCCGCTGTTCGCGGCGTTCGGCCTTGGGGATGATGAACTGGGGAGCGGCCTTTTTGACCTTTTCTCCCGGCCCCGCGGGAATGGCGAGTTGGCTGGGGTCGCCTCCCTCCCCGTCATCCTCCGCTCCGCCGCCTTCCTCGCCGCGGCGATTGTCTCCGGGTTCGCGCTTCTCGATCGAATCGATGTAGACGGCCGTCACCCAAGGGAGCTCCTGCTCGACATGGGCCAGGATCTTCTCCCGGATGATCTCGGCCAGCAGGAAGCGCTGGGACTGGTCGCTGACGTCCTGGTCCGTATACAGCCGCGGCCCGGCCGGGAGCTGTTCGTAAATGAGCTTTTCGAAGACGTCGACGTTGACGCCCGTAACCGCGGACATGGGGATGATCTCCTTGAAGGGCAGGAGGTCTTTGTAGCGGTCGATGAGGAGGAGGATGTTTTCCTTCTTGACGATGTCCGCTTTGTTGATCAGAAGAAAGACCGGCTTGGTCACTTTTCTCATGATTTCCAGGACGTATTCATCGCCGTGGCCGAACTTCTCCGTGGCGTCGATCATCAGGCAGATCAGGTCGGACGTCTCCAACGACGCATAGACGAAGCTCATCATCCTCTTGTTCAGGTTGTGAAGGGGCTTGTGGATCCCCGGGTTGTCGATGAAAATGATCTGCCCCTTGTCGGTCGTGTGAATGCCCAGGATGCTGATGCGGGTCGTCTGGGGCTTGTTCGAGATGATGCTGATCTTCTGCCCCATGATCCGGTTGAGCAGGGTCGACTTACCGACGTTGGGCCGTCCGATCAGGGCGACGTATCCCACCCGCGTCTCGGGGAGCTTGTTCGGGACCCGTTTGGCCGGCGCCTTCTTGGCGGCCTTGGGGGCTTTCGGGAGAGCCTTTTTAGGGGCAGCCTTCTTCTTGACCGTCTCGGTCATGGAAATCCTCTCATTCTTTGGGAATATCGGCCGGCGCCCCGGGCGCCCGGCGGACGCGCAGCTTCTTGATCCGCTTCGGATCCACCTCCAACACTTCGAAACCCAGCCCCCGCAGGACCACCGTCTCGCCCCGCTGGGGCAGCCGGCCGAGCCCGTGGGCGACCAGCCCACTGGCCGTGAGGTAGTCGTCGCCGGCCAAATCGAGATCAAAGAGGTCCTCGATCTCCTCCACTTTGACCTCGCCATGGACGGTGTAGTCGTCGGGACCGTTCTGGACGATCTGGGCCTCCTCGGCGTCGTATTCGTCCTGGATCTCGCCGACGAGCTCCTCCATGACGTCCTCCATCGTCACCAGGCCGGTCACCCCGCCGTGTTCGTCCACGACGATGGCCATCTTCTGTTTGACCCGCTTGAAGAGCTTCAAAAGGTCGGAGACCATCATGGATTCGGGGATGAATTCGGCCGGCCGGACCAGCGGATCGATGGGGTCGCCGTCGTGTTCGCGCTCGCCGTAGGGGAGGAGGTCTTTGGCCATGACGATGCCTTCGACGTTGTCGATGCGGTCCCTGTAGACCGGGACGCGCGAGTACTTCTCGGCGATGATCAGGTTGCGCAGCTTCTGCAGGGTTGCGTCGCGGCGGAGGCAGACCATGTCCACCCGGGGAGTCATGATCTCGCGGACGGTGGTGTCGCCGAATTCGACCACGCTGCGCAGGAGCTCGTCCTCGCCCTTCTCGATGATGCCTTCTTCCTTGGCCTCGTCGATGAACGTGTCGATCTCCTCGTCCGAGGCCTCGCGGCCCGCTTCCTCGGCCTCCTCCGTTTCCTCCCGCCGGACCAGCCAGCGGGAAAGCCGAAGGACGGGCCAGGACAAGCCGAGGACCAGGCGGTAGGAGGGCAGGAAGACGTCGAGGAGATGTTCGCGGAAAAGGCCGTCGAGCAGGCGCGGCAGCGCGTCGAAGACGACGGTATAGCCGATCAGGGCCGCGGCGAGCAGGCCCAGGGGCCGGAGCCGAACGCCCGGGCTGCCGACGAACATGTAGATGAAGAAGACCAGGACGAAGAGGACCCGCCAGAGGCCGACGGCGATCTTGATTTGCTCGTAACGGGCCAGGAGCTCCGGCCGGTCCTTGAAGCCCTTGTCCTCGAGGTGGCGGCTCAGGGCGATCTTGGACAACCCGGACAGGGCGATGTGGAACAGGGAGAAACCGAACCCGGCCAGAAAGCTCAGGGCCAGGCCGATCCATGTGGGGACGTCGTCGTAGCGCATCCGTCAGCGGCCCTTTCTCTCGATCAATTCGGCGACGAGCCGGGCTTCCTCCTCTTCGTGGCCGCGAAAATGCTCAAAGCCGAGCAGGTGGAGGAAGCCATGGATGGTCAGGAACTGAAGCTCGTACCGCAGGCTGTGGCCGAGGTCCCTGGCCTGGGCCGCGGCGCGCGGAACGGAGATGATGATGTCGCCGAGATGGAAATATCCGTCCGGCCCGCGCTTCATGACGGGAAAACTCAGGACGTCCGTGGGCTTGTCCTTGCCGCGGAACTTCCGGTTGAGGCGGCGGACGGCGGCGTCGCCGACGAAGCCGAGCGTCACCGCCGCTTTGCGCACGTTGTAGCGGCGGATGAGCGTCCGGAGCAGGCGCTCGAAGCGGAGGCGCTCAATCCGTCTGGTCTTTTGGAGGTTCAGGATCTCGATCATGGCCTTCGGTCCGGGCGCCGTCCCCGTTTTTCGGGGCGGAGGGCGTTTCCGGTTTTTTCTTTTTTTTCATTTCGAAGTCGAAGCCCGGGTACTCCACCCGCGGCTGGTAGACGGTGCGCAGGGTGGACAGGAAGGAGGCGGCGATCGTGCGCAGCTCCTTGAGCGAGAAATTGCAGTCGTCGAGCTGCCCGTCCTGGAGGTAGTTGTCGAAAATGTCGCGGATGACCCGCTTCAGATGCTCTTCCCTATGGGAGCGCAGGCTGCGCGAGGCGGCCTCGACGGAATCGGCCAGCATGACCAGTCCGGCCTCCTTGCTCTGGGGCGACGGCCCCGGATAGCGGAAGGTCTCCTCGCCGACCTTGTGCATTTCGGGATCGTACTTCTCCTTGGCCTTGAGGTAAAAATAGCGGACCAGGGAGTTGCCGTGATGCTGCTCGATAATGGACTGGATCTCCGCCGGCAGGCGCTCCTTGCGGGCCAGCTCGACGCCTTCCTTGACATGGTTGACGATGACCAGCGCGCTCATGCTGGGGGTCAGGTCCTTGTGGATGTCGAATTTCTTGTCCTTGTTCTCGATGAAATACTCCGGCATCTTGATTTTGCCGATGTCATGGTATAGGGCCCCGGCCTTGACCAGCAGGGGATCGAGCTTGATGTCCTCGGCCGCCTTCTCAGCCAGGGACGACACGACCAGCGAATGATGGTAGGAGCCGGGCGCCTGGAGCGCCAGCTGGCGGAAGAGGGGCGATTCGGAATTGGTCAGCTCCAGGAGCTTCGATTGGGTCAGAAAGCGGAAGATGTTTTCGTAGATGGGCAGCAGGATAAAGGCCAGCGCCGCGCTGATGATTCCCCCGCCCAGCCCCATGATGACCTGGGCGGCCAGCAGGGCGGATTCGCCGCCGTGGCCGCGGATGAGGTGGATCGTATGGATGACGAACAGGTTGAGGGGAGCGACGACGAACAGCCCGGCCTTGAGGGCCGCCGTGCGCTTGGTCTTGCGGTAGTATTTGATCCCGTAGATCGCCCCCAGGCCGCCGATGAGGCTGAAGATCATGACGAAATAATCGCCCCCGAGCAGGTACCCGGCCAGAAGGCTGTTGAGCACGGCGAAGATGAGGGCGACCGTATTGGTGGTCAGGAACGCGAAAAGAATCGTGCCGAACTGGAAGGGGAAGGCATAGGTGAAGCTGTCGGCGTTTTGGAAAAGAAAGAAGACGGCGTTCGGGCTGGTGGCGCCGGCCAGTCCCGCGCCCAGCTTGTAGAACAGCAGGCCCGTGGACAGGGTCAGGCCCATCATCAGGAAATACTTGAGCGCGGTTTTGAAGGGATGGAGCGATTGGAGGTAGAACCACAGGGTCGTCTGCAGGAGGATGAAGAGCAGGAACGTTCCGGCCACGTTGGCCGTCCAGGTCCCCTTCGTCCCCAGGCTTTCGTTGATCGCGGCGATGCGCTTGATTGAATCGGCCGTCGCCTCGTCGCCCTTGCGGATGAGGACCCGGCCTTTTTTAATGGTGTAGAAGACGGGATCGATCTTGGCCCGGGAGTTGGCCCGGCGGGCCTCGGTCTCGATCCGGTCCAGGCTGACGTTGGGCGCCAGAAATCCGAAGGCCAGGCTGATCAGGAGCCCCTTCTTGCGCGACGTCAGCTCTAGGGAATTGATATCGGCGACGATCCGGTCCTTGATTTCCCGGATGTCCGGGATATCCCGGACGTCCACGGTTTTATCCGTCTCCCCCCGCCGGATCAGCGTGAAACCGCGCTCGGGCTCGTTGTCATTGAACAGGCTCTTGGAGAAAAGGACGCCTTTGGATTCGTATTTCTCCAGGAGGTTGATCAGGGCCGTCTCCAGGTCGTCGCCGTAGGCGGCCTGGTCCAGGGCGGCGAACTCGTTCGTCCCAAGCTCGATGCCGAACTGGTCGAAAGCGGCTTTTTGGATCCGGACGAAATCCCGGGGAGCCGTTTTCAGGGTTTCCCGGCCGAAGGCGAAGAACCGGCGGGCCTTGTCGATTCCGGCGTTCAGGACGTTCGAATCGAAGCCATAGACCGGCAAGATCGAGGCGCCCACCTCTTTTCGGCGCTCTTCGGTCGTCTCTCGGTCTTCGAGGGTGAAATCGGCCGGGGCGACGATGTCGGCCGGGGCGATCTGCCCTTCCCGAAGGGCCGGGAGGGGCCGGGAGGGGCGGGAGGACAGCAAAACGGTCAGGACGATGCCGCTCAGGACAATGAGAGGCACCGGACCCTCCTTGAAACGTCGCCAGATTCTCGCCCGACCGTTCTCGCCGGGCCGCGGCGGACGCCCGGACGGCGGAGTGGCCCCTTTGAAAAAGCTGACGTTCTTGAACGAGATCAGGGGCATCGGAGGCGTCTTATTCCTACGACCGAGATTCGGCCCTTTGGTAGGCCTTGATGATCTTCTGGACCAGGGGATGGCGGACGACGTCCTTGTCCGTGAAATAGCAGAAAGCGATCTCCTTGACCGGAGCCAGGACCTTGATCGCGTGGATGACGCCGGACTTGGAGGGCTGGGGAAGGTCGATCTGGGTGATGTCGGCGGTGATGACGACCTTGGAATCGAAGCCGGTCCGGGTCAGGAGCATCTTCATCTGCTCGCGGGTCGTGTTCTGGGCCTCGTCCATGATGATGAACGCGCCGTTGAGCGTCCGGCCCCGCATGTAGGCCAGGGGAGCGATCTCGATGACGTTCTTCTCGATCAATCGGGTGGCCTGCTCGTATTGGATGAGATCGAACAGGGCGTCGTAGAGCGGACGGAGGTAGGGATTGACTTTCTGGAGCATGTCTCCCGGCAGAAAGCCCAGCCGCTCGCCGGCCTCCACGGCCGGGCGGGTCAGGATGATGCGGCCGACCTGCTTGTTCTGGTAATAGGAAAGGGCCATGGCCATGGCCAGGTAGGTCTTTCCCGTGCCGGCCGGCCCGATGCCGAAGACCAGGTCGTATTCGCGGATGGCCTGGATGTAATCCTTCTGGTTGAGGCTCTTGGGCGTGACCGATTTGCGCGAGAGGGTCAGCGGCTCGGAGGGGACGTACATTTCCAGCGGTTTGGGCCGGCCCTCCTCGAACAGGTCCAGGACGATATGGAAGTCGTCCTCCTTCAGGCCGTATCCTTTCTCCTCGAGCTCGCGGATCTTGTCGAAGTAGGCCCGGGCGTGTTCGACCCTGTCGGGCTCGCCGTCGATGTTCAGGCATTCGCCCCTCATGGAGAGGGTGACGCCCAGACGGCTCTCGAGTTTCTTGAGGTTCCGGTCGAGAACCCCCAGAAAGACACTTTTTTTGACGAACGGATGGGTGATCTTGACCATTTCAGAGGGCGGGAAACGAATCTGTGCTCATGAAAGATTGATTATAAACACGTTTCGGCGGCCATTGTCAAGGCGGGCGGGCCCTCTTCCCCCGGCCGCATCGACCTCCCGGAGCCTTCGTCCGGGTTGCAAAAAGAAGAGGGCTGGTGTATAAATGCCTTTAATTCTTCGGGCCGTTTGCCCGCTTCAGGAGCGCTGAATATGGACAAAGAATTCACTACGGTCTCGATCCCCAAGTCCCTCTATAAAAAGATCGAAGAGTCGGTCCAGGGAACGGAAACGGCCTCCGTTTCCGCCGCCATCGTCAAGATCCTTCGGGAGGCCCTCTCCAAGGAGGAGGCCAAGCCCGAGGTCTTCAGTGCCGAGGAGGAAGAAAAGGTCAAAGAGCGCCTCAAAGCCCTCGGCTACATCGACTGATCCCAGCGGAGTCACCAGCACCATGATCCAGCCCCACGGCGGAAAACTCATCGACCGCGTCCTCCGCGGCGACGCCCGGCGCGACGCCCTCGAAGCGGCCAAAGGCCTGCCGGCCGTCGCTCTCGACGCCGACGCCCTCAGCGACATCGAAAACATGGCCACGGGGGTCTTCAGTCCCCTGGAAGGCTACTTGGGCCAGGACGATTACCGGCATGTCCTCGATCACATGCGCCTGGCCAACGACTTGGCCTGGACGATCCCCATCGTTCTGGACGTCCCGAAGGGCGTCGCCGACAAGCTCAAGCCCGGACACGACGTCCTGCTGACCGGCGAAGCCGGGCAGGCCGCGGCGATCCTCCATCTGGAGGAAAAATTCGGCTACGACAAGGCCGAATTCGCCGAAAAAGTGTTCAGGACGACCGATCCCGCCCATCCGGGCGTGGCCAAGGTCCTGCGGATGCACGATGTCCTCCTGGGCGGTCCGATCGACCTCATCGAGGCGGCGCCGACGGCCTTCGACAACTGGAAGCTGGCCCCGCACGAGACGCGCCTCCTCTTCAAGGAGAAGGGCTGGCATACGGTCGTCGGCTTCCAAACGCGCAATACCCCCCATATCGGGCATGAGTTCGTCCAGAAATCGGCCCTGACCCTGGTCGACGGCCTGTTCATCAATCCAGTCATCGGCCGGAAGAAGAAAGGCGACTACAAGGACGAGGTCATCCTGTCCTCCTATGAGGCGCTGATCAGGAACTACTATGTCAAGGAACGGACGGCCATGGCCGTCCTGATGTTCGAAATGCGCTACGCCGGGCCGCGCGAGGCCATCTTCCACGCCGTCATCCGCAAGAACTTCGGCTGCACCCACATCATCATCGGCCGCGACCACGCCGGCGTCGGCAGCTATTACAAGCCGTTCGCGGCCCAGGAGATCTTCGCCGATTTCCCCGATCTGGGCATCGCGCCGCTCTTTTTCCGCTCCTTCTATTACTGCAAGAAGTGCCTGTCCGTCGTCAGCGACAAGATCTGCCCCCACGGCCCCGAGCACCAGATCCAGTTCCGCGGGACCGAGATCCGCGATCTCCTGCTCAAGGGCCAGTATCCTCCGGCCGAGCTCGTTCGACCGGAGGTGGCCAAGGCCATCATGGACGTCAAGAACCCGTTCAACGATTAGGGAAGCCGGCTAAAGGACGACGCGAATGGACCGCAAATTCCTGGTCATCGGATTGGATTGCGCCCCACCGGAGATCGTCTTCGACCGCCGGGCCGAGTTTCCGGTCCTCGACCGGCTGATCGGAGAGGGCCATTTCGGGGCCATGCGCAGCTCCGATCCGCCCATCACCATCCCCGCCTGGATGGTCATGGCCACGGGCCAGGACGCCGGCCGGCTCGGCCTGTATGGGTTCCGCCACCGCACCGGCTATACCTACGACAAGATGTGGATCGCCAATTCGCTGTCCATCAAAGAGCCGGCGGTGTGGGACTTCATCGGGGCCCGGGGCGGGCAGAGCGTCCTGGTCAGCGTGCCGCCCAGCTACCCGCCGCGCAAGATCGCCGGAAACCTCGTCTCCTGCTTCATCACGCCCGGCCCGGAGAACGAATACACCTATCCGGCCGAGCTAAAACCGGAGCTCGAAGCCAGGTTCGGCCCCTATGTCTTCGACGTCGTCTTCCGGACCGAGGACCGCGGCCGGATCCGCGACGCCATCTTCGACATGACGGCCAAGCGCTTCGAGGTGCTGGAGTACCTCATCCAGGCCAAGCCCTGGGACCTTTTCTGGTTCGTCGAGATCGGCGTCGACCGGGTCCATCACGCTTTCTGGAAATACCATGACAAGGCCCATCATCTCTACGAGCCCGGCAATCCTTACGAAAGTGTCATCATCGATTATTACAAGTTCCTCGACGCCAAGATCGGCGCCCTTCTCGGCAAGGTCCCCCCGGACACCGTCGTCCTGGTCATCTCCGACCACGGGGCCAAGCGCATGAAGGGGGCCTTCTGCGTCAACGAGTGGCTGATCGAGCAGGGCGATCTCGTCTTGAAGGAACCCCCCAAAAAGGGGGCGACCATCGAAAAGACGCCCATCGACTGGGACCGGACCAGAGCCTGGGGCTGGGGCGGCTACTACGCCCGCATCTTCATGAACGTCGAGGGCCGCGAACCCCGGGGCATCGTCAAGCCGGAGGACTACGAAAAGGAACGCGAGGCCCTGGCCGGCCGCCTGCGGGCCATCCGCGGGCCGCGAGGCGAAGCCTGGGCCACGCAGGTCATCAAACCCAACGAATACTATGAGGATCTTCGCGGGGATTATCCCGACCTGATGGTCTATTTCGACGATCTCTTCTGGCGCTCGGCCGGAACGCTGGGCTGGGGCACGAAGTTCCTGGCCGAGAACGACACCGGCCCGGACGACGCGGTGCACGCCCAATACGGCATGTACATCCTGCACGACCCGCGGGCCAAAGCCTCCGTCCGCCGGGACATCGACATCACCGACGTCGCCCCGTCCATCCTCAAGATCCTGGGCCTGCCCGTCCCCAAGGACATGAAGGGCAAGCCGATTCTCTGATCCGCAAGAAGGAGTTCACCATGTGCGAGGGACACAACCACAAAGGCGTCACGCTGTGGTTCACCGGACTGCCCTGTTCGGGCAAGTCGGCGGTGGCCGACCGCGCCGCCGAGATCCTCAAGGACCGCGGCTATAACGTCGAGCGCCTGGACGGCGACATCGTCCGTCAGGACCTGACCCGCGATCTGGGTTTTTCCAAGGCCGACCGAGACGAAAACATCCGCCGCGTGACGTTCGTCTCCAAGCTCCTGACCCGCAACGGCGTCATCGTCCTGACCTCGTTCATTTCGCCCTACATCGAAGTCCGCGCCCGGGCCCGCCAGGCGATCGGCTCGTTCATCGAGATCTACGCCAAGTGCCCGCTCGATGTCTGCATCCAGCGCGACGTGAAAGGCATGTACAAGAAGGCCATGGCCGGCCAGATCAAGGAATTCACCGGGATCTCCGATCCCTACGAGGAGCCGGTCCGGCCCGAATTGACCCTGGAAACGGACAAGGAAACGCTGGAAGAAAGCGCGGCCCGGGTTTTGGCCGTATTGAAAGACGGCGGCTTTTTGGATTAAATTACTCATCCACGATCCGCCGGGGGAGCGTCCATGGATATCCATCTGGTGACCGGAGGGGCCGGCTTTATCGGCTCGAATCTGGCGGACGAGCTTGTCCGGCGCGGCCGCCGCGTCCGCGTCCTGGACAATTTCCTGACCGGAAAGCGCGAAAACCTGGCCCATTTGAAGGGCCGGATCGACATCCTGGAGGGCGATATCCGGGACCTGGAAACCTGCCGCAGGGCCGTTCAAGGCGTGAAGGTGATCTATCACCAGGCGGCCTTGCCCTCCGTTCCGCGCTCGATCGAGGACCCCTTCACGACCAACGAGATCAACATCCGCGGCACGCTGAACCTGCTCTGGGCGGCGGCCGAGGCCAAGGCGGCCCGCTTCGTCTTCGCCTCCTCCTCCTCGGTCTACGGCGACGAGCCCAACCTGCCCAAGGTCGAAGGCGTCGAAGGGCGGCCCCTATCGCCCTACGCCGTCACCAAATGGGTCGGCGAAAAGTATCTCCAGACGTTCAGCCTGAGCTACGGATTGTCCACCGTCAGCCTGCGGTATTTCAATATTTTCGGGCCGCGCCAGGACCCCTTCTCCCAGTATGCGGCGGCGGTCCCGTTTTTCATCACCAAGATCCTCAAGGGCGAACCGCCGACGATCTTCGGCGACGGCGAGCAGTCGCGCGATTTCACCTTCGTCGCCAACGTCGTTGAGGCCAATATCCGGGCCGGGGAAGTCCCCGGCCTGGCCGGCGAGGCGGTCAACGTGGCCTGCGCCGAACGGATCACGGTCAACCAGCTGACCGCCCGGATCAACGCCCTTCTGGGCGCTTCGGTGGCCCCCCTATACGACCCGCCGCGTCCGGGGGACATCCGCCATTCCTTCGCCGCCATCGGCCGGGCCCGGGCGATCTTGAACTACATCCCTTTGGTCTCCTTCGACGAAGGGTTGAAAATCACCGTCCAATGGTACAAGGAAAGGATGACCCGATGAGCCAATTGAGCCAAGCCTTCGAAAAAAAGATCCTCGATCGCAGCTCCGTCATCGGCGTGGTCGGACTGGGGTATGTCGGTCTGCCCCTGGTCAAGGCCTTCGTCAACAAGGGCTTCCAGGTGCTCGGCTTCGACGTCGACGTCCGCAAGGTGGCGATGCTCAACCGCGGCCAAAGCTACATCAAGCACATCTCCACGGCCGAGCTGAAACAGTACCTCTCGCGGAAGAAGCTCCAGGCGACGACCGATTTCGCCCGCCTGCCCAAGGCCGACGCGGTCATCATCTGCGTCCCGACCCCGCTCGACGCCCACCGCAATCCCGATCTGTCCTATGTCCTCAACACGACCCGGACGATCGCCCAGCACCTCCGCAAGGGCCAGCTGGTCGTTCTCGAAAGCACCACCTATCCCGGGACGACGGACGAAGACATGCTGCCCATCCTGGAAAAGGGCGGATTGAAAGCGGGCAAGGATTTCTTCCTGGCCTTCTCCCCGGAGCGTGAAAACCCGGGCGACCCCGTCTTTTCCGCGGCCAACACGCCCAAAGTCGTCGGCGGCTTCAGCAGGGACTGCCTGCGCCTGGCCGATCTTCTCTACAGCCAGGTCGTGGTCAGGACCGTGCCCGTCTCCTCGACCCGGGCGGCCGAATCGGCCAAGCTCCTGGAGAACATCTTTCGCTGCGTCAACATCGCCTTGGTCAACGAGCTGAAGATGATCTTCGAGCGGATGAACATCGACATTTGGGAAGTCATCCGCGCGGCCTCGAGCAAACCCTTCGGCTTCATGCCCTTCTATCCCGGTCCGGGCCTCGGCGGGCACTGCATCCCCATCGATCCCTTCTATCTGACATGGAAGGCCCGGGAAGTCGATTATTCGACCAAGTTCATCGAGCTGGCCGGCGAGATCAACAGCGCGATGCCCTATTACGTCATCGACAGGATGATCGCCGCGCTGAGCGAGCGGGGCCGATCGATCAAGGGGCTCAAGGTCCTGGTTCTGGGAATCGCCTACAAGAAGGACATCGACGACCAGCGCGAATCACCCTCGCTGAAAATCATCGACCTCCTGCAGAAGAAAGGGGTCAAGGTCTGGTATAACGATCCTTACGTGCCGGAATCGTCCGGCCACCGCGAATATCCGGGAATGTCCCTCAAGTCCGTGCCCTTGACGGCCAAGAGGCTCAAGGACGTCGACGCCGTGATCATCGCCACGGACCACAGCAGCTATGACTATCCCTGGATCGTCCGGAACGCCAAGCTCGTCATCGACACCCGCAACACGGTCAAGAGGCCGCGCAAGAACGTGGTCAAGGCGTAAAAAGGCCGGCGGGGGTCAGAAGACGACTCTGAAGTTCCCGCTGTAGCCCAGGTATTTTTTATCCTGGGTATAGACTTCAACGCATAGAGTGTTGGCCGCCGTTTCGGCGATTTTCCACTGATAGCTTCCCGTGTTGGGCGTGGGGAAGGGGCCGCCCGCGGCCGTGTGATTCGGCCAGCAGATCAGCAGCATGACGGTGCCGTAACTGCTGACATGGCTCTTGTCCCAGGCGATCGTGACGGTGCGGCCGATCTTGCAGTTCTGTCCCGCGACGGGAGACGTGACGGCGATCAAGTGCTTGAAGGCGTTCGGATCGATCTTCGGCTTCGTATTCAGCGCGATCTGGAACGGCTGGCTTTGGGCCATGATGGAGCCGTGCTCCTTCATGGATATTTCCAGAAGAAAGCCGTCCCAATGGGTGACACAAGCGGGGACTTTCCATGTGTAATGTTGGGCATTGACATCGACGGTGGCCACATCCGTATAGGAGCCGGTGACGGCGCCGCCCTGCTGCTGGGAATATTCCCGTATCCGGATGTTCATCTGACTCAGGGCGGGGGTGGAGGGGAGCCATTCCATGAATTGGTAGGTCCAGCGGATCTCTACGTTCGTCCCCGAGGTGAACGTGCCGCCGGTGGGCGCCAGGACGGTCAGCTGGTCGGCCGCCAGTTCCTTGGCGGCCAAGACCAGAAATAGACCCAGCCAAGCGAATCGCAATGATTTATTCATGGCCCCTCCTTTATCCGCCGCGCCGGCGCGAGTGCCCGGCGTGGATTTTCCTCTCTGAGCCGGAAATGGATCAGCCTTGAAAAATCATATCGTTTGCCTTCCAGGCTGTCAAATGCGGCGGCCGGCGCGGCCCGCGGGGAGCCGCGACGGCGGCGCGATCACAAATAGTCCACCAGCTCGGAAAGCGGTTTGCGCTGCTTGGGCCGGGGCGAATCGGCCGGATAACCCAGGGGCGTGAAGACAATCGGCTCGATCCCCTCGGGCAGGCGCAGGATCTCGCGCGCCGCGGCGGGATCGAAGGCGGCGATCCAACAGGTTCCCAGCCCGAGGTTCGCGGCGGCCAGGATGAGGTGGTCCATGGCGATCGTGACGTCCACATCGTTGTAGTTCTTGCCGTCGCGGCGGACCCAATTCTGCGCGGGAATTCCGCAGGCGCAAAGGACCATCGGGGCCAGGGTGAACCAGTCACGGGGGTAGATGCGGCGCAGCTCCGCCTCCCGCCCGGCCGTCTTCAGCACGACGATCCGGAACGACTGGCGGTTGGCCGCCGTCGGCGCCAGGCGAGCGGCTTCCAGGACCTGTTGAAGCTTCTCGTCTCCGACGGGATCGGGCTTGTAGGCCCGGACGCTGTAGCGTTTTTGGATCAGCTCGAAGAAATCCATGTCGGCCTCCTTGATGCCGTTCTAGCGGACGGGCGCGTCCGGACGGATGCGCAGGGTATGGCGTTTCCAATCGGTCTCCACTCGGATAAAAGCGTCGCCGCCGGTCTTTTCGATCCGATAGGCGATCGGCGCGCCGTCCCGCCGGACGTCGAACCGGTCGGATCTGTTTAACGGTCGGCCGGATTTGTCGCGGCGCGGCCAGAGAACGCGGAGCACTCCCGCGTCCGTCCAATCGGACGCGTAGGTCACGGTCAGGGCCTGGGATTCCTCGTCGAAGGCCTGATCGAATCCGACGAAACGGGCCGCGGCCGGAAGATACACGTGAACGGCGCCGCTGTCCGCGCCGAGGCGGGGAGACAGTGTCAGCCCGCGGCCGGAGAGCTCGATTCCATAGTATCCCTCGATCAGGGCCCGGGCCAGGCTGCCCCCGCTGCCCGAAAAGCGGGCGCTGCCGCGCCCCGCGCCGTCCGGCGTGTCCCATTCGAAGAGACCGCCGTGGGCGGCGTC
This sequence comes from Candidatus Aminicenantota bacterium, assembly GCA_963729855.1. Lineage (GTDB taxonomy): Bacteria > Acidobacteriota > Aminicenantia > Aminicenantales > UBA4085 > UBA4085. Next base: position 66,829 of record CAVSPT010000001.1, on the reverse strand, counting down.
TTTGCCGGCGATCGCCAGGAGTTCGTCGGCGGCCTCGGCGGCCCACCCTTCCCGGAACATGGCCAGGATGAGCTTGCCGCCGAACCAATCCCACTGTCCGCCGTTCTGGTATTCGAAGGGTGCTTCGACCATGGAATGGGCGAACGTGCCGCGGGGATAAGGAGGAAGGAGAACCCCGGAAATCGTGGAGACGCGAAATTCCTTCCGCCGGGACGAAGCGGCCTCGAAGATCCGCCGGGCCTTTTCGGGCGAAGCCAAACCCGAGAGGACGGCTTCGGCGTTGCCGCCCATGGCGAACATCGCATCTTCGTCGAAGGCGTGGCGAAGAGGGGAGATATGAACATGGACGCGATAAAACCCCCTGGATTCCTGCCAGAGAAGGCGATCGGCGGCGGTCCTTACGGCGGCGGCCCGGCCGGCCCAGGACGCCGCCTTGGCCGGCGCGCCATCCAGGCGCCACAGGCCGGCCAGCTCCAGGCACGCCGCGTAGAATTGACTCTGGTTGTAGATCCCTGCCGTCCAATGCGAGTTCGGGCCCATCCGGATGGCCCTCTCATCGGGCTCTTCCATTTCCACGTCGCCCCAATCGATGGTGTGGGCGCCCTTGACCAGGCCGAGCGATCGGTCGAACCGCTCCCGCAGGACGAAGGAGAGGGCCATTTCCAGGCGGTCGATGATGGCCGTCCCCTTCACGTCCCGCCGCAGCCAGGCGGGCCCGATGAGCTCGGTGATTTGGCCGGCGGCAAGGACTGCGCTCGTTTCCTGGTCGCTTTCGGTCGTGTTTTTGTCGGCTCGGCCGGTGCTGTCGAACCAGTCTTCGATCTCCCCGTCCGGCCTCTGCCGGGCGAGATGTTCGATCACGGCCGAATGGAGATAGGGGGCGCGATAGAAAAAGCGGGCGGCGGGGATGATGGTGGCCGCGTCGCGGATCCAGATCTGGGGATAAGCCGATCCGGCGGCGAATCCCCGGACGAACCCGGAGGGAGTCCGGAAGGAGGCCCTGTTCGCGCCCAAGGTCGCCCGGATGAGGGCGAAGAGGGTTTCGAACTCGGGATGGTTCGAGCGAACCTGGGAGAACGCGCCGGGCGCCGCCCATTCCGTCCGGCCGGCGGAGGGAATCGGATCGTCCGTGCGGGCCAGCAGCAACAGCGCCAGCCCGCCGGCGGCCGCCGCCAGGGGCAGGATTGCGGATCGGATCCTTTTCACGGGCGGTATTTTAACACGATTCCAAATTGGCGGGACGGCCGAGGCCGGCTTCATGAATGGAACCGCCTCCCGATCTTCAGCAGATCCGGGGCAGGAGCTCGGACGTCAGCGGTTCGAGCAGTCGAAGGCCGCCCGCGCTGGTACGCAGGATCAGCTCGCCGGGTCGCCCGATCTCCGTCTGGATCCGGCCGGCTATGCGGGCCTTGCGGCCGACGGCCAGGGAGCGGAGGCGTCTCAGGATCGTCCCGGCCTTGGCCTCGGGTGCGATCAGCACGGCCCTGCCCTCGCAGGCCAGATAGAGCGGATCGATGCCCAGGATCTCGGAGGCCCCTCGGACGGGACCCGAAACGGGCACGTTGTCTTCCTCGAGAAGGATCGGATAGGGGATCTCCCCGGCCAGCTCGGTCAGGACCGTGGCCAGCCCGCCCCGGGTGATATCCCTCATCCAGCGGACGCCGCTCCTCCAGAAGGGGAGAAGGCCGTTCAAGGCGGCGCAATCGCTCTTGACGGCGGATTGAAAGCCGTAATCGCCGCGGGCGATCAGAACGGCCAGGCTGTGGTCGCCCACGGGGCCGGTGACGATCACGGCATCGCCCGGCCGGATGAGGGCCGGGGACGGCGCGGCGACGATCCTCCCGATTCCCGAAGTGTTGATGAAGATCTTGTCGCCTTGGCCGCGGCGGACCACTTTCGTGTCTCCGGTGACGATGCGGACACCGGCCTTGGCCGCCGCCGTCCGGATCGATTTGAGGATCCGGTCGAGGAGGCTCCACTCCAGACCCTCTTCGAGAATCAATCCCAGCGAGAGGTAGAGCGGCTTCGCCCCGGAGACGACCAGGTCGTTGACCGTCCCGTTGACGGCCAGAGCGCCGATGTCGCCGCCCGGGAAGACCGGCGGATCGACGACGAAGCTGTCGGTCGTGAAGGCGATCCCTTCCGGCAGATGGCTGGCGTCGAGCAGGGGATTCAATAAAGGATTCTTGAAGGCCGGCAGGATGCGCCCGGCGATGAAATCGCGCATGGCCTTCCCGCCGTTGCCGAGGTCCAGGCTGATCTTTCCGGTCATGAAGGGGTCCCGTATTTATGGAAAGCCAGGCACGAGCCCTCAGGGGAGACCATGCATGGGCCGTGGGGCCGCTCCGGGGTGCAGGTCCGGCCGAACAGGCGGCATTGGGGCGGCTCGATCAAGCCCTTGAGGACATCGCCGCAGCGGCAGCCGGGAAGTTCCCCGGCCTCCGTCCCGAGCTTCAACCCGTATTTTTTCTCCGCGTCCACCGCCGCATAGGCGGGGCGCAGGGCCAACCCGCTTCCCGGGATCCGTCCCAGTCCGCGCCAGACGGCATCCTTGGGCTCGAGGATGCGGTCCATCACCGCCCGGGCCGTGGGGTTCCCGTCAGGAGAGACGACGCGCGCGTATTCGTTGGCCACCCGGGGCCGGCCTTCGGCGATCTGCTCCAGGATCGAGACGATGGCCAGGAGGATGTCGGCCGGCTCGAAGCCGGCGATCGCCCCCGGTCGGCGGAACTCTTCGGCCACGAAGGCATAGGCCTGCGGGCCGATGATGGCGGAAACGTGGCCGGGATAAAGGAACCCGTCGATGCGGCTTTCGCCCGATTGCAGAATGGCCCGCAGCGGCGGCGGGATGACCCATAAGGCGGTCAGGACGGCGTAATTGGCGATTCCGTCCTCGACGCCCTCGGCCGCCGTCAGGGCGATCGCCGGGATGGTCGTCTCGAAGCCCGCGCCGAAGAAGACGACCTCCTTGTCGGGGTGGCGGCGGGCCGATTCCAGGGAATCGGCCGGGGAATAGACGATCTGGATCCGTGAGCCGGGAGCGGCCGCCGTCTTCTGCAGGGAGCCGATCTTCGTCGGCACCCGGGTCATGTCCCCGAAAGCCGTCAGCAGGAGGTTTTCGCGCTCCGCGACCAGCCGGATGGCGGCCTCGTGGACGTCGTTGGGCGTTATGCAGACGGGGCATCCGGGGCCGGCGACGAGCCCCACGCCGACGTCTTCGAGCAACTTTTTCAGTCCGTACCGATGGATGGTCATCGTATGCGTGCCGCAGACTTCCATGATCCGGCAGGACGGGACGCCGGCCGCGCGGCGCTTTTCGCCGATGACTTTGAGTAGGGCCCCGATCGTCTTTTTGTCCCGGTAAGGGTCAGATCGCAACATTCGCCGTTTCCGCTGGAGCGAACGATTCCACCGGATCCCCTTCATTCGTGGGCGGCGATCTGCCGAAGCAGATCGAGCGTTTCCCGGGCTTCCTGATCGTCGAGCTTGGAGATGGCGAACCCGGCGTGGACGATCACCCATTCGCCGATCCGGGCCTCGTCCAAAAGGGCGAAATTGACCAGGACCCTGGTCCCGAGATGGTCGACCTGGCCGGTCTTATGGGTCTCGTCGACCGAAACGATCTTCGAGGGTATGCCCAGGCACATGGCGGAGGCTCCTTCGCCTGCTAGATTAGCAGATCGCCGCCCTCAAATCTATTAAATCAATGGGAAATCGCGCAGCCCTCTTTTGACAGGCGGGGGGATACCACCTATAATGACCGCATGTTCAAGGACTTGGACGGGTTCGTCGCGCCCGGGAGCGAGGAGGAGCGGCTCGTCCGGCAGATCGATCTGAAGCGTGTCCCGGCCCATGTGGCCGTCATCATGGACGGCAACGGGCGCTGGGCCCAAAGCCGAAACCTGCCCCGCATCGAGGGGCACCGGGCCAGCATCAAATCCGTCCAGGAGATCGTGGAAACGAGCGCCCGCATGGGCATCCAGGCCCTGACCCTGTACGCCTTCTCCAAGGAGAATTGGAAGCGTCCCAAGCGTGAAGTCTCGGCCATCTTCCGCATCCTCGAGCAGTATCTGAAGAAGGAATACAAGGTCTTGCTGGAGAACGATCTCAGGCTCCGCGTCCTGGGACAGCGGGAGGGGCTTCCCGAGGGCGTCCTGAAGGAGCTCGACCGCGTCGAGGGCCTGACCCGCAATAACAGCCGCATGATCGTCGCCCTGGCCCTCAATTACGGCGGCCGCACGGAGATCCTCGACGCCGTCAAATCCATCCTGGCCGGCGGCCGCCTGGTCCCCGCCGCCGTCGACGAGGATCTCTTCTCCAGCCGCCTCTACACGGCCGGCCTTCCCGATCCGGACCTGGTCATCCGGACGAGCGGGGAGATGCGGGTCTCGAATTTTCTGCTCTGGCAGATCGCCTACGCCGAGATCTGGACGACTCCGACCTATTGGCCCGATTTCCGGCGCCGGGACTTCTTTCAGGCCGTCCTGGAATACCAGAAGCGGGAGCGCCGCTTCGGAGACGTTCGTCCCTCCCGATGAGCGACCGCCAGCGCACTCCCACGGCCGTCGTCCTGCTGAGCCTCCTTTTCGTCCTGGTCCAATGGGGGCCGGATTGGGCGTTTTTCGCCGTCCTGCAGGCGGTCATCGTCGCGGCCCTCTGGGAGTTCTACAATCTGGCCCGGCGCCGGCGCTGGCGCCCCCAGCGCGCCTTCGGCCTCGTCCTGGCCCTGCTCGTCGGGGCGACGTTTTATTTCCCCGGCTTTACCCTGAACCATGCCCTCTGTCTCGGACTGCTCCTCGGGGGCGTGTATTTCCTGATCGCCTTCAACTCGCTGGAAAAGGCGGCCGTTTTCCCCCCGGCCTTCGGCCTGACCGTGTCCGGAGCGGTCTATGTGGCCTTGCCGACGAATTATCTTTACTGGATCCGCCTTGGGCACGGCCAGGCCCACCTCTATTTCTTCTTCGCCGTGGTCTTCCTGGGCGACACCGGAGCCTATCTCATCGGCAAATCCTTCGGCCGGCGCAAGATGGCCCCGATCGCCAGCCCCAACAAGACCTGGGAAGGCTGCGCCGGCGGCCTTTTATTCGCCCTGATCGCGGCCGTCGCCGCCCGGTTCCTCTTTTTTCCGGCCGTGCCGCTCTTTCGGGTCGCCCTCATCGGCGTCATCGTCCATGCTGCCGCCCAGATCAGCGACCCGCTCGAGTCCCTTTTCAAACGGGCCGTCGGGGTCAAGGATTCGTCCAACCTGCTGCCCGGCCATGGCGGCTTCCTCGACCGCATCGACAGCTTTCTGCTGGCCGCTCCCTTGTTCTTCTATCTGATCCATTACCTGTGGCGGTAAGCGGGAATGAAACGGCTGTCCATCCTCGGTTCCACCGGCACGATCGGCCGCAACACGTTGGACATCGTCCGCCGGCACCCGCGGGACTACAAGGTCGCGGCGCTGGCCGCGGGCGTCAATCTCGGGCTCCTGGCCGAGCAGATCCGGGAATTTCGCCCCTCGTTCGTCTCGGTGAGGGATAAGACCGTTTCCGAACGCTTGAAAGGGATGTTCGGCGGACGGGGCCTCGTCATCGCCTTCGGTCCCGAAGGCGCCGAGGAGGCTGGCGGCCGCGAGGGCGTCGACCTGGTCGTCTCGGCCATCACGGGCATCGCCGGGCTGCGGCCGACTCTGGCTGCCGTCCGGGCGGGCCGGACCGTGGCCCTGGCCAACAAGGAGTCGATGGTCGCGGCCGGCCCCATCCTGCGCCGCGCGGCGGCCCGGTCGGGCGCCGCGCTCATCCCCGTCGATTCGGAGCACAGCGGCGTTTTCCAATGCCTGGCCGGCCTGTCGGCGAGCGACGTCCGCAAGGTCATCCTGACCGCTTCGGGCGGCCCGTTCCTGGATACGCCCATGCGCGAACTCGGTAAAAAAACGGTCCGCGAGGCCCTCCGCCATCCCCGCTGGAAAATGGGTCGCAAGGTGACGATCGATTCGGCCACCCTGATGAACAAGGGCCTCGAGCTCATCGAGGCCCGCTGGCTTTTCGATCTCGACCCGGGCCGGCTAGGCGTGCTCATCCATCCCCAGAGCATCGTCCATGCCCTGGTCGAAACGGTCGACGGGTCGGTCCTGGCCCAGCTCAGCGCCACGGACATGCGCATTCCCATCCAATACGCCTTGACCTATCCCGCGCGCAGCGCCGCCCCCGTCCCCGCCCTCGACCTGGCCGCCGCGGCCCGCCTCGATTTCCGGGCCGTGGACGGGTGCCGCTTTCCGCTCCTGGGCACGGCCCGGGCGGCCATGATCGAAGGGGGCGCCGCGCCCGTCGTCCTCAACGCGGCCAACGAGGCCGCCGTCGAGGCCTTCCTGGACGGGCGGATCGGCTTCCGCGGCATCGCCGAGGTCATCGGCGAAGTCATGGATGCGGAACGTCCCGCGTCCCTGGGCGGCCTGGACGCCGTCTTCGCCGTCGACCGCCTGGCGCGCGAGCGCGCCCGGTACATCATCGAAAGAAGGTCATAGTCCCATGGGCACTATTTTCGGCACCCTGCTGGCGTTCATCATCGTCTTCGGCATCCTCGTCTTCATTCACGAGCTGGGCCACTTCCTGATGGCCAAGCTGGTCGGCATCCGGGTCGAGGTCTTCTCCTTCGGCTACGGCAAGCGTCTCTTCGGATACAAGAAGGGGCCGACCGACTACCGCATCAGCATTCTGCCCATGGGCGGCTACGTCAAGTTCCTGGGCGAAGGGGTCTTCGAGCCCGACCGGCCCATGGAACCGGACGATTTCGCGGCCAAGGCCCGCTGGCAGAGGTTCCTGGTCATCGCCATGGGCCCGATCATGAACATCGTCCTGGCCGTTCTCATCGTCGCCGGCATCAATATGGTCGGCGTCAATGCGCCTGTTTATCAGGACCAGGCGCCGGTCATCGGCTGGCTCGAGCCCGGCTCTCCGGCGGCCAGGTCCGATCTCCGGATCGACGACCGGATCCTGTCCATCAACGGGCGCCCGGTCGCGACCTGGACGGACGTGGAGATGGCCGTCTCGACCCGGCCGGAAAGCGCTCTGACCATTGAAATCGGGCGCGGTGACGCGGTCCTGCGCGTCCCCCTGACGACCGAGAAGCGGACCAAGTACGACATGGGCTATGCCGGCTTCTTCGGCAAGGTCCTGACCCAGATCCAGATGGTCACGGCCGGGTCGCCGGCCGAGACGGGCGGCCTGAAAGCGGGCGACCTCGTCGAGAAGATCGACGGCGAACCGGTCTATTTCTACAAGTTCATCGAGACGATCGAAAAGAGCCCCGATAAGGAGCTGATCTTCGAGGTCCGCCGCGGCGGCGCGCCCCTGAGCCTGAGGATCACCCCGCGCAGGCAGGGACAGGTGGGGAAGATCGGCGTCCTGCAGGCGGCCCAATCGGTGACCAAGAAATATCCCTTCTTCGCCGCGCTCGGCCAGAGCGTCCGGGAGAACCAGCGGCTGATGTTTTTGATCGTGGATTTCCTCAAAAACCTGGTCACCGGACAGGCCTCGACGCGCCAGCTCGGCGGCCCGCTGGAGATCGCCAATTTTTCCTACGCCGCCCTGCGCATGGGCTTCCTGGCCTTGATGAGCTGGATCGCCGTCATCAGCCTCCAGCTCGGCGTCATCAACCTCTTTCCCATCCCGGTCTTCGACGGCGGCCAGCTCTTCGTCCTGATCATCGAAGGCCTATTCCGCCGCAACCTCAGCCCCAAGGCCCGGAACGTTTGGATGCAGATCGGTTTCGTCATCTTCGTGGCCCTGATCGTCTTCGTCATCCTCAACGATTTCGTCAAGAAGCTGCCCAACGGGTGGAAAAGCATCCTACCCTTTTAAAATGGCGGCGGGTTTCCCCTGCGTTTAAGTGTCGTCCGTTCTGAACGGTTCCGGCGATTCGGGTGAGTCGGTTCAAAACACAGGGATTTTTCCCGGCGAGAAAAATCCCTTCCGACGCTCCTCGTCCGCTCTCCTGCCCTGAATTAGGAGCGTTCTTGTTTTTTCGGGCAGGAACCGTGCCCGCTCCTTCGTCGCACGGATTTTGACCCGACTCACCCAAACCGCCGACAGAATTAACGGACAGCGCATTCGCCGGATCACCCGCGATTTATTTTAATCGGACGAGAAGCATTGAGAGATTCCGATCATCTGTGCGGCGATGCTTAATCAAAGCCTACATTTCTGATAAAATGGATAAGATGAAGCCCTCGAAGGTGCTCGAATTTCCGCGGCGCAAGACCGTCCCCATCCGTATCGGTGGCGTGTCGATCGGGGGGGGAGCCCCCATCTCCGTCCAGTCGATGACCAAAACCGACACCCGGAACGTGCGCGCGACGCTGGCCCAGATTAGACGCCTGGAGAAGGAAGGCTGTCAGATCATCCGGCTGGCCGTGCCCGACACCGCGGCGGCCGAGGCCCTGGTCAAGATCAAGGCCGGGACCGGCCTGCCCCTGATCGCTGACATCCATTTTGATCATCGGCTGGCCCTGGCCTGCCTGAAAAACGGGATCGATGGGCTGCGCATCAATCCCGGCAACATCGGCGGCCGGAAAAGGGTCGAGGTCGTCGTCCGGGCCGCCCGGGAGCGGGCCGTCCCCATCCGCATCGGCGTGAACGCGGGCTCGCTGGAGAAAGACCTTTTGGACCGCTTCGACGGGGCCACGGCCGAAGCCATGGCCGAGAGCGCCCTCCGGCACATCCGCATCCTGGAAGACCTCGATTTCCGTCTGATCAAGGTTTCCCTCAAGGCCTCGGACGTCCCGCGCACGGTCGAGGCCTACCGGCGGCTGGCCGAAAAGGTCGACTATCCGTTCCACGGCGGGATCACCGAGGCCGGCGGCCTGTTGCGCGGATCGGTCAAATCCGCGGCCGGCCTCGCCCTTCTCCTCCGGGAAGGACTGGCCGACACCATCCGGGTCTCCCTGACCGCGCCTCCCGAACAGGAAGTCCGCGTCGCTTACCAGATCCTGGGAAGCCTGGGCCTCCATCGAAGAGGGACGGTCGTGATCTCCTGCCCGACGTGCGGGCGCTCCGAAACCGATCTGGCCGGCATCGCCGCCCGCATCGAGCGGGCGCTGGCCGCCTCCGCGATCCCTGTGACGGTCGCCGTCATGGGCTGCATGGTCAACGGCCCGGGGGAAGCCCGGGAGGCCGATCTGGGCGTGGCCTGCGGCCGCGGGAACGGCGTCCTCTTCAAGGGCGGGAAGGTCCTGGCCCGGGTGGCCGAAAAGGACATCGTCCCGGCCCTGCTCCACGAAATCGAGAGAATGAAAGTCCGATCCTGAAATCCACCTTCGAGGTTTCTTCATGAACAAAAAGATCCGCCGTCCGGCCGCGCCCAAAAAGGTCCGGCCCGCGCGCCGGCGAAACGTCTCTTCTTCCGGGCTCGATAAACGTCTGAGGACCCTGAAAACGATCCTGGAAGGGCTGGGCCAAGTCGTCGTGGCCTACTCCGGCGGCGTGGACAGCAGCCTGCTCCTGCGGGTCGCCGCGGACGTCCTCGGCCCGGACGTCTACGCCGTCATCGCCTCCTCGCCGACCTATCCCGAGCGGGAGATCCGGGCCGCCCGGGCCCTGGCCCGCCGGCTGAACGTCCGGCACGAGGTCATCGCCACGAACGAGATGGAGAACCCTTCCTTTACGGCCAATCCGCCGCTGCGGTGTTATCATTGCAAAAAGGAGCTGATGACCGAGATCCGGAGAATCGCCGACAGGAAGGGGATGGACGTGATCGTCGACGGCCAGAATGCGGACGACTCGGCCGATTACCGGCCGGGGGCCCGGGCCGCGGCTGAATTGGGAGTCCGCTCGCCGCTCCGGGATGCGGGACTGACCAAGGCCGATATCCGGGCGCTGTCCAAACGGTTCGGGCTGCCGACCTGGAACAAGCCGGCCATGGCTTGCCTGGCTTCACGGTTCCCCTATGATACGCCCATCACGGCCGAGGCGCTTCTCCGTGTCGAGCGGGCCGAGGAGGCCCTGAGAAAGCTCGGTTTCGGACAGATCCGCGTCCGGCACCACGATACCGTAGCCCGGATCGAGGTTTCGCCGGACGAAATCGCCAGGATCGCCCGGCCCGCCGTGCGGGAGCGGATTGTCGCCGCCTTGCGCAGGATCGGTTATCCGTACGTGACGCTGGACCTGTCGGGATACCGGACGGGGAGCATGAACGAGACGCTGGGAGCGGCGGCGCGGACGGCTTCCCCCGCGCGGCGCTGAAGGCAGGCGGCGGTATTTCGGACCGCCGCTTCGGCCTTGAGACAGGGCTCGAGGCCGGGGGACGAGAGAATGGGGGGATGTGAAAAAATAGGAGAGTGCGGCCCTCAAGGCCGCACCCTCCCAGGACGGACTGACCAAGAGACGGGGGATTATCCCTTTTCCGTCTTCTTCTCGGTGATGATGGCGATATTTTCTATGCCGGCCGCGCGGATCTTGTGATAGATGCCCGTATCCGGATCGGTCAGGCGGCCGTATTCCAAGTCGCCGTCGATCTTGATGTAGAGCTTCTTGTCGGTCACGGTCAGGAACGCTTCCTCAATCATCGACTGGAGGCTGTCGGGATTGGTGATCTTTTCCTGATTGAGGTACATCGTCCCGTCCTTGCGGACATACAGGACAACCTCGGGGTTGTCGGGCATGGAGACCGTGTTCAGAGCCGTGGGCAGTTTCAGGTCCACGCCCTTTTGGACGAGGGGCGTGACGACCATGAAGATGATCAGCAGGACGAGCAAAACGTCGCACAGGGGAACGACGTTAGGCTCGGCAACGACTTTTTCATTCCCCTGGCTGATGGAAATGCTCATGGTATGCCTCTCAGGAGGAACCCGGCCCGGGGTTACTTGGCCTGCTTTTTAACGAAAAAGTCGACGACCTGCGAAGCCGTGTTCGACATCTCGGCGTCCATCACCTCGATGCGCGCGTTCAGCAGGTTGTAGCACCACAGGGCGATGACCGCGACGCCGATTCCGAAGGCCGTCGTGACCAGGGCCTCGGCGATGCCGGCCGCCACGGCGCCGATGCCGCCGGATCCGGTCAGAGCCATGCCGCGGAACGCGTTGATGATGCCCGAAATCGTGCCGAACAGACCGATGAAGGGGGCGGACGTGGCGATGGTGGCCAGGATGCTCAGGCCCTTCTTCAGCTCCTGGTTGTAGATGGATTCGGCCCGGTCGCAGCCGCGAGCCGCGGTCTCGATCTGCTGATCCAAGCCGATGCCCGATTCCTTGCCGCTCAAGAACTCGGTGATGCCGGCGGCCGTGATGCGGGCCAGGTGGCTGCCGTGGTTCTCTTTCTTGGAGGCCAGGGCCAGGGCTTCCTTGACCTGCCCGATCTTGAGCATGTCGGCCAGCTTGGGCGCGATTTCCTTGGAGCGGGTTCTCGCCTTGCGGAAGAACATCTGCCGTTCGATGAAGAAATAGAGCGATACGATCGACATGGTGATGAGCAGCAGGGCCACGGCTTTGGCCAGCGGGCTCATCGACTGCCACATTTCGAGTAATCCGAATTGCATTGACTTACCTCCTGTTAATATCGAAAGCCATTCAGCTTTTCGTAGACTTACTTCAAGGTGAAACGGACGGTGACGGTGAAGATGACCCCGCGGGGACGCCCGTTGATGATCATCGGTTCATAGACCCACTGCCGGACGGCGTCGAGAGCCGCCTGGTCGAGCAGGGGGATGGAACGGAGGATCTTGATGTTCTGGACCCGGCCGTACAGGTCGGTCTGCGCTTCCAGGATGACCACGCCTTCGACCCGCGCCTGGCGGGCGATCTCCGGATAGGTCGGGTCGACCTGCTTGATGAGCTTGGGCGGCTTGATCTCGCCGATGGCCCGGACGGGCGCTTCGACCTCGCCGACGACGCCGCCCAGGACGCCGCCGACGACGCCGCCCAGGACGCCGCCGATGACGCCGCCTTCCACGCCGCCTTCCACGCCGCCCTCAATGCCGACGTCGGAAATCTGCTCTTCGGCGATCTGGTCGGGGATCTCGACGGGCGCGACGAGCTTGCCGGCCTCGAAACTGGTCTGGGCCTGGACGGGCTTGATGCGTTTGACGTTGCTGGTCGAGGCTTTCTTGGCCGGAGGCGGGGGCGGAGGCGGAGGAGGCGGGGGAGGGGCCAGGAAAGCGCTGGTGATCTCGATGCGCGGAACGTTGCCGGTTGACATCAGGGGGATGACGACGAGAACGCCCACGATGATGAGATGAAAAAGAAAAGCGAAGGGGAACGCGAAGGCTTTCCGTCCGCCGCCTTTCTCGCTGACGAAGAAGGAGTCGCGGAACATGTCGGGGACGGGCGCTCGGGTTGAGGAATCCGGCTTTGTTGGTTCAGCCATTCTTTACCTCGTCGATAGAGTTATGATGTACCGAGACAGAAAAAAAGTATAAACGAAACGGAGCCGTTTGACAAGACTTCGTCTCCAAATTATTTCCGCCCCCCCCTTTTGACCGTCGAGGGGAAAAGCTGGGTCCAAAACAGGACGACCGGGCAGCTCAAGTAGATCGTCGAATAGACGCCTTCGATGGAGCCGAAGAGCATGATGAAGGCGAAGTCGTTGATGGTCTTGCCGCCGAAGAGGAAGAGCGACAGGACGGCCAGGAAGACCGTGCCCGTGGTGATGATCGTCCGGCCCAGGCTCTGGTTGATGCTGCGGTTGAGGATGTCCTCGAAGGGGGCCTTGCGCATCAGCTTGAGGTTCTCCCGGACCCGGTCAAAGACGACGACCGTATCGTTGATCGAATAGCCGACGATCGTCAGCAGCGCGGCGATGATCGGCAGGTTGATCTCGCGGCTGGTGAAGGAGTAGACGCTGAGGGCCATCAGGACGTCCTGGGTCAGGGTGATGATGGCCGAGACGCCGTACTCCAGCTTGAAGCGGAAGCCGATATAGACGAGCATGCCGATGAGCGACCAGATGACGGCCATGGTCGCCTTGCGCCGCAGGTCGGCCCCGGCCTGGGGCCCGACCGTTTCCTTGCTGACGACGGTCATTTTGCCCAGGTACGTCTTCGACTGGATCTCCTTGGCCGTTTCGGGGGCGATGCCGGATTGGGCCAGAAGGCCGTAATCCTCGATGATCCCGGCGCCGGGCGTTTTCTGGGCCCGGTAGTCGATGACTTTGAGGGCCTCCGCTTCGGCCTTGTCGCCGAGCAGCGGTTTGAGCAGGGCGGTCAGGCCGGCGTGGTCGATGGCGTTGAGGTCCTTCAGGCCCTGGGCCTGTTCGGCCTTGCCGTCATCGCCCCTGAGGGTCTCGATGACCTTGTTGGCCAGCTCCTGGTGGGCCTCGAGTTCCTTCTGGGCGTCGGCCGAGTTGAGGACCTGGAGGGTCCGGACGAGATACTCCCGTTTGGGTTCGCCGCTTTCCTGGATGACGCTCTCGCCGAGGCCGGCTTTGGCCAGCTCGCCGCGGATGTCGCTGGTCGTGGTCGGGGCCTTGAAAATGACCCGGATGAGGGTCCCGCCGCCGAAGTCGACGCCCATCTTCAGGCCCTTGCCCAGGAAGATGTTCAAGGCCCCGGCCAGGATGACGGTGCCGGTGATGCCCAGGGCGACGAACCTGTATTTCATGAAGTCGATGTGGGGGGTTTTGAAGAATTGCATGGTCAAATACTCAACTGTGCCGTTTTGCTGGAATGGGTCAGGTCGAAGATCAGCCGGGAGACGAAGACGGCCGTGAAGAGGTTGGCCACGAGGCTGATGATCAGGGTGACCGCGTATCCCTTGATCGGGCCGGTTCCGAACTGGAAGAGGAAGACGGCCGAGATGATCGTCGTCATGTGCGAGTCGAAGATGGTCCGGAAGGCCCGGTCGAAGCCCAGGCTGATCGACTGCAGGATGCTCTTGCCCTGGTCGTGCTCCTCGCGGATGCGCTCGAAGACGAGCACGTTGCAGTCGACGGCCATCCCGATGCCCAGGATGATGCCGGCGATGCCGGGCAGGGTCAACGTGGCCTTGAAGTAGGCCAGCGTGCCGAAGAGGATGATCTGGTTGAGGAAGAGGGCGACGATGGCGTTGATGCCGGAGATCTTGTAGTAGATGATCATGAAGCCCATGATCGCGACGAGCGCGACCAGGGCGGACAGGAAGCCGGCCCGGATGGAGTCGGCGCCGAGAGAGGGACCGATGGTCCGGTTCTCCAAGGTCTTGATTCCGGCCGGCAGGGCGCCGGAGCGGAGAACGAGGACCAGGTCGTCGGCCGATTCGATGCTGAAGCCGCCCTGGATGATGCCGCTGTCGGAGATGCGGGCGTTGATGTTGGGGGCGGACTGGACCTTGTTGTCCAGGACGATGGCCAGCTGGCGGCCGATGTTGTCGCCGGTGACCTGCTCGAAGCGGCGGGCCCCCTCGGGCGAAAGCTGAAAACCGACGGCCGGGTTGTTCCATTCGTCGGCCGAGCGGCGGACGTTGCGGAGGTCCTTGCCGGTGACGGCCGGCACCCTGGACAGCAGATAGAATCCGGGATGGCCGCGCTTGGCGTCGCCCTTGATGACTTCGCCGTCCTCGGGGACCGTCCCGTTGAACGGCTGGAGGAGGGTGGCCTCGTCGGACGCCGGGCCGGCCTTGACCAGCCGCCATTCCAGGACGGCCGCGGTCTTGATGATGTCCTGGACGCGCTCGGGGTTGTCCACACCCGGCAGCTCGACGATGAGCTGGTCGCGGCCGTAGCGCTGGATGATGGGCTCGGCCACGCCGAACTGGTCGATGCGGTTGCGGATGGTCTCGACCGACTGGTCGACGGCCTGCTCGCGCAGCTGCTGCACGGCCACGACCTTCATGGTCATCGAGGCCGACGTCCCGCTGAAGGAGTAGTCCCATTCCCGGGCCAAGAGGTCGAGCTGTTCGCGGGCCTTGGCCTCCTGGTCGGGGTTGAGGCCCTGCAGGCTCAACTTGCCCGGGCCTTCGGCGCGGGCGATGGAGGTGAAGGTGATGCTGTTCTTCTTGAAAGCGTCCTGGAGGCGGAGAGCGTTCTGGTCGGTGTCCATCCGCACGGCGTCCTCGGTCATGATCTGCATGACCAGGTGGACGCCGCCCTTGAGGTCCAGTCCCAGATGGATTTTGTTCTGGATGTACATGAACACGGAGACGGCCAGGACGGCCACGGTCAAAACGATCTTCCAGCGTAGTCCCTTTTTCATGTGAACACGTTCCTTGGCAGAGTGACGCTAATCGGTTTTTTCCGCCGCGCCGTCCTCTTTGCCGAGGATGACGCCGACGGCGCCCTTGGTGACCTTGACGATGACGTTGGCGGCGATCTTCACTTCGATCTTGTCCGGCTGGACGCCGACGACCGTCCCGTAGATGCCGGCCGTGGTGATGACCCGGTCGCCGGGCTTGAGGGCGTTGACCTGCTCCTGCTGTTTTTTCTGCTTCTTTCTCTGGGGCATGATGATGAGCAGGTAGAAGATGACGAACACGAGGATGAAGGGAAGCAACGCGGTGAGCATGTTTCCCTGGGGTACCGGCGGCTGGGCCGCCGACTTGCCCTGCTGGGCGAAAGCGAAAAGTCCGCTGAGAATCATGGGGCGCCGTCCTTTATCATGGATTCTTCGAATTCCAGCTTAAAACGTTGAAATGAATGGGATTGGATACTTTGCCGTATTTTGGCCAAGAAGTCAAGATAAAAATGGAGGTTGTGGATGGTATTGAGCGTGGCGGCCGTGATTTCGGACCGCTCGAAAAGGTGCCGAAGATAGGCCCGGGAGAAGGTCCGGCAGGTGTAGCAGGCGCAGCCCTCCTCGATCGGACGGGGGTCGTCGGCGTACTTGCTGTTCTTGATGACGACGACGCCGTGTCGGGTGAAGAGCGAGCCGTTGCGGGCGTTGCGCGTCGGCAGGACGCAGTCGAAGAGATCGATCCCGCGGGCGACGGCGTCCAGGATGTCGGCGATATAACCCATGCCCATGAGGTAGCGCGGCCGGTCCCGGGGCAGGAGCCGATCGCTCCGCTCCAGGACCCCGTGGAGCTGGCTCTTGGCCTCGCCGAGGCCCAGACCCCCCAGGGCGTAGCCGTCGAAATCGAGGGCGGTGATCTCCTCGGTGCTGCGCCGGCGGAGGTCCTCATCGACGCCGCCCTGGGTGATGCCCCAGAGCTGCGTTTCGGCCCCCGAGGCGGCGAAGTGCGTCCGGGCCCGGCGGGCCCAGCGGGTCGTGACCTCCACGGCCTCGGCTGCTTGGGACGGCGCCGAACCGAAGGGCGCGAAGGTGTCGAGGGTCATCATGATGTCCGAGCCTAGTTTGAGCTGGATGTCGACGACATTTTCCGGCGTCAGGAAGAGCTTGGCCCCGTCCAGGTGCGAAGCGAAGGACACGCCGTCCGGCTTGACCTTGGCCAGCGGGGACAGGCTGTAGATCTGGAAGCCTCCGCTGTCGGTCAGGATGGGTTTGGGCCAGGAGATGAAACGGTGCAGGCCGCCCAGGCCGCGGACGGCGTCCGCGCCGGGGCGCAGAAAGAGATGATAGGAATTGCAGAGGATGAGCTGCGCGCCCAGCGCGGCGACCTGATCGTGGGTCAGC
Organism: Candidatus Aminicenantota bacterium; assembly: GCA_963729855.1. Classification (GTDB taxonomy): domain Bacteria; phylum Acidobacteriota; class Aminicenantia; order Aminicenantales; family UBA4085; genus UBA4085. Next base: position 50,314 of record CAVSPT010000001.1, on the reverse strand, counting down.
CCCTTGACCGAGCCCTGGCTGGCCACGGGCGCGAAGGCCGGCGTCCGGATGTCCCCGTGGGCCGTGCGGATGAGGCCGGCCCTCGCCGAGCAGGAAGGATCGGCGGCCTCGATGAGGAAGCTGCGGCTCATGGCGCGAACCGGAAAAAAACAACGTCGCCGTCCTGGACGATGTAGTCGCGGCCTTCCAGGCGCAGGGCGCCCTTGTCCTTGGCCGCCTGCCAGGAACCGTGGCGGAACAGGTCTTCGCCGGCGACGACTTCGGCGCGGATGAATCCCTTCTCGATATCGGTGTGGATGGCTCCGGCAGCCCGCAAGGCCGGGGAATGACGGCGGAGGGGCCAGGCCCGGACCTCGTCCTTGCCGATGGTATAGAAGAAGACGAGGTTCATCAATCCGACGGCCGCGCGATAAAAACGGGCCGGCGTCGTTTCGGTCAATCCGTACTCGGCCAGGAAGACGGCCTTTTCGGCGGGATCGCCGATCTCCTGGATCTCGCGTTCGATGCGGCCGCAGGCGGCCAGGACGGCCGCGCCGGGGACGGCCGCCGCCAGAGTCTTCTCGGCCTCCGCCAGGCGGGGGATGTCGGACTCGTCGGCGTTGAGGAGGTGGAGGATGGGCTTCTGGCTGAGGAAGGAGAAGGCCCGGACGATCTTCTCCTCGGTCTCAGTCCAGGGGAAGGCGCGCAGCGGGGCCCCGCCCTCGGCCTGGGATTTGAGCCGCCGGAGAAGGTGACCCTCCTTTTCCCCCTCCGGGCTCTTGGTTTTTTTAAGGTCCTTATCCAGCTTTTCCAGGCGCTGCTCGATGGATAGGAGATCGGCCAGGAGGAGCTCGTCTTCCATGGCCCGGACGTCTCCGGCCGGATCGATCGAGGGTTTGGCATGGGGAATCTGGTCGTCGCGGAAGCCGCGGACGACGTGGACGAGGACATCGGCCTTGCGCAGGGCGTTGAGGAATGTGCTCGTTTTCACTTCGCCGTAGCTGATGCCGGCCAGGTCGATGAAATCGACGGCGGCGGCCATGCGCTTGCGGTCCGGGTAAAGCGCGGCCAAGCGGTCCAGGCGGGCGTCGGGGACCGCCGAGACGTGCTCGCGGGCCTCGCGGCGCCCTTCGTAGGCGTTCGGCTCGACCTGAGCGCCGGAAAGAATATTAAATAATGTGGTCTTTCCCGTCTTAGGATATCCGAACAAAGTGAAGTTCATGGTCGCCGGTCATTCTGGCACAGCGCCCGAGCTCAAATCAAGCCGGGCTCGGGGGCGGAAGGGCAAACACGCGAAATTCCCCAGCGAGGAATTTCGCGTGTTTGCCCCCCCCATCCCCCTTCGCCCCTATTCCATTTTACGAAGGACGGGCGTTCAGTTGAAGTGGGAGCGGGTTTGGGCTATAGTAACTCTTTATTTTACAGGTGATTCGATGAATGACAACGTGCAACCGCAGGAACAGCCCCAGGCTGAGCCGAGTGTTATCCCCGGCAGCGGCAGAGCCGGGAGGGAGCGCGGTGTCGTCCGCGAATATTTCGAGCTCATCGCCGAGACGGCCGTCTTCGTCTTTTTCGTCATGACCTTCGTCGTCCAGGCTTTTCAGATCCCGACGGGATCCATGGAGCCGACCCTCCTGGTGGGCGATTTTCTCCTGGTCAACAAGTTCGTCTACGTCAATTCGCCCTCGGCCGTCGATCGGGCCCTTCTGCCACGCCGCCCGATCCGCCGTCAGGACATCGTCGTATTCAAGTATCCCAACGACCTGTCCAAGGACTTCGTCAAGCGGGTCATCGGCCTGCCCGGGGAAAAAATCGAGATCAAGAACAAGCAGGTCTTCGTCGACGACAAACTCCTCGAGGAGCCCTACAAGGTCCACAACGACAGCCAGATCATCGCTAAAAACGACCTCTATCAGTATTCCGATACCATCCGCGACAACTTCGGTCCGGTGACGGTCCCTGCCGGTCACATCTTCGTCATGGGGGACAACCGCGACAACAGCGCCGACTCCCGTTATTGGGGGTTCCTGCCGCAGACCAACATCAAGGGCCGGCCGTGGGTCATCTATTTCTCCTACAAAGCCGAGCACGACGCCTATCTCAAGACCGGCTTCCGCGACCGGTTGAAGAAGATCGTCAGCTTCCTACCCAAGGCCCGCTGGAACCGGATGCTGAAAATCATCCATTAAGCCGCGGTCCTATCTCCCGGGCCTCTGCTCCCGCGGCCGCACTTCCACGTCCTCGTACGAGATGATCGTGAAAATGGGGTTCTCGTCCGTGAATTCGTCCGTGAAGACCGTCCCCCGGACGAGGCCGTCCATGTCCTTGGCCACGGGCAGTCTCAGGGAATAGAGAATGCTGGGCAGGAGGTCGACGAGCCTGACCGGGCTCAGGTTGCGGCCGCGGGCGACGCTTTTTCCGAAGAAGAAAACGGCCCCGTCCGGGGCCTGCTCGTGGTAGGCCGACACGTCGGCGTTCCCCAGCAGCCATTCGACCAGCCTTTTCCAGAACGGCAAGGGCTCGATGCCGTAAGGCGAATAGACGATGAGCATTTCGTCGTCCTTCAGGGCGGCCATGTATTTCCCGATGATCTGGTCATAAAACTGCAGGTAATGGCGGATGACCGAGCCGTATTTCTGGATCTCGTCCTGTTTGATTTCGCCGAAGGATTCGGGGACGCTGTATTTGTAAAACAGGCTCTCGACGTCGCTCAACCCGTCCAGGACCAGGGAGAAGACCCGCGGTTCATCGGCGGATTTGGCCCGGAAGGCGGCCTCTTCGAACGAGACGTCGCGGACGAACGTTTCGTGGAGCCTGTCGAACAGACCCGGCGTTTCGAACTGGAAGTCCTTGAACGAGGCCCCAAAGAACTTTTCCAGGCGGATGTCCGGAGGAACGGGCAGCGTGTCGGACGGGGGGACGTCAAAGCACAGAGAGGGCAGGCCGAAATCGAGGGCGATCCGCCAGAGGTCCTTGACCTGGGGCGGGGCGTCGTTGACGGCAATCCTCAGAAGACCCAGGCGGGTGAACTGGCGGAAGAGGATGAAACGGGGGACGACCTCCAGCCGGCCCTCCAGCCCGGGCAGGGAATAGCGGCTGTCCGAGATCATGCGGTGCTTGCCGGGATATTTGCCGGTGTTGATGGTGTGGCGGAGGACGAAGGGGTCGTTGGGAGTGAAGCTCTCCAGCCGCCCCCAGCTCCCGCGCTCCATGAGAGCGGAGAAATTCGGCAGCTTCCCCTCGGCGGCCAGGGGCAGGACGAAATCGAGCGTCAGTCCATCGAGACCGATCAACGTGACGCGCTTGTCCACGATGGGGGCTTTCTGGACGGCCGTCCGCAGCGGCCGCCGCGGGGCCGGGAAATCGACCCGCTGCCAGACGGCAAAGCCGAGGACGCCGGCCATGAGGGCGAAGTAGGCGGCGATCGCCGGCGGGAGCGAACGCCGATAGCGGCATTGGAAGTGGACGATCAGCCCGATCACGGCCAGGGCGAAAAGGGCGATCATCTGGGCTTTCAGACCGGCCTGGAGCCCGGGGACGAAAAAGGCCGCGAAATAGGCCGTGTTCTCCCGGATGATGATCAGAGCGGCCAGGACGAGGAGCGACGTGCTCAGGACGAGGAAGGAGGGCGCGATGAACGCCAGCCGTCCGCGCCGGCCGGAGATGAAGCGATAGGCGGAGGAGACGAGGACAACGGCCAAGACGGCGGGGATCCCGTACGGCACGAACAGGTCACCGAGGAGAACGAGGAACACACCGGCCGTGAAGGCCATATTGATGTTCAGGTCGGCGACGAGCAGGGCTAAAAGAAAGCAAAAAAGGAGGGCGCTCAGCACGGCGTTGCTCAGGATGCGGAAAAAGGTCACGGCCCAAAATTATCACAGACGGGGGCGAGGCCTCAACATCGGGCCAAGAATGGCGGCGGGGCCGTCCCGGATTCATGTTAAAATAGCCGGCGATGGAAACGCTGGAAGGCACGATCGAATCGGTGTTGTTCTTCAACCCGGACAACGGCTATTCCGTCCTGAGATTGACCGCCGACGACGGAGTCAAAGCCACCATCGTGGGGACGTTTCCGCCGTTCTCGGCCGGCGAGCGGCTGAAGCTCGCCGGGGCCTGGGAGACCAGCCCCAAATTCGGCCCGCAGTTCAAGGTGGCCTCGTTCCAGGCGGTCCTGCCGACGGGGCCCAAGGGCATCGAGAAGTATCTCTCTTGCGGGCTGATCAAGGGCATCGGCCCGGCTCTGGCCGCCCGCATCGTCGCCAAATTCGGCGACCGGACGCTCGACGTGCTGGACCGCCAGCCCGAACGCATGACCGAGGTCCCGGGCATCGGCGCGGCGAAGCTCCAGGACATCCGGGAATCCTGGGCCGAACATACCGACATCCGCGACCTGATCATCTTCCTCCAGGAACACGACGTCTCCACCAACCTGGCCAACAAGATCCACCGCCAGTACGGGGCCCGCTCGTACGAGGTCCTTCGAACCAATCCCTACCAGCTCTGTCTGGACATCTGGGGCATCGGCTTCAAAACGGCCGACGGGATCGCCCTCAAGCTGGGCCTCGATCCCGGGTCGCCCGAGCGGATCAAGGCCTATCTCCTGTATCTCCTGGAGAAGGACAACGAGCAGGGCCACGTTTTCTCCTATGCGTCCGCGCTGGTCCCCGCCGCGGCCGGGGAACTCGGCGTCGACGAAGACGGGGTGCGGCGGGCCCTGGACGTCCTGAAAGCGTCCCGGGCGGTCGTTATCGAGCCGGACGGCGCCGATTCCGCCGTCTACCGGCCCTACTATTATGAAGCCCAGGAGGAGGTCGTCCGTTCCATCGAGAACCTGTCCAGGGCCCCGTTCCAAGCCCCGCCCTTCGACATCGATAAGGTCGTCGGCGACGTGGAGGCCGAACTGGGCCTGCGCTTCTCGCCCGACCAGAAGCGGGCCATCGTCGAAAGCTTCGGCAAGAAGATCGTCGTCATCACCGGCGGGCCGGGCACCGGAAAGACGACCATCATCAAGGCCGTCGCGGCGGTCTTCGACCGATGGGGCAGGACGGTCCTTCTGGCGGCCCCCACCGGCCGGGCGGCCAAGCGCATGTCCGAAGCCACGGGCAAGGAGGCCAAGACCCTCCACCGGACCCTGGAATTCAATCCCAAGCTGGGCTTGTTCCGGCGCAACGAGCGCCGTCCGCTCGAAGGGGAGGCCGTCATCATCGACGAGTTCTCCATGGTCGACCTGGCCCTGATGCACTCCCTGATCAAAGCCGTGCCCTCGACCATGCGCCTCATCCTGGTCGGCGACAAGGACCAGCTGCCCGCCCTCGGCCCCGGCCAGCTTCTGCGCGACCTGATCGAGGCCCGTCCGGAAACGGTCATCCGTCTCGGCGAGATCTTCCGCCAGGAGAGAAGCAGCCTCATCGTCCAGAACGCCCACCGGGTCAACCAGGGCGAGAAGCTGATCTACCCCGCCAAGGGCGACCAGGATTCGGATTTCTATTTCATCCGCGCCGAGGAGGAACCCAAAGTCTTCGCCGCCATCCTCAAGACGGTCGGTTGGCGCATCCCCCAGAAGCTCCATCTCTCGCCCCTCTCGACCCAGATCCAGGTGATCAGCCCCATGTACAAGGGCTTTGTCGGCGTCGAGCGGCTGAACGCCGAGCTGCAGAAAAGGCTCAACGGGCAGAGCGAGGGCCTGCGCGTGGGGCTGCGCGAGTTCCGGGTCCGGGACAAGGTCATGCAGATCCGCAACGACTACGAGAAGGACGTCTTCAACGGTGACATCGGCCACATCGTCCACATCGACCGGGTCAACTACCGGATCATCGTCCACTTCGACGGCCGTCCGGTCGCCTACCAGCGCGATGAGCTGGACGATATCACCCTGGCTTATGCCGTCTCCGTCCACAAATCGCAGGGCAGCGAATACGACGCCGTGGTCATGCCCCTCCTGACCCAGCATTTCATCATGCTCCAGCGCAATCTTTTCTATACCGCCCTGACCAGGGCCAAGAAGCTGAGCGTCATCATCGGGTCGTACAAGGCCCTTTACATCGCCATCAAGAACGACAAGCCGGTGAACCGCAACAGCCGCCTCAAGGAGAAGCTCCTGGCGGCCGCCGAGCGGGGCGGCGGGTTTGACTTGGTCTGATCGAATCCCTATGATGGATTTCGCGTGGAGGAGGTGTTCATGAAAATCCCCAGACGAACGCTCGTCATGTTCGCCGGGCTCTTGATCGTGCTCCTGGCCATGGCTGCCGATACGGTGGTCGTGGTCAAGATCCAGACGACCGCGATCCGCCAGAATCCCCAGTTCTTCGCCGCGGTCGTCGTCTCGCTCAAGGCCGGCGACAAGCTGACCAAGGTCGGCGAGGCCAACGGCTGGATCCAGGTCAGGACGCAGACCGGCTTGGTCGGCTGGATTCACTCGAGCGCCGTCGAGGTCCCCAAGCTCAACCTCCTGGCTTCCAACGATCCGATGAAGACCCAGGCCAAGGCCTCCGAGGTTGCCCTGGCCGGCAAGGGCTTCAACCAGCAGGTCGAAGACAGCTATAAAACCAAGCACGGAGAGCTGAATTTCGCCCTGGTCGATCGGATGCTCCAGATCAAGATCGCCTCGAGCCAGCTCGAGGCCTTCCTGCGCCAGGGCCGCCTGGGCGATTTTGGAGGCGGCCGATGACCCCCCTCCGGAAACTCATCGCCGCCCTGTCCCTCGGCTTGCTTCTCTTTCCGTCCGGTTGTTCCATCGTCCAGCAAGGCACGGACGCCCTGAAGGGCAGCGGGGCCATCTCCGCGGACCAGGCCAACACCATCCAGAAGACGAGCGAGGTCGTCCGCAGCACGTTTGGCGACATCAGCGAGCAGGAGGAATACTACATCGGCCGCTCGGTGGCCGCCCTCATTCTGTCCCGCTATCCCGTCCTGCAGAATCCCGGACTGACCCAGTACGTCAACACCATGGGCAACGCCATCGCCCTTTATTCCGACCGTCCGGAGACGTTCGGCGGCTACCATTTTCTGGTCCTGGACTCCGACGAAGTCAACGCCCTGGCCGCTCCCGGAGGCCTGGTCTTCCTGACCAAGGGCCTGATCAAGCGCTGTCAGGACGAGGACACCCTGGCCCTCATCCTGGCCCACGAGATCGGGCACGTCAACGCCAAGCACGGGCTGCAGTCGATCAAGAAGTCGCGCCTCGTCGACGCCTTCAAGCTGCTCGGCACGGCGGCCGTCAAAACGTACGCCCCCGATACCGTGGCCAAGCTGACCGGCGTCTTCGAAGACACGCTGGGCGACATCGTCGGGAGCCTCGTCGAGCGCGGCTACGACCGCAAGTTCGAATATGAGGCCGACGGCCTGGCCGTCAAATTCGCCGGCCGGGCCCATTACGACACGGGCGGCCTGACCCGGTTCCTCAAGACCATGGTCGGCGACGCCTCGGCCGCCTCGGGCAAAGGGTGGTTCAAGACCCATCCGGCGCCCCAGGACCGCATCGCCAACGTTTCGCCGGCCGTCGCCGCGCTGGGCCCGGTCAAGGTCGCCTCCGTCCGGACGGCCCGCTTCAAACAGGCGGTCGCGGGATTGAAGTGAGCCGCGTCCTGGATGAATAAGAAAGTCGCGCGCGGTCTGGCCGTGGGGGCGGCGGCGTTCGTTTTGGCCGGCGCGCTCGGCGGTCTCGGGTTGTGGCGCGGGCTGGAATGGAAATCCTGGGACGCCCGGATGCGGCTTTTCGCCGCGCCTTCCAGCCGGGCCTCAGACATCGCCCTGATCCTCGTCGACCAGTACAGCCTCGACTTCTATAAGAAACAGCAGGTCTTCTGGCCCTGGCCGCGCCAGATGTACGTGCCCATTTTGGGATTTCTCAAAGCCGGCGGGGCCAAGGCCGTTTTCTTCGACCTGGTCATGACCGAGCCTTCCACCTATTCAACCGAGGATGACGCCATGCTGGCCAAGGCCATGGGCGAAGCGGGAAACGTCATTCTGCCCGTGGCCCTGAGCGACGACGACAAGGAGACCGCGCTCGAGGCCGAAGCCTTCCTAAGGCGCACGGCCTTCGCGTCCTCCCGCCTCCGGCCGTGGGCCGAGAACTTTCTCTCGGCCACGGCCGACCTGCCCATCTATCTGGACCAGGCCCGCGGCGGGGCCAATGTCCGGGAGAAGCCCGACGAGGACGGCATTTATCGCCGGCTTCCGCTGCTTTTCAAGTACAAGGGCATTCCCGTCCCGGGCGCCGCCTTAGCCTTGGCCGAGGCGGCGGCAGACCCGGACGCGCCTTCCGGTGTCAGGCTCGATCCGGACGGCCAGATGCTGATCCGCTTCTTCGGGCCGACCGGGACTTACAGGGGCTATCCGGCCGCCACGATCATCAACGGCTACCTGCAGATGACCGAGAACAAGAAGCCCCAGATCGACCCGCGCGAATTCGCCGGCAAAGTCGTTTTGATCGGGCTGAGCGCGGTCGGACTGCAGGACATCAAAACCAGCCCTTTGAGCGGCGTTGTGCCGGGCGTCGAGATCCAGGCCGCCGCCCTCGATTCGCTCTGGCACCGCCGCTTTCTGCGTCCCACTCCGGTCGTCCTCGACCTCCTACTGGCCCTGCTGTGGGCCGTGTTGGCCGGGGTCGGGATCACTGTCTTGCGCCGCGGCTCGCACATGTTGGGCGCGGCCGGCGGATTGGTCCTTCTGCCGGCTGTCTCCTCCGTGGCCGGGTTCGCTTCCGGGACCTGGATCCGCTTCGTTCTGCCCGAGGCCGCAGTCCTCTTCGCCGTGGTCGGCGCGGCCGTCCTCAACTATGCTGTCGAGGGCCGCCAGCGGCGGTTCCTCAAGAACGCCTTCCGCTACTATCTCAGCCCCCATGTCATTGACCGGGTCATCGACGATCCCGGCCAGCTTCGTCTGGGCGGCGTGAAGCGCGAAGTGACCTCCTTTTTTTCGGACGTCGCCGGCTTCACCTCGATTTCCGAGGCCCTTGGGCCGGAAGCGCTGGTCGGCCTGCTCAATGTGTACCTCTCGGAGATGACCGACATCATCCTCGATTCGGGCGGGACGCTGGATAAATACGAGGGCGACGCCATCGTCGCCTTCTGGAACGCCCCGCTCGATATCCCTGATCACGCCCGGCGTGCCTGCCGGGCGGCATTAGCCAGCCAGGAACGCCTGGCCGCGCTGGCCCCCGATTTCGAGAAGCGGATCGGCCGCCCTTTGCGGGCGCGGATCGGCCTCAATTCGGGCCCGGCCGTGGTCGGCAACATGGGCTCGGCCCGCCGCTTCGACTACACGGCCATGGGCGACACGATCAACCTGGCCGCCCGCCTGGAAAGCGCCGGCAAGCAGTACGGCGTCGGCATCCTGGCGGGGGAGTCGACGGTGGCCGCGGCCGGCGACTCCATCATCGCCCGCGAAGTCGACCGTCTGCGCGTCGTCGGCAAGACCCGGCCCGTCCGGATCTACGAGCTCATCGGAGAGCGGAGGAGCGTCCCGGCGTCGCTCCTGGACCGTCTGGCCGCTTTCGAGGGACTGCTCGCCTCTTATCGCCGGCGGGAATGGGACGCCGTGCTGACGGTCTGCCGGGCCTTGGAGGGCGATCCCGTGGCCGCCGTCTATGCCGCCCGCTGCCTGCGGTTCAAGGATGAGCCGCCGCCGGACGATTGGGATTTCGTTTTTGATCTTAAAATGAAGTGACGGGGAGTCATCATGCGCCTTGAATTCTACGGAGTGCGAGGGACATTCCCCGGCCAGGGCCGGGCCGGGACGAAAATCGGCGTCAACACGCCCTGCGCCCGGATCACGACGCGGTCCGGCGAGACGATCATCGTCGACGCCGGAACGGGGCTGCGTCCGCTGGGCAACGACTTGACGGCCGCGCGGAAGACCAAGGCCCCTCTCAAGGTTTCCCTGCTCCTGACCCATTTCCACCTCGACCACATTTTCGGCCTCCCGTTCTACGGGCCGCTTTACCTCAGCGACACGGCCATCGACGTCTTCTCCTGCCGCGAGCCCGAGGACACCCGCGGGATCCTGGGCCGGCTGTCGGCGTCGCCGCTCTTTCCCATACCCATCGAAACGACGCCCTCGAAAATGGCTTTTTACCGCCTCGGCGAGGAAGGGGCGGTCATCGGCGGGGCCCGGGTCACGTTCTGCCCTCTTTCGCATCCCCAGGGCTGTGTCGCCTTTCGCATCGAGGAGGGCGGACGAAGCATCGTTTTCGCCACGGACACGGAGCATCCGGCCGAGGGCCTGGACGAACACCTGGCCGCTTTCGCCCGGGGAGCCTCGGTTTTCATCTATGACGCCATGTACCTGCCGCAGGAATACGGCGCCGGCCGGCAGGGCTGGGGCCACAGCACCTGGGAGCAGGGCGTCCAGCTGGCCCGGGCCGCCGGCGTCGAGCGCCTCGTCCTCTCCCACTTCAATCCCGATCATGACGATCATACCATCCGTAAAATGCGGAGGGCGGCGGCCCGCCGGTTCCAAAAGACCGACGCCGCCTCCGAAGGGATGAAGATCAAGCTATGAATAATACGGAGTTCTATCGTAACATGGCCGTCTGGCTGGCCGCGATCATCGGCGGCCTCCTGCTCTATGCCGCCCTCCGTTTGCTGGCTGCCCGCCTCGCCCCGGCCAAGGAGAACGGCAAGCGTCCCCTGGCCGCCCGGGTGGCCCTGCCTTTCGTGTTCGCCCTGGTCTTCTTCCTGGTCAAGGAGACCGTGACTCTCGGTCCGGTCTACGCCCCTTACGTCGACGCGGCCTTCATCTTTCTCGCCCTTTTTTTCATCATCCGGCTTTTCGACGCCGCCGTTTACGCCTGGTATGCCCGGACGCGCAAGACGTTTCCCCTGCCCGACGTACTTCGTTCGATCGGTCTGGGCGTCCTTTACCTGATCGTCCTGTTCGCCGTCCTCAAGTATACGCTGAACATCAACATCACGACCGTCGTGGCCACATCGGCCGTCCTGACCATGGTCATCGGCCTGGCCCTTCAGGGGGTGCTCAGCAATATCCTGTCCGGCATCTCCCTCCATTTTTCACATTCCATCAAACGGGGGGAGTGGGTTTCCATCGGCGACAAGGAAGGGGTCGTCGTCGACACCAACTGGCGGGAAACGCGCCTCCTCGACCGCAACTCGAACATCGTCGTCCTGCCCAACACCATCGTGGCCGGGGCGACGATCACCAATTACGCCCAGCCCGACGATCGGACGGCCCTGGTCCTGCATTTCAAGCTCAGCGCCGACGCGCCGGCCCAGCTCGTTCTGGACTCTCTCCGGGAAGCGGCCCGCGACTGCCCTCGGGTCGTCTCCGATCCGTCGCCGATGGCCACGATCATGGAATTCGACCCCTATGGAGTCCATTACCGGCTGAAATTTTGGGTGACCGACTACAGCCGAAAGAACGGGATCGCCACGGACGTCGCCCGGCTGGCCTGGTACAAGCTCCGCCGCCACGGCATCGCCGTCGCCGTGGCCCTGCCAGACAGGCTCGACGGTTTTCTGCGCGGGGCTCCGGCATCCGCGCGGCCGGCGGCCGGAACGGGCGACGCCGAAGAGAATTTCGCCGCCCTGACCCAGTCGACGTTCCTGCGCTACCAGCAAGGGGACAAGAAGGGGCAATCCATGGTCGCCGAGGATGACATCCGCGATTTGGCGGCGGTGGTCAAACGGGCGGTCTATGCCAAGGGGGAGGTGCTCTGCCGCCAGGGCGACAAGGGACGGAGCTGCTACATCGTGGCCAAGGGGCTCATTCGCGGCGACATCATCACCGAGGAGAACGGCAAGAAATATTCGACCGAGTTCGAGGTCGGCCCCGGCGGGATCTTCGGCGAGATGTCCCTCTTCACCGGGATGCCCCGGACCGCGACCGGCGTCGTCGCCGAGGAAGCCGTCCTGCTCAAGGTTCAGGCGGACGATTTCGGGCCGGTTCTGGCCAAGAATCCCGATCTGGCCGAAGTCATCGCCGACCTTGTCAGCGCCCGCAACGAAAAGAACAAGGAATTCCTGCTCAAGATCAAGGAACTGTCCGAAAAGGACATCCACGCCGGGACGAACAAGAAGTCGATCCTCGAATATCTGAAGAAATTCGTCGGCCTCAAGCCCTCATCCTAGGGCGGCCGGACGGGGGCCGTCGGTTTGCAAAATCGACGTTCTTATCTTATATTGAGCCCGCCTGCCGGGCGCGCCTGTAGCTCAGTATGGATAGAGCAGCGGTTTCCTAAACCGTTGGTCGGGTGTTCGAGTCACCCCAGGCGCGCACTCTTATACTCATTAAGAATCAACACTTTTTCGCTGGTCGGAATTATTATTAAAGTCCCGCATGAACCCGCCTTTTCCCCTGTTTTCCCGATCAAAGACGATAAAAAGTCGACAGTTCCATTGACGGCCCTTCCGTCCGGTGCTATCCTCGATCCAATATAAAAGTAGGGGAGATATGCTCATCGAATGTCCCCGCTGTCATGTTGAGAATGGCGCCAATTCCAGGTTTTGCAGCAACTGCGCCGCGCCTCTAGGCCATGGAGGGTCGCAGGGAGCGTACCTGACGAAGAGCCTCGAAACGCCTGTGCAGATCTTGAAAACAGACAGCCTTGTTGCGGGTAAGTACAAGATTATCGAAGAGATCGGCCAAGGCGGCATGGGGATCGTCTACAAGGCCGAGGACATCCGGCTCAGACGGTGCGTGGCCCTGAAGTTCCTACCGCCCCATCTGATGAACTCGCCCGAGCTCAAGGAGCGTTTCCTGATCGAGGGCCAGGCCGCCGCCGCCTTGACCCATCCGAACATCTGTGTCATCCACGAGATCGGGGAAAGCGAGGAACGTCCCTACATCGCCATGGAATATGTGGAAGGGGAGACGCTTCGCGATATGATCAATCAGGGGCCGTTGAAGTCAGAAGACGCACTCGCCATCGTCAGCCAGGTCGCTGCCGGCCTGGCCGAGGCTCACCGCAAGGGGATCATTCACCGGGACATCAAGAGCGCCAATATCATGGTGACGGACAAGGGGCAGGCCAAGGTCATGGACTTCGGGCTGGCGAAGCTCCAGGGCGGGAGCTCGCTCACGAAGAGCCAGACGACGCTTGGCACGGTCGCATATATGTCGCCGGAACAGGCCCGGGGCGGCGATCTGGACCATCGCACCGACATCTGGTCTTTGGGCGTCGTCCTCTACGAAATGCTCGCCGGGAAGCTGCCGTTCCGCGGTGACCATGACCAGGCGGTGATCTACTCGATCCTCCATAAAGAGTCCCAGCCCCTGCAAAAGGCCCGTCCCGATGCGGCCCCCGAGTTGGAGCAGATCGTCGGCCAGGCTCTAGCGAAAAAGCCGACCGATCGCTATCAGACCATGGAGGTGTTTCGCGAGGACGTCGAGGCCGTCAGGGAAGGCCTGAAGCCTCTGAAAGCCAGACCCCGGCGGGCAGCCCGGACGATTCTTGGAAAAGGAACGGCGTATATATATGGCGTCGCAGGGATCGCGCTGGTTCTTTTTGTCGGACTCAATGTCGGGGGACTGCGGGATCGGATCCTCGGCCGAGCCGCTCCGGCGCGAAACATCAAGCTGGCCGTGCTTCCATTTAAAAACCTGACAGGCGACTCCCAGCAGGAGTACTTCAGCGACGGCCTGACGCAAGAAATCAATACGCAACTCGGCAGCCTGAATCCGCAGATCCTTAGCGTGGTCGGCAACACTTCGGTGGGTCGATACAAAAAAACGAATACACCTATCGATCAGATCGGCCGCGAGCTCGGGGTCGACTATGTGCTCGAAGGGGGCGCCCAGCGCGAAGGGACCCGGGTCCGGATCACGGCCGAGCTGATCAAGACGCGGGACCAAACACAGGTCTGGGCCGACACGTTCGACAGCGAAATGTCCGGCATCCTGGTCCTGCAGGGCGACGTGGCCCAGAAAGTGGCCGGGACGCTGGCCGTCAAGCTCCTCCCGGCGGAGCAGGCGCGCCTGGCGAAGGTCCGGACGATCGACCCCGAGGCCTATGAAGCCTATATCAAGGGTTCCCAATACTGGGTCAGGATGACGCCGGGAGACTGCGACACGGCGGAATGGTACTTCCAGCTGGCCCTTCGGAAAGACCCGAGTTACGCGGCCGCCTACACAGGCATCGCCTGGGTCTGGGCCTGCCGAAGCCAGATGGGGATATCTCCCCCGAGCGAGGCCGGGCCGAAGGCGAAAGCGGCGGCGCTCAAGGCCGTGACGCTCGACAACACATTGGCCGAGTCGCATTACACGTTGGCGGTCATATACACTTGGCACGATTGGAACATGCCCGCGGCCGAGACGGAATGGGCCCGCGCGGTCGAGCTCAATCCCAATTACGCGGAAGGATTGGCCACGTACTCGCACTTCCTGATGATCATGGGCCGTCCGGAAGAGGCCATGAGGCAGATCGAGCGCGCCCTGAAGCTCGATCCGTTCAACGTCCAGGTTCAGAGCTTCTACGTCGTCGACCTCGAGTTCGAGCGGCGCTATGACGACGCCATCGCCCAGGTCCGTAAGGCGACGGCAATTCAGCCGGACAATCCCATTGCCGCCGGGGAGCTCATCGAACTCTTTGCGGGCAAGGGCATGGGTCAAGAGGCCCTTTTGGCGCTTAAAAACAACCTAAAACATGATCAGATCTCTGATCTGGATTCGGCGCTGGACCGGGGATTCGCCGAGGCCGGCTTCCCGGGAGCGGCGCGGCGCGGCGCCGAAATCCTCGCGGCCCGCGCCCGCGAAAATCTAGCATTCCCAACCGAGGTCGCACAACTGTACCTTTATGCCGGCGCCAAGGGCCAGGCCCTGGAGTGGCTCGAGCACGCCTACGATGCTCGCGATCCGAACTTGCCGTATCTCCGAATGCCGCAGTACGATTCCCTGCGGTCTGAACCTCGCTTTCAGGCGCTCTTCCGCCGCTTGGGCCTCGAACGGAATGACACGAAATGACCCTCTCTATGATGGTTATCCGGAGAGGGCCATTCAGCGACGTTCCAAAATCCGGAACGCCCCTCCCAATTCGTCCCCGCCGCCGGTTTCTATTCCGGCGTGCTTTCATTTTTCGCTTGAAGTGCCGCTTCTCCGCCTCTTGATGAACTCCTCGGCCGGGTCCCTGCCTGCGGCGATGAGCTTTTCGTTCCACTCATGCTGGGCGCGCAGGGCGCGCCACCGCGCGTATTGTCCCGGGTATTGCGGATTCGGGTTCTCGCAGCCCTGCAGCCAGAAACGGAACCAGTCCACCGATCCCTGCATCGAACCGACCCGCTGCAGCGGAAGCTCCAGGATGTGCTTGCCTTCCGGGAAAAGAACCAGCTCCACGGGCTTCCCCTGGACGGTCAGCGCCGAGTAAAACTCCGCGGCCATCGAAATCTTTCCGTTATATTGCATGAGCAGCGGCGTTCGCACGTGTCGGGCCGAAAAGGCCGGAGCGTAATCCAGCCAGGCCTTGAAGGTTTCTCCATAGGGCGGCCCGCCGTACATGGCCGCCATGCCCGAACGCAGGTTTTTGTCCCCCAGATACGTTCCGTAGTTGTAGATGCCCGAGTCGGCCGAAACCGCCGCCGCCCACGTCTCCTTCGAGTGGGTGAGGGTAAAATCCACGGTCCAACTCGTCCGGCTGAAACCCATGAGCCCGACCCGCGACGGATCGATCAATCCGCGCCGATCCAACTCCCGCCTGGCCGTCTCGAACGCGTCCATGGCCCGGAATGCCTCGGAGAGGCCGCCCGGCAGCGACTCCCATGTGCCTCGGGGATAGGGGCCGACCGCGCTCTCCAACATCAGCACCATGAACCCGCAATTGGCCAGCGCTTGCGGCGCAAAATTGGCCTTCAATCCGTCGTTGCCGCCGTGGATGAAGGTATCGTCCCAGGATTTGCACAAGATCACGCACGGGTAGCGCCTGCCGGCCTCGTACTCCACGGGGTAGATTAAATAACCCCAATTCCCGGCCGCATTGCCGCCGAGCCATTCGATCTTTTCCACACGGCCCAGCGTTTGTTCCCGCAGCTCCGGGTTGATCTCCGTCAGCGCCGCTTGGTAACCCATTTTGGCGTCCAGCAGCCACAAGTCCGGCGGCTCCGTCGTCGATTGATGGACACCGACAAAACGGCGCGTATCGCCCGCCGCCGCCGCCAGGCCGCCGAAGCCGGAGGCGGGCAGCTTCGTCCTCCGCTCTTCCTTCCATGCGCCGGCCGCCCGCCGCAGAGTCACCAGATCGCCGTTGCGGAGCCTGACCACCACCCGCCGGGCCTGTTCGTCAAAAGCCAGCATCTCCCGGGGCGTTTCCTGCATGACGCGTTGGGCGGCGCCCGTTCGTGCGTCAATGGCGAAGAGATGTTGCGGACGATACGGCCCTGCCAGCGCCTCGCCGACGGAGCCGCCGTCGCCGACCGGGCTCGGACCGCAGGCGAGGTAAGACGCGCTGTTGTCGCTCCACAACAGGGCCAGGCCCCACAGATCGTCGCTGATGCAGCCGGCGTCGAGAGCCAGCCGAAGCACAGGCCCGCCCTCGTTCGGGCCGGATCGTGGCGGGGGGGACGGAATGGCCGCCGGCAACTCCGCCCGCACCAGTTCGTTCGGCGGGATGACGAAGCCCCGTTCCGGCCAGAGGCGGAAAGCCGGATCTTTTTGCCAGGCAGCCGGGTAAGGCAGCGCTTCCCCCAAGGCTAGGACGCTCACATTCCGCCCGTCGGGCGAGATGGCGGGCCGCATAAGCCCCAGGGCCCGTTTGCCGCCGAACACGGTCATCGTGCGGCCGTCCGCGTCCGCGGCGACGAGGGCGGCGCGCGAGGCCTTGTTTTTCGCGGTGCCCCGCGCATCGATGTCAAGCAGGAAATCGTCTTCCGTGATCACGACGCCGCGAGGCGAGGCAAAACGATCCGCCTGCTCCTCGTCCGGCGCGCTGACCAACAGGGCCAGCCGCCGGCCATCCGGGGTGGCGGCGAATTCTTCGACGTTGAGTTCGCCGGGGCTCGCCGGGGAGGACTCGCCGGACGACTGATCAATGCGCACCACGCGGCCGTTCTCGCCGTCGGGCCGGCAGAGCACGAGGATGTGCTGCCCGTCCGCGAGCCATTGCATCTGGAGGATGTCCCGGGTCCGCAGCACGGCTTTTCCGCACTGACGCGGCGGATCTTTCAGGCCGGTCTCCGGCAGCTCGCGCACATAAACCACCGCCTCGTTGCGGTTTTCCTTCAGGTTGGGTTCGATCAGCGCATAGGCCACCCGCTTGCCGTCGGCAGAGACCGCCGCCGGTTTTTCATCGAGAAACGTGCGCAGCCGCACGGAATCCTCGACGGTCGCCGCCCGCCGGCCGTCCGTATTCGAAGGGCGCGGTTGCGCGGCGGGGAAGGCCGCCAGCGCGAAGATCATTCCCAGCCAAACAGGACGGCTGATCCGGATGAGAATCGATTTTCTCACACGTCTAATCCCGATGTTTGGATTGGGCCACCAAAATGCGGCCCAGCCGTTTGTGCCCCGCTTTCAGATACCATCGGGCCCACCAGTCGGCCAGCTCCCGGGCCGACCAGGTTTCAAAGTGTTCGTGCAGCTCGGCCAGGGCTTTTTCCGCGGCTTCGTCGAATAGCCGCCCTTGGGCTTCATCGAAAGGCATTCTCCACTCCCTAAAAAACGTATCCGAGCCGGAAGGACAACCGCATCCCTCCCAGGTCCGCCCGGATGGCCGCCGGCCTCACTTTGATAGACGTGTAATCACCGGCTAAATCTATCAACAGCCCGGCGACGATCGGAATGTAGAAGCCGGCCTGTCCGATGATGCCTGCGCCCGTCCCCTGGGCCAGACCGATGACGTTGCTCTCCCGGTAGGCGCAGGCGGCCGCACCGGCTCCGGCGTACAAGCGCAGCGGTCCGGCCTTGGCCCGGCATTTCAACCCGCCGCCGAATGTGGTCAGGCGCATGGTCGTCGGTTCCCCCGTGACGGGCAGGACGCCGGTTTTTGCATAGCCGTTTCCGAAGGCCCAGAGATCCAGAAACGACACGAGCTTGACGTTCACCTCGGCGCTCCAACCCGTCCCGCTTCCGTAAATGTTTTTGACGGACGATTCGGCCGGATAGAAATAGGCCGCGCCCGCTTTGATCGAGAAGGCGTCCTGGGACGCGGCCGAGGCGGAGGAGACGGCCCAGGCGGCCAGCAGGATCAGGCCAAGTCCGGATTTATTGGTCATGGCTCTTTCACCAGGGCGGAGGCCCCGTCGCCCGGCCGGCCGGAGGTATCGACGGCCTTTACGATATAAACGTATGTCGCGGTCTTGTTCACGTTTTTATCCATGGTCGTGAACGTCTGGGCGTCGAATTCATCGATCAGCGTCCAGTCCGATCCATTCTGGCGGTAGAGCCGGTAGCCCTGGACATTGCGGTTGTTCGGATTGGCTTCCCAGGTCAAAACATTGATGTACTGTTCGAGGAGCGTCGAGCTGTTGTTCTTCTTGACGCCTGAGAAATTGACCGGAGCATGGGGGATCAGGACGACGCCGACTTGGTCCTCGGCCGTCTGCCCGCTCGTGTCGGTGGCCACAGCTTTGAGCGTGTAGGACCCGTTGGGCGCGATCGACGTGTCCCAGGCCGTCCGGTAGGGAGGCGCGGTCACCAGGGCCAGCAGGGACGACTGGACGTAGAACCCCACGTTTCGGAGGCCGTGGTCGTCGGCGGCCGCCGCTGAAAAGGGGACGCTGCCGGAGACGAGAGCGCCCGCTGCGGGAGCGGTGATCGATACGGTCGGCGGCCGGTCGGTCGATCCGCCGCCATCGGGCGGAGCGCCGTACATCGCGTAAAACCCGGCCCGGGCGTCGGCGTCGATCGAGCGCTGGATCCCCCCGTAATAGGCCTGCATGATTCCCGTGCTGCTATGGCCGAGGCCGACGACGTGGCCCATTTCGTGCAAGGCGACCGTCTCGACGTCGTAATCCGACCCGCTGATCGACCAGGGCTGGGCGTCGTTGAAGACGATGTCGTTTTCGAGGATCGTCCCTCCGCTGTACCAGGTGTAGGTCGTGGCCAGAGTGGAGGAAGCGCCCTGGTCCTGCCAGCTTATCGTGTTGGCGCCGTCGCGCTGGTATCCGACGATCGCCGTCGGCCCTTCGTAGGTCATGCGGAATCCGGACGGGTTGAGGACGCTCCAGGATGAGGCCGCGTCGAGGACGGCCGGGAGCTGGCCGCTGACCTTGGCTGAAGCCGGGTTGACGGCGAATCCCATATTCGTGCCCGTCGGCCATTTCTCGCCCATTAAAACGTACGCGGCCGCGGCGCCGGCGGCCAGAAGGAGACCGGCCAGGAGAAGACGGACGCGGCGCCCGCTCATGGCAACCTCCGCGCCGACGAGGAGGTGCGGAGCAGGGTCCGGATCCGGGCCTTCAGTTCCTCGATCGGCAGCGAGGTGTCGTTCCCCGCATCAGCGGAGAGGAGACTGTATCCCGTTTTTTGAGCCAGGCCGTCCGGGCCGACCGAATATTTGCCTTGGGCCTTTTCCAGGATCTCGTAGACGGGATCGGGACTCGTCAAGGACAGGACGGAATCGGCGGGAGAAAAACGGGCGGGGAGGCGCCTGAGAAAGACCAGCACCGTCTCGTCCGCCGCGAAGGAGGGCTCGTCCGAGACCGCCAGTCGGAGATCGCCGATTTGGCCCCCGGCCAGCTGGACGGCGATCGTCCGCGGGGAGGTCCGCCCCTTGATCGTCTCCTCCACTTCGATGGAAACCAGGGTGACGATCAGCCTGTTGTCCAGGCTCCAGGATGACAGGACTTTGGTGACCCGGCCGACGACGATGGCTTCCGCCCCGCCGACCAGATCGCCGAGCAGGGCCTTAATCATCAGCGCGTCGGCCGTCAGGCCGAGCGCAGCGAAGCCGAGCGCGGCCGCGACGATTCGGCCTTTCATTGTCATGGTTTCACCCGTTTCCCGTTTCACCGAAGATCGGGAAGATCGAATTCGCCGAGCTTGAGGGGATAGCGGCCGTATTCACGGACGAGCCCGATCAGGTATTCATAGTTGGCCGCCGAGACGTTGGCCGGCACGGAATGGTCCGATTGGACGATGTATCCGCCGCCCTTGGCGGCGTTGAGCTTGGTCAGGACCATGCGCTTGATGTCGTCCCGCGAGCCCTCGGCCCAGGTGAGGACGTCCATATTGCCGCAGAAAGCCAGGGAGTGGCCGTAGCGGCGGCGCAGGTCGACGACGTCCAGGCCGGCCTTAGCCTCGAGCGGATTGTAGGCGTCGATCCCCGTCTCTATGAAATCGCCGAGGATCCGCGAGACGTTGCCGCAGCCGTGGTAGATGACGGGCAGGCCGTGGCCGTGGCAGACGTCGACGATGGCCTTGACTACGGGCTTGAAATGGCGCCGCCAGTAAACGGGGGAGAAGAAGAGGTCCTTGCGATAAGCCACGTCGCCCCAGATGACCATGCCGTCGAGCCTTCCGCCGGCGGCGACAATCTGGGCCTCGGTCAGCGAGACGGCGAACTCTCCGAGGCGGCGGACGAACTCGCCGACCGCGTCGGGGTAGAGTCCGATCCAGAGCATGACCGCTTCCGACCCGATGATCCGCCAGAGCATCTCCTGGGCTTCGCAAACGCTCCCGTAGACGGGAAAGTCGGGATGGAGCGTGCGGACGGTCTCGGCCCAGGCCGGCGAATTGCGGGCGAAGCCGTCGCCCACGCCGGCGATCTGGTTGTCTCCCGGGCTGAGGAAGCGGCGGTCGTCGGCCGGATCGTCGAAGCGGAAGGCGGCCATCTTTTCCGGGGTGTCGGTTTCGAAGCGAAGGAAGGACGGCATCGGGTCGGCGAACTGCTTGCGGACGACGGCTTCGAATCCGGTCCGGACGACGATATGATCGCCGGTCTCCTCGAGGATGTCGAAGGCCCGGATATGGGGGTCCATGTTGGGGACGGTGGCGATCCAGTCGAGGTCGTAATATTTGTAGATGTCGGTCCCCCGAGGCAGCCCCAGCTCTCGGCGCCAGCGTTCGAGGAAGGAACCCCAGAAAAAATCGCTGACCGGGACCCGGTCCGCCTCCCGGTGGCGGAGCGTTTTATTCATGCGCTCGAGCTTGGCCAGGCAGCTCGGCGTGCGGATGATCGTCATGGCGGCGTCCCTCGGCGGGCGCCCCCGGGCGCGGGGCGGCCCGGCGGCGCTTATTTCCTGACCAGCCAGCCCCGCGTATACTCCTTGAAATCCTGCCCCGGCATGGCGATGGAAAAGATGTTCAGAAGCCTGCCGTCGGCGTTCATTTCATAGCTCAAGCGGAAGCGGGGGGCTTTCGGTTCCGGCTCGGATTCGAAGACGACCAGGTTCGGCGCGGCGGCGGGTTGAAGGACGTAATGGATGACATGGCCCTCCCCGTCGAAAAAAATCGCTTTCAGCCGCGGCTCTCCCGGGTCGGCAAAGAAGACGATCAAATCCTGGTGGGAAACGCCCTTCGCTTCGCCGGGCTTCGGCGCGAACTCGACCCAGTTCTTGCGCACCAGGATGGTCTTGTTCAAATCGAAGGCGATCGTGCATCCGCCCCGGCCTTCGCCGGGCGCACCGGATCCGATTCCTTCCCAGGTCCCGACCAGGAATTGCAGGGGGGACCAGGGCTGGGGGGCCTTGGCCGGGGCTTGAGCCGTCGCCGCCGAGGCCGCGAAGGTCAAAGCCGCGGCCGTCACAGCCAGACGGAAAAGTCTTTTATTCATGCGATCAGTCTACCAGACTTCGCCGCGCTTGTCTTGAGGGGAGACCCGGAGTTATGATCCCGGCCATGAATCCCCGGATCCTCGTGCTCGGGCTGGATGCGGACGACGATTATCTCCGCGCCTACACCGACGCCGTCCGCTTCGCCGGAGGGGAGCCGGACCGGCGCTGGCCGGCGGAGCTGATCGACCGGGAAGACGCCGTCTTCGAGCGATTCCTGGCCGGTTACGCGGGCGTCGTGCTTCCGGGGGGGGAAGACATCGACCCGCTCCGTTACGGGGAAAGCCCCCGCCCGGAATCGGGCCCGGCGAAAGCGGAGCTCGACGAGGGCCAATTGGCGTCGGCCCGCGTTCTTCTCCGGTCCCGGATTCCGGCCCTGGCCATCTGCCGGGGGATGCAGGTGTTGGGTGTGGCGGCCGGCGCCTCGCTTATCCAGGACCTGCCCGCCCAACGGCCTTCGACCGTTCCCCACAACATCAAAGAACCCAGGGATTTTCTGGCCCATGAGATCGAGGCCGTCGGCGGCAGCCGGCTGGCGGCGCTCTGCGGAGCGACGCGCTTCGCGGTGAACAGCCGGCATCATCAAGCCGTCCGCGACGGCGGAAGGGGGACGGCCGGCCCTTTCCGGATCACCGCCCGGTCCGCGGACGGCGTCCCGGAGGCCATGGAGATCTGGGATCGTCCTTATCTGATCGCGGTGCAGTGGCATCCCGAGAATCTGGTTTACGGAAACGCGCCGGCCCGCGGCCTGTTTCAAGGCTTCATCGAAGCGGCCCGCGAACGGTCGGCCCTTTGAGCCCGGCCGGGCCAGGCCCGTTCCCTAGGGAACTTTTTGGCCGGGAATTCGTAATGATTCATGAGGAGAGAGACCATGAACGCTTCATCCGGAAAGACCCTCGGCATCATCATTGTCGTCCTTCTCGTCCTGATGATCGCCTGGCCGCTCAAATACGTGTTGTTCGCCCCCGTCGGCCTGTTTGACGGCATCTTCAACGGCGGCCACAATATCCGCATTTTCCATTCCGACTGGTGGCCTTGGGTGGGATTTGCCGGATTTTTCGCCCTGGCCTTGCTGGCGCTTTGGATCGCCGTCATTGTCTGGGTTTATAAGGATGCCGAAAAACGTGGGATGAACGGCGCCCTCTGGGCGCTCCTGACGTTCTTCCTCCACCTGATCGGCCTCTTGATATTCGTGATCGTCCGCTCCGAACACCCCGTTCGGGCCCCCGCCGGTCCCCCGGCGGCCGCTCCGGCCGGCGTTCCCGCCTGCCCGAAATGCGGCCGGACCGTCGACAACCAACATTCGTTCTGCCCGGCCTGCGGGGAGCGGCTGCAGCCGCGCTGCCCGAAATGCGGCCGGGACGTCCAGGCCGGCTGGCAGGCCTGCCCCCATTGCGGAGAAAAGCTTTAAGCGGCGGTTTTTTCTTCTTGGAATCCCCTCCTTCCCGCGGCAGCGTCCGTCGTTGGACGGGCCTGTAGCGATATCAAATGTCGGCCGGATCGTCCAAGCATTTTCTGGATAGGGTGTCTAAAAAGCCTTGGATCTGAAAAAAGGAGATTTGCCATGTCAACCAGAAAAATGATCCTGGGCGCGGCCGTCGGTTTAGCCGTCGGCTTGACCGTCCTATCCGGCTCGGCGCTGGCCCAATGGGACGGCGACCGCCCGGCGCGGACGCCCGATTTCTCCCGTTTTTCGATCACCGTCGGCGGCGGGGCCGCTCTCGCCGAGAACCACCAGGCCATGCCCCAACTCCTGGCCGAGCTCCAATACAGTCTGACGACCCGGTTCCGTTTGGGCTTGGGTGTCGGGTATCTGGACACCGACGAGTATCGCGGCTATGAGCGCGACATCCGGGTCGTGCCCTTGGCCCTGAGCCAGACCTTGGTCTTGCCCGCCGGATCGGAAATCTATGCGCCTCTGGGCGGGGAACCCGGACGCGATTTCCGGCTGGTGCCGATCAGCCTGAATGCCTATTACGCCCTGCCGCTGGCCCGCAAGTGGGACATCTTCCTCAGCGGAGGAGCGAGCTACTACCTGGGTACGTTCTATGCCGACTCGGACCGCCAGACGAAGAATGCCTGGGGCGGCCAAGCCGGGATCGGCATCGAATACCGTCTGAACCGTCGGATCAAGCTGGTCGTCCAGGGCGACTACCGGTTCGTTGAATTTTCGGGCCTGAAGACCGACCAGACGCTCAATCCGCTGATCGTCCTGGCCAATCCTTCCGGTCCCGGCAGCTTGGTGGAAATCGTACTCCCGAGCTCCCCGTCCAAGCCCGTCGATGTCCATCTGAACGGCTTGAGCCTGACCGGGGGCATCCGCTTCGGGTTCTGACGCCCGGCGGCCGTCCGCGAGCCGACCGCGGCGACTTCGGCGTCCGGGCAAAAGCGCAGGCCTCGGACGAACGAATCCGCGATCGATCCCGTGCTCAGGATGCCCCAGCGGATTTTCT
The DNA here is from genome assembly GCA_963729855.1 of Candidatus Aminicenantota bacterium. Classification (GTDB taxonomy): domain Bacteria; phylum Acidobacteriota; class Aminicenantia; order Aminicenantales; family UBA4085; genus UBA4085. The sequence goes on along the minus strand of CAVSPT010000001.1, from coordinate 26,229 downwards.
GGTTCAACCGGATCTTTTTTTAAAAACGCAAGGACAGGCAGGTCAGACCGCCGTCCATCTTTCGCATCTCGCTGACGTCCAGCTCCAGGAGCGGCAGACCCATGGTTCCGAGCTTCCGCCGGACGGATGGAAAACCGGCCGGCAGGAGGATGCGGCCGTTGATCCGAAGGACGTTGGCCGCATAGGACTCTTCCGGTTCCAGAACGATGCGGCGGAATATCCGGAAAGCGGCCTTGGATTCGAGCGCCGGAGTCATGATCAACCATCCGTCGCCCAGATCGTTGACGCTCGATTTCAGGTGCAGGCCGGCCGGAACGGGGACGAGCGTCCAGGCATGGCCGTAAGCCTCCAGGATTTTCCCCAGCTGCCGGGCGCCTTGCTCGTTGGTCCGCTCTGAGACACCGATGAACCACCGGCCGCCCGCCTCGAGGACGTCCCCGCCCTCGAGAGTGCCGGGAGCTTGGATCTTAGCCAGAGGCTTGAAATCGGCCAGGACGGGAGCGAGGCTTTCCTCCTCGCCGCGCCTGGACGCGGCCCCGGGCCTGGCGATGACGGCGACTTCGGAGACGACGACGACGGGGTCCTCGACGAAATACGCGTCGGGAAACCCGGGTGCGGACGGAAGCCGGACGATCTCCAGACCCGCCTCGGCCAGGACCCGTCCATATTCGCGATGCTGCTTGAGCAGTAGGGGATAATCCGGCGAACCCAGGCCGGCGGTCGTCAAACCATCCCCGCTGTCGGGGCCGGGAGTGCGGATGACGGCGGTGCGGAAGGCGTCCGATCGGTTCATGGCGGCCCGGTCGATCGATCTTATCCCACCCTCGATCGGCGCGTCAAACTGTGTTTGAATAGGCCTCTGCCAACCTCTTCGGGGTTGGGCCCGTCTTTACTGTGGAATGAAGATGAACCCGGACATCGAACTCGGCCCCGGGCTGGAGGCGCGCCTGCGGGAGGGCGATCCGGACGCCTTCCGCCTGCTGGTCGAGGCCTACAAAAGGAAATTCTACGGCCTGGCCTACCAATACACACGCAATCATGCCGATGCCGAGGATGTTTCCCAGAACGCGTTCATCAAGGTCTTCCGCTCCATCGGCACGTTCAAGAGGGGATCCAGCCTGAACGCCTGGCTTTATCGCGTCGTCGTCAACACCGCCATCGACCATATCCGCAAGCGGCCCTTTTACCCGGAAACCCTGGCCCGGGCTGAAGAGGCCGGGACGGCCTCCGGTTCGCCCGATCCGGCCCGGACGGCGGAGGCGGCCCTGCTCAGGAAAAAACTCGATGCGGCGCTCGACCGGATCTCCGAACGGGAGAGGACGGCTTTCCTCCTGCGTTTCGATCACGGGCTCAACCTTCAGGAGATCGCCGATGTGCTGGACGTTTCCGTCGGATCGGTCAAGAGCTATCTTTTCCGCTCGGGGCGCAAGCTGCGCCGGGAGCTGTCCGGGGCGGGTTTGAGACTGTCGGAGGAGGTCCCCCATGCCTGAATGCCGCCGTCCGCAAAAGCTGATGCGGGAATGGATGGCCGGAACGCTCGATGCCCCCGGCCGCGAGGCTCTGGAGCGGCACGCCGCCGCCTGTTCCGCGTGCCGGGAGGAATGGCGCGGCCTGCGGGAGGTCGTCATGGGAGCCGAGTGGAAACCGACGCCGGACCCCGGTCCGGAATATTGGGATCGCTATTGGGATCGACTGCAGGCGCGCCTGGCCTCCGGAGCTCCGGAGGAAAAGGGGTCCCGGCCGGCCGCTTTCGGCCGGCGCCCGCTCCTTCGCTGGTTGGCGTTTCCGTCCGCGGCGGCGGCGCTCGTCGTCGCCGGGATCCTGATCGGCCGCTGGAGCCTCCATCCGCCGAAGCCTGCCGGCCCGGCCCTCGCCGCCGTCGTCCCGCCCTCGGATCTCGAGATTCGCACGGGCCGCTATCTCGACCGTTCCAAGCGCATCCTTCTGGCCCTGGTGAATGACGTCCCGGCCGATAAGGACGTCTACGGATTGGATCTGCCCGGCCGGAAAAGTGCCTCCCGGGCCCTGCTCCGCGAAGCCGCCGACCTGCGCGGCGATCTGGCCAAAGCCAAGAAGAGACGCCTGGAGCGCCTGGTCTCGGATCTCCAGACCATCCTGATGCAGATCGCCAATCTCAAGGCTGAAGCCGGCCTGGACGACGTCGACATCATCCGTTCCGGCATCGAAGGCCGGGACCTCATTTTTCAGATCAACCTGGCCCGGATGGGCGGAACGCCTGGGGCGTCTTCCGCCGCGCCGACGGGTTCCCCGAAAACTGCGCCGCGCACGTTCTAAAATCAAGCCCACAAGGAGACTCCGTCCATGTTCAAACAAAAAAAGCGAATGATGCTCATCCTTCTTCTGGTCCTGGCCTGGTCGGCCGCGTCCGGCGCCGCTCTTCAGAGCGGCGGCCCCGCCGACGAGGGACAGACCGAGGACGCCAAGTCCTACAAAGCCGCCTATAACCTCGTCCTCCAGGAAAAATGGCCCGAGGCGGGCGCGGCCCTGACCGCGTTCCTGGCCCGCTTCCCCAAGAGCGAATGGGCCGATGACGCCCGGTTCTGGAGCTGCCACATGCTGGAAGAGCAGGGCAAGCGGGAAGAGGCGTTCCGGGGATATCAGGAGTTTCTGAAGGTCTATCCGGAAAGCGAATGGGCCGATGATGCCCGGACGAACCTGGTCGCCCTGGGACGGCAGCTGGCCCGGACGGGGAAGCCCGAGTACGAGGCGGTCATCAAGTCCCTGGGCGCGGCCGACGACGAGGACGTGGCCATGGCCGCGCTGTACGCCCTCAAGGACATGGGAGACGAAAATGCCGTCCAGACGCTTTTCGGCCTTTATGATCCCAAGGCCAAGCCCAAGCTGCGCGAACGGATGGTGGCGGTCCTGGAGGATATGGATAATCCCAAGGCCGTCCAGAAGCTGATGGAGATCGCCAAGGCCGACCCTCTCCCGGAAATCCGGGAGCGGGCCATCGAGGCCATCGGTTCGAAAAAAACGCCGGAAGCCCTGCGCTTCCTTAAAGAAACCGTTCAGAACGACCCCTCGGCCGAGATCAAACAGATGGCCGTGTCCGCGCTGGCCGACAGCGAGGATCCCCAGATCGTGCCTTATTTGAAACAGATCGCCCTGACGGCCAAGGACGAGGATCTGGTCCGGGCCGCGCTCCGCGGGCTGGGGCAGTTCGATACCGCCGAGGCCGCGGCCGCCCTGCAGCAGATTCTGAAGGAATCCAAGTCCACGGATCTGCGGACCGAATCCCTGCGGGCCCTGGCCGAACGGGAGCACCCTGTTCCGATCTCCGTTCTACGCGAATTGGCCCTGAATGATCCGGACGCGGAAATCCGGCGGACGGCGGTGATGCTCATGGGCGAACGGAAGGATCCCCAGACGTTCGAAGCGCTGAAAGCCATTCTGGCCGCGTCGGGCGACATGGAAGTCCGCAAGGCCGTCTTGTTCGCGGCTCACGAGAGCGGGGGAGCGGGCGCCCGGGAAATGCTCATGACCATCGCCTTGGGCAAGGAGAACGACGAGCTGGCCAAGGAAGCCGTCTTCGCCCTGGCCGAGGAGGAGACGCCCGGCCGCCTGGGCCTTCTTCTCGATCTCTATCGCCGGGCCAAGAGCCCCGAGGCCAGGAAGGCCGCGGTTTCGGCCATCGCCGAACACGACGAGGAGAAGCCCGCGCCCGTCCAGACGCTGGTCCAGATCCTCAAGGAGGAAAAGGACTCCGAGGTGAAGAGGGAGGTAATCTCGGCCCTCGGGGAATCGAAAAGCGACGACGCCGTCCCGGCGCTGCTGGAAGCGGCCCGCAACGACGCCGATGTCCGCGTCCGCACCGCGGCGGTTTCGGCCCTGGGCGAGCTCAAGACGCCCAAGGCCCGCGAAGCTCTTCTGCAGATCCTGAAAAAGAAGGCCGCCATCGAGGCCCTCGCAGAGCTCGGAGGGCCGGAGGTGGTCACACTCCTGGCCGAACGGGCTCGGTGCAAAAAGTAGAAGGCCGGCTCGGCCCTTCCGAAAGGGGGGCCGGGCCCGTCCCGGCCGGGCTTCCTTTTTAGGGGGGAATGTGATAAAAATCCCCCTGTTATCCGCACCCGAGAGGAAGCCCCATGAAACGCGAAATCAAGAAAAAGCTCAAAGAAGATGAATTCGTCCACAGCTTCAGCTGGCTCGTCGACTTCGCCGCGAAGTGGAAAAAAGAGCTCACCATCGCCGGTGTCGTCCTCGTCGGGCTGGTCGTGCTCTGGACGGGCGTCCAGATTTTGAACGGAGTCCAGAACCGCAAAAACAGCGCCGAACTCGGCGAGATCCTGGCCCTGAGGAACGATCTGGCCAAGAATCCGCAGAATCTTTCCAAGCTCGAGGTCCTGGCCCAGAAAGGCCGATTCGCCCCTGTCGCCTCCGCCCAGCTGGCGTCTTATTGGGTCGAACAGGGGGACTTGGACAAGGCCGACAAGGCCTTGATCGGAGCGTCCGCGGGGCCCCGCGATTTCTTCTTTTATCAAGCCCAGGACTTGGCCGCCCAGATCGCCGTGCTCAGGGGCGAGTACGACCGGGCCGTCAAAATTCTGAAGGCCGTCGAAGAGGCCAAGCCCCAGGATTACAACCTCGACGCTGTTCTTTACCACGAGGCCGAGGCCTTGGAGAAGAAAGGTGACAAGGCCGACGCTCTGGCCCTCTACAGGCGGATTCAAGCCGAATACGCCCAATCGTATTTCGGCTACGATGCCGGCCAAAAAGCCCGCAAGCTCGAAGCCGGGAAATGAGGCGGGAAACTTGCCAAACGCCGGGAAAAAGGCGATAATCATTCCCCGATTTTAATGGAGGAACCCGATGGCCTACAAAATCACCGAAGAATGCATCAATTGCGGCGCCTGCGAACCCGAATGTCCCAACCAGGCCATTTCGGCCGGCGATGAGCGCTACATAATCGACCCCGAGAAGTGCACGGAGTGCGTGGGCAGCTTCGACGCCTCGCAATGCGCGGCCGTCTGCCCGGTGGATTCCTGCGTTCCCGATCCGGACCACAAGGAAACGCACGAAGCGCTCGAGCTCAAACATAAGAAACTGCACGGCTGATTCCCGGCTGCGCGTCCGCTTTTTCCATAGGAGTGAGGTTCTCACTCCTATTTTTTTGTGAGTCCCATGGACGAAACGCAGAATCCCGCCCCGCCGGGCCGGGTCCGCCGTCCCGGCTTTTTCGCCAAGGAACGGACCTGGCTGAATGTCCTGCTTTTCATCCTGACGATCGGTTCGACTTTCCTGGTCGGAGTGAATTGGAGCACCAGCTTCCTTTATGCCCAGGCCCCCGGCCCGGGAGGGACGGGTGCGCCTCCCGGATTTCGCGATTCCCGCGTCCTGGTCCTCAGCGCGGTCTATACCTTTGTCCTTCTCCTCATCCTGAGCGCCCACGAGATGGGGCATTATTGGACCTGCCGGAGAAACGGCCTTTCGGCCACCCTGCCGTTTTTCATACCGGCGCCGACCCTGATCGGCACCATGGGGGCGTTCATCCGGATCCGATCCCCCATCACCCGGAAACGGATCTTGTTCGATGTCGGGGCGGCCGGTCCGCTGGCCGGATTCGCCGTGGCCGTTCCGGTGCTGTGGATCGGGCTGGCCTTGTCCAAGGTCGTACCCTCACTGCCACCGGACCAATCGCTCCTCTTTGGCGAGCCTCTTCTGGTCAAGCTGTTCAGCGCGCTCCTGTTCGGCCGGGTCGGCCCCGGATATGATGTCCTCCTGCATCCGGTGGCCTTTGCCGGCTGGGTCGGACTGTTGGTCACGGCGATCAACCTCTTTCCCATCGGTCAGCTCGATGGAGGGCACATCCTCTACGCCGTCTTCGGTGCCAGGGCCAAACGGGTGGGACGTATATTTCTGGCGCTCTTCATCGTACTGGGTGTATTCTTCTGGGCGGGGTGGCTGCTATGGGCGGTCTTGATTCTGATCCTCGGCCTGAAACACCCGCCGATCTGGGACGAAGACAGCCCTTTGGGAAAAGCGCGGACGATCCGGGCGTCCCTGGTCCTGATCATCTTCGTGATCTCGTTTATCCCGGCTCCCATCCAAGGGTACGATTTGATCTCTTTGATTAGGCATTTTTGAGGTTCGAATGAGCGCCGGACTTTTGCACAGATATTGTGGAAAAGTTGTGGGAAAATCGGGCCTTGAATTCTCCGAACATCCGTCAATAATTGAAGTTATGACCGTTTGCACAATTTCCCGTCATTGATGTTAATTGTATTATAATCAGCGCATTATGAACTATCTGAAAATCAACAATTTGCGCTGACTGGGATTTCCCAGGAAGGGTGGGATCATGGCCAATTCGTTCCAAGAAGTCGTTGAGACGTTCTCCGGCCTCAAGGCCAAGTTCCAGGCCGGAGAAATTTCCCGTCAGCAATTCATCGACGAGATGAAAAAGCTCCGTCTGAAGGACGATCAGGGACGCTATTGGATGATCGGGGCCCAGACGGGCAAGTGGTACTATTTCGACGGACGCGACTGGATTCAAGCCGAGCCTCCCTCCCAGAAAGAAAAAATGGCGATTTGCATCTATTGCGGATTCGAAAACAAAATCGAAACCGAAGTCTGCGGCCGGTGCGGCGGAAACTTGGCGGAAGGAACGGAGTCGGAAGAGCGCTGCCCCGCGTGCGGCGCGGCCTTGGAAAAGCCCCTGATGACGTGTCCGCACTGTGCGCCGAAGAGCGAAGGCCTCGGGTCCATCGAGTTCGTTCAGCTCGGGGCGGGGGCCGATGCCAAAGGGGAAGTCTGCTTCCTGAAATCCATCCGGCCCCTTTCGACGCTTCTTGTTTCCGGGATCTTGGGACTCACGGGCGGAGCGGTTTTGGGGGCCTTGGCCGGGGCCACGGGATCACTGGCGTCCTTCATGGCCCGCTGGCCGGCGATCATCCGCGACCCGCAGGGAAAGCTGGTCGGGGCTCTTCTCGACGGGATTCTGGGCGGCGCCGCGGGATTCGTCTTTCTCGGCCTCGCGGGGGCGGCCTTGTCGCTGCTCGTCAACGCGGCCCTGAACGCCGCGGGCGGCCTCGAGATCCGTCTGGCCCGCTCATTGGCCGGGCCCGCCCCGAAAGAAGACGAGGCAAAGCCATCCCGGGACGCCACGGGGTTCGGCTTCAACCTGAACGATTGACGGCCTCACTCCGCCGCCGGGCCAGAGCGAAGGCGGTCTGGCCGAGCGAGATCGCTTCATCGTTGGGGGAATAAGCGGCGGGAAGGAGGACGCGGAATCCCTTTTCTTCGAGCTTCCGGGCGGCGGCTTCGAGCAGGATCCGGTTCAGGAATACACCGCCGCAGAGGACGACCGTATCCACGCCCGTCTCCCCGCGCGCCCGGACGGCGACTTCCGCGGCGAGCCCGGCCAGTGAGAGATGAAACCTGGCCGCTATTTCGGCGGAGGCAACGCCGCGATTCCGGTCGCCGAGAATACCGGACATCATCCGGCGGAACGAAATCGTCCGAAGCGTTCCATCCGCCGAAAGGTCGATCGGATAGACCGTCCGGGCCCGTCCGCCGGCCGCCGCGGCTTCCAGGCGCATAGCCGCCTCGGCTTCGAATTCATTCACCAACGGTGCGGTTCCGGCCAAGGCGGACACGGCGTCGAAGAGCCGGCCGGCGCTGGAGGCGAGAGGCGAATGCGTGCCGCGGGCGATGATCGTCCGGACCGATTCAATCGACCCGGCCGGGACGCCCCGCAGGATCGAACGCTCCATCTTGCGGTCGAGGTCCCGGCCGGGAAGATAGGCCAGGGCCATCCTCCAGGGTTCCTTGGCCGCCCGGTCTCCGCCGGGAAGGGGGACCGGCTCGAAACGGGCGAACCGCTCGAATCCGTTGTAGTCGGCCAGGAGGAATTCGCCGCCCCAGGGCGTTCCGTCCGCCCCATAGCCGAACCCGTCCCAGGCGATTCCCAGGACGCGGCGGTCCGGATCGATCCCATGTTCGAGCAGGACGGCCAAGACATGGGCGTGATGGTGCTGGACGCGGTCATGCGGGATCCGCAGGCGGAGGGCCAGGCGTTCGGCCCAGCGCGTCGTATGGAAGTCCGGATGAAGATCGCTGACGACGCGGGTCGGACGGACGCCGAAAAGCGATTGGAGATGGGCGGCGGTCTCTTCGAAATAGCGGTGGTTCCGATATTCGTCCAAATCGCCCAGGAATTGGCTGGTGACGGCGTATCCGTTCTTGTAGACCGTGACCGTGTCCTTGAGCTCGCCTCCGAGGGCCAGGATCGGACCACCCGAGCGGAGCGCTTCGGGAACGAGAAGCGGCGCCGGGACGTATCCACGGGCCCGGCGCATGAACAGCGGACCGCCCTCGGCCACCTTGAGCACGGAATCGTCGGCCCGCATATGGATGGGCCGGTCGTGGTCCAGGATGAAGTCGCACAAGGCATCCAAGCCCTCGTTGTCGTCCTTCATGATGGGGGAGTCCTTGGGGTTGGAGCTGGTGGCGATGACCAGCTTCAGGTCCCGGAGGAGCAGGACATGAAGGGGGGTATAAGCCAGCATCACGCCGACTTCCTTCAGGTTCGGAGCGATCCCCGGAAGCTCCGTCTTTTTCCGCAAGAGGACGATCGGCCGGCGGGGTGACCGGAGGAGCTCCGCTTCGGCCGCGGAAACCCGGGCGATCCTCCGGACGGCGGCCAAGTCCAGGGCCATAAGGGCCAGGGGTTTGGTCCGGCGTTTCTTGATGGCCCGGAGGCGCCGGACGGCCCGTGGGTTGAAAGGATCGGCCATGAGGTGGAATCCGCCCAATCCCTTGACCGCGACGATCTTCCCGCGGCGCAGTCGCTCCGCGGCGGATTCGATTCCGCCCGGAATCTCGGCCGGTGAACCCGATTTTCGCAGCCGGACCCGTGGCCCGCAAGCGGGACAAGCGATGGGCTGGGCGTGGTATCGGCGGTCCGCGGGATTGCCGTATTCGGCGGCGCAGGCGGCGCACATGGAAAAGCCGCCCATGGTCGTCTGGGGACGGTCGTAGGGCAGGGCCCGGACGATCGTATAACGGGGGCCGCAGTCCGTGCAGTTGGTGAAGGGATAGGCGAAACGGCGGTCTTTCGGATCGGCCACCTCGGCCAGGCAATTCGGGCAGGCGGCGATATCCGGCGCGATGAAGACGAACGCGTCGCCTTTCGTCGAAGTGCGGACTTCGAAGGTCAGGTCGTCTTCGAAGGCGGCAGGCCCATCGGTCAGCGATTCGATGACCGCCAAGGGGGGTTTTTCCTCCCTGACCGCCCGGAGAAATGCGGCAAACTCGGCCGGGGCTTCGGCCTCGATGTGGATCTCGACACCGCCGGCTGCGTTCCTGACCCAGCCGCGGAAACCCATGCGCCCGGCCAGCCGATGGATGAACGGGCGGAACCCCACGCCCTGGACCACCCCGAAAACGAGGACCCGGCGCGCTTCGCCGCTCATTGTCCCCGCGGGCGCCAGCTGGGCTTGCAGCCGCAGTAATCCTGGCGGTAGAGGCCTTGGGCCCGGCTGAGCTCAACGCTCTTCTGGAAGCCGCCGTTTTTCTTGAAATCGGATTCGACGAAGCGCAGCCCGTATTTCCGTCCCAGCGCCCGACCGATCCGGTTGAGCACGTCGGCCTTTTTCCACGGGCTGACGCTCATGACGGTGGCGAAGGCGGGCAATCCCAGCTCGGCCGTTTTCAAGGCCGTATCATCGAGGCGCAAGGCATAGCAGATATCGCAGCGGCGGCCCTTCTCGGGGGCCTCGGCGAAGGGTGCGGTCTGCTTTTCCCAGCGCTTGTAATCGTACAGCCCTTCGAGCAGACGGAATCGGAGGAGCGCCTCGACTTTCTGGGTTTCCATCCAGCGCAGGTCGTATTCCTCGCTTGGCCAGATGTTGGGATTGGAGAAGTATCCCGTTACATCGTAATCGCGCTGCAACTCTCCGACGGCATAGAGGGCGTCCGGTGCGCAACACAGATGGGCAAGCAGAGGGGGCTTGGTCACGGCCTTATTGTATGCCGTACGGGGAACCGGGTAAAGCGGGCGGCGACCATGGCGGCCGGCGGCGCCTTATTGCATGCCGGCCGGCGGATTGATCCATCGCAGTCCGCCCGGCAGGCGGCCGGGCCGGCCGGGCTTTTCTCTTCCGGCCCGGTCTTTGTCCCCGGCGGCCTCCGCCTGGGCGTTTTGAATGGACCAATCGATCAGGAAAAGCATCGCCGGCAGGTTTTCCGCGAAGATCGAGGCGATGTCGGATTCGGCGTTGAAAAAGCCGCCGTCGATCTCGTCCGTCGGCGGCAGCTCGATCGTATAAGCCGGAATGCCGGTCGTGCCGTAGGCCCAGTCGGTGAGGTCGCCGTTGGTCAGATACAATTCCTGGCTCGACTCTCCAAAAAGATAGGTCCTGCCGTTGACCGCCTGGATGAGGGCGGCCATCCGGGCCGCGATCGCGGACATCGTCGCATCCTTTGGCGCGGGTTGGAGGGTGTACCCCCAAGGATACATGATCGTCTGGGAAAAGCTGTGATACGAGATGAGGGCCCGTATGTCCCGGGACAGGAAAAAATCCCGGACGGCCCGGGTCTCGGGTTCGGAAAAGGCGGCTCGGCCGCGGTAGCTATCGGAATCCGGATCGGGGCTGGATCCCCCATCGTCCGCACCCCATTCATATCCGTAGTTGCGATTGATGTCGACGCCGAACGATCCGTCGCCGTTGTCCCGGCGGTTCTTCCGCCAATAGCGATAGTATTGGATGGAATATTCGAGACCGTCCGGGTTGACCAGGGGGACCATCCAGATTACGGCGGCATCCACCAAGCGGCGGACCTCGGCGTCAAGGGCGTAGTTCTCGAGCAGATATTTTCCCAGCTGGAAGGGGACTTCGACCGAGATCCATTCACGGGCATGGTGGCAGCCCAAGAACAGGACTTCGGGCTTGGATTGTTCGAGGGCCGGATTGGCGCTGACCTTCAGGGCGTAGATGTGCCGCTTTTCCAGGCTCAGACCCAGGTCGTACACTTTGGCCAGATCGGGATATTGATTCTGCAGGGCGAAAAGATCGGTTTCCAGCTCCTTGTACGAATGATAGGCCCCGTTCAAACCTGCCCCTGTATCCTCCGACTTGAAGCGCGCCGCGGGCATCCTGTCGGCTTCCGGCGCCCAGGCGATGCCGGCGGCTTGCAGGGCCGAGGCTTCGGCGTCCGAGGCCAGGATATAGATCTTTCCCTCCCATTCGCCGAGCAGATCAAGGCCCATGCGGCGCAGCTGGACCACGCGTCCCGGGGCCGAATGGACGCTGAGGACCTGAGGACGCTGAGCCCGGCCATCGGAGGATCCGCCCGGGTTGGGTCCGAACGCCAGGACGAGGAGGACGATCGTCGCGATCCGGGCTAAAACGCGACGGTTTTTCACGGACGTTCTCCCAAGAAGTAACTCATGGTCAAGGCGATTCTCCGTCCGGCCAGGCTTTGTCCGCTGCCTGATTCACCGCCCAGCGAGGCGCCGAGATCGATATGGAAGGCCGCCCAATGTAGTCCCGTCCCCATCGTAAGATAGACATAGGAGGAATGGGGGTCGGCCATGGGTTGGGGGTCGTAGAGGACGCCGATGCGGCTGGGAAAATCGACCTTGCGGCCGAACAGGTGGATGGCGGTCGTGTATTCCGCGCCGGCCCCGAGCCGTACGACGTCGCGGAAATCGCGCTCCTGAACCTCGCCGAAATATTCGGGGGCATATTGGGACCAGCCATAATAGACGGCGTCGGCGGCCAAGGTCAGGCCCTCCAGAAGCCGGGCGGAAAGCCCCAATCCGGCGATCCAGGGCTGGCGCAGGGAATCCACCGCCGAATCCGCGATCGTGATGTCCGTCGGGCCGGCCGGCGCCTGGTAGCTCAGATTGCTCGAGCCGTCGGCTTTCTTCGTCCAGGGGCCGCGGACGGTGGCGGCCAAGGTGAAACCTTTCCATGGCTCCCAGGCGATGCCTCCCTGGAGGGCGAACCCGCTATACGTTTGGCTGATCGTGTCGGTGATGGTATAGCCCGAAAGGACCGAGTTTTCTACGGATGAGCGGAGGAAATTCCCCTGGAAGACGATCAAGGTCAATCCGACGCTCAGGCGTCCGCCGAAGCGGCGGGCCAGGGAAAAGGAATAACCGCGCAGGACGCCGGTCTGGTCGAAATCGTTGGAATAGTAGATTTGACCGTTGGCGGACGCCTCCGCGCTGACGGCCGGCCGGTCGTAGAACTCAAAATCGGCGGCGGCCACGGCGGCGGCCCATTCGCCGAAGCGGAACGCAACGGCGGCCAGGTCGACACCGCCCAGGGACCGGCCTATCGGAGCGGTTGTCGACAACACTCCCGTGTTGATATAGGCATAGCGGAAAGCGGTCGCATACTCGAAGAATCCGTTGACGGTGACCGATAATCGCGGCAGGCGGACGAGAAGGGCGGGATTGGAAAGCCCGGCCGAAGCGTCGGCGGCCTGGGTCAGGGCCGTCTCGCCCCGGCCGAGGGCCGAGGCGGAGACGAACGGGTAGGAGTTCCAGGTCCGGAACGGCGCTTCGTTCTCGTATTGACCGAGGACGAGCTGGGCGGCCAGCGGGGAAGCCGCCAGGAGGCCCCCCGCCAACATCAGGGCGGAGATGGCTTTTCGCGCGCTCATCAGGGCGATTTTAGCTCCCGCCCTCCGCCATTGCAAATTCAAAATGGTTGTGCTAATTAGGAAAGCCCCGCAGTAAACGGCATGAGCACGGCGAAACGTCGAATCAGGATCATATGACAATGATCCTGCCGAAGCGGACCTTTCTCCGACGGACAAGCGATATCGACTATTACCACTGGAACTATCTCTTCCCGATCAAGTACATCCAGCTTTATAGGTTTCGGGTCATCCTCGAACTCTTGGGCCCGGCCCGTGCCGGCCGGCTGTTGGAGGCCGGGACGGGCAGCGGCGTCTTCCTGCCGGAGCTCCACCGCCATTGCCGCGAGCTCCACGCCTGCGACATCCATGGCCGGATGGATGCGGTGGCGGAGATGTGCCGGGCGTACGGGCTTGAGGTGGGACTGAGGAACGCCTCCATTCAGGAGACGGGCTTTCCCGAGGGATTCTTCGACGTCGTGGTCGCGGTCTCCGTTCTTGAATTTGTCCGGGATCTTGAGGCCGCCGTGGCCGAAATCCGCAGGATCCTCAAGCCGGACGGCGTTTTTCTGACCATCTGCCCCCAGCAGCACCGTTTCTCCGACGCCGTGGTCGGCCTGTATTCGCGCAAGAAGCCGGCCGAGGAGTTCGTCCAGTCCCGTGCGCTTGTCGCGCCGCTCCTGGAGAAAAGGTTCCGGGTCATCGAGCGGCGTCGTTTTCCCGGATTCGGCGGCGGCCGTTTCGCCGTCTATCACGCTTATAAACTGGGTCTCTGAGCTTATTTCTCCGCCGCCAGCCGCTCGAACCATTCGGAAAGGGTGTCCATGCTCACGGCTCCGACCTGCTTGTGGCGGATACGGCCCTGCTTGTCGAGAATGAACGTCACGGGAATGGCGTCGCCCGGGTCGAAATCACGGATGATCGTCTCCGAGGCCACCACGACGGGGTAGGACAACTTGTTTTTCCGGACAAACGGCCGCAGCTCGTCGGCCGTGGCCGGGCCTCCGGTCAGAGAATCCAGCGACAAGCCGATGATTTCCAGGCCGCGCGTTCTGTTCTGTTCATAAAAATCGACGAAGTCGGGGATCTCGGCCCGGCAGGGGGGGCACCATGTGGCCCAGAAGTTGACGACGATGACCTTGCCCCTTAAAGACGCCGAGGCCAGGGTGTCTCCATCAAGGTCCGTGACCGAGAACGGAGGGGCTATTTTATAGGCGGCCGGCCCGGCGGCGCAAGCGGCCGCCATGATCACGGTGAGCAAGAACAGCCGTTTCGCTATCACTTATTTTCGAACTTCTTGAGCAGCCTGGCGTAGCGGCGGTCGACCTCGTCCTGCAAAAGCTTGATCGCCTCGGGTTTCAGATGTTTGAATCGGCCCTGCAGCTTGAGGTAATCGTCGATCGGTTTCTTGTCCTTGACCTTGATGGTCTGGGTGTATTTCTCGCCGCCTTCCACTTCATACAGGGGGAAGATGGCGTTCTGGACCACCATCCGGCCGAGCTTGACCGTGTCCTCCGGCCGGCTCTTCCAGCCGGTCGGGCAGGGCGCATAAATATGGAGGAACTTGGTGCCCCGCGTTTCCCTGGCTTTTTTGGCCTTCTTGAAGAGGTCCTCGGGATAAGACGTCGAGGCCGTGGCCAGATAAGGGATGTTGTGGGCGGCCATGATGGCATCGATGTCCTTCTTCGGCTGGTCCTTGGGGAATTTGACGGGCGTGGTCGTCGTCCAGGCGCCCGAGGGCGTGGCCGAGCTTCTCTGAATGCCGGTGTTCATGTAGGCTTCGTTGTCGTAGCAGGCGTAGATGATGTCATCGTTGCGCTCGGCCGCGCCGCTCAGGGCCTGCAGTCCGATGTCGAACGTCCCGCCGTCGCCGGCCCAGGCCATGACCGTGGTCTCGGAGTCGCCGGTCATTTCCAGTCCGGCCTTGACGCCGGTGGCCGTCGAGGCCGCCGTTTCGAAGGCGCAGTGGTAAATGGGGACGTCGGCGCAGGAATGGGGGAAGCCGCCGTCGATGACCGCCCAGCAGCAGGCCGGGATGCAGAGAATGGTCCGCCGGCCGAGGGCTTTGAGGACGTAGCGCAGGGCCAGGTTGGCCCCGCAACCCTGGCAGGCCAAGTTGCCGGCGCCGATGTGCTCCTCCAGGGGGAGGGTCACGGTCATTTTCTTTTCTTTTTTCATCGTTTCACTCCGATCCAGAGGATGTCCTCCTGGGGGTGGTCTGTCCGGCGCGTCGTGTCGATCACCTCCCGGAAGGACTCGGGGGTGATGTCCCGCCCGCCCAGGCCGGCGATGAAGGAAAAGACGGCTTGGCCGCCCTTCCCGTAGAGGGCCGACTTCAGCTCCTGGGAGAAGATGCCGTGGTGGCCATAAGAAATGTTGCGGTCGACGACGGCGATCTTGGGCGTTTTGGCCAGGATCCGGCGGCAGTCGTCGAAAGGGAAGGGGCGGAACATCTTGATGCGCAGGTTGCCGACCTTGAGGCCGGCCTTGCGCATCTGGTCTACGGCCACGCGGGCGGTGTATCCGGCCGTACCCGATGTGACCAGGACGATCTCGGCGTCGTCGCAGAGGTAGGGGTCGACCGCGTTCAGGCGGCGGCCGAATATCCGCTCGTACTCGAGCCCGGTTTTTTCCATGAGCGCCGGCACTTTTTCCATGTCCTTCTGGAGTTTATAACGCAGCTCCATGTAATGCTCGACCCCGGTCAGGCCGTCGAAAGCCCTCGGGTCATCGGGCGTGAGCCGGGCGTAGGGCTTGAAAGGCGGGAGGAACTCATCCACCTTCTTCTGATCGGGGACGTCGACGACTTCATAGGTGTGGGACAAGGCGAAGGCGTCGAGAACGACCATGCTGGGGATGGACAGCGTTTCGGAAACTTTGTAGGCCTGCAGGACCGTGTCCAGGACTTCCTGGTTGGAGGCGCAGTAAAATTGCATCCAGCCGGTGTCGCGCTGGCTGAGGCTGTCGTTCTGGTCCGTCCAGATCGTCCAGCCGGGGGCCATGGCCCGGTTGATGTTGCCCATGACGATGGGCAGGCGCCCGCCGGCCGCCCAGTGGAGCATTTCGTGCATGAGGGCCAGGCCCTGCGATGAAGTGGCGGTGAAGGCCCGGGCCCCGGCGATCGAGGCGCCGATGCAGGCGGCCATGGCCGAATGCTCGGATTCGACCTTGATGAATTTGGCGTTCAGCGTCCCGTCGGCGCACATCTCCGAGAGGAGCTCGACGACCTGCGTCTGCGGAGTGATGGGGTAGGCGGCGATGACCTGGGTCCGGGCCAGCATCGCCCCATAGGAAAGGGCGTGGTTTCCCATGATGACTTTTTTCATCTCCGCTCCTCCACCATGGCGATGCACTTGACCGGGCATTCCTCGGCGCAGATCCCGCAGCCCTTGCAGTAGTCGTAGTTGATGACCGGCCACTCGTCCTGGATCTCAACCGACATGTCCGGGCAGAACTTCCAGCAGATGCCGCACCGGATGCAGTCCTCGAGCTTGATCTCGGGACGGATGTTCCTCCAGGAGCCGGTCTTGTTCCAGAGCATGGAACCGAGGGACATGGGCATGAGGGGCATGTCCTTTTCGGACTCGAAGACGATCTTGCGGGCGTCTTTTTTCTTGCTCATCGCATCCTCTCTCAGGCGTAGACGCAGGCCCGCTCGTAGGCCTCGGCCGCCGCCTTCTGGTTCTCGATCGGCTTGATGGAGATGGCCTCCTCGATGGCTTGGAGGAGGGAATCGAGCTTGGTCAGGCCCAAAATGCTGATAATGGCTCCGACGATGGCCGTGTTGACGATGGGTGCGGCCATCGAGCCCAGCTTGTACTTGACGGCGATCTCGGTGGCGTTGATCGTGGCCACCCGGAACTTGGCCGGAAAATGGACATCCTGGGGCCGCTTGTCGCTGTTGATGATGATCCAGCCCCCGTCCTTCAGCCCTTCCGTGACGTCGATTCTCTCGATCAGCGTGGGGTCGACGACGACCACGTGGTCGGGATTGTAAATGCGGCTTTTGTCGTAGATCTGGCGATCGTCGATCCGGATGAACGAGACGACCGGCGAACCGCGGCGTTCGACGCCGAACTCCGGATAGGCCTGGACCCAATTGCCTTCCTTGGCCAGCGCGTCCGCCAAGATCTTGGAAGCGACGACCGTGCCTTGGCCGCCGCGCCCGTGAAAGCGGATTTCGATCATGATGGCTCCTTTCGAAGGTGGGAATCCGCTCCGCGCGCATCTTCCCCTGTTGGATTCCCCGCCGGGAAGGAGCTAGTTTAGGGCCGCGGCGGCGGGCTGTCAAGGCGGAGGGCGGGGGGGTGGGGGAAAACGCGCGGATTTTCCCCTGCGAGGAAAATCCGCTCCGACGCTCCTCCTGCGCTCTTTTCGCCTTCGGCGAAAAACCATGCCCGCTTAGTCGTCGCACGGGTTTTTCCCCACCCCCCCCCCTCGTCCCGGCGAAAGAAAGTTCGTTCTATAAATGTTTTTTGACTCGTCGAGGGGTTTGCCCTCCCATCCCCCTCGCTCGGGGGAAAAAGATTCGTCCCTATGGGAATTTGCCTTGCCTCCGGCATATTGAGCCGCTGGACAAGATCACTGCAATGGGAAAGAATAAGCGCCGGCATGGAAAAGAGAAAGCGGACCTGGATTTTTCTGGCGATTTTCGCCTGCGGGGCCGGCATCCGGGCCCTCGATCTCGGGCACGGCATCGACGGTGGAATCCGGGAAAGCTGGAGGGAGGCGGACTATGGGGCCGTGGCCCGCAACTTCCTGCGCCAAGGCATGGACATCCGGCGCCCGCGCATCGATTGGCGCGGCGAAGGGCCCGGCTTCGCCGAGATGGAATTCCCGGCCATCCCCTGGGCCATGGCCGCGCTCGACCGCCTCTTCGGCCTCCATGAAATCTACGGCCGCCTCCTCTCCTTCGCCTTCGCCCTCCTGACGCTCCTCGTTTTCTTTGCCCTGGCCCGGCGGCTGCTGCCCGACGCCGGTGCGCTCTTCGCGTCCGGTCTGTTTGCCCTGGCCCCGCTCTCGGTCCGTGTCGCCAACGCCATCCAGCCCGAATCGATGATGCTGTTTTTCTACCTTTCCGCGGTCCTGGCCTTCCTGCGCTGGCAGGACAAGGAGACATGGCCCCGTTATCTGGCGGCGCTGCTGGCGGCGGCGGCAGCCGTCCTGGCCAAGATCCCGGCCGCCCATATCGGCATCGTGTTCGTCCTGCTGATCATCCGGGCCCGGGGTTGGAGGGGGCTCTTTCGTCCGCGGGTCGTCCTGTTCGGTTTCCTGGCCCTTCTGCCGTCCGCCGTCTGGTACGTCCACGCCCATCGGCTCTGGCTCGAGTTCGGCAATTCCCTCGGGGTCTCCAATGAATCCCATTGGATCGGCGTTGACATGTTCGAGCATCCGAGATGGATCGCCTCGGCGGTCTTCCGTTCGCTGCGCATGGAGGCCTCCCTGGTCGCGACCGTTCCCGGCCTGATCGCCGCTCCGGTGATCCTCTGGCGGAGACGCCGCGATAAGACGGCTTGGACGGTCCTGGCCTGGCTGATCGCCCTCGGCGTTTATTATCTCGTCACCATCCGGACCACGGGGGACAACTGGGCGTCCTACTACCATGTCGTCTCGGCCGCCCCGTTTGCCCTGCTTTTCGGCTTGGGATTCGCGGAATGGGTTCCCCGCCTGCCGTCGGCGGCGAGGACAAGACGCGCCGCCTTCGCCGCCTTCCTTCTTCCTTTGGTCCTGATCGCAGCGGCCCAATGGGCCGGGGTCCGCTTTCCCGGGACGGCGGCCATGGGACTTGCCGTGATGATCTTTGCCGGCGCCGCGGCGTTGGCCGCCGGGGCGGGCGCTTGGAAAGGACGGCCGGCGGCCCTCCTTCTGGCCGTTTTTTTGGCGATTCCGCCGTTCCTGGGCCTGCAGATCGCCCGCGAGCTTCATCCCACGCGCTATGGCGCCCTGTATGCCTGTTCTCGTTCCTTCGCTCCGTTGATCCCCGCCGATGCCCTGATCCTGGCTTCGGGCGGGAACGGCATCGAATCGACCGGCCGGCCGACGGCGTACAACGCGTCCTATATGTTCTATTGGCTCGATCGGAAGGGCTTCGACATTCCCAGGGAGCGCCAGACGCTGGACGAGGTGGCCGGATACGTCCGTCGCGGGGCGCGCTTCTTCGTCCTGGAAAGGGAGGCCCTGAAAGCCCGGCCGGCTTTCGAATCCGAGCTGGATCGGACCTATCGGCGGGCGGGGGAATGTGAGGCGGCCATCCTGTTCGATCTGTCCGCGCCGCCCGATCAAAGAGACTTGAAGTAGCTCCAGCCGAACCGGACGAGGTTGAGGAACGAGGCCGGGCGGCGCAGCTTGCGGACCATCGTCCAGGCATAGCGGGGGCGAAAATAGAACGATCGGTAGGCCCGCCGGAGGCGCGCCCGCATGCGTTCGGGCGGGAAATCGGGCGCGTCGACGACGAACTCCCCGTAATGATAGAGCGGCCAGTCGTCGCTCAGGATCCGCCCCTCCCGCCGCAGCCGGTCGTAGAATTCCGTTCCCGGATAGGGGACGGCCGGATAAAATTCAACATAATCGGGACCCGCTCGCTTGGCGCCCGCCACCGTCTCGCGAAGGCTGCCCTCCGTCTCGCCGGGCAGGCCGAAAATGTAATAAACGACCGAATCGATTCCTGCCTTCCGCAGCAGGCGCACGGTCCGGGCCAGCTGGCCCGCGAGCGCTCCTTTGCGCATGCTCTTGAGCATCTCCGCGCTGCCGCTTTCGCCCCCGATCGAGAGCATCCGGCAGCCGGCCTCCTTCATCAAGGCGAACAGTCCGGGATCGTCCGTGTCGGCGCGGGTGTTGCTCCACCAGACGATCTTCAGGCGGGAGTCGAGGAGGGCCCGGCAGAGGGCCCGGACGAAGGCGGGGTCTTCGGTGAAATCGTCGGCATAGAACCAGAAGTGACGGACTCCGAACATTTCCACGTCGCGGCGGATCTCGGCCAACAGGCTGTCCGGGGTCCGGTAACGCATCGTCCGGCCGTAGTAGAGCGGGCCGACGCAGAAAACGCAGCGGTGGCGGCAGCCGCGCGAGGTGTTGACCATGAGATAGGGTTTCCGATAGACGGGATGAATATACCGATCGAGCGGCAAATCGCTCCAATCCGGGAAGCCCATCGCGTCGAGGTCGGCGCGGGGCGCGCGGTCCGGATGGACGGCAATGCGTTCCCCGGTCCGGAGCGTGCATCCGGCGACTTCGGAGTCCAGCTTCCCTGCCGCCACGGCCGCGGCCAGGTCCAGGGACGTCCATTCAGGCTCGCCCCGGATGACGGCGTCGAGGCGCGGCGCGGCTTCCAGGATTTGGCGGTCCAGGACCGTCGCATGGACACCAAAGACGGCGGCCACGGACCGGGGGAAGCGGAGCTTGAGCGTCTCTACGAAGGCGAGATCGGAATCAATCGTGGGGGTCGACGTGTTGACCAGAATGAGAGCGGGAGGGGATCCGGCCATCGCGGACGCGATGGCTTCGGCCGAAAGATCCAGGGCGATCGCGTCGATGACCCGGACTTCGTATCCGGCCCTCCGGAGGACCCCGGCGATAAGGGCCAATGTCAATTGGGGGACGGAATTTTTTCTGTAGCTCTGAGGCGACTGGCAGCGCCCTTCGCGGATGAACGGGACGGCGTAAGGCGGATTGATGACGGCGACGTTCATGGCCTACCGGATATAGCCCAGCGACTTGAGAGCATCCTTGACGCCCCGCGGCGTTTTCGGTTCGGGGGCGGCCGGGGCCGGCCGCTTCAAGCCGGCCCGCCAGGCGGCCAGCTTCCCCAGCAGGCGTTCCACGGTCGCGGGCTCGGCCGCCGAGATTTCCCGGCGCTCGTCCCAGTCGGAGGAAAGGGAATAGAGCTCGACTCGGCCGTCCGAACCGAGAATCAGTTTTCGATCGCCCGAGTAGACGCAGGAAAGGGAGCGGTCGAAGGGCCGGTCGTCGAAGCCCGCGGCCTCCTTTTCGCGGCCGACGACGCTGCGGATCATTCCGGCGCAGTTTTCGCTCTCGGCGAAGACGTCCCCGCCCTGTTCCGTTTTAAGGAGGGGGATCCTCGGGGCTTCCGCCGGCCGACGGGATTCCGGGACGCCCGCCAGGTCCAGGAGCGCGTCGAACAGCCCGATCGTGGAGACCGGCTCCGACCGGACGGCGCCGGCCGGGATGAGGGCGGGATAGCGCACGATCAGGGGAACGTGAAGCACGGTGTTGTAGAGGCAATAGGCATGCTCGATGAGACCGTGCTCGCCGAAGTTCTCGCCGTGGTCGGATGTGATGACGAGGACGGTCTCATCGAGGATTCCGGACGATTCGAGAAACCTGAATAGCCCATCCAGGCGGGAATCCAGGTAGGCCACGTCTCCACCATAATATTCCCGCAAGGCCTCCATCTCCGCCTTGGTCAGTGAATAGGAGGGCAGGAAATTCAGCTCGGGCGAACGGTTGATGGGCCGGAGCCGGCGCAGGAGCGCCCGATCCGGGGCCGGCGGGGAAAATCCCTTCCGGGGCCAATCCGGAAGATGGGCGGCCATGAGGTTGACGAAGGCGAAAAACGGAGAGGAGCCCGTTTTCAGGGACCCCGCCCGGATCCATCGTTCGAGCCCTCCCAGCGTATCCTCGGTGTATTCCCCGGTCGGATCGCGCCCTGCGAATCGAGCCAGGGCCTTGTCCAGCAAGGCCGGCATGATGGCGGCGCGACCATAGAGAAAAGGCTCCTCGAAATCGCCGAACCCGCGGCCGAAGCCGTTGGATCGGGCGATGTTGGGATTTTCCGAAAAGGCCGCGGTCCGATATCCTTCGGCCGCCAGAATCTCGGCCAGGGCCGGCAGGCCCGGATCCAGCGCCTGGTGGGCAAACGTCGTTCCATGCTGGGTAAGATAAAGGCCGGTGAACAGCGAGGCATGGGAGGGCACGGTCCAGGACGCCGGCGCGATGGCCCTGCGGAAGAGGAGCCCCTGGGCGGCCATCCGGTCCATGGCCGGTGTGGGCGTCGCCTTTCGGCCCAGAACGGAAAGAGCGTCCGCCCGTACGGTGTCGAGCATCAAGACCAGGATATTCGGCCGTCCCGAAAAAGGGCTTCCGGAGGTTCGATGGCGCGGGAGCCGAAGATCGTCGAAAAGCGGCGCGGCGAACAGGACCGCGGCCAGGACGCCGGCGCCGATGATCCCTGTTAAAGGCGGCGACGCCCCGGCCTCCGCCTTCCGGTCTTTGTTGTCCCGGGCCCGGAAAAAGGCCGCGAAAACCCCCAGGACGATGACCGCGGCGGCCAGCCCGGCGAAATAGCGGTCAAACACGGCGATCTCGTCGCTCATCCGGGCTCTCAGGACGCCGATGAGCAGGCCCGTGACGCCGAGGGAAGCGAAGGCATCCAGGGTCCTGTTCCATGGAGCGGGCGTCCGTATCAGGAAGCGGTCGAGGAGCCCGATGCCGCATCCCGCCAGCAGGCCGAGAAGGACAAAGACCGCAAAGCCGTATCCCGCCAGGGGGATGTGCAGAACCCCGAAGGGACGCAGACAATACTCGACCAGCCGGGTGCCACCCGCCCGGACCCACAGGACCGCATCGGCGGCGGATAGGACCGCGGCCGCGGCGAGGCCCGCGGCGACGGCATCCCGCAGGGGCGATCTTGGCTCAGCCATGGACAGACTCCTTGACGGCCGTCTCCCGGATGATCGCCCGGGCGGCCTCTCGGGCCAGCCGGATATCGGCGTCGATGTTATGCAGGCTCCGGCTGATCATGGAGGTGTTGGCGGCATAGAGGCCTGGGATTCCGGTGTGGAAATCGGCGGCCGGGATCGGAATGCCGGGAGGCCGGAGCGGTTGGGCATAAGGCGCCCGGACGACGCGCCGTTCCACGACGTCCGCCTCGCGGAAACCTGGAAAAACCGTGGCCAGGCCGGAAAGAAAGAGCCCGGCCACGTCGTCATCCGATCGGCCGTTCAGAGGATCGTCGGCGGTCGTGTATTTGGGAAGGTAGACGAGGCGCCGTCCGCCGAAATCCGCCGGGGGGAGAATGTTGGTCGTTTCGATGATTCCCGTGAAGGGGAGCGTTTCATCAAGCAGGTTGATGACGTAGTAGGGCGACAGGCTTTCTTTGAGCGCCAGCACGACCGCCAGGATGCCGAGATATTCGACCGGCCGGCCCGGTCCGTCCACTCCGGGCGGAAGGATCGCCCGGAGCTCCGGTTCGGCTAGGGTCACCAAAACGGACCGGTGAAGATCAATCCCGGATTCCGTGCGGACGATCAGGCGCCCGCCGTCTTTCCGTTCGACGCCGAGGACGCGGCAGCCGGCGAGCACACGGACCCCTTTCTTCCGCAGATGGCCTTCGGCGGTCCCGATCAGGGCGTGGATCCCCGGCCGAAGGGCCCCGAGCCGCTCGCGCCCGGCCGGGCCGCGGCGCGCTCCCCGCAGCCGGCGGATGCTGGCCCAGATGAATGACGCCGAGATCCGGGGGGCGGCATCGCCCCATTTGCTCCGCACGAGCGGCCTCCAGATCTTCTCCGTGACGCGGGGGCCGAAGAGACCGTTCAGCCAGCGCTCGGTCGAGAGCGCGGCCGGGCCGTCGGGCTCGCGGATCCGCGAGGCCTTCCGGATCCCCCTCGCCAGCCGGACCTTGTCCGGAAGCGAGAGGAAAGGAAACCGGAGAAAATCGAAGGTCGTTTCGAGCGGCACGAGCCGGCCCTCGCCGAAGAAACCGCTCCCGGCCCGCGACCAGACCAAATCCGGGCCGAGGCCAAGCTTGTCGATCCAGCCGATCGTATCGGCGTCGCCGGGCAAAACGACATGGTAGAAACGGTCGCAGATCGTCCGATCCAGGAGCAGGTCGGCGCAATGCCCGCCCAGGCGGTCGTTCCGCTCGTAGAGCGTGACGTCGAAGCGCCCGCTGCCGGCCAGCTCGTCGGCGGCGGCCAATCCGGTGATGCCGCCGCCGACGACGCCGATGGAGAGACGGACGGAATCGGCCATGCCTCAGCCTCGGCGCAGGGGGTCGCCGGGGAAAACGGGATCAGATCCGGCATTGTTCCGGCGGAAGAAGCTGCCCATGTAGAAGAGCTCCACGAAATAGCGCTTTTTCTGCAGGGCCAGGAGTCCCAGGCTGATGAGCTGGATCGAAACGAGCAAGGCCACGCCCCCGACGATGAAGGCGTGGGGGGCCAGCTTGAAGGCTTGTCCGACGGCTTCGGAAAGCCGGCCGTCGAATCCGAAGCCCGAGGCGGCCAGCCCGCGATACGCCTGCAGCGTATGGATGATGACCCAGGCCAGGGGATAGAGGGACAGGGCCATAAGGGTCAGCCCCGGCGAAATGAAAAAGAGGAAAGGCCGGAACATGAACCCCGAGACGAGGCTTTGCAGGACGGTCTTGGAGAGATGAACGCGGCGGCTCCCGCGTCTTCGTCCGGCCGATCGAGCGGCGCTCCAATCCAGAACGGCGGGTACCTCGGCGATGCGCGTCCTGAGGATCTTGGCTTTATTGATAATTTCGGCGTTGATGTCGACGTCCATGGACCACAAGCTCAGACCGCGGATGAATTCGCCGTCATAGGCCCGGACCATTCCCGTGATGTTGGTCAGCTTGTCCGAGAAGAAGTCCTTGGAGGCCATGAGGCAGAGAAAGCGGTTGGCCCAGCGGCTGAGGAGGCGCCGCAAGGCAGGGACTTTGACCAGGCGGCCGCCCGGACGATAGGGCGAGGCGATGACGATCCGGGCCCGGGTGGCCCGCATCCGTTCCAGCATCCGCCCGACGTGCTCGGGTGCATAGCTGAGGTCCGCATCCAGGACCGCGACGATGTCACTGCGGGTGTTGTGGAATCCGAAGCGCAGGGCGTGGCCCAGGCGGAGATTGAACGGCGAATGAAGGACCCGGACATCGGGATGGACGGACGCGTATTCATCGGCAATATCGCCCGTCCGGTCGGTGCTTCCGTCGTCGACGACGAGGATCTCCCAGCGGTAATCCGGCTCCAGCGTTTTCAGGTAGTTCTCGAGCCGGGCCAAGTTCGCGGCCAGGATCCGCTCCTCGTTGAAGGCGGGGACCAGGACCGTGAGCGACGCGGGCGGCCTGTTTTCTTTCGGTCGGCTTGCGTTCATATCAGTCATTGACTCCCTGATCCCGGCGATGCGTTCGGCCGGCGCCCCCGACGGGCAGGATACGCCGGATTTTTCCTTCCCGGACGAGCGCTTCGACGAAGGCGCCCAAGGGCATAAGATCATAGTGCGCGGAGAGAATGTCCAGCACGCGCCCGGCCAGATCGAGCTTCTTTCTTTTATTTAAATCCATGCCCGGAAAGAAGGCAAGCCCGGGCGCTTCGGACGGTCCAAGGAAATCGAGCGGATGGAGGAGGAAGCTGGGCTGGAGCCCGGCCGCCCGGCAGGCTCCCAGGGCGGCTTCAAGATAGGTCCGCATGAGACCCTCGCTGATCCTTCCGATATAAAGCAGATAGCTTAAATGGAACGGCGTCTTGAAGAAAGGCATCGTCGAGACCGGGATTTCGATCAACCGGCGGCCTGAAGGAAGCGTCCAGACGAACGGCTTAACCGGACGAAAGCCGTCCGCGAAGCGGCCGTAGAGGCGCGCCCGGACGGCCCGCTCCGCGGATGTCAGGACGGCCCGGAAAAAATAATAGCGGCGGCCGATCGGACCGATGAACGTCGGGAGTGTCGTGGCATCGTAGCGGTAACCGCGCCCGGCCAGGACTTCGAGAAGGCCGGGGCTCCAGCTGAAGCCGGGGCCGCGGAAGCCGCGCGGCCGGACGCCCGTCGCGGCGGCGATGGCGTCCTCGGCCCGCCCGATCTCCGCGGCCAAGGCGTCCGTCCCATAGGATTGAAACCAAGGCTCGTGATCGTTGGAATGATTGCCGATCTCATGCCCGGCCGGGGCGAGAAGCCCGAGGGAACCGGAGTTGCGGCCGTCGGCGGCGTCCCGGCCGACGACGAAAAACGTGATTTTGAGGGCGCGCCGGTCCAGCCATTCCAGGACTTCGGGGATGAAGCCGGGCAGGTACGTGGGATAGCCGTCCCAGCTCCGATCCCCATGCGTCTTGAGATAGGACCACAGGTTGTCCAGGTCGAGGGACAAGGCGGCCCGCGGCCGGCTCATGGCGCCGCTCCGAAAACCCGGGCGGCCAGCGCGGGCAGGCGCAGGCGCCGGCCGAGAACCGGGAGTTGTTCCCCGACGGGTCCCGGCTCGGCCAAGGCGCAGCCCGTCGCGCACGTCGAGGCCAGGGACCGGACGGTCTCCAGCGAGGTCCGCTCGGCCTCTCCGGCGGCGAATCGGCCGTTGAGGAATTCGATCAGCCGTCCGACTTCGCCGGCCAGGCCTTTCTCGACGGCCCGGAAGCCGCGCTCGACGGCGCGGGCCAGATCGGCGGACGGGGCCTTCCGGCCTTTGCCGATTCCCTCGTAGACCAGGGGGCGGACGGCCCATTCGCCTCGCAGGAAAAGGTGGGCGCCGTCGAAGACGGCCTGGGCCGCCGGGGCGACGGTCTCGCCGAAGGGGAGGCCGCGGTAAACCCCGTGGGCCGTCCCGATGACGATGATCTCGGCGTCGGCAAGGGCCTCGTCCAAATCATCGGTGAATGAATCGGCCAGTCCATTCTC